>NZ_JAYKGO010000005.1:0-3233 GCF_035607565.1 Qipengyuania zhejiangensis | reverse complement strand
CCTTTGCGTTTTCCCCTTGTACGAACAAATAAATACCCTTTGGGATTGTTCTCTTGTGTTGATTTGTTCTTTGTTTGATCTATAATGGCTTGTAAAACCGTTGCTACTTCCTTATCGATAGGTATACGATGTTGTTTGACTTCTGTTTTTGGAATATCTCCCTGTAAATAATAGCCATTGTTTGTGGTTATTAAACAATTCTGGATTCGAAGGTTTAGAATATCACTAATTCGCCAACCAGTTGCCATAAGTAATATCGCAATAGGGACATACTCATTATCTCTATCGTCCATCGGTGGAGTGACATCCTCTGGATTTCGTTTTAAAAGAAGTTCCAATTGATTCATTACCGTTTCAGGAATATATTTAATTTGATTTTCATTTGGCTTTGGTGTCTTTGGAAAATCCTCCTTAAAAAACAATGTAATTATAGGTCTTTGTGGTGCGTCAGAATGCTCGGAGCGTTGGAGATACTCTAAAAAAGACTTAACTGACGAAAGTAAAATGTACTTATAATTTTGACTTAAGCCCGCATTTATTTGAGTAAAGTAACTCAGGAACTTTTCAATTTCTTCTCTTTTTAATTGACTGAAATCGCTCCAATCGGAATGATTCTTATGAATGAATTCTATAAAAGCTCCAATGCCTTTTATAGAATCCTTTACTTTGCTGTGACTCAAATAGGTTAATGCATACTTACAATAGTTCTTTACCGTTTTACGAAATAAAGTGGGGATCTTCTCAAAAGATAGAAGATATTCAGCTTTATTTATTGTATATCTTGCGTTTGGTATTCTCCTTATATCCCATACATCTTTTTCGAATTCATTCCTTGTATCATAGAAGTCAAATAAAAAATTGAATATCGAATTGAATGCTGAAATAGGATTGGTATTATAACCACCTTTTCCTATTATCCTGATACCTGTGTTAGTCAAAAAGGTCTTGTATTTCAACAATCCATGGTTATAAGGTATATCTACTAAACTTTTAATATTATGATAATATTTCTTCAAAAATGGACTCAAATGCTTAAATGATGAAGAATAATTTATCATTGTACTTGGGGAGAGTCTCTTATTCACTATTTGGTTAGCGAAAAAAAACTTGATCTCATCCCGAATAGAGGAGGGTATGAGAGTAAATCTTAACTTTTTTTGTGAATAGGCCCAGGAATCGCCATCACTATATTTTTCAAAAATAGGTTCTGTTAAATCCCACATATCATTTCCAAAATAACCTTGCAATTGTTCTTGAATTACCGCCGTTTTCACTATTGTTATACTGGGTTGATAGGCAGTGTTACTTATCATTTTCTTCTCCCTTGAACGTTTTTTGTTTCATCGCTTTTTCCCACTCATTCCGTATATCCTCTTCAGATGGGTGAACATACATTTGAAGAGTTGTCTGCACATGGGCATGGCCTGCTCGCTTTTGAAGGATTTCGGGACGCATTTCTCCTGTCTTCCATAACTCCGTTATGTTTGTATGACGCAACATATGGGGTGTTCCAACTATTCCAGTTTTTGCTTTAAGACGAATAAAAAGAGCTTGTACGCATTTATAGTCAAGAGGGCATCCTTTTTGTTCGCCGCTAAGTTTTATAAAAACAAAATTAGTATCAACTTCGTCTGTATGGGTATCTAAAATGTAAACTCGGTAAAGGTTAGCCAATTCATTTGATATATCAAGCGTACGTGGACTACATACGGTCTTAATCTCCGCTTCGTTAATAAGTTCGCCACGATCTTTTATTGTGATCTTTTTAGCCACCGGAATAATATCAGAAAGTTGAAGTGATAGTGCTTCACCGATTCGCATTCCTGTTTCATATAAAAGAGCCAATAAAAATTTATCCCTTGTATTCCGACATGCATTAACCAATATTTGTACCTGTTCTGGTGTCATAACCTTTAATTTTTCCTTTGGTTCCTTAAGTTTCAAAATCATAATACTCTTTGAATTATTTTTAAGAGTATGGTGAAGAAATCCCTTAAAACTTCCTCGGGAGGCAATTACTTGTCTTTTTAGTCGTTCAGACAAATCCATAGTATAGTCTTCATGCCTCATAAGATAATCATAAAAACCAAAGACTCTATTCAAGTAAATGTTAATAGTGCGAGCTTTTCTTTTTTTTATATCGGTTGGGACCATGTTAGTCACCTTTATATCCCGATAGGGACTTTGAAGCCACCTTATAAACTCCGCCATATCATCTATGCCAATATCTCTGTAGTCTGCTTTCTTTTGCTCCAAGAACTCAAAGAATAATTTCAGTGCATAGCTATAGGAACGTATTGTATTTCTTGCGGTCCCTGTGTTGTCTTTATATTTGATAAACTTCACCACAGGTTTTATAAACTCTCCATCTTTATCAACAAGTACATACCTCATTTTATTATCGGAGGTAATAATCTCTTGAACCTTCAAATTAAACCATCCTCTATAAATTTCTGTAGTAATATTGAAGCCACTTTAGTAAAACTTTTGAAACCAGTTGTTATATCCTCCTAACTGGACATAGGGGGAATATTCTTTCGTATTATACTTTAACTACTATATTTTTTAAATAGGGTTTTACTGTCAATAAAGTAAAATAAAAAGGGATAAACCCCACGTAGAATACGTTAAGGTCTATCCCTAATTATAGTAGTGTTTTTCAGTATGGGCATCTAATTGTAAATTTCGGTTTAGATACGAGCCGAAACAATCGCTAATAGAAACATCGGTTTCTTTGATTGTAGAAGTCTAATTGAACGTCCATGAGTTCCTCTACGTTGTAACTCGAAGAGTTTATGAACTTCGGGTGAGAGTACTGGAGAAGTGTATAAGTAAATTAGAACCCCACTCCTTTAGGGGGGGGAGCATCAGTAAGATTTTAATAAAGTACAATAGCTTTAAACTGAACTAAATAGAGAGTTAATATCTGTACTTGTTGAAACGAATGAACACTTAATATCTAGCTTTTTAGCCAGATATTAAGTGTTCATTATTTTTTTGGCTGTTTTCATAAAGATTGTTGCTATTGAAAATAGCCTTTCATCATGAAGAGCGTAATGGAAAGCTTGGTAGTAACTGTAACCTTTAAAAAACACAAATGATGCGAAAATAGCCTTATAAAAAGTGCATATTAATTAGCAGAGTTTCGGATTGAATATAATGCCTGTGATACTGTATGGGCATTTTTTTCAGTTATTTCACTTTTTCTCGGAATTTCTGGATAGAGATCTTTT
>NZ_JAYKGO010000010.1:0-2111 GCF_035607565.1 Qipengyuania zhejiangensis | reverse complement strand
CATCATGGCTGGTAAGCCTTTATCGCATGTAGCGACTCCCATAACAGCCTCACGAGTTGGAAGTGAGCGAATTAACCTCCGGTACACCAATGCGGCATCATTCCGGAAAGGAAAAGAATCGAACATACCTAAGGTTCCTTGTGACCGACCATCGCATGGATCACTTACATATGCGGCAAAGGGAACACCTTTTGTTTTACGGATTTCATTCGCAGCCTCGATCATTAATAAGTCTACTTCCCAATGTCCCGTATGATAACCTAACGCAATGGGACTCCCATCATGGTCACGAATTCCACCCTTGGTACCTAGAATTAAAACCTGCGTGCCAAGTAACTCTTTCGGCTCCCAACCCATTCCTACGTTTTGAGAGAGACCAAACAAGTCTCCACTTGGTGATTCTTCAAGCATCTGTGGGGTGAGAGGAAGTAAGCCCACCGGCCCTTTTGCATGCGTTCTCACATTATATAAAGATGAATCTTCTTCATTAAAAATTGATTTCACTGACATATTATCACTCCAATATGTAATATTTTTTTTCATAGTTCTGGTCTTAATAATTAGACACTACCAGATAATTATCTAGAAAACTATTCTTACAGATAAAATAGCGATAATCCGCTATCCTATCTTACCGTTGTTGGAATGACCTTCGTACTTTCTAAAATTTCTTTCACTTGTTGAATCTTTTCCTTACTAAGTGAACGTGACGGTGGCAACACATGGGTCGAAATATCCAAGCCACTTATTTTCATTGCTTCCTTCACAACATTTACAAACGGACTATCAATTTGGTAAAGCTGTGGCAGTACAGCTAGCTTCTTATGAAGTGAAACTGCCTTCTCTAAGTCACCTTTCATAAACGATTGATAAATACCAACTGATAAATGAGGGGCGAAGTTTCCACTTGCAGAAATTGTGCCATCTCCACCAAGCTGGAGCGTGTTCAACAGATGATTATCAAATCCACAGAAAACTGAAAATTGAGGATGCTTCCCTTTCACCTTCATAATCATTTCATGGATATGACCGATTGAATCAATCGTCTCTTTAATTCCAACGATATGATCATACTTATCAACAAGACTCCTTACAAAGTCAGGCGTTAGGTCCTGGCCTGTGAGGGTTGGAAAATTATAAAGGATAATTGGAAGATCAATCGATTGAGCAATATCACTAAAATAATGAAATAAGTTTTCCTCTGTTAATTTCCAGTAGTAGGGATTAATTACAACGACTCCGTCCGCTCCCATAAGTTGAGCGTGTTGGCTCAAGGAAATGGCTTCACTTGTACTTGTGCTGCCTGTCCCAATTAATACAGGAACTCGCTTATCTACATAGCTAACCGCAAACTCCGCCACTTCTATTCTTTGTTGTGCCGACATTTGAGAAAACTCTCCGCCAGTTCCAAGGAAAAACAAACCGTCTACTCCTGCATGAATCAAAGAATCTATTAATAGTCCCATATCCTTCTTATTAAGGTTATGATGCTCATCAAAAATAGTTGACACCGGAGGAATAATTCCGTTAAATGTTCTTATTTTACTCATTCTTTTCCCCTCTTTTTATATATTTAGTAGAAATGATTTACAGCAATTTGTTCTACATTATAAAACACTATTCTACCATTTAGATTTGTTGAGTTGATTATAACATACACCCTTCAAAAGTAAACACTTACAATAGAACTATTTCGGTATAATTGAACGAAGTGCTACAAAACTCTTTTTTGGCACGATATAGGCTGATTTTGATTGCATTTTCAAATATCCTATATTACTGTTAATAGTATACTGGTAGGTTTTGCACTGTATCTGCACTGCCAATAATACTAATGAACTTGAGGGTTAATTATGCCAATTATCCAATCTGTCCAACGTTCTCTTCGAATTTTAGATTTATTTAATGAACACACTACTGAGCTGAAAATTACTGATATTAGCGAAAAAATGGAACTTCATAAAAGCACTGTTCACTCTTTATTAAAAACTCTCCAGGAATCTCGCTACATCGACCAAAATCCTGAAAATGGAAAGTATCGATTAGGAATGAAGCTAGTCGAGCGAGGGAATTTAGTGATTAGCACATTAGATATTAGACAACTTGCTAAG
>NZ_JAYKGO010000004.1:0-7094 GCF_035607565.1 Qipengyuania zhejiangensis | reverse complement strand
TTTCATTCATTTTGTCAACAAAAAGAATTTAGTATATGAAACATCAGATGGAACCTCGAACAAAGCATGCCTGTAGATGGATAATTCTTTTACTAGATAGAGACAGCCTCAACCAAAGTTGAAAAACTATCAGTAGAGTAAGAATACAGCTGCATTTTAGCGCATGTCAGTAGTCAATTTGATAACAAAGTGAAACATAAAAACAGCCATATTAAGATATGGCTGCACCTACATTAATGCGGTATCGGATTAGAAGCAAGATAAAAAATCATAAATAAGCTAACTCCACTTAGAAGAATTAAACTTGCATAAAAAACCTTCCTCCATAATCCGCCAAAGAAGTATATACTCACTAATATGTAATAGACAATAGCACTTCCCGTAATGAATATCAGGAATTCTTTGGCTTGCTCACTTGAAGGTAGTGGATTAATCACATTAGTTAATGCTAATCCGCCAAAAATAAAAATTCCTATGATATTAAATAATTTTCTCATACTAACTTCCTTTTTTTCCAAAATTTCATTTTTAATCAAATACCCCACCCCCAATATTAAACTACGAATTAGTTCAATAATAGTTTCATGAAACTGTATTGTTGCCGTAAAAGTATTCCTTTTAATAAGAAGTTTACAGTTTTCAAGTTCTAATTAAACAGAAGACCAGTCATCTATGTGCAATCTTCTCTACTTGCTTGGTAACGTACTACTCTCGTAGTGGTCACCCCGACTTACCATGGTCATAAAAAATGTATAACGCGCGATATTATTTGGCAGTTTCTTTATTGAAATCAATAACCTTTATTTAATGAAATATCACTCACAGGGGTGCGATTCATCGTAATCTTTTAAATAAGATGTCTTGTCCTTCATCGATGACCAGCGTGAAGGCAGCTGAAAACTTTGGTTACACAGATAATTTGTTGTGGGTGCTAATATTGCTGGATTCATTAAAGTTGCTGATGTAATGATTGCAAAAGTAAAATAAGCGGAGATTTTACGGTTAAATGCAGAATGGAGCTAGTTTCAGGGGAAATAAAGGGAGTTTTTCCGCTTATGAACTGCAAAATCACTCATTTTTGAATCTTCCGAGTCAATAAGAGGAATCTCTCCGTCTATTTAAGCCTTTTTTAAATATTAATTAAAAATTAGCCGGAATTTTTCCGTCTATTTATCAGTTCTGGTGCTTAAACTGATTTCCCAACCGATAAGTGCGCCCCTTGATTCCTAAATGAGGGAATCAGCAGCTTTTTATCGACCAGCTTATAAAGATCAATAGAATTGGTACTCAAAACGGCATTTGCAAATGACAGAACCTTTGACACCTTTTTTAAGAGTACAATACCTACTGTCCTTCAATAATAATGATGTCTATTGCTATGTAAAAGTTAATGGAGTTACGTAGAAACCTTGATAACTAAAAAGAAGACCAGTCATTAAATGACTGGTCTTCTCACTTGCTTGGCAACGTCCTACTCTCGTAGTGGTCGCCCCCAACTACCATCGGCGCCGAGCTTAACTTCCGTGTTCGAGAGGTCGGCTTCCGATGAGCTTCGCATTTCTGCGTCAGACTGCACTCTCTCAAATCCTCGTGTACAGAGTACACTCCGGTTTTCGTTCGCTTGCTTCCTTGAACTACTCGCTCCTCGAAACCCGACCGTACCTATTATTATTATCTCTATTTATAAATGTAAAAGTACTTATATACCAATAAGCCTTTCGGCTTTTAAATTCGAAGTAACAAAAAAGACCAGTCAAAAATGACTGATCTTTTCTAGGTGCTTGGCAACGTCCTACTCTCACAGGGGGAGTCCCCCAACTACCATCGGCGCTGAAGAGCTTAACTTCCGTGTTCGGGATGGGAACGGGTGTGACCTCTTCGCTATCGTCACTAGACTATTAGAAGTGAACCTTATCTATTATAACCTCTTTACGAGATAATGCAAGAAGAAATTCATTCCTTCAAAACTAGATAACGGCAAGACATTCAATAATTTGTATTTGTCCAGCTACAGAAGCCACATCCTACGGCTGCTTCACTTCTTCAGTCGAAGTCAAAATCGACTTCTCTTTCAGAAGTTCCACCATCCTATGGATGTAAGCGGGCTTCTTCCGCCTTTCGTTTTGGTTAAGTCCTCGATCGATTAGTATCAGTCAGCTACACACGTCACCGCGCTTCCACCTCTGACCTATCAACCTCGTCATCTTCGAGGGATCTTACTAGCTTGCGCTATGGGAAATCTCATCTTGAGGGGGGCTTCATGCTTAGATGCTTTCAGCACTTATCCCTTCCACACGTAGCTACCCAGCGATGCCCTTGGCAGAACAACTGGTACACCAGCGGTGTGTCCATCCCGGTCCTCTCGTACTAAGGACAGCTCCTCTCAAATTTCCTACGCCCACGACGGATAGGGACCGAACTGTCTCACGACGTTCTGAACCCAGCTCGCGTACCGCTTTAATGGGCGAACAGCCCAACCCTTGGGACCGACTACAGCCCCAGGATGCGATGAGCCGACATCGAGGTGCCAAACCTCCCCGTCGATGTGGACTCTTGGGGGAGATAAGCCTGTTATCCCCGGGGTAGCTTTTATCCGTTGAGCGATGGCCCTTCCATGCGGAACCACCGGATCACTAAGCCCGACTTTCGTCCCTGCTCGACTTGTAGGTCTCGCAGTCAAGCTCCCTTGTGCCTTTACACTCTACGAATGATTTCCAACCATTCTGAGGGAACCTTTGGGCGCCTCCGTTACATTTTAGGAGGCGACCGCCCCAGTCAAACTGTCCACCTGACACTGTCTCCCAAGCCGATAAGGCTCGCGGGTTAGAATGTCAATACAGCCAGGGTAGTATCCCACCGACGCCTCCACCGAAGCTAGCGCTCCGGCTTCAAAGGCTCCTACCTATCCTGTACAAGCTGTACCAAAATTCAATATCAGGCTACAGTAAAGCTCCACGGGGTCTTTCCGTCCTGTCGCGGGTAACCTGCATCTTCACAGGTACTATAATTTCACCGAGTCTCTCGTTGAGACAGTGCCCAGATCGTTACACCTTTCGTGCGGGTCGGAACTTACCCGACAAGGAATTTCGCTACCTTAGGACCGTTATAGTTACGGCCGCCGTTTACTGGGGCTTCAATTCAAAGCTTCTCTTGCGATAACCTCTCCTCTTAACCTTCCAGCACCGGGCAGGTGTCAGCCCCTATACTTCGCCTTACGGCTTCGCAGAGACCTGTGTTTTTGCTAAACAGTCGCCTGGGCCTATTCACTGCGGCTTTTCTGGGCTATTCACCCTAAAAAGCACCCCTTCTCCCGAAGTTACGGGGTCATTTTGCCGAGTTCCTTAACGAGAGTTCTCTCGAACACCTTAGGATTCTCTCCTCGCCTACCTGTGTCGGTTTGCGGTACGGGCACCTCTCACCTCGCTAGAGGCTTTTCTTGGCAGTGTGGAATCAAGAACTTCGGTACTAAATTTCCCTCGCCATCACAGCTCAACCTTCGCGGTAAGCGGATTTGCCTACTTACCAGTCTAACTGCTTGGACGCGCATATCCAACAGCGCGCTTACCCTATCCTTCTGCGTCCCCCCATTGCTCAAATGGTGAGGAGGTGGTACAGGAATATCAACCTGTTATCCATCGCCTACGCCTTTCGGCCTCGGCTTAGGTCCCGACTAACCCTGAGCGGACGAGCCTTCCTCAGGAAACCTTAGGCATTCGGTGGAGGGGATTCTCACCCCTCTTTCGCTACTCATACCGGCATTCTCACTTCTAAGCGCTCCACCAGTCCTTACGGTCTGACTTCGCTGCACTTAGAACGCTCTCCTACCATTGTTCGTAAGAACAATCCGCAGCTTCGGTGATACGTTTAGCCCCGGTACATTTTCGGCGCAGAGTCACTCGACCAGTGAGCTATTACGCACTCTTTAAATGGTGGCTGCTTCTAAGCCAACATCCTGGTTGTCTAAGCAACTCCACATCCTTTTCCACTTAACGTATACTTTGGGACCTTAGCTGGCGGTCTGGGCTGTTTCCCTCTTGACTACGGATCTTATCACTCGCAGTCTGACTCCCGAGAATCAAGTCTTTGGCATTCGGAGTTTGACTGAATTCGGTAACCCGATGAGGGCCCCTAGTCCAATCAGTGCTCTACCTCCAAGACTCTAACTCGAGGCTAGCCCTAAAGCTATTTCGGAGAGAACCAGCTATCTCCAGGTTCGATTGGAATTTCTCCGCTACCCACACCTCATCCCCGCACTTTTCAACGTGCGTGGGTTCGGGCCTCCATTCAGTGTTACCTGAACTTCACCCTGGACATGGGTAGATCACCTGGTTTCGGGTCTACGACCACGTACTCATTCGCCCTATTCAGACTCGCTTTCGCTGCGGCTCCGTCTTTTCAACTTAACCTTGCACGGGATCGTAACTCGCCGGTTCATTCTACAAAAGGCACGCCATCACCCATTAACGGGCTCTGACTACTTGTAGGCACACGGTTTCAGGATCTCTTTCACTCCCCTTCCGGGGTGCTTTTCACCTTTCCCTCACGGTACTGGTTCACTATCGGTCACTAGGGAGTATTTAGCCTTGGGAGATGGTCCTCCCAGCTTCCGACGGGATTTCTCGTGTCCCGCCGTACTCAGGATACACTCAAGAGGGAACGAAGTTTCGACTACAGGGTTGTTACCTTCTATGACTGATCTTTCCAGATCGATTCGTCTACCCCGTTCCTTTGTAACTCCGTATAGAGTGTCCTACAACCCCAAGAGGCAAGCCTCTTGGTTTGGGCTATATTCCGTTTCGCTCGCCGCTACTCAGGAAATCGCGTTTGCTTTCTCTTCCTCCGGGTACTTAGATGTTTCAGTTCCCCGGGTATGCCTTCAATCACCCTATGTATTCAGGTGAAGATACTACTCCATTACGAGCAGTGGGTTTCCCCATTCGGAAATCCTCGGATCAAAGCTTACTTACAGCTCCCCGAAGCATATCGGTGTTAGTCCCGTCCTTCATCGGCTCCTAGTGCCAAGGCATCCACCGTGCGCCCTTTCTAACTTAACCTTCAGACGAACGATGAGCTGCGGATTTCTTCGTCGACTTCACTTTCTGCGCTGCTCACGTACCAGAAACGTACGCTCCGCTGCTCGAAAGTTCATCTCCTCGAACTCCTTGCTCCTCTTTCGTCTGACAATCTTAATAAGTTTTAAAGAACTTACTTTTTTCATTGAATGTCTTGTTACGTTATCTAGTTTTCAAGGTACGAGGCTACTGGCTTTAATCACATCGTGACTACTCATCAGCGAGCTACTTCATGCTGCCTTGCGCTGAGGAACTAATCATCTTTGATTAATCTTGCAGACGCAAGCGCAAATACTTTTCACATGGTGAAAAGTATCCTTTGAAGGAAGTTTCCTTCAAAACTGACCACAACAGGACTGAAACCGTAAGGTTTCTAGTCTAAACAAACGTCTTTTTATGAAGTTACTAGAACTTCAGTTTCCTTAGAAAGGAGGTGATCCAGCCGCACCTTCCGATACGGCTACCTTGTTACGACTTCACCCCAATCATCTGTCCCACCTTAGGCGGCTGGCTCCTTACGGTTACCCCACCGACTTCGGGTGTTACAAACTCTCGTGGTGTGACGGGCGGTGTGTACAAGGCCCGGGAACGTATTCACCGCGGCATGCTGATCCGCGATTACTAGCGATTCCAGCTTCATGCAGGCGAGTTGCAGCCTGCAATCCGAACTGAGAATGGTTTTATGGGATTCGCTTAACCTCGCGGTTTCGCTGCCCTTTGTACCATCCATTGTAGCACGTGTGTAGCCCAGGTCATAAGGGGCATGATGATTTGACGTCATCCCCACCTTCCTCCGGTTTGTCACCGGCAGTCACCTTAGAGTGCCCAACTGAATGCTGGCAACTAAGATCAAGGGTTGCGCTCGTTGCGGGACTTAACCCAACATCTCACGACACGAGCTGACGACAACCATGCACCACCTGTCACTTATGTCCCCGAAGGGAAAGCCCTATCTCTAGGGTTGGCATAAGGATGTCAAGACCTGGTAAGGTTCTTCGCGTTGCTTCGAATTAAACCACATGCTCCACCGCTTGTGCGGGCCCCCGTCAATTCCTTTGAGTTTCAGTCTTGCGACCGTACTCCCCAGGCGGAGTGCTTAATGCGTTAGCTGCAGCACTAAAGGGCGGAAACCCTCTAACACTTAGCACTCATCGTTTACGGCGTGGACTACCAGGGTATCTAATCCTGTTCGCTCCCCACGCTTTCGCTCCTCAGCGTCAGTTACAGACCAGAGAGTCGCCTTCGCCACTGGTGTTCCTCCACATCTCTACGCATTTCACCGCTACACGTGGAATTCCACTCTCCTCTTCTGCACTCAAGTCTCCCAGTTTCCAATGACCCTCCACGGTTGAGCCGTGGGCTTTCACATCAGACTTAAAAGACCGCCTGCGAGCGCTTTACGCCCAATAATTCCGGATAACGCTTGCCACCTACGTATTACCGCGGCTGCTGGCACGTAGTTAGCCGTGGCTTTCTGGTTAGGTACCGTCAAGGTACCAGCAGTTACTCTGGTACTTGTTCTTCCCTAACAACAGAACTTTACGACCCGAAAGCCTTCATCGTTCACGCGGCGTTGCTCCGTCAGACTTTCGTCCATTGCGGAAGATTCCCTACTGCTGCCTCCCGTAGGAGTCTGGGCCGTGTCTCAGTCCCAGTGTGGCCGATCACCCTCTCAGGTCGGCTACGCATCGTCGCCTTGGTGAGCCATTACCTCACCAACTAGCTAATGCGCCGCGGGCCCATCTATAAGTGATAGCCGAAGCCATCTTTCAATGTAAGACCATGTGGTCTTACATATTATCCGGTATTAGCTCCGGTTTCCCGAAGTTATCCCAGTCTTAAAGGTAGGTTGCCCACGTGTTACTCACCCGTCCGCCGCTAACTATCAGGGAGCAAGCTCCCATCAAGTCCGCTCGACTTGCATGTATTAGGCACGCCGCCAGCGTTCATCCTGAGCCAGGATCAAACTCTCCAATAGAGTGTTGATTGCTCATAAAATAAAAATTTAAAACGTTGACGTTT
>NZ_JAYKGO010000009.1:0-2138 GCF_035607565.1 Qipengyuania zhejiangensis | reverse complement strand
ATCTCACCAAATATTCGTGACTCTTGGCCCGGAAGAATTTCTACAGGTATCATTTCTTCTTTAAGTATTTGATTTAACTTTTCAACTTGGGGTTTTATGTCCGAAGCAGTATTATCATATTTGCCGTTCTTATGATGTGGTGTTGCAATTATTTTCGTTATTCCTTCATTTGCAGCATGCTTTGCCATTTTAATAGAATCTTCTATATTTTGAGAGCCATCATCCACTCCCGGTAAGATATGACAATGTATGTCAATCATTTATAACCCCTACCTTTTTTAAGTTGTTTAGTTTTCGACAATAACTTACATTTTACCATTATAACAAGTTTCATAGATATTGCATTACCTTTTCGGTCCCAAATAAACCAAATTATGGCTAGATGACAAATTTGCTTCAGAATACCTAGATATAATCATTCCTTTATAATAAATTAATACTACCTCAACATAAGCTTCATATCGGAATGTTAAATTTAATGAAGAAACTCGATAAATATTCAGAATTTGTAGGGGGTCATTGCATGATATCTATTGTACTTCGTGGTTGGCACAAATTTTGGTTTTACAATTATAATTTTCTTATACAGCAATCATCCTGTGAGGAAAAGATAAGCAAGCTATTGAAGAAGTCCTTGTATCATGGGAATAGACTGGTACAGCACTTATAGTCTCTATATTTAATAACGTATCCAATCTATTCCCCTAGAAACTACTTAAAATTAAATTAAATTATAAAAAACCGTTACAGGTATGTAACGGCCTTTTCATATTAATCCATTAATTTAAAATTGGATTTTACATTTCAACTTATCCATTTTCTTCATTTAAATCTTTTAACACATATGGCTCCGGTTTATCTAACTGCTGGTTATCCTTTGTGGGGTTCATTATCTGTTGTAAAGCCAACTCCACTCTCATTTCAATAAAATTTAGAATCTCATTACTTTCATTACTCCCTTTTGTTCGATCCATTTCAACTTCTGCTAACATCCCCAAGGATCGACTGACATAATCAAGTGCACGTTTTAATTTTTCTTCATCGTTCTGATATTCATCATCCATTGCTTGATAGGACATCTCATTCGCCATTTTTCTAATCTTATTTAACTTCTCATAATCACTCATCCGTCAAACACCTCCCGTACCAATATATTGCTAACTGTTTATCCATATTCATCGACATTCATACCTGCCACAAATATCTATCCTTATTGAAGGAAAAATCATCTTACCTTATGATTGGTGTATATACCTTTTAGAGGGACAAGGGGGAAAGATAATATGAAGCTAAATAAAATTCATCATGTTGCCATTATTTGTTCGGATTATCAGAAATCCAAACGTTTTTACGTAGATATATTAGGTTTGAAGGTTGTAATGGAGACCTATCGTGAAGAGAGGAACTCGTATAAGCTGGATTTAGCTGTAGGTGGAGATTATCAAATTGAATTATTCTCATTTAATAATCCTCCAGAGCGTACATCCTATCCTGAGGCCAGAGGGCTCCGTCACTTGGCGTTTGAAGTTGATGATATAGAGGAAGCTGTTATTGAACTTGAGGCTAATGGTGTAGGTATGGAGCCAGTAAGAATTGATCCTGTTACAGAGAAGAGGTTTACTTTTTTTGCAGATCCAGATGGATTGCCTTTGGAATTGTATGAAAAATAAATGAGAAAATATAAAAAAGAATCCTATCACAAATTCGATAGGATTCTTTGGTTTTATTTTACCAACCCCAAGAAGCACCAACAATAATTAATAAAATAAATAACACAACGATTAATACGAATGGATTCACTCCAGTTGAAACAGGAGCTGCATATCCGTATCCATATCCACAATGTGACATATACTTCACCTCCAAGTTCTTTACTTTTACAACATATGTAAATAGAACTGGAAGTGTCTAGGCTTTCGTCTAGTAAGATAAGCCCAAATAATCAAAAGGACCCTAACGTTTTGTAGTTAATCAATCTAACTATTACAAAAACCGTCAATGCAAGTGTTACGACAAACACAAACCAATAAGTTCTTGTTTCTGATGAGACTGGCTTTCGATACCTGTCTGAGACGAAAAATCTTCCGATAAAGTTTAGAAGCATAATATAAATCCAATAAAACGAATATGAATCCCAT
>NZ_JAYKGO010000003.1:0-1449953 GCF_035607565.1 Qipengyuania zhejiangensis | reverse complement strand
GAAGAACCCGAGAAAAACCTGGCCACCTCGAAACCTTCGCGGGCCAGAGCGGAAAGCACGCTCTGCTGATCGCAGCCAGCAAAACAATGGAAGAGAATAGCCTTTCGGCCGAGTGTCACGCCGAGCGAAGGTGTGCGGTCTTCGTGTGCGGGGCAGCAGGCCATCCCCTTTGTGCCTGACCATTTGCCGCCCCGCGATTCGCAAATGCGGCGAGCAGTTTCGGCAAGGGACGGGTTGGGAAGAGTGCGGGCAGACAGGGACATGCGAGCTCCTCAGCTTGCGAAGTGGCCCCCTCGATAAGCTTCCTCTCCTCTCTCGAAGGCTAGCATATGTCGCTTTCCTACAGGTGTGTGTTCTATGTATGTTCTTTATCGATTCGAAGCAATGGAGCAAAGAATGAGATGACCGCCCCCAATCGTTTTGTGACAACAACGATCGCCTTTGCGGGCTTGATCGTGGCTTCGTTTCACCCTGTCAGCGCCCAGGAGTTCGCCCTCTTCGAACACGCGGTCCACCAACCGGAAGTCGAGAGCAAAACTGAGCCTGTCAGGCAGTACCTTCCGGCGGTCCATGCGCGCGGGAAGACGAGTATTTCCTACAAGGAAGGACTGTATATGGGGGCGATCGCCGAGGCTGAGCGCCGGTATGGCCTTCCACCAAACTTGCTTCGCGCCCTGATCTGGGCCGAGTCCCGCTTCAATCCAATGGCGGTTAGTCCGGCCGGTGCCGCCGGTCTTGCCCAACTGATGCCAGCCACCGCGCGCGAACTGGGCGTTCGAAACCGGCATGACCCTATCGCCTCGATCGACGGCGGCGCGCGCTACCTGCGCGATATGTTGAAACGCTTCGAAGCGGTCCATCTCGCATTAGCTGCCTATAATGCTGGTCCTGGTGCGGTTTCCCGCGCCCGCGGCATCCCAAGAAATGGTGAGACACCGCAATACGTCCGGACGGTGTTATCCAGATGGTCTGCAATCGGGGCATACCATTGACGAAATCGTATGATTTCTGACTATTATCTGCTGGTGCATACCGTAATGAAATCGGACTACGCCAGTGCGTGATGAAGCGAGGGACCCGCTCGACTTTCAAAAAGCGTTGAAGGCAAAGAAGCGCCGGAAGCTGGGTAAGGAGATCATGTTGGGCTTAGGGGCATTCTCGATAGTCGTCGCGGCAGGGATGCTGGCGCTCAACTGGTCGGCAGGAGACGCGAGACCCGCAAATGTTGGACAGCAGCCCCAAGGTCTGTTCCAACAAGCGAGCTCTCCGCAGTTCGCTATCTGTAGCAGAGTCAGAAGGACATGTGTCGTCGATGGGGATACTTTCTGGCTCGATGGAACCAAGATCCGTATCGCTGATATCGACACTCCAGAAATTGGCCAGCCTCGGTGCGACTACGAGTACGAGCTTGGAATGCGGGCGACACGCCGATTGGTCGATTTGCTTAATGCCGGGCCGTTTGAGCTTCACACCATCGGAAATCGGGATGAGGACCAATACGGTCGCAAATTGCGTGTCGTGACCCGCAACGGTCGGTCACTTGGCGATCAGCTGGTTAGCGAAGGGCTGGCCCGAACCTGGACCGGAAGGCGTGAACCATGGTGTTGAACCGTGATCAGGAGCGGTGGGCTGCCGCGCTATGGGTAGAGAAGAACCATGGTGATGCCGGACCAGCCGACATAGCAAAGCAAGTGGAACGGTTGGCCTTAGAGGGCGACGAAGCGGGCGTAGAAACCTGGAAAGCGATCGCCGACCGTTTCGATCAGCTTGCACGCAAAAGCACCGCGAACTGAGGCCTCGAAGCGGTGCGGCAATGGCTTCGAAATCTAGGGATCCGGATTGAATTCGCCGTTCTCGCATCAGTGTCGTTGCTGGGGCTGCTATTGAGCCTTCGATCTTGCTTTGGCTGAGTAGTAACAGCCCTATCGACGGGAGACCGGCTTTAACGCGAATCGCAGCTTGGGCCGGACAATGCCATCTGGGATGATGGCGAATGGATCAGCTGGGATGAGATCAACGAGCAAATCCAGTACAAGGAGTGGCGGGCAAAATATCCCAATGCCGATCTGTCGCTGGTCTCGATCTTTGAGAGCCTTATAGCCACGGCTGAAGATTATCACCTTCACACAGGCAAGCACCTTCAGGTGTATGGCGATATCGGAGAACTCTACGGGGCGATCACGCATGGCATAAAGCTGCACCGCAACTACGCTCAAGGATCGGATGGGC
Organism: Qipengyuania zhejiangensis; assembly: GCF_035607565.1. NCBI lineage: Bacteria > Pseudomonadati > Pseudomonadota > Alphaproteobacteria > Sphingomonadales > Erythrobacteraceae > Qipengyuania > Qipengyuania zhejiangensis. Next base: position 1,447,724 of record NZ_JAYKGO010000003.1, on the reverse strand, counting down.
GGCTCGGCAATGACTTGGTCGAGGTCAAAACAATCACGCCATTCAAGAGCAATGACCAGGTCACGCTGAACCTCAAACGGAACTTCAGTATGGTCTTTCTGGTCAAGATCACGTCCGACTTCGAGGTGCGCGGGAAGCTCATTCCACGCAAGGCCTTGCCCCGTGTGAAGGGTGACAAGCTGGTTCTGGAATGGGCTGATATTGGGTCCGAGTGAGGGGAGCCCTAGGCGCCTAGCGTTGCACGCAACAACTGCACTGTAATCCCCTGCGCTTGCGCAACCAGGTGACCGTTACTGTCGCGGTACATGAGTTGTTTGATGATCGAGCTAGCGAACTCAGGCTTCATATTTTCCGCAGCTCGAAGGGCATTCGCACATCGATCAACTCCACATTCGCGGAAAGCATTGATCACATAGTCCTGGCCCAGCTTTTCGCTCGTGGCCGCGATATCGAACATGTCGCGTGGCTGCATCGATGCACCGCGATAGTAGACCTTCTTGGCGACTATCTCTGCCGGAGTTTCTTGCCGGATTGTTCGCCCCCGTAGCTCACTGATCTGTGATGGCTCTGGCGTAATGTCGGCACAGCAAATGAAGTCGATTTCTCCAATGTCCTCGAAGATCAGTTTGAGGGAACCTGCGCCGTCTGTCTCATAGGTGTCCGGCATTCGTTCGAGCTCAAACCCCTGTGTTTCGGGATTGAGGTAGGGGAGGAATTGGGGATCGGAAAGGAAGAGGTCGATGTCATAGCTTTCGCGATGATCGATCTGGAGCATCAGTGCCGTCCCACCTCCGAACGACCAATCTGGCTCGCGGCCAACGGCTTCGGTGGTTCGCGCGATGATGTCGGATGCCAAATCGAATAAAAGCGGCCATTGGCTCGGCTGCTGTCGAGGCGAGATCACTTTCTTAGGCTGCAAGAGGCAGCGAGTACCCAGCCATCTTGGAAAACTGGCTAGCGATAGCTTTGGCCATATCCTCATTGACCTTCATTTCAGTCATGAAGGCTTTCTGGGCCGCTGGCGTCACCTCCGAGAAGAAAGCGAAGACGCTGGCGTCGCACGTTGCCACACTCGATGGGTCAGCGATAAGCGCAGCGAGTTGATGAGCGGAATGGTTCGCCCCATAGGGAGCGTTCACCGTTGCCAGAACCTGTGCAGTTAGGTTGCTCATCTTAAACCTACGGAATCAATCTCAGAGTGGGGATATACGCTTCATGCGTTAGCAAAACAAGAATGTTCGAACATAGGTAGAACGCAGAGAGCTAACACCCGATTTATCCCGCATTTTTCAAAAATCGATTTTTGCGGGATAAAAAAGCCCCGGCGATTGCGGCCGATCTCGGTCATCACCGAGATCCCTTGGAACTCGCCAAGGTCATTTCCAAGCCGCGAGGCCGGACCGCTAGCCCCACTGCTCTGATCCATCTCCAAATAGGGCACGGCCACGATTTAACCCCGGGCAAACTTTGCCTTTATGATCTTTCCTCCTGAGCGGAGTTCATCAAGGTATTCGCTCCACCATTGAGCCATGCGCACCCGCTCATCCCAGTGCTTACCGCGGTGATAGATGCCGCGCACCGCATTGCTGTCGCCGTGGGCCAATGCGCGCTCGATGGCATCCGGGTTCCACAATCCTGACTCGTTCAGGAACGTCGAGGCCGTCGCCCGCAAACCGTGAGCGGTGACTTCATCCTTGGAATACCCCATGCGACGAAAAGCGGCATTGAGTGTGTTCTCGCTCATGGGACGCTTTGAGCTGCGAGCCGAAGGGAACACGTATCCTTCATAGCCGAGCAATTCGGCAAGGTCAGTGAGGTAGCCAACCACCTGCTTTGAGAGTGGCACCGCATGCGCACGGCGTGCCTTCATTTTTCCAGCAGGGATCTTCCAGACGCCATCGACGAGGTCGATCTCGCGCCACTCGGCATGCCTGAGCTCGCCAGGTCGCACAAATACATGTGGTGCGATCTGCAATGCGAACTTGGTCACCATGTAGCCGGTGTAGTCGTCGATTGCCCGCAGCAGGCCTCCCAGCTCCTTGGGCTCCAGAATGGCCGCATAATGAGTGGCTTTCGGCGTTATGAGTGCGCCCTTCAACATACTGGTCGGATCGGATTTGCAGCGAGTTGTTGCGACACCATATCGAAACACCCGGCCCGCGAACGACCGGCACTTCTTGGCAGTCTCGTGCTTGCCAGTAGCTTCTAGCCGCTTGAGAGGAGCCAACACTTCAAACGGCTCTATCTCATGTATGGGCCGGTTTCCGATGGCCGGTGCGAGCTGATCGAGAAAATAGTTGGCTTTGATGATCGTGCCTTCGGCACGGCCATTCTTCACCATCATCTGTTCGATATATTCGCGAGCAACTGCCTCGAATGTCTGGGCGGAGAGAAACTCCTCGCGGATCTTCCGCTTGCGTTTCTCGAAAGCCGGGTCGCCCCCTGAGGCGACAGCCTGGCGCGCCTCGAAGGTCACGTCTCGCGCCTCCTTCAGGCTGACTTCGGGATAGCTGCCGATCGCGAGCTTCTTCTCAAGCTTGCCGAGCCGGTATCGGAAACGCCACAGCTTACTGCCTGCCGGCGTTACTTCGATGTAAAGGCCTCGCTGGTCAGCGACCTTGTAAGGCTTGTCTTTCGTCTTGAGGGCGCGGAGCCGTGTTTCGGTCAGAGGCATTTGCGGGCCTTTTCCCAATGTGGTTTTCGCAAAGGCCCGCAAAAGGCCCGCAAAAATGTCTGGAACCCCCGAGAACAAACGGGACGATCCGGAACTACCGAAGGGCGGAATCCCTAGGGTTTCTGCGGGTTTTATAGATTATCTGGGAGAACAAGAGAAGAACAAATGGTGCCCAGAAGAGGACTCGAACCTCCACGCCCTTGCGAGCGCCAGCACCTGAAGCTGGTGCGTCTACCAATTCCGCCATCTGGGCACCGGAGCAGCGCGGTCGTCTTTGTCCGGGCTGCGGGTAGGGGCGGGCCACTAGCGAAGGGGGGCGAGTCTTGTCAACGTCAATCGACACGCGCGGAACGCTTGCGGGTGCGCGGCGGTTGAGGCAAGGGGCCGACACCACACTTGATTGGCACGAAAGCAGGCAATTCCGATGGCACAAAGCAGCGCACTGAACGGAAAACTCGTGGTTCTGATGGGCGGTAGCGGTTTCATCGGGAATTACGTGGCGCAAGCGCTTCTCGAACGCGGTGCCCGGCTTCGGATTGCCAGCCGCAATCCCGAACGTGCCTACACGCTCAAGCCCCTCGCCAATTTGGGCCAACTGCAATTTGCCCGCTGCAACGCGGCTGACAGGCAGAGTGTGGAACGCTGTATCGCCGGCGCCGATGCCGTCGTGAACCTTGTCGGCAGTTTCGACGGGGATCTGGCGCGCTTGATGGGCGAATCTCCCGGCTGGATGGCCGAAGCTGCCCGTAACCAGGGTGCCCAGGCGTTCGTCCATGTCAGCGCGATTGTCGGCGATGCCGATGAAGACACGCAGACCCGGTATGCCCAGGCGAAGACACTGGGTGAGGAACGCGTCCTCGCGGCATTTCCCAAAGCGACGATCCTTCGTCCGTCGATCCTGTTCGGCAAGGACGACAATTTCATCAACATGTTCGCGGGGCTGATTTCCACCCTGCCCGTGTTGCCGGTGTTCGGCCCCGATGCGCCGATCCAGCCCGTCTATGTGGATGACGTAGCCGAAGCGGTCGCGCGCACGCTCGAAAATCCGGGCGCCTTCGGCGGGAAGACATTCGAACTGGCTGGACCCGATGTCATGACGATGATGGACATCAACGAAGCAATCGCGGCGGCCCAGCAGCGCGCTCGTACGTTCCTGCCGGTGCCCGATGCGATATCGTCGGTGTTCGCCTCGCTGCCGGGCACGCCGATGTCATCGGACCAGTGGAAAATGCTCAAACTGGGCAATGTCGCGTCCGGCGACCTGCCCGGTTTTGCCAAACTGGGGATCGAGCCAAAGCCGCTCGACCTGTTCCTCGACAAGTGGATGGTGCGGTTTCGCAAGCACGGGCGGTTTACGGATCGGCTCACAGCCTGACCTTGCGCGCCGTACGAGCCAACTTTCGATAGTGTTGGCCGCCGTCAAGGCAGATGCGCCGGGGGTAGGCTAGTTCTGCGCCAGCGTCTTACTCGGCATCACGGGGTTGATCGCGTTTGTCGTCGACGAGGACGACAGGTTCGACATGCAGCTGCGCGCCGTCGCTGCCGGTAATCCTGACCCGTTGGCCGACCGGGATGTCGGGACCGCGGGCAATCCATTCGCTGTCACCCACCTTGACCCTGCCCGAGGAGCCTTCGAGCGCCTGCGTCACGATGGCGGTTTCCCCGACCAGCCGGCCCACGCGATTGTTGAGCAGGGGGTCCGACGAGACAATCGGGCGATCGCGCAGAACCCGCCTGGCTGAGAACGCGAAAATCAGGGCCAGCGAAACGAAGGCGATGACCTGCAAAGCCACCGGTGGGCCCGACACGAAAGCGAGCAAGGCGATGACGATTGCCGCCAGCGCCAGCCAAATGAGATAAACCCCCGGCACCACCATCTCCAGCGCCGCCAGAGCAAGGCCGAGGATCAACCAGATCCAGTAGGATTCGAACCCTTCCATCGACCGCGCTAACCCCCGTCACCAGTGCGCGGAACGCTTGTTCGGCGCACAGGGGTGCGTTCACGCCCGCCCCCCTGCGGCAAGGCCGTGCCGGTGTCGGGCGTGGTGGGCGTGTCCGCAAAGGTGCCTTTGATCAGCTCCCCGATCCCCCCGAGCGAGCCGATAAGCTGTGTCGCCTCGACCGGGAAAAGGATGGTCTTTGCATTCGGGCTGTCGGCGAACTTGCCCACCGCCTTGGTGTATTCCTGTGCCACGAAGTAATTGATCGCCTGGTTGCCGCTCTGGGCAATGGCGTTGGACACCAGTTCGGTTGCCTTGGCTTCCGCTTCGGCGGCGCGTTCGCGAGCTTCAGCATCGCGGAAAGCGGCTTCCCGTTTGCCTTCGGCCTTGAGGATAGCCGATTGCTTGTCCCCTTCGGCGCGAAGGATGTTGGACGCCCGGTCGCCTTCCGCCTCGAGGATTTCGGCGCGTTTGAGGCGCTCGGCCTTCATCTGGCGGGCCATGGCTTCCGAAATGTCGAGCGGGGGGCGGATGTCCTTGATCTCCACGCGGGTGATTTTCACGCCCCACGGCGATGTCGCGTGATCGACCACGCTGAGCAGGCGGGCGTTGATCTCGTCACGTTTCGACAGTGTTTCGTCGAGATCCATGGAGCCCATGACCGTGCGCAGATTGGTCGTGGTGAGCGCCATGATCGCCTGATAGAGATTCGACACCTCGTAGGCGGCCTTGCCTGCATCCAGCACCTGGAAGAACACGACCGCATCGACGCCCACCATGGCGTTGTCGGCGGTGATGATTTCCTGTCCGGGAATATCCAGCACCTGCTCCATCATGTTCACCTTCTGCCCGACACGGTCGATGAACGGGATGATGAGGTGCAGGCCGGGATCGGCGGCAATCGTATATTTGCCGAACCTTTCGATGGTGTAGACGTACCCCTGTTTGACGACGCGAACCGCCATCAGCAGGAAAACGACGACCAGCAGGACCAGGAATGCGAGTGCGAGCGTACCGCCCATGATCAGAACCCTCCTTCAGGTAAGGAGCATGGTAACGGCAGGGCACCGCGCCGCAAGGGAAACCGGAGCAAGCCCTTGATCGAACGCATCGGGCACCCGCACCTGCGCTGGGGAAAGGTCAGCCGATGGGCACCATCCGGACGGGCATGGCGGTGAACCCGTGCAGGAACGGGCTGGCCAGCCGCGATGGCTGCGCGACCTGTTCGATACGCACATTACGGGCGAGGATTTCCTCGAACAGCGCGGCAAGCTGGATTTCGGCCAGACGTGCGCCGACGCAGCGGTGAATGCCGTGGCCGAAGGCCAGGTGGCGGCGTGCGTTTTCGCGCGTCACATCGAATTTATCGGCATCCTTGAAAACCGCTTCGTCGCGGTTGGCGGAAATGTACCACAGGATAACCTTGTCGCCCTTCTCGATCAGCTGGCCGCCGATCTGCGTGTCTTCCAGGCAGGTGCGGCGCATGTGCGTGACGGGTGACTGCCAGCGGATGGTTTCCTGAACCGCATTGGGAACCAGGGACGGGTCTTCCCGCAATTTTTCGAACTGGTCCGGAAACAGCGAACAGGCATGGACGAAACCGCTCATCGAATTGCGGGTGGTGTCGTTTCCGCCCACGATGAGCAGGGCGATATTGGCGATCCGTTCCATCGGCGGCATGTGGCCCATCGCCTCGCTATGGACGATCCGCGAGAACAAATCGTCGGCGGGCGGTTCCGCGCGGCGCGCTTCGAACAATTCGTCGAACTTGGCGAGCATCTGGCCCATTTGCTCAAGAAACAGGGCAGTCCACGCTTCGTCATGATCGGGCGACACCTCGCTCGCCCAATCCGACCACCGCTTCATGTCGCGCCGTTCCTCCCACGGGAAATCGAACAGGATGCACAGCATCCCGATGGTAAGTTCGATCGACACTTCATCCACCCAGTCGAACGTTTCGCCCACCGGCAGGCTGTCGAAGAGGCGGCGTGTCCGGTCACGGATTTCGGTTTCCCGGCGGGCCATTTCGCTGGGGTTGAAGGCGGGTTGCACAACGCGGCGCTGGGCCGTGTGGACCGGCGGGTCGACAGCGATGAAATTGGGCAGCCGCGCTTCTTCGGGAGGATCGAGGATGGTGATCCCGCCGAGATCGGACGAGGACGAGAATTTCTGCGGCTGCAGTTCGATCTGCTGGATCAGATCGTGGGTCACGACGGACCAGTACGGGCCGTAGGGGCTGTCGGGTATGAAGCTGATCGGCATTTCCCGCCGCAGCCGGGCGAAGGGTTCTTGCCAGCGATCCTCCACATAAAGCGCGGCCGCGCTGACATCGAACGGGGTGATCGCCTTGCTCATGCCTTGCTCCTCATTCCAGGTTCCACGCCTCCTCGATCTTCGTCAGAGCGCCTCGCGATAGAGCGAAAGCAGGCGCGACCAGGCCCGTTCCGCTTCCAGTTCGTCGTAGCTCGGACTGTCGGGCACGCACCAGCCATGGTCCGCGGCGTACACCTCGATTTCCGCCGTGGTTCGCGCCGCGTCGGCCGCTTCGCGAAGCGCGGTCTTGTCGGCCGGGGCCTTGGCATCGTCGTTTTGCGCGATGGCGATGAGATAGTGCGCGTCTTCGCGCAGCATGCGGTGCGGGCTCGGCCCCTCGCCGCGAACCAGGCCGCCGCCATGGAAGCTGGCCCCTGCATGGATGTGCCCGTCAGCCGACGGGGCGATCACCGCGAAACTTCCGGTCATGCAATAGCCCTGCGTGCCGATCCCGCGGTCGGTATCGACCGCTGCCTGCCCGAACAGCCATTGCGCGCAGGCGCGCGCATCGACCTGGATCGTCTCCGCGGTGAATTTGGAACGCCACGGCGTAACCTTGTCCCAGCCGCCATTGCCCGCGAAATCCGCAAAGTCGGTGAACTGCTGTCCCGCGACATCGCGGTAATACGGATTGGCGAGAAGAACCGCGTAGCCTGCTTCGGCCAGACGCCGTGCCATCTGGCGTTTCGCCGGACGTATGCCGGCGATGTCAGGCCACAGGATAACACCGGGATAGCGCCCCGAAGCGGGGTGGAAGAATTCGCCATCCATCGTTCCTGCCGACGTGGCGAATGTGACGGTGCTTTCCTGCACGGGACCACCATCCGATGCTGCCGATGCTGCGTCACCGCCGCTGCCATCCACAGGGGCGCAGGCCGCCGCTGCGCCGGCAAGGACGCCGGCACCAAAACCGCGCCGCGTCAGGCCGGACCTCGCCCAACGGGCCAATTGTTCTTGATCGCACATAGTCACGACTCCCTTTCGTACCGGCAGGTTAGCAAGGTGCATGGACAAGTCCACGCATGCTGGGCAGGATAGGTTTCACAAGAGCGACTCAATAGTGTCGCCGGGGAGAGGAAACATGCGGGGAATCGGATTCGCGGCCTTGGCCGTGCTGGCTTTGGCGGGTTGCAGCAAGACGGACGACGGGCCAAAACTTGCTACCGAAGGCGTGACCGACGCCATGATCGCAGCCGCCGAAGGCGGCGAATGGCTCAGCTACGGTCGCGATTACGGCGAACAGCGCTTCTCCCCCCTCGACCAGATCAACGCCGGAAATATCGGCGAACTGCAACTGGCATGGTACGCCGACCTCGACACCGCGCGCGGGCAGGAAGCCACGCCGCTGATGCACGACGGCACGCTCTATATCACCACGGCCTGGTCCATGGTGAAGGCATACGACGCCGCCACCGGCAAGGTGAAATGGGAATACGATCCTCAGGTGCCCCGCGAAACGCTGGTGCGCGCCTGCTGCGATGCGGTGAACCGCGGCGTTGCGCTGTATGGGGACAAGGTGTTCGTCGCCACTCTCGACGGACGGCTCGTCGCGCTCGATCAGGACACCGGTGCCGTTGCGTGGGAACACATGGTGGTCCCCGACCAGGAAAGTTACACCATCACCGGCGCCCCGCGCATCGCCAAGGGCATGGTCCTGATCGGTAGCGGCGGCAGCGAATACAAGGCGCGCGGGTATCTGGCGGCATACGATGCCGACACCGGCAAGCGCCGCTGGATCTTCCACACGGTTCCCGGCGATCCTTCCAAGGGATTCGAGAACGAGGCGATGGAAAAAGCCGCCGAGACATGGGGCGGTGAATGGTGGAAGCTGGGCGGCGGCGGAACCGTGTGGGATTCGATCACCTACGATCCGACCACCGGTCTCGTGTACTTTGGCACCGGCAACGCCGAACCCTGGAATCCGGCGGCCAACAACCGCGGCGAAGGGGACAGCCTGTACACCGGCAGCATCGTCGCGGTTGATGCGGCCACGGGCGAGTATCGCTGGCATTTCCAGGAAACCCCCGAAGACCGCTGGGATTACGACAGCAACGCCCAGATCACGGTCGCCGACCTGACGCTGGACGGCAAGCAGCGCCGCGTGGTGATGCACGCGCCGAAAAACGGGTTCTTCTACGTCCTCGACGCCAAGACCGGTGAATTCCTGTCGGGCAAGGCGTTCGCGCCGCAGACATGGACCGATGGGCTGGATGCCAAGGGGCGTCCCAATATCCTGCAGGCGGCGCGATACGAACAGACGGGCGAAGCCTTCATGGGAACCCCCGGCGCGATCGGCGCGCACAGCTGGCAACCGATGAGCTTCTCGCCGATGACCGGCCTGGTCTACATCCCGACCAACTTCACGGTGCAGGGTTATCTGGCGCAGAAGAACTGGGAAGAAACCGATATCGGGTTCCAGATCGGCCTCGACGCAGCAAGCGTGGCGATGCCGGCCGACGAAGCGATCCGCAAACAGTTCGCCGGTCAGACGACAGGCGCGCTGGTCGCGTGGGACCCGGTGGCGCAGAAGGAAGCCTGGCGTGTCCCCCAGAAGGGTCCGTGGAACGGCGGCACGCTGGCAACCGCAGGCAATCTGGTTTTCCAGGGAGATGCAGCGGGCATGTTCAACGCCTATTCCGCCGACACCGGTCAGAAGGTCTGGTCGTTTGGCGCGCAGACCGGCGTGATTGCCGCCCCGATGAGCTTTTCGATCGGCGGCGAACAATATGTCGCGGTGCTGGCAGGCTGGGGCGGCGTCTGGGATCTGGTGGCCGGCGTTCTTGCCGACAAGTCGGGCCCCGTTCGCAACGTCAGCCGCTTGCTCGTTTTCAAGATCGGCGGAACCGCCAAACTGCCTGAAGTCCCCGCGCTCAACGAGACCGTTCTCGATCCCCCGCCCTTCCGCGGCACGGCGGACCAGGTGGCCAAGGGCGGGTCTCTCTACCATCGCTATTGCAGCGTTTGCCATGGCGATGCCGCGGTCGGCGGCGCGATGGTCCCAGACCTTCGCCGGTCGGGAGCGCTGGCAAGTCAGGAGGCGATCAAGTCGATCGTCGTCGATGGTGCGCTCAAGCACCAGGGCATGGTCAGCTTCGCCAGCGCGATCAAACCCGATGACGCCGAAGCCATCCGCCAATACATCATCAATCGCGCCAACGAAGACGCGGCGCTCGCCAAGAAACGCTAGGAGTGGACGACCCGGAGGACATCCGCGGCTGGCAGCGGCTGTCCTCCGGTATCACCACATCGGGAAGGCTCGAGCCGCACGATCCCGCGCGGCTTGCCGCGATCGGTACGCGTCACGTCATCAACCTGGCGCTCGACAGTCATCCCGAAGCCTTGGCGGATGAAGGTGACCGGCTGGCCGAACTGGGCATAGCCTACACGCACATACCGGTACCGTTCGATCGGCCCACCCAGGTCCATTACGCGGCCGTCAGGACCGCGCTCGATAGCGTGGAGGGGCCTGTCCACGTCCACTGCATCATGAATTTTCGTGTTTCGGCGTTCTTCTATCTTCTCCACCGCGAACGCGGTGTCAGCCATGAAGACGCGCTCGCCTTGATGCAGGAGCAATGGAACCCGCTGCTGCCCGGCGATCCGGCGTCAGAGCCCTGGGGCGCGCTGATCAAGCGGCTCGCAGGGTCTCCCACGGGCCCGTGATGGCATAGGTGTAACCGGGCACCTGCACGTTGACGAACAAGGTGCTGCCGTCGGGCGAGAAACAGGCCCCGGTAAACTCGGCGTGCAATTCGTGGGCGTTGCGCGCCAGATCGTAGATCGCCCCATCGGGGGTGAGCGCGCGCAGGAAATTATCCCCCCGCCCGTCTTCGCAGATGATCAGGTCACCCCATGGGGAAACCGCCAGATTGTCGCACAGGTCGAGCGTGTCGGCACTCGGGCTTTCATAGATGAGGGAAAGGACATCGGCCGCCCCGTTCTTGCCCGGTTCCAGTTTCCAGACCTGGCCGGTGCCGGCCCGCCCACCTTCGGTGCAGGTGAAATAATGCGCGCGCTCACCGTCGCCGCGGCTGCCGTAGGCCAGCCCTTCCCCGCGGGTGAACATCGCTGCCCCTGCCTTCAATCCGCGCTGGGCCAGATCGGCGTTGGGCGCTTCGACATCGTCCATGTCGATCCAGCGGATGGCAAGGCGTTCGCCAACGGCGATCTTGCGGGCGCCCGGCAGACTCCAGTCGGCGGCATAGTTGCGCGTATCGGCGCTGTCCCAGCCTTCGATGGCCAGGGCCTGCAAGCGGCCGCCGCGCGCCAGCTTGCCCGGAACATCGGGAATGTAGCGATAAAACAGGCCGGAACGGCTGTCTTCGGTCATGTACACCACGCCGCTGTCGGGATCGACAGAGCAGGCTTCGTGCGCGAAACGCCCCATCGCCGTCAGCGCCACGGGGGTGACCGGCCCGGTCGCGGTAGCCGGAACTTCATACACGAAGCCATGGGCCTTCTGCGCGCCTTCTTCGCCCGTTTTGAGCGGCTGTTCCTCACACGTCAGCCAGCTGCCCCACGGCGTTGCACCACCCGCGCAATTGCCCACCGTGCCGATCAGCGAAAGGTTATCGCGAACGACCTGTCCGCTGCCCGCATCGATGACGACGTTGGTTGTGCCGCCGAAAAACGGCAGGTCGCCGCCCCGCTCGTCATAGATCAGGGCCTTGTCGAGGCGGCCAAGAAGGGCGTTGCCATCCCCGAACGGCAAACCGGTGGTGACGTTCGAAAAATTCTCGTGGTTGCGCACCAGCACCCAATGGCCGGGCTGGGTCGGATGGGTAAAGCAGGCCATGCCGTCGGGCCGTCCCGGTGTCGTGAATCCGTCGCTCATCGGCTGGCCGGTCTTCGTCAGCATCCGGTAGGTGAAACCTTCGGGAAGATCGAGCAGGCCGGACGGGTCGGGGACCAGCGTCTTGCCGCTGTTCGCGCTGTAGGCACGCACCAGACTGCCAGCCGACAAGGCCGAAAATGCGACAAACGCGGCGCTACCGGACTTGAGAAGGTTGCGGCGGTCGATGGTCATTCGGGCGTCTCCGGAATCATGCTTGCACAATCATGCCCCATGCGGCCCAAACATGACAAGCGCGCTTAACCGCTGCGCTAACCGCGAAAAACCACCGTCCGTTTGCCGTTGAGCAACACGCGGTCTTCCAGATGCAGGCGCACAGCTTCGGCCAGCACGCGGTTTTCGATCTCGCGCCCCTTGCGGACCAGTTCGTCGGGCGTGTCGGAATGGCTGATCGGTTCGGCCGCCTGATGGATGATAGGGCCTTCGTCGAGATCCGCGGTGACATAATGCGCGGTGGCACCGATCATCTTGACCCCGCGCTCGTGCGCCTGATGGTATGGCTTGGCGCCCTTGAAGCCGGGCAGGAAGGAATGGTGGATGTTGATGCAGCGGCCGCCGAAAAAGGCCGCCTGCTCGTCCGACAGTATCTGCATATAGCGCGCAAGTACGACCAGTTCGGCGTCCGCCTGTTGCGCAATCGCGCGCACCTGCGCCTCCTGCTCCCCCTTCGTTTCGCGCGTCACGGGGAGGTGGTGGAAGGGAATATCGCCAAGGTGAGTGTGTTCGATCGCCTCGCGCGGATGGTTCGATACGATGGCGACCGGGTCCATCGCCAGTTCCCCGATCCGCCAGCGATAGAGCAGATCGGCAAGGCAATGGTCGAACTTGCTGACCATGATCAGCACACGGCGCGGGCGATCCCGCACGGCCACTTTCCAGTCCATCGCGAACTCGCCCGCGACCTGCACAAAGCCGCTGCGGATGTCGGCAGCGGTCAGCGGGCCGGGATCGAATTCGACCCGCATGAAAAACGCATCGGACGTGCGATCGTTGAATTGTTGCGCTTCCAGCACATTGCCGCCGCGTTCGAAAAGGAACGAGGTGACGCGCGCGGTGATGCCGGGGCGATCGGCGCAGGACAGCGTAAGGACGAGCGGCTGGGACATGGATTTGCTGTGGCGCGCGGGGCGCGAACCGGCAACCGCATTCGCGCTAGGCCTGCAGCAACGCAGGCTTACAGGTCGAAGACGATTTCCCGCATCCCCGCTTCGCGCAGCGCCGATCTGACAGTTTCCCTTTCCTCTTCCGAAAGGGGGCGTTCGCAGGCGACAACATGGGCGATGGGCTGGCGCAGGATGAACCCGCCCTCCAGGATCTTGCGGATTGCCCTTACGATCGTGTCTTCGAGGAACCGCGGCTGCGCCACGATCGATGCGTCGGTTGAAAACGGGAAGTCCGCCCTCTGGTCGACAAATGCCTGCGTGGCACGGTCTGTGACCTGTATCCTGTCACGGTAGATCGCGATGTCGAGATCCAGGGGACGCACCGTCATGTCAGCGGCGCGACAGCGCCTCTTCGCTTTGCGCCATCAGCTTGGCAATGATGTCCGCGACCGGTTCCTCTTCCTTGAGCATACCGACCGACTGGCCCGCCATCAGGCTACCGTTTTCGACATCGCCATCGATCACCGCGCGGCGCAGGGCCCCGGCCCAGTAATGTTCGATCTGCAGCTGCGCTTCGTCCATCGCGATTTCCTCGCGGTCGAGCACGGCGGCAACTTCACGCTGCTTGGCGGTAAATTCCTCGGTGCCCTTGTTCTTCAGGGCGCGGACTGGGATCACAGGAAGACGCGGATCGACCTGCACGCTGGCCACCGCTTCGCGGGCGCTGGCGCGGAAAAACGCCTTCTTGAAATTGGGGTGGGCGATGCTTTCGGTGGCGCAGGCGAACCGCGTGCCGAGCTGGACGCCCGCCGCACCCAGTTCCAGGTAACCGGCGATCGCCTGGCCCCGGCCGATGCCGCCGGCCACGAAAATCAGATGGTCTTCGGACAATTCCGGCAGCATTTCCTGCGCCAGAACGCTGGTCGACACAGGGCCGATATGCCCGCCGGCCTCCATGCCTTCGATGACCAGCGCATCCGCGCCCGACCGCAGCAATTTCTTGGCGAGCGCCAGGGTCGGCGCGAAGCAGATTACCTTGGCCGGATTGGCGCCGCCCTTGATCGCTTCAACGCTGCCCTTGGGCGGGATTCCGCCGGCCAGCACGATGTGTCCGACCCCGTGTTTTGCACACACGTCGATCAGGTCGAAAAGCTGCGGGTGCATGGTGATCAGGTTCACGCCGAAAGGCTTGTCGGTCAGCTTCTTCGTTTCGGCAATTTCCGTGTCGAGCAGTTCGGGCGTCATCGCGCCGCACGCAATCACGCCGAAGCCCCCGGCGTTCGAGATAGCGGAGACGAGGTTGCGCTCGGAAACCCAGCTCATCGCGCCGCACAGGATGGCGGTTTCGCTGCCGAGGAATTCTGCGCCGCGCTGCATCAGGCGGGCTGTCTTGGGATAATCTGTCATCGGCACGCGCTTAAGGCGCGCAACGCCCATCGGCAAGCGTCAGTCGCCATAGCCGATGTGCACACGATCGGCCGCAGACCGTGCCGCACTGCGGGCGCTGTCGGTGTCGGGTCCGGTTGCCAGCGCCACGCCCATGCGGCGATAGGGCCGACTGGTGGGTTTGCCGAAGATGCGGATGTCTGCCCCGCCCTCCATCGCCTGCGCCAAGCCGGAGTATGTCAGGCTGGCGCTGTCCCTGTCGGCCAGTATGACCGCGCTGGCCGCCGGACGCGCGCGGATCTGATCTGGTATCGGCAGACCCATGACCGCGCGGGCGTGGAGGTCGAATTCGGTCAGGTTCTGGCTGACCAGCGTGACCATGCCGGTATCGTGCGGACGGGGACTTAACTCCGAAAAAATCACGTCTTCCCCTTTCACGAAGAATTCCACGCCGAACAGGCCATGGCCGCCCAGGTCGTCCACTACCTTGCGGGCCATGTCCTGGGCCTTGGCAATCGCCGCATCGGTCATCGGTGTCGGCTGCCAGCTTTCCTGATAATCGCCCCGTTCCTGCCGGTGCCCGATCGGCGGGCAAAAGGTCACTCCGGCGCTGTGACGCACGGTCAGCAGGGTAATTTCATAGTCGAAATCGACGAACTGTTCGACGATCACCCGGCTTCGGTCCCCGCGCATGTTGGCTACGGCATAATCCCAGGCAGCTTCCAGTCCGGCCTCTTCGCGCACCGTCGTCTGGCCCTTCCCGCTGGAGGACATGACCGGCTTGATGACGCAGGGAAATCCGGTGTGCGAAGCGGCGGCCCGCACTTCCTCGAGGTTCTTGGCGTAGCGATAGCGTGACGTCACGAGGCCAAGTTCGCTCGCCGCCAGATCGCGGATCGCATCACGGTTCATGGTCATCTGCGTCGCACGGGCGGACGGGACGACGGTGAAGCCTTCCGCTTCCAGTTCGGCCAGCACTTCGGTGCGTATCGCCTCGATTTCCGGGACGATGAAATCCGGCCTGTGTTTCTCGGCAACGGCACGAAGCGCGTCGCCATCGAGCATCGAGAAAACTTCGCGCGCATCCGCCATCTGCATGGCGGGTGCATCGTCATAGGAATCGCAGGCTATCACCAGGGCGCCCAGCCGCTTGGCGGAAATGACGAATTCCCGGCCAAGCTCGCCCGAACCGAGCAGGAGGATTTTGACAGTGTGGCTCATTCGTGATTTCCCGGCGTCCGTCAGCAACAAGATGCTGCTTTCGGACACCGGGCATCACGATGCAAGCCCGTGACGGGTTCGCCCGGGCTACGATCAGCCGAGCAGTCGGGACGTAATCTCGGCGACCCTGCGGCCATAGGCTTCGGCGGTGGCCAGATCGCCTTCGGGAATTTCTTCCACCGAGGCATCGGAAGGCGAGCGGACCATTACCCCGACCGAGCCGCCGATGTGGTTGATGTCGGCGTGCGTGGCAGCTTTCTGGTTCGAAGGTGCCAGACCCAGGCTCACCCATATACCGCCGTGCTGCGAGGCGAGCGTCTGCATCGCGATCAGCGAAACCTGCTTGTCGCCCGATGGGCTGGCCGAATTGGTGAAGCCGCCGAAAACCTTGTCCTGCCAGGCGCGGGCAAACCATTTCTTCGACGTGTCATCGGCGAAGCGTTTAAACTGCCAGCTGACGTTGCCCATGTAGGTTGGCGAGCCCATGATGATCGCGTCCGCCGCGTCGAGAATGTCCCAGGCACTTTCGGGGATGACCCCGTTTTCGTCGATCGCGACCAGCGTCGCCCGCGCGCCGGCGGCGACGCGCTGGGCCACGGCCTGCGTGTGGCCGTATCCCGAGTGATAGATTACCGCGACAGCGGGCTTGGTAGTATCGGTCATCGTGAAATCTCCGGATTTGCAGTTTCAAATGGTGGTCTGGTTACTATTGGAAACCAGTTTGCTCGCTGCTACATAGGGCGGGACGAGATTATCGAAAGAGAGCACTTTGGAGTGACATGGTGACCAACAGGAAACCGGCCGACAATCCGTTCGGCGAAGAGCAGGGGTTCGACGTGTACAGCGACAGCTGCCCGGCGCGCCTCGTCCTCGATCATCTGGGCGACAAATGGGCGCTTCTGATCCTTCACCGGCTGGCCTTCGGACCGCGCCGGTTCAACGCCTTGCGCCGCGACATCAGCGGAATTTCGCAAAAAGTCCTGTCGCAAGTTCTCAAACGGCTGGAACGCGACGGCCTGCTGACGCGCACGGTCACGCCTACGGTGCCGGTGACAGTCGAATACGCGCTCACGCAGATGGGCGCACAGCTGACCGAGCGGGTCTGCCCGCTGCTGCGGTGGGCCGAAGACAACATGCCGGCAATCCTGGGCGCGCAGGACGCCTACGACGTGAAGCAGGCGGCGGCCGGAACCGGCTGAGCCTGTCAGGCCGCCTCGTCCGCCGCGTCCAGCCCATAGGCGGTGTGCAGGACGCGGACGGCCAGTTCGGTCTCATCCTCGTCGATCAGGACGCTGACCTTGATTTCCGAGGTCGTGATCGCCTGAATGTTGATCCCCCGATCGGCAAGCGCCTGGAACATGGTGCTGGCAACGCCCGCATGGCTTTTCATGCCCACCCCGACAACGCTGATCTTGGCGATCTTGCTGTCCGAGATGATGCGGTTGAAACCGATCTCGTCGCGCTTGTCTTCCAGGAGCGCCTGCGCGCGGGCAAGGTCGGCCTGGGGCACGGTGAAGGTAACGTCGGTTTCGCCCTTGTCGCGCCCGACGTTCTGGATGATCATGTCCACATTGATCGCGGCCTTGGCCAGCGGATCGAAGATATGGGCCACAGCGCCGGGTTTGTCGGGCACACGGGTGAGGATCACCTTAGCCTCGTTCTTATCATGCGCGATGCCGGTCACGTGCTGGCGTTCCATTTCGCCGTTCTCCACCAACTGGTTCATTTCGTCTTCCGACACGATCATCGTGCCTGGAAGGTCGTCTGCCGGGATGGCGTCATCGCCGACGAAACTGGAGAGGACCTGCACGCGCACGCCCTCCTTCATGGCCAACCCGACCGAACGGGTCTGGAGCACTTTTGCCCCCACGCTCGCGAGTTCGAGCATTTCCTCGTACGTCACCGCCTTCTGCTTCTTCGCCTTGGCGACGATGCGCGGATCGGTGGTGTAGACGCCATCGACGTCGGTATAGATATCGCAGCGGTCGGCATTGATCGCGGCCGCCACGGCCACCGCCGAGGTATCCGATCCCCCGCGGCCCAGCGTGGTGATCCGGCCCGTGTCCGCAACGCCCTGGAAACCCGGGATCACGGCGATCTCGCCGCTCTCCATCGAGGCGACCAGCGCGGCGGCATCGATGCTCTCGATGCGGGCCTTGGCGTGGGCTTCGATCGTATGGATCGGCAGCTGCCAGCCCAGCCAGCTGCGCGCCTTGCAGCCAAGCGATTGCAGCGTCAGCGCCAGCAGCCCGCTCGTCACCTGTTCGCCGCTCGCGACGACGACATCGTATTCCGCCGGATCGTACAGCGCGTTCGCCTCGCGGCAGAAATTCACCAGGCGGTCCGTCTCGCCAGCCATGGCGCTGACCACGACCGCCACCTCGTGCCCACGCGCCTGTTGCTTGCGCACGATATTGGCAACGCGCCGAATGCGTTCGGTCCCCGCCATCGAGGTTCCGCCAAATTTCATCACGATGCGGGCCAAGCGCGTTACTCTCCGTGCTGGAATGCGTGAGGGTAGGCTGCTAGCCACGCCGCATGAGCGATGCAACAACCGACACGCGAAGCAATTCTTCGGATGGCCAAACGATCCGCCCCGAAGAGGCCGCCCATTTCGGCAAGCTGGCCAAGGACTGGTGGGACCCCAAGGGCTCGTCTGCCATGCTCCATCGGCTCAATCCCGTGCGACTTGCCTTCCTAAGGCAGGCCATCGATCTGCACTGGGCAGCCGATACCGAAGGGCGCAAACCGCTCTCGGGAAAAAGCGCGCTCGATGTCGGCTGCGGCGCGGGATTGCTGTGCGAACCGCTGGCGCGGCTGGGCGCGGCCGTGACCGGGGTGGACGCGGCGCCGGAAAACACGGCGGCGGCTGCGATCCATTGCGAAGGCGCTGGACTGGATATTCGTTACATGGCCGGTGAAATCGGCACGCTCGACATTGGCCGGTTCGACCTTGTCACGTCGATGGAAGTGATCGAGCATGTTGCCGACAAGCGCGCCTTTGTCGCCGAACTGGCGCGGCGCCTCGCACCGGGCGGATTGCTGGTCCTGTCCACCCCGAACCGCACGCCGCAATCGCGCCTGCTGATGATCGGCGCTGCCGAAACGATCGGCCTGATTCCAAGGGGAACCCATCACTGGGAAGATTTCATCACCCCGGACGAACTTGCCGATTTACTGGCCGAAGCCGGACTGGAAACGGGCGAGCCGCAAGGCATCGCCTTTTCCCCGGCGAAAGGGCTGCACCTGTCGAGCGATCTTTCGCTGAATTACATCGTCACCGCGCGGCGCAGCGAACAGGGCTGACGCACATCGGGCCGATGCGCGCGCCCGTTCCGGTCAGTCGTTAGCCTGCATGTCTTGCGGCACATCGTCGTCGGGGCCGAAATACAGTTTGGCGCATTCATCCGCCAGCACACCGCCTGTCAGCACAAGGTCGTCCTTGTAGGCATCGGCGACGAAATCGAGCGTAGATAGATGCCGGTCCTCGAAATACATTTCATGGACGTGATCGCGGCCCGCCCCGTACACGATGCGGATTACACCCGCCCAGATGCTGGCAAAGGTACACATGCCGCAGGGTTGAAGCGTGGAATACAGCGTGGCGCCTTCGATGCGCATCGCGCCGTGCGCCGCGCCGCCAGCCCGCAGGGTGACGATCTCGGCGTGAGCGGTGGCATCGCAGCATTCGGCGGTCCGGTTGGCTCCGCGCGCCACCTCTTTCCCGTCCAGGACGAGTATCGCCGCAATCGGCGTGTTGGCGGGATCGGTGCCCTTTTCGGCCACCGCATGGTCGCGCGCGGCGCGCATCCAGTGCTGGTCTTCCTGTGTGCTCATATCCGAACGAACGCAGGAGCAGTCATTCCTTTCCGGCCAACGCCCTCACGACCAGACCGGGATCGTCGGTGAATACGCCGTCGAGGCCCGCCGCCTTCAGGATCGACACCATGCCGCGCACATCGCCCGTGCCGTTTTCCGCCGTTCCGCGGCGCAGCATGGGCGGAAGGTAAGCGTTTTCCTTGCGCACGGTCCAACCGTGAACCTTCAATCCGGCCGCGTGCGCGTCGTCCACCAGTCCGCTCGGCACCCCTTCGGGACCGAAAAGCAGTTGCAGGTCCGCGCCGATGGCATCGGCATAGGTCGCGATTTCGGCAAGCCCCGTGGGCGTCAGCATGTCTTCGTAGGTCAGCGCCGGCTCATCGACCGGCCCTGCGCCGGGCTTGACCAGCAACACCAGCGGCACGTCGATCATCTTGTCCAGCCGCCGCAGCGGGCCCACCTCGAAACTCTGGACGAACACCGCATCGTCGGCGTCATCGAGGTCCGCCTCCCTCAGCGCGGTGACCAACAGGTCCACGCTGTCGATCCCGGCTTCCTGCAACAGGAACTCGGGGTGTTTCAGTTCCGGATACAGGCCGATCCTCCGCCCGGCTTCCGCCTGCTTGGCGCGAACCAGTTGCAAGACTTCAGCGAACGTCGGAACCGGATACAGGCCGTCGAACCGCGCGTTGCCGGGGCGAAAACCCGAAAGCCGTTCCCGGGCGCGCAAGGTGCGCAATTCGGCCAGGGTGAAATCTTCGGCGAACCAGCCGCTCACCAACACTCCGTCGATCGTCTTGGACCGGCGGCGATCGGAAAAATCCTCGCGGCTTGCCACGTCGGTCGTGTCGGACAGTTCGTTCTCATGGCGCACCACGAGAACGTTGTCCTTCGTCACCACCAGGTCGGGCTCGATGTAATCGGCACCCTGATCGATCGCCCGTTCGTAAGCGGCCAATGTGTGTTCG
Source organism: Qipengyuania zhejiangensis (assembly GCF_035607565.1). Taxonomy (NCBI): domain Bacteria; kingdom Pseudomonadati; phylum Pseudomonadota; class Alphaproteobacteria; order Sphingomonadales; family Erythrobacteraceae; genus Qipengyuania; species Qipengyuania zhejiangensis. The sequence goes on along the minus strand of NZ_JAYKGO010000003.1, from coordinate 1,427,448 downwards.
GGTCGATCCCCGCTCGCCCCGCGATGGGCGATCACGAGAAAAGCGTCGTCTGCCCGCGCCGGTGCCTCAAGGCCGACCAGCGCAGCCAGAACGATCAGGAAAGCGCTGCGGACCATTCGTCCTCCTTGAAACCGACCAGCAGGCCGCCGCCGTATTCGGCGACGGGCCGTTTTATCATGCTCGGATTGTCTTGCAGCAGCGTGACAGCCTTGGCGGCGTCAATATCGGCCTTCTGCTCGTCCGAAAGCTTGCGATAGGTGGTGCCGCGCCGGTTGAGGATCGCATCGATCCCCTCGGCCTCGATCCACTCGGCCAGCCGGGCGGGATCGGCGCCTTCCTTCTTGTAATCATGAAAGGCGTATTCGACGCCCTGCGCATCGAGCCACATCCGCGCCTTCTTGACCGTATCGCAATTGGGGATGCCATAGATCTTCAGTTTCGACATTGAATTGTAAGGGCCTTTTCTTTCTGACTGGTATCAGGCTGCAGTCTGGTACGCCAAGCAGCCAAGGCTGTCTTGGCACTCTTTCCGGAAAAAATCTGTCTTTCCGTTATCGACCTGATGGCGGGCCTCTCGATCGATAGGGCGTTTCTCGCAGGCGTGCGCGTGCGCTAAATCGTTAGCTTTCGATTTAGGCTGATGTATACTGCGGGCAGCGCCTCTACCTTTGGGGGCGAAGGTCGCTTAAATTCGGGGGGATTACTCGATGGCGACTGCTTATGATTTCGTGATCGTGGGCGCAGGTTCGGCTGGGGCCGCACTTGCTGCGCGGCTGAGCGAAGACCCGAAGGTTACTGTCGCATTGCTGGAAGCAGGTGGAAAACCACCCGAACGCGAAGCGATACCTGCCGCCTGTGCTTCGCTTCAGCTCGATCCGGAATGCGACTGGATGTTTCAGGGTGAGCCGGGCAAGGCAGGCAGGGGTCTGCGAAACCGCAAGATCCCGGTGCCACGTGGCAAGATGCTCGGCGGGTCATCGGGCATGAACTACATGGTGTTCGTGCGCGGGCATCCTGGTGACTTCGATCACTGGGAAGAAATTGGCGCCACAGGCTGGAGCTTTTCCGACGTTCAGCCTTGTTTCGAACGGATGGAGGATGTTCGCCCGTCGAACGAAGCCGCCATCGATGCAGAAGGGCGTGGCCAGTCTGGACCTGTAGGCGTCGGCATTCGCTCACCGGTAATCCCTTGTGCCCGGCAATTCGTGACAGCAGCGGCCAGGGCCGGCATGCCCGAAGGTGATTACAACGGCAGCGGCCGCTATCAGGAAGGCGGCGTTTCCTCGCTCGTCCAAACGAACACGCGCAATGGCCAGCGATCGAGTACCTATCACGCCTATCTCGAGAACGCCGCGGAGACCCGCCCAAACCTGACCATCATCACCAGAGTTCAGGCGAACCGGCTGATCGTCGAGGACGAGGGCGGTGGACTGGCCGTCCGCGGAGTCGAGTATCGCGAAGCGGACGGAACGATTCAGCAAATATACGCCGCACGCGAGACAATCCTTTCCGCGGGGGCAGTTGGTTCCCCGCATTTGCTCATGCTGTCGGGCATTGGTCCGCGGCGTGAACTGGAGGAGGCCGGCGTGGTGTGCCGGCTCGACCAGCCGCACGTCGGCAAGCATTTGAAGGATCACTTCCTGGCAGGAATGCTCTTCCCCGCACCAGGGATCGGACTGGCCCCTGCCGAAATCGGCGTGGCCATCGGTCCCGATGCCCTGCGTGGACCCGATGGCCCCTTGCCCGCCGATCCGAAGGACGATGGCGCACTCACCGACGATCTGAAGGAATTGAAGGCCGAGGCCGAACGGCAGCACGCGGAATTGACGACAACCGGGAGCGGCCTTGCTTCTTCGAGCACCTACGATGGCGTTTGCTTCTTCTCGACCGGTTTGGGGGACGATTTCACCCATGACGGTCAGATCGGCTTTCTGACTTCGGGAAATACGGCCGATTTCTTCCGCAACCAGATAAACGTCGATGTATCGATGATGGTCGATGATCCCGATGCGGTGCTTTCGCCGGAATCCGAGAACGTGATCTTCGTGCCCAGCAATTGCGTCCCGCACAGCGAGGGAGAGATCATTCTCCAGTCGAGCGACCCGTCTCTCCCGCCAAAGATCGACTTCAACTATTTCGCTGATCCCCACGACCTCAAGGTGATGGTGGCCTTGATGCGAAAAACGCTCGAGATCGCAAAGAACTGGCCTGAAGAGGGTCTTGGCGAGTGGCTGGTTCCGCCCGAACTTGCCCGCAGGCACGGCTATCAACCCGGTCAGGAACCAACCGATGCCTTGCTGGAAAACTTTGCGCTGCACTTCGGCAACACGATCTACCACCTTTCTTGCACTTGCCGGATCGGCGACGTGGTCGATGAACGGCTAAGGGTGAAGGGTGTCAAGAACCTGCGCATAGCGGATGCGAGCGTGATGCCGGAGATCCCCAGCGGTAACATCAACGCCCCGTCCATCATGATAGGGGAACGGGCCTCCGACCTGATCAAGGAAGATCATGGGTCCGCGAACGCGGAACGCATGGTTGCCTAGGCGCTAGAACGCAAAAGGACCGCTTGCCGCCCAATTCGCATCGCTGTTGCCCTGCGCGCCAAATCCGAAAAGCGGACTGTCTGTTAACGACCCGATTTCAGACGAAGCGCGATGTAAGCCCCGATACCGGCAGGCACATGACGCTTGGTGAGCGATCGTATGGTTCGCGCACTGCAATGGCCGACCTTCAACCCGATGTCTTGTCCAGCGCTTCGCGAATGAGCGTGCGCAACTGTGGTGTGCGGCAGGCGTCTATCACCGCCTCTGCCATGCTATCTGTCAATGCACTTCGCGCTTTCCGGGCTTCCTCCAAGCGCCCAAGCTGAACATTGGCCACAAGCAAACCTGCAAGAGCAGCCGGCCAGCCTGCAATCAGCTGCTCGGCCTCGGTCAACGGCGCAATGGCATCTTCGTAGCGACCCAGCTGTACGTAAGCCCAGCCCATCGTGGTAAGCATCACGAAGCGATCGACCGAACGTGGCTCCATCGCGATCGCTCTTTTCGCCCGCTCGAGGGCCACTTCGGCATCGCCTTTGTAAACCTTGACGTTGGAATTCCAGGTCCACATCGACGACCAGCCCGGATTGCGTTCGAGCGCCCGTTCGATCAACGTATCGAGCATGGCAATGTCGGTACCGCATGCCAGCCCGCCAAGCGCGGCCCAGCCGAGCACCTGCGGATCGTCCCCGCCAACCTGCACGGCGCGTCGCACGAAATCGCGACCGGCGGCCTTGACGCTTTCTGCGTCGCTTGCCCCGCCCAGTGTAAGCAGGAGGCAACAGGCAAGGCTGGCCAGGGAGAGGACGTAGCCGTCCATGGGGAAATCCTCGGCTGCATCGGTCAGGATGCGGACCGCCTCGACTTCGGATTCTACGGTGAAGCCACGCACGGTCTGCAATCCGACCAGCACCCGGTGATAGGCCCCGAGATCCTTTAGCCGCTGACGCATCGCCCACCTGGTTTCGGCTGACTCGATCGCCTGGGCCGTTTGTGCAGCCAATTGCTGGGCCAGATCTTCCTGTGCCGCGAAAGGATCTTCGAGGGAGGTATCAAGTCGTTCGGCCCAGATCTGGGCGCCGCTTTCCACGTTGATCAGTTGCGCGGCCAATCGCGTGAGGCTGCCCGCGCGTCGCAGACTGCCTTCGATCCGATATCGTGCACTGGCGGGCCGATCTACGATACCAAGGACATATTTGTAGCGGTTGTAGATCGTCGCCGCTTCGTCGACCAATCCTTGCGCAAAATCCTCATGTTCGGCTCCGCAGCGGAGCGGGACGATCGCCAGCCCTGGTCTGTCGCGGACAGGCGTTGGCCCTGCCACTTTCGGCTCATTGCCCACTGCACGCGAGGGGCTGTCACGCCCGATAAGCCGGCGCACGTCTGCCACATAAGCCTGCCACGCCGCTGCACCGCGATCTCCACTCCACCCGATCAGGTCAGCGGTCTGGGTCAGTTCGAACATCACCGGGCGGTTGCAAGGTTCGATCATGCAGGGCGCCAGCGTGCCATTGCGATCGGCTACCGTCGCTTCGGCCCGGACCCATCGCGAGCCGACAGAACGCGGCGACCAGAGAACACTCACGGCCCTGGCGCTGTTCAGCGCGGCCTCTGTCACCTCGTCATATGCGTCGCCAGCCTGTAGTGTCGCATCCCACCAGACCTCGAAGCCCTCTGCGTCGAAGGCTTCCGCGAAGCGGCGCGCTATCGCCCGGTCCTCTCGATTGTAGGACACGAAAATGTCGGGTGCGGACAAGCTGTCTCCCCAAAAGCCCCCACGAGCTTTGCACTCGGATGCTATATTCCGGAGCGACACCCTAAGACAAGCGAACTCTGACTATGTCCGTTCTCCACCCAGCTTGTGACCTAGCTACTGAGCGCAGTTCGTCACAAAATCGTTCGGTCCGCTGACGACCCGATTGCGGACTAAGCCTGTAGGCTGCTTGAGGCAAAAGGATGCCTCGCGTTTAAGGGAAATATAGCAGCAGCTTTGCCCTACGCTATTTGCGTGCTAGTATTTCTTTGGGTCGGCTCATTGGGGGATGGAGCGATGCCATACAAATACGGCCACTATTTCGTGGGTTTCGTGCTGCTGGTTACTGTGACCGGCTTTTGGGCGAGCTATTTCACGATGATCGGCAACGTCCCGCTCGCATTTCACGTCCATGCCGTTACCGCGACAAGCTGGCTGCTGCTGCTTTTCGTCCAAAGCCTCGCTATTCACCGCCGCATGAATACGTTTCATAAGACGTTGGGCAAGGCGAGCTTCGCTTTGTTCCCATTGCTCATCGTTGGCTTCGTGATGATTATCAATGTCTCGGCTGCGCGCTTCGCGACGCTTGAAAGCCCCTTCATCGCGGTTCTGGGACCAGCATTCGGAATCGGCATGGCCATCGCCATTACCGCCTACCTGACCCTGTTTTATCTGGCCCTGCGCAATCGGCGCAATATCAAACTCCACGCTGGATACATGCTAGCGACACCGATGATTCTGTTCGAATCGCCTTTCAGCCGCCTGATGGATCAAGCGTTCCCTTGGATGAATGTGATCGGCAGCGAGGGTCCACGGCAGGTTCTCGATACGATAGCAATTAGCGACGCCATGGTCGCGACCTTCGCGATGGCCCTGTATTTTTTAGATCGCAAAAATGGCGCCCCGTGGCTGGTCGCGACATTTTTCGTCCTCCTTCAGGCGGTCGTGATGTGGTTTGCACCCGATATGGCGGGACTGGACGGGCTCTTTGCCGCCTACAGTCAGATACCGCCGAGTTTGACCGTATTGCTGGGTCTGATCGCGGGCGGGCTGGCAGGCTACCTAGGCTGGACAAGGGGCCTTTCGCCAGCGCGGGCCCCAGCAAAAGCGAGCCCGGCCTGACGGTTCAGGGGATGGCTCGCGAAGGTGCTGTCAAATCAAAGGGGCTGAATGAGCAAGGCTGATATCCCATTCCTCTACTTCAACTCAGGGCCGGGGGACTATCTGTCTCGTCGTGATATTGTAAGTCCGCATCCCACCCATGATCGGACATCTGACTGCACACCGCTCCCCCCCCAAAGCAGGCGGACAGCGCTCCCTTCTGCCTACGTAACTCAGGGTTTGCTCGCGGTTCGGATCTGGCCGCGCCGTGAGTTGGTCAGGCACCAATGCCGAGATGCGCCGCGGCAATGGCGACCGCAAGCGCGTCCGCCGCGTCAGGCCCGGTAATAGCGGCACCGGGGAGCAGGATCTTGAGCATGGCCTGAACCTGAGCCTTTTCGGCTCCGCCCGTCCCCACGACAGCTTTCTTGACCAGCCGCGCGGCGTGTTCGCTGACAGGCAGGCCCGCCGCCCCGCAGGCCGCCAGCACGGCCCCGCGCGCCTGCGCCAGCTTGATCGTGGATTGCGGGTTCTTGTTGGCGAAGATTTCTTCGGCGGCCGCGCGATCGGGCCGGTGCGCGGCGATCACTTCGGCAAGCGCCGCCTGGAGAACCGCCAGCCGCTGCGACATCGGCGCCTTCGGGTCGGTCGGGACCTGTCCGTTGGCAATGTGCGTGAGGCGCGACCCTTGCGTCCGGATAACGCCCCAGCCGGTGCAGCTGAGCGAGGGGTCGAGGCCGAGGATGATCAAAGCCGCAGGCCGAAGCGGGGTCCGAGTTGCATCATGGCGAGATAGAGAATGATCGTCAGAACGCATCCGATGAGCAAGGAGGGCCAGAACCCCATCCCGCCACGAAGCAGCGCCGGGATGACCAGAAACATCGGCAGACTGGGAATGACGTACCAGAACGTCGCGCCGGCATGGCGGGCCATGTTCTCGACATCGGGGCGCGCATACCAGAGGAAAATCATTCCCAGGATAGACACCAGCGGGAGGGACGCGATCAGGGCCGCCGCGGTCGGCAGCCGTCGGCCGATTTCGGCTATCGCCGCGATCATGGCGCCGGCAAGCAGCGCCTTCGCGACGAAGGCCCACATCAGTCGAGCTTCTCCATGATCTCGTCCGAAATTTCGTAATTGCCCCAGATGGTCTGCACGTCGTCATCATCGTCGAGCGTGTCGATCAGCTTGAGCAGGGTGGCCGCGCCCTTTTCGTCCATGTCGACGGTGAGGTTGGGTTTCCAGGCCAGCTTGACTTCTTCCGCTTCGCCCAGCGACTTTTCCAGCGCGCCGGACACTTCGTGCAGGTCTTCGGCCGCGGTCCATATCTCGTGCCCGTCGGGCGACGACGAGATATCGTCCGCCCCGGCTTCCATCGCGGCTTCGAGAACCTTTTCCTCGTCCCCCGCGCTGGCCGGATAGGCAATGTAACCCAGCCGCTCGAAACCGTGGCTGACCGAGCCTTCCGAACCCATGTTGCCGCCGTTCTTGCTGAACGCGGTGCGCACGTTGGTGGCGGTCCGGTTGCGGTTGTCGGTCAACGCTTCGACGATCAGCGCAACGCCGCCCGGGCCATACCCTTCGTAGCGGACTTCCTCGTAATCATCGCCTTCGTTGGCGGATGCCTTGTCGATCGCGCGCTGGATGTTGTCCTTGGGCATCGACTGGGCCTTTGCCGCGTTGACCGCCAGTCGCAGGCGCGGGTTCATGTCCGGATCGGGCATGCCCATCTTGGCCGCGACAGTTATTTCGCGGCTGAGCTTTGAAAACATTGCCGAGCGCTTCTTGTCCTGCGCGCCCTTGCGATGCATGATGTTCTTGAATTTGGAATGGCCTGCCATTGTTTCGCTTTTCGCGTCTCTGTGGTGGAATCAGGGGGTCGCCTTAGCCGCATGGACACGTTGACTACAAGGGGGACGACGTCTGTCGTTCGTGCGAACTCGCTGCTGGCCGAATGGAAGCAATTCGGCGCCTTCCTGAAGCGGCCGCAATTGCCCGACCGGGCGCCAATGCCGAACCTGTCCAGCGTGGCAGCGGTTTTGCGGATGCTCGGGCTGGATCTGGTGATCATGATCGCCCTGCTGGGGATCGCCGGGGCGGTGATGTCGAGCGGGATCGACCTTCCGGAAACGGCGCTTTCCGGCATGGAAATTACCGGGGCCGTGGTTTTTGCCGCGGTGATCGTGGCGCCGATTGCCGAAGAGATCGTTTTTCGCGGATGGCTGTCAGGAAGGCCGGGCCACATCCTTGCCCTCGCCCTGCTGATCGGTGGGGGGATGGGCGCCGCGGTGGTGGCCGGTACCGGTACGGGAACCGGCGACCTTCAGGCGATGGGGTCGGCGGCGCTGGCCGGTTTTGTCTCGGCGGTTCTGGCGGGAGCGGCGATTTTCCTGCTGCGGCGGCGCGGGGCAATCGGATGGTTCGCCAGGTTTTTCCCGGCGTTCTTCTGGCTGAGCACGGTCGGCTTCGCCTGCGTTCACCTGCTTAATTTTCCGCCCGAACAGATCGCGATGGCGCTGCCGCTGGTGCTGCCGCAGTTCGCGACCGGCGCGATACTGGGTTATCTGCGGGTGAACCACGGACTGTGGGCGAGCATGTTGCTGCACCTGCTGCACAACGGCGCGTTCATTTCGCTGGTTCTGCTGGCGAGCGGCGCCGGCGCGTGATCAGGTGCGAACAGCGGTGCCGCTGGCGCTGACCATCAGCATCGAGCCGGTATCCCCGATCACTTCGTAATCGAGATCGACCCCGACAACCGCGTTGCCGCCAAGAGCGCCGCATTCCGCCTGCAATTCCTGGATGGCCTGTTCGCGCGCGTCACGCAGGATGCGTTCGTAACTGCCCGAACGGCCACCCACGATATCGCGGATATTGGCGAACAGATCACGGAACAGGTTGGCCCCGACGATCACCTCGCCGGTGACGATGCCGAGGTATTCCTGAATCGGCCTGCCTTCCAGCGTTGGCGTCGTCGTCACGGTAATGCCGCGTGCGTCTTTCCATGGTCCAGCCATGCGATGTCCCCTTATTTACGGTTTGGGATGGAGGCGCGCAGGAACCCGCCGATAAAGCCGAGCATCGCACCGAACTGCCAGGCCGGAATTGGGTCGCCAAAGATCAGCGCTGTCAGCCGATCGAACACCTGCGGGAAGATCAGGCCCCCAAGCCACCCCGCCGCAGCCCCGAAGAGCATGGCCATGAGGGCGACGATCGCGAACAGCAAAGGCCCCGCGATAACGACGGCGGCAAGCGCGGCACCTTTGCTGGATCTGGACAATTCTCTCTCCCGAGTTGTTAAGTGTATTGCTATACTAACTCAGGGAAGTTGGCAAGGAAATCAACCGATTCCCAGCGCTGCCTTGTAGGTATCGAGGATGGTTTCCATCTCGCGCCGATCATCGGGCTTCATCTTACGAAGGCGCACGATCTGGCGCATGATCTTGACGTCGTAACCGACCGCCTTGGATTCGGCGTAAACGTCACGGATGTCGTCGGCGATGCCCTTCTTTTCTTCCTCGAGGCGTTCGATGCGCTCGATCAGCAGGCGCAGGCGGTCGTCGGTGGCTTCGGCCATTTCAAGTCAACTCCGGTAATATGAGAATCGGTTGGCGGCGATGTAGCGGGGTGGCCGTTCGCGGTGAACCCGTCGCGTCCCTAATCCTGTGCGTTTTTCGCGACGCTCGCTTCCATGGCCGCAATCTGCTCGTCGGTTGCGGGGATCTGGCGTGTCGCCTTCCATTCGTCCTGCGGCATTCCGTGGATCAGTTCGCGTGCGGCGGCCGTGTCACCATCGTACCCGGCATCGCGGACCCAGTCGGCCAGGCAATTGCGGCAAAACCCGGCCAGCCCCATCAGGTCGATGTTCTGCGCGTCATGCCGATCGCGCAGGTGACGCACTAGCCTGCGGAAGGCGGCTGCGGCCTGCGCATCGTCAAGTTGGTCCAGCGGGTCGGGTGCATTCGTACGCACAGGGCAGCCTCATCCTTGCTTTGTCATGCGGTAGTGCCATAGCGACAAGCCATGGCAAAGCCTTCTGCACCCAAGCTCGACCCCCGCGGCCGTAAGGTCAAGATCCTCGCAACCGTCGGTCCGGCCAGCCGTTCGCCCGAAATGCTCGCCCGGCTGTTCAAGGCCGGTGTCGATGCCTTCCGCGTCAACATGAGCCATGGCGAACACGCCGACCATGAACTGACGATCAAGGCAATCCGCGCGATGGAAAAGGATTTCCACCGCCCCATCGCGATCCTTGCCGATTTGCAGGGGCCGAAACTGCGCGTCGGCAAATTCAAGGACGGGCAGGCGGTCATCCGCCATTCGGGCCATTTCACGCTCGACCGCGATCCCGCGCCGGGCGATCACACGCGGGTCCAGCTACCCCATCCCGAATTGTTCGGCCTGCTGGAAAAGGGCCAGCGACTGCTGATCAACGACGGCAAGATCCGCCTGCGCGTGATCGAGGCGGACGACGACAAGATACTGTGTTCGGCAGAAGTCGGCGGGGTGATTTCGGACCGCAAAGGCGTGAACGTGCCCGATGCCGAAGTGCCGATCCCTGCCCTCACCGACAAGGACCGCAAGGACCTGGCCTTCGCCGTGCAACAAGGGGTCGACTGGATTGGCCTCAGCTTCGTGCAGCGACCGGAAGATCTTGCCGAAGCGCGCAAGCTGATGGGCGGATATGGCGCCTTGTGCGCCAAGATCGAAAAGCCGATGGCCGTGCGCCGCCTGGACGAAATTATCGAGATGTCGGATGGCATCATGGTGGCCCGCGGCGATCTGGGCGTCGAGCTGGAACCGCAGGAAGTCCCGCCGCTCCAGAAGATGATCGTCAACAAGTCCCGCACCGCCGGCAAGCCCGTGATCGTGGCGACGCAGATGCTGGAAAGCATGATCGAAAGCCCGGCCCCGACGCGGGCCGAGGTGTCCGATGTTGCCAACGCGGTTTACGACGGCGCGGATTGCGTGATGCTATCGGCGGAAACCGCGGCGGGCGAATGGCCCGAAGAAGCGGTTACGATCATGCACAAGATTGCCCATCAGGTGGAACGCGACGAATCCTATCTCGCCCGTGTGCGGTTTCTCGAAACGCCGCCCGATGCGACCACAGCTGATGCTCTGGCCCACGCCTGCATGACCGTGGCCGACACCGTTTCGATTTCCGCCATCACCGTGTTCACCGGTTCGGGCAGCACCGCGCGGCGCGTGGCCCGCGAAAGGCCCAGCGTCCCGATGCTGGTGCTCACGCCCAGCATGAAGACGGCACGCCGCCTGGGCTTGCTATGGGGCGCGCACGCCGTGGCCACCAAGGACATCGGCAGTTTCGAAGAGATGATCGCCAAGGGCAAGCGAATGGCGCTGCGGCATGGTTTCGCAAACGCAGGCAGCAAGCTGATCGCGCTGGCCGGCGTTCCGTTCGGAACACCGGGCTCGACCAACCTCATGCACGTCGTGACGGTCAGCGGCCACGAACTGGACGCGCACGAAGGTTAGCCCGCGCGCCGTTCTTTCATGATGCGGCGGTTGCGTGCATCGACCATGCGGAACGCCTTCATCACCGACAGGTCGCGGTCGACGCGGCCCTCGTGGCCGAGCATCCAGAGCTGTTCGTAGAACCAGTATATTCCGGCAAAACCGTTGATCGCCTTCATCATCTGGAAGCGCTTCAGGAAACCGAGCCACGGCGGCAGCAAGTCGAGATTGTTTTCATAGCGCGCCAGTTCGTCGGCACTCGCGAGCAAGGCCCGGGGTGCATCGGTATCGACGCATAGCGGACGGCCGAGGCCGATCACATCTGCCGCGCCGCACTCCAGCGCCTGCTCCATCGCATCGCGCGTGCGGAAGCCGCCGGTAACCATCAGCGGGACCGAAACCTCGGCCTGCATGGCCTTCGCGAAATCGACGAAGTAGGCCTCGCGCGCGGCAGTGGACGGCGCGACATTCTGCACCGCCTCTTCTTCCTGCCCCGCCACGCCCAGCAGCTTGGGCTGTTCGTAGGTTCCGCCCGAAATCTCGATCAAGTCGACCGAAGCCGCCTCGAGCCACTTGACCACTTGCAGGCTGTCCTTGAAATCGAAGCCGCCCTTCTGGAAGTCGGCGCTGTTGAGCTTGACTGAAATCGGGAAATCCGGCCCCACCGCTGCGCGCACGGCCTGCACGATCTCAAGCAGGAAACGCGCGCGGTTTTCTAGGTTGCCGCCATATTCGTCCGTGCGCAGGTTGACCCGCGGGGAAAGAAACTGCGAGATGAGATAGCCATGCGCTGCGTGCACCTGGACACCGGTGAAACCGGCATCCTTGCACGCCCTGGCCGCGATCGCCCAGCGCCCCACCAACTCGGCGATCTCCTCCTTGGTCAGGGGCACCGGCTTGGCGAACTGGCCACCGGGCAACGCCAACTGGACATCGGACGAGGATTTGGGATGCGCGTTGACCAGCTTTTGCGTCTGGCGGCCGCCATGGCTGATCTGCGCCCAGAAATGGTTGCCGTTGCGCGTCGCCGCGGCGGCCCATCGGGAAAGGCGCTGCCGCATGTCGTCATCCGGCTCGCGCTCGATGACGACATTTCCGGGACGTTCGAGGTGGTCCCTGTCGACGATGATATTACCCGACAGGAGCATCCCGGCGCCGCCATCCGACCAGATACCGTACAAACGCTCGAGTTCGGGCGTAGGGCGCCCGTCCGGCGTTGCGAGACCTTCGGTCATCGCCGCTTTCGATATCCGGTTTGGCAAGACGGCGCCGCAAGGAAGTTTCAGACTTGATCCAAGTGTTACCATCATCGTGTGATCCTTAGCTGGTGGCGGCGTCGATCAATCGTTTGCGCGCCCGTTCTTCGCCAATCAGAGGCAGGAGTTCGCCCATGTCGGGGCCGTGATCCATCCCTGTCAGCGCCTGGCGCAAGGGCAGGAAAAGCGGCTTTCCCTTGCGTCCTGTCGCCTCCTTCAGCACGCCCGTCAAAGCGTGCCAGGGATCATCGCTCCAGGTGAGCGCCCGGGCGGCCTGGGCGAGATACTCACGGTCGTCGTCGGAAAACGCTGGCGGCGCGATAGGCCCCGTCACCAGCCGCCACCAATCCGCCGCTTCGCCGACATGCGCGAGGTTGGGGCGGATGGCATGCCAGCCGGCCTCGTCCATGCCGCCGGGCAGGCGATCTTTTGCCTCTGCAAAGTCCATCTGGTGGACCATCGCGGCGTTGATGCGGTCGAGTTCGGCATCGTCGAACTTGGCAGGCGCGCGACCGAAGGTCGAAAGGTCGAACGTGTCAACCAGAGTTGCCCGATCCGTTATCGGTTCTATCGGCAGGCTCGTCCCAAGCCGGGCAAGCAGGGCGACCACCGCACCGGGTTCGATCCCTCGTTCGCGAAACGCATCGCAGCCAAGCGATCCAAGGCGCTTGGAAAGCTTGCCCTCCTTGCCCACCAGAAGCGCTTCGTGGGCAAAGGACGGCAGCGAATTTGCTGCACCGAAGCCCGCAGCAATTAGTGCGGTAAACATCTGAATCTGAACGGCTGTGTTGCTGACATGGTCTTCACCGCGAAGGACATCGGTAACACCCATGTCGAGATCGTCGACTGCGCTTGGCAGCATATACAGCCAGCTGCCGTCCGCACGGCGGATAACAGGATCGGACAGCTGCGCGGCATCGAATTTCTGCGCGCCGCGCACACCGTCATCCCACTCGATCGGCTCGTCGTGGTCGAGTTTGAAACGCCAGTGCGGAGCGATACCCTGCGCCTCTTTTGCCGCGCGGTCGGCATCGCCAAGCGCCAGCGCACCGCGATCGTAAATGGGCGGCAGTCCCCGGCCGAGCTGAATCTTGCGCTTGAGGTCGAGTTCCTGTGCCGTCTCGTAAGCGGGATAGATACGTCCAGCGTCTTTCAGAGACGCAAAGGCAGTGTCGTATATGGCAAGCCTTTGCGACTGGCGTTCCTCACCATCCGGTTCGAGGCCCAGCCACGCCAGATCCTCGCGGATCGCGGTGACGTATTCCTCGCGGGAACGCTCCGCATCGGTATCGTCGATGCGCAACATGAAACGCCCGCCCGATTTCCTGGCGAGCATCCAGTTGTGGAGCGCGGTACGGATGTTGCCGACATGAAGGCGCCCCGTCGGTGACGGGGCAAAACGCGTGATGACACTCATGTCCGGCCCGATAGCCCAGCGCAGGCGCATTGGCGAGCCATGAGACGCTGCCTCAGGCCACCTGCCCCCCGCGCCGCCGCAGAACCGCTTCGCGCGATCGGCGGTAGTCGAGAACTTCCGAACTCTTGTCCGACATCGCCGCTTCCGCCGCTTCGGGCGTGGCGAAGGTGCTGCCGGGGGCCGGTTCGCAAATCAGATAACCTTGCGCTTCCTGGCATCCCAGTTTGCGCAGCAGATCGAGCTGGCGGCGGTTCTCGATGCCTTCGGCGGTTGTCTGCATTCCCAGGGCGTCGGCAAGTCGGGTTATGCTGGAGACGATTGCCTGGCTGTCCGCGTCATCGACCACCTGCTCCACGAACTTGCGATCGATCTTGATCCGGTCGAACGGGAACCGGCGCAGATAACTCAACGAAGAATAGCCGGTCCCGAAATCGTCCAGCGCAATACGGGTGCCCAGTTCACGCAGGCTGTGAAGAGTGGCTGTGGCGTGGTCGCCCGGTTGCATCAGGACATGTTCGGTAATCTCGAACTCGACCCGTTCGGGCGCGATGCCTGCGTTACGCAAAACCTGGGCGACCAACGCCACCAGGTGCGGGCTGCGGACCTGCGTCGGCGAAAGATTGATCGCCACGCGGAAATCGCCTGTCCACCGGGATGTTTCGGCCAGCGCCTGACGAATGACCCATTCACCTATGGGCACGATCAAACCGGTTTCTTCGGCGATCGGCAGGAAATCTGCGGGCCCGATGATCCCGCGGCGCGGATGATACCAGCGAAGCAACGCCTCGTATCCGGTGACCGCCCCGCTATCGAGCTCGATTACCGGTTGGTAATGGATGCGCAGCTCACCGCGTGCCAGCGCATCGCGCAGATCGCTCTCCAGCTCGCGCCGGTCGCGTGCCTCGCGGTCGAGCGAGGGTTCGAACATCGCCAGCGTGTCGCGGCCCTTCCGCTTGGCGGCAAACAGGGCGAGATCGGCACGGCGCAGCAGTTCCTCCGCATCGCAATCGCCATCGGTGCAGCGCGCCACGCCGATGCTCGTCGATATCCGGTAAAGCTGGCCTTCGATTTCATAGGCTTCGCGCACGACCGACAGGAACTTGTGGGCGCGTTCGATAAGCATGCCCACGCCTGCGCGGGTTTCGATGAGAATGGCGAATTCATCGCCGCCCAGCCGGGCGACGAGATCCTGCGAGCGGACTTCCTGTTCGAGCCGGCTTCCCACTTCGCGCAGCAGCCGGTCGCCCACCAGATGGCCGCGGGTGTCGTTGATGGATTTGAAATCGTCGAGGTCGAGATAGAACAGCGCGACATTCCGGCCGCGCTCGTCGTTCGCGCCAAGCAGTTTTCGCAGCCGTTCGTTGAACAGGTACCGGTTCGCCAGTCCGGTCAGATTATCGTAATGCGCCATGAAAGCGACGCGTTCCTCGATCATCCGGTTGTGCGTCACATCGCGCGCGATACCGCCCATCAGCCCGTCTTGCCGCGGTCTGGCGGACATCCGCCAATACCGCGTCTCGCCCTCGACCTTCAGCTTGATCAGCAGATCGCGAAAGGGGCTGCGATCCACCAGATGGCGTGCCAGCGTTTCGCTGGCCTCTCCCGGCTGGAGCAGGGAAATGAGCGGTGTTCCCTCCAGCCGGTCGATATCGCTCCCGACGGCTGCGGCGAAGCGCGCACTGACATCGCGCAAATTGCCGCGCGGGCCGACCATCCAGAGCCAATCCGAAGACTGCTCTTCGAAATCGAACAGCAACAGCGACACGGTTTCGGCCGCCTCGCGGCTGGCAACCTCGTTCACGACGGCGCTGACGAACTGGCGTTCCATTCTGCCGATCGCCAACCACAACGTGACCATGTAGATCGCCAGCAGCACCAGCAGCGGCCACGAGGACGGCCCCACGGAAACAAGGGCGCCGGCGGCCAATCCTGCCCCGACAAGGCCTACGTGCGCGTATCCGGCAATCGGGATGGCCCTGTGCATCAGGAGGACGCCAACCAACATGGCGCTACCGATGGCGGCGATCACCGGCAGGTTCGCCTGAGAGGCCACACTGGCGAAAATGGGTATGCCTGCGCCCCAGACCACACTCATGCCGACGATCACCACGGTCGTCATGCGGAGACGCGAACGCAGGTATCGTTCGTCGGTCGATCCCCTGTCGGCTCGCGCCGCCAGGACGAGCCGCGCCCCGAGCAAGGCAGCCGCGCTGGCCGCCCACACCAGCGCCGGCACCTGTGCCGACGATTGCCAGAACAGAACGGCCAGGATCGCGGCCGATGCGAAGCTCGACAGGACAGCCAAAGGGGCCCCCGCCAACGCCACCGTCAGGCGGCGTGAAAGAATCTGCAGACGCACGTCGTCGCTATGCGAACTGGTTTCGGTCATGGCCCCCGGTCAGCAAGTGCAATCGCTTACCTCTACACCGAATTTATCACGAAAAACAAAACCCCGAAGAATTTTTCTCATCAGCTTGGGAGGTTACCCAAACAAAAAGGCCCCGCGGATCGCTCCGCGGGGCCTTGTCTGGTTGGCTTGAGGGGCGGTCTTACTCGCCGTCCTTGGCCTCTTCGTTCAGGTAATCGCCGGCATCCGCATCGGTGCCGTGGGTTTCCCCTTCCATCACCGCGAGAGGATCGTCGCCGATCGCGGCTTCGGGACCCTGTGCGAGTTCCGCCTTGCGCTCTTCTTCCGCGCTGGTGGCGGCGATGATCGCATCCTGCGCCTTCTTCCACTGGGCACGAAGCGCAGCGTCGCGGCTGTTGGCGGTGATCCGCATGCGGTTCATGCCCGCGCCGGTACCGGCAGGGATGAGACGACCCACGATCACGTTTTCCTTCAGACCGATGAGCGAATCCTTCTTCCCTTCGACGGCGGCCTGCGTGAGGACGCGCGTGGTTTCCTGGAAGGAAGCCGCCGAGATGAAGGACCGTGTCTGCAGCGATGCCTTGGTGATCCCCAGGAGGATCGGCGTGCCCACTGCAGGCTGCTTGTTACGGCCAAGGCGCGCGTTGGTTTCGTTGAGTTCCTCAACATCGACCTGTTCGCCCGCCAGCAGCGTGGTGTCGCCGCCATCGGTGATCTCGACCTTCTGCAGCATCTGGCGAACGATCACCTCGATGTGCTTGTCGTTGATCTTCACGCCCTGCAGTCGATAGACTTCCTGAATCTCGTTCACGAGATACTCGGCCAACGCCTCGACCCCGAGAACTTCGAGGATGTCGTGCGGGTTCGGCGATCCCGAGATGAGCGTATCGCCCTTCTTCACGAAGTCGCCTTCCTGTACGTCGATCACCTTGGTCTTGGGGATCAGGTACTCGACTGCATCACCTTCTTCCGGGACAATCGCGATCTTGCGCTTGGCCTTGTATTCGCGGACGAATTCAATCTTGCCCGAAATCTTGGCAATGATCGCATTGTCCTTCGGCAGACGGGCTTCGAACAGTTCGGCAACCCGCGGAAGACCACCGGTGATGTCGCGCGTCTTGGCCGCTTCACGCGAAGCACGAGCAAGAATGTCGCCCGCATCGACCTGCTGACCGTCTTCGACCGACAGGGTCGTGCCCGGCGCCAGCATGTAACGCGCCGCTTCGGTTTCGGCAGCGGCGTCGTTGAAGAGGGTGAGCCGCGGACGCAGATCTTCCTTCTTCGCACGGCCACTTCCGCGCAGTTCGGTGACAACGCGCTGGGCGATACCGGTGGCATCGTCGACGCGTTCTTCCATGGTCGTGCCGTCAACCAGGTCCTGGTAACGCACGACACCCGACTGTTCGGTGATGATCGGCAGCGAGAACGGATCCCATTCTGCCAGGCGATCGCCTTCCTTCACCTTCGCGCCATCCTTGTGCATCAGCACGGTACCGTAAGGCACCTTGTGGATTTCACGCTCGCGCCCTTCGGCATCGATCACGGCCAGTTCGCCATTACGGGCGAGCGACAGGATCCGGCCCTTCTTGTCGACGATGGTCGGCATGTCGCGATACACGACCTTACCGTCCGAGATCGATTCAAGGTGGCTCGTTTCGTTGAGCTGTGCGGCACCCCCGATGTGGAAGGTACGCATGGTCAGCTGCGTACCCGGTTCACCGATCGACTGTGCGGCGATGACGCCCACGGCTTCACCGATGTTCACCGGCGTACCGCGAGCAAGGTCACGGCCGTAGCAGGTGGCGCAAACGCCCTGCTGGGCTTCGCAGACCAGCGGCGAGCGGATCTTGGCGACCTGCGTTTCGGCGTCCTCGATCATCTTGACCATCGGTTCGTCGAGCAGGGTGCCTGCCTTGACGATGACTTCGCCCGTGGCGGCGTTGACGATATCTTCGGCCGTGGTGCGGCCCAGGATACGTTCGCCGATCGACGCGATGACTGAACCGCCCTGCACGATGGCGCGCATTTCCAGCGCGTTCTCAGTCTTGCAGTCCTCTTCCACGATGACGCAATCCTGCGACACGTCGACGAGGCGGCGGGTCAGGTAACCCGAGTTGGCCGTCTTCAACGCCGTATCGGCAAGACCCTTACGGGCACCGTGGGTGGAGTTGAAGTATTCAAGGACGTTCAGGCCTTCCTTGAAGTTCGAGATGATCGGGTTTTCGATGATTTCACCCGACGGCTTGGCCATCAGGCCGCGCATACCGGCGAGCTGCTTCATCTGCGCGGGCGAACCACGCGCACCGGAGTGGCTCATCATGTAGATCGAGTTGATCTCGGCTTCGAGCCCGTCCTTGTCGATCGGGCGCGACTTGATCTTGTCCATCATGGCATCGGCCACCTTGTCGCCGCACTGGCTCCAGGCATCGATGACCTTGTTGTACTTTTCCTGCTGGGTGATCAGGCCGTCCTGGTACTGCTGTTCGTAATCCGCGACGAGCGACTTGGTGTTTTCGACCAGCTCGATCTTCTCTTCCGGGATGATCATGTCGTCCTTGCCGAACGAGATCCCGGCCTTGAACGCGTGACGGAAGCCGAGCGACATGATCGCGTCGGCGAACAGCACGGTGTCCTTCTGGCCGGTGTGGCGATAGACCTCGTCGATAACGTCGGCGATGTCCTTCTTCGTCAGCAGGCGGTTCACGATGTCGAAGGGAACCTTGAAGTTCTTCGGCAGACATTCACCGATCAGCATGCGGCCAGCGGTCGTTTCGAACCGCTGCATGCTGATCTTGCCGGCTTCATCAGCCTGCGGAACGCGGGCGATGATCTTGGTGTGAAGCGAAACCGTCTTGGTTTCGAGGGCCTGGTGCACTTCTGCCATGTCC
Organism: Qipengyuania zhejiangensis; assembly: GCF_035607565.1. Lineage (NCBI taxonomy): Bacteria > Pseudomonadati > Pseudomonadota > Alphaproteobacteria > Sphingomonadales > Erythrobacteraceae > Qipengyuania > Qipengyuania zhejiangensis. Next base: position 1,408,653 of record NZ_JAYKGO010000003.1, on the reverse strand, counting down.
GAGAACATCTGCAGCTTTTCGTGCTTTTCGCCCTTCTTGTCGCCGTCGACGTATTCCGGCTTCTTTTCCTGGCGTTCCATCGACAGGTAATAGAGGCCCAGCACCATGTCCTGCGAAGGAACGATGATCGGCTTGCCGTTGGCGGGCGACAGGATGTTGTTGGTGGACATCATCAGGACGCGTGCTTCCAGCTGCGCCTCGAGGCTCAGGGGCACGTGAACGGCCATCTGGTCACCGTCGAAGTCGGCGTTGAACGCGGCGCAGACCAGCGGGTGAAGCTGGATTGCCTTGCCTTCGATCAGAACCGGCTCGAACGCCTGGATGCCAAGACGGTGAAGCGTCGGGGCGCGGTTCAGGAGGACAGGGTGTTCGCGGATGACTTCATCCAGGATGTCCCAGACTTCCTTGCGTTCCTTCTCGACCCACTTCTTCGCCTGCTTGAGCGTCATGCTCAGGCCCTTGGCATCGAGGCGGGCGTAGATGAACGGCTTGAACAGCTCGAGCGCCATCTTCTTGGGCAGGCCGCACTGGTGCAGCTTGAGTTCGGGGCCGGTCACGATGACCGAACGGCCCGAATAGTCGACGCGCTTGCCGAGCAGGTTCTGACGGAAGCGGCCCTGCTTGCCCTTGAGCATGTCGGACAACGACTTCAGAGGACGCTTGTTGGCGCCCGTGATCACGCGGCCACGGCGGCCGTTGTCGAACAGCGCGTCAACGGCTTCCTGCAGCATGCGCTTTTCGTTGCGGACGATGATGTCCGGCGCGCGCAGTTCCATGAGGCGCTTGAGGCGGTTGTTACGGTTGATGACGCGGCGATACAGATCGTTGAGATCGGACGTCGCGAAACGGCCACCATCCAGCGGAACCAGCGGACGCAGTTCTGGCGGGATCACCGGAATGACTTCCAGGATCATCCACTCGGGGCGGTTGCCGCTTTCGATGAAGCTTTCGACGACCTTGAGGCGCTTGATGATCTTGGCCGGCTTCAGCTTCGACTTGGTGGTCGCCAGCTCTTCGAGCAGGTCGGTTTTTTCCTGTTCGAGGTCGAGGTCCATCAGCATGATCTTGACCGCTTCGGCACCGATGGATGCCGAGAACGCGTCTTCGCCATACTCGTCCTGCGCTTCGAGCAGTTCGTCTTCAGTGAGGAGCTGGAACTTCTCGAGCGGCGTCAGGCCGGGCTCGGTGACGATGTAGCTTTCGAAATACAGCACGCGCTCGAGCTGCTTGAGCTGCATGTCGAGCAACAGGCCGATGCGGCTCGGCAGCGACTTCAGGAACCAGATGTGCGCGACCGGCGCGGCCAGCTCGATGTGGCCCATGCGCTCGCGGCGGACCTTGGTCACGGTCACTTCGACGCCGCACTTTTCGCAGACGACGCCCTTGTACTTCATGCGCTTGTACTTGCCGCAAAGGCATTCGTAATCCTTCACCGGACCGAAGATGCGCGCGCAGAACAGGCCGTCACGTTCGGGCTTGAACGTACGGTAGTTGATGGTTTCCGGCTTCTTGATTTCGCCGAAGGACCACGAGCGGATACGCTCGGGCGACGCGATACCGATCTGGATCTCGTCGAAGGTTTCCGGCTTGGCCAGCTGGTTGGTGAATTTGGTCAGTTCGTTCATGACTTATTCCCTTAACGGGTGAATTCCGGTGGGCGGTTGGCGAGGGGGCGCGAGGCCCCCTATTCCGCCGCGATCTGCAGGCCGTCGTCCTCTTCGCCATGCGACTTGAGTTCGACGTTGAGGCCCAGGCTGCGCATTTCCTTCACGAGCACGTTGAAGCTCTCCGGAATGCCTGCCTCGAAGGTATCGTCACCCTTGACGATCGCTTCGTAGACCTTGGTACGACCGATCACGTCATCCGACTTCACGGTCAGGATTTCCTGCAACGTGTAGGCGGCGCCGTAAGCCTGGAGCGCCCAGACTTCCATTTCCCCGAAGCGCTGGCCGCCGAACTGCGCCTTACCGCCCAGCGGCTGCTGGGTGACGAGGCTGTAGGGGCCGATCGAACGGGCGTGGATCTTGTCGTCGACAAGGTGATGCAGCTTGAGCATGTAGATGATGCCCACGGTAACCTTGCGGTCGAACGCTTCGCCGGTGCGGCCATCGTAAAGAACCGACTGGCCCGAGCTGTTGAGCCCGGCCTTTTCCAGCTGGATTGTCACGTCGCCTTCACGCGCGCCGTCGAACACGGGGGTACCCATCGGGACGCCGGTACGCAGGTTCATCGCCAACTCGACCACTTCTTCGGTCGTGCGGGCTTCGATTTCGGCGTGATACTGCTCGCCGTAAACATCCTTGAGGCGATCCACGACGGCCGCAGGCGGCTTGGCCTTGGAATAATCCTCGATGGCGTTCGGGTTGGCGAGCTTCCAGTCTTCCAGCGCATCGGCGATCTGGTGGCCCAGGTTGCGGGCCGCCATGCCAAGGTGCGTTTCGAAGATCTGACCGACGTTCATGCGCGACGGCACGCCGAGCGGGTTGAGCACGATGTCGACCGGGGTTCCGTCCTCCAGGAACGGCATGTCCTCGGCCGGCAGGATGCGGCTGATGACACCCTTGTTACCGTGACGGCCGGCCATCTTGTCGCCCGGCTGAAGCTTGCGCTTCACGGCAACGAACACCTTGACCATCTTGAGCACGCCAGGGGCGAGTTCGTCACCGCGCTCCAGCTTCTCGCGGCGATCTTCGAACTTGTCTTCGATGATCTTCACGGCGTCGTCATACTGCGACTTCACCGCTTCGATCTGTGCCTGGCGGCCATCGTCGGCAACCGCGAACTTGAACCATTCGTGGCGTTCGATGTCCTCGAGCAGTTCCTCGGTGACTTCGGTGCCCTTCTTGACGCCCTTCGGCGCGGCCGAAGCGGTCTGGCCGATGAGCATGTCGCGCAGACGGTTGTAGGTGGCGCGGTTGAGGATGGCGCGTTCGTCGTTGGCGTCCTTGCGGAGGCGTTCGATTTCCTCGTTCTGGATGGCACGCGTACGATCGTCGATCTCGATACCGTGACGGTTGAACACACGCACTTCGACAACCGTACCGGCAACGCCGGGAGGCAGGCGAAGCGAGGTGTCGCGCACGTCGCTGGCCTTTTCACCGAAGATGGCGCGCAGAAGCTTTTCTTCCGGCGTCATCGGGCTTTCGCCCTTCGGGGTGATCTTGCCGGCCAGGATATCGCCCGGGTGCACTTCGGCACCAATGTAGACGATGCCCGCTTCGTCGAGGTTGCGGAGCGCTTCCTCGCCGACGTTGGGAATGTCGCGGGTGATGTCTTCAGGCCCGAGCTTGGTGTCGCGCGCCATGACTTCGAATTCCTCGATGTGGATCGAGGTGAAGACGTCGTCCTTCACGATACGTTCGGAGATCAGGATACTGTCTTCGTAGTTGTAGCCGTTCCAGGGCATGAAGGCGACGAGGCTGTTCCGGCCAAGGGCCAGTTCGCCCAGATCGGTCGAAGGGCCGTCGGCAATGATGTCGCCGGCTTCGATCGGTTCGCCCACCTTCACCAGCGGACGCTGGTTGATGCAGGTGTTCTGGTTGGAACGCTGGAACTTCTGCAGCGTGTAGATGTCGACGCCCGACTGGCCGGGTTCGACATCGCCGATGGCACGGATCACGATACGCGTCGCGTCGACCTGGTCGACGATGCCGCCACGGGTTGCCGCGATGGCAGCGCCCGAATCGCGCGCCACGGTTTCTTCCATGCCGGTGCCGACGAAAGGCGCTTCCGCCTTCACAAGCGGCACGGCCTGGCGCTGCATGTTCGAGCCCATCAGCGCGCGGTTGGCGTCATCGTTTTCCAGGAAAGGAATGAGCGATGCGGCCACCGAAACCAGCTGCTTGGGCGAAACGTCCATCAAGGTGATGTGCTCGCGCGGAGCCATCAGGTTGTCGCCGTCGTGACGGGCCGAAACCAGTTCCTCGACGAAGCTGCCATCGTCGGTGAGATCGGCCGAAGCCTGAGCGACGGTGTGCTTCTGTTCTTCCATGGCCGAAAGATAGATGACTTCGTCCGTCACCTTGCCGTCGATCACCTTGCGGTACGGCGTTTCGATGAAGCCGTACTTGTTGACGCGCGCGAAGGTCGACAGCGAGTTGATCAGACCGATGTTCGGGCCTTCCGGCGTTTCAATCGGGCAGATACGGCCATAGTGGGTCGGGTGAACGTCACGGACTTCGAAGCCTGCGCGCTCGCGGGTAAGACCGCCCGGCCCGAGCGCCGAAACACGGCGCTTGTGGGTGACTTCCGAAAGCGGGTTGGTCTGGTCCATGAACTGCGAAAGCTGGCTGGAACCGAAGAATTCGCGAACGGCAGCCACGGCGGGCTTGGCGTTGATCAGGTCGTTCGGCATCACGGTCGACACGTCGACCGAGCTCATGCGCTCCTTCACCGCGCGTTCCATGCGGAGCAGGCCGACGCGGTACTGGTTTTCGAGGAGTTCGCCGACCGAACGGACACGGCGGTTGCCGAGGTTGTCGATGTCGTCGACGTCGCCCTTGCCGTCCTTCAGGTCGACCAGTTCCTTGACCACGGCAAGGATGTCTTCCTTGCGCAGCGTGGTGACGGTGTCTTCCGCATCGAGTTCGAGGCGCATGTTGAGCTTGACGCGGCCGACAGCCGAAAGGTCATAGCGTTCGCCATCGAAGAACAGGCCTTCGAACAGGGCTTCGGCGGTTTCCTTGGTCGGCGGTTCACCCGGACGCATGACCTTGTAGATCGCTTCCAGGCCTTCGTCGCGGTTTTCGGCCTTGTCGACCTGCAATGTGTTGCGGATCCAGGGGCCGGTGTTGATGTGATCGACATCGAGCAGGTCGAGCACGTCGATACCCGCAGCGTCGAGCACTTCGAGGTTTTCACCCGAGACTTCGTCGCCGGCCTCGATGTAGATGCGCCCGGTCTTCTCGTCGATCATGTCGCGCGACGCGTAACGGCCGAAGATTTCCTCGGTCGGGAGCAGCAGCGTTTCCAGGCCATCCTTGGCGGCCTTGTTGGCAGCACGCGGGCTGATCTTCTGGCCGGCGGGGAACACTTCTTCGCCGGTCTTGGCGTCGATGAGCGGGAACGCGGGCTTCTGGCCGCGCCACTGGTCGGCCTGGTAGGGAATTTCCCAGCCGTCCTTGGCGCGCTTCCACGAAACGATGTCGTAGAAGTGGTCGAGAATGTCTTCGCTATTGAGGCCCAGCGCGAACAGCAGCGCGGTGACCGGAAGCTTGCGCTTGCGGTCGATACGCACGTTGACGATGTCCTTGGCGTCGAATTCGAAGTCGAGCCAGCTGCCGCGGTAAGGAATGATGCGCGCAGCGAACAGCAGCTTGCCCGAGGAGTGGGTCTTGCCGCGGTCATGGTCGAACAGGACACCCGGCGACCGGTGCATCTGCGAAACGATAACGCGTTCGGTGCCGTTGACGACGAAGGTGCCGTTGCCGGTCATGAGCGGCATGTCGCCCATGTACACGTCCTGCTCCTTGATATCGAGCACGGAGCGGGTTTCGGTTTCCTGGTCCACTTCGAACACGATGAGGCGCAGCGTGACCTTCATCGGCGCCGCGTAGGTGATCCCACGCTGACGGCATTCGACGATGTCGTATTTCGGCTGTTCGAGTTCGTAATGGACGAAGTCGAGTTCGGCGGTGCCGGCGAAGTCGCGGATCGGGAACACCGAGCGCAGGGTCTTCTCGAGGCCGGAAACGTAACCCGTTTCCTTGTCCGAACGCAGGAACTGTTCGTAGCTCTCGCGCTGAACCTCGATCAGGTTCGGCATCTCGACGACTTCGTGGATGTCGCCAAAGATCTTGCGGATACGGCGCTTCGCGGTGCCGGAAGCCTTCGCGCCCCGGTTCTTCTTCGGAGCCTTCGCCTTGGTAGCCATAAGGTGTGTATGCCTCTTCTCGGGTTCACCGGCGCATTTCCCGCATGATTGGCGCGAGACGTGGCCGGAATCTCTGATCTCATGCACGTGAGAACCATGTCCGGGACGCGAAAAGGCCACAGCGTGGGCACACCGATCCGGTGGCTTGCTGCAGCTTCTCAAGCGTCGCGATTATGGAAACGCCGCTTCCATCCTGTGCCGATTCCCGCGCATGAATCGGCCTGCTCGAAGCGGGCGGTTGCCGGGCATTTAGGGATTGGCCAGCCGACTGTCAAACATCGCTTCGCCTCATCCTGCAGTATAATCCCCCCGAACCCTTATTCGTGTTAGGTATGCCGCAAGGGGAGGCGCGAGCCATGAGATACATGATTGCGGGTGCCACGGCTGCATGGCTCGTTGCGACCGCCGCGCTGGCCGACGACACAGGCGACCGCACGACCGCGCTGTTCGTATCGGAACAACCGCTGGAAATCACGCTGGCGGGTCCGATCCAAACCATCGCCAGGTCGGCGGACCGATCAACCGACCCTCACCCGGCAACCCTCGCACTGGCCGGAGAAACGCATGGAATCGAACTTGCCGCGCGCGGCGTTTCGCGCCGAAAACGCGAGAACTGCAGCTTCCCGCCAATGCGGATCGCGGTGTCGCAGAAGGCCGCGGAAACTTCGATACTTCATCGGCAGGGCAGCCTGAAGCTGGTCACCCATTGCAACCAGCGCGCCAGTTCGGATCAGACGCTGCTGCGCGAATACGCCACCTACCGGCTTTACAACGCGATCACGCCGGAAAGCCTCAAAGCCCGCCTGGTCCGCGTCACCTATGTCGATGGGGGAACCGCGCTGGACACACGGTGGGGCTTCCTGATCGAAGACGCCGACGATGCCGCGCGCCGGATTGCGCGCAAGGAAGTCGACATCGGCACATTCGAATTCGGGGCGCTGAACCGGCAGGATGCGGCGCGCTATGCGCTGTTTCAGTATATGGTCGGGAACACCGACTGGGATATGACCCAGGGGCCCGATGCACAGGATTGCTGCCACAATTCAAAAGTGTTCGGTGCATCAAAGGACGCCACCAGCGACCTGACGCCGGTCCCCTACGATTTCGACAACGCGGGACTGGTCGACGCAAGCTACGCGGCCCCCAATGCGGCGCTGCCGATCGTGTCGGTAAAGGTGCGGCTCTATCGCGGGTATTGCGCGCTCAACGACGATGTCCTCGTGCAGGCAGGTGAATTTCGGCGCGCGCGCGGAACGATCCACGCGCAGCTGGACAGCGTGCCGGGGCTGGAACCCCGATCCCGCGAAGCCATGCGCAAGTATCTCGACGGGTTCTTCGAACGGATCGCCACGGACGACGATGTAAGGAAGAACCTGCTCCGCAAATGCCGCTAACGCCGGGCGCGGGCGCGGTTACTTTGGCTCGGCGCCTTCGCCCGACTGTTCCTTTGCATCGCCAAGGTCCGGTGCCGGTCCCGCCTCTTCGACGTGATTGGGACGAAGGTAACGATGCGTGCCCTTGAGCGCGCCGTAATCGGCCACCCAGAGAAGCGTGAACGTGTAGTTGAAGATCACCGTCATAACGAGCGCGATCTCGAGCGCGCCGATGCCGGCGCCCAGGCCGATCCCGATGGCGAGCAGAATGTAAATCGCATCGCCCGAACTCTTGAGCGTGTTGCGAAACCGCACCCCGCCCACGATCCCGGCCAGCGAGAAAGCCAGCGCCAGAGAATTGTGTACCATCACCACGATGGAAGTGACCGCGATGGGTAGAACGATCATCGTTTCAACAAGCGCCTGGTCGTATTCGGCGCGGCTGCGGCTGGCCATGTAGACCCAGGTCACCGGAAGCGTGCTGAGCAGCGCACCACCGACGGCGATCACCAGCCACACGATCGATCCACCGAGGTTGGAAACGCTTGTCGCGCCGATCTGCACCGCCTGCAGCGGATCGTCGGATGGCGCGCTCAGCAACGTTTGCGCCCCGCCGATCGGAAGATAATCGGCCAACTCCGGATACAGCGCCGCCGCCCCGGCGACGAGACCCGTGACCAACGCGTAGAACAGCGTCAGCCGCACAAAGAGCCGCCCAACAATCATCGTCACCCCCCGAGGCACGTGGCCATTCCACCGAGCCGCTTCCTGCATAGGCCCAAATGCCGCAATTGGCCAAACAGGAAGCCTGAATGCCCGACATATCGTTTTTCGATATTATCGATTGACGATAAAAATCATCAAGGATATATCGTTTTCGATAAGTTTCGGGAGGCGAAGATGTTGCTCACATTGATCTGGATCCTGCGCGTTACGAACTGGCTGAACTGGATCGTCACCGCCGCGTTTACAGCCCTTCTGGTTCTTCTGATCGTCAATCCGGGTGAATTTCGCGCCGACGTCCTCGGCCGGTTCGGCGATCCGCGGATTCAGCATGTGGTGATGACGTGGCTTGTCGCGGTGTGCGCAACCGTCCCCCCCGTCGCGGTCGCGGCGCATCTGATCCTGACCCGCCTGACCGCCATGATCCGCGACACGCAGAAGGGCGAAGCGTTCAGCAAAGCCAACGCTGCACGCCTTACCCTGATCGCCTGGGCTCTGCTCGCCATCAATCTGATCGATCTGGCCTATGGCCAACTTTCCACCTGGGCCAGCGCCGAAAGCGGTGAGTATTTCGGATGGTCGCCATCCCTCACAGGTTGGCTCGCCGTGCCGCTGCTGCTGGTCCTCGCGCGCCTTTTCCGGGAAGGCGCGGCCATGCGCGACGATCTGGCCGGTACGGTCTGATGCCCGCAGATGACACCACATCCATCGTGGTTCGCCTCGACGAACTGCTGCAGGCCCGCGGCATGACGCTGACCGAACTGTCGGAACGCATCGGCCTGACCCTTGCCAACCTGTCGATCCTCAAGACCGGCAAGGCCCGCGCCATCCGCTTCTCCACTCTCGAGGCGATCTGCCGCGAACTGGCCTGCCAGCCCGGAGATCTGCTGAGCTATGAAGGGAACGAAGAATGATCTTCCGCGATATCGGCGCGATCTACCGCTCCTCGTGGTCGTTCGCCAAAGCCTGCCCGTGGTTGTTTGCCATCCCAGCCGCGGTCGAATTTGCCCAGCACATCGTCGAAATGAACGGCGGAATGTACAATGGGAAAGCCGGCGCGCTGGCGGCTGAAAGCGACCCGCTCCGCATGCAGTTCGGCTACGCCAAAACGCTCGCGCTGCTGCTGCCGGGGTACTGGTTCACACGGTATGTCCTGTTCGGGCACGACGCGCGCCGGGCCGTACGGGTCGAATGGCCTGCCTTCCCGCTCTGGCTGATCCTTTTCGCCGTGAACGCTGCGTTCATGGCCTGGTCGCTGTTCGGTACTCCGCTTGTCGAACTGGCCGGGTTGGCCGGCGATACGGCGCAGCAAGCGTCGATCGCGGTGGCCATGGCGGTGCAGGTCGCCGCGATCTACCTTACCGCGTGGCTGGTGGCCTGGCCGCTCGGCAACAGCCGGATCGGACCGCTGCAATCGGCCGGCATCATGCACGGGTCCTTCTGGTACGCAGTCGCGCTGTCTGTTGCGGGGATCCTGCCGCTCATGGCGGTGCATTACGGGCTCGGGATAGCACCCATCCTGTGGCTGCCCCCGGCGCTCGACTGGGCGGCAATGGTTCTGGATTCGCTCGTCGTCGGGTTCCTCGCGCTGACCATGACAGGCGGCGGCATCTACGCGGCGAAGCACGCTGCGGACCGGCGCGGGGTGGATCTCGTGCCGCCCATCCCGGCTTCCTCTTTCCGTGCTGCGGAGTAAAAAAATCGCGCCGATGCAGAATGTGTCTTTTCGCTGGCGAAAATATGGCTATTTTAAGGCCACGCCAATCACGGCGTACAGGAATACCGAATCATGAAGAAGATCGCTCTCGTTGCCGCCCTTCCCTTCGCGCTGACCCTCGCCGCTTGTGGCGAAACCGCGACCGAAGAAGCTCCGGCTGAAGAAACCGCAGTTGTCGAGCCCATGGTTGAAGAAACCCCGGCTGCTGACGTTGCTGCTGACGTTGTTGTCGACGAAGCTGCTGCTGTCGACGCCACTGCAGAAGTGACCGCCGAAGAAGAAGCTCCGGCTGCTGAATAATCGCCCGCAGCCCGCGCCTTGCGCGCGGGACGGAACGATATGACGAGAGGCTCGCCCCATGGGGCGGGCCTCTTTTCTTTTGGGGGCGCGATCCGATCCCCTTCTGCTTGACTCGCGCAGCAATATCTCTAGAGGCGCGAACCGACCGGTCAGGCATTTCTTGTGCCGGTCATCCGTCCGAGACAGTTGGTGGGGGCAATCTGGCCCTCTTAATTTCCAGCCTAGACGGGGAACAGAGTTTTCACACGGTCCCGCCCCGGCGGATATCCGTGGTTTCGCGCCACCAGGCGCATCTCCTTCCCCATCAGCGGACTCGCCCGTGTCGTTTCTTCGGCATGGACAAACGTAGCCGGCCATCCGGGAGCCATCCCGGGCGGTCATAGTGAAGGAGTATGGCATGGATCGTTCGCAGAAAGCCGATGCGGTCGCCCAGCTCAGCGAAGTCTTCTCCCAGTCCGGCGTGGTGGTTGTCACCCGCAATCTGGGCCTCACGGTCGCACAGTCGACCGAGTTGCGTTCGAAGATGCGCGAAGCCGGTGCGTCCTACAAGGTTGCGAAGAACCGTCTCGCCAAGCTCGCCCTGAAGGACACCGACTACGAGGGACTCGACGAGTACCTCAACGGTCCGACCGCTCTCGGATATTCCGAAGATCCGGTTGCTGCGGCCAAGGCCGTGGTGGATTTCGCCAAGACGACCGACAAGATTGAAATCGTCGGTGGTTCGATGGGCGCGCAGAAGCTCGATGAAGCTGGGGTCCGGGCACTCGCCTCGATGCCGAGCCTCGACGAACTTCGTGGCAAGATCGTGGGCCTCGTCAACGCGCCTGCAACCAAGGTTGCACAGCTCGTCAACGCCCCCGCGAGCAAGCTCGCCCGCGTATTCGGTGCCTATGGCGCCAAGGACGCGGCGTAAGCCTAACGGTTTATCGTACACACGCGATTTATTCATTGGGGCAAGGCCCGTCGGGCACCCCAGCCTAATTTTTTGGAGTGAAACATCATGGCTGATATCGCCAAGCTTGTTGAAGAACTGTCGAAGCTGACCGTCATGGAAGCCGCTGAGCTTGCCAAGGCGCTTGAAGAAGAGTGGGGCGTAAGCGCCGCTGCTGCTGTTGCTGTTGCTGGCCCCGCCGGCGGTGGCGATGTCCCGGCCGCTGAAGAGAAGGACGAATTCGACGTCATTCTCACCGGCGACGGTGGCAAGAAGATCCAGGTCATCAAGGAAGTCCGCGCCATCACCGGCCTGGGCCTGACCGAAGCCAAGGCACTTGTCGAAGGCGCGCCCAAGGCCGTCAAGGAAGGCGTCAACAAGGCTGAAGCCGAAGAAGTCAAGGCGAAGATCGAAGCAGCCGGCGGTACCGTCGAGCTCAAGTAAGCTTCGAACAGCTTTTGCTGATCACGAAGGGGGCGGTGCCGAAAGGCGCCGCCCCTTTTTTGCGCCCGCCATCCACGCGGGTGCAAACGCCCCGTTAACCACTTCCGAAAACCGAGCCTTGAGGATGGCTGCGTATTTGCAGTCCCATGGAACGGTCCGAAATCCTTCCCGGCGCGGTGCGCGGACTTTGTGTCGCGATGACGTTGGCCTTTGCCGGAACGGCGTTGCCGGCGCAGGCGCAGGCCGTGGTACCGCTGGTCATGCCAGCCATCACCGCAACCATCGCCGACACGACCTGCCCGATCGGCAACGCCGCAGCGCTGGGTCCGGTCACGGGGGCGCCTTCCGATATGGGCGGCCTGTCCAAATCCGCCGCAATCCTGGGCGGAACGGGAAGCGCGCTCGAAGCGATGCGCGCAGCTCAGTCGTCGCTCGGTAATTTCGGCCCGCTTATCCCGCAGTCGGGACCTCCTGCACCCTCGCCAATTGCCATCGATCAGCTGCGCCCGGCCACGGCGGCTTTCGCCCTGCCTGTCGATTGCGGAACGTTGTTCGGTACCGCGCCGTCGCGGTTGGCCGCCCTGGCCAAACCGCCTGTCCGGCCCGGCCTGTCGGCGGACGATTTTCTGGCCAGCCGCAAAATTCCGATCGGCGCGACGAATTTCGATGCATCATGGAATCGCGTCAGCCGCGAGAAGCCCCGCTTTGGCGGCAGCGCGAAGGGGCTGACCATCGGGAATGCGGGCATCGAAACGCGGCTCGAACAGGTCAATCGCTGGGTCAATCACAAGATCGCCTATGCCGAAGACCGGGACCTGTTCGGCAAGGCGGACCATTGGGCCGGACCGCGCCGCACAATGCAATTGGGCAAGGGCGATTGCGAAGACTACGCGCTGCTCAAGATGCACCTGCTGGCAGCCGCGGGTATCCCGCGCGAGGACATGTATCTGACGATTGCGCGCGATCTGGTGCGCCGTGCGGACCATGCCGTGCTCGTGGTGCGGACGCCGGATGGCTACAGGATGCTAGACAACGCGACCGACACGGTGCTCGATGCCGGAGCCGCCAACGATTACCAGCCCGTCCTCAGCTTCAGCGGCCGCCGAAGCTTCCTGCACGGATACTGATCGCGGACGCGATCAACGCTCGGTCATAGCGCGATCGAGGGCCTTGTTCACCGGCTTGAAGAGATAGCTCAGGATGCTGTGGCGTCCCGTGATGATCTCCACATCGCAGATCATGCCTGGCACGATCGGCAGGCGGTTTCCATTCTTCACGATATAGGACCGGTCGGTTTCAACGACGACCGTGTAATAAGCCTGCCGCTCCGCCTCGTCGTAAATACTGTCTGCCGACACTTGCTGGACGCGCCCGCGAAGCCCCCCGTAGATCGAGAAATCATACGCGGTCACCTTGACGTTGGCCGGATCGCCCACCTTGATGAACGCACGGTCGCTCGGCGCGATGCGCGCTTCGACCAGCAGTTTGTCGCCTACCGGCACGATCTGCATGATCTTCTCGCCCGCGTTAACGAAGCCGCCGACGGTGGTGATCTGGACATCGTTGACCACGCCATCCGCCGGAGCGAGCAAGGCGTTGCGCTGCTGCCGGGCAGCAGCACCGCGGATCGTTTCCTCGTTCACGGCAAGCTTGGTGGTCACTTCGCTGCGTTCGGCCAGGGCCTGCTGACGAAAATCGAGACGCGCCTGGCTGAGATCGGCCTGGGCCTCGCGGATCGATGCCGATGACCGGCCCACCGCCTGCCGTGCAGCGGCCAGCCGCCCCTGCGTATCGACCAGGTCGCGTTGCGCCTGAAGCAATTCGGTCTGCGGCACGATATTCTGCCGCGCGAGCGGTTCCAGCATATCGACCTGCTGGCGCGACAGGCGCACGCTGTTTTCCAGCGATGCGACCGTCGCCTGGGCTTCCTGCAGATCGCGGCGGCGCTGTTCGATGGCCGATGCCAACGCGCTCTCGCGGGCGCGGGCGGTGGCGGTACGAACCTGCTGCAAACGCTGTTCGTCCGCACAAAGCCCGCTTTCAGCACAGCCGAGCTGCCCGCCGGACGCTTCGTTTTCAAGGCGCTGCGCACGCATCCCCAGGCGGCGGTTTTCTTCTTCCAGTTCGCCGAGCGCGGAAGCCGACTGCGTATCGTCGAGCCGCACGAGCAAATCGCCCTTCTTGACCGTCTGACCACCTCTGACGAGAATTTCCGCGATCACCGACGGTTCGGAAGGTTGGACAAGCTGGGCCTTGCTGGAAGGGATCACCTTGCCGGTGCCGCGCGCAATCTGTTCGACTTGAGCAAAGGCCGACCAGATGAACAACACGGCCAGTCCGATCGCGGAAATCGCGATCAGGCGCTGCGACGCGTCAAGCGCGGCGACCCTTTGACGAAACGAACTCATTGGGACTTTGCGGCCTCCTCGCCAGGGGCAGGTGCCTGCCCGATCGCTTCGCCCTGCCCGGCAAGCGTGGACTTGTAAGACGCGCTCAGTTGAACCGGATCGGGTATCTCGAGCCGCCACTGCGTGGTCGTGTCGAGCCTGCCGCCGACGTCGCTGGAAGCATGACGATCCTTCACGTCTGCCACCACTGTCGTCCCCGGAACATACGCCAGGACCGGAGCGGCGATTTCGTCGAGGTCATGCGCGGCCAAGCGCGCCTGAAGCCGCGCGACATCGATCGCAGGAATGAATTCGCTGCCCGACCATCGCTGGCTGAAGCTTGCGCCCGAACCGCCGCGGCCCGGGAAACGGTAAAAGATGTGGCGTCCGATCTGGGTGATCTTGCCCAGGGTGTAGGCCCAGCGTGGAACGACATAATCGGCGTGATAATGCGTTGCCGTCCCCACTTCGGAAGCGGTGCTGCCATCCAGCATTTCGTCGGCAATGCGGTTTGCCTGTTGCCAGTAGCCGCGTGACGGACCGCGCAGCAGCGATCCGTCGCACGTAAAGCTGAACTGGCACACCGGACGGTGGACGCCTTCGTATACTACGCCGCACACCGAATTGGGATAGGCAGGGTGGCGAACCCGATTGAGCACGACTTGCGCAACGGCACGCTGGCCGCGCTCCGGCTCCAGCGCGGCTTCGTAATAGATCGCCTGAGCAAGGCATTTCTGGGCCGTGGCGCGGGCGGTCGCAGACATGGCGACACGGCCCGAAAGGCCTGGCGTTTCCAACCGCACCTTGGACAGCGGGATAAGCGAATTGCGTTCCTCCGCGCTCGTCCCCGAGACCACCAGCGCCTGTTCTTCACCGGTCGACATTCCGGCAATCTGTGCCGCCATGTCCTGATCGAGCATCGACATGGCCTGCGCAGGACGCGGGGCGGTAAGCAACGATGACGCGCCGGCCATCATCGCAGCGCCGAACACCAGCGCAAAGGCTGCAAGACGTTTTGCAGGAGAGCGGCGGACAGGCATGGTCATTGTCCTTGCGCCAGCGCCGAACCGGCCTGCGCCAGAACCTGTTTGACCGGACCGTCGGCCACAACGCGGCCGCGATCGAGGACAATAAGCCGGTCGCAGATCGCGAACAGCGCGGGACGATGCGTCGCAATGACGAGCGTCTGGTCCGCCTTCATCGCCGCGCCGAGGCGATCGACGAACATCTTCTCGCTCTGGCTGTCCATCGCACCGGTCGGTTCATCCAGAAACAGCAGTTCGCACGGCTCCACCAACGCACGCGTCAGAGCCAGGAAGGATCGCTGGCCGCCCGACAGGCGCCGCCCGTCTTCACCCACCGGACGGTCGAAGCCACCCGAATCGCGCGAGAGGAATTCGTCAGCACCGGTCATCTTCATCGCCGCGATCAGCTGCGCGTCGTCGACACCTTCCGCCGACAACGCCAGATTGTCCTTGATCGTGCCGGTAAACAGCGCCGCATCCTGGCCCACGAAGCGCAAGGCGCGTCGCAAATGCTGTGGCCGGAACTGGCGGCTGTCGATCCCATTGATCAGCATCGCACCTTCGGTCGGAGCGTAAAGGCCGCACAGAACCCGCCCGAGCGTGGATTTGCCCGACGCAACGCGCCCGACAATGGCGACCTTTTCGCCCGGCGCGATTGCCAGGTCGATTTCGTGAAGCGCCGCCTGCGACGTATCCGCATAGGCGAACGAGAGTTTCTCCATCCGGATCGTCGGATTGGCGAGCGCGGATTGGGTGATCGAGCTGCCCTGGCGCCGTTCGTCGCCGCCTTCGAATAGGCGTTCGATGCTTTCGAGCGTTTCCTGCGCCTGGCGGCCCCGCGTGAGCAGGAAAGCGATCTGCCCCGCCGGTGCCAGCGAGCGCGACGACAGCATGACAATCGCGATGATCGCACCCATCGAAATTTCGCCCGCGGCGAAAAGGTAATACCCGCCGATGATGAGAGAGACGGTCGAGATCTGCTGGAACGTCTGCGCCAGTCCGACGGCATAGGAATTCACATCGCGCAGGCGTTGCTGCGAATGGGTACCGATGTCGGCAAGCCGGTGCCAGCGCGACATCATGGTGCCTTCGCCCGACAGGCTCTTGAGCGTTTCCATCCCGGTCAGCGATTCGACCAGCATGGTCTGCTGCAATCCGTAATCGGCCTGCGCATCGCGGGCGGCATCCACGACCTTGCGCTGAAGGATGTAGCCGGCGGCGAACATCATCATAATGATCGTCAGCGGCACCAGCGCCAGCCATCCCCCGATGACCGCGATCACGGCCACGAAAATGAACAGGAACAGCACGTCGATCACCATCACCAGGCTGGTGGAGGCGAAGAAATCGCGCACGATGGTATATTCCGAGACGCGCGCCGCCATCGAACCGGTATGCCCTTTGCGTTCATCCAGCGGAGACGCGAGCAGACGGCCGAAGATCTTCTGAGACAGCTTGAGATCGAGGCGCCGGGTAATCTGGTCCACGACCGAGGTCCTTGCCCGGCGCAGGGCGTATTCCAGCGCGAAGGCCAGCACCACGCCGATGCCCAGAACCCACAGCGTTTCGGCTGCCTTGTTCGGGATCACCCGATCATAAACGTTCATGGTGAAGATCGGCAGCGCGATGGCCAGCAGATTGATCAGCAAAGACGCCAGGAACACGGGATTGAACGAACGGCGTTCTTTCCTCAGCTCGCTCCAGAACCAGTGATCGCGCGCCTTGGCATGCCACGGAGCTTCGCTTTCGCGCAATTCATCAGGGTCGCCAAAAACGCTGATCAGCGATCCGTCATAGGCCGCCGCAAGATCGCTGTGCGCTTCCCATTGCTCGACACCGCTTGCCGGGCGCCAGACCAGCAGGTCGCCGGCGCGTGCGTCGAGAACGAGGACAGTCTCGCCGTTCTTCTGCTGGACAAGCGCGGGATAGCCCCGCGCCGTGCCCGGCAATTTGCGCGGGTCGGCCGGGTCATAGTTGAGCCGGGCCAGTTCCAGCGCGGCCCCGGCCTGATGCCAAGGCAGGAAGCCGCGCTCGTCGCGCGGCACCTGCCCCAGCAAGGTGGTGTCGAATGCCGGCCCATACCGACGCGCGACTTCCGCCACGCATTCGGTCAGCGTGTCGATTTCCACGCCCTCCAGGACCTCATCGACAGGCGACACCATTGGCTTCCAATCTCCCTACTGGGGATAAACGCGGCGCTGCAACTCGGCCGGTGTTGGCGGACCATAGTTGAAACGCTCACGCTCAGCCGATCCAGCACCTGCTCCCGGCGCGATTTGCAACGCGTCCAGGAAAGTGTTGGTAGCAGCAAGCGATTGGTATTGCGCGAACAGTTGAGAGAAGCGTGCCGTTTCGAGACGCACCTGCGTGTTGAAGCGCGTGTTCTGCGCGTCGAGCACGTCCAGCAGCGAACGGCGGCCAACGTTGAACTGGCTGCGATAGGACAGCAGCAGATCGTCGCTCACCTGGCTTTGGCGATCCAGCGCCTGAACCACGCGGCCCTGCGTTTCCAGCGCCTGCCAGGCAAGACGGATGTCTTCTTCGGCGGCACGCTGGCGTTCGTGCAGGGCATAGCGCGCCAGGCTGGCCTGACGGATGGTTTCCTGGATACGGGCCTGCTTGATCCCGCCATCGAAGATATTCCAGCGTAGAACGGCGCGGGCCTGCACATCGTTGGTTTCACCGCGGAAGCCGTCGATATCCTCGCCGACCCGGCCGCGCACTTCGACCCCAATGGTAGGATACAGATCGCCTTCTGCCGATTTGACCAGCGCATTGGCTGCATCGACATCGGCCTGGGCTTCACGCACCAGCGGATTGCGCGTGCGCGCCATGCCGACTGCGGTTTCCAGATCCGGCTGCATGGCCGAAGCGAGATTCGGCGGGACGACCGCACCCGAAATATCGAGGCCGGTCAGCCTGCGCAGGCTGATGTAGGCGTTCTGCAAACCGAGCGTCGCCTCTTCCTGCTGCACACGCGCGGCTTCGAGCCGTTCTTCGGCCTGTTGGCGATCGGCAATGCTGATCGATCCCTGTTCGACGCCCTTGCCAAGATCGGCCACCAGAGACTGGTGGAAGCTGGCGTTGTCCTGTGCGGCCGCCGAAACGCGTTGCTGCAGCAGCACGTCGAGATACTGGCGGGCCACCTGGAGCGCGATGAATTCGGACCGTTCGACGACGCGCAACGATGCACCGTCAACGCGTGCCGCCTGCCGGAGCAGTTCGCCCCTTCGACGTCCGAAATCGACGACGGTCCACTCGCCGGTAATCCCGGCTTCGAGGGGATAGAGTTCCTCGTCCGCAATCCCCAGGGTTCGGCGCGTGTTGTTTTCCAGCCTGCGGACACCCGCAGACGCTTCGATATCGACCCGCGGCAGGTACAGGCCCTGCGCCTGCTTGCGTTCGAATTCGATGGCTTCCTTGTTGAACTGTGCCTGGATGATCGCAGGGTTCGACTGCATGGCGACCGCGATCGCTTCCTGCATCGATACGGCATCGGTTTCGGCACTTTGGGCCATGGCCGCGGGCGATGCTCCGGCCAACATTACTGCCGCAAGCGCGGCTAGGGTGTGCTTACGCATTATCTTCCCCCCCTCTCTCAATTGTTGACCAGGATTTCGACGCGGCGATTCTGAAGCTCGCGCACACCGTCGGCTGTCGGCACGCGCGGGCTTTCTTCGCCGCTTGCCGTCGTGTCGAGCGCCGATTGCGGAATACCGCGCGACGTCATCAGATTGGCCACCGCATCGGCCCGGCGCTGCGAAAGTTCCAGATTATAGGCGTTCGAACCCGAACGGTCGGTATGCCCGACCACTTGGAAAGAGGACCAATTGCACGGCCCTGCGTTTTCCGTGACGTAGGAAACGATTTCCGCTGCGTCCGGACCGGGCGTTGCCGAATCGAATTCGAAGAAGATCAGCCCCGGCAATTCGCGATTGCAAACAGGTGCGGGTGGCGGAGTTGCGGCGATCACCGGGCGCGGGCGCGGCACGTCCATCATCCGGTCGTAGGCCATCCGGCATTTGGACAGGGAAACCTCGTCGCGGGTGCGCGACTTGAGGTAACCCAGCGCGATCCCGCACTGCGCCTTGGCTTCCGAGGCCCAGATATAGCGCGGATCGTTGGCGCTTATGTACGCCGGGTCCTGCGTTGCCGCCAGGGCGGCGTCATAACGTTGCTGGACTTCCCCGCGAACGGAGTTTGTGTCCATTCCCTCCCACGTATCCTGCGCCATGGCCGGTGTGGCGGCCAGGCCGGATATCGCAACAGCGAGCGATAGGTGTGTTTTTATCTTCGTCATCGTGTTCCCCCATGTTTTCTTGTCGGGACGATCAGGCGTGCGTTATCGCGTCTGCAATCTGCTCCATGTCCGCATTCATATTCAGGCCGACAGACATCATGTGAGCCCCTCCGACATCTGCGTTCAGAAGGTTGGTGATGATGCCATCGCCGCCAGTCTGAGCGAGCTGCGGAACAGCACCATCGGCATTCACAGCGGCCGCGAAGTAATCGATCGTCTGATCGAGCGCTTCCTGGGCCGCTATCCCTGCAAGCGCATCGGCACCGTCGATGCCGGCCATTTGCGGGGCCACACTCTGGCCCTGTGCGGCCATGACGAGCAGCGCATCCATTGCGGACATCGGGTCCGACATCGGCATTGCGGATGCATACTGGTCCGCCATCGAAGGTTCGCCAATATCCGCCAGCGGTGCGGACACCGCCATCGGCTGGTCGAAGCCCTGGGCAAACACCGGGTTCGTTCCGTCGAGGTCGAAGGCGCCGAAATCGCGCACGGCGTCGATCCCCTGATCGAACCCGGCACTGCCCAGCATCGCGCCGAGATCGAAACCGGCATCCAGGCCCGTTGCCGAGACCATCGCCATGGGCGTGCCCACGTCGAGACCGACCATCGCCAGTCCGTTGCTGCCCGTGTCGATGCCGAAGCTATCCGACCCGAAATCGAGGCCCTGATGCATCGCCAGCCCCGACACCGCTGCCGTGAGCGTCGCCATTTCAAGGCTTCGGGCGTCCGTGCGCAGCCCGAAGGATGCGAACCGCGCGTCGTTGTCGTTCGCCAGCATGTCGTTGGCGGCCAGCATCGTTTCCTCCGCCGAAGCCATGACGTGCTTGGAAAGGTCCAGCATCTCCATGCTTTGCGGCAGGGTCGTATCGACCAGCACCGACAGGCTCGAAACACTCGACGGATCGCCATCGGAATCGGTGGCGCTGATTTCGAAATCGAGCGCCTGGTCCTGCGGCAGGACGGTTTCGAAGACGGTGATACCGCCAATCTGGATACGGCCACCATCTGTCGGAGAACTGGTGTTCACGTTCTCGATACGCATCTGGTTGAAGGTGATCGTCGGATCGATCAGCACGTCGCCCGTAGCGGTAACCAGCACGGTGCCACTTTCGGTTTGCCCGGTTTCGGTATTGTAAGCGGTCCACTGCAGCGTGACATTCGGTCCGATGTTTCCGGGCGAGTTCTTCAGCGTGTTCACATTGATGCTGAGCGCGCTCAGGAACTGGGGGTCCGTCAGGGCCGGATCGTTTCCGAGGGCGCCCGGGTTGTGGAACTCCATGATGAAGTGTTCGCCGATGTCGAGGTGCGTATCCCCCACGCCGAAGTTGTTGTTGTTGGCGTTAACCTGCGGGTCGGTGATGCTGTCGGTAGAGAATTCCACCCGGCCCAGTTCGTTCACCGCAGTGTCGGGATCGTCTTCCAGTTCGCGGAAGCCCGGACCACCTGCCGTCAGGTTGCTGAACGACAGGTCCACTTCGACCGCCGCATCGGCTGTCACCAGCGTATAGGTGTAGTTTCCGGCGGTATCGACTTCGAGGGTGTAAAGCGTGGTGCTGCCAGCCGAAGCCGTCAGTATCGCGCCATCGTTGATCCCGTCGTTGTCGCTGTCGATCTGGACCGTGGTGTAGGTCACCCCGGCGAGCGGTGTGCCGGTGTAGGTGATGGTGAAATCCCCATGCCCGTCGCCGCCAGCCGAATAATCGAAAGTTCCGCTCGCGGTTTCGCCATCGAAATTGGGAACGCTCGTGGTAGCCGGCGAGAAATCGCCAAGGATCGGGCTGTCATCTTCCACCGTAACGGTGATGCCGTCCGTGATCGTGGTCGTGGCCGTGCCGTCGTTGACGCTTACCGGAATGTCAAAGGTGAAGATATCTTCGACCGTGGCGTCCGGATGGTCGATCTGGCCGACCAGGTCGACGGTCCAGGCGCCGGTGTCATCGATGCCCACGAAGATGACCGATCCGGCCGTCGTGGCGCCGGTGAGAACCTGGCCATCGGGGCTAAGCTGCCAGGTGATCGGCAAACCGCCCGAAGTCAGACCCGGTGTGCTGGGCAGTCCGAGCGTCACGGTGAAGCTGCTGTCGTCCACATCGACGATGGTGATCTGACCGCTGTCCTCGAACGAATTGGTGGTGTCCGTGGGGACGCCGTCGGTATCGGGATTTCCGCCCGGGAGGCCTTCTTCGGACACTGCCGCGACGCTTCCGGTGACGATTGGCGCATCGTTTGAGCCGGTGATCGTGATCACCAGCGTCGTTGTCGAATGGTCTCCGTCGGCATCGACGATCGTGTAGGTGAAGGTATCGGTTTCGCTTTCCCCGTCGCCGAGCGACTGCACGGCGCTGTTGGTGAGCGCGTAGGTGTAGGTTCCGTCACCGTTGAGGGTGAGAACCCCGAATTCACCATCCGTGGTCCCGTCAACCGTGCCGGCCCCGCCGAACCCAGAAACGGCGGTTACGGCCGGATCGCCCGCGCCATCCGCACCGAAAGCATCGTCGGCAACGACATTGCCGCCAACCGAAACGGCATCTTCATCGATCGTGTTGGTGTCAGGATCGGCCAGCGGCGTGTCGTCATCGACCGTGATCAGGACCGATCCAGTTGCCGTGACAGTATCGCCATCGGCGTCGATTGCCTGCACCAGAAGCCCGAAATCGATCGTGATTTCGTCTTCGGTATCGACACCCGAATGATCCAGCGGCGCGAACAGCTGGAACTGCCAGGCACCGTTGCTCGCAAGCGTCATGGTGAAGACAGGTGCGCCGTTTGCAGTCGCGCTGACGGAATTGCCATTGACGACATAGCTGAGCGGCACACCGCCCGATTCAAGACTGAGTCCGGCGAGATAGGCTTGCGCGCCGGTTGTGTCGAAACCGAAGGTGATCGCCGTGTCGGCGCCGCCGCTGAACAGGGCGGTCACACTGCCGGTCGCAATCGTTCCGACCGTGCCTGCGCCGCCATCGATATCGCCGGGTCCGCCTTCGATGCCGTCGGGCACCAGCGCGTCTTCATCGACGCTGCCGCTGGAGTTGCCAGGCGCCGCAACCGGGCTGTCGTCTTCGACGGTTACGGTGATGCCGTTGGCAACCGTGGTCGTCGTGGTGCCGTCGCTCACATTGACCGGGATGGCGAAGGTGAAGATGTCTTCGACCGTGCCATCGGGATGGTCGATCGCACCCACCAGGTCGATGGTCCAGGCGCCCGTGTCGTCGATCGTCACGACGATGACCGATCCGGCCGTCGTGCTTCCGGTCAGGACATGACCATCGGGGCTGAGTTCCCAGCTGATCGGCAGACCGCCCGACGTGAGGCCCGGCGTAGTCGGCAAGCCAAGCGTAACGGTGAAGGTGTCATCGTCGGGATCCACGATCGTGATCTGACCGCTATCTTCAAAATCGTTGGTCGTGTCGGTCGGATCGCCGTCCGCGTCGGGATTGCCGATCGCAAGGCCTTCTTCCGATACCACTGCAACGCTTCCGGTTACCACGGGTGCGTCGTTCGCACCGGTAATGGTAATCACCAGCGTGGCGGTGTCCTCGTCGCCGTCGGCGTCAATGATGGTGTAGGTGAACGTATCGGTTTCGCTTTCGCCCTCGGCAAGGTCCTGGAGGATACCGGGGGTCAGCGCATAGGTGTATGTACCGTCGTCGTTCAGCGTCAGGACGCCGAATTCACCATCGGTGGTTCCGCCAACCGTGCCTGCGCCGCCGAACCCGGCAATCGCGTTGATGGCCGGATCGCCCGGGCCATCGGCACCAAATCCGTCATCCACGCCGTCGGTCAGGATGTTTCCGCCGACTGATGCCGCGTTTTCGCTCATGCTGTTGGTATCATCGACCGCCAGCGGCGTATCGTCGTCAACCGTGACCACGACCGAACCGGTTGCAGTCACCGTGTCGCCATCAGCATCGGTCGCCTGAACCAGCGGGCCGAAGTCCACCAGAATGTCGTCTTCGGTGCTGTTGATGGGGTGATCGAGCGGACCGGTCAGTACGAACGTCCATGCACCGGCAGTCGTCAGGCTCATCGTGAACACGGGCGTGGCACCCGCACTCGCTTCGATAGTCGTGCCGGTGACCACATAGGTCAGGGCAACGCCGCCCGATTCAAGGCCGAGGCCGGTGAGGTAAGCCTGCGCTGCAACGGTGTCGAAACCGTAGGTCAGCGGGGCATCGGCGCCGCTGCTGAACAGCGCGGTGACGCTGCCCGATGCGGTCGCATCGACCGTTCCCGCACCACCATCGATATCGCCAAGCCCGCCTTCGATGCCGCCGGGAACCAGCGCATCTTCATCGACGCTGTCGGCCGACGTGCCGGCAACTGCAATCGGCGTATCATCGTTGACATTGACCACCAGCATGCCGTCGGCCGTATCGTTATCGCCATCGGTCACACGATAGGTCAGGGTGAAGCTGAGATCGTTCTCGTCGCCGCCCGGCGCGTGGAGGACATTTGCATTCTGCGTGACCGCGTAAGCGCCCGTCGCAGCATCCAGAGTGACCGTGACGACAGTTACCCATGCGCCATCCTGGAACTGCTGGACCAGCACACCGGCGCCATTCTGCACATAACGGAAATCCGAAGACGGCGCGCCAGAGGTGAGGAAGGCGATCGTGCCACCGTCATTGCCGAAATCATGACCCAACGTGCCCGCGGTGTTTGCCGTATCGGGATCGACGTCGCCCGTGCCATCGGGGATGCCGCCGGCCTGCGTGTCATCGTCGAGCTGGACTTCGAGGTTGCCCGAAGTGCTCGGCGCGTCGTCGAGGAAGGTCAGATCGCTGCCGATGGAGATCGTTGCACTCGACGTGTCGCCATCGCCATCGGTGGCCGTTGCCGTGAGCGTGATCAGATCGTCGCTGGCAAGGCCGGTGGGTTCGTTATCGAGCGTGGGGTCGGCGTGCACAACTGCGCGCTGCTGGTCGAGCGTTACGGTGCCGTCAGCGGCGACCGACACGATGAAGACGATGTCTCCGCCGGTCTGCGTACGCCCGACGACCTGCCCGCCTTCGAGCGTCAGGACGACAGCCTCGTTCGAAAGAGTGTCCACGAGGCCGGTCGAGCCAGCCCCGATACCAAGAGCATAGCCCTGACCGCCACCCGCCGCAGCGCCGTCGGCGCCGAAGTCGAACGTGAACACGTCGGAATAATCCGCGGAATCATCGGTGCCGAACGTGGTTTCGTCGACCAGCAGGCCGGGCGCCAGTCCGGTAACGGTGACGCTTGGCCCATCATCGGCAAAACGGATGTTTCCGCCGAGATCGAGGGTAACCGTTTCGCTCGCTTCGTCCCCGTCGCCATCGACGATCGAAGCCGTTCCCTGCAGCGACAGGATACCGTCACCCAGAATTGCGAGCTGGAGGTCGTAAGGAGCCGACGTGTCACCCGGAAGCGCGTGGTCGATCTCTTCGTATTGCGTCAGCGCGACAACGCCCGTGTCGGCATCGACCGAAAGGCGGAACACGTCCGTGCCGCCAGCCGAACCGACGATATCCGCACCGTCGAACGCCAGCGTAACCGGCACGCCGTCGCTGAACAGACCCGAATTGGGGTTATCGATCACGAAGGCAAAATCCCAGTCGATGCTGCCTGCACCGTCCGATCCATAGGACGACGATGCCACCGAAAACGCGTTGCCGAAGTTGATCGCCGTCACATCGGTATCCGACGCCGCGCCGATCGTGTCGACATCCTGCGTGATGAGAACGATCTGGTCACCGTCGATAACGGCCGCATCGATCGACGGACCATCGTCACGGAAAGACAGGGCGCCGCCGATTGCCGCAGTTGCCGTGGCGGTATCGCCATCAGCGTCGGTTACGGTTGCGCTCAGCGTGATGATGTCGCCCGTCAGCAGCGTGGTCGCATCGTCGTGGTCCGTGCTATCCGCATGAACGACTGCACGTTGCTGGTCGAGCGTTACCGTGCCGCTGGCATCGACGGTCACAACGAAGACGATGTCGCCGCCGGTTGCCGTACGGCCAACCACGGCGCCAGCTTCGAGCGTCAGCACCACGGCTTCATTCGAAAGTGTATCGACAAGGCCAGTCGAACCGGCCGCGATACCCAGGACGTAATGCGAAACGCTGCCGGGTCCGTCCGCGTTGTAATCGGGCGTGAACAGGGCCGAGAAGTCCGCGCTGGCATCGGTGCCGAGATCGGTTTCATCGACTTCCAGCGTGCCCGCGCCGGCTGCAACCGCATCAAGCGTGGGAAGATCGTCCGACACGTTGAGTGAGACAGCGGCGGAAACGGCGTCGCCATCGATATCTGTCGCAACGACCAGCACCGAGCCGAGCTGGGCAAGGTCATCGCCAAGGTCAGGATGAAGCGCGTAATTGTCCGTAAGTGTCAGCGTAACCGTGGCGGTGGTGCCGGTTACGGAAAGGTCGAGCACGACAATCGTGTCGGCGCCGTCGCGGCCCACGATCTGTGTGTCGGAAACGCGTTCCCACGTCAGTCCGCCGCCAAGCGCATCGAGTGCGGTCGCGCTGTCATCGAACACGATCGAGGCGATGGCGTCGGATCCGGGGGTGAAGACGATGTTGGCGCTGTCGGTCACCGGCGTGGAAGGATCGGACCCGTTGGCCAGGTTTTCATCGTCAACCGAAAGCGACACCGGCGGCCCCGCAAGGGGATCGGCGCCGTCGGTGATGGTGATCGGCTGCGTGGCGATGTCGAAATCGTCGTCGCCATCGGTAAGCGTGTAGGTGAAGGACGCGTCGATCGGGCCATTGGTCTGGTCCAGTCCGGTCGCCGGATCGAAGGTCCAGTTGCCCGCCGCATCGAAGGTGTAGGCACCGTTGGCGGTGCCGACCGACGTGGTGCCGGTTGCCGCAACGGCATAGTCCGTGCCGCCGATGGTGACCGAGGTCACCGTAGCGCCGTCCGCGCCTTCGACATCGTTATCCATCACATTGCCGGACAAGGCCGCAGGGGCGCTGGCATCCTCGGCGATCGAAAGTGCAGTTTCGCTAACCGCGTCGGGAACGTCATCGATAATGCTGACGACGACGCTTCCGCTGCCGATCAGGTTGCCGGCGGTGTCGTACACTTCGTAATCGAAGCTTTCGGCTCCGTTGACGGTGTTGGTCGTGTTCTCCGCCGTGTTGCCATCGGTGAACGGCGTGTCGAGCGTGTAGGTGTAGCTGCCAGTGTCCGGGTCCAGCACAAGGGTACCGAAATCGCCGTCGGTGGGGCTGGTCAGGACATAGACCAACGGACCGGTTACGCCGGTTACCGTGATCTGGCCACCTGCCGTTTCGCTGTCGGAACCCGCGTCGCTACCGGCGGGAAGGCCCGCTTCGTTGACCGTCGCATCGTTATCCGAAACCGTGCCCGCAACGTTTTCCACGTCGATCGTCAGCGTGGCGGTCGCGGTGTCACCGTCGCCGTCGACGATGGTGTAGGTGAAGACGTCGGCCGCATCGGCGTTGGTCGAATTGGCGTTCGACACATAGGTGTAGGCACCGGTTGCCGCATCGACGGTGAGCGTGCCGTACTGGCCCGTAATGACCAGATTGCCATCCACGATCGCAACCGTGGATGTGTCCATATTGGTGCTGGTCAGCGCGACCAGCCCGGCAAGGCCATCGGCGCCGCCGATATCGTCAGCCGCGTCGGTCAGGACATTGCCTTCGACGGTCAGGCCTTCGGTGACGCTGGCCGAATTGTCGAACGCGCTCGGCGCATCGTCATCGAACGTGATGCCGAGACTGCTGACGGCTGAATCGCCATCGGTGTCGGTGACGATGAAATCGATCGAGACGAATGCGTCCGTGCCTTCGTCGTTCGGACCACCTGCGTGGAGCACATTGTCCACCAGGGTAACCTGATAGTCGCCGGTTTCCGCATCAAGCAGCTCGACCGTGAACAACACGCCGCGCGGACCCGTGGCGGTCAGTATGGAGCCGCTGAGCGAGAAAGTGACAGTTTCGGTACCCACGGTCGCGGTCGCGCCGTCGAGCGTCGGATCGAACCCGATCGACGCGGGTGCATCGCTGCCCGGATCGAAGGTCAGCGTGCCGGTGAACGTGGCTTCGCTGGTGTCGCTCGCATCGTCTCCGGTGTTGGCATCGAGATCGCCCGCGGTCGAACTCGGGTTGCCACCGACAAGCCCGTCGTCATCGACGCTGGCGACGGCAGTGCCGCCAAGTGGGACGGAATCGGGCAGAAGGGTGATGGTTACGGTGGCCCGCGCATCGCTGCCGTCGTTGTCGGTGATCGTGTAATCGAAGGTTACCTCGCCCTCTTCGCCGGGGCCGGGAACATAGGTGAAGGTGCCGTCGCCATTATTGGTCAGCGTGCCGGTTCCGCTCAACGTGCCATCGACAAGTTCGATGGTCGAAATCGCCACGCCGTCAGCACCCTCGACATCGTTGCCGAAGACGTTGACGGTTACCGGCGCATCTTCGGTTTCCTGTGCACCGGAATCATCGCGCGCAATCGGCTGATCGTCGATGACTTCGATCTGAAGTGTCGCCGATGCCCGGTCGCCATCGGTATCGACCACCGTCATCGTGAAGAAGCCGTCCACGGTCTCGCCGACAAGGTTGTCGGCCAGCGTGTAGATGAACCCGATTTCGCCGCCCGCCAGGTCGATGCTGGTGATCCTCAGCGTGCCAAATGGCGATACGAATTCCTGCCCCACTTCGGACACTTCGACACCGTTGATCAGCACCGCGGAGACGCCGTCGATGGCGCTGAACACGATGGTGCCGCTGGTGATTTCCGCATCCGTATCGGGGGCGGTACCCGCCGTTTCGTCCACACCATCCACCGTGCGCGCCGGAAGGCCTTCCTCGTCAACCCGGCCGATAGCGGCAATCGCACCGGCAGGATTGTCGGGGGTGATGACGATGATTTCCGGCGGCCTGTTGGCCAGGTTCGGAATGATCTCTTCTTCCTTGTACTCGGGGAAGGCGAGTTCGGTGTAGGGGAGCAAATCGCCCAATGCGTAGGCGGCCTGGATGTCGCCGACATCGCCAGCGAAATTACCGCCCGAGCTCTGCGGCGAACCCGCAGCGGGCTGCGGTTCGTTGCCGATCAGCAGCGCGGCGATGTTCTGCGGCGGAATGGTAACTCCGTCGACCACGAACTGCGGGACGAGGATAGCGCCATCGGGAATGCGGATGACCGAACCGTCTTCCAGCGTGACCAGGATATCGCGGCCATCGACGGCGATGCCTTCAAGCGCGGCTTCGGAAGGCAGGACGACGACATTGTCGGGTCCGGGGTTCAGAACCCGAGCGCCCGCCCCAGCCGGTTGAGGATTTCCCGCAGGTTGGCTCTGGAGATTGACAGTGGATCCGTCTTCGAAAGTTTCGGAACCCGCATCGGTCGGCTCACGGCCCGTGAAATCCATCATTCCAACATTCCTCACTAATCACAGGCAGGAGCCGGCGGCGCCGGAGCCAGTCGCGAAGCGAGGTAAGGAGGGTCAGGATTTCAACACGAAACCCGGCCGGGCTTGATTGCCCAATCCACCTGCTTCGCGGCCCTATGTTTATTGTTCGCATCGACAGAACGAGTCACAGCCGAGACGAATCGTTGGCTTGATAAGACCAGTGAATGGACTTTATTGCAATGAAATTAACCATTTGCGGCAACCACGCGGGCAACCGGCAAAACTGCTATCAAAAGCTGAATTCGCGCATTGATTCAGTGATTTGGAGGGGGCAATGTGCCGGGACTGAACTGCGCCATTCTGGCACAGGCGCCCGATCGCGCGCTGCAAACGTTAACCCTTTGTTCCGAATCGTTTTCTGACTCGGCCCGTGATCACATGATCGAGCCCAGAAGCCTGTCCTGGATGACCGCGATGAAACCGATGCCGATCGGAACCCCGTAAGGAAGGGTCCAGCTCTTGCGCTTGCCCCCTTCGATGACCTTGAGCCCACGATACCAGATGGTCATCGCGATAACGATCACCAGTGCGCTCACGCTTACCCAGCCCAGCATGGGCAATGCACGGTCCAGGGGAACGGCAAATGCGGCGGCGGAATAAAACTTCGCATCGCCCGCGCCGATCGCTTTCAACGCGAACAGCGCCATCCCCACGACCAGCACGATCACAGCGTGGATAGCTGCGGAGCCAAGCAAGGCCCAGCCGCCAGCCAGGAAGGTGGCGACAATCGCTGCCACTCCCAGGGCAAGCGCAAGCCAGTTCGGCAATCGGCGGTATCGGATATCCCAGACGGCGCCGGCAATCGCCAGGCCGCCTGCGATCCACAGCGCTACTTGTTCGCCCATGATGCGAAAATAAGTTCGAACTGCTTGGGCGAGGCCTTCGCATCGACCATCGCGATTTCAGGCGCGGCTTCCTTTGCCTCAGGCTCTTCAACCTTGGTTGCGGCCTGGCGGTATTCCACCTTCATCGTGGGCGCCCCTTCGGGTGCTGCTGTCTGAATACGGAATTCGCCATGCGACAGGCGATGGACCTGCTCTTCCTTGCGGCGTGCATCGGCCAGCGCCTCCTGCTCGCGCGCAGATTCCAGCGCCGCCAGCTCGGCCGCGGCCTGCCCGCGTCGTGCGTAATTTGCCCGCCCTTGCAAACGCAGAAGATTGGCTACGTATTTCGTTTCCGCCGGAGCCAGCGATACCGCGACGCGGAAATACCGATCCGCAAGATCGAAGCGGCCGATCTTGGCATAGGATACGGCGAGGCCGTTGTTCGCAGCCGCTGCGCTGTCGGGGTCAAGCCGCGCCAGCTGGAAGGATGCAACAGCCTGCGAAATGTTGCCATTGCGAAGGTGCATGCGCCCTTCCTCGAGTTCGACGGAGCCCTTGATCTTGTCTGGCGCCTGACGCGCGACCTTGGTCTTGGAAAAGGTCCATCCGGCGAGCGGCGAGGATTGGCATCCGGCTACCAGCAACGCGGCGGCCCCGATGGTTGCGATCTTGATGAGCTTGGACATAATCAGCCACCTCCCATGGCAGGAATGAGTTCTCGAACGATCCGGACGATGCCGGGCATCATGAGCACGCCGATCATTGTCGGCAGCATGTTGACGACCAGCGGGATCGAGATGATCACCGGCAGACGGTGCGCTTTTTCTTCAGCACGCAACCGGCGCTTTTCGCGCATTTCGGCAGAATAGACCCGCAAGGTATCGGCCACGCTGGTGCCCAGCTTGTCCGACTGGATCAGCAGTGTGGCGAAGCTCTTGATCTCCGTCACACCGCTTCGTTCGCCCATGCGGCGCAGCGCATCTTCGCGGCGCGCACCGGCCCGCAACTGCAACGTAACCTCGAGCAGCATGTTGGCGATGAGCGGGTGCGAATGCACCATTTCGCGCCCCACCCGGTCCATGGCCGCTTCCAGCCCCAGGCCCGCTTCGACACAGACGAGCATGAGATCGAGGCAGTCGGGAAAGCCGTTCGTGACGGCTTCGCGCCGGCGATCGGCCTTGGCGCTGACAATGAGGTTGGGCAGGTACAGACCGGCAAGAGCCAGGAGCGAGCCGTAAACGTATAGTTCGCCCGAACTCTGTTCCGCTGCGGTCATGCGCTGGAAGACAAGGTAGAGAAGCGGCAGCGCGATCACGAGCACGAACCGCGAAAGGGTAAAGACCTTCGGTGCCGAAGGTGATGTGTAACCTGCCGCCATCAGCCTGTCGCGCAGCACATCGCCCTTGGTGTCGGACAGGCTCAATCCGGCCCTTTCGATGCGTTCCGCCAAATCGGCCCACGCATTGGTGCGCTTGTCCTGAAGCGATTCCCGCCGCTTCACCCCGCCACCGGCAATTTCCTGAATGTTCTGGCGCGTCTCGATCCGACGCGACGATAGGCGTCCGAAAGTGACGACGAGGATGATGACCACGGCAAAAATCAGCGCCAGAAGCGACAAACGGGCAATCGGATTGACGATCAGGAAATTGAGCATGTCAGACCTTCAGATTGACCAGTTTCTTGATCCAGAAAACGCCGGCGAAAAACCACAGGATCATCAGGGGGAAGCCGATGTAGAAAATCGGGTCGGTCGCCACTTCGAGATAGAATTGGGGGTTCATCGTGAAGAGTATGACGAAGGTCAGCACCGGTAGCGCCGTCAAAAGCCAGCCGGTCATGCGGCCTTCGGAACTGAGCGCGCGCACCTTCAGAAACAGGCTGGCGCGTTCACGGATCACCTTGGACAGGGAATCCAGGATTTCCGCCAAGTTGCCGCCGGTTTCGTTCTGGACCGACAACGATACGGCAAACATGCGCAGATCTTCGAGATCCCAGCGTTCGCCCATGTCTTCCAGCGCTTCGGTAAGGTCGGCACCGTAGGATATTTCATCCGCGATCAGGCCGAACTCCGACCCTATCGGATCGCCCATTTCTTCGGTCAGAAGCTCGATCGCCGAGGTCACCGGGTGACCGGACCGCAAGGCACGCACGAAGATGTCCAGAGCGACCGGAAACTGTTCCTGCATTTTTTTACGGCGCCGCTGGGCCATGTATCCCGTGGCGAACACCGGCAGCCCGATCGCGACTGCGGCGGCCATGGCAAGGATCAGCTGGATAATTCCGAACCCCAGCGCGAACCCCGAATTGACCGCGACCACGCTGACGACCAGCACGACAAGCGCGAAAAGCGCCGCCATGCCGAGCAGTATCTGGGCAAAGCCGAATGGTATCGCCGCCATCATGAGGTTGCGGCGAAAATTGTTGTACTGGGTCGTGAACAGGCCCAGTCGCACCGGATTGCTCAACGGGTCATGCTTGCGCAGAGCACCCAGAATATCCTCGCGCTTGTGCCCGGTCGCGATCAGCTTGAGGCGCTTGTTGACCGCACCGGCATGGGCGCGTCCGGCAAGGCCGACCCGCAGGAAAACCTGCGACAGCAGGAAGATCGACGCGAAAACGGTCAGCAGGACAAGAAAACGGACGACGTCGGCGCTGAACACTACGCTTTCCCCAAATCGAGATTGGGCCGGAACAGGTCTGCGGGAACCGCAATCCCGTGTTCGGCCGCGCTTTCGAGGAACTTCGGGCGAATACCCGTAGCTTCATGCCGGCCCAGGACTTCGCCGTTTTCCCCGCGCCCTTCCATTTTGAAGCGGAAAATTTCCTGCATCGTGATGGTTTGCCCTTCCATCCCGACCAGTTCCGACAGGCTGAGAAGGCGGCGGCGACCATCGGCCTGACGACCGATCTGGATCACTACGTTGACTGCCGATGCAATCTGCGCCCGCGCCGATGTGGGCGATATCTCGATCCCGCTCATGCCGATCATCTGTTCGACGCGAGACAGGGAATCGCGCGCGGTGTTGGCGTGTACCGTGGTCATCGACCCATCGTGGCCGGTGTTCATGGCCTGAAGCATGTCGAACGCCTCGCCAGAACGGACTTCGCCAAGAATGATACGATCCGGGCGCATACGCAGGGCGTTCTTGACCAGGTCGCGCTGGGTCACCTCGCCGCGGCCTTCGATGTTGGCCGGGCGGGTTTCGAGACGGGCCACGTGCTCCTGCTGAAGCTGCAGTTCGGCCGAATCCTCGATCGTCACGATGCGTTCGCGCCCGTCGATATAGGACGACAGGGCGTTCAAAAGAGTGGTCTTGCCGGAACCGGTACCGCCGGAAATCAGGACATTGCGGCGCGACTTGACGATAGCGGCCAGCACATCGGCAACGGCCTGCGGGATGGAGCCAAGTTCGATAAGCTTTTCCATCCCGATCCGCTTCTTGGCGAATTTACGGATGGAGAGCAGGGAACCGTCGATGGCGAGCGGCGCAACGATCGCGTTGACACGAGAACCGTCGGCAAGCCGCGCATCGACGAAGGGGGAGGATTCGTCCACCCGGCGTCCAACGGCGCTGACGATTTTCTGGATGATCCGCAGCAGGTGCTTTTCATCCTGAAAACGCGTCGACACGCGTTCCAGGATACCGAACCGTTCGACGAACACATCCTTGTGCCCGTTGACCAGAATATCGGTAATCGATTCATCGGCGAGGAGAGGTTCGAGCGGGCCGAGGCCGAGCAATTCGTCGAGCACTTCGCCCACGAGGCGCTTGCGTTCATTTGCGTTGAGCGCGGCATCCTCTTCCATGAGGAGTCCAAGAACGATGTCGCCGATTTCGTCCTGGATCTGCTCGCGCGAAAGGCGTTCGAGCATTCCCAGATTGATCCGGTCGAGCAGCTTGCGGTGGATCGAGGTCTTGAGGTTGAGAAGCTTGTCCAGCTCCTTGTCCACTTCGAACGTCGTCACAGGCTGCGGGTCAAACGCTTCCTGTTCTTCGAGGTTTTCGCCCTTGGTCCCGCCAAATTGCCACTTCATGAGCGATGTTCCTCTACCCGAATGGCAATTCTTTCAGAGAGCTTCTCCATATCCGCCACGAACGGGCTCTTGCGCCGCACGCTGCCAGCAAGAACGCCCTGGTCCTGAGCCGCGGAAAGCGTCTGCTGGTCGAGCGCGACGCCGGCCAAAACGGGCCTGCCCAGCGCGTCCTCGACATCGCCCATCGTGATCGAACCGAACAGCTTCTTTTCGGTGCGGTTGACGACGATCGAAACCAACCTGTGATCGAGGCCAAGCGTACGGAAAAGATCGAGCCGCCGGCGCGCCTGTTTCAGGCTGGCCAGGCTCTGCTCGACCACCATCACCACATTGTCCGCCTTGGACAGGATGTTGAGCGTCCAGTTCGTGAGGCTGGAGGGCAGATCGAGTATGACGTAGTCGAATTCGCCGCGGGCCAGTTCAATGACTCGCAGCAGGTCGTCGATCTTCAGCGCCTCGATGGGCATGATTTCCTGCGGGGCCGCGATCAGCGCGATGCCGCTGGAATGGTGTTCGGCCACGGTCTGGAGCAAGGCGCCGTCAATGCGCTTGCCAGCTTCGAGAAGATCGGACAGCGACCGCCGGGGCGAGAGCCCCAGGACTTCGGCCATGCGGCCAAACTGGATGTCGAGATCGAAGACGCAGACCCGCGGCTTGCTTTCGGCATGGGCAAGCGAGGCGGCAAGGTGGCTGGCAATGGTGGTCGCACCCGAACCGCCCAGCGCCCGGGTCACGGCAATGACCGGCGCCAGCGCCACTTCACTACCGATGGCATCGCGGTGGGTTTCGAGGACCGCGACGACCGTCTGCAGGATTTCTTCGGGAGAAAACGGCAGTTCGACGACATCGGCCACACCTTCGCGAACCAGGGTCCGCACCAGTTTGAGATCGACGTTTCGCATGGCCACGATCTGCGGCATGGCGGGGCGCATCTGACGCAACTTGCGGATGCGATCCATGCTCGACGGAACGGCGGGATCGACTTCGAACAGGACGATGCCCGACTGGGCCACCTCGTGCTCGGGAATGGGGTCACCGGCTTCGATGGCGATGAAGTTCGCATCGGAAATCCAGTTCGATCCGACTGAATCGCGCAACCCGTCCACGTATGCCGCAGATGCGATAACCGTCAGGGGCGCGGACAATTGCAATTCCGATCCTTTCGTGTGGTTTAGAATATGTTCGCCATGACCCATTTCGTTCACCCGACCATTCTTTCTTCAATACCGTATTGAGTTGCTGCCCCTCCCAAGAACACATTGAACATACCCGAGCCGCGCGATTCTTTACGATCGCGTCGATCCGCATTTCCGAGAGAAATGATTATTATTTCGCGAACGGACATCAGTTGAACTTGTCCCCCGCGCCGTCTTCCATCGTCAAAGTGTAACCGAAGTCGGGCAAATTCACCTCGCTCCCGAACAACAGGATCGATTTGAACTTCTTGCCCGCCAGACGCACCGTAACGAACGGCGCGACATCCATGCCGGACGGATTGCCGGCGTAACCGAGGCCGGAGCCGGTGTATTCAACCGTAATGTCGGCATCCGCCACGGCAGGCCAGATCTGCTTCACCCGGGCGGCCAGGACACCGAATGCGACCGTATTGATGGTCAGCGTTCCGTCGAGGCATGGCGTGGTTTCGCAGGTGCAAGCCGTCGCGGTGCACTTGATCGTACCCAGCGCACCTATCGGAATGCGGTCGCCCTGGGTCACGGTTTGCGTGCCCACCGTTTTGCCGACGAAGGTGTAGGTTTCCAGTTCCTTGACCAGCGGCGAGGTGACCACCGCCACGCGCGCGCCGATCTGGCTCGCCTTTTCGCCGCGGTTGAATTCGTAGGCGAACCGGCCCGCGTCGACGATGCCGACCAGGAAAAGCATGATGATCGGCAGCATCAGGGCGAATTCCGCCGCCGCGCCGCTTTCGTCCGCCATGAAGCGTTTGCAGGTTCCTGTTCCGATCATATGCCCATCACCGCTGCTTGCTGCGTTGCGTTCAGGTCATAATCGTCGGTGAGGATGCCAACCCCATCGAACAGGGACCGGTAGTCGACATCGGCCGTGACCGTGACAACCGGCGCATTGGGTTCGTTCTTGTAGATACCCGTGGTCAGCGCGGTCGACGGGCAGCTTACGGCGACCGCGACGTTTGCGTTCACCCATCCCGGCACCCTGGCCGTGCCGCCCGAAGGCCTGCCGGTCCGGGTCACTTCCTGAATGGCGGTCATGGTCGCCGTGGGCATGGCA
Source organism: Qipengyuania zhejiangensis (assembly GCF_035607565.1). Lineage (NCBI taxonomy): Bacteria > Pseudomonadati > Pseudomonadota > Alphaproteobacteria > Sphingomonadales > Erythrobacteraceae > Qipengyuania > Qipengyuania zhejiangensis. The sequence goes on along the minus strand of NZ_JAYKGO010000003.1, from coordinate 1,373,065 downwards.
TAGGACGAGGTGCAATTGATCGACTCGAAACTTTGCCGGCTGGCATAGCGCGCGCCGTCGCGGACACCCTTCACCACCTGGTGCTGGCTGTAGAAATAATACGCGACCTCAATCGCCCCGAACAGCATCACCACCAGCAGGGGCAGCATCAACGCAAGTTCGGCAGCGGCAGCGCCGGACTGGCACCGGGAAAAGGCGCGCAGGCGGGTCACTTGACCAGATACGGAACATCGCGGCGGATGACCGTCCCTGCGGTTTCGCCGGCCGAACCGGCCGTCGTCTTGCCGATGATCTCGGCGTAGATTTCGTCTTTCTTGGTGCGAGCGCGATTGAGCGATGGCTGCACGAGAAACACGTCCATGAACTCGACCACGGCCACGTCCTTCGAATTGCCTTTGACGTCGAGCGCCTTGCAATTGATCACCGCGACGGAAAGCCGGCGACGGTCAGCCACGGTGGTGGACGGTTCGGTGCCCGCACCGAAGCCCTTGCTCGCGCTGCACTGCGGCGTGCCATAGGCCGAATTCGCGTTCGGCCCGCCAAGCACCACCACACCGTCGATCAGTTTTCCCCGGTTCGCAATTTCCCAGAGATACACCTGGTACCGCGTCGGGAAGCGATAGCGCGTACCGGTCCCGCCGCTCTTGGAGAGGTTGGTGTGGTTGAGATCGGTCCATTCCGTCGGACCCCAGTACGTTCCGTCCGCGCGCCGGTAATGCGATGCAAAATAAGCGTCACGGTCCCAGAACCCGTCACCCAGCGGCCCGCTGCACGCGTTGGGATCGGTCGCGTGGCAAACGTCGCGCGGGTGGCCCATCGATGTGGGGATCGTGGTAGGCGAAAGGGTCAGGGCGGCGTTGCTGCCGGGAAGATACCGGGTCCCCGATGTCTCGTGCCAGCCGTTGCCATGGTCCTTGCAGGCGTTGGTCCCCGTGAACAAATCGGTGTGCACCACGTCCTTGGTGCTGTTGATCGATGCGGGGCATTTGCCGCCTGTCGGGCATGACACGTCGCCGTTGTAGATGTCGAAACGCGTGTTGATCGAATCCCCGATGTCGGTCTTGTTACCGGTGTCGGTGTCGACCGAATCGTTGGCCGTTTTCGACACGCATTCGCCCGGCGGGATATCCCAACCCAGCGCCTTGCGCAGATCGGGCGTACCACCACCCGAACCCGGGACCGTGTCGAGGTAACCGAAATTGCCCGGCGCCCAGGAGCCGCCGCCGCCGTTGGCCCCGCCCTTGAGGTACAGGCCGATGCCGACATAATTGTCCGCGTTGAAAGGCAGGTTGGCGTTGGTGTTGGTCGAAGGTTCCGACGGATTGCAGATCATCAACGGCGGCGTACGGCACAGGGCCGAGCCGATACCCGCAACCGCTTCGGCATCGATGGTGCCCTTGATCGCGCCGACAACCGGGGTCAGCGCGAAGTTGGCCGTGCGCGTGTCGACCTTGACGCGGATGAAATTGGCCTTGGCGTCCGCCCCAACCGCCGCCGTGTCGATCGGGTTGGTGCCCGCTTCGGCATCGACAAGCTTTTCGTAGAAGAAGACGCCGGTCGTCGGGATGGTGACGGTCAGCCCCTGGCTATCGTTGGCGAACAAGGTGGAGTTCGTGACGAGACCGTTTCGTGCCGCCGCGGTGGCCCGCGTTATGGAACCGGCGGTCTGGTCCAGCTGGGTCGCCCCGGCCAGTGCGGCCTGATCGGCAGCGTTCTGGAGTTCGGAATCCATCGAGGCAATGCGTGAATAATCGAAACCGATTCCCACCATTCCGACCAGGGCCGGGAGCGCGAGGGCGTAAAGCGCAGCACTGGCGCCGCTCTCGTTACTCCAGAATTTCCCTAGCCAAGCCATCGTATCCTCATTCTCCGAACCTAGTTCGGTCCACCAGAGCCAACATCCGTCGTGCGGATCGAAGCCGGCTGTTTCACCGTGCCGTCACGATACCGTTCGACCGCGTCGGCAGCGTGTTCGCCGCTGGTGGTCATTTCGGTGTCGTATTCCGGTTCGGGATTGACGATCTGGGCCATCATGGTCTGCCGGTTCGCTTCCCCGAAGGACGCATCGCCCGGGGCTTCGAAAATCGATTGGTCGGCACACCCGGCCAGCGCCGGAAGCACGGCGATCAAGGCGCAGCGGCGCAGCGTATCAATATTCATAATCGTCCCCCTGTTCGGCGGCAGGCGCCTGCGGTGCGGCAAGCTGGCTTGCCGGTACCGGATCGTATGGTTCGCCCGACAGGATCGTTGCCGCCGCATTCGGGTCGCGGACCCGGTCGGTCGGCAGGCGCACCTGCGAAGGCTTGATCGGCTTCACCAGTCGCGGCGTCACGATGATGAGAAGTTCGGTTTCGCCCTTCTGGAACTGGGTCGAACGGAACAAGGCACCGAGGATCGGAATATTGCCCAGCAGCGGGACCTGGTTGACCGTGGTCTTGAAGTCCTGTTGCAGCAGCCCGGCGATGGCGAAGCTTTCGCCGTCGCGCAGTTCCAGCGTCGTGGATGCACGGCGGGTCTGCAGCCCCGGGATGGAGATACCGTTGAGCTGGATCGAAGCCGCCGGATCGATCGAGCTGACTTCGGGTTCGACGATGAGGTTGATCGTGTTGTCACCCAGCACGGTGGGCGTGAAGCCGAGGCTGACGCCGAACGGTTTGAATTCCACCGTAACCTGCGAAAAGCCGCCCTCGCCGCCGCCGCCGTTGCCGGACTGGACCACGGGGATCGGGAATTCGCCGCCCGCAAGGAACGATGCCTTTTCACCCGAAAGGGCAACCAGCGTCGGTTCGGCCAGCGTCTTGGCGAAGCCTTTTTCTTCCAGCGCGTTCAGGAACACATCGAAATCGATCCCCAGCGCGCTGAAACCGGCGCCGATGGCACCAAAGCTGTTCTGGATGGACGCGGCGTTGAACACGCCGTTCACAACCTGCGAACCCGGCCCGAAGACCGAGTTGAAATCGCCGCCGCGATCGGTGGCAAAGCCGCGGGCGCCGATGTCTTCACCGACCGAACGGTTCACTTCGGCAAATTTCACTTCCAGCATGACCTGCTGGCTGCTGCCGAGCGCGATCATGTTGACGACCTTGTCACCGGCATAGGTGCGCGCCAGCTGAACGGCACGGTCGACCATGCCGACGTCGGTGGCGATGCCGGTCAGGACCAGCGATTCGCCCGAAATATGCGCGTCGATCTGGCCGCCGGGGATCAGCCGCGTGACCTGGCCGCGAAACGCTTCCGCGTCGGGGCCAACCGAAATGTCCATCACGGAAAGAACGCGGCCGCGCGTGTCGTAAAGGGTCAGGCTGGTGGTGCCCATGCCCTTGCCCAGCACGTAGAGCGAATTTTCCGTCAGCGCGACGATATCGGCGATTTCGGCGTTACCGACCAGCGCCTTGGCGATGGGGCGATCGGCCGTCACCACCTGGCTCTTGTTGACCGGGATTTCCAGCGTGCCGGCGTGGATGTTGCCGCCGGTATACTGCGCGGCGGCCGGTGCGGCCGCCATCAGCGCCAGCGGCAGGGCGGCGGCGGTAACCGCGCGCCGGATCATATCAGTTGCTGCCACGGTTCACCTCCTGGCGGGCACCGTCGGTGCCGCGATAAATTAGCATGGTCGGACCGCCATAGCTGGGCGCTGTGGAACCGGCGGCACTGGCCGGTGCGCTGGGCGCGGCGCGATAGGCGGGCGTCCGCGGTGCAGGGGCGCTGCTGGGTGCGGTGCTGCGCGATGCATAACGCAGACGGCCGCCCGGCAGATCACGGGTCGTCACCATCTGGGTGGCGCCGGTGGTCTGGTTTTCGACATTGCGAAGCGCCAGCGTCAGGCGGCCGCTTTCGGTCGCCAGGGCAAGCTTCTGGGCGTTGAACTGGTCAACCAGCAACGTCGCCATCTTCAGTTCCTGCGGTTCGGTGCTGTTTTCCGATGCGCGCCGGTCGATTGCGATGACCTGCACGTTCTCGAGGATAACGGCGGTGACCTTTTCATCTTCGCCGCCCGGAATGGTGCGGGTCATGAAAACGTCGACGACATCCCCGGGAGTCACGAAACCGGCAACGCCGGCAACTTCGTTTACGGGGATGGTGACGGCGCGCATGTCTTCGGGGATGTTTTCCGAAAGCACGGCGCGCGTGGAAATTCGTGATTGCAGGATGGGTTCACCCTGCGCGATCGGCCTGATGGCCACATCGGTACCCGCGAAACGGGACAGGTCGGTAATCGCGCCTGTCGGCACCGACTGTGCGGGCCAGTTGACCAGGCGGACGTTTTCGGCAGTCAGCGCGGAACCGAAATCCAGGTCCTGGGTGGCAACGGCCACACGCACGAGCTGCTGTTCTTCCGCAACGCGTTCCTGTTGCGCCTCAACCCCGGAGAAATAGGCGTTGGCCAGGTAAACGGCCAAAAGGCCGAATACTACGGCCACCCCGATGATTATGATATTGCGCCGTTCCATGCGGACCCCCCCCGGTTATCGAACACTGCTTGTCGTAACGAAGATGGCCGGCCCCTGCGATGCAGGAGCCGGCCCTTCAGTTGCTTAGGCAGCGCCAGCGCAAGAAGTGGTCGTGCCGTTGGTGATGCAGTTACCCGTCTTGCTCATCGCACCGCTGATCGAGGTGGCGAGGAAGGTCGAGCCGGCAACGATGGCGATGCCGACAACGATGAGGATCAGTGCATATTCGGCAGCCGAGGCGCCAGATTCGTCAGCAGCGAAGTTCTTGATGAAGTTGGTCATGATGAATTACCCTAAGTCCAAGCGGGAGGAGCCCCCCCAATTCTAAACAGAAGAGCTCCGGCCTCTATTTCCGGCTTGCCCTCGTCTGTGCGGGTATTTCTGGAACCGGCGACCGCTTATGTTTTTAACCGGCAATTGCGCCGGTTCAGAAACGCCTGTTCCCTCACAGAACCCCTGAATAATCCCCCCAAGTGCAACATCAGTCAACTTTTCGGTAACGGTTAAATTTTCAGGTTGCTTTTCAATATGTTGAGGGAAATTTTGTTTAAGAATTTGGTTAATACGCGGCCATTTGGCGGCGTGATGGCAACACCCACAAATATCAATTTCATCCTGATTCGCAGAAGTTTATGGCGGAAACCTGCGGATTTTTGGCGTTAACGTTTGATTCGCGGCAAACCGGCCAGGCATTGAAACCGGCAACCAAAGGCTGCATTTCGTATAACATGATCCCGCGATGGCACAGTTTGGGCGAAATGATCGCCCGTTACTTGCACCGTTTCGACGAACGATCGAAGCGCGTAGTGGCCGGCCTGCGCCCGTTTCTGGACCGGGCCTTGCCGTGGTGGATCACTGGTTGGCTGTGCTTTTCGCTGCTCAAGGTCGTGCGGTCGCCATCGCCGATCTACACCTTCGTGGATTTTGCCGCGGCGTTTCTTCCCTACACGCTGATCGCGCTGGCGCCGACGGTGGCCCTGCGCCTGGCGGAACGGGCGTTCCCCGCGGGGGAAGACAGGTGGGCCCCCCGCCGCCGAATCGCGCTGGCGGGGCGCTGGCGCCCGCTGGACCGCGCGGACGCACGCCGGCACCCCTTGTTCGGCCCCACGGGCATCATGGCGTCGCTGCTGGTCGGCCTTCTGCTGAACGTGGTGCTGCGCAGCGGGGAATTCCTGCTGGCCATGCCCGCGATGAGCGCGATGGCCCCCGATTGGGCACGCACGCTGTTCCTGGTCATGGCGTTCGAGAACATGGCGATGAATTTCCTGTACATCGTGTGTTTCGTCATGGCGCTGCGCGCGGTGCCGATGTTCCCGCGCATGCTGGTCCTGACCTGGCTGATGGATATCGGCCTCCAGCTGACCAGCGCGCACGTGGTGCATACCCAGCCCGCCCTGCCGCCGGACGTGGCGCAGGCTATGCTCGCCCTGCTGCAAGGCAATGTGACCAAGGTTCTGGTGAGCGTATTCATCTGGTTGCCGTACCTGCTGGTATCCGAAAGGGTGAACGTCACCTACCGCAGCCGGGTGTCCACCTGAGGCGGGCGCGGTCCCCCTCGCCCACCGCAATTTCTTGTGATATTCCTGCGTTTCTCGGGGTTTGAAGAAGGGGCATTCAGCCATGGCGTTTCGCGGGTCCAGACAGTTGGCGCTTGCCGCTGCGGGATTTGCCGCGTGCGTTGCGGTGGCGGCGGTGCTGGTCGATAACGCCGCGTGGCACAGGCCGGAAATCTCGGGCGTGCCGCTGCCCAATTTCACGCGCATCGATCTGCCGTCCACGGATGCAGGGGCCGCTGCGCTGCCCGATATCCAGATCGCCGCCGAGGAACTGGCGGCTGGCAATGCCGATACGGACGTGCCCGGATCGGCTGACGCATCCGGCACGCAAGCGTTGGCTGCTGCGCGCAGCGAACGGGTGATCGGGCCCGATGGGATCATTCCCGTCAATTTCGACATCGGCACACCGGGAAGCGCCGGCGAAGCGGTGCGGGGGGACGCAATCGTGGTTCGCAAGACCGTGCGCATCGGCACCCGCGAGGTCGGTTCGCTGCCGATCCATGTCGATGGGCGTTCCCGTCTTCTGGTGGACACGGCGGACCTGCGCAGGATGCTGGCGCGGGCGGGACAGGACGATACGCTGAAGGCCGGTGCCGGAAAGGACGGCTTGCAGACGTTTTCCGAACTGCGCAGCGCAGGCGTCGACCTGCGTTACGATCCCAACAGCGACAGTGTGGTGATGACGATCGGCTGATCGCCGGCGATTACCAGCGCGAACCCGGATCGGCCGGACGGCCGCCCACGCGCGTTTCGTAATGCAGGTGCGGGCCGGTGGACCGGCCGGTGGACCCAACATACCCGATGATCTGGCCCTGCCGCACGGTTTCGCCCGGCCTGACGGCAACGGCCGACAGGTGCGCGTAACGCGATTCTACCGCGCCGCCGTGGGAAACGGTGACCAGTATTCCGTAACCCCCGCCCCAGCCTGCGCCGACAATGCGCCCGGCGGATGTCGCCATGACGGGTGTGCCCGTGGGCGCGGCAAGATCGATGCCCGAATGAAAACGCGTGCCGCCCAGCGTGGGATGATAGCGCATCCCAAACCCGCTGGTGAGGCGGCCCCCGGCCAGCGGGCGCCCGTTCGGCAGGCTGCCCGAGTAGGCGCCAAGTGCCGACATGGCCGGTTCGATATCGGCCCCGGCAAGATCGACTGCGCGGCCGAAGACGACCGATGGCTGGTCGTAATCGTCCATCGGAACGTCGGTGAAGACTTCGCTGGCGACCGCAGTGGCGGTGGCGGTGGCCGTGGCGGCCGGAAGGGCATCAACCCCATCGGCATCGGCCACAGCGGCAGAGGCGCTCAGCCCGTAAATGACTGCAACGGCGAGTGAACAAGATGTCGTGTAACGCATCGCCCCCTCCCTCGGTGCGGCTCGATTCTCGGGGGCAGCATTACCACGGCAACCACGGTTTCGCGAATCGCAACCGCGTCAGCCCCATTTCGAGACAGCCGGAACCCTTAGTTCCAGTCGATATCCACGGTGACCCGATCCACCGGCACACCTGCGTGTTCGGCGATCTTTTCCCGGCTTCTGGCAATGCGGTCGGCAAGTGTGCCTTGCTCCTCTGCCGGGGCAGCCGGAACCGGCAAGGGCAGGGTGTCGGGGCGCCTGCCATAGAGCAGTTCCATCTCCTCCATCCCGAATTCCATGGCGAGCGCGCGCAACGCCCCTTCGCGCGGGCGGACCTTGTCGGTTTCCCACTTCCACAAGGTCGGCTTGCTGACCCCGACCCTGGCGGCAAGTTCGGCCATGGAATGCCGTGATGCGGACCGCAGGCGGCGCAGGCGCTGGCCAAAGGTTTCAGGTGCCGCAGCCTCGGCCTCCTCGCTCTCGGGCGGCCTTGGCGAACGAAGGAGGCTGGCGCTCACTTCCGAGCGGGTCAGGGGCCGCTTGAAACGGCACCCGTAAAGGCCATCGGCCCGCCAGACGATCTGGGCCGCGCGTTCGCCCACGTCCGGCAGGACCACGGTCAGATAATCGTCGAGATCGAGCCGTTCGCCCGTGCTCAACAAAAGCCCCGTGGTGGAGATGTTATGGACGGTGACGGCGCAGGTCGCATCGGTTTGCGATGCCGTGGCGGCAAGGAACAGCTTGCGGCGCACCTCGGTGCGGCCAAGCGGCGCTTCGCCCTTGTCTTCCAACAGACCCTGCATATTTTCGTCCGCCTCCTGCGCGGTTGTCGCCTTGCGCCATGATGGTCATGGCGGCTCCTTGTCCCGCACGTTTGCACGACAGCGTTAATTTTCGGTGCCAGCGGTATCAAACGCCTGAACCGCCACCAACCCGGCTTGCGGCGTGTTGCGGGTTTGCCGCGCCCGGCGACCAATCGCAGGAGACGCAAGGCAACAGCTTGGTCTGCGGCCAACCTTGGCATAATCGGGCCGGCTGCATGACGCACGACCATGCCTTGAAGCCCCTGCCCATCGGCAGCGACGGCTGGCGCGACGAAATCCGTGCGACCTACAAGCTCGCGTGGCCGCTGGCGCTGGCCAATCTGTTGCAGATGCTGGTCCACGCGGTCGACGTGATCTTCGTGGCGCGCCTGGGTGAACGCGAACTGGCGGCCTCTGCGCTGGGGATCGCGCTGTTCGGCCTGCTGATGTGGGCGTTTTCCGGCCTGACGGGCATCGTCGCGGCGCTGATCGCGGAAGAACTGGGCCGCCGTCGCCATGCGGTTCGCGAAGTGCGCCGCTCGGTCCGCATGGGCTTGTGGCTCGCGGTGGCCGCGGGCCTCGTGGGAATGGTGATCTGCTGGTTCGGGGAAGCAATCATGCTTGCCGCGGGCCAGGATGCCGTTCTGTCCGACCGCGCGGGCGCTTTCCTGCGTATCGTCATGTGGGCGATGGTGCCGATGATCGCGGCCAACGTGCTGCGCAATTTCGTCAGCGCGCTTGGCCGCCCGATATTTGCCACGGCGATTACGGGCCTTGCCCTGTTCGCCAGCGTGCTGGGCAATTATGCGTTCGTGTTCGGCAATCTGGGCGCCCCGGCGATGGGTCTGGAAGGATCGGCACTGGCCAGCGTTCTGACCTCGCTTTTCATCTTTGCCAGCTATCTGGTCGCGATACGCACCGATCGCAGGCTGCGCCGCTACCGCATTTTCGGCAATTGGTGGCGCCCCGAATGGGAACGGCTGAAAGAGCTGCTGCGCCTCGGTTCGCCAGTCATGGTCATCATTCTTGCCGAAGCGGGACTGTTCAGCGGTGCGGCGCTGCTGATGGGACGTATCGGCGCGTCGGAACTGGCCGGGCACACGGTGGCGCTGCAGGTCGCCGCGCTCGCCTTCCAGATACCCTTCGGCGTGGGGCAAGCCGCCACGATCCGGGTCGGATATCACTTCGGCGCGGGCAACCGGGGCGCCATGGGCCGCGCCGGTTGGGTGGGCATCGCGATGGGCGGCGGCTTCATGTGCCTTACCGCCGCCGCCATGATCCTGGCCCCGGAATTGTTGCTCCAGATATACCTCGACCCCGACGCGCCGCAGAACGCGGCGCTGGTCGGCTTTGCAGTGCAGTACATGGTGGTGGCGGCGGCGTTCCAGTTGTTCGACGGTGTGCAGGCGGTGGCCGCGGGCGCCCTGCGCGGCCTTCAGGATACCCGTGTCCCAATGGTGATCGCGATCTTCAGCTATTGGGTGCCGGGATACGGCGTCGCGATATGGCTGGGTTTCTACACGCCCTACGAAGGGACCGGGGTATGGATCGGCCTGGCCATCGGCCTTGTCTTCTCCGCCGTCCTGCTTACGTGGCGTTGGGCGCGGCGCGAGGCACTGGGGCTGACCACGGATCCGGCGCGCGCGGACTGAAGCGGCAACCGCCTGACCAGAACGGCGCGAATTTTTTTACGCCCGTCCCCGTTGACTCCACCCCGCCGCGCACCCAAATGCGCCGCACTGGCACTCTCACACCGGGAGTGCCAATCGACACATTCACACTCTGAAAGAGAGGTCATTATCATGGCATTTCGTCCGCTGCACGACCGCGTACTGGTCCGTCGCATCGAAGCCGATCAGAAAACTGCCGGCGGGATCATCATCCCCGACAGCGCCCAGGAAAAGCCCAGCGAAGGCGAAATCGTCGCCATCGGTTCGGGTTCCAAGGCTGAAGACGGCACGGTCACCCCGCTCGACGTAAAGGCAGGCGACCGCGTCCTGTTCGGCAAGTGGTCCGGCACCGAAGTCAAGATCGACGGCGAAGACCTGCTGATCATGAAGGAAGGCGACATCATGGGGATCATCGGCTGATTGCCGGATCCTTCTGACCTTTCCTCAACAAACCCAGATATCCAGGAGAAACACCAATGGCAGCCAAGGACGTAAAGTTCGGCCGCGACGCGCGCGAAGGCATCCTGCGCGGCGTCGACATTCTCGCCAACGCAGTCAAGGTCACGCTCGGCCCCAAGGGTCGCAACGTGGTCATCGACAAGAGCTTCGGCGCACCCCGCATCACCAAGGACGGCGTCACCGTCGCCAAGGAAATCGAACTCAAGGACAAGTTCGAGAACATGGGCGCGCAGATGATCAAGGAAGTCGCCTCCAAGGCGAACGACACTGCCGGTGACGGCACGACCACCGCCACCGTGCTGGCCCAGGCCATCGTGACCGAAGGCATGAAGTCGGTTGCAGCGGGCATGAACCCGATGGACCTGAAGCGCGGCATCGACATCGCCGTCACGAAGGTCGTTGAAGACCTGAAGAGCCGTTCGAAGGACGTGTCCGGATCGAACGAAATCGCTCAGGTTGGCATCATTTCCGCCAACGGCGACCGTGAAGTCGGCGAAAAGATCGCCGAAGCCATGGAAAAGGTCGGCAAGGAAGGCGTGATCACCGTCGACGAATCGAAGGGCCTCGAATTCGAGCTCGAGACCGTCGAAGGCATGCAGTTCGACCGCGGCTACCTCAGCCCCTACTTCATCACCAACCCGGACAAGATGACGGTCGAACTCGAAAACCCGTACATCCTGATCCACGAAAAGAAGCTGTCGAACCTGCAGGCGATGCTTCCCGTTCTCGAAGCGGCTGTCCAGTCGGGCCGTCCGTTGCTGATCATCGCGGAAGACATCGAAGGCGAAGCGCTGGCGACCCTGGTGGTCAACAAGCTGCGCGGCGGTCTGAAGGTTGCAGCGGTCAAGGCACCGGGCTTCGGCGATCGTCGCAAGGCGATGCTCCAGGACATCGCGATCCTCACCAAGGGTGAAATGATCAGCGAAGACCTCGGCATCAAGCTGGAAAACGTCACGCTCGGCATGCTTGGCGAAGCCAAGAAGGTCACCATCGACAAGGACAACACGACCATCGTCGACGGTGCCGGTTCGGAAGACGACATCAAGGCCCGTGTTTCGGAAATCCGTACGCAGATCGACAACACGTCGAGCGATTACGATCGTGAAAAGCTGCAGGAACGTCTTGCCAAGCTTGCTGGCGGCGTAGCCGTTATCAAGGTCGGCGGCGCCACCGAAATCGAAGTGAAGGAACGCAAGGATCGCGTCGATGACGCGCTTCACGCTACTCGCGCCGCTGTCGAAGAAGGCATCGTCCCGGGCGGTGGTACCGCACTGCTGTATGCTATGCGCGCTCTTGAAGGCCTCGAAGGCGCAAACGATGACCAGACGCGCGGCGTCGACATCATCCGTCGCGCTCTTCAGGCACCGGTTCGCCAGATTGCCTCCAACGCAGGCCACGACGGCGCAGTCGTCGCGGGCAAGCTGATGGACGCAAACGACGTGACGCTGGGCTTCAACGCCGCAACCGACACGTATGAAAACCTGGTCAACGCCGGCGTGATCGATCCCACCAAGGTCGTCCGCACCGCGCTGCAGGATGCCGCTTCGGTGGCTGGCCTGCTGATCACGACCGAAGCGGCCATCGTCGACAAGCCGGACGACAAGCCGGCTGGCGGCGGTATGCCCGACATGGGCGGAATGGGCGGAATGGGCGGAATGGGCTTCTAAGCCTCCCCCTGTCCAACCGGACCAAAAAGAAGGCCCGGCGGAGCGATCCGCCGGGCCTTTCCTTTTGGGCAGCGCGCCTTGCGTCAGCCGCCCTTGCGGCTCGCCTCGGCAGCGGCAACCAGATCTGCAGGCCAGGTCACCTCGGTCTGGGTCTGCGGGTTGAAGACATCGCCCGGATATATGGCCGCCTGGGCCGCGGCGATTTCCTCCTCGGTCAGGTATTCGCTGGGTTCCAGAGCGAACACGTCGAGGCCGCGGGTAATCTCGGTCGCGTAGATGCGTCCCTTGTACCAGTAGGCCGACCAGTACCCGCCGGTGACCAGCTGGTCCTTGTCGATCGGGCCGCGGTCGAAATACGCGATTTCGACCGGGTTGGTCGCATCGGTAAAATCGATTACCGAAATGCCGCCCTGATACCACGCCTGCACGAAGATATCGCGCCCCGGTACCGGGATGATCGAACCGTTGTGCGCGACGCAATTTTCCTTGTCGCCCTGCGGCACCGGCAGCTTGTACATGCCGCGGTATTCCAGTTTGCCGTCGACGATCGCGTAGAACGCATCCGCGCCCCAGTTCATGGGGTCGCCCGCCTGGCAGCGCGGCCTTCCGCCGCCGCCCCATTCATCGGTGAACAGCACCTTGCTACCATCGTTGTTGAACGTGGCAGAGTGCCAGTAGGCAAAGCCCTTGTCGGTCACGTCATCGATACGGGTCGGCTTCATCGGGTCCGAGATATCGAGAATGATGCCGTTGCCCGAACACGCCCCGGCCGCCAGCTTCTTCGATGGGAACACGGTGATGTCGTGGCACATGTCGGTGCGCGTTGTGTCCTGCGTGCCGTCGCCGTGATCGCCGCCACGCCACAGGCCGGCGATCTCACCATCCTTGGCAAACACGCGCGGCCGGTCGACGATCCGTGCCTTGGCCGGATCCGCCAGCGGAATTTCGATCACGTCGATGCTGAACAGCGCCGTGTTGTCGCCCCCGACATCGAAGCAGCCTTCCAGCTCGTCACCGTCGCGCACGTAGCTGGTGCCCGAGTTGTAAACGATCAGCCGCGTGTCGTCCGCACTGACGATGGAATGGGTGTGGCTTCCGCGACAGGTCTGGACCTGACCGATCTGGCGGGGCCGGGTGATGTCCGAAATATCGAAGATACGGATGCCGCGGAACCGTTCGGGACTGACCCGGTCGGAAACGCCGCCCAGCCCGCAATCGACGCGCGCCCGGCTGTCCTGCACGCTCATCACGAGGATATCGCCTGCGATCGAAACATCGCCCTGGCCGCCCGGGCACACGACGCTGCTGACCAGCTGCGGCACACCGTCTTCGGCCAGGCGATAGGCGTTGAAACCGTGGTAATTGCCCGCAACCATCATATCGCCCGAAAACGCGATGTCGGTGTTGGCGAAGTCCAGCAACGAACCGCGCTCGCCGAACTGCGGCTTGGATTCCTCGTCCTTGTCGCCGCGGATCTTCGACGCGTCCTTGCTCGATTCGTCCTTTTGCTTTTCCGGCTGCAGCTGCGCCGGATTGGCAGGATCGAAGAAACCGGCAGGCTTGGGCATGGCGGTAACGAGGCGCAGGTTTGAAATCGCTTCGCCCGCATCGCGGAAACCCGCTGCCAGCGTGGCGCGCGGATCGTTCGAAAGACCGGCCAGAACCGAATTCATCCGATCGATTTCCGATTTCTGGTCGGTCACCACCTCGTTGGTGAATTCGAACATGACAGGATCGTAGGCGCTGCCGGACTGGCCGTGCAGATCGTCGACCATCGTGACCGCACCGCGGTGGTGGGCGACCATCAGCTGGAGGAACAGCCGGTCGAACTCGGTCCCGCTGGCGGCAGCCAGATCGGCCATCTGCCTGGGGGTGGCCATTCCCTGCATCGTGTGATGCGCGTGCCCCATGCCCTGCATCGCAAGGGCTTCGTTCCGGCTTTCGAGCCATTCGCGCATGAACTTCATTTCGTCCTTCTGGCCCGCCTCGATCCGGTCGGCGGTCTTCAGGATCGCATCGTTATTGGTCCGCGCCCTGACCAGCGCGGCCATGTCCACGGCCTGCTGGTGGTGCACGATCATCCCCTGCATGAACGACACGTCCGCCGGGGAATAGGCGGTCTTGGAAAGCTTGATCGCTTCTTCGCTACCGATCACGCGCGGCGCTTCGCCGGGTGCGCCGGGAAGCACGATGGGCGCTTCGCGTGCCAGCGCGGCAGTGGAACACGAAAGCAGCAGTCCGGCGGCAAACGCACGGGCGGAATTGTTCATGATATCAGTCCCCAGTGTTGGATACCGACACAGAAATCGGATTGCCCGCGCGGTCAAGCGCCTGTTCTGCGAACGACATTTATCCGCCCATCAGCAGACCGGCGAATTCGCGTCAGTCGTACATTCCCCTGCGCGGACCGAGGTAGCCGAACAGATAGGCGCCGACCTTGCGCATCTGGATTTCCTCGGCCCCTTCGGTGATCCGATAGCGGCGGTGATGGCGATAGATATGTTCGAACGGCTTGTGCCGCGAATACCCGATACCGCCGTGCGTCTGCATCGCCCGATCGGCCGCTTCGCACACCAGCCGGTTGGCCCAGTAGTTGCACATAGACACCTTGTCGGAAATGGTCCGCTCGATCTCCTCGTGCGGCATGTTGTCCATTTCCCACGCGGTCTTGTAGATCAGCAGACGCAACATTTCGCACTGGGTGGCCAGCTCGACCAGCGGAAACTGGATCGCCTGGTTACGCGCAAGTTCTTCGCCAAACGGTTTGCGCTCCCGCGCGTAACGCACGCTTTCCTCGATGCAGAACTGCGCGGCACCCAGGCTGGAAGCCGCCTGACGGATACGGTTCTGGTGAACGAAGCTCTGCGCCAGCGCGAGGCCGCGCCCTTCCTGGCCGAGCATGGCATCGGCGGGCACCCAGACATTGTTGAGCGACAGGCGAGGATGGTCGGTGGGCATGTTGAAGGTCCACAGCCATTCCTCGATCTTGAGGCCGGGCGTGGGGTTGGGCACCAGCAGGCAGGTGATCCCGCGCGCATCGCCATCGGCCCCGTCGGTCCGGGCAAAAAGCGCACAATGGGTGGCATGGTGCATACCGGTGATCCACATCTTCTCGCCGTCGATGCGCCAGCCGTCCACGCCATCGCGCGTTTCGCGCACCGCGCGCGTTTCCATCCACGTTGCGTCCGATCCATGGTCGGGTTCGGTCAGTCCGAACGCCACCCGCCGTTCACGGGCAAACCCGCCCGATATGAATTCGGCCTTCTGCGCGTCCGTACCGAAGGTTTCGAACATCGCCACGAAAGGGAAGTTGCCGACGATCGAGTGTTCGTTCTGCAGATCGTTGTGCAGTCCCAGGCCCTTTTGCGCGAACCGGTCGCGGATCACGGCCATCCACAGGTTGGAGCCATCCTTGCCGCCGTATTTCTTCGGCGCGGAGAACCGCCAGTGCCCGGCCTCGTCGGCGCGGCGCGAGGCTTCGACAAGCAGCTTTTCCCATTCGCCATTGGGCAGGCCGCCGCGCTCCCAGTCGGTGCGCGCGTCCTCGCGGCGATGATCAAAGAAACGGATGTTGTCGTCAGCCGCCACCAACGGATCGATCTCCCGCTCGATGAAACGTTCGAGTTCGGCGTAATAATCTTCCAGCGCTTGCGGGATCGCGAAGTCCATCAGTCTTCTCCTGTCCATTGGCGCCGGGCGTGACCGAGCGCTGGGTATTTGGGCATGTCGATTGCGAGCTTGTCGAGGGCGGTGCGCCGAAGTTCGGCAAGCAGGCCCGGGTCGGAAAGAGTGCGTGTACCGTCGAGCAGGGCGCTTGCCAGTTCGTGGTTTACCGGATCGACCTTCGCCGCGTGATCGCGGGCGATAATGCTCAGCGCGTTGCGGGCCACCGCGTGCTGGAAGCGGTCGTGCCCTTCCATCCGGTCCTTGATCGTGGCCAGCCATTCGGAAATCGCCATGGCGAGTTCGCCTGCCGTCGCCTCTCCGGTGGCCGGCTGCCCTCCGCTGGATGGCGGCAGCTTTCGGCTGCGCTCTGCGGCGGGCGCTTCTTCTTCCAGCAGCAGCAGCAGGTCCAGTTCCTGTTCGCTGGTGCGCCGCGAAATGATCGCGCGTTCCAGCGTGCGGTCCGCGCCTTCGCGCCACGTTGCCCCCATGCGCCAGCACCCCAGTGCCCACCAGCAGGTGCGATAGACCAGCCACCAGCGAAACCGGGACGGATCCACGGTGCGCCCTCCGGCACCCGCGTATTGTCCCGCAAGGTCTTCCAGCGACCCCAGCCCGAAGGCTGGCCGGTCTGGCCGGGAAAACCGCCAGACGGTCATGCACCCGTAGGCGAGGTCTTCGTGGAAATCGCCCAGATGGGCCAATTCCCAGTCGAGCACGCCGGTGAGCGAATGCCCCTGGATCAGCAAATTGCCGAGACGGTAGTCGCCGTGAACGAGGACCGGATCGATCGGTGCCGGCAAATTGTCGTCCAGCCAGCGCAGCGCCAGCGCGATCACCGGACGGTTGCCGCCCGCCTCTTCGAACTGGCTGCGCAGGCCCGCAACACCTTCGGCGGGGTCCAGGCGGGGCAATGCCGGCAGGGCGTCGACCGGCGTGTCGTGGATCCGCGCCAGCTCTCCGACGATTTCGGCGCACAGGCCGCGCGCTTCGCCATCGTCCTCATTCGCCGCCAGAATTGCGCGCGGGTCCGGCGTCCCCGGAAGGGCGCGCATCACGAAACCCGAGCCCAGCCCGTCTTCCGGCGCCAGTTCGACCACGATCTGCGGGGCGATCACACCGCGCGACTGGACAGCGCGAATGACCGCCGCTTCGACATCATGTCCGAATGCGCGGCCTTCCATCATGGCCGCTGACGGCGCGCGGCGGAGGACAAAATCGTCATCGCCGGAGCCGAAGCGCCAGCTTTCCATCGTGGCCCCGCCCGTGAGTCTGGTCAGGCCGACCGGTGCGGGCAAACCTGCCCGTTTCAGCGCCCGCTCCAGTCCGTTGTGCAACGCGGCACCGCTTTGTGTCTCTCCCATGGGGCACATGCTTGCCGATAAAACCAGCGCTGCTCAAGCCCCGGACCGATTGCGGCGCTCGCACGTTGATTGCAGGAACCCCCAATTGAACAAGGATGATAGTCCATGAGACTTCCCAACAACGCCCATGTCGCAATCGTCGATGGCCAGAATTTCACGGTTATGCGCAACACCGGCCAGCCGCTCGAACCCCGCCTCGGCAACGCGGACAAGCCTGACCTTTCTGCGACCAATTTCAGCGCGGGCGTTCGCCATCAGGACGATGGCGGCCAGAAGACCGGCAACACGGATCTCACGGAACTGGCGCACGGCGCCGCCGCCGCAGGATGGCTCAACGAACGGGCGGTCTCCGGCGAGATCAGCGACGTGTTCATCATCGCCGATCCCAAGACGCTCGGGGAAATGCGCCGCCATTATCACGGCGAGCTGGAAAAACGCATCGTCGGCGAACTCGACAAGACCATGACGGGCGAAACGACCAATCGTATCGAACAGGCGATTTCGAACGCCTGAGCCTGCCTGCATTGCGGAAATTACCGTGTCGCGGAAGCCTCTGTCGCTTCCGCGACACTTTTCGTCGCTAGGCCGCTTGTGCAGCGATTCCCCTGTGGATTAAGCAAACAGCAACCATGGGGGTGTTAGATGGTTTGGATGCGAACAGGTTTTCTCGGATCGGTTCTGGCGGCGGGCGCGATGGCGCTGGCAACACCAGCTTGGGCGAACGACGGGGCGCAGGAATTTGAATCCAGCTTCGATTCCACACTGGGCACCGAAGTTCGAAGTCCGAAAAGTTTTGACGCCGTTTACGATACCGCGCTCGAAAGGCGGATCGCCGAACTGGCTGACGGATCGCAAGGCCGCATCGGCGTTGCCGCGATCGACCTTTCCAGCGGACAGCTGGTCAGCATTCTCGGCGACCAGCGGTTCCCGATGGCCAGCACCAGCAAGATCGCGATTGCTGCAACCTTTCTCGAAGGCGTGGAACAGGGCCGGTGGAGCCTGACCAGCGAGTTTCCGCTGCTCCTGCCCCGTCGTTCCACCCGATTTTCCAGTCGCGTCGCCCCGGTCTACGAAGGCGAGTACATGAAGGCGATCGACCTGATCGAAATCATGATCACGCGGTCGAGCAATCCGGCAACCGACGCGCTGCTGCGCGTGGTAGGCGGCCCGGAGAAGGTCAACGACTGGGTTCGCCGCCAGGGTATCAAGGAATTCAGCCTTGATCGCGACATCGCGACGCTGGTGCGCGACGACGGTGAATTCAATCCGGCCAACCACATCGACCTGCGCGACAGCGCCACGCCCAAGGCGATGGTCCAACTCCTCCGCGGCTTCTACCAGGGCAAGTTCCTGAACGACGACAGCCGCCGCGTGCTGCTGGGCGCGATGAGCCGTACGCGCACCGGCAAGCGCCGCATTCCGGCGCTGATGCCCGCCGGCGTCCGGGTCAGCCACAAGACGGGGTCGCTCAACAACACATCCAGCGATATCGGCATTCTGGAAACGGCCGATGGACGCGCGGTGGCGGTGGCAATCTATGTCACCGGCCAGGGGACCCGCCTCGACCGCGAAGCCAAGATCGCGCAGATCGCCCGCGCGCTGCACGACGGGTATGCTGCGCAGAACAAGCGCAATTGGGCCACTGCCGATTACGGCGGCAACTGACGGCGCGCCGGCGCGGGCCACTTTAGTCAATCAGGCAAAGAAAAAGGGCGGCGCCTGATGGCACCGCCCTTTCCTGTCTCGAGACGGAAACCCGTCCGAAAGCAATAGGTCGATTAGTCGGCCTGTGCTTCGGCAGTGGTTTCGTCCTGCACGTCGGCTTCGACTTCAGCAGCAGCTGCGTCGGCGTCGGCAGCGACTTCTTCAGCACCGGCTTCAACAGCGTCGCCAGCGGCTTCCATGTTGGCTTCGGTGTCAGCAGCGGCGTTTTCGACGGTTGCGTCAGCAGCGTCTTCGGTAGCTTCCGAGCAAGCTGCGAGGGTCAGGGCAGCGGCCGAAGCGGCAGCGAAAAGTGCGATCTTACGCATAGAATAAATTCCTTAAACAGCGAGTTTAATGCAGTCGGCAATCCCGAAGGGCGCTCTCTGCGCGAGCCCCTGAATCGGGCCTCACGATGGCTAAATAGTGGCAGGATTGTGGCGCTGCAAGCTAATTCGCCCAAATCATGCCATTTTCTTGCCATTTTTCAGCCACGAAGCGCCTGCCTCATTCCCCTGTCGAAAGCGCTCCCCAACGGCGATGGGCGCTGCTAAGCCGCGAACCCATGGCTGATAAATCGCACCTCTATCTCGTTGACGGCTCTGCCTATATTTTCCGCGCCTACCACCGGTTGCCGCCTCTGACCGATCCCGAGGGCACGCCGGTCGGCGCGGTTTACGGCTACACGACCATGCTGTGGAAGCTGGCCGAAGATCTGGACAAGGCCGAGGGGCCGACACACCTGGCCGTCATCCTCGACAAGGGTTCGTACAGCTTTCGCAACGACATCTACCCTGAATACAAGGCCCATCGGCCCGATCCGCCCGAAGACCTTGTGCCGCAATTCCCCCTGATCCGCGACGCGACCCGCGCCTTCAGCCTGCCCTGCATCGAGGAAGCGGGACTGGAAGCCGACGATCTGATCGCGTCCTATGCGCGCGCGGCCCAGAACCGCGGCTGGGACGTGACCATCGTGTCCTCGGACAAGGATCTGATGCAGCTGGTCGGCGAAAAGGACGGCGCACGGATCGACATGCTCGACACGATGAAAAGCGCGCGCATCTATCGGGACGAGGTCGAAGAGAAATTCGGTGTCCAGCCGGAACTGGTCGGGGATGTGCTGGCGCTGATGGGCGACAGCGTGGACAATATCCCGGGCATCTACGGCGTCGGTCCCAAGACCGCATCCAAACTGATCGGCGAACATGGCTCGCTCACCGCCGCGCTCGACGCAGCGCCCGGCATGAAGACCTCGAAGCTTAAGGAACGCCTGCTCGAAGGTCGCGACATGGCCGAACTTAGCCGGGTTCTCGTGACGCTTAAGGAAGATTGCGACCTTCCCGAACCGCTGGACGATTTCAAGCTGGACGGCGTGCCACCCGAACCGCTGGCCGCGTTTCTTGCCAAGCACGGCTTCACCAGCCTGCTCAAACGGCTGGAAACCGGCAACGGCAGCCCCGGGCGGACAACCGATCTGAACCCTGCCAAGCAGGGCACCCAGAGCGCCCCGGCAAGCGAAGCGGGCAACCGCCAGCCGCTGCCCGATATGCCCCCCATCGACCGGTCTGCGTATGAATGCGTGCAGACCATGGATCGGCTGGAACACTGGATCGTACGTGCCCGCGCGGCGCGGCGGGTTGCCGTCGACACCGAAACCGACAGCCTGGACGCCATCCGCGCGCAGCTTGTGGGCGTAAGCCTTGCGCTTGGTCCGAATGACGCGTGCTATATCCCGCTAGGCCATGGCGGCACGGACATGTTTGCCGAAAAGCCCGATCAGGTCGAACGAACCGCCGCGCTGGCGGCCCTGAAGCCGCTGCTGGAAAGCGATGCGGTGCTCAAGATTTTCCACAATGGCAAATACGATCTGAACGTCCTGGCCCGCTGCGGGATCATGGTTGCCCCGATCGACGACACGATGATCATGAGCTTCGATCTCGATGCCGGAAGGCAGCTCGACGGGATCGGCGGCGGGCACGGAATGGACGAACTGGCCCTGCGCCACCTCGGGCATACCTGTATCGCGTTCAAGGAGGTCTGCGGCACGGGCAAGAAGGCCATCCCATTTGGCGAAGTGCCGTTGGACAAGGCCACCGAATACGCGGCCGAGGATGCGGACGTCACGCTGCGATTGCATTGCCATCTCAAACCGCGGCTCGCCACCGAAGGCGGCACGCGGGTGTATCAGCGCGTCGACCGCCCGCTGGTCCCCGTCGTGGCCATGATGGAGCGGCACGGGATCAAGGTGGATCGTGCGCGACTGGCAAAGCTGTCGGACGAATTCGCCAAGGAAACGTCCCGCCTCGAAGGCGAAATTCACCAGATTGCAGGCCAGGAATTCACGGTCGGCAGCCCCAAGCAGCTTGGCGACATCCTGTTCGACAAATTGGGTTACAAGGGCGGCCGCAAGGGCAAGAGCGGCCAGTATTCCACCGATCAGGCGATCCTGGAACGGCTGTCCGGCGAAGGAGCCGGCATTGCCGACAAGGTGCTGGAATGGCGGCAGCTGGCCAAGCTGAAGTCGACCTACACCGACGCATTGCAGGAAGCGATCAACCCGGAAACCGGACGCGTCCATACCAGCTACAGCCTTGTCGGCGCACAGACCGGCCGCCTGTCGTCGACTGATCCCAATCTGCAGAACATCCCGATCCGCACCGAAATCGGGCGGCAGATCCGCGACGCTTTCGTGGCGGACGCAGGCAATGTCCTGCTGGCAGCCGACTATTCGCAGATCGAACTGCGCCTCGCGGCGCATATGGCGGACGTACCCAGCCTGAAGGACGCTTTCGCAAATGGCGAGGATATCCATGCGCGCACCGCGATGGAAATGTTCGGCGAAGTGAACCGCGATACACGTGGGCGTGCAAAAACTATCAATTTCGCAATACTTTATGGGATATCGCGCTGGGGCCTGGCTGGCCGGCTCGGTGTGGAATCGGATGAAGCGCAGGCGATGATCGACACCTATTTCCAGCGCTTCCCGGGTATCCAGCGTTACATTCTGGAAACGCAGGAAATCGTGCGCGAACGCGGGTATTCGGAGACGCTGTTTGGCCGCAAGACATGGTTCCCCCGCATTACGTCGAAGAACCAGGCCGAAAGGCAGGGCAGCGAACGCGCCGCCATCAACGCACCGATCCAGGGCACCAGCGCCGATATCATCAAGCGCGCCATGGTCCGCATGATGCCTGCGCTCGAAGCGGCCGGTCTTGGTCATGTCCGGATGCTGTTGCAGGTGCATGACGAACTGGTCTTCGAACTTCCCGAAGGCGACGTTGCGGCAGCATCGACCATTATCGAGGACGTGATGGCCCAGGCCGCCCGACCTGCCGTTCAACTGACAGTGCCGCTGGGTGTGGAAATCGGCACCGGGCTGAGCTGGGGAGCAGCCCACTGAAACGCATTTTCGCCTTCGCGATGAAACGCCGCGGTCTTCGGTGGAGCAATTTCATCCTGATTTCCGTGATCGGCGCAGCCATGTTCGCGCTGCTGTTCCTTGTCTGGCGGAATATCGAAGCCGAGCGGGCCGAACGCGCGCAGGTACGCCTCACCAGCGAGGTGATGGTCAGCCTTCGCGATGTGGGCCGGGCGGCACGCATGGCCGAGACCGGGCAACGCGGTTACCTCATCACGCTCGATCGGCGGTATCTCATCCCCTATGATGTGGGGCGCGAGCAGGTGGGTCCTGCGATTGACCGCTTGCGCCAGCTGGTCGGCCCGCACGCCACGCCGCGGCAGGCCGAGCTTATCGACGAAATCGATGCCCTCGCCCGCGCAAAGTTTGCGGAATTGTCCGAATCCATCGATCTTCTGGCGGCTGGCCGCCTGCTCGACGCACGACGCGGTGTTCTTACCGATGAAGGGATCGAGACGATGGAGCGGCTCGAACGGGCCATCCGCGAAATGGAGGGTATCGAAGCGAAGATATTGTCCCAGGCCGCGCAAGACACCGCACGCGCCGAAGCGCGTGTTCTGCCCATGCTCGGCGGTTTGTTGGTGCTGCTTATCCTGGCCCTTATCGCGGGCCTGTTGCTGGCCGGCCGTGCCGCGCGGGCCGAAGCCGAAGCCGCGCAGGCCGCCGCCCTTGGCGAAGCACGCGACCGCGCCGACCTGCTTGCGCGCGAGCTTAATCACCGGGTCAAGAACCTGTTCGCCGTGGTCCTCGCCATCGTGCAGATGAGCGCTCGCGACAAGCCGGAGGCCAAGGAAGTTACCGAAAGCATCGCGCAACGGATCCGCGCGCTGCTGACCGCGCACGAGGTTAGCCAGGGCGAGCTTGAACGGCCCGTGGCATCGCTCCACCAGTTGGTCGAAACCTCACTCGCGCCCTATCGTTCGGCGAATCAGACGGCCGAGGTGGAAGGGCCCGAAGTGCTGCTGCCGGCAAAGCGGATTACGCCGCTTGGACTGGTGCTGCACGAATTGACCACCAACGCGGTGAAATACGGGGCCTGGAACGGCGCGGGGACCGTGCGGGTCACGTGGGAGGTGCGCGATAGCCGCGTCTTCCTCAAATGGCACGAGATCGGATCGGCGACCATTGGCGAGCCGGACCACAAGGGTTTCGGCAGCCTGCTCATGAACAGCGCAGCGCGGCAGTTTGGTGGCTCAGTCGATCGTGACTTCGCGCCCGAAGGCCTCATCGTGACGATTGATCTTCCCGTCGAAGACTGATCACCACCCTTGAAAGCTGCGCCCAGCGCCCATAGGCACGCGCCCATGCTTGAACGGTATGATCCCCGCAACTGGTCGATTTCGTATGACGACGTGATCGCTCACCTGATCACCCTCGGTGCCGCAGTGCTCGCCGCGCTGGTGGTGCACTGGATATTGTTCGCGGTCATCCGGCGCGTGGTGAGCCATTCCAGCAGCGTGATAGACGACGTGGTCCTGGCAAAGATCCGGCGTCCGCTGCGTTTCGCCATGATCGGCTTCGCCATATCCATCGGTGCGGAAAACGATGCGCTAATCGGTCGGGGCTGGGATGTCTTCACCGGCTTCCTGACTCCTGCTCTGGTCGGATGGGTCGCCTTTGCGGCGGTGAAGGGTGTCGCGGCGGGTTACGAAGTCCAGGTTCAGAATGCGGACGATCCGGTCGCCCATCGCGGACGCATGACGCGCATCGCGATCCTTTCGCGCACCGTGCGTGTTGCGATCGCGATCGTCACGGTTTCGCTCGTGATGCTGAACATTCCTGGGGTCCGCGATGTCGGTACCACCATGCTCGCTTCGGCAGGTCTGGCCGCCCTCGCGGTCGGTGCAGCCGCGCAGCCAGCGCTGAAATCGCTGATCGCCGGGTTGCAGATGGCCATTACCCAACCCCTGCGGATCGGCGATCTTGTGAAAGTCGACGACCAGGCTGGCCGAGTCGAGGAAATCCGAATGAGCTTTGTGACGGTGCGGACGTGGGACGAACGGGTTCTCGTCGTGCCGACCAGCCGCCTGCTCGAACAGACGTTCGAAAACTGGTCGCGCGTGAGCGAGAAGCTGACCGGACCAGTCATGCTCCATCTCGATCCGGTCGCAGAGGTCGAGCCTATCCGGGTCGAATTCGAACGGTTCGTGAAAGAACACCCCCTGTGGGATGGACGCAACCTCGCGCTGGTCATGACCGAAGCCTATCCCGAAAGCATCGAACTGCGCCTCGCGATGAGCGCGGCCACTATCGGCGACCTGTTCAACCTGCGCTGCGCGGTGCGCGAACACATGATCGAATGGCTGAAGCTGAACCAGTCCGGCGCGCTGATCCGCCACCGCCTCGAAGTGGAAGCGGCGAACCAGCGGGTGCTTGGGGCCTAACCTTCCACGTCGTCGCCATGCTTCTGGTCGCGCGTGGGCGCGACCATGCCTTCGTGAATGAAGCCGATGGGATGCACTTCGGCGGCGCGCTTCTTCAGTTCGCCGCGCATCTTCTGATACTCGGTCTCCATTTCGCGGGTGACCGTCGCCCGGCTGTCCTTCAACGCTTCGGCAAAGTCTTCCGCGGTGACGTTTTCCACGTCCCCGCCCCCGCGAATCAGGGCATTGAGGCCCGCACGGCGCACGACATCTTCCAGATCGGCACCGGTAAAGCGGTCAGTCTTGCCCGCGATGTGCGCAAGGCTGACGCCGTCAGCCAGGGGCATGTTGATCGTGTGGATGCCCAGGATCTGTTCGCGGCCGGCCTTGTCGGGCGTGCCGACATAGACCAGCTCGTCGAACCGTCCGGGACGTAGCAACGCTGGATCGACCAGGGTTGGCCGGTTTGTTGCACCGATGACCACCACCGACTGCAGTTCCTCCAGCCCGTCCATCTCGGCGAGGATCGTATTGACCACCCGCCCGGTGACCTGGGGTTCGCCCTGCCCGCTTCCGCGCGCCGGAACCAGGCTGTCGATTTCATCGATGAAGACCACACACGGTGCGACCGAGCGGGCGCGCTTGAACATGCGCGCAATCTGCTGTTCGCTTTCGCCATACCATTTGGACAACAGGTCCGAACTCTTCATCGAAATGAAATTGGCCTCGGCTTCCTTGGCGACGGCCTTTGCCAGCAAGGTCTTGCCGGTTCCGGGCGGGCCATAGAGCAAAAAGCCCTTTGCCGGACGAATGCCGAGGCGGTGGAACGCCTCGGGGTTCTTCATCGGCAGTTCGATCCCTTCTTTCAACTTGGCAATCGCATCCCCGACGCCGCCGATATCGGACCAGCCGACATTGGGCACCTGAACCATGACTTCGCGCATGGCCGATGGCTGGATGCGCTTGAGCGCAGAAAGGAAGTCCTCGCGGCTGACATAGAGTTCGTCCAGCACCTCGGGCGGCACGGTGCGTTCGTCCAGGTCGAGCTTGGGCATGATCCGCCGAACCGCATCGATCGCCGCTTCGCGTGCAAGCGCGGCAATATCCGCACCGACGAACCCGTAGGTCGCCCGCGCCAGTTCGTTGAGATCGACCTTGTCGCCAAGCGGCATGCCGCGCGTATGGATGCCGAGAATTTCCCGGCGGCCCTTTTCGTCGGGCACACCGATGACGATTTCGCGGTCGAAACGCCCGGGCCGCCGCAACGCCTCGTCGATGGCCTCGGGCCGGTTGGTGGCGGCAATCACCACCAGGTTTGCGCGCGATTCCAGCCCGTCCATCAGGGTGAGAAGCTGTGCGACCAGCCGCTTCTCCGCTTCGCCGGGCACGCGGTCCCGCTTGGGGGCGATGGAATCGATCTCGTCGATGAAGACGATTGCCGGCGCAGACTTCGTAGCTTCTTCGAACACTTCGCGCAGGCGCTTTTCACTTTCGCCATAACCCGAGCCCATGATTTCAGGCCCGTTGATGGTGAAAAAGCTGGCGTCGCTTTCATTCGCCACGGCCTGCGCCAGCCGGGTCTTGCCGGTTCCGGGCGGGCCATGCAGCAGGACGCCCTTGGGCGGATCGACGCCAAGCCGGGTGAAAAGTTCAGGATAGCGCAGCGGCAGTTCGACCATTTCGCGCAGAGCCTGGATGGTCTCGGCCATACCGCCGACGTCATCGTAGTTGACTACGGCGCGGGCATCGCGCGGCGGTTCGAATTCGGCGCGCAGTTCGACTTCGGTATCCTCGTCGATATGGACGATGCCCTTGGGGCTGGTGGACACCACGCTCAGTCGGATCTGGGTCAAGGCATAGGCGGGGGCGTTGAACATGCGGCGCACTTCGGGCGGCATGTTTTCGACCGGCTGCTGGCCTGTCGTCGCCACAAGGTCGCCAGCGACCAGCGGTTTGCGAAAGAAGTTGCGCTTCAGCGCCTGGGCCGGACCCTGCAGGCGCATTTCGCGCTGGGCAGGGGCGAACACCACGCGCGTCGCCGGACGGGACTGGGCCACGGCGATCTTTACGTGTTCGCCGGACCCGACCTCCGCGTTGCCGCGCTGCAGGCCGTCGAGCCGGACCACGTCGAGCGTCTGGTCTTCGTCATACGCGGCCATCGCCACGGCCGCGGTCGACCGCTTTCCGGTGATTTCGACCACATCGCCTTCGGTGATGCCCAACGCCTGAAAAGCCGAACGCGGCATACGGGCGATGCCCTGTCCGCTTTCTTCCTGGCGCGCCGCTGCAACCTGCAGCCTGACCGTCTTTTCTTCTACCGCCGTCGCAGCGTCCGCATCAGCCATGGGGGTGGCCTCCCTTGTTCCGTCATTTCGTTCACAGCCAAGCTGGGGTCTGGCCACACAGGATGCAATGAACGAGTTCGGCACGAGGTCCGCAAACGGGCAAGAAAAAAGCCCGGCTGGCGTTCCTGAAAGGGGCCAACCGGGCTGAAAAGTCTTGGGAGAGGATGCCTAAAAGGCAGGGAGAGATATGCTGGGTGGTCGATTTTTGTGCAAGTGCGAAAAGAACAAGCATACTTGCGTCAGACGCAACCTGTTGATGCGAAACTGTGAAGATTGCTGGATTTTCGCTCCTTCCCGCAATTTTCCGCAAGTGCGAAGCGGGCGCCAGATCGTGCTGCGATGCAAAATCCCGACGACCCCTTGCCGCCGTAGCGTCCCCCCTCGTGACAGATGGCGGGTTACCGGTTAAGCGGCCAACCCATGAACAAGATTTTCCCCGATGCCGCCGCCGCCCTCGAAGGGCTGCTCAAGGACGACATGCTCATAGCCAGCGGGGGCTTTGGCCTGTGCGGCATTCCAGAGCGCCTGCTCGAGGCAATCCGCGAAAACGGCGTGAAAAACCTCACCTTTGCCAGCAACAACGCGGGCATCGACGGGGAGGGGATCGGTATGCTGCTGCGGACGCGGCAGGTCAGAAAGATGATCTCCAGCTACGTCGGCGAGAACAAGGAGTTCGAGCGTCAGTTCCTTTCGGGCGAACTCGAAGTTGAATTCTGCCCGCAAGGCACCCTGGCCGAACGGATGCGCGCCGGCGGTGCCGGCATTCCCGGTTTCTATACCAAGACCGGCGTCGGTACGCAGGTTGCCGAGGGCAAGGAAACCAAGCAATTCGACGGCGAGGAATACATCCTCGAGCGCGGCATCTTTGCCGATCTCGCCATAATCAAGGCCTGGAAGGCGGACGAAACGGGCAATCTGGTGTTCCGCAAGACGGCCCGCAATTTCAATCTGCCCGCCGCCACATGCGGCAAGGCCTGTGTGGTGGAGGTCGAGGAAATCGTGCCCACCGGCAGCCTCGATCCCGACTGTATCCACCTGCCCGGTGTATACGTTCAGCGCATGATCGTGGGCGCGCCCTATGACAAGAAGATCGAGTTCGTGACCACGCGCGAGCGCGAAGGCGCCTAGGATGCCCCCCGCCCAGGCAGACACGGACGCGATCGACCGGACTGTTGCCGCAGTCTACGCCGCCATATCCGGCGGCATCGGCGAGGACCGCGACTGGGATGCAATGCGCGCGCTGTATCTGCCGGATGCCCGGCTCACCGCGATCCGCGCCGACGGCATCGAAAGCAGCACGCTGGAAGAATACATCGCCAGCAAGCGCGAATTCCTCGTCGCCAACGGCTTCGGCGAAAGCACGCTGGTCAACCGTATTGCCGTTTATGGCGACATGGCACACGCATGGTCATCCTATTCGGGCGGCTGGACCGAGCCCGATGGCACCCGCGGGGCCACGCGGGGTATCAATTCCTTTCAACTGATGCGTCAGCCCGACGATAGCTGGCGCGTTCTTTCGATACTCTGGCAGGTGGAGAGGCCCGGTTTGCCCCTGCCCGCCGAAATGGAGGCAATCGCATGAAATCCAAAGCGTTCACCGCCGCATTCGCAGTTCTGCTTGCAGGGTGCGCCACCGTAGACGTGCCGCCCGCCGCCAGCGCCGCTGCCCCTTCCATGTCCGGCGGCGAGCGTGCAGCGCCCGACACGATGCGTTGGCTATACGGCTCGGGTGAAGCGGCTGGCGCGTCGATCCAGGCATGGCGACAGCTGGCCGATTACGCCGTTTCGGTCAGCCGGCAGCGGAAAATGCCGGAATCGGTACCGCTCGGCCTGCCTGATGTGGAAGGCGGCATTGCGGCCCCTTCGTGCGTGGCCGCCGACGGAAAGGTAAAGCCGTTTGCCGCGGTGTTCGATGTGGACGAGACCGTCTTGCTCAACACCGGATACGAATACTGGCAGGCCTATTCCGGCAAGCCGTTCGTGGCCGAAGAATGGGAGCAGTGGGCCAAGGGGGGGACGGGCATCGCCGCGCCTGTTCCCGGTGCGGTCGCTGGTCTGGCGCGCCTGCGCGAAGCGGGCATCACCGTGATCTTCAACACCAATCGCAATTCCGACACCGCCGCCGGCACCGCAGCGGCTATCAATGCCGCGGGCGCGGGGCCCGCCGTCCACCTGGAAAACCTGTTCCTGCGCGGCGATGACGCCATGGGCAGCCGCAAGGACGGGCGCCGGGCCACCATTGCCAGCAAATACTGCGTCATCGTGCTGGCTGGCGACAACCTTGGCGATTTCGCCGATGTCTTCAACAATCCCGACCTCGGCATCCAGGAACGGCGCGCAATGGTTGCCAATGGCGATCTGGCCGACCTGTGGGGCGCAGGCTGGTTCGTGATCCCGAACTCCGCCTACGGTGCCTGGCAGAAGGGCACGATCGACGAGGTCTTCCCCCCGAATGCCCGCTGGATGCCGTCCGAAGACGGCGCGCCCGCGATAATGAACGAGAGCGAATGACATGAGCGACACGGCAGAAAAGATCGGCTGGGACCGCAACCAGATGGCCGCCCGCGCCGCGCGCGAGTTGAAGGACGGCTACTACGTCAACCTGGGCATCGGCATCCCGACGCTGGTGGCCAACCACATCCCCGAAGGGATGCATGTCACGCTGCAAAGCGAGAACGGAATGCTGGGCATTGGCCCCTTTCCCTATGCCGGTGAAGAAGACGCCGACCTGATCAACGCCGGCAAGCAGACCATCAGCGAACTGCCGCATTCCGCCTATTTCGACAGCGCCGCCAGCTTTGCGATGATCCGTGGCGGACATATCGACCTGACGGTGCTGGGTGCGATGGAAGTTGCCGAAAACGGCGACATCGCCAACTGGATGATCCCGGGCAAGATGATCAAGGGCATGGGCGGCGCGATGGACCTTGTTGCCGGCGTGAAGAAGATCATCGTGGTGATGGAACACAACGCCAAAGACGGCAGCCCCAAGTTCATCCCGGCCTGCACCTTGCCGCTTACGGGCAAGAACGTGGTCGACATGATCGTTACCGACCTCGCTGTATTCCAGCGTCCCGATCACGCCAGCCCGTTCCGGCTTGTCGAAATGGCTCCCGGTGTCACGGCCGAAGAAATCGCGGCCAAGACGACGGCGCATTACACGCTCTGACTTGCGCAGACCTGCACGCTGGATAGGGTGTCTCCCGGAAAGAGGAGATGCTCATGGCGATGAATCGTGTTTGCGAACTGACCGGCGCGGAATTCCCGCTGTTTGCCTTCAGCCACTGCCGCGATGTTGTCGCGGCGGTCAGCAAGGCTGGCGGTTTCGGCGTGCTGGGGGCAACGCGGTTCAGCCCCGACCAGCTGGAAGAAGAACTCGCCTGGATCGACGCGCATGTCGACGGGGCGCCGTATGGCGTGGACGTGCTCGTACCCGAGGTGGTCGACCCGCGCGTCGCCAGCCTTGGCGATAACAAGAGCCGCGCAGCCGCGATCGATCCGACCTACCAGTCGTTCGTAAACGACGTTCTTGGTCATTACGGCATCGCGCCCGAAGCCGAGCTGCGCGTTCTGCCGGAACGCATGGGTATCACCCCTGAAAACGGCCTGGCGCTGATGGAAGTCGCGTTCCGGCATCCCATTCGGCTGATCGCCAACGCGCTGGGCATCGCGCCTGCGGCCATGATCGAAGAAGGCAAGAAGCGCGGCGTTCCCGTGGCCGCGCTGGTCGGCGCGAAGGAACACGCGATCCGCCAGGCCGAGGCGGGGGTCGATATCATCGTCGCTCAGGGCACCGAGGCGGGGGGCCATTGCGGCGAGGTTTCCACCCTCGTGCTGATCCCCGAAGTGGTCCGTGCGCTCGGCCGGGCGGGGCACGACATTCCGGTACTTGCCGCTGGCGGGATCATGACCGGTGGCCAGATGGCCGGAATGATGGCGGCTGGCGCGCAAGGTGCGTGGACCGGATCGATCTGGCTGGCGACACCGGAGGCCGAAACGAGCGAGGCTTTTCGCGACAAGATGGTTGCCGCGCGCAGCCGCGACACCGTGCGTTCGCGCAGCCGCACAGGCAAGCCCGCGCGCCAGCTTCGCACCCCATGGCACGAAGCCTGGGATGCTGCCGATGGCCCCGGCACCTTGCCGATGCCGCTTATGGGCATGGTGTCTGAGCCCGCCTTCGCCCGCATCGAGCGCGATGCCGCGGCCGGCAATTCCGAGGCCCGCGAACTGGTCAGCTACTTCGTCGGACAGGGTGTTGGCCTTGTCGAACAAGTCCGGTCGAGCAGGCAGGTCGTCCAGGACTTTCGCGAGGAGTTCATCGAGGCAGTGGCAAGTCTCGCGGGCCTCATGGAAACCGAATGATCGGCCCGCTAATTTAGTGGATGGGAGCCGTCATCCGTGAAATAGATGGCGCATGGGTCTCTACACTTCTTTCCGAAACCGTTTCCTCGACGTACTCGGCTCGATCTACATCTATAACGAGCATCGCGGTTACACATCGCTCGACCGTGTGCTCGAAGCGGTGCGAGCGCGATGCCCGGACGATGCGGAATTCATCGCTGCGGTCGAAAAGCACCGCGCCGATGAAGAAAAACACTACCGCATGTTCAAACGCTGGTTCGAACTGCGCGGGATCATGCCCCTCAAGGTAGATCGGACCTGCGGCCATATCGATCATTTCATCGAAACGGTTTTCGGCTGCACCATCGAAGATCTCGATACCGGGGCCATCGTGGAAAACGGTGACGAGTTCGAAAAACTGTGCCGCGTCATCATGGTCACCGAGCAGCGCGGCATGGACCAGGTCGATGTGCTGCTGAAAAACCGGCACATCCGGTCCGACAAGGCGATGAAGCGTATCTTCGAAGTGGTCGAAAGGGACGAACCCAGCCACTGGATGCCTTACGATGCATGGCTGCGCGCGCACGGCCGCCGACCCAAGCCGCTGTGGAAGGAAAAGTGGACCGATTACTGGATCCACAAATCGCTGATGCTGGCGAAGCTTCCGGCGGTTTTCCTCAACCGCAAAAATCCGCGCCTGACATCGTGGCCGGACGAGGATCCCGCTGCCTACGCCATCTGAACGCTTGACCAGCGCCCGGCAGTAACGCAGCAGCGCCGCTATGTGGCTCGATAAACCCCGCAACGCCAAGGCGCCCCTCGCGGGCCTCAAGGTTCTTGAACTGGCGCGCGTTCTGGCAGGGCCCTGGGCCGGCCAGATCCTTGCCGATCTTGGTGCAGACGTAATCAAGATCGAAAGCCCCGATGGGGATGGCACGCGCAAATGGGGGCCGCCGTGGATCGACCGTGACAACGGCGACCACGAGGCGGCCTATTACCACGCCACGAACCGCGGAAAACGCAGCGTCGTCGCAGACTTCAAGAGCGCCGAGGATCTGGAGCGTGTCCGCGCCCTTGCGCTGGGTGCGGATGTGGTGCTGGAAAACTTCAAGACGGGCGCGCTGGAGAAGTTCGGCCTCGACCATGCCAGCCTGTGCGGGGCCAATCCTGCGCTCGTCTATTGCTCCATAACCGGCTTCGGGCAGACCGGGCCACGCGCGCACGAAGCGGGTTACGACTTCGTGATCCAGGGGATGAGCGGGTTCATGGCGCTGACCGGCGAACCGGACGGCCAGCCGATGAAGATGGGCATCTCGATCTCCGATCTTTCGTGCGGGCTCTATTCGGTCATCGCAATTCAGGCGGCGCTGGCCATGCGCGAACGTACGGGGCGCGGGCAGCACGTCGATATGGCGCTACTCGATTGTTCGGTAGGTCTGCTTGCGAGCCAGGCGCTGCAATTTCTTACCACCGGACAGAACCCGCCCCGCATGGGCAACGAACACGCCCAGGTCAGCGCCTATGGCGTGTTCCCCGTTGCCGACGGCGAGATTGTCCTGGCGCCGGCGAACGATGGACTGTTCCGCAGGTTGCTAACGCTTCTCGGGCGCGATGACCTGTTGGAAGACGAACGGTTCGCCACCAACGAAGC
Source organism: Qipengyuania zhejiangensis (assembly GCF_035607565.1). Taxonomy (NCBI): domain Bacteria; kingdom Pseudomonadati; phylum Pseudomonadota; class Alphaproteobacteria; order Sphingomonadales; family Erythrobacteraceae; genus Qipengyuania; species Qipengyuania zhejiangensis. The sequence continues at coordinate 1,340,261 of NZ_JAYKGO010000003.1, read as the reverse complement.
GCGGCTCGCCAACCGCGAGACGCTGGATGCGATCATCCGGGCCGAAACACGCGGTCGCACACAGGACGATCTGCTGGCGCAATGCGCGAGTGCGGGCATTCCGGCCGGACCGATCAACGCGATCGATGCCGTCTTCGCCGACCGGCAAGTCGTTGCCCGCGGGATGCGGGTGGATATCGACGGAATACCCGGCGTGCGAAGCCCGTTCACCTTTTCCGAAGCGGAACTGGCGCTCGACACGCCTTCGCCGCGCAAGGGCCAGCACCAGAACGATTGAACGGGGCCGAAGCCGCGCGCCCTCCGGCTGGGGTCAGGCCAGCGCCGCCTTCAGGTCGTCCACCAGATCCGTGCGTTCCCACGGGAACTGGTCGCCTTCCGCCTGCCGTCCGAAATGGCCGTATGCCGCGGTCTTGCGGTAGATGGGCTTGTTCAGGCCAAGGTGCGTGCGGATGCCGCGAGGGGTCAATCCGCCCAGCTTCTCGATCCGACCGATTGCCTGTTCCAGCGCCTCGTCGGTAACGCCTTGCGCGTTGGTGCCGTGCGTGTCGACATAGATCGAAAGCGGCTTGGACACGCCGATGGCGTAGCTCAGCTGGATCGTGCACCGCCGCGCGAGGCCAGCCGCGACGATGTTCTTCGCAAGATAGCGCCCGATATAGGCAGCCGACCGGTCAACCTTGGTGGGGTCCTTGCCGCTGAACGCGCCGCCGCCGTGTGGGGCTGCGCCGCCATAGGTGTCAACAATGATCTTGCGCCCGGTCAGCCCCGCATCGCCATCGGGTCCGCCGATCTCGAAGGCACCGGTGGGGTTGATGTGCCAGTCGGTCTCATCGGTCAGCCAACCTTCGGGCAGGATTTCGCTGACGACTTTCCTGACGTAGGCTTTCAGTTCGGCTTCCCTGGCACCTTCATGATAGCCCTTGGCGTGCTGGGTCGAAACGACCACCGCCGTGCAGGCCACCGGCCGTCCGTTTTCATAACGAAGGGTGACCTGGCTTTTGGCATCGGGTTCGAGGAACGGGGCCGCGCCGCTCTTGCGATCAGCCGCCAGCCGTTCGAGGATCTTGTGGCTGTAATCAATGGTTGCCGGCATCAGGTCGGGCGTTTCGTCGCACGCGAACCCGAACATGATGCCCTGGTCGCCAGCGCCTTCGTCCTTGTTGCCGCTGGCATCGACGCCTTGTGCGATCTCCGAGGACTGGCCGTGCAAGTGATTCTCGAAGGTCAGGGTCTGCCAGTGAAAGCCGGCCTGTTCGTAACCGATTTCGCGAACCGTGCGGCGGACAGCGATCTCGATTTCTTCCTTGGCGCCGGGTGCCCAACCACCGTTTTCCGCCCAATCGGGGTTGTGCGCATCATACATCGGCGCGCAGCGAATTTCGCCGGACAGGATGACCCGCTGGGTGGTCGTCATGGTTTCGCAGGCGACGCGCGATTCCGGATCTTTCGACAGCATCAGATCGACGATCGCATCGCTGATCTGATCGGAAACCTTGTCCGGGTGCCCTTCCGATACGCTTTCGGAAGTGAACAGGTAATTGGTGCGCATGGGGTTCGAAACCTCGATATAAAGAAATCTTTATGTGTTAGTTGCGGGGGTAGCTTCCCATCCGGCGCATGGCAACAAGCGATAACGCAAGCAGCACCGCTCCCCACAGCAGGGTGAGCCAGTGTCCGGCACGCGAAAACCACGTCGGTTCGGCTGCGGGCGGCACACGCGTATCGATCCGGCCCGCCACGTGGCGACCGATGTGGTCACGAACGACCCCGCGCGCGTCGATGACCGCGCTGATACCCGTGGTGGTGGAACGCAGCACGGGAAGGCCTTCTTCGACCGCCCGCATTCGCGCCTGTCCAAGATGTTGCGGCGGCCCCCAGGCCCCGAACCAGCCGTCGTTGGACGGATTGAAAATGTAGTCCGGCCGGTTGCCGCGTTCCGCGACCTCGCCGGAGAAAACGATCTCGTAACAGATCTGCATTCCCGCCCTACCGTGATCGCCGAGGTCGATGGTGCGGGGGCCGGGCCCTGGAATGAAATCGATCGATCCCGCGACCAGCCGCGAGGCGCCCAGCGGTTCGAGCAGGGCGCGCATCGGCAGATATTCGCCATAGGGGACCAGATGCGCCTTGGCGTAACTTTCGCCAAGGCGGCCCTCCGCGTCGATGGAGGTAATGGTGTTGTAGGCACCAAGGGCGCGGATACGCCCGTCGACTTCGCCCAGTTCGAGATCGGTATGGCCCGTAAGCAGCAAACTGCCCGGCCCGATAACCGAACCGATGCGCGCCCGCGCGAAGGCGGGGTCGCCGCCAGCGGTCATCTGATCATAATAGCGCTGCGGATAACCGTCGCGCAGATAATCTGGGACGCCGCTTTCAGGCCACAGGACAAGCCGCCGGCTGATCGGGCCTTCGGGAACGCTCAGCTGGGCCAGGTTCTGGAACTGCCCTTCGTACTTCGTCGGGTCGTCGATATCTTCCTGCCGCAGGTTCGGCTGAACCAGCGTAAGCGGAAGGAACCCGTCATCGCCCTTGGCAACGGGAAAGTACATGCCGGCAATCAAGGCCACAGCCATTACGCCGGTTGCAATCCAACGCCTGCCGGCAACCAGCCAAGCCAGCAATCCCGCGAGCGCGACGGCAATTCCCGACAAGGCATAGGTGCCGGTAAAGGGCAGCAGTGCGGCCAATCCCGGCCGGTCCCACGGGCCGAGCAGCGCGAGAGAGAACGGCCCCCACGCATAGCCTGTGAATACCCAGCTCCGCAGCCATTCGGCCAGCACCCACGCCGCCCCCAACGCCAGCGCAAAAGCCGGGAATGGCGCGCGGCGGGCGACGGCCGATGCGATCGCCGCGGCAAGGCCCGGATAGACCGCGAGGTAGAGCGAAAGCAGCGGAACAGCCGCCCAGCCAAGTGCAGGCGGCATCTGCGCCTGATAGGTGAACGCGGTCGCGATCCAGTTGTCGGTGACGGTGAAATGCGCCAGCCCGAACAGCCAACCGCGCAGGAACGCGTCGCGCGGTGTGGGACTGTCAAAGACGAGCAGGGCAAACGCGCCCATCGCTGCAACAGCGACAGGCCACAGGTGAAGCGGCGGGAAACCGAGCGCCGCCAGCGCGCCAAGCGCGAGCGCGGTCCAGTTGGGATGCCGGCGAGCGAAACCGAGGAATGCGTCCATCGGCCCGCCCTTAATCCGTCATGTCAGGCAATCAAGCGCGATCAGCCGACCGCGCCGACCTCGCTGTCGTCTTCCTGCTTGCGACGACGGCGGCGCGGTGCCGGCTTTTCATCGTTGGCGGTTTCCTTGGCGCCGATCGAAGGCGGCAGAACCGCAGCGTCGATTTCACCCGACTTTGCCGTGCCGGCGTCATCGGCCTTCTTCGGCTTGCGCGGGGCGCGACGCTTCTTGGGTTCGGCCTCGGCGCGGCGGGTGAAGGGGTTGTCTTCCGGTTCGTATCCGCTGTCGTTGTCGCCGTCGAAATCGCCGTCGCTATCGTCGTCATCGTTGCGATTGCGGTCCTGGCGATTGTCGTTGTCGTCCCGGCGGCCGCGCGGACGGCGCTTATCGCCGCGGCGATCATCGCCATCGCTGCCATCGTCGTCGGACTGCTCACGGTCGTCGCCGCGCTTGCCCTTCTGTTCGTCCTGGCGGGCCTTGTTGTCGGCAATCACGCGGAAATAGTGATCGGCAAACTGGAGATAATACTCGGCCTGCACACGGTCGCCATTGTGCTGGGCGTCCTGGGCAAGCTTCTTGTATTTGTCGAGCAGCTGCGGCGCGTTCCCGCGAGCGCGGCTGTCGATCCGGTTGGCCTGATTTCCGCCGCCACCTTGGGGACGATTGTTCCCGCGTCCGCGACGGCGGTTATTACGATTGTTGTTGTTCAAGGGTTACCTGTCCTCATTAATGACGCAGCGCGAACCATCGGTCCGCATATAGCCGCGTGACCCCTTGCGCGCCTGCGGAAGTCGCAGGTCGCGTGCCCCAGTTTTCGTGCATGGTATACGGGGCCTTCTGCCTCGCACCGGAACTGCATATGATCGGAGCTTAAACCGGCGGGACGAGCGCGTCGCACACCACTGGCCTGTGGCCAGAGGTAGAGAGTCGAATCGCCTTTGCCAAGCCCCTATCTCAGGAAGGGCGCAAGACCAAGGCACGAGGACGACCGCCAAGGTCCTTCCTGACCGCTACCGCGAAGCCCGATTCGCGGGCGATATCGCCCACTGCATCGCCTTGCGTGGCCCCGATTTCCAAAATTGCGACACCGCCCGGCAATAAAAGCTTGCCAAGTTGCGGCACCAGCACGCGATAGTCGTCAAGCCCCTGCGGACCGGCGAACAGCGCGCTGGCCGGTTCGTATTCGCGAACGTCGCGGTCCAGCGGGGCGTCATCTTCCACATAGGGCGGGTTGCACAGCACAAGATCGAACTGGCCCAGCGGCGCGTCCCAGTCCTTCGTGGTCCAGTCTGCGAGCAGGAACCGGGCGCGCTCGGACAGGCCCAATCGCTCGCAATTGGCCGTGGCAACCTCCAGCGCGCCCGGCGACGCGTCGATCCCGACACCGCGAGCCTGTGGCGCGTTGGCGAGATAGGCCAGCAACAGCGCACCCGACCCGGTCCCCATGTCGAGCACGCGGCCGGCATCGGGCACGATGTCCAGCGCCGCATCGACCAGTACTTCGCTGTCGCCGCGCGGGATGAGGACATCGGGCGTTACGGCAAGGCGAAGGCCGTAGAATTCCTGCGTGTTCACGAGATAGGCGACCGGTTCGTGCCGCAACCGCCGTTCGACGAGGCGTTCATACGCCGTCCGGTGCGGCAGGACATCGCGGCCGAGATGGAACACCAGCAGGTCCGACCGCGACACGCCCAGCACGTGGCCCATCAACAATTCGGCATCGAGGCGCGCGGTGCCGCTCGTCGCGGCCAGCCGGTCGGCGGCCACGCGGATGGCCCCGGCGACGGTCTCAGTCACTCAGCGCCGCGAGCCGTTTGGCTTCGTCCTCGGCAATCAACGCGCCGACCAGTTCGCCAAGGCCCGGCCCGGCGATGATTTCGGGCAGCTTGTGCAAGGTCAGGCCGATGCGGTGGTCGGTCACGCGGCCTTGCGGGTAATTGTAGGTGCGGATGCGTTCGGAGCGATCACCGCTGCCGACCATGGCCTTGCGCGCCTCGGCCTCTGCCCCCTGCGACGCTTCGCGTTGCTGCTCGTAAAGGCGGGCGCGCAGTACCTGCATCGCCTTTTCCTTGTTCTTGTGCTGGCTGCGCCCATCCTGGCAGGTGACGATGGTGTTCGTCGGCAGGTGAGTGATGCGGACCGCGCTGTCGGTGGTGTTGACGTGCTGTCCGCCCGCGCCGCTCGCGCGGTATACGTCGATCTTGAGATCCTTGTCCTCGATCTGCACGTCGACCGCGTCGGGTTCGGGCAGGACCGCAACGGTCGCCGCCGACGTGTGAATGCGCCCCCCGCTTTCGGTTTCGGGCACGCGCTGGACACGGTGGACACCGCTTTCGAACTTGAGCTTTGCGAACACGCCGGTCCCGGTCACGTTGGCGACGATTTCCTTGAAGCCGCCGACTTCGGACGCGCTCATGCTGACCGGTTCCACTTTCCAGCCCTGATCGGCGGCGAAACGTTCGTACATGCGGTAAAGATCGCCCGCGAACAATGCGGCTTCGTCGCCCCCGGTGCCTGCACGGATTTCGAGCATGGCGGGCTTGCTGTCGGCCGAATCGCGGGGAAGCATGGCGATCGCCAGTTGACGCTCCGCTTCGGGGAGGCGCCTGCGCAAGGCGGCGAGCTCTTCTTCCGCCATCGCCTTCATTTCGGGATCGGCCAGCATTTCCTCCAGGCTGGCAATCTCTTCGCGCGCCGCCTTGACCTCGGCGGCGACCTTGGCCACCGGCTCCAGCTCGGCGTAGTCCCGGGATGCGCGCACGAACTCCTCGCCCTCGAGCGTGCCCGAGGCCATCCGCGCTTCGAGCTCGGCGAAGCGATGGGTAATCTGGTCAAGGCGTTCGCGCGGTATGGTCACGAAAGTATCCGGTCGATTTCCGCCTGGTTCGGCCCGCGCACCCGGATGCTTTCGGCCCCGTCGTGGACCGCAAAGGAAACCAGGTTTTCAGCGCCCATCTTTGACGCCTTGTCGAACCGTTTTCTGGGGCTGCCGCTGGCCAGCAAATCGGCTGTCATGCCGCTGCCGCGCAGCTTGCCGATCGCGGTGATGGCGCTTGAGATCAGGCTGTCGTTTTCGACGACCACGATCACGTCCGCGTTTGCTTCACCCTTGTCGCCAACCAGCATCGCCAGCCGCTCGATCCCGGCAGCCCAGCCCACCGCCGGAGTCGGTGCGCCGCCAAGGCTTTCCATCAGTCCATCGTAGCGACCGCCGCCCAGAATCGTGCTCTGGCTACCAAGCCGGGACGCGGCTTCGCTGCCCTCGTCGGGAATGAACTCAAAGGCAGTGTGGCGGTAGTAATCGAGACCGCGGACAAGGCTTTCGGCGCGGGTCCACTTTACCCCTGCCGCATCCAGCCCGCTGGTCACCGCGTCGAAAAAGGCGCGCGCGTCGTCCGAAAGGAACTGGTCGATCTTCGGCGCATCGGCGACGAAACGCTGGTCGCGGCGATCCTTGCTGTCGAGAATGCGCAGAGGGTTCTTTTCGAGCCGCTCCTGCGAATCGTCCGAAAGCTCGTCCTTTACCGCGCGGAAGTGTTCGACCAGCGCGGCGCGCCAGGCGTCGCGGCTGTCGCCGTCGCCCAGCGTGTTAAGGTGAAGCGTGACGCCATCGATGTCGAGTTCTTTCAGCAACTGGTCGGCCATGGCCAGCAATTCGACATCCGCCTGCGGTTCGGCTGCGCCGATTATTTCCGCATCGATCTGGTGGAACTGGCGGTAGCGCCCCTTCTGCGGACGTTCGTATCGGAACAGCGGCCCATGCGTCGCCACCTTGAGCGGCGCGTGCTGCTGCCAGCCGTTGGTCAGGTAGGCGCGCGCAATACCCGCGGTGAATTCGGGCCGCAGCGTCAGCGATTCCCCGCCGCGATCGTCAAAGGAGTACATCTCCTTCGAAACGACATCGGTGGTTTCGCCGATCGCGCGGCTGAACACCTCGGTCTTTTCGAACACGGGCATTTCCACCCGGCGGAAGCGGTAGAGCTTGCGTACGCGCTCAAAGGTTTCGACCACGAAGGCGAACGCTTCGGCATCGGGCCCGAAGATATCCTGCGTGCCGCGAATGGCCTGGGGTGTCTTGCTTGGTGTTTTCGACATGGCACGCCCGTTACTGGCCCGCGCGCGGCACCGCAATGGTGCAGCGATTGCGTTGGCAGGTCCGACAAGGCACAGGGGCGCCATGTTTCGCACCTTTGCTTCGCTTGTCGCCCTGTCCCTTGCCGCACCGCTGGCCGCGCAATCCGCGCCCGCGCACCCGGCCGAAAGCCCCCTGCCACCGACTCGCGCCGCGGAATATCCCGGCACGATGGTGATCGAAGTCGATGCACGGGACACGGCAAGCCGCGCGTTTACGACACGTCAGGCAATTCCTCTTGCACCCGATACGCGCGACCTTGTGCTCGTCTATCCCAAGTGGCTGCCCGGGAACCACGCACCGTCGGGCCAGATCCAGCGCGTGTCGCGGCTGTCCTTTGCCAGCGATGCAGGCCCTGTTGCCTGGGAACGCGTGACGGGCGAACCCTATGCCTTCCGGCTGGCATTGCCCGCTGGCGCGACCCAGGTCAGCGCCGAGATCACCTACGCATCGCCTTTCCCCGGTCAGGGCTGGCGCGTGCTGATGACCGACGCGATGCTGAACGTGCAGTGGGAAAAGATGACCCTATACCCGGCCGGCTATGACGTGGGGCTGCTGCGCGTGAAGCCAAGTGTGCTGTTGCCCGAAGGCTGGGTCGCGGCAGGCGCCCTCGATGGGGCGCAGGTGGCTGGTGGCCGGGTGAGCTACGCGGAAACCGATTATGCAACGCTGGTCGATTCGCCGTTGTTCGCGGGCAAGCACCATCGCCGCTGGGAGCTTGGCCATTCCGTCGACCTCGAGGCGTTCGGCGACGAGGCGAAGAACCTCGAGGCCGACGAAGAGGCCATCGGGGCTGGGCGCGCGCTCGTCGAAGAAGCGCTGGCCACCTTCGGGGCGAAGCATTTCGACCATTACGATTTCCTGCTCGCCCTGACCGACCAGCTTGGCGGCATCGGGCTCGAACATCACCGGTCGAGCGAAAACACCCAGACCACCGACGACCTTTCCGACTTCGCTGGCAACACCTATGACAATTCCTTGCTGCCGCACGAGTTCGTGCACAGCTGGAACGGCAAATTCCGCCGCCCCGCCGGACTGACCGCGCCCGATTATCATACGCCGCTCGATGCACGGCTGTTGTGGGTTTACGAAGGGCAGACTTCGTTCTGGGACTGGGTGTTGGCCGCGCGGTCGGGCTTCATGCCAAAGGATCAGGTGCTGGGCTTTCTGGCCGAACGTGCCGCCTATTATTCCACTCAGCCGGGGCGCGAATGGCGCAGCGTCGAAGATTCGACCTTCGATCCGATGCTGGGGTATTCGGCCGACCGGCCCTTCCCCTCGCTCAGCCGGAACCGCGATTATTATCGCGAAGCCGGGTTGGTCTGGCTCGAAGCCGACCAGATCATCCGCCAGGGAACCAGAGGCAGGCGCGGGCTGGACGATTTTGCCAAGATCTTCTTCGGCATGCGGGACGGCGAATGGGACGTGCTCCCTTACGACCGGTCCGACATCGTGGCGGCGTTGAACGAAGTCTACCCCCACGATTGGGACGCATTCCTCGGCAGCCGCATGGGCGAGGCGGGGCAGCCCGCCCCGCTGGCGGGGATCGAACTGGGGGGGTACCGTCTGGTTTGGCGCGATGTTCCCAACCCCTACACCCGGCAGGCGCGCAGCGGCGGCAAGGGCGATTTTTCCGGCTCGCTCGGCATTGCCGTGGCGGCTGACGGGAAGGTTTCCGGGACTGCCTGGGGCTCGGTGGCCTTCGACGCAGGGCTTATGCCGGATACCCGGATCGTGGCCGTCGACGGCATGGCGTTTACGCAGGATCGCCTGGCGCAAGCGTTGCGGGACGCGCAGGAAAGCAAGGTCGCACCGCGCCTGATCGTACGCCGCGGCGACCGGTTCGAAACGCTCGATCTGCCGTATTTCGAAGGCGTGCGTTTCGCGTGGCTGGAACGGGTCGGCGCAAAAGAGCAAGGCCTCGACCTGTTGCTGTCGCCGCGGCGCAAATAACTCGACGCCAAGGGCTTGCCCGCCGCGCCCGTGCGCTTTAGGGCGCGGCCCGAAGTCTTTCTGGGGAGAGGGGCCGTTCGCTACTGAGAAGAGAACCGATGCGCATCGATATGATCCCCGTGGGCGACAACCCGCCCGAAAGCCTCAACGTCATCATCGAAGTTCCCACCGGCGGTGAACCGGTGAAGTACGAATTCGACAAGGCATCGGGGGCGCTGTTCGTCGACCGCATCCTGCACACGCCGATGCGTTATCCGGCCAATTACGGCTTCGTACCCCACACGCTCAGCCCGGACGGCGATCCGCTGGATGCGCTGGTGATCGCGCGTTCGCCCTTCATTGCCGGGTGTGTCGTGCGCGCCCGCCCCATCGGCGTGCTGAACCTCGAAGACGAACACGGCGGAGACGAAAAGCTGATCTGCGTTCCCGTGGACACGACCTTCCCGTATTATTCGGACGTGGGCGAAACCAAGGATCTGCCATCGATCATCTTCCAGCAGATCGAACACTTCTTCACCCACTACAAGGATCTCGAAGCCGACAAGTGGGTCCGGGTCGGCAAGTGGGGCGATGCTGCCGAAGCGCGCCGCATCGTGATCGAAGCAATCGAACGCTACGAAGCCGACAAGTAAATCCCGATCATTCCACGGGGCGCGATTGGTCGAGCAGGTCCTTGTCCTGCCCGCCGCCCGCCTCGCGCCGCTCGGCTTCGACCATCTGGCTGATATCGTCCTTGGGCGAAACGTCGGGCGCCACGGTTTGGGTTGCGGCCGGTTTGCGCGCCGGGGTCGGGGCTGATGCCTTGACGCCGCCCCTGGCGATATTTTCAAACGGAAGCGGCTGGGTGCGCTGATCGAACCGCAGGCGATAAATCGGCTCCGGCAGGGCAAAGCCGGCATCTTCCAGCGCACGTTTCACCGCTGCAATGGCAAAGGTCTGCGAATTCCACCAATCCGCCTCGTTCTGGTCGATCCAGCCGAGGTACCGGATGACGACATTGGAATCCCCGACTTCGACGATCCGGCCTTCGGGCGGCGGATCGGCCAACACAAACTCCAGACCGGCCAGCGTGTCGCGTCCCAGCTGCCGGGCGGCGAGCGCATCGTCATCGGCATCGACGCCCAGGTCGAACTCGAACCGGCGCTGCGGATTGCGCGTGTAATTCAGGATAACGGAGCGAAAGACCTGGCCGTTGGGAATGCGTAGGTGATTACCGTCGAGCGTCATCAGGATGGTGGCGCGGCTGGTAAGCCGGATCACGCGGCCTTCGTATGTGTCGATCTGAACCCAGTCGTTGGCGCGAAACGGTTGGCGCAGGCTGAGCATGAGCGATGCGACGTAGTTCTCGATCGTATCGCGCATTGCGAAACCCAGCGCGATGCCGATGACCCCGGCCCCGCCAAGGACCGCACCAAGCAGGGCGGTTGCCCCGATTATGTCGAGCGCGATCACAAGGCCACCGATGATGAAGATGAAGCGGATCGCGCTGGCGATCAGCTCGGCCAGGAAACTGTTCGGCGCCAGCTTGTGCCACAGCGCCCCGAGGCCTGCGATAATATAGCCGGCTGTCACGATCAGCCCCCAGATTGCCAGCGCAACCCCGATCAGCGGCAGCAGCTTGACGAAGCCATCCCACCGGTCAGCCACGCTGGCGATCCCCGCCCCGTCCGCTGACAGCGACACATCGCGTTCGAGCCGGTTTTCAACCGTGACCACGCCCGACACCCGCATCGCGATGGCCTCGCCGCGCGCGATATCTTCCTGGCGCGGGACCGTGCCCGACAGCGAAACAACGCCTTCGCTGACCGCCACATCCACCTGCTCGAAAGCCGGGAGTTCGGCAAAGATGCCCGATATGCGCCCAGCGATCCGCTCGTCCGCGCCCTCGTCCTGAGTGGCGGCTATGGTCTGGACAGGGGTGGGCGCTTCAACCGGTTCCGCCGGGGCGCTTTCCACCACTTGCGCGTGAAGCGGCGCAGCCAGGATGATCGCGGCAAGAAAGGCGAACAGGCGTGTCATTCGCCGGCCACCGACATGCCGTCGATGCGGAATGTCGGCGTGTCGATACCGCGGATCAGTTCCAGATCGCTCGCCGCCACCAGCGCGCGAAACATTTCGGGCAGATTGCCCGCGATCGTGATTTCGGCGACGGGCTCGGCCAGTTCGCCGTTGCGGATACGCAGACCGCTGGCTCCGCGGCTGTAGTCTCCCGTGACGAGATTGACGCCCTGGCCGAACAGGTCGGTGACGAACAGGCCGTCCTCGATATCGGCGATCAGTTCGGCCACACTGACAGACCCGGCTTCGAGCATAACGTTGCTGGGCGATACCCCTGGCGCCCCTCCGCTGCCCCGACCGGCATGCCCGGTAAGCGGCAGGCCAAGCTGGCGCGACGATGCGACATTCGTCAGCCAGCCGGTGATCTTGCCGTCTTCGACCAGTGTGCGCGGGCGGCAACCCACCCCCTCCCCGTCGAACACGCGCGATCGCAGGCCGCGCACACGCAGCGGATCTTCGACGATGCGCAGGCCGGTATCGAACAGCTGTTCATCCTCGCGCCCGATCAGGAAGCTGGCCTTTCGCGCGATGGCGGGTCCGGACATTGCCGAAAGCAGGTGCCCCAGCACGCCGCCGCCGACGCGTGGATCGAAAACGACCGGCATTCTTTGTGACGGGATGGAGACCGGCCCGACCTTGCGCGTTGCGCGCCGGCCCGCTTCCTCTCCGATTTCCTGCGGACCTGGCAGATCGCTGCGGTAACGGGTGGTTCGATAGGCGTAATCGGTCTGCATTGCGCCGCTTTCCCCGGCAACCACGCTGGCCGAAAGCGTGTGCGAACCGGTGGCGTAGCCGCGGGCGAACCCGTGCGATGTTGCGAGACCGAAAACGGTTCGCGATACGCTGGCGCTGCCGCCGTTCGAGTTGGTGACGCCCGGAACATCGCGCGCCGCATCTTCGCAGGCAAGCGCTGCTTCGCGCAGCTGGGTTGGCGTCGGTTCGTCATGATCGAGAAGTTCGAGGTCCGGCATCTGGCCGTTGAACAACCGGTCTTCGGGCGCCAGCCCTGCATACGCATCCTCGGGTGCGATCCGCGCCATTTCGACCGCACGCTCGGCCAGCAAGGCCAGCCCTTCGGGCGCAAAATCGCTGGTGTGGATCGAGGAGGAACGCGCGCCCACGAAAACGCGCAGGCCGATCTCTTCGCTTTCGGAACGTTCGACATCCTCCAGCGCGCCCAGCCTCACGCCGACACTTTCGGATGCCGCCGCGCGGCACACCGCATCGGCAGCGTCAGCCCCCTTCGCGCGCGCGAGCTCGACCAGCTGCTGGCACCGGGCCAGCGCTTCGTCACTACCGATCATCGGTTTGAAGTTCCGTTTGCAATCATGGAAACGGAGGTAGGGGCGGCGCCTGCGCGAGGCAACCGCCACGCAGCGTCAGGCGAAAATCAACCGGAAGAAACCGGTGAGCAGGAACGGCACGCCGATGGCCAACACCCACAGCGTTACCTGGTCACGCCGGAAGGCCGATGCGAGTTGGGGGTCGTGCGCGTGGTCTTCGGGAACGGCAGTCCAGCGATGCTCGAACTTGCGGCAGAAGGGGATGATCGCAACCACCAGGATGATCAGGATGAAGTAGGGTGCGGTGGAGGTCAGCCCCACCTTCATGGCCTGTACGGTCACGAAAATCTGGAGGCCGGTATAAACCAGGAGCGCAATCGCGACATTGTCGCTCATCGCCTTGCGCCAGTCACGGGTACCCGCTTCACCGGCCTTGCTTGCAGGATGGCTGTTGTCCAGCGTCTTGACCATCGGTCTCTCCCCAGTTTTTCTCGCCCGAGTCGCATTGTTTCAAATTTGCCGGAACATGGCAAGCTGGTGTGCGAAAGTTGCGCGGCGGTGCCCCAATGCGGTTCATGCATGAATCCTGCCAATTCGTCGAACAATGGGGTGCACGGGGTTTTCAGCGCGGTTCGACCTGCGTATGGCGCAGCCATGGCCGACATCGAAACCGCCACCGCTCCCGACCCCGTCCACGACGCGGCTCCCCCTATTCCGCAGGGCGGTCTCGAGGTGATCTCGATCGCCAAGAGCTACGACAAACGCGCGGTGCTGACCGATATTTCGCTCAGCGTCGGCAAGGGCGAAGTGCTTGGCCTTCTCGGCCCCAACGGTGCGGGCAAGACAACGTGTTTCTATTCCATCATGGGGCTGGTTCGCCCCGATGCGGGCCGCATTCTGATGGACGGCGAAGACGTCACCAACCTGCCGATGTATCGCCGCGCGATCCTGGGCCTGGGATATCTGCCCCAGGAAACCAGCATTTTTCGCGGCATGACGGTTGAACAGAATATCAACTGCGTGCTCGAAATGGTCGAGCCCGATGCGGACACGCGGGCGCAGGAACTCGAACGGCTGCTCGACGAGTTTGGCCTGACACGGCTGCGCACAAGCCCGGCCATGGCGTTGTCCGGGGGTGAAAGGCGACGCTGCGAAATCGCCCGCGCACTGGCGGCCAAGCCATCGATCATGCTGCTGGACGAACCGTTTGCCGGCATCGACCCGCTTTCGATCAGCGACATTCGCGACCTCGTACGTGATCTCAAGACGCGCGGCATCGGCGTGCTGATTACCGATCACAATGTCCGCGAAACGCTGGAAATCGTCGACCGCGCCTGCATCATCTACGGCGGGCAGGTCCTGTTCGCAGGTACGCCGCAGGCGCTCGTCGCCGACGAGAACGTCAAGCGCCTCTACCTCGGCGAAAGTTTCACCCTGTGATGCGCGGGCGCGCCGGGAGCTGAACCATGGCCCTGGGTCCGAGGCTAGACCTCCGGCAAACCCAATCGCTTGTGATGACGCCGCAGCTCCAGCAGGCGATCAAGCTGCTGGCGCTGTCCAATCTGGAAATCGAGACCTTCGTTACCGAAGCGCTCGAGTCCAACCCCTTGCTGGAGATGGGCGAGGTCCGGCGCGACGCCGGTGAGGATGCACCGCCCGAACCCGGCGAACATGACAGCGCACCCGATTTCGACGGGGAAAGCGCGCTCGATGTAGCGGATCACGCGCTCGATCCCGAAGCCGCGCCGGGCGACATCGGGGACTGGGGCCGCGCCGCCAGCGCCGGGGGCATGGGCGAAGATCTTCCCGATCTGGAAAACCGGTCGGCCGACGGGCCGACACTGGCGCAGCATCTGACCGACCAGGTGGGTTCCGTCACCAGCGATCCCCGACAAGCCATCATCGCCCTGCGGATCATCGGCGACCTGGACGAAGCGGGATATCTCCACACCGACCTGCGCCACCTTGCCGAGGAGTTGGGCGCACCGCTGGCTGATGTCGAACGGGCTCTGGACCTTGTCCAGTCGCTCGACCCCACGGGCATCGGCGCGCGCACCTTGTCCGAATGCCTGGCGCTTCAGGCAAAGGAGGCGGACCGCTACGACCCGTGCATGGCCCGCCTGATCGACAATCTCGATCTTGTCGCGGCAGGCGAAGTCGCCCGGCTGAAACGGCTGTGCCAGGTGGACGACGAGGATTTCGCCGACATGCTGGCGGAACTGCGATCGTTCGATCCCAAGCCGGGGTGCCGTTTCGGTGGCGGAGCAGAAGCGGCGGTGGTGCCCGACGTACTCGTTTCTCCCGGCGCCGATGGGGGCTGGAACATACACCTCAACGAAGCCAGCCTGCCGCGCCTCGTGGTCAATCGCGACTATTATGTCGAACTGAAGGCGGGCGCGCGCGACAAGGCATCGCAATCCTGGCTCAACGAACAACTGGGCGAAGCCGACTGGCTGATCCGCGCGCTCGACCAGCGCCAGCGAACCATCTTGAAAACCGCCGCGGAGATCGTGAAGCGGCAGGAAGGGTTCCTCAGGCAAGGCGTCACCGCGATGCGGCCGCTGACCTTGCGCGAAGTGGCCGAAGCGATCGAAATGCACGAAAGCACGGTGAGCCGTGTGACCAGCAACAAGTATCTCAGCTGCCCGCGCGGCACCTTCGAACTGAAGTACTTCTTTTCCAGCGGGGTCGCGGCGGCCGACGGCGAAGGCGCTTCCTCCGAAGCGATCAAGGCGCGCATCCGCGCCCTGTGCGATGCGGAAGATCCCAGGAAAGTCCTGTCCGACGAGGCGCTGGCAAACCTGCTCAAGGAAGAGGGGTTCGACCTCGCCCGCCGAACCGTCGCGAAGTACCGCGAAGCGATCGGCATCGGGTCGAGCGCCCAACGGCGGCGCGAAAAGAAGCTCCGGTCCTTGTGAGTCCCTGCTGCCACACTCAAAAATGTTAACGCGCTTTACCTGCTGTTAACCTTTTTTGTTCAAATCTTGTGTGGTTAATAGAGCGCAACACCTCTTAGCGAGGAGTTACCGCGAGTTAGGGGCCAAGGGGGGACCACCCATGCGTGTACTGCTGATCGAAGACGAGCCGACAACGGCAAAAGCGATCGAGCTTATGCTCACTACCGAGGGATTCAACGTCTACTCGACCGACCTCGGCGAGGAAGGCCTCGATCTGGGTAAGCTCTACGACTACGATATTATCCTTCTCGACCTGAACCTTCCGGATATGCACGGCTATGACGTGCTCAAGAAACTGCGTGTCGCCAAGGTGCAGACGCCGGTCCTGATCCTGTCGGGCATTGCCGAAATGGACAGCAAGATCCGCAGCTTCGGTTTCGGCGCTGACGATTACGTGACCAAGCCCTTCCACCGCGAAGAACTGGTTGCCCGCATTCACGCCGTCGTGCGCCGCTCGAAGGGCCACAGCCAGTCGATCATCCGCACCGGCAAGCTGGCCGTGAACCTGGATGCCAAGACCGTCGAAGTCGACGGGGCCCGCGTTCACCTGACCGGCAAGGAATACGCCATGCTGGAGCTGCTTTCGCTCCGCAAGGGCACCACCCTGACCAAGGAAATGTTCCTGAACCACCTTTATGGCGGCATGGACGAACCCGAACTGAAGATCATCGACGTCTTCATCTGCAAGCTGCGCAAGAAATTGAGCCATGCCTGCAGCGGCGACAATTACATCGAAACCGTTTGGGGCCGGGGTTATGTCCTGCGCGATCCCAACGAAGAGGCGGAAGCCGCCTGACACCACTTTTCCTGGACGGGAAACAGCGAGAACGCCCGGATGCCGCCATCGGCTCCGGGCGTTTTGCTTTTGATCCACGCAGTTTTTCATCACTCGCCAGCGCCCGTCAGGGGCTGTATTCGCACGGTATTCAATCGGCGAAAGGCGCCCCCTTCTTATGGAACTGTTCGGTTTCGACCTGGGGGCGATCGTCCCCTTCATCCTGATCGGATTTGCCGCCCAGATGATCGACGGCGCGCTGGGCATGGCCTTCGGCGTCATCACCAACACGCTGATGGTCGGCCTGCTGGGCGTTCCCCCCGCCCTCGCCTCGCAGCGCGTCCATCTGGTCGAATGCTTCACCACCGCGACATCGGGTCTCAGCCACTTTCTCAACGGCAACATCGACAAGAAGCTGTTCGTCCGACTACTGGTGCCCGGCATCATGGGCGGTCTTGCGGGCACCTACCTGCTCACATCGATCGACGGTGACACCATCAAACCGTTCGTGCTGGTCTATCTGGCAGGGATCGGCCTGTGGCTGCTCGTGCGCGGGCTGCTGTATCCGCCCAAGCTGCGCGAGGCGAAATTCGTCGCCCCGCTGGGCCTCGTCGGCGGTTTCCTCGACGCCGCAGGCGGCGGCGGCTGGGGACCGATCGTTACCAGCAACCTGCTGGTCCAGGGGGCGGAACCGCGCAAGGTGGTGGGCACGGTCAATTCGGTCGAATTCTTCCTGACCTTGAGTATTTCGGGCGCCTTCATCTACCACCTCGGCCTGTCGCATATCGCGGGGGCTACGGCGGGCCTGATCATCGGCGGGATTGCAGCGGCGCCCTTCGGTGCCGTGGCGGCAAAGCACTTCAGTCCCAAGCTCATGCTGATCCTCGTCGGGATCGCGCTGTCGCTTACCAGCGGATACGGCATCTGGACGGCGTGGGGGTAGGCCGCTACGTGGCCGCCCCATGACGGCATTCAAGGAAGGCGATCCGACAACGATCAACCGGCTCTACGGGCGCAGCCAGGGCAAACCCCTGCGCAGCGGCCAGCAGGACCTGATCGACAGGCTGTTGCCGCAGATCGCGGTCCCGCCAGAAGGACCGGTTACGGCCGAGCGTCTGTTCGGCTTCGACCGCCCCCTGCATTTCGAGATCGGTTTCGGCGGCGGCGAACACATGGCCGAACGCGCCGACATGTTGCCCGACCACGGGTTCATCGGTGCCGAACCCTTCGTAAATGGGGTGGCGCAGGCGCTGACCCACGTGCGCGACCGGACTTTGGCCAACGTCCGCATCCAGCATGGCGATGCCCTGGAAGTGCTGCGCCGCGTGCCCGATGGCGGCCTGACCATGCTCTATCTGCTGCACCCGGACCCCTGGCCCAAGAACAAGCACGTCAAGCGCCGCATGATGAACGATGGCCCGGTTCGGATGATTGCGGACAAGCTAAAGCCCGGCGGCGAGTTCCGCTTTGGCACCGACCATGCGGTCTACCTGCGCCACGCCCTGATGGTGATGCGCCGCTTTACCGACGAATTCGAATGGATCGTGGACGGGCGCGACAGCTGGTCCAACCGCCCGTCAGGCTGGCCCGAAACGCGATACGAGAACAAGGCGCGCACCGTGTACGGCCACGAAGTCTGGTACTTCCGCTTTCGACGCAAATGAAAAGGGCCGCCCCTTTCGAGGCGGCCCTTCCCTGGTCATGATTGCGGTTAGAAACGCACGCCGATACCGGCAACGACCTGGTTGGTCGTGGCATCGCCGAAATCGCTGTCGGCAATGTTCTTGTATTGCGAGCGGCGGTATTCGATGCGCCCTTCCAGTGGGCCGGGAAGCTGGATCTGCAAACCGCCGCCAAAGCGCAGGCCGTCCGCATTTTCGTCCAGTTCGCCAAGCGTGCCAGCCGAGGTGAACGCACGCGTGTCGAGCGCGGTGTACCCCACCTTGCCATAGGCAGCGATGCCCGGGGTTACGGCGAAGCCGGCACGGGCGCCGATGTAATACTGGCCATCGGCTTCGAGGCCGTCACGCGCCCCGCCGAAGGTGGAGGGGAAGGTGGTGGAACCGCCGCTTTTCGAAATTTCACCTTCGACACCGACGAAGGCGCTGCCGAGCGAAAGATCATAGCCGGCAGAGATACCATAGACCGCTGAATCGGCGTCAGCTGTCACGCTGCCGTCACCCGATTCGACATCGAGGCCTTCGTAACCGGCCAGAGCGCCGACATACAGACCACCGGGTGCGGTGTTCTGGTCCTGCGCCATAGCGGGGGCGGCGGCCATTGCGGCAGCCATTGCGACCAGTGCAGTTGTCTTTTTCATTTCAAGTCCTTTCACGTGCATTTTCGAACACGTTGCGCGCCTTTCCCAAGCTGGCGCTTGCGCGCGCATGAACCGGACGACGACCGGGGGACAATCCACGACGAGACGAGCGAAATTCGGACTATGCCCGAGGGGAATCCCGCATGACGGCACAAATGGCGCACGCGTAAGTGGAGACGGTCGCCGCCTTAGGAGGACCTTTCTCACGATGGACGTGGCGCTTGCCGGTCTGGAGGAACTGCTGCCGTTCGTGGCGGTCGGCTTTGCCGCGCAGTTGGTCGATGGCGCGCTCGGGATGGCGTTTGGTGCCATTGCCAACACGATGCTTGTCGCGATGCTGGGCGTGCCGCCTGCCCACGCTTCCTACAAGGTGCACGTCATAAAATGCTTTACCGCCGCCGCTTCCGGCATGAGCCATTTCATCGCGGGAAACGTCGACGTGCCACTGTTGCTCCGCCTCGCCCTGTTCGGGGTCATCGGCGGCGCACTGGGTGCCTATGGCCTGTCGCAGATCGAGGCAGAGGCCGTCAGGCCCTTCGTCCTGGCGTACCTGATGCTTCTGGGTGCCTACCTGTTGTATCGCGGCATACGCGGCGGGATGGAGCGGCACGAACCGCGCCTCGCCTCGCCGCTTGGCCTTGTCGGGGGTTTCCTCGATGCGATCGGTGGCGGCGGATGGGGGCCGGTCGTCAGCTCGAACCTGCTGGTTCAGGGGGCGATGCCGCGCAAGGTCGTGGGAACGGTGAATTGCGCCGAATTCTTCGTGGCCATCGCAATTTCCGCGGCGTTCCTCGCCCACTTCGGGGTCGAGGCGATTGCCGGTGCTACGCTCGGCCTGCTGATCGGGGGAATCCTGGCCGCACCAGCCGGCGCGCTGGTGGCCAGATTCCTTCCTGCCCGCATCATGCTGACGCTGGTGGGCTTCGTGCTCAGCGTAACGAGCGCCGCGGGTATTCTCGCGGCGCTCGCCTGATTTAACCGACGACCCCAGCGCTCGCCAGAACGGCCAGTGTCAGCACATCGGGCGCCAAGGCGGTCATCGGGGCTATCTGCACCGGCTTTTCCATGCCGATCAGCATCGGGCCGATCGTCGCATTGCCGGCAAGTTCGCGCAGAAGCTTGGCCGACAGATTGGCCGATTGCAGCCCCGGCATGATCAACACGTTGGCCGGGCCAGACAAGCGGCTGAAGGGATAAAGCTTCATCACCGTCGGGTTGAGCGCGGCATCGGGCGCCATTTCGCCTTCGTATTCGAACTCCACTTCCTGCGCATCGAGGATGGCCACCGCATCGCGGATATTGTCCAGCCATTGCCCGCTGGGATTGCCGAACGTCGAATAGGACAGGAAGGCGACCCGCGGTTCATGCCCCATGCGGCGCGCGACCGCCGCGGTTTCCCGGGCGATATGCGCAAGCTGTTCCGCAGTCGGGCGTTCGTTGATCGTGGTGTCGGCCAGGAAGGTGGTGTGGTTCTTGCCGATCATCAGGTGGATGCCAAACGGCACGGCACCGGGCGCCTGATCGAGCACGCGGCCGACTTCGCGGGCCGTTTGCGCGAACGTGCGCGTCAGGCCGGAAATCATTCCGTCTCCATGGCCCAGGGCCACCAGCAAGGCCGCAAACACGTTGCGTTCCTGGTTGACCATCCGGCCAACGTCACGCTCGGTGTAACCGCGCCGCTGCAGGCGTTTGTAGAGATAGTCGACCATGGCCGGGACCTTGTCCGACACCTTCGAATTCTCGATGATCCAGTCGTCGGGATCTTCCACGGCCAGTTCGACCAGCTTCTCGCGCACCTTGTCGGTGCGGCCGACCAGGATCGGGTCGCCATACCCGAATTCGCGGTACTGGATTGCGGCGCGCAGGGCGACGTCCTCTTCCGCTTCGGCAAAGACCATCCGCTTGGGGTTGGACTTGGCCAGTTCGTAGATGTTGGTCAGCGCCGCAGTGGTCGGGTTGAGGCGCGCCTTCAGCGCGTGGCGGTATTCATCGAAATCGGCGATCGGTGCCTGAGCGACACCCGAATCCATCGCCGCCTTGGCAACCGCGCTCGAGACTACTTCCATCAGCCGCGGATCGAAGGGGGCCGGAATGATGTAGTCTTCGCCGAACTGGTGAGACACACCGTAGGCGGCGGCCACTTCCTCGGGCACGCGTTCGCGCGCGAGCTTGGCGATGGCGTGGGCTGCGGCGACCTTCATTTCTTCGTTGATGGCGGTGGCCTGCACATCGAGCGCGCCGCGGAAGATGAAGGGGAAGCCCAGCACGTTGTTGACCTGGTTGGGGAAATCCGACCGGCCGGTTGCGATGATCGCGTCGGGACGCACTTTCTTGGCTTCGTCCGGCATGATTTCCGGTGTCGGGTTGGCCATCGCGAAGATGATCGGCTTGTCGGCCATCTTGGCCACCCATTCAGGCTTCAGTGCGCCCGCCGCCGAAAGGCCGAGGAATATGTCCGCGCCGTCCAGCGCTTCCTCGAGGCTTCGCGCCTCGGTCGGCACGGCGTGCGCGCTTTTCCACTGGTCCACCCCGTCACGGCCCGGATAAATCGGCCCCGACCGGTCGCAAACGATCACGTTTTCGTGCGGCACGCCGACCGACTTGATCAGCGCGGTACAGGCAAGCGCCGATGCGCCCGCGCCGTTAACGACCATCTTCACGGTCTTGAGATCGCGATTGGTCAGGTGGCACGCGTTGATCAGCCCGGCGGTGGCGATGATGGCCGTGCCGTGCTGGTCATCGTGCATCACCGGAATGTTCATGCGTTCGCGCAACGCCTGTTCGATGATGAAGCATTCGGGCGCGGCAATGTCTTCCAGATTGATCCCGCCGAAAGTCGGTTCCATCAGGGCGACGGCTTCGATGAACTTGTCCGGATCTTCGGTGTCCAGCTCGATGTCGATCGCATCCACATCGGCGAACCGTTTGAACAGAACGGCCTTGCCTTCCATGACCGGCTTGGACGCCAGCGCGCCCAGATTGCCCAGGCCAAGGATCGCCGTGCCGTTGGTGATGACGGCCACGAGGTTCGAGCGCGCCGTGTAGCGGGCGGCGTCTGCCGGATTGGCGGCAATTGCTTCGACCGGGGCCGCAACGCCGGGAGAATAGGCGAGGCTGAGGTCGCGCTGCGTCGCCATCGGCTTGCTGGCGATAATCTCGATCTTACCGGGACGAATCGTCTCGTGATAGAACAGCGCTTCGCGCGCCTTGAATGCGTTGGTTTGATCGTCTGACATGCCAGCCCCTTGTCGCTTGGCCCCCGCCCTAACGCGCCAGCGCGCCGAGCGGTAGGGGAAACCTCACAGTCGCCGCTTCCCGAATCGCCAGCCGCCCCGCTACGGCAGGTCCATGTCCGGCAAGCCCACCCCCATGATGGAACAATACCTCGCACTGAAACGCGAGGCGGGCGATGCGCTGCTGTTCTACCGCATGGGCGATTTCTTCGAATTGTTCTTCGATGACGCGCGGATCGCCTCGGGCGTCCTGGATATCGCGCTGACGAGCCGCGGCGAACACGACGGCCAGCCCGTGGCCATGTGTGGCGTGCCGGTGCATGCCGCCGAAGGGTATCTGGCGCGGCTGATAAAGGGCGGCTGCAGGGTCGCGATCGCCGAACAGACCGAAACCCCGGAAGAGGCGAAGAAGCGCGGAGGTTCAAAGGCCCTTGTTGCGCGCGACATCGTGCGGTTCGTGACCGCGGGCACGCTGACCGAAGAAGCGTTGCTGGAACCGCGGCGGGCGAACCTGCTGGTTGCCGTTGCGCCGGTGCGTGACGGTGTGGGCATTGCGGCGTGCGATATTTCGACCGGGCGGATGGAACTGGAAGACTGCACGCTCGACACGCTGGACGCCGCCCTTGCGCGCCTTGGAGCAAGCGAGGTCGTGGGACCGGACGACTGGCACGGCGCGCCGGCTGATACGATCGTTCGCCCGCGCGCCGATTTCCGCAGCGAAGAGGGCGAAACGCGGTTGAAGGCCATCCACAGCATCGCCACGCTGGACGGGCTGGGCGATTTCAGCCGCCCGATGCTGGCGGCGGCAGGGGGTATCCTTGCCTACCTCGACCATGCGGGCCGTGGCACGCTGCCCTTCCTGTTGCCTCCGGTGGCCCGCGGGACCGGTGCCCACCTGGCGATGGACGCCGCCACGCGGGCGAGCCTTGAAATACTGACCAGCCAGGGTGGCGGGCGCGAAGGCAGCCTGATCGCGTGCGTCGACCGCTGCGTGACCGGGGCCGGCGCGCGGCAACTGGCCGAAGACCTGTCGGCCCCGCTGGCGGACCGCGGCGCGATCGAGGACCGGTTTGCCGGGGTGCATCACTTTCAAGCCGACCCGCTGCTTCGCGCGGATCTGCGGGCAATGCTGCGCCAGGCGCCCGACATCGGCCGTGCCCTGGGCCGGCTCGTCGCCGGGCGCGGCAGTCCGCGCGACCTTGGCCAGATCCGCGATGGCCTGTTCGAGGCGCGACGGGTGCGCGACACGCTGCGTTCGAGCGCCGATTTGCCGCCGTTGCTGGACCGGATGGCCAGTGCCTTGGGCGGACACGCTGCCCTGGTGGACCATCTGGCCCGCGCCCTGGTTCCTTCCCCGCCGACCGAACGCCAGCAGGGCGGGTTCATTGCCAGCGGCTATGACCACGCGCTCGATGCCTTGCGCGAAACGAGTGGAAACGCCCGCCGGGCCATCGCCGCGCTCGAAGCGAAATATCGCGAGGAAACGGGCACACCGTCGCTCAAGATCAAGCACAACAAGGTGCTGGGTTATTTCATCGAAGTGCCGGCCAGGCACGCTGACAAGCTGATGGCCGCCGACAGCGGGTTTGCCCATCGCCAGACCATGGCCGGTGCCGTGCGTTTCAACAGCATCGGCCTGCACGAAGAAGCCAGCCGCATCACCGAAGCGGGCGCGCACGCAGTCGCCGCAGAAGAAGCCCATTTCGAGGAACTGGTGCGCGAGACGGTCGACAGACGCGAAGCCATCGCCGCAACCGCCGCAGCCCTTGCGCGGATCGACGTATGTTCAGCGCTTGCGGAACGCGCCGTGGAGGGCGATTGGGCCCGTCCCGACGTGGTCGACGAACCCTGTTTGCAGGTGACCGGCGGTCGGCACCCCGTTGTCGAGCAGGCTCTGGCCAAGGCGGGCGAACGCTTCGTGGCCAACGATTGCACACTCGGGACGGATGACCGGTTGTGGCTTATCGGCGGCCCCAACATGGGCGGCAAGTCCACCTTCCTGCGCCAGAACGCGCTCATCCTCCTCCTCGCGCAGGCAGGCAGCTACGTTCCGGCCAGTGCGGCGCGGATCGGCCTTGCCGATCGCCTGTTCAGCCGTGTCGGCGGGAGCGACAATCTTGCCCGCGGGCGATCGACGTTCATGGTCGAGATGGTCGAAACCGCCGCAATCCTGAGCCAGGCGACCGACCGTTCGTTCGTCATCCTCGACGAGGTCGGGCGCGGTACGTCGACCTATGACGGAATGGCGCTGGCCTGGGCAGTGGTGGAGGCGGTGCACGAACAGCTTCGGTGCCGTTGCCTGTTCGCGACGCATTACCACGAGCTCTCGCGCCTCGCCGAGACCTGCGAAGCGCTCAGTCTTCACCATGTTCGCGCGCGCGAATGGAAAGGCGATCTGGTCCTGCTCCATGAATTGGCAAAGGGGGCCGCGGACCGTAGCTATGGCCTCGATGTGGCGCGATTGGCGGGCGTTCCCGCACCGGTCCTGAGGCGCGCCAAGGCCGTGCTCGACAAGCTGGAGAAAGGGCGGGCGCAAACCGGTGGACTCGCTGCCGGTCTCGGCGATCTACCCTTGTTCGCCGCCAGTCTTCAGGCCCCTGAAAAAGCGGTCGATACGCTGCGCGAGGCGCTGGACGCGCTGGATATCGACACCCTGTCGCCGCGCGATGCGCTGGAGAAGCTTTACGAATTAAAGGCCCACACGGGGGAAACGAAGCTTTAACCGCGCCGCACCTATGGTGTGCAACCATGGAAGACGGCCTGTTTACCAATCACGGCAAGAAGCTCCTCATGGTGGGTCTGTTCCTGCTGTGCGTGGCGCTGCTCGTCGGCGGCGAAGACGATCCCGGCATGATCGCACAAATGAACGAAAGGGTTCCCGGCGCCTCTACCGAACCCGCCGCGATGGACCTGCCGGTCCAGGTCGCGACCAAACCGGCTTCCCCCCGCCCCAACCGCCGGTCGAGCGAAAACCTGACGCTCGAGCAATGGTACGCCGACGCTTCACCACCCGAAGTTCTCGACCCCGAACCGGTCGATGAAAGCTATCTGATCGACGACACAGCGCCCATGGTCGACCCGACGCCGCAGACCTATTGAGGAACCAGCGCCCGTGCCGGTCCATTAAGACAGAATGGCACAGGACGATCCGACCGACGAACCCGACAAGAGCACGCAGTGGGCCGAACTGCGGACCGATCTGGCGGAAGACCGCAGCATCATGGCGATGGAACGCACGTTTGCGGGCTGGATGCGTACGGCGTTCGCGGCGATCGGCATCGGATTGGGTTTCAAGGCCGTGTTCGGCGCCTTCGATCCGCCATGGCTGGCAAAGGCCATCGCCACCATGTTCATACTTGGCGGCGCATGGCTGGCGATCACGGCCGAACGGCGGGCTTGCAAAACACTAGGCCGGCTCGATCCGCACAAGCTGGAAGCGATCGACGCGCCGAATTTCAAGATCATGGCCTATGCGATCGCGACGGGCGCCGCCGTTCTTACGTTGGGTTTGTGGATCCTCAACGACGGCGCCCTGTCCGGTAATTAGGGTCCGGTA
The DNA here is from genome assembly GCF_035607565.1 of Qipengyuania zhejiangensis. NCBI lineage: Bacteria > Pseudomonadati > Pseudomonadota > Alphaproteobacteria > Sphingomonadales > Erythrobacteraceae > Qipengyuania > Qipengyuania zhejiangensis. The sequence continues at coordinate 1,314,818 of NZ_JAYKGO010000003.1, read as the reverse complement.
ATTAGGCCCCGTCGCCGCGCAGCCTGTCGGGGTTGTGACCTTCGCCATACTTGTCGACGTTGTCGTCATGGTTGGGTTCGCCGCGATAGGCGTCCATATCGATCCGGCCCGAACTTTCCATGTCGCGCATGTGATCGACGGTATCCTGGGTCGAATCGCCCATAAGGTCCGATTTGTGCGGGCCCTTCTTGCTTTCGGTAGGGCTCGAAGTGCCTCCGTGCACGGCATCCTCGGCGACGGTCTGAGCCTGGCTGCGCTCGTCGTCCTGCTCGTCGTTATGGGTTTCGGGGGCCATGCCCTTGGGGGTACTCATGAGAAAATCTCCTTTCCTCATGAACGTGCAGGCAACGCAGGACGTTCCCACGCCGGCCCCTTACCGTGTCGGGACCGGAGCTTCGCCCGAATAGTCGTAGAAACCGCGCCCGCTCTTGCGGCCGAGCCAGCCGGCTTCGACATATTTCACCAGCAGCGGCGCGGGGCGATACTTGCTGTCGCCGGTGGTGTTGTAGAGCACCATGATGATGTCGAGGCAGGTATCCAGTCCGACGAAATCGGCCAGCTGGAGCGGGCCCATCGGGTGGTTGAGGCCAAGCCGGCAACCCTTGTCGATGTCTTCGATGCCGGCGGTCGACTGGCCCAGTACGAAGATCGCTTCGTTGATCATCGGCAACAGGATGCGGTTGACCACGAAGCCGGGTTCGTCTTGCGACAGGACCACTTCCTTGCCCAGCCCTTCGGCGAAAGCGATCGTCCGGTCGGTTGTCGCCTGCGCGGTCGCAAGGCCCGGGATCACCTCGATCAGCCCCATGATCGGGACCGGGTTGAAGAAGTGGAGGCCGATGAACCGTGCCGGATCGGGGGAATAATTGGCCATGCGGGTAATCGGGATCGAACTGGTGTTCGATGCCATGATCGCGTCCGCGGCAAGAACCTTGCCCGCTTTTTCGAAGATCGCCTGCTTGATCGCTTCCTTTTCGGTCGCGGCCTCGATGATCAGGTCCGCCCGATCCATCGGCGCATAGTCCCCGACCGGCGTGATCCGCTTGAGCGTGGCTTCGGCATCCGCGATTTCAAGCTTGCCGCGACCGACCAGCTTGCCCAGCGCTTTGTCGATCCCCGCGACCGCCTTTTCCGCGACGTCCAGACCGACATCCGCCAGCAGCACGTCCATGCCGTGCGCGGCAACGGCCTGGGCGATGCCCGAACCCATCTGGCCGGCACCGATAATGGCGATCGTCTTGCTCATCGAGATTGTTCCTTCGCATGTGCAGCAAAGCGCGCGGCTTAGCGAGGGAGATGCCGCGTGGCTAGCGGCCAGTCAGCGATTTCCGCCCGGAATCCACTTTACGTCCCCTTCCCCGTCGCCATTGGCCACGCGGGCCAGCACGAACAGGTAATCGGACACGCGGTTTATATAGGCCAGCGCCTGCGGATTGATCCGGTCCACCCCGGCAAGAGCGGTCATCGATCGTTCCGCCCGGCGGGCCGACGCGCGGGCCACATGAAGGCGCGCCGCCGCTTCGGTGCCGCCCGGAAGGATGAAGCTGGTCAGCGGGGCAAGCCGCTCGTTCGCAGCGTCGATCTGCTGTTCGAGCCATGCGACCTGGCTGTCGACAATCCGCAGGACCATTTGCGATGGGGCGAAATCATCCCCGTCCTGCGCCGGCGTTGCCAGATCCGCGCCCAGATCGAACATGTCGTTCTGAATACGGAACAGCGGTTCAGCGTGCGGTGTGCCGACGAGGGCCGCCGCCGCCAGTCCCAGCGCCGAATTGGTTTCGTCCACCGCACCGATCGCCTCCATCCGGGGAGCGTGTTTTTCGAGACGCGAACCGTCCACCAGTCCGGTGGTGCCATCGTCGCCCGTGCGGGTGTAGATCTTGTTCAGCTTGACCACGACGCCGGGTCCGGATCAGTTTGCGATCGCGAGGATCACCGCGACCACGACGATCGCCATCGCCTGATACTTGATGCGCGCGAACATCATCTTGTTCTGCAGCAATTGCATTTCGGTGGCGTCAACCTGCTCCCCACTCTCGAGATCGATCTTGGTGCTTTTCAGGAAAGCGACGATGCCGCGCACAAGCGAGATGACCACGAAAGCCATCAGGACGACGAGGACGATGGTGAGGAATGTTGTCATGATGCAGCAGACTTAGGCGCTGACGAGCGAAATACCAGACGGAAACTTGTGCAACCTGAGTTGCTCGGCAAGCAACAGCCCTTTCTCTCCGGCACGGCGCCGATCCGCCAGCGAAGGCGAGTTGCGCCGCTTTGCCAGCTTGGTGCCGCTTTCGTCCACCAGCAGGCCGTGGTGGTGGTATCGCGGGACCGGCAGGCCCAGCAGCGCCTGGAGAATGCGATGCACATGCGTTGCCGTGAACAGGTCCTGCCCCCGCGTGACCAGCGTGATGGCGTCTGTGGCATCGTCCAATGTGGCGGCGAGGTGATAGCTGGCCGGGGCATCCTTGCGCACCAGCACCACATCGCCGTGTGGGCGCGGATCGGCCACGATGGTCCCGGCAAGATCATCCTCGAAAGTAACGCGACCGGTCAGCGCAAGCGCCCGATCGACATCAAGCCGAAGCGCAGCCGGTTTTGCAGGGTCGACCCTGCGGCCCTTGCACGTCCCGGGATAGATTGCACCTTCAGGCCCCATGCGCGGCTCCAGCGCATCGATTTCGGCGCGGGTGCACGTGCAGGGATACAGCAGACCGTCCGCCAACAGGCGTCTGGCGGCTTCATCATACCGGGCAAGCCGGGTCGATTGCGCGGGCACTTCGTGCCAGGCCAGGCCAAGCCAGGCGAGGTCTTCGCGAAACTCGCGGGCCAGTTCGGGGCGGGACCGCGCGCCGTCGATATCCTCGATCCGCAGAAGAAACCGGCCACCATCCTTCATCGCCAGATCATGGGCGACAATCGCCGAATAGGCGTGCCCCAGATGCAGCGATCCATTCGGGCTTGGGGCAAAGCGGGTGACGGTCAAGCGGCGCTTCTCTGTTGGCGATTCGGTGGAAAACACTGTGGATAGCCTGTCTGTAACAGGCTTGACGCTTCCTCGTGCAAGTGCATTTTCATCGTCATCGGGGAGGAGCGCGTAACGTGTTTAGGGCCGAGCTGATCGAACGGGCCGCTACATTCCGAAGTAGCGAGGGCGATCCGACACGCAATTTGCAGTCGTGCCCCTCTCTCGTTCTCAACGCCGATTACACACCGCTTTCCTATTACCCCTTGAGCCTGTGGCCGTGGCAAACGGCGATCAAGGCCATCTTCCTCGACCGGGTGGACGTGATCGCCACCTACGATCGGGAAGTCCATTCCCCCTCGCTCGACATGAAAATCCCCAGCGTGATCGCGCTGAAGCAATATGTGAAGCCGAGCGAATTTCCCGCCTTCACCCGCTTCAACCTGTTCCTGCGCGATCGCTTCAGCTGCCAGTTCTGCGGCGATCAGAGCCACCTGACGTTCGACCATGTCGTGCCCCGCCGGCTGGGCGGCAAGACGACATGGGAAAACATCGCCACCGCCTGCGCGCCCTGCAACATGAAGAAAGGCGGGCGCACGCCGAAACAGGCCGGAATGCACCTTTACGCCGAACCGATCCGCCCGACCCATTGGCAATTGCAGCAACACGGCAAGCAGTTCCCGCCGAACTATCTGCACGAGACATGGCGCGACTGGCTTTACTGGGACATCGAGCTGGAAGAATAGATCGCCGCGTGCCGCCCGAAGGCGGGCGTCGAGGCCGGGTTAGGTGACCGCAGAGCGTTCGCGAAATTCATCGCGCCGCCACTCGCCGCTTTCCAGCACCTCTGCCACATGCCGCGCGGCTTCGGCCATATCCTCGAACCGCAGATAGGCGGGCGCAAATCCGAACCGCAGGATGTCCGGTTCGCGGAAATCCCCGATCACCCCGCGCGCGATCAGCGCCTGGCAAATGGCGTACGCTTCTGGGTGGCGGAAGGACAACTGGCTGCCGCGCTGCGCGGGGTCGGCAGGGCTGACGAGGTCGAGCGCGACATCGCGTTCCCGCAGGCACTGGCGGAAGAATTCGGACAGCGCCTGCGATTTGGAATGCAGGGGTCCGATGCCGATTTCCGCGATCAGGTCCACGCCCACTTCGAGCGCCGCGACCCCCAGGATCGGCGGAGTGCCGCACAGCAGCCGATCGACGCCAGGGGCCGGTGTGTAATCGTCGCTGAAGGCGAACGGCGCCTGGTGCCCCATCCATCCGGTAAGCGGTTGCTGCAACGCATCCTGATGCCGTTCGGCCACGAACGCATAGGCGGGCGCCCCCGGTCCGCCGTTGAAATACTTGTACCCGCACCCGACTGCGAAATCGGCACCGCATTCCCCCAGATCGACGGGCAGAGCACCGCCCGAATGCGACAGATCCCAAAGGACCAGCGCGCCGGCATCATGCGCCGCGCGGGTCAGCGCCGGCATATCGAACAGTTCGCCGGTCTTGTAATGCGCATGGGTCAGCAGCAGCAACGCGACATCGCCATCCAGTGCCCCCGCGATCGCGTCACGCGGGGCCAGACGCCGGGTCGCAAGGCCCTGTTTTTCAAGCCCTTCGATGATGTAGAGATCGGTCGGAAAATTCCCCGGTTCGCTCAACACCGCCTTGCGTCCGGGGCGCATCTGCAACGCGGCGGATATCAGCTTGAACAGGTTCACAGACACGCTGTCGCACACGATCACTTCGTGGGATTTGGCCCCGATCATCGGCGCGATTTTCGCCCCGACGCGCTGCGGCATGGCGATCCAGCCGGCGGTGTTCCAGCTGCGAATCAGGTCCTGGCCCCACTCTTCGCGAACCACCTTTGCAAGGCGCGTGGGCGTTTCGCGCGGCAGGCAACCGAGCGAATTTCCGTCAAGGTAGATTACCCCTTCGGGCAGGTCGAAACGGTCCCGGTATCGGGCCAGCGGATCGCCCACATCGAGTGTTCTTGCGCGCTCAATCATCGACCAGATCCCTCAGTATGGCGCGGCACAGGCCTGCATCGCCCCCGGCAATCTTCAACGGCAACGCTATCAGTTCGTATCGCCCTTCGGGAACGCCATCGAGCACCAACCCTTCGAGAATCCGCATGTCGTGCGCCAGCACGGCCTTGTGGGCGTCCATGGTCTTGGAATCCTGCGGATCGACGGAAGGGGCATCGGTCCCCACCAGTTTGACGCCTTGCAGGGCCAGCCAGGCGATGGCGTCTGCAGATATGGCCGTGAAAGTGCTGTCCCATTTATCGTGCGGAAAGGCATCGAATGTCCGGAACAGCACGCGATCCGCGCTTTCGATATGCGGCAGATCGCCGACGTCGATCCTGCCCCCGGCGACCTGCGTCGCGTCGATCACAAGGCATTCGCCGATATACGGATCAAGTTCGACGGCGGCGATATCGTCGGCGTCGGCGGCGTAATGCAGCGGCGCATCGCCGTGCGTTCCCGAATGCGTGCTCATGGTCATCCGGCCGACGTTGACGGGCGATCCGTCCTCCATCCGCCAGCTGCGCTCGAACATGAACGCGGTATCGCCCGGCCAGACGGGCAGACCGGGGCGCAGTGTCTGGGAAATATCCCAAATCCGCCGCCGCGAACGCCACGAACTCATAATGCGGTCCTCACGCTCAGCAATTCGGGGAAGAAGGCCTGTTTCAGAACGCCGGCAAGATAAGGCACGCCGGGTGTTCCCCCCGTTCCGGTCTTGAAACCGATGATACGCTCCACCGTCTTCAGGTGTCCGAACCGCCACCGCTGGAAATGGTATTCCAGGTCCACCAGCTTTTCGGCGAGTTCGTACAGGTCCCAATGTTCCCTGGGATCGCGGTAAATCTGTGCCCACGCCGCCTCGACTTCGGGGGAATGGTCCCACGGTTCGCCAAGCGGCCGATCCAGCACGGCATCGGTGATCGCAAACCCGCGCCGGGCAAGCAGCGCCACGGTTTCGGCATAGATGCTCTTGCGGGCAAGTTCGCCGCGCAGTTCATCCGCCACCTGCGGGGTCGCATCGTGCATCGTGACCATCTGCGGCTTACGCCCGCCCAGCAGAAATTCCATCATCCGGTACTGTGCCGACTGGAAGCCGGACGAGCCCCCAAGATGCGGGCGAATGGTGGAATAATCATGCGGGGTCATCGTGCTCAGAACATCCCAGCTCTGGATCAATTGGACCTGCGCGCGCGCCACGCGGGCCAGCATCTTGAACGCAGGCCGCAGGCGGTCTTCGATGATGCAGGCGCGTGCCGCGACCAGTTCGTGGATGCACAACTTGAGCCAGAGCTCGCTGGCCTGATGGACGATGATGAACAGCATCTCGTCGTGCGCGTCCGAAGTGGGATGCTGCGCCGACAGGATGCGGTCGAGATCGAGATAGGATCCGTAGGTAACGTTTTGCGCCATGGCAGATGCCCTAGCGCGCATTCGTTGCGAGCGAAACTACCCCTCGATCCCGCGCGTCGCGGGGTGATGCTTGTCGAGGTGCTTCTTGACGATTTTCAGGTTGCGCGTGTTCGACCGGTAAACGAAGTCGAACGCGTCGCCGACAAGGGGAACGGCACCCAGCGCGCTGTCGAAAGCGACATTGCCCGCCATGCGCCAGAGCTTCCACTTCGGCAGCCCCAGATTGCGCGCTTCCCAGACCATGTAGGCGCCAAGCACGGCTGTCACGACATCGCCCAGGACCGGCACAAGGCCGATGATCGAGTCGAGGCCGATGGGGTATTTCGTGCCCGGCAGAACGAAGCTTCGTTCCAGCAATTGCTCCATCGCCTCGATACGCTTTCGAATGGACAGCGGATCGGTGCCGGTTGGAAGATCCAGCCCCATGGGGCGCGCACGATTGGTCGGCTCGGTCATGGACCCTAGATGGGCGCTCTGGAAAGCGGGAACAAGGGATGGACGTTCCAGCCGTTCTCCAGAAAGCCGTTGATGTCTCCGCGCACCAGCGACCAGCGCACCGGGGCACCCAGAGGGATGTAGAGGTTGGTGGCCAGCAAGGTCGTTTCCGCTTCCGCCAGAAGCGATGCCTCTTCCGCCGCGTCGCTGGCATCGACGCCAAGCGCGACCAGGTAATCCGCATCGGTCGAACACACCTTGCGCGAAACCTGGCAGTTGAACTGGTTGAGGAACCAGCGCGCGGCGCCATAGCGGGCGACCCTGTCGCGCAGCATGAGGTCCGCCGTTTCTCCTGGTCCGGCGCGCCGGACCCCCACGCCGATCGCCGCGAAATCGCGCGCAAGTGCGTCGAACAGGAGATCCGAACCCGGACCTTCCGGCAAGGCGATGCCGAGATTGGGGGCCGCCCCGTTGGCTGCGCGCCATTGGGCAACGCGGGCGGACGCCCGCGCACGGCGATCGGCAATCCCGATATCTACCCAGCGTTCACCCACCGTCCCCGTATCCCCGGGGAGGCCGGCAGCCACGATCCGCGTGGTGGGCACCCACCCGCCGATATTGAACGCCTGCATCAGGTTGTTCCGGTCTATCGCCAGCGCCAGCGCTTCCCGGTTTTCAGGCGTAGCGAGAAACCCCGTGGGGCGAACGACATCGAGCCCGAACAGGCCCATCGCCGCATCGAGCCTGATAGTGCCGCGCGTCAGGGGCCCGGAATCCGCCAGCGGCAAGGTGGAAAGCCGGCCACCGAGGACGATGTCGAACCGACCTTGCGCGAAACCTTCGGTCGCGGCCGATGCGTCCACCGCATCCACGCGCACGGTGGTCACCACGTCGTCCCAATTGGGCTGCATCGGCAGCCCGCGCGCTTCGGGTGGCATCGGATCGAGCAGGAACGAATCGCCCTGCGCGGTCGCCGCCATGGGGCCAAGACTGGTCTTGTCCAGCGCAAGGCCGAGTTCGGGCTGTGCCAGAAGTTGCAACAGGTCGGGCATCGGGCTGGCGAGCCGGATTTCGACCACCCGCCCGGTCATCGCACGGATATCGTTCACCTTGGCAAGATCGAGCCCGAGCGAGGTTCCCTGCAGACGCCGGAGTGTGCGTCGCAGGCTGTCGCGCACCACCTGCGCGGTCAGGCGGGTACCGTCGGGCAGATCGAATTCGCGAATGCGGAAGATGTAGCTGGCACCATCGTCGGTAACGATCCAGCGTTCGGCAATCGCGGGGACCACGGCCCCGCCTGCATCCAGCCGGACCAGCCCCTGTGTCTGCGCCGCGCGCAAATGCTGCCCCGCATAGGCCAGCCGAAGGCCATCGGCTTCAAGATCGCCGGTTTCGCCGATGAAGGCCACGTCGACGACACCATCGTCGATCCCGCCGCTGCAGGCGGCAGTTGTTAGGAGCAGAAAAAAGGTGGCGGCCAATCGCATGGCAACGTGCCTAGCAGGACAGCAGTGCCCCGTCAGCCGCGGTTTTCGTCAGATCGCGCGCATGCCCTGGCCGCTCCCGCCCACACCGATCGGGCGCGTGTACCGCGGCGACGCGCTTTCGCCGGTCTTCACCGCCGGGCGCGCAAGCAAGGGGTCCACTTCGGTATCGAACGCAACACCGAACCGGTTTCCCTGAACCCAGGCGACAACACCCCTTACATTGCCGACGTTACGCAAAGTCACCGTGACACGATCGCCGCGCGCCGTGGCAAGCGCGCCTTCGGCCATCATGCCCCCGGCCGAGAGGTTGCGAACCTTAACCTTTGCGCCATCGGCCTGGCCGTCGACCACCAGTTCCGCAAACAGGAACAGGCTGTCGCGCGATACATTGCGGGTATCCACTGCAGACATTCTGGTCGCAAGCTCCTCTTCGCGGGCGCATTCCGTCAAAAGGGAATGGCGTTCAGGAAAAGACCCTGACGCCGCCGCCTGAAAATGCGGTAAAATTTCAGGGTAAATTTCGCGGAAGGATTTTCGCGATCAATCGTCGCGCGAGATTTTCTCGCGGCGCTCATGCGCTTCCTGTGCCTCGACGGTCATGGTTGCCACGGGGCGCGCGATGAGGCGCTTCAAGCCGATGGGATCGCCGGTAACTTCGCAATATCCGTATTCGCCCTGATCGATCCGGCGCAGCGCGGAATCGATCTTGGAAATAAGCTTGCGCTGGCGATCGCGGGTTCGCAGTTCGATCCCCCAGTCGGTTTCCGACGATGCGCGATCGTTAAGGTCCGGTTCGCGGATCGGGCCATCCTGAAGAGACTGGAGCGTCTGGCCCGCAGCATCGTGGATGGATTTTTTCCAATCCAGCAAAAGCAGGCGAAAGTAATCGAGCTGACGTTCGCTCATATACTCTTCGTCTTCGCCGGGGACGTAGTCAGCACCGACCGCAGCGCGGGCCTTTGCCAGTTTTTCCATGTCGCTTGAAGCCGTTGAGGCCATTCGACTCTCTCACCCATAAAACCCAAATCGAAAGGGCAAACACGTCCCGCGAGTCCGAATTTTTCCGGCACTCCCTCGCCCTGATTGGCGGCCCTATACGGAAGGCCCCAAGCGCATACAAGCGCCAATCCAGTCAGCGAATTGTTTCCTACACAACCGTTGCAGCGGGGACCGATTCCAGGCTGACCGATAAATTAATCCGGCCCCGCGTTAACCTTTTATTGACCATAAAAGGCGACCTCTTTGTTCACCGGCAAGGGGATGCCGGGAACAACGGGGGAAATACAATGGCACTTACCGGTATCGAAGGTGGCGCAGGCAAGGTCGTCCAGGGCAAAGCGGCCCAGGCACTGATCGCAGAATGTCTTGCAGCCTATTCCAATGGCAGCATCGACGCGCTCTATGATCTCGGGGTCGCGTTTTCGACCGGCAGCCACGGCACGAACAGCGACATGATCGAAGCCCACAAGTGGTTCAACATTGCCGCGTCCAAGGGTCATGAAGAAGCCGCCTGGTGCCGCGCCGATGTTTCGGAAGAAATGACAGCCCGCGAAATCGCAGAAGCTCAGCGCCGCGCTCGCGAATGGCTGATCGAGGGCCACCGCAAGGCAGCCTGACGCACTACCCCTTCCTGAACGGGGTCCTGTTGCTCAGGTAATTGCGATCGGCGGCCACGCCAGCGCGTTCGCGCTCGAGAAATTCGGCCACCGCTTCACGAAAACCCGGATCGGCGATCCAGTGCGCCGACACGGTTTCGACAGGCTCATACCCGCGCGCCAGCTTGTGCCCGCCCTGGGCCCCGGCCTCGACGCGGGAAAGACCCAGTTCGATCGCCACGTCGATGGCCTGGTAATAACACAATTCGAAATGCAGGAAGCGCACGTCGCGCGTGCAGCCCCAATAACGGCCGTAGATGGCATCCGCGCCGATAAAGTTCAGCGCGCCCGCGATCGGCGCGCCATCCTGCAAGGCCAGGATCAGCAGGATCGCGTCCCCCATACGTTCGCCAAACAGGTCGAACGCTTCGCGCGTCAGATAGGGCTGCCCCCACTTCCGGGCCCCGGTGTCCTGGTAGAAATGCCAGAAGGCATCCCAATGTTCGGGCCGTATATCGCCGCCGCGAAGCCGCACGATTTCCACATCGGCTTGTGCCGCGGCACGTTCCTTGCGCAGGTCCTTGCGCTTGCGCGAGGCAAGAGTGGCGAGAAACTGATCAAAGCTGTCGAGGCCGCGGTTGCGCCAGTGAAACTGGATATCCGAACGCAAAAGCCAGCCGGCGTCGTCGAACAATCGCTGTTGTCCAGGTTCGATGAAGGTCGCGTGGGCGGACGAAAACCCGTTCTGGGTGCACAATTGTTCGGCCGCCGACAGCAACGGCGCGGCAAAGGCATCGTCCGATAGCAGCAGGCGCGGGCCGGTGGCGGGGGTGAACGGGGCCGCGATCTGCAATTTGGGGTAATAGCGCCCGCCTGCCCGTTCGTAGGCATCGGCCCAGCTGTGGTCGAAGACGTATTCGCCCTGGCTGTGGCTCTTGAGATAGGCGGGCATCGCCGCCAGCAACGGGCCGCCTTCCGTGCCGAGGACGATCGGAACCGACTGCCAGCCGGTTCCCGCCCCGACGCTGCCGGATTCTTCCAGCGCCGTCAGGAATTCGTGGCTGACGAAGGGGTTTTCCGAACCGGCCAGCGCGTTCCATTCGCTGCGGTCGAAAGCGCTGACCGAACCGCCAACCCGTGCAGTCAGATCGGCTTCGCTCATACGATGCCGGCGCCTTCTGCAATCGGCGCATCGGCATACTGGCGTGCCCGCTCCAGCAGTTCGGGCGAATTTACCGTCCAGCTGGTCACCGGCATCCCCGCCTGCCGCAAGGACGCGACCATCGCGTTCGGCAAGGCGGCGATATGATAGGCAAGAAAATCCGGACGCGCGGCCCACAGCGCGGCATGCCGCTGCCATGGCTTTTGCGTGTAACCGTGTTCGTCTTCGCGCATCACCAGGCCGCGCACCGTTTCGGGCGAATTCCGGCGGAACCATGCCGATACACGCGGATCGAAACTCATCACCGCGTGCAGGCCCGCATAGGACCCGAGCGAATCCCGCACCGCGCGGCAGCTTTGGGCGACATCGTATCCGCGGCGCGACTTGATCTCGATCAGGATCGGTACCTTGCCTTCGACAAGCGCGAGCAGATCGTCCAGCCGGGCCAGCTTGTGTTCGGAATCGAGAAAAGCGATCTGCGCCAGTTCTTCGGCCGAATAGCCCGATGTCGGCCCGCGGACCCCGGTCAGCCGATCCAGTTCCCAATCGTGGACCAGCATGGCCGCGTCGTCACGGCTGCGCTGGATATCGCACTCGATCCCGAAACCCCGCTCGATCGCGCCGGCGAACGCGGCGAGCGAATTTTCGGGCACACCATCGGAGTGCAGGCCCCGATGGGCGTAGGTCCATTCGCCCAGCCAACGAACCCGCGCGGGGTCCGGTGGCGGAGCGAGATGCCGGTCAAGCCTTGAGAGCAATGATCGCATCGACCTCTACAGCAGCGTTGAGCGGAAGCACCGGCACACCCACGGCGCTGCGTGCATGTTTGCCAGCGTCGCCGAAGATTTCGACCATCAGATCCGAAGCGCCGTTGGCGACCTTGGGCTGATCGGTGAAATCGGGAGTCGACGCGACGAAGCCGCCCAGTTTCACGAAATGCGCCACGCGTTCCAGAAGCCGCGCCGACTGGAGCTGAGCCAGGATCATGAGCCCGCAGGCCCGCGCCGCTTCCTGACCCTGCTCGAGCGTCACGTCATCGCCCAGCTTGCCGGTCACCAGCTTGCCGTCGACAAAGGGTAGCTGGCCCGAAACGTACGCGGTGTGGCCGTCCACCACCACCGGCTGGTAGCTGGCGACAGGCGCAGCCGCATGGGGGAGTTCGATTCCCAGTTCCTGCAGTCGGTAGGCAACGTTCATGTGGTTTCCTTTTCAAGTTTGCCCATCAGCCACGGCAACGCTTCGTCCCAACGGTCGATGCGGGCGTCGGCGTGGCCCGATTTGTGGGCGCAATCGATGTGCGGAGCGAGCATGGGTTCGCCGCAAAGGTGCAGCGTGGTGATCCCGCCGATGGTTTCCCGGGCGGACCGGTGATGTTGGGCCAGATCGTCGATGAAGATCGCCTGGCTTGGATTGTATTCGTCCAGAATGGCTTGCAGCGCCGGCCCCTTGGGACCCTGGTTGGTGAAGACGCGCGCGTGAAGGCCGTGATCGGCCAGCTGGCGGGTGCGCATCTCCTGTCGCTTGTCGACAAGGTTGGTGAGAATGACGACATCGGCATGATCGGCCAGCGTGTTGATGCCCTCGATCGCGCCGGGAATCGGCGACTGGCGATGCATTTCGGTGTCGAAGAATCCGCCCAGCATGCGCCAGATTTCTTCCGGTGCCAGCACTTCGCCGCTTTCCTGCCAACGAAGCGCGTTGGCGAAATCATTGCCCTCCATGCGGAATTCGACGCCATGCTGTTCGCCCAACCAGTCCCGGAACGGCGAAACCATGTACAACAGAACTTCATCGCAATCGGATACGATCAGCGGGCGGCTCATCGGGCAAGCTCCTTGTGGGCGGAGACGAGCGCTTCGGGCGTGGTGCCCAGCGCATCGGCGGCAAGAACGAGATCGGGTTCGTGATTGGCGAGAAATTCCAGCACGGCACCCTGGACCCCGCGGTCCTCGATCCCGTGGCGAAGGCGTTCCGGCGTGAGGCCGGTCAGCGACAACAGGCGTTCCGCGCGGCGCTCGTCGGCCAGCGCCCACCCCAGCGCTTCGAGCGCCAGCACTTCGGGCGGACGGGTATCAGACCCGGTTGGCGAAGTTTCGCGAATAATTGTCACTTCCCTTCGTTTTCAATATGGCGCCATCGCATGAGCCAAGGAGGCCCGCACGTGGCAAAGAGAATCCTCGTTGTCGAGGACAACGATCTCAACCGGAAACTGTTCTGCGACGTGCTGAAGGCAAACGGCTTTGAAGTCGTGCCCGTGGCCGACGGCCAGAACGTGCTTGCTACGGCAAAGCGATTCGCGCCCGACCTGATCATAATGGACATTCAGCTGCCCAATGTCAGCGGGGTTGACCTGATTGCGCTGTTGAAAGCCGATCCTGAACTGGCCGGCATCCCGGTGCTGGCCGTGACCGCCTATGCCGGCAAGGGCGACGAGGAACGCATCCGCGAAGCGGGCGCGGCCGATTACCTCGCCAAGCCGGTTTCGATCGGGCCGTTCATGGCGGCGGTGCGCGCGCTGCTCCCCGGCTAGGCCGCGTACATTTCGAACAGGAACACGCCGAGCGTGACGAACAGCCCGGCCATGAAAATCTTGTAGGCAAGCGCGAGGAAGCGGTATTTCTTGCCAGCCAGCACCTGGCCGTTCTGGTACATGTCGTGCGCCATCGCGCGGAAAACGGCTTCGTCGGTCTCCAGCTTCTCGAGCAGCTTGTCCTGCCATTCTTCCTCGTCCATCCAGGTGAAGTGCCCGAAGAACAGGAGGTTGGAATTGGCTGCCTTGCCGTCTGGCCGCCCGACCTTGGGCAAGACCGCCATCACCGCACACAGCGAACTGGTGAAGGAGAAGCTGGCCAGGATCATCAGCGATACCGGCATCTGTCCGGTCAGGGCGCGGCTGACGGAAAGCGAAAACACCAGAAACGTCGCGCCCAGCAGGATCGATGCCTTCTGGTCCGCCATCTGGGACAGCTTGAGCGTGCTCATCTGCGCGGTTCGCATCAGGTGGATCGCGTTGTTCGAATAGGTTTTCTTCGGTCGCTCCCCGCCGCTGCCCGATCCCGTGCCCGACGCCGGCTTCGTAATTTTCGAATCGCCCATCCGTTTTCCCCCGCTGGAACAGGTATTTGCGACCATTGAGCCAAGGTGCCACTGCGACCCAAGCTTGACAAGCGCACCCATTGACCGCTTTGCCGCCCATTCATGCACGGCATCCACCGTCCGTGCCGTTACAAGGATTGGAACGCCCCGCCATGGACCGCGCCGAAGTCGACACAACCATCCGTTCGCTGATCGAGCCCTTCAACAAGAAGGGCGTCGCGATCGCAGACGGTACGACATTTGCCAACGATCTCGAATTCGATAGCCTGACGGTGATGGATTTCGTCGCCGAAATCGAGGACGAGTTCGATATCATCATCACCATGAACCAGCAGGCCGAGATCGAAAACTACGGCCAGCTCGTCGACGCCGTGGCCAAGCTGCAGGCCGACTGATGAGCGAAGGTATCAGCCAGCCGGACCAGCCGGTTGCCATGGACGGAGCGGGCAAGGACCTGTTCTCCAAATTCGACGACATCATCGCCATGCGGGAAGGCCTGTTGGCCAGCGGCGTCGAAGATCCGTTCAACCTGGTCATGGAAAAGGTGCTCAGCCCGACCCGCGCGATCTGCAACGGCCGCGAAACGATCCTGCTCGGCACCTACAATTACATGGGCATGACCTTCGATCCCGATGTGGTCGAGGCCGGCAAGCAGGCACTGGCCGATTTCGGTGCGGGCACAACCGGCAGCCGCGTTCTCAACGGCACGTACCAGGGCCACAAGGAAGTCGAGCAGGCGCTCATGGACTTCTACGGCATGGACCACGCCATGGTCTTCTCGACCGGCTATCAGGCCAATCTGGGGATCATCTCCACCATCGCGGGCAAGGGTGACTACATCATCCTCGACATCGACAGCCACGCCAGCATCTGGGACGGCTGCGCCCTGGGCAACGCGGAAGTCGTGCCGTTCAAGCACAACGATATCGAGGCGATGGAAAAGCGCCTTCGCCGCATCCCGGAAGGTGCCGGGAAACTGGTCATCCTGGAAGGCGTCTATTCGATGCTGGGCGATGTCGCTCCGCTCAAGGAAATGGTCGCCATCGCCAAGAAATATGGCGCGATGGTGCTGGTCGACGAAGCGCATTCGATGGGCTTCATCGGCGAGAACGGACGCGGCGTGGTGGAAGACGCAGGCGTGCTGGACGATGTCGATTTCATTATCGGCACCTTTTCCAAAAGCGTGGGCACCGTCGGGGGCTTCTGCGTTTCGAACCATCCCAAATTCGAAATCCTGCGCCTGGTCTGCCGCCCCTACGTGTTCACCGCGTCGCTGCCGCCCAGCGTGGTCGCCACGGCGGAAACCAGCATCCGCAAGCTGATGCACGGTTCGGACAAGCGCGCCCATCTGTGGGAAAATTCCCGCAACCTTCACAAGGGCCTGAAAGGCCTTGGCTTCCAGCTGGGCACCGATGAACCGCAAAGCGCGATCATCGCGGTTATCATGCCCGACCTCGAAAAGGGTGCGGCGATGTGGGAAGCGCTGATCCAGGGCGGGCTGTACGTCAACCTGGCGCGGCCTCCGGCGACGCCTGCGAACATGACGCTTCTGCGCTGTTCGCTGTGCGCCGAACATTCCGAAGAGGAAGTCGTGAAGATTCTCCAGATCTTCGAAACTGCCGGCAAGGCTGTGGGCATCATCTGATTGGCGGGAAGGCGCTGGCCGGGCTGTTTCCGGCCCGGCCAGCGCACCCCATCAGGCGACCTTTGCGGCCGTCCCCTCTCCAACTGGTTCTTCGACGATCCTGTTTTCGGGAAACAGCGGCCACAGCAGCTGCTGGCCCAGCGACGCGGGCGCGAGGTTTTCCACCCCGTAGCTTTGCGGGAAGCTGCGCGTGATCCGTGCCGTGCCGAAAAGCACGTCCCAGAAAAACAGCAGGTTTCCGTAATTTCCCTTGTAGTGGACTGCCGGATCGTCGGCATGGCGACCATGATGGGCATGGTGTGTGGCCGGGGTCGAAATGGTGCGTTCGACAACCCACATCACCGGCGACAGCCACTTGATACGATAGAGCGGCTTGTCCCAGGCCACGTCCGAATGGGCGCCGGTAATAACCAGCAGCTTCACCACGATGTAGCCCGCATAAACCCAGCCAAGACCGAGGTAGATCAGCACGCCCGACATCCACAGGCTGGGCATCATCGCATAATAGATGATGTTGTTCCGGTAGACGAGCCGTACGCTCATGTAGCGCGCGTTGTGATGGGCGCGGTGGAGATTGTAGAGCCACGGAAAGGTGTGGCTGGCGCGGTGCCACCAGTATTGCAGCATGTCGTCCAGCAGCAGGAACATCGCAAGCGCCGCGAACACGTTCAGGTCCGCCAACGCACCCGCCCACTGCGGGGCGACCAGTCCGGCAAGCGTGGCCGAGGTGAACAGCACGGCGGGCTGGGTAAAGCCGAGCAGCACGACCATGCTCACCGCTTCGACGATCCCGTCGTCGCGGACCTGCTCGTTCTTGCTGAACAGGCTCGAACGCCACAGTTCCAGCAGCGCGAAGCCGAGGTAGATGCCGACAATGGCGATGGTCGATGCGGGCATGGGTTCTCTCCTTGTCGAGACGCCGCTTAGCCGATATCAATCACTACAAATGTCCAATTTTTTACATTCTCTGCCGCTTTACCGATCGCTGGGCGCACCCATGCTGTTCGGCGCGCTGGAACCGGAGCTGCAGGCAATCCTGCGCGGCCGGTATCCGGCCCGCGTGTTTGCCGATGGCCAGATGATCCAGTTTCGGGGCGACGAGGCCGACGGGTTCTGGCTGATCGAGGAAGGCGTGGTGCGCGTCGGCCAGTTTCTCGCCGACGGGGACTTCCGCGCTGTGGCGGTTCTCGGTCCTGGCGATTCGTACGGCGAACTGGCGCTGTTCGCGGCGCGGCCCCGGGTGGTCGACGCGATTTCGCGGGGGCAAAGCCGGTTGCGCTTCATCCCCGGCGGCCCGTTTCTTGAGGCGCTGGATGCTCATCCCGCTTCGAACCGCGCCCTTCTGGGGGCGTTGTCCCACCAGATACAGGAACTGCTCACCCTCGTGACGGGGTTGAGGCAGGGCAACAACCCGGCGCGCATGGCGGGCTTGATCGCGAATATGGCGCGCGAAGGATCTGGCACCAACGCGCTGGCCATCACGCAGCAGGAACTGGCCGAACTGATGGGCATCCCCCGCGCGACAGCCAACGCGACCTTGCGCGAACTCGAACGGTTGGGGCTTGTGCGGCGCGGTTATGGCAAGCTGCATGTCCCCGACCAGCAGGCCATCGCCCGGTTTGCGCTGGCCTGAACCTATCCGGGCCGTGCGTCTTCCTGAACCGCGGCACAGCTGGCCGGTTCATCGGCGTCGCCCCCGCCCAGCTGGGTGAGCGCAAGGAAGCCGCCGATCACCAACACCACGAACGCGGTCGTTACCGCGCCCAGATACTTGTCGATCACGCGCTTGATCGGAGCGCCGAACATGCGGAACAGGATGCCCACCGTCATGAAAATGAGCGCGCGTCCGACGAGACTGGCGAGGATGAAGGGCACCAACGGCATTTCCATGAAACCCGCGGTGATGGTCAGCAGTTTGAACGGAACGGGCGTTGCCGCGGCGAAGATCACCGCCGCGATCCCATATTCCTCGAACGTGCATTGCGCGGCGGGGAAACTGGTGGTCAGGCCCAGCAAGTCGATCACCTGCTTGCCGACCGTATCGTACAGCCCCCAACCGATTGCGTAACCGAGCAACGCACCCAGCACCGAAGCCAGCGTGGCGATGGTTGCAAAACGCAGCGCCTTCCTGGGTTCGGCAAGGCACATCAGGCCCAGCAGCGGGTGCGGGGGAATGGGAAAGAAACTCGCCTCGATGAAGCAGAACAGCGCGAGCCAACCCACCGCGTGCGGATGGGCGGCCTTGTCCATCGTCCAATTGTACAGGCTGCGCAGCATCGGGTGCGATCCCCACCGTCCAAGATTGCGGCCGTCAGGCCGCGCCCCTCACGACGAGGCGGCGTTCGCAGCGTCTAGAAAACCTCGACGCCGTTGGCAATCGCCAACGATTAACCTATTTGGCACTTTTTGATTGACATTGTGACACTGTTTGGTTAGACAAAGGCGATTGTATACTTTACAAACCCACGCTTCTGCCCTATAACCAAAAGGGTAAGGAGCAATGAAGAATGTCGGTACTTTCCAGCCCCCATTTCCACGACGAAGCCAAGGCATATGAATACCTTGAGAGCATCGTTTGGGCGAACGGAGTAACCTGCCCTCATTGCGGCGTGGTCGGTGGCCGCGTGTACGATCTAAGCGGCGTTCGCACGAAGCCCTCCAAGAAGCATCCCAAGGGCAAGGTCCGCCACGGCCTCAAGAAGTGTGGCGAGTGCCGCAAGCAGTTCACCGTCAAGGTTGGCACCGTGTTTGAACACGCCCGCCTGCCCCTAACCAAGATGCTCCAGGCTGTTCACCTTATCGTGTCCAGCAAGAAGGGCATCAGCGCCCACCAGCTGCACCGCGTTCTCGAAATCACTTACAAGAGCGCGTGGTTCCTTGCTCACCGTATCCGCGAAGCAATGCGCTCTGGCGACCTTGCGCAGCCGTTCGGTAGCAATGGCGGCGCTGTAGAGGTCGATGAAACCTACATCGGCTTCAAGGGCGGCGTAGCTACCCGTCGCGGCACCGCTCACAAGCGCGCTGTTGTCGCACTGGTTGACCGCGAAAGCGGCCAGAGCAAGTGGTTCCACGTTGCCAACACCAGCGCAACGGACATTCACCCTATCGTGCTCGCCAACATCAGCCGTGAAGCCCGACTCATGACGGACGAAGCCAAGATGTACCGCAAGATCGGCCGCGACTTCGCAGAGCACGGTACCACTACCCATGCCGCGAACCAGTACGTCGATCTAAACGACCGCACCATTCACACCAATACGGTTGAAGGCGCGTTCTCGATCTTCAAGCGCGGTATGCGCGGCGTATACCAGCATTGTGCAGAGCATCACTTGCACCGCTACCTTGCCGAGTACGAGTTTCGCTACAACACCCGCACCGCTAACGGCATTGACGACAGGGGGCGCGCGGTACGCGCGATGGAAGGCATCGTTGGCAAGCGCCTTACCTACGCAAGGCCTGACACAATCAACTAAGCGCGAAGCGAAGCGGCTCAAACACCGTCGCAACAATCAACGCTGGCGCACTAAGCATCGAAGAATCGTAGCGCGATGCAAATTAACTACCGCATGTGACAACGTTATCGCGCAGGTCACAAAACTCGTAACGCACGTAATTCCGCACATTCTGCGGAGAACATCGTTCGAACAGCGGTTTCCCCCGAGAATCCACACAGCCTGTGTGTTTTGTCGGTATCAGCGCTTGACTCTCGTGTCATGGTCAGCCGATATAGCAACGCCTCGGAGGTCTAGTCCGAGGCGTTGGGTTCCATCAGCCGGTTCGTAGGCCAAGACTAACGGGGGTTAAGAAGATGACGATTAGGAGATAGCTGAGGGGCCTACAGAGCCCTGATGTCAGACTATAGGTCCGGCATCGCCGTCCTCGTATCCCCGCGATGCGGGGACGGCTCTCCTATTACCATATAGGTTGGAGCAGTCAAGAAATGGCTACCGAAAATCAATCCACAAACCCTTATGCTGCAGCCCTTGCGGATTTGCGGCGGAAGCGCGCCGAGATTGACAATACGATCAAGGTTCTTGAGGCTATGAGCGGCCTCAACCTGGCAGATGTATCTGCTGCTTCATCGGATTCAGGGCTGCCGGACGCGACTCCCGTAGATGTCGCAGCTGATGGCGAGCCCTTCCTTGGCATGTCCATTGTCGATGCGGCGAAGAAGCTTTTGGTCGCGCGCAATCGAAAGATGGGGAATAAAGAGATCGCGAAGGAGCTGGCTGCTGGCGGGCTTGTCATGAAGTCAGCAGACCCCGTGAATACCGTGGGTTCGGTAATGACGCGCCGCTTCAATCAGGTTGGTGACGTAGTGCGAGTAGGGCGCGGAACTTGGGGGCTCAAGGAATGGTATCCAAACCAGTCTTTCAAGCCTTCCGCCAAGCCCTCAGAACCAGCAGAGACTGTTGCCTCAGATCGCGTCTCGGATTTTGAGGACCGCCACCATGAATATGAAAAATTTATCGGCGATCTTGTCGGGGGTCGAGCACGTGACTGAGCGCGAGAAAAGGCAAGTTGAGAAATTCAAGGAAGCGGCGCGCGAACTTGAGTGCGACGACGACGAAAAGCGCTTTGAGGAGAGGCTTGGGGAGCTGGTGCGGCGCAAAGACTTCAAACACCCAAAGGAGCGTCTAAAATAGCTTCTTGAGCCAAATCTTGCGGCTAGGTGGTCGGTTATTGCGGTCGATCCACCCCGCCAGTACCTCAAACTCTTGGTAAAGTGATTTACGACCCGTCCGCTGCCTCAGCGCATGAATGAAGGGGGCGGCGCACTCCCAATATCGGGAAACCGTTCCGGCACTTTGCATCTTGTAAAAATCAAAATCCATGATGCCGAATTGAATGGCGGTTGAGACGAGTTCGAAATCATTCAGAATCAAGCG
The DNA here is from genome assembly GCF_035607565.1 of Qipengyuania zhejiangensis. Lineage (NCBI taxonomy): Bacteria > Pseudomonadati > Pseudomonadota > Alphaproteobacteria > Sphingomonadales > Erythrobacteraceae > Qipengyuania > Qipengyuania zhejiangensis. Next base: position 1,294,110 of record NZ_JAYKGO010000003.1, on the reverse strand, counting down.
TATTGCTTCTAGCTCTTCCGAATGCTCTTGGTCGTTTTCGGCATATTTGGCCAACCCGCCAGGGGCCTTCGCCAATTTGATGAATTTAGTTCGAGCGTCAATCATATCGCTGTCGACATTGTCGATCGCGAGGTGCTCCATTGTCGCCTTGCGCCTAGCGATTGCTCGCTGAGACATAACACCCCATATCGCAACAGCAATCGCTATGGCGGGCAGCAAAACGGCCCCCAATGTCCATACATCAGGGGCCGTAGTTGCGGTGAAATCTATGTTTAGCGCTGGTTTCAGTTACAGACCGCCCCAGCTGTCGAAGCCAATCTTCATATGCATACTTAGCTCCCTTTGTTGCGTGCTTACATATGGACTCAGTGTTGCCGCGGCAAGCCCATATCGGTAGAATGCACTCAATATACTGCGTAGAAGTGAATGCCCTCTTATTCCTGAGTTATGTCTCATTAATGGAGGATTTCCTACTCACCCTCGATCTGCCTACCTGACCGCATGAACGACCGCGAGCGCCAGAACCTGCACCGCTTCATGGGAGCCTTCATCCTCCTGCCCTTGATTGGGTACGGGATTATCCGGCTGCTGTTTTACCTATTGGGTTAGTCGAAACGGCGGTTTTCTGCGGCCTTTGGGCTATGGGTTTGTAAAAGACACAATCGCCTAGACAAAAGGAACATCGCGATAGTGTGATTCGCCAGCCCCCAGGGGCTTGAAGGGCGGCTCGGTCAAGTGGACCGCGCCGCCCTTTCGCGTTTCCGGCTTCGCACAGAGGGAGGACGGGACAATGGCAAAAGGCAAGACCCGCCGCCGCGCCCCAAAGGCGTGGCGCGACATGTTCCTCGCCGAACTGGCGCTGACATCCAACGTAACAAGGGCCGCCGACAAGGCCGGGGTCGATGCGAGCACGGTGTACAAGGCACGGCGCAGCGAACCCGATTTCTACCGCCGCTGGCATGAAGCCCTGGCGGAAGGCTACGACAATCTCGAAATGGACCTGCTGCGGCGCCTGCGGATTGGCGAGCTGACCGGCGGCGGGCCGGCAAAATCTCGCCGCAAATACGACAACGCGATCGCCTTTCGCCTGCTGTCCGCGCACCGGGAATCGGTGGGCCGCCAGAAGGCATTGCGGGCCAACGAGGACGAGGACGCGATTATCGCGTCGATCAACGCCAAGCTGGAAAAGATGCGCCAGCGGCAACTGGCCATCGATGCGGACCAGGATCGCACGGATTTCGATGCCTCAGCGTAGCGTATGGCTCCGTTCGCTGATGGAGCTGAGCGAGGAGGATCGCCTTGCCGAACTGTCCCTGCTCACGCGGGCGGTATGAGGTCGGTATCGGGCCGGTTTCCACGCCCCGGGCCATCTTCACGACCACCGAATCGATGTTGTCATTCGACCAATCGACCGCTGCCCCGCTGCTGGCGGATTACGCCGGCGAGTCCGTTTGGGTCCGGCAAGTCGGTACCTTCGAAAAATCCCGCGCGCTGCTCCTAGGCGCCCTTCCCATTGCCCCCTGAGCGGAGACAAACATGTCCGAACCCATCGAATTCACCGACACGACGCCGCGCCATGGATTGCCCTACCTTATTGCCGGCCAGGTGCAGAAAGAACTGTTCGTAAACGAAAGCCTCGCGCGGATCGATGCGTTGCTGCACCCTGTTGCCACTGCCGTCACATCTTCCCCACCTCCTGCACCGGGCCCGGGCAAATGCTGGATCGTAGCACCCGGGGCGTCAGGCGACTGGACCGGAAAGGACGATTCGCTGGCCTTCTGGGACGGAGCCCAGTGGACGTTTATCTCCCCCCACGCCGGAATGTCGGTCTATGTCGCCGATCGCAGCAGCCTTGCCCTTTACGACGGAGCGTGGCACCAAGCGCAAACACCTCCACTACCGCAAGGTGGAACGACAATCGATGCGCAAGCAAGAACAGCCATTCAAGCAATAGTGGCAGCTATGAAGAGTGTTGGAATAATCTCGGAAAATTAACCGGGAACTGTATACCAAGACCCGCGTTAGCATCGGCATGGAGGGTATCCCTTTCACGTTTCACAAGAATATCGCCCGCAAGAGCGACAAAATTGCAACAGTTTGCGGACATTGTCCGCTTGCCACCCAATGGGCTAAAAGTTAGATATCGCCCACTCGGTGGCTCTTATTCGCAAAAAGGGGAAACTATAATGCGGAATTTCGTCATAGGAATGGCGATGGCCTCGACGGCCCTTGCATCGCCTGCCTTGGCAAAGGACGACAGCTGGTATGTCGGCCTCGAAGGCGGCGCAATGATCGTCGAAGACACGAACTTCGATCGTAACTCCGGCGGTGACGTACTGTCGGTCGATCATGACTTCGGTTATGATTTTGGTGGCTTCGTTGGCTACGATTTCGGCGCATTTCGCGCTGAAGCCGAAGTCAGCTATCGCGAAGCAGACATCGAAGGTCTGAACGTCGGCTCGCTCGGCCTTCTGACCTCGAACGGCAACACCCTGCCGACCGGCATCTACAACACGAGCGGTTCGACCAGCTCGCTTTCGTTCATGCTCAACGGCATGTTCGACTTCGGTCCCGATGACGGCCTTCAGGGCTTTGTCGGCGGCGGTGTCGGCGTTGCCCGTACGAGCGTTGACATCTCGGGTGCCGGTGTAACTGCTCTCGACGATTCCGACAGCGGCATGGCGTGGCAGGTTCTGGCGGGCGTTCGCGCTCCGCTCAGCGACAATGTTGACGTTGGCCTTCGCTATCGTTTCTTCAACGCAAGCGGCGTCAGCCTGGTTGACCTCGCTGGCAACACCGCGAAGGACGATATCCGTAGCCACTCGATCCTGGGTACGCTGACCTACAACTTCGGTGCGCCGGTTGCTCCTCCGCCCCCGCCGCCCCCGCCGCCCCCGCCCCCGCCCCCGCCCCCGCCGCCCCCGCCGCCGCCTCCGGCTGCTGTGTGTGAGCAGGGCCCGTACATCGTCTTCTTCAACTGGGACGAATCGGCGATCACTCCGGAAGCGGCAACGATCCTCGACAACGCGGTTTCGGCCTACGCAAACTGCGGCACTGCTGCCGTGATGCTTGCTGGTCACACCGACCGTTCGGGTACCGTGGCATACAACATGGGTCTGGCCGAGCGTCGTAACGCTTCGGTTCGTGGTTACCTGACCTCGCGTGGCATTCCGGATGGCCGGATTGGCAGCGAAGCGTTCGGTGAATCGCAGCCCCGCGTGCCGACTGCGGACGGTGTCCGTGAACTTCAGAACCGTCGTGTTGAAATCACCTACGGTCCGGGTTCGGGCATGTAAGCTTCGCGATTTCGCGAAAAAGATTGAGGGGCCGGAGCAATCCGGCCCCTTTTTCGTTGCCTAATCGAGAATGCAATTTCCGGAGGATTTCGATGCGTACAACCTACACTCTCGCGCTGGCCGCAGGCCTGGCCCTTTCAGGCTGCACTACGATCGACACCATCCCTGACGAACGCATTGGAACCGCCACGTTGCGACAGGCAAACGGCCTACCCGTTGGAAGCGCCCAGTTGATCAGGAACGGCAATACCATTTCGGTTGCAGTGGCGGTGACGGGTTTGACCGAGGGGCAGCATGGGTTCCATCTTCATACGACCGGTCAATGCACCGCACCCGGTTTCACGAGCGCCGGCGGCCACCTCAACCCGGGCAACAGAACACATGGTTCGCTCTCAACAGGTGGAATGCATTTGGGCGACATGCCCAACCTGCAAGTCGGATCAAATCGCAGCGCGGCCGTCCAGGTCGATCTTCAGGGCGAATCTGACGCGATCTTGGCCGACATCTTCGATGAAGACGGAACGGCTGTCGTTATCCATGCCGGACCCGATGATTATCGCAGCGACCCAGCCGGAGACGCTGGCGCCCGAATTGCCTGCGGGGTGATCGAGGCAGCCTAAGGCCGCGCCGGTCAGGCGATTACTTCACCTGCTTCGCGCGCGCGTTCAACGACGCTGGCGCTCGCCTTTGGTACAAGCCGCAAGGCAGCCACGAGCAGCGCCAGCCCGAACGGTGCCGCCACCAAGGTGGCAAGAACGCCTTTCGCTAGATCATCGCCATTGGTGGCCGATACGTAACCCGCTGTGAACGGCCCCAAGCCAAGCCCGATAAGCGTTGTCGCGAGGAAGAACGTAGCCGTCGCGAGCCCTCGCATGCGGGGCAGGACGAGAGCCTGACTGGAAGCCGCAGCGGCTCCAAGTGCCGATGCGCTGAGCATCTGGGCAAAGAAGCTGGCGATGAAGAAAACCGTGACATCGGCGGTCGTGAAGGCAACCAGCATCGCCGGGATCGGCATCACAAGGCCGAACAGGATCACATACACCCTGCCCTCGGGTCGTTTGGTCAGCAGGAAATCTGCCATCCGTCCGCCGAGGATCACGCCGAGAAATCCGGCCACTGCGGCGGGTGCCCCAAGGAACCAGCCGAGCTCGGATTTGGAGACACCCAGGGCCCTCTCCGCATAGGGCGCGCCCCAGTATGAAACCGCGTAGGCCATGAACGACACCGTGCCGTATCCGAGAATAACGCACAGGAAGGCGGGCGATCCCCAAGTGAGCCGGAACGTGGGCAAATCGCGCGCGCGCAGGCCCATCGCCCAGCTGAATACCGCGTAATAGCCGACACCCAGAAACACCCATTGCTCTACGACGCCCGTCCATTTGGACAGCAGCCAGGCAGTCAGCGCAAACCCTGCAGCGCCCAGCAGATTGACCACTAACGCTCCGCGACCACGCGCTGCTGCGCCGAAAACCGTGAAGGGCGGGATGACCTGGAAAAGTTCGCGCACGAAGCCGCGAAACGGAGCCGGGTCCGAAGGCGTCGGCAGACCATCGATCGCGCCGCGAACAGGCTCACGCAGAGTAAGAACCCACAGCGCCAGAAGCAGGCCCGGTATGCCAACCGCCAGAAAGGCCGCTTGCCAGCCTGCCAGGCCGAGTGGGCCACCGTCGGGATAGGCCGCATTCCAGTTTTCGACAATCAACGCGCCAATGAGCAGCGAGATACCGCCGCCGATGTAGAGGCCCGACGAATAGATCGCGAGAGCCGTGGCCCTCAAGCGGGCGGGAAACCAGTCAGATATCAGCGAATAGGCTGAAGGGCTCGCGGTTGCTTCACCAACACCAACCCCGATGCGCGCCGCCGTAAGCATGGTGGCGTTCTTCGCGAAGCCGGACAGCGCCGTCATGGTCGACCACAAGGCGAGACCGATCGCCATCAGTCTGACTCGATGCCAGCTATCGGCAAGGCGTCCCAAGGGGATTCCAAACAGAGCGTAGAAGACTGCGAACGCAGTCCCGTAAAGAAAGCCGAGATAATCGTCTTCGACGCCCAGGTCGGCCTTGATGTCGTTCGCGAGGATCGAGAGGATCTGCCGATCGATGAAGTTCAGGACATAGATGAGGACCAACACGCTGAGCGCATACCAGCTGTAGGCTGGGACCTTTCCGTCGACTGCACTGTTAGTACCTGAAGATTCAGGAACGGCGTCGGCGGTCTGCTCGGTCAAATCTCTACTCCATCAGCGAAGGGGCGTTCTCGGAATAGGGACTGGTATCGACAAGCCCTGCATCCGCAAAGCCTTTTCGCCGCAAGCGACACGAATCGCACGCGCCGCAAGCCAACCCTTCAGAAGTCGGATCGTAACAGGACCAACTCCATGCCGGATCGAGTCCGAGGCGGTGGCATTCGCGGGCGATATCCGCTTTCGACATATGCTGCAGCGGGGCGTGAATGGTGAACGGATTGCCCTCGACGCCCTGCTTGGTTCCCAGCCGCGCGGTTTCGGCAAAGCTGGCGATGAATTCCGGACGGCAATCGGGGTAACCCGAGTAATCGAGCGCGTTCACCCCGATGAATATGTCACGCGACGCGGCGGTTTCGGCAAAGGCCGTCGTCAACGCGAGAAACACCAGATTGCGCGCCGGCACATAAGTGACCGGAATATCGCCGCCAACCCCATCCTTGGGCACGGCAATATCCGCCGTCAGCGCCGACCCGCCAAACTGGCGCAGGTCCAGCGGAAGAAGGACGTGTCGTTCGACACCCAGTTTCTGAGCGATGGCACGAGCGGATTCCAGTTCCCGGACGTGGCGTTGGCCATAGTCGATGGTGAGGGCGTGAACCGTGTGCCCGCGTTCCAGGGCGATGGCCGCACTGACCATCGAATCCAGCCCGCCGGATAGAAGGACAACCGCCGGTCCCGGCGCCTTTGCATCAATGCTTGTCATGGTCCGTCCCGCTAGGACGGAACGCGGCGCCGAGCAACCGTCAGCCGCACTGTCCGGTTCGGCGCGCTTCGGCGGAAAACTGGAAAGGCTTGCCGTCGGCAATGCCCTGGCTGTCGATCTGCACCAGGCTGGACGTCTCCTTGCGGATATTGGTCCGGCCATATCCGTTGCCGCGGCATGTGTATTGAACCGCCACCTCGTTCGCGCCGTCTTCCACGACGAATCGATTGCAGCCCTTATCCGAATGCCGCAGCTGAATGAATTCACGGCCCCCGCGTACGCAGACCTTTCGCGTGGCGCTTCCGTCCCGGTACCGTACTTCCCAGGCACCTTTGTCCAGACTGTCGAGCATGGCGAGGGACGCCTGGGCGAGCACGGGCGCCGCCAACACCGCCAACGGTGCCGCAATTGCCATCGTGATCTTGTCCATCCGTCTCATTTCATGCCCTTAGCTTGCGTCCCCCAAGGGGAGACTGCGATTCGCATATTCATACATTACACCAGAACCGCGCTTAACCGTTGTATAACAACGACACGCCGCAGTCATTCGATCGCGAACTGCCTGGAACAAAAGGCGCAATCGACCAGAATGATCCCATTCTCGTTCCGCATGTCGTCCCGGTCCGCTTCGGGGAACTTTGCCAGCACCTCGTGGTAATGCTCGACCGAACAGCGGCAGCCGCGTGAGATTGCGGAGCCTTTTTCGACAAGCACTTCGGCCTCCTCGTGGAAGAGGCGCCATACTATGGCTTCCAGAGACAGGTCCGGGTCGATCAGCTCGTCGTGGCGGATAGAACCGCCGAGAATTGCCACATGCTCCCATTCGGGGTGATCGAGGCGGGCATGAATTCGGTCACGGCCTTCTTCGCCATCGGGCAGGTGCTGAAGAAGCATGCCGGCAGCCACGCAGTTCTCGCCGCCCGAACGCACCGCGCACCTGATCAAGGTCGGAACCTGCTCGGACTGGAAAAAGTAACGCTCGCACGCTTCGGACAGACTGTCACCTTCGAGAGGGACAATGCCCTGATACCGGCCCTTGTCACCTGCCATGTCGAAGGTGATCGCCAGATAACCCTTGCCGAACAGTGCAAAGAGCGACGGGTTCGCCCCCAGTTCGGAAAGTCGGCTTTCATCGAAATCGACGTAACCGCGAAGCTCCCCTCCCTTGAAGTCGCACACCAGCAACCGAACGGCGCCGGATTCGGTCTGGGCCTGCATCGTCACCTGCGATCCATCGTTCTTGACCAAACCGCCCATCAGGGCCGCCAGCACGAGGGCTTCGGCCAGGAGGTGGGTGATCGGCGGCGGATACGCATGCGCGGAAAGGATGGTGTCCAGAGTCTTGTCGAGGCGCACCACCCGCCCCCGCGCGCTGCGCGATGCGATGGTGAAGCCAAGCAATTGCCCGGCGAAGGTTTCTTCCGGTCCTGTCGGATTTGTGTTCATCGCGGCCATATGGGGGCGATGGATGCGATTGTCAGGGGGGAAGAAAGGGTCAGAGTTTGCCGAAGCACCAGAGCAGGACCGATTTCTGCGCGTGTATGCGATTTTCCGCCTCGTCGAACACGACCGACTGGCTGCCCTCAAAGACATCGGCGCTAACCTCGTCGCCAACATGCGCGGGCAAACAGTGCAGGAAGCGGGCATCGGGCTTGGCCCGTGCCATCAGTTTGGCGTCGACCCGAAACGGGTCCATCGCCGCCAGCTTGTTGTGGACGTGGTCCTGCCCCATCGACACCCAGGTGTCAGTGACGAGGATATCAGCCCCCGCAGCCGCTTCGGCGGCGTCATGCGTCAGCGTGACCTTCGCGCCGCCCGCGCGCGCCATTTCCACAAATTCGGCTTCCGGTTCATAGCCTTGCGGGGTTCCCACGCGAACGTTGAACTTGAACAATCCCGCTGCCTCGAGAATCGAGTGCAGGACATTGTTGCCATCCCCAAGCCAGGCCAGCTCCAGGCCCGGAAGCGCCTTGCCATGTTCAACCATCGTAAGAAGGTCCGCGACGATCTGGCAGGGGTGCGACCGGTCCGTCAGACCGTTGATGACCGGAACGTGGGCATAATGCGCGAGTTCTTCCGCCTTGGCATGATCATCGGTCCGGATCATGATCGCATCGACCATCCGGCTGAGCACGCGTGCCGTATCCGCGATGCTTTCGCCGCGGCCCAGTTGGCTGGTGCCGGAGTCCAGTATGAGCGACGATCCGCCCAGCTGGCGCATCGCCATATCGAAACTGACGCGGGTCCGCGTGGAGTTCTTCTCGAAAACCATCGCCAACACATGACCGGCGAGCGGGGCATCGCCATCCGGACGACCTTTCGGCCAGCCGCCTCGAGCCGCCTTTCGGTCTTGCGCGTCGGCAAGCATGGCGGCGATCGCGTTGCCACCAGCGTCCGACAGATCGAGAAAGTTTCTCACTGCCGCTGCCAGCTCAAGCGAACCGCCGCCCGCCATCATGCAGCGTCCGGATCGTAGCTGGCCGCTCCTGCGGAAAGCTTGTCGAAGAATTCGTCGAACTCGGCATCGCCGGCCACCAGCGGCGGAAGAATCCGCAGGGTGTTGTCGCCAGCCGCAACCGTCAGCAGTTGGTGCTTGTCGCGCAGGTGAACAAAGAACGGCCGGCTTTCGACCTTCATCTTCAGGCCCAGCATCAGGCCCTTGCCGCGTACCAGTTCGAACAATTCGGGATAATTGCCGATGAACTGCTCGAGCCGTGCGCGCAGCCGCTCGCCCTTCTCGGTGACTTCGGCCAGGAATTCGTCATTCGCGACCGCATCCATCACGGCCTTGCCGGCGGCCATCGCCAGCGGATTTCCGCCGTAAGTCGACCCATGCGTGCCGAAAACCATGCCGCGCGCCGCCTTTTCAGTGGCAAGGCACGCACCCAGCGGAAAGCCGCCACCGATGCCCTTTGCCGTGGCCATGATGTCCGGCGCGACGCCGTAATGCTCATAGGCGTAAAGCTTGCCCGTACGCGCCACGCCGCACTGGACTTCGTCGAAGACGAGCATGAGATCGTGCTCGGCGCACATATCGCGCAGGCCCTGGATGAATTCATCCGACGCGGGGCGAATGCCGCCTTCGCCCTGGATCGGCTCAACCAGGAAACCGGCAGTCTTGTCGCTGACCAAGGCCTTCGCCGAAGCGAGATTGTCGAACTCGGCATATTTGAACCCGGCAAGAAGCGGCAGGAAGCCCTTGTGCATCTTGTCCTGGTTCGAGGCGCTGATCGTGGCCATCGTGCGCCCGTGAAACGCGTTGGTGAACGTGATCAGTTCGGTACGATTGGCATCGCCATCTTCGTGCTGGTGATAGGCCCGAGCGGTCTTGATCGCCGTTTCGACCGCTTCGGCACCCGAGTTGGTGAAGAAGACCGTATCCGCAAACGTCTTGTCGACCAGCATCTGCGCAAGTTCTTCACCCTGCGGGCTGCCATACAGGTTCGAGACGTGCATCAGCGTTTCCGCCTGCTTCTGGATCGCGCCAATCAGGCCAGCGTGGCTGTGCCCAAGAAGGTTCACCGCGATGCCGCTCGCGAAATCGAGGTATCGTGTGCCGTCTTCATCGATCAGGTGGCAATGTTCGCCCTTCACCGGGCGGACACCGCAGCGGGGGTAGACGGGCATCAGCGGCGATATCGACATGAGTCCTCCGAAAATCCTTTAGGTCAAAGACAAATGGCGGTCCCGTAAGGGAACCGCCATCTGTGGTCTTGCCAGCGATCTATTGCCTTGCGCGCCCCGGGTCAAACCGGAAGCGGCGTGGCAGCCTCACTCCTGTACGGGAACGAGGTTGACCGCCGAATGCTTGCCGCGTCGGTCGACTTCAAGGTCGAACTGGTAGCGTTCGCCTTCGTCGATCGACTGCAGACCCGAACGTTCCACCGCGCTGATGTGCACGAACGCATCGGGCTGGCCGTCATCGCGCGTCAGGAAGCCGAAGCCCTTCATCGAGTTGAAGAACTTGACCGTGCCTGTCGCCTTTTCGCCTGTCAGCTCGCGCCGTGGCGCAGCTTCTTCGCGCTTTTCGACAGCGATAACATCGCCCACGACCTGAAGGTCCTGAGCGCTTACCTTGCCGCCGCGATCAACGAGGTTGAATTCGAGTTCCTGACCTTCGGCCAGACCTTCGAGACCCGCACGTTCCACAGCGCTGATGTGAACGAAAACGTCTTCACCGCCAGTTTCCTGCTGGATGAAGCCGAAGCCCTTCTGGCTGTTGAAGAACTTGACGGTGCCCTTGCCCGTACCGACGACCTGCGCGGGCATGCGGCTGAAGCCGCCGCCACCTGCACCACCGCCGCCAGCACCGCCGCCACCGCCGCGATTGCCGCCGCCGAAGCCGCCGCCACCGCCGCCACGGTTGCCGCCACCGCTGTAGCGATCTCCGCCGCCACCGCCGCCGTAACGGTCACCGCCGCCACGATCGTCGCGGAAGTTGTCATGCGGTGTGAAACCAGCCGGAGGACCACCGAACGGATCGAAATTGTCTTCCCCGAAACCGTCGCGCTTGTCCCGTCCGCGACGCCGCCCTTTATCGTAACCCATAAGTCGAACTATACCTTCGTGCCGCCCGTCGTTCGATTAGCACCGGCGCGGGGGCTGCAAGACGCGCCGGATACGGGCAGCCACGTACGAAACACGCACGCTGCCACATCTTGGCAACGACATAGCGCGAATTGGCGCGTCATGCGAATGTTTTAGTATTCCGACCTTGCGGCATGGCCAGATGTGACATTTTCGCATGACGATCGCGGCGTCTCGTGGCCCTTGCGCGAATGATGGCGGGTTGGCAAAGGCGCGGCTATGGACATCATGGCATTGCTTTTTGATCCGGCCGCCTGGCTGGCCCTGCTGACACTGATCGCGCTGGAGGTCGTGCTCGGCATCGACAACCTGATCTTCATTGCCATCCTCTCGAACAAACTGCCCGAAGACCAGCAACAGCGCGCGCGCCGCATCGGCCTTGCGCTGGCGTTGATCATGCGAATCGGCATGCTCATGCTGATCGGCTGGCTGGTGACGTTGCAGACACCGCTGTTCGATCTCGGCATTGTCGGGTCGCCCAACGACTACGGTGAACCCAGTTTCGAGACCGCCTTTTCGGGCCGCGACCTGATCTTGCTGACGGGCGGGCTGTTCCTTTTGTGGAAGGCGACCAAGGAAATCCACCATGCGATGGAGCCGGAGGATGATTCGGGCGATCTTCTGGACAAGACGCCGGGCACCGTGGGCGCGGTAACCGCAACCTTTGGGGCCGTGATCGTCCAGATCGTTGCAATCGACCTGGTCTTTTCGGTCGATTCGATTCTGACCGCCGTCGGGATGACGGACGATATCCCGATCATGGTCGCCGCGGTCGTCATCACGGTAGGCATCATGATGGTGGCCGCCGATCCGCTGGCGCGCTTCATCGAACAGAACCCGACGCTGGTCATGCTGGCCCTCGCCTTCCTCGTGATGATCGGCCTGGTGCTGATCGCCGACGGGTTCGGGTTCCACGTGCCCAAGGGTTACATTTATGCCGCCATGGGCTTCTCGGTCGGTGTGGAGATACTCAACATCGTCCAGCGGCGACGCCGGATTCGCGAGCGTGAAGCGTTGAGGAATGCCGCATGAGCGATTTCCGCAAGCTGACCGACGATTTCTACGCCAGCCCGCAATTGACGCCCGACGATGTGGCGAAGGCGGCCGAGGCCGGCGTTTCGTTGATCGTGAACAACCGGCCCGATGGCGAATCGCCAAGCGAGCCGCAAGGCGCACAGATCGAGGCCTCGGCGCGCGCGGCCGGCATGGATTATCTTGCCATTCCCATCGACCATTCCGGCTTCGGAATGGCGCAGGTGGATGCCCTTGCCGATACTATCGCTCGCCAAAGCGGGACCGTGCTGGGTTATTGCCGTTCGGGCACCCGCTCGACGTTTCTCTGGGCACTTGCCCGCGCGAAGGCCGGCGTTGAACCGGACACCCTGGCGGCTTCAGCCGCCAACGCAGGTTACGATATCAGCCCTGTCCGCCCGACGCTGGAAATGCTCGCCGGGCAGGCGAAGGACTGATCTACTTGCGAAAGTCGAGCGGCGGGTCACGATCCCCCAGCAGCGACAGATATTCGTAGCCTTCGCCGCGTGAGGCATCGAATTCGGCCCGTGCGGCGGCGCGCAATCCGGGATTGGTGAACAATTCCACGGCGGTCAGCGTCAGGGCCTTGGCAGCCAGCTGCGCGCCCTTGTGGCCAATCGAATTGCCGCTGGCGGCGACCGCCTGCCAACTGTGCGCGCTGGTGCCGGGAACCCAGGTTGCCGTGCGGACCCCGACGGTCGGCGTGGCCCATGACACGTCGCCGACATCGGTGGAACCATAGCCAAGCGACGTTTCGTAGGGCTGGACCTTGGCAGCCGAATCGATCGGTTCGGCGTTGGTGCCGAAGCTGCGCGATATTTCCTCGGCCCATGCCCGTTCTTCGGCGGTGTATTCGATCCCGCCCAGGCTTTGCAGCTTGGCGTCCATCACGCGGGCTAGCGTCTGGTTGACCAGCAACGGGTTGTTGCCGTGGATGATCTCCCATTCGACCTTGGTGTCGGTGCCCAGCGCCGCGCCCTTTGCAGCCGCTTCCAAACGGGTCCACAAGGCCCGGACCTCGTCCGCGTCGGAATGGCGCACGTAATAGAAGACTTCGGCAAAATCGGGGACCACGTTGGGCGCCGAGCCGCCTTCGGTGATGACGTAATGGATCCGCGTATTCATGCTGGTGTGTTCGCGCATCATGTTGACCATCATGTTCATCGCTTCGACGCCATCGAGCGCGCTGCGACCACGTTCGGGGGCGCCGGCGGCATGGGCCGAAACCCCGCGGAACCGGAACTTGGCGGACCGGTTGGCGAGGCTGGTCTGCGCAGCGGCGCTGTTTTCGTCGTCGGCGTGCCAATGCAGCGCCACATCGACATCTTCGAACAGCCCGGCCCGCGCCATATATACCTTGCCCGAACCGCCTTCTTCAGCCGGTGTGCCATACAAACGGATGCGCCCCGGCGTGCCCGTCTGCTCGAGCCAGCGCTTCACCGCGATTGCAGCGGTCAGCGAGCCGGCACCGAAAAGATTGTGCCCGCAGGCGTGCCCTGCATGCTTGTCGGCCAGAGGATCGCGCGCCGCCGATCCCGACTGGCTGATCCCCGGCAGGGCATCGTATTCGGCGAGTATCCCGATGACCGGGCCGCCCGTGCCCCATTCGGCGACAAAGGCGGTCGGAATTCCGGCGACCCCGGGCTTGATCGCAAAGCCTTCGCCTTCCAGTTCGTCCTGCAACAGCCCGCTGGATCGGCTTTCGAGATAGCCGAGTTCGGCCCAGTCCCATATCTGCTGCGCCACGCGTGCGGTGCGATCTTTCTGCGCGGAGACTTCCGCGACGGGATCGGCGGCCTGCGCGTAAAGGGGCGAGGCCAGCAAGGCGGACATTATGGCCAGGGCAGTGGTGGATTTCATTTTCAATCTCCCGATTTTCCCCTGCTTGCCGCAAAGCGCGGCGCGTGCCAATCCTGACCTCTGCCATGGACCTGCCACCTGCCCTCATCCAGTTTCTCGGCTCGCTCGCCGCAATCCTCGCGCTTGCGGGGTTGGCGTATTGGCTGAAACTCGGGCCCGAGCCGCGTCTGGCGGATGAGAACGCCGCCCGGCGCGCCGCCGATGAAGCTGCAAGCGGGTTCGAACCTGTCGCCATATCGATCGATCGCGATGGACGCGGGGCCCTGCTGCGCGATGCCGAAGACCGCGTGCTGTTGCTGCGCCCCCACGGTTCGCATTTCGCGGGGCGTGTGCTGACCAAGGCAGCGTCGGCTCGCCCCGACGGCGAGGCCTTGGTCATCGAAACGGCGGAAAGACGCTATGGCGGCGTACGGCTCGTGCTGGCCGATCCTAAAGCTTGGGTACAGGCGATCGAAGGCATAGGAGGGTCCTGACCATGCCGGATTTCTCACCCACCGAACTGGCCGTTCCCGGCTTCGTTGCGCTCGTCCTGATCGAGATGATCTGGGCGCGGATGAAGCGGCGCGACGCCTACGAACCGAGGGACACGCTGACCAGCCTTGCCTTCGGGCTGGGCAGCACCGTGTCGGGCCTGATCTTTGGTGGCGCGTTTTTCGCCCTGTTCGTGTGGCTGTGGCAGTTCCGCCTGTTCGACGTTCCGTGGACCTGGTGGGCGTTTGCGGCCTGCTTCGTCCTCGATGATCTTGCCTATTACTGGGTTCACCGTTTCGGGCACCGGGTGCGGTGGTTCTGGGCCAGCCATGTGAACCACCATTCCAGCCAGCACTACAACCTCAGCACCGCGCTGCGGCAAACGTGGACAGGGTTTCTGACGCTTGGTTTCGCGTTCAAGCTGCCGCTGATACTCGTCGGGTTCCACCCCGGCATGATCGCGATCTGCGCGGGCTTCAACCTGATCTACCAGTTCTGGATCCACACCGAAGCCATCGACCGAATGCCGCGCTGGTTCGAAGCCGTCATGAACACGCCCAGCCATCACCGCGTCCATCATGCCACCAACCCCCGCTATCTCGACCGAAATTACGCCGGGGTATTTATCGTCTGGGACAAGCTGTTCGGCACATTCGAACAGGAAGTGCGGGACGAAAAGATCCGCTATGGCATCGTCAGACAGCTTGGCAGCTTCAACCTGCTTTGGGCCGTGTTTCACGAATGGATCGGCATCGCGCAGGACATGCGGCGCAGCCCGTGGCGCCACAAGCTTTCCTATCTGCTGCGCGAACCGGGCTGGACCCACGATGGCACCCGCGAAACGTCCGACCAGATTCGCGCGCGCTGGCAGGAACGCCAGCGGTCGACTGAAAAGCCGGTTTCATCTGAAAACCCGATTGCGGGCGGGTCGAAGGCTGCGTAACCTCTCCCGCGAAGAGGAGAGATCATGGACGAGTTCGACGTAATAGTCGTGGGCGGCGGCAGCGCCGGCAGTGCGGTATCCGGACGGCTGGCGGAAGCTGGGAAAAGCGTCTGCCTGCTCGAAGCGGGGCCGCGCAACGACACCTTTCTGATCAAGACGCCCGGCTTCATGCCATTCCTCACGGACAAGTCGAACTACCGTTACGAAACGGTTCCGCAGAAGGGGCTGAACGGACGCATCGGGTATCAACCGCGGGGGCGCGGGCTTGGCGGCTCCAGCGCGATCAACGCCATGGTCTATATCCGCGGCAATTCGTACGACTATGACAATTGGGCTGCCCTCGGGTGCGCCGGTTGGGCGTATGACGACGTGCTCCCCTACTTCAAACGCGCGGAACACAACGTGCGCGGGGAAGACGGTTTTCACGGCGACGACGGCCCGCTGTGGGTGAGCGACCAGAATTGGCCGAACCCGGGCAGCCTTGCCTTCGTGGAGGCCGCGGCGCAGCTGCAACTGCCCCGCAACAACGACTTCAACGGCGCGAACCAGGAAGGCTTCGGCCTCTACCAGGTCACGCAGAAGGATGGCGAACGCTGGTCTGCGGCGCGCGCCTACGTCGAACCCAAGCGCAAATCGAAGAACCTCGACATCCGGATCGGCGTGACCGTTCAACGGCTCGAGGTCGAGAACGGGCGCGTGACGGGCGTGACCTACGCGGTTGGCGGCAAGGAGCGGACGGTCAGGGCGCGCGGCGCTGTCGTCCTGTCAGCCGGCGCGTTCAACTCGCCCCAGATCCTGATGCTATCGGGGATCGGCCCGGCAGCGCATCTGCAGGAACACGGCATCGACGTAGTGCTCGACAAGCCCGCGGTGGGATCGGACCTGCAGGATCACATCGATTACGTTTCGAGCTGGGAAACCCAGAGCAAGGACTTCATCGGCGACAGCCTGGCAGGCACGGTCCGTATGGCGAAGGCCATCGTCGAACACCGGCGCAAGCGTACCGGCATCATGACCACCCCCTACGCCGAGGCGGGCGGTTTCTGGAAAGTCATGCCCGACGCACCGGCACCCGATATCCAGTGGCATTTCGTACCGGCCATGCTGGAAGATCACGGACGGGAAAAGGTGAAGGGGCACGGGTTTTCGCTTCACGCGTGCGTGCTGCGGCCCGAAAGCCGCGGCACAGTGCGGCTCGATAGCCGCGATGCCGCACATGCGCCGCGCATCGATCCGAATTTCTTTGACGATGACCGCGATATTGCGACCATGCGGGCCGGGGTGCGTCTTTCGCACCGCATCGCCGGATCGCCATCGCTGGCACGCTACGAACCGAAGGACCGGTATCCGATCGACCTCGATGACGACGCCGAACTCGACGCCCTGATCCGGAGCCGCGCGGACACGGTCTACCATCCGGTAGGGACTTGCCGGATGGGCGCCGATGCCGATGCCGTGGTCGATCCCACGCTGAAGGCGCGCGGGGTGGACGGGTTGTATGTTGCCGATGCCAGCATCATGCCGCGCCTTGTCAGCGGGAACACCAACGCACCGAGCATCATGATCGGCGAACGCTGTGCCGATTTCGTGAAGGCGGCGTTGGCTGGGTAGGCTGCGCGACTGGGCTCGTTCGCTCGGGCGCGAAGTGGTTGCCTTGTGGGTCGCGGCGCGTGACCCGCGCACACCGTTGGCGGCACGGGTGCTGGCGGCCCTGGTGGCCGGTTACGCGTTGAGCCCGATCGACCTTATACCCGATTTCATTCCGGTGCTGGGCCTGGTTGATGACATCATTATCCTCCCGGCTGGAATCTGGCTTGTCCTGCGCCTGATACCGCCCGGCCTGATGGCAGACTTCAGGATGCAGGCGAACGCCATCGTCGACCGCCCGCGTTCGACCGTCGCGGCCGTTATAATCGCGGTTGCCTGGGCGTCTGCTGCAATCGCGGCTGGCTGGGCGTTGTATTCGGCCCGATCAATCTAGAGACTTGGCCATCGTCGCCAGGGGTACGGGCACCGCACCGTGGGTGTCGTACCATTCGCTCTCGATCGCGTACCCGCATGTCAAATAGAATGGCTTTCCGGCCATGGTCGCCGCCATTTCGATTTCACGAAACCCCTCGTTGCGTGCGGCGTCTTCGGCGGCGCTGAGGATCAGGCCGCCGATCCCGCGACGCACGTGTTCCGGGTGGGTGTACATGGCCCTGATGCGGGCGCGCTCCGTAGCCGGATCGAGCAGGCGCGAATCGCGCCCTGCGGAATGGTCCCCGCCGTATAGCGTCGCCCGCCGCGACCAGCCGCCGCAGCCGACCAGTTCATCGCCGTCTTCCACGCAGAAATAGGTGCCGTCTTCGATCAGCATCATGTCGAGCCCCATCCCCGCATGGGAGGCGGCCACCTGTTCCGGGGTCAGAAAACCGTGCTGAAGCTCTTCGATGGCGCGCCCCATCAACTGGCCGATTGCCTTTGCGTCGTCGGGAACGGCGAGCCTTATCTTCATATCCAAATCCACCTGCACACGAAAAAGGGGGCGGCCCGAAAGCCGCCCCCTCATGCATACTACAAGGCTCTACCGATTAGAACTGGTAGCGCGCCCGCACATAGTAGGTGCCGCCGTTGAAACCGAACGGCGAGGTCACGGTGTATTCCGCGCCTGCAATACCCGCATACGGGTTGCGGGTCGGATAGGTGTCCAGCAGGTTCTGCGCGCCGACCGCCAGTTCAAAGCCGTCGACCACTTCGTAGCCGAGCTCTGCGTCGAAGGTTACCCGTGCCCCGGCATCGATCGGAAGCGTGCCGTCATCGAGGTGGGCTTCGTAGAAGTCACCGAAATAGTTGGCGCGCAACAGGCCGCGGAAACGGCCCTGTTCATGCGTGAGGTTCAGGAAGCCCTTCCAGCGGGGCAGGTTTTCTTCAAGCTGGCGGATGCGGGTATCGGAGATGGTGACATCCGCATTGAGCACGCTGGTCTTGGTGTAGTTCACAGCCAGGGTTGCGCGCGTGTCGCCGCTGTCGGTCAAACGCAGCCGGGCGTTGGCGACGAAGTCGATGCCCTGGGTGCGCGTGTCGAAAGCGTTGTTGAAGAACGCGAACGAGGTGAGGTCTTCGAAGCCGGTGAAATCACCGCGATCGATTACCCCTGCCGTATCCAGTTCAGCCAGCAATCCGGCCGTCGTCGTGCTGACCGCCGCAACGCCTTCGCGGTCTGCCAGGTAAAGCAGGGCGTCGGTGAAGTTGATGGTGGACGAACGCGAGATCCGGTCCTTCAGCTTGATGTTGAAATAATCGAGCGTGAAGGTGATGTCGCCGAAGTCGCCAGCAACACCCAGGGTGAAGCTGTCGGCTTTTTCAGGGCCCAAGGTCGGACGGGCTAGGCCAAGTCCGCCGTTGGCGGTCGTATCGGAGATAAAGTCCGAAACGATCAGACCGGCGGCGCTGAACAGCGGGAACGTGCCTTCGTCCTGCAGCATCCCGTTGGAGAACTGCGTGGTCACGTTGACGACGTTTGCCTGGCCGGCGGTGGGAACGTGGAAGCCGGTCGAATAGGTCCCGCGAACGCGGAAGGCATCCGAAAGACGATACAGCGCGCCCAGTTTCCATGTGGTGGTGTTGCCGAAGCTCTTGGTGTCTTCGTAGCGAACGGCTGCCTGGAGCGTCAACGCTTCGATCAGGTCGGCTTCGACATCGATATACGCTGCCTTGTTGTCTTCCTTGGCCGATCCGGCGGCGTTGGTGGAAAAGCCACCAAAGCCGTTCGAACTGGTCGAGAAGCCCTGGCCGAACGGATAGGCGGCGGTCGGCTGGGCGAGCGGTCCGAGCGCAAAGCTTGCGGCATCGCCGGCGATGGTCGTGAAGGTTTCGTCCCGATATTCGGCACCGGCCGCGACATAGACACTGCCGCTTCCGACCGTGATCTCATGACCGATGTCGAGGTTGAACAGGTTTTCCTTCTGCGAATAGCCGCCCGGATTGAATTCGGTCGGCGTGTTCGGGCCGAGCGAAGCGTTGACCGTGTTGCGGATGAAGAAGTTCACCTCGTTCTTGCCGTGGCGATAGCTGAGGTCGAAATCGAGTCCGCCAAACAGCTGGCCGCGAAGGCCTGCCGCGACCGAGTAGTCCTTCAGGTCACCGCCAAAGCGCGGGGTGAAACCGCCAGGGAAAAGCTCCACGAAGGAAAAGCAGTTCGGGTCCGCTGCAACGGCCGCCAGGATGGTGGCATCCGGGATCAGGCCATTGGTGCCGGTCAGCGGGATGCCGGCCGGGCAATCGCCAGTGGTGGTGTTGGTCAGATCGCCCACCAGGATGGACGCCACGCCTGCCGGATCGGCAAAGCCGGTTGCCGGATCGACCAGCGGGCCGGCGTAAACGCCGCCGCGATTGGTCGGGTTACGGAAATAGAAGCCGCCATCGACATTGCGTTCGGCATAGTTACCGAAGGCGTAGAGTGTGATGTCCTGGGCCAGATCGATGCCGAAGTTGGCGTAGAACTTGAAATCGTCGTTGACGTTGGGCTGGCCCCAGATCTGGGCCGGGTCGGCCACGGCGGTATTACCCGCAGCAATCAGGGCCGCCGCATCGGTACGCTGGACCGAGCGGCTGGTTGCATTGGATTCGCCGTACTCTGCGCTCAGGTTCAGGAACCCGGCATCGGTGATCGGCAGGCCGATGTTTGCGGCGATCTGGTAATTGTCGCCGTCGCCTTCGTAGGTCGATCCCCACTTGCCCGAGACCGAACCGCCGCGCGCGTCATCCTTGAGGATGAAGTTCATCACGCCGGCAATGGCGTCCGAACCGTATTGCGACGATGCGCCGTCGCGCAGGACTTCAAGCTGCTTGATGGCGATTGCAGGGATGGTGGAAATGTCCGGCCCCTGCGAGCCATCGGAAATACCGCCGCCGAGGAATGTGATGACGGCAGCGCGGTGCATGCGCTTGCCGTTGACGAGCACCAGCGTGTTGTCCGGCGACAGGCCGCGCAGGTTGGCGGGGCGGACTAGCGTTGCCGCATCGGAAATCGGCTGGGTGCCGACATTGAAGGACGGGACGGACACGCGCAGCAGGTTGCCGATATCGCTGTCTGCCTGGTTGGTAAGTTCCGCACCGGACACGACATCGACAGGTGCAACGGTGTCAGCCGCCGAGCGATCCGACTGGCGGGTACCGGTGACGATAATGGCCTGCGCTGGTTCCGCGCTTTCCGCTTCCTGCGCCAGTACCGGTGTCGCCACGGCGACCGAGCACGCGCTGCAAAGGAACGCAGTCCTGATTGCCATTTTCCCTGAAATTGCTTTCTTCATGGCATCCCCCTCGTGTGAAATTGAATTTCGACCCCTCGAAGCCTCGAAATAGCTCACTTTTCCAGCAAGTAGGCAAGGCACGTTGGATTTGCACCCGGCGAGAGGCGTGCCGCTGTTACACTTCTGCAACACACAAAAAAGGGGCCGGAGAGTGATCTCCGGCCCTTTGAGGTGCGGTGTTCGCAGGAGGAACATCGTTTGGCGGGGGCACCTCCCAGGAGGAGAGGAGAGATATGGGCGGCCCCCCGCCGAACCTGTGGTCAGTTGTAGGCACGCTCTCCGTGTTCGCCGATGTCGAGGCCGTCGACTTCGGTTTCTTCGGTGACCCGGAGGCCGATGAGCGTCTTGACGATAAGGCCGGCAACAAGCGTTCCGACGGCAGCCCAGACAATCGTCACGAGTACCGAGAACACCTGCACGCCGAGTTGCGCGCCCAGAGCGGTCGAGCCGTCGCCAGGGCCGCCGAGGAACGGCTGGTAGACAACCGCGGTCCCGATGGCGCCGACGATCCCGCCGATACCGTGGATCCCGAACGCGTCGAGCGAGTCGTCATAGCCGAACTTGGCCTTCGCCTTGGCAACCGCGAAGTAGCAGACCGCCGATGCGACGATGCCCAGAAGGATCGCGCCGAACGGGCCGCTGTTGCCCGCCGCCGGAGTGACCGCCACGAGGCCGGCAATGACGCCCGAGCAGAAGCCAAGGGCGCTGCCCTTGTGGCCGGCTGCACGTTCGATGACCATCCAGGTCAACGCACCGGCAGCGGTGGCCACGAAGGTGTTGATCATCGCAAGGCCCGCCGAACCGTCGGCTTCGAGAGCGGAGCCGGCGTTGAAGCCGAACCAACCCACCCACAGCAGGCCGGTGCCGACCATGGTGAGCGTAAGGCTGTGCGGCGGCATCGGCTCTGCCGGATAGCCGCGACGTTTGCCGAGGAGATAGGCAAGCACGAGACCCGATACACCTGCGTTGATGTGGACCACGGTCCCGCCGGCAAAGTCGAGCGCGCCATCTTCGAACAGCAGGCCGCCACCCGCCCACACCATGTGCGCGATCGGGAAGTAGACGATCGTCAGCCAAAGCGGCACGAACGCCATCACGGCGTTGAACTTCATGCGTTCCGCCGTCGCGCCCAGAATCAGGGCCGCGGTTATTGCCGCGAAGGTCATCTGAAAACTGATGAAGACGTATTTGCTGATCACTTCATCGGTGAAGGTCGCAGCCGTGCTGCTCGCATCGGTACCGGCAAGGAAATAGCTGCCGCCGCTGATGAAGAGGCCCAGCGTGCCTTCGTAAGTCGTGTCACCGAAGGCGAGCGAATAGCCCCACATGACCCAGATGAGCATCGCCAGCGAAGCGGTGGCGCCGATCTGCGTCATGGTGGACAGCATGTTCTTGGACCGGGTCAGGCCGCCGTAGAACAGGGCGAGACCGGGAAGTATCATGAGCATGACCAGCACGGTTGCGGTCATCATCCAGGCGTTGTTGCCCGGGTTGGGCACGGCAACGGCGGCCTCTGCGGCCTCCTGTGCGTGCGCCGCGATGGGTGCGAAAAGCGCCAGGCCGGTAGCGGCGGCGCGGGTGAATGTGCGAAGCATCGTGGATCCCTTCATCGTCTTCACAGTGCGGTGTCGCCGGTTTCGCCAGTGCGAATGCGCGTGGCGCTGGCAAGGTCGAGCACGAAAATCTTGCCGTCGCCGATCGCTTCGGTGCTGGCGGTTTGCTGGATGGTCTCGACCACCTGCGCTGCGAGGTCGTCGCTGGCGGCGATTTCGAGCTTCACCTTGGGCAACATGTTGGTCGAATATTCGGCGCCGCGATAAATCTCGGTCTGCCCCTTCTGGCGACCGAAGCCCTTCACTTCGGACACCGTCATACCGGCCACACCGATCGCGCCGAGCGCTTCGCGCACTTCGTCGAGCTTGAATGGCTTGATGACTGCGATGATGAATTTCACGCGCTCACCCCTCTTGTTTGTCGACCGATCCCAGCACCGGCCTTCGCTAGTGCAGCACGAAGCGTGCCAAAAGGGAGGCAGGGGGAGAAAGGGGGAGGTGCACAGTGAGGAACTGCGACTCAATGCCCAATATTTAGGCGGGTGATTACTTTTTGGTCAGATTGAGTGTGGCCATCACCGGAAGATGGTCCGATGCGGCCGCGGCCAGCGCGGTATGGTGCACCTGTGCCTCCGTGCATTCCCAATGACCGCTGGCGACAAGCCGATCGAGCGTGGCGACCGGTTGGCGGCTTGGGTAGCTGCGACCGGGTGTGATCACCTGCCAGCCTTCGCCAAATTCGCGCATCGCGCCGGTCTGGCGGCCCCACTGGTTGAAATCGCCCATGATGACCGTGGGCAGATTCCTGTCACAGGCACCGACATGGTTCAGCATCGAGCGGATCTGGTCCCGCCGGCGCAGGCCGGACAGGTCGAGGTGGGTGCCGATGATCCGGATGAGATGGCCCTCAATGCGCACTTCCCCGCACGCGGCCCCGCGCGGCTCAAGCGTCGGCAGATCCAGCGCCTCGCCCGCGACGACATCGAAATCGCGGCGCACGAGCAGCGCGTTGCCGTGCCAGCCAATGCTTCGAGGCCTGCGGGCCACCTCGACGACACGCCAATGCGTATCGTCGAGCCATGCGCGCGGCAGCACGCTGGCGCGGTCGCCCAATCTGCGGTCCGCCTCCTGCAGGGCGATAATGTCCGCGTTCACTTCACGCAGCACCGATATGATCCGGTCCGGGTCACGGCGCCGATCGGTGCCGACGGCCTTGTGGATGTTATAGCTGGCGAATGTGATCTTCACCGGCGCCTATGCACCCGCATCGCAGCATCGGGCCGCCGCCGCCCGCAAGGCATCAAGATCCTGGAGGCCAGATGTGGCCCGCCCCCCGCTCATGACTGGGGGGACGACCAGTCCCGCCATCACAGGAAATCCCGCAGGGTCGCCATGAACCGATCGAACTGGTCATGATGCAGCCAGTGGCCGGCATTCGCGAATTCGATCACCTGCGCGTTGCTGAAATGGTCCAGCCGTCCGTCCCCTTCCGGGTTCGACGCCCAGCTGTCCGCACCATAGAGAAGCAGTGTGGGCGCGGTGATCGCCGACCATGTCTGGTACAGGAATTCGTCCGCCACATCCTCCACCGACCAGACGTTGAGATGCGGGTCGAATTTCCAGCTGTATGTGCCGTCTTCGTTACGGTTTACGCCGTGAATGGTCAGGTGCCGCGCCTGTTCTTCGGTGAGGTAGGAGTTTTCCTCGATCATGCGGGCGAATGCCGCCTCGATGCTTTCGTACTTGCGCGGGTTTCGGGCCGACGCGGCGCGCTTCTTCTCGATCCATTCGTTCATCCGCTCGGGATAGGACCGCGCGCGCATTTCCGCCTGCCGCTTGGGGCTTGGGCCCAGGCCTTCGATTGCAACGATCTTCTTGACCATGTCCGGGAATGTCCCGGCGTAGCGCAGCGACACATTGCCGCCCATCGAATGGCTGACGATGGTGACTGGCCCGACGCCCAGCTGGTGGATCAGCTGGGCAAGGTCATAGACCATGTCGTTGGCGGAATAATTGCCGTCGGAAACCCAATCGGAATCGCCGTGCCCGCGGTGGTCCATGGCCACCACGTGCCAATCGTCGCGCAGCTGTTCGGCAATCCAGTCCCAGCTGCGCGCGTGATCGCGTCCGCCATGGACAAGCACCAGCGGCGGTTTTCCGCGATTGCCCCAATCAAGATAATGGAGGCGCAGGCGCTGGGAAATGAAGGTTTGCGATGTGGGGCCGGGCAGGGTCATGGAAACCCAATGCCGCGAAGCCGCGCGCCCCGCAAGCCTAGCGCTCTTTGGTTGCCGAGAAGGTCAGCTCGGGGTTCTTTTCCTGCTGATAGGAAACATCCCACGGGCTCTTCGCCATGAACACCAGATCGCCATCCCGGTCGCGCGCAAGATGCGGCCGGTTGAATTTCTCGAATTCGTCGAGATCCTTCTGGTCGCCCTTGATCCATCGTGCGGTGGCAAAGGGCGATGCTTCCAGATTGGCCTGCACCTTGTATTCGGCCTCCAGCCGGGAGACGAGCACTTCGAGCTGCAACTGCCCGACCACCCCGACGATCCACTGGGCGCCGATCTCGGGATAGAAGACCTGGATCACGCCTTCTTCGGAAAGATCGTCGAGCGCCTTTCGCAGCTGCTTCGTCTTGGTCGGATCGACCAGCGCCACGCGGCGCAGGATTTCCGGCGCGAAATTCGGCAGGCCGGTAAAACGAATTTCGTTCTTTTCACTCAGCGTGTCGCCGACACGAAGCGTACCGTGGTTGGGAATGCCGATGATGTCACCCGCTTCGGCCGTGTCGGCCAGTTCGCGGTCCTGCGCGAAGAACAGGATCGGCGAATGGATCGCGATTGGCTTGCCCAGCCCCGACGGGGTCAGCTTCATCCCGCGCTTGAACGTCCCCGAAACCTGCCGCATGAACGCGATACGGTCACGGTGGTTGGGGTCCATGTTGGCCTGGACCTTGAAGATGAACCCGGTCACTTCGTCCCGCTCGGGCAGGATCTGTTCTTCGCCGGCTGGCTGGGGACGCGGCGGCGGGGCGTATTTCGCGATTGCCTCGATCAGTTCGGTAACCCCGAAATTCTTCAACGCCGAGCCGAAATAGACCGGCGTGAGATCACCGTTGCGGTACGCCTCGAGATCGAATTCGGGATAGCCGATCTGCGCCAGTTCGATGTTCTCGGCGACATCGGCCGGAATGTCGGCGTTCGCGTCGCGCGTGCCCTGAAATTCCTTCGACGGACCTTCGGGCCGGGCGACCGTACCGCTGGTGAAATCCAGCACACCCTGGAATTCCCCGCCCATTCCCACCGGCCAGGCCTGCGGGCTCACGTCGAGCGCGAGCATGTCGGCAATCTCGTCGAGCAGTTCGAAGACGGGCCGACCCTCGCGGTCGACCTTGTTGACGAAGGTGATGATCGGGACAGAACGCAAGCGGCAAACCTCGAACAGCTTGCGCGTCTGCGGTTCGATGCCCTTTGCGGCGTCGATCACCATGATGGCGCTGTCGACCGCGGTCAGCGTGCGGTACGTGTCTTCCGAGAAGTCTTCGTGCCCCGGCGTATCGAGCAGGTTGAACGTGATACCGTCGCGTTCGAACGTCATCACCGAGGACGTCACCGAAATTCCGCGCTGCTGCTCGATCTTCATCCAGTCGGACCGTGCGCGCCGCGCCGCGCCGCGCGCCTTCACCTCGCCCGCGAGATGGATCGCGCCGCCGGTAAGCAACAGCTTTTCGGTCAGCGTGGTCTTACCCGCGTCAGGGTGCGAAATGATCGCGAAGGTACGGCGATTGGAGGTCATGGAAAGTCTTGTTTCAGTCAGGCGCGCGCGATCTGGAACCCGGCGAAGCTTTGGCTCACCGGCATCAGTTCAAGCGTGTTGATATTGAGATGCGGGGGCAGTTCTGCAACCCAGCGAATGGTTTCGGCGATATCTTGCGCGGTCATCGGGTCGGCACCGCCATACAGCTTGTCGTGCGCTTCCGCGTTCCCGCCGGTGCGGACCATCGTGAATTCCGTTTCCACCATGCCGGGCTCGATCGAACACACCCGGACGCCCGTGCCGTGAAGATCGGATCGCAGGCCCAGCGTGAACTGGCGCACGAAAGCCTTGGTCCCGCCGTAAACATTGCCGCCGGGATAGGGATAAGTGGCCGCCACGCTGGACAGGTTCACGATACCGCCCTTGCGTTCGATCAACATCGGCAGAAGCTTGTGCGTGAGCGAAACCAGCGCCGTCACGTTGGTATCGATCATGGTCTTCCACTGATCGAGATCGCTGGACTGTGCCGGGCCGGTGCCCAGCGCGAGCCCAGCGTTGTTCACCAACAGGTCGATGCCTGCAAAATCGCTGGGCAATCCGTCCAGCGCCGCGTCGCGGGCCGCTTCGTCGGTCACGTCGAAACAGGCGGGGCACACCGTGTCGCGGCCCAGTTCCGCAACCAGCGCATCGAGCCGATCACTGCGGCGTCCGGTCGCTACGCAGCGCCATCCGCTTGCCACGAGGGCGCGAACGGTTGCTTCGCCAATTCCCGCCGTGGCGCCAGTGACAAGGGCGGTCTTCATCCGCGCAGCTCCGCACCCTGTTTGGCGGCGGCGGCGATCACCTTGTCCGAAATCGCCTTGATCTCGGCATCGGTGAAGCTTTTCTCGCCCGGCTGGAGAACGATTTCCACCGCAACCGATTTGCGCCCTTCCGGCACGCCTTGTCCGGCAAACACGTCGAACACGCGTGCGCCGACGATGCTCTGCTTGTCGGCGCCCTTCACCGCACGGACCAGGTCCGCAGCCGCGA
The DNA here is from genome assembly GCF_035607565.1 of Qipengyuania zhejiangensis. Classification (NCBI taxonomy): domain Bacteria; kingdom Pseudomonadati; phylum Pseudomonadota; class Alphaproteobacteria; order Sphingomonadales; family Erythrobacteraceae; genus Qipengyuania; species Qipengyuania zhejiangensis. The sequence goes on along the minus strand of NZ_JAYKGO010000003.1, from coordinate 1,267,335 downwards.
GTTCGGATGGCACGAGGAACGCAAAATCACGCGTCAGGGCCTGAAGCGCCGGGGGCGCATAGGCTGCACGGGCAAACCCGTTGCCGCCCTTCTTCGCCGGGAGTGCATCGAGGAAAATCTCCACCGCCACGACAGGGCCATCGAGATCGAACGCCTTCAGCGTGCGGGGATGCAGCGCGCCAAAGCGTGCGAGCACGTTCTTGGGGCCGAGGCGCAAAGTGGCCGACTGGCCAGGATGGAACTGCTCGCCCGCCTCGCCCATGACCATCAGGTTTTCGACCGGCGCGCCTGCGGCTTCGAGGAGAGCCAGCGCCTCCGATTTTGCGTCGAAAGCGGTGAACGCGGTGGCCTTGCCTTGGGCCCAGCCGCGCGGAGTGTCCTCCCCCGAAAGCACTACGCCAAGCGTCGGTTTTTCATCGCTGGCCCCGTTCGCTCCGCGGAAATACCGGCGGCCGATCTCGAACAGGCGTGCGCCCGGCGAACCGCGATCGGCGTTGCGTTTTGCCGCGGCAATCAGGCCGGGCAGCAACGATGGCCGCATCGCCTTCATGTCTTCGCTTATCGGGTTTTCCAGAACCCAGAGCTGCGCGCCGTCGGCAAAATGCTCGGCATCGCGCGTGGGCAGGAAGGACCAGGTAATCGCCTCGTTCAACCCGCGCGCTGCCGCCGCGCGGCGCAGCTTGCGCTCCACCTGCTGAAGCGGCGTCGCGGTCGGCCTGGCGACCCCGTCGGCCCGCGGCAAGGCAACGCTCCGGACATGGTCGAGACCATGAATGCGGACCACTTCCTCGACAAGGTCGGCGGGGCCTTCGATGTCGTGGCGGCGAAGCGGGCAGATAACCTGCCAATCGCCTGCGACCTTGAAATCCAGAGCCTCGAGAATGCGTCGTTGTTCGTCCTCGGCGATTTCGACACCGCCAAGCCGGGCCGTCAGCGCCGGATCGAATGCGATCGCCTGCGGTTCGTGCGGGGGGGTGCCCGCATGCACCACATCGCTTGCCTCGCCGCCGCAGATGCGCTGGATGAGCGAAGTCAGCAGAGCCAGGCCATCATCGAGAAACGCCGGATCGACACCGCGCTCGAACCGCGTGCGCGCATCCGAAGCGAGGCCGAGCTTGCGCCCGGTGACGCCAATGCTTTCGGGATCGAAATAGGCGATTTCCAGCAGGACGTCGGTGGTCCCTTCGGTCACGCCCGAATGTTCGCCGCCCATGATCCCGGCAATGTCGTGCACACCGGCATCGTCGGCAATCACCGTCATGGTATCGTCGAGTGTGTAGGTCTTTTCGTTCAGCGCTTCGACCTGTTCGCCATTCCTGGCGCGGCGCGCGACAACGGCACCGGTCAGCTTGGCAAGGTCATAGGCGTGTGCAGGCCGTCCGAATGCCAGCATGAGGTAATTTGTCACATCGACGATCGCACTGATCGGCCGCTGTCCGGCGGCGATCAGGCGGCGCTGCATCCATTCGGGACTGCTGCCATTCGATACGCCGCGAAGGACGCGGCCATAAAAGGCCGGGCACCCTTGCGGATCGTCTGTACGGATTTCGACGGGGCAGGAATACGCAGCCTCGATCTGCGGCACATCGATCGGCTTGAAGGTGCCCACCCCGGCGGCCGCAAGATCGCGCGCGATGCCATAGACGCCCATGCAATCGGGGCGGTTCGGCGTTATCGCCACGTCGAAGATGGGCGAGGCGGCATGATAATCGGCAAAGCTGGTGCCCACCGGCGCATCGTCGGGGAGTTCGATAATCCCGTCGTGCTCGTCGCCCAGTTCCAGTTCGCGAACCGAACACATCATGCCGTTGGATTCGACCCCGCGGATCGCGCTCTTGCGCAGTTCCATGCCGTTTGCCGGAACAACCGCGCCGGGCAGGCCCAGCACACCCTTCATGCCGGCGCGAGCGTTGGGCGCACCGCACACGACCTGCAACGGGTCGCCTTCACCGGTGTCGACGGAAAGGACCTGAAGCTTGTCCGCATCGGGATGCGGCGCCGCGGTCAGAACCTTGGCGACCCGGAATCCGGCGAGCCTTTCCGAGGGATCCTCGATCCCCTCGACCTCGTGGCCGATCCGGTTCAGGGCGGCCGCGATGTCTTCCACCGATGCGTCGGTTTCGAGGAAATACTTCAGCCATTCGAGCGAGAACTTCATGCCCGTGCTCCTACACCGGCGGAAAGGGTCGGCTGGTCGAACGGCGAGAAGCCATAATGGTCAAGCCAGCGGCCATCGCCGTCGAAGAAGGCGCGCAAATCGTCCATTCCGTATTTGAGCATCGCAAGCCGGTCGACCCCTACGCCGAAGGCGAACCCTTGCCATTCGTCCGGATCGAGGCCCACACATTCGATGACCTTGCGATTGACCATGCCGCTGCCGAGCAGTTCCATCCAGCCGTGGCCCGGCGCATCGCCGTCACCGCCCAGAACACGGCGGCCGCCAACATCCTGCCAACCCACATCGACTTCGACGGACGGTTCGGTGAAGGGGAAATAGGACGGGCGAAGGCGCAACACGATGTCGTCACGTTCGAAAAAGGCCTTGAGGAAGGTTTCCAGCGTCCACTTGAGGTGGCCGAGGTGGATATCCCTGTCGATCACCAGGCCTTCGACCTGGTGGAACATCGGCGTGTGGGTGGCGTCGCTGTCGCTGCGGTAGACCCGGCCCGGCGCAATGATGCGGATCGGCGCGCCCTGCGCCATCATCGAGCGGATCTGCACCGGCGATGTGTGCGTCCGCAACAGCATCCGGCGCCCTTCGGCGTCGGTATCGGGAAAATAGAACGTGTCGTGCATCGCGCGCGCCGGATGCGTTTCCGCCATGTTGAGGGCGGTGAAATTGTGCCAGTCGTCCTCGATCTCGGGACCGGTGGCGACCGAAAAGCCGAGATCCGCGAAAATTTCCGCCAGTTCGTCCATCACCTGGCTCACCGGGTGGACACCGCCCTTGGGCGCGGCAGGTGAAGGCAGCGTCAGGTCCAGCATTTCGCCCGCCAGCCGCGCTTCGAGCTCGGCTTCTTCCAGCTGGGCCTTTTTGGCCGCCAGCGCATCGGCAACGCCGCCGCGCAGGTCCTGGATTTTCGGAGCTTCGGTCTGGCGTTCCTCCGGGCTCATCTTGCCCAAGGTCTTCATCAGCGCGGAAATCGACCCCTGCTTACCCAGGAATTCGACCCGCAGCGTTTCAAGCGCGGCCGCATCGCCGGCGGCATCGATCCGCGCAAGCGCTTGCGCCTTCATTGTTTCGAGTTCGGTCATCGTGTTCGCGTTCGGTCCGCAGCAAAGAAATATGCCGTGCCCCCTAGCCGCTGACGGCGCGCTACCCAAGCCCCGATTGCCGTGTGCGGCCTATGGAGCGTCCGGCCTGTGCAGGACCTGCAACGCTTCGCCCGCCACTGCCATGCGGGCGTGGGCCGCCGCGCCCAGAACCGGATGCGGGAGTCGCGCGTATTCGCTCGGGCTCATCCCCATGAACCGCTTGAAATCCCGAACGAAGTGCGCCTGGTCGTGGTAATGCCCGTCGAGGGTTTCGATCCACTTGAGCGATGGGTCCAGCATGAACTGGGCAAGGCTGCGCAGGAAGCGCTGGCGGCGAAGCAGAAGCTGCGGGGGAAACCCGAAAACGCTGGCGCTCAGCCGCTCAAGCGTCCGCACGCTCAGTTCCGCCTTTTCCGCCAGGCCGGACACCGTGTGGATCGAAGTGTCTACCAAAGCCAGTTCGAGACGCAGGATTTCCGGCTCGCGCGGCGTCGGCGGGGCGAGCGCGCGCCGCAAGTGATCGACCAACCGATCGCGCCGTGCAGCGGGCGTCCGCGATCCTGCATCGAGGCTGCCGAGCAAGGGCGCGAGCCGTGCCATCGCCGGATCTTGCATGACGTCCGCCGGTCGGTCGGCATAGGCATCGGCGGGCGCATCGACGAAGCGGGCCCACCCCATCGGCAGCAAACCGATACCCCAGGATACGCCGTCACGGGCGCGAAAATGCGTGCTCACGCTGGTCGGACCGGTCATCACCGCGGCCGAAACACCGGCCATCGGCGCGTCACCGATGGCCGCTTCGATGGACATGTCGGGTATCAGGCGCAGATTGGCCCATTCGGGATGCAGGCGATCCTCGATCCATCCATCGCCGCACCCGCTGACTTCCAGCATGTAGATTGTCGTAATGAAGGGGCGCAGGTCTTCCGGGGGCAGGAAGAAGCGCAGGGCCACGCGATCGCTTGCCGCACCCCCGCTCATGCGGGCTTTTTCCTGCGATTTGCGCGCCGGGGCGCTGCTGATCTGATCGTTACTCTCATGCCCAGCTTTGCAACCTAGCAAATCGTCGGCTGATGGCGAGTGGCTATTTCGGTCGATGCGGTGCCTGGGCCGGCGATCCCCAAACCCGCCTGCGATCGGCCACGAAAGCCGCCTGCATCGGATGCGGCATGGCGGCGTACTCGCTCGGACTCATCCCGATGAAGGTCTTGAATTCGTGAACGAAGTGCGGATGATCATGATAATTGCTGTCGATCACGGCGTTCCAGGACCCGCGCTCCAGCATGAACGCCGTCAACACGCGGATGATCCGTTGGCGGCGCAGCAAGAGCCGGGGGGGAACCCGAAATGCCGGTTGCACAGCCTTTCGAGCGTGCGCTTCGATACGCCGACTCGGGCGGCAAAATCCTCGACATGCAGGAGGTGCGGGTCGAGCATGGCCTCTTGAGCCGCCCGAATGCGATCGCTGTCGCGCGAGGTGTCGTCGCATTCCCGGAAAAATCGCATCGCACGTTCGAACTGGTCTTCGACGTCTGAGCCATCACCGCACAGAATATCGCACAGGGGGGAAAGGTGAGAAAATCCCTCGGTCCGTTCGCCATCGAACCTGTCGTCGGCGTATTCGCTGGCAACCCTGCCAATGAACCGAGCCCATCCCTGGGGAAACAGGCCAAAGCCCCAGACGCTCGCCCGGCCAAGCTCGTATTTGGAGAGGGACGCGCTCGGCCCTGCGACAGAAAATCTGGCCGGGCCATCGGTCGGTGAGGTCGAGGCAAGCATACGGGCCGGATTGCCGGTGTGGAACCGCAGGTTCGTCCAGGACGGCTGGAGATAGTCGGTGATCACCTCACCGTCGGGCAAATCCACGTCGATCCGATAGATGGTCGAGAAAAAAGGAGCGAGGTCCGCGGGCGCCGCGAAAAACCTGACGTGAACCGGGCCTGCCGAACTCAAGCGCTTCCTCCCTCCACCGCAAAGCTTAGCACCTTGTAGGTTTGCGACAAGTTGCCAAAAACAAAGGGCACCTCCATTCGGAGATGCCCTTTGTTTTCTTGTGCAATGCGCATTGCTTAGGCGGGAAGTGCCTTCTTCGCCTGCTCGATGATCGCCTTGAAGGCAGCGCCTTCGTTCATGGCGAGATCGGCCATCACCTTGCGGTCCAATTCGATGCCGGCAAGCTTGGTGCCGTGCATGAACTGCGAATAGGTCAGGCCTTCGGCGCGGACTGCCGCGTTGATACGCTGGATCCACAGGGCGCGGAAGCTGCGCTTCTTAACCTTGCGGTCGCGATAGGCATACTGGCCAGCCTTTTCGACGGCCTGACGCGCAACGCGAATGGTGTTCTTGCGACGACCGCGATAGCCCTTGGCCTGATCGAGAAGACGCTTGTGTTTCTGGCGGGTGGTTACGCCACGCTTGATACGGGACATGCTGTTGTACTCCTAACTCGAATCGGGCTCAGTCGAGGCCGTATGGGGCCCACTTTTTCACTGCCTTCCAGTCCGCTTCGGACAGGACGGAGGTGCCGCGGTTCTGGCGAATGTACTTGGCATTGTGGCTCATCAGACGGTGGCGCTTGCCGGCGACACCGTGCTTGACCTTGCCCGTGGCGGTGAGCTTGAAGCGCTTTTTGACGCCGCTCTTGGTCTTAAGCTTGGGCATTTTCATCTCCTTTGCAGAGACACGTCCGACCAGCCCTGGCAGCCCTAACGGCCAGACCGGCGGTGATTCACGTGTCAGTGAAGGGCGCGCAAATAGCGGTTTCGCGCACAATTGCAAGGCTTAGAAATGGGTGAGGTACCCGCCGTCGACCGCCAGCGTCTGGCCGGTGATGTAGGCGGCTTCGGCCGATGCAAGGAATGCGACGGCTCCGGCAATCTCGTCCGGCTCGCCCCATCGGCCCAGCGACGTGCGGCGCCCGAGATACCCGGCAATCGCCGGATCGGCGACCATCGCGGCGTTCGCCTCGGTCGCGAAATAGCCCGGCGCGACGGCGTTGACGGTGATGCCGTCGGGTCCGAGTTCCGCTGCAAGCCCTCGGGTCAGAGCGGCCAACCCACCCTTCGATGCCGTATAGGCCACATCGCCCCGGGCAATCTCGGCAGCAATGGATGTGATGTTGACGATGCGCCCGTATCCGCGCTCGCGCATCAGCGGCACGGCCCGGCGCGCCAGATCGAAGGGCGCGACCAGATTGATGGCGAGCATGGCCTGCATGGCCGCCCGGTCGAGTTGCCCGAAACTGCGCCGGTCACGGTTTCCGACATTGTCGACGAGGATATCGAGCCCGCTCTCGCCCGCAATTTTCTGGAATGCAGCGCGCGTCGCTTCATCGTCGCCAATATCGAAGGCCAGCGCCTTTGCCCCCGCCCCGATTGCCTGTGCCGCCTGCGCCAGCGCGGTTTCATCGCGGCCATTCAGCCATACGGTCGCACCGCCAGCCGCCAGCCGTTTGGCAATCTCGAAACCAAGGCCCCGCGATGCACCCGTCACCAGAGCGACGCGGCCGGTCAGGTCGGCGCTCACGATGCCCCCATCGCTTCGAGCACATCCTCCAGCCGGGCCGGATCGCCAAGGGCGATCACGCGACCATCGCTGCCCGCATCCAGCGGGTTGCCCTGCCAGTCGCTCATGATGCCGCCGGCGCCTTCGACAACCGGAACAAGCGCGGCGTAATCGTAAAGCTGAAGCCCCGCCTCGACGACCAGGTCGATGTGACCGCTCGCCACCAGGGCATAATTGTAGCAATCGCCGCCATAAACGATCTTGCGTTCCGCCACCGATTTGGCGACCCCCATGAAGGCTTCCACATCGCCGCCGGTAAACTGATGCGGGGTTGTGGTGCCCAGCACCGCGTCGCCCAGATCGCGGCAGGGCGCGCAGCGGACCGGCTTGCCGTTCAAGGTCGTCACCTCGCCAACCGAACCCACCCAGCGTTCCTTGAGGATCGGCTGGTCGATCACACCCAACACCGGCCAACCATCCTGCAGCAGCGCCACCAGCGTGCCGAAGATCGGGCGACCCGCAATGAAGCTGGTCGTTCCGTCGATCGGGTCGAGCACCCATTGGCGCCCGGCGCCTTCGTTGCGTGTGCCGTATTCCTCGCCCACGATGCCGTCATGGGGCCGTTCGGCTTCGATGATCGCGCGCATCGCGGCTTCCGCTGCACGGTCCGCTTCGGTCACGAATGTGCGATCGGCCTTGCGTTCCTGGGCCCAGTCGCCGCGGAACAGCGGGCGGATGGCATTGCCCGCCGCTTCGGCAAGGCGATTGGCGAGATCGAGATCGGTTGAGCTGGTCATGGCTCTGCCCGCTATCAGGCGCGCAGCCCCAAAACTACGGGTAATTGCCACTTTCACCACTAGGGCAAAGATGTATAAACCCGACATTTAGCGTATCAACACCGTTCGGAGAGCAGGGGTTGGCTGCGGAAACGGGCTTCGCAAACGGATCAGCCGGGCTGGTCTCACATACCGGTCAAACGCGAGATGGGCAGCCCCTCGCGTTCAGCCATGCGTCCGCAGAAGACATGCAGCCCTGGTTCACCTGGTTCAGCGCCAGCCACACCACGATTCCCGATGGCGTCCAGATTGCCGATGGAATGTTCAACGACCATTCCTGTCTTCGCGTCCTGTTCGGCGGATTCTGGACGGCCATGACCGCGGACGGGCCGATGGAATTCGACCCCGGCGAACAGGGGATGACGCTCTATTTCGGACCGCACAGCAAGGTGATGCCCATCACGGTGCGCGGCGAATTCAAGGTCATCACGGTCCACCTTGCCCCCGGGGCGGGCAGCGTGATGGGGGGGCCGCGCCAGGTCGACATGATCGACCGGATAGTGGACCAGGACGAAAACGCCGGTCGCGGGCAATTCAGTTCGCGCTTCGATCCCGATGCCGGACCGCAGGAATGGCTGGCCGTGTTCGAACGGGAACTTGCCAAGTTCCTCGAAGTAAACCGGACAAGCCGCCCTGACGACCTCACCCTTGCATTCGAACAATGCACGCTGGTCGACCCGTCGTTCTCCCTCGCACGGTTCGCGGAAGAACAGGGTGTGGCGTCCCGTACGGTCGAGCGCACGATCCAGCGCGATTACGGCCTGTCGCCCAAGCAGGTCCAGCGGCGCGCCCGCGCGCTGGATCTTGTAGCCGCGCTGCTCGGTGTTGCGATGGAAGAAGAAGAGGCGGCCTTGCGGCTGCGCTATTTCGATCAATCGCACCAGAACCGCGAAATCCGCCATTTCTTCGACACCACACCAGGCAAGCTGGCTGCGGGCGCCCACCCCTTGCTGCGGTTGAGCCTTGAGACCAGGCAGGCGCGGCGCCTCGCGGCGATCGACGCAAAGCCGCTCGGCGCCCTTCCGCCGTGGCGCGATCCCGGCGCCGAACCCGCGCAAAAACAAGGCGAGGCCTGATGCCGGACGGCCGCGCGATCACTCCGGGAGCGGAAGACGAACCCGCCCTTCCCTTGTCCTTCAACAGGGCGCCCGCACCGGATCTCGATCCATGGGTGGGGCGCTTCATGGTGGCGCAATCGGCCGCTGGACCCGGTGGGCGCAACGCCGGCCTGCTGTGCAACGACACGTCGTATCTGCGAACAGCAATCGACGCGCACTGGACTGTCGAGACCGTCGACGGAAACGTCGAGATCTTCGACCGGTCGTTCCTGTGCGGACAGAACCGGGAGAGCATGCGCCTTCATTACACCGGGCCTGTCCGGGTGGCCGGAATCATGCTCAGGCCGGGCGTGATGCACGCGCTGTGGGGCATCGAGGATGCAGGCATGGTTCAGCGGGTTTGCCTGATGGGCGACCTGGGAATGGACGAGGACGGTTTGAATGCGCTTTACCGGCCCGGCATCGCGAGTGTTGAGTGGGTCGAGGCGCTGGAAAATTGGATGCGAAAGGCCGTGACGCGATTGGGGGCCAGGGAACCCGATCTCCTGTCGCGCCAGTTCGAAGTGGCGGCGTTTGCCGATCCCAACCGTCAGATGACCGATTTCGCGGAAGAACACGGCGTAACCCTGCGCACGTTGCAGCGCGTGGTGAAGCGCGATTTCGGAATGACGCCGAAACAGGTGATGCGTCGCGCCCGTGTGCTGGACCTCGCGTCCCGCCTGTGCGGGGTGGCCGATGAAGACGAAGACGACATCCTCTTGCGCTTCTTCGACCAGTCGCACCGGATCCGCGAATTCCAGGCCTTCTTCAAGATGACGCCGCAGGTGTTTCGCCGCAACCGGCACGGATTGCTGACGCTCAGCCTGGAAATTCGCCAGGCGCGACGGCTGGAAATGCTGGACAGGATAGCGCCCGGAGCGGTTCGCCCGTGGATGCGCAAGCCGTTCGTCCCGGCGGTCAGTCGAACAGCGAGCTGACCGAGCTTTCGTCTGCGATCCGCCGGACAGCTTCGCCGATCAGGGGCGCGATCGCCAGAATACGGATACGGTCGGAATCCTGCGACGCATCGGTGGCGCGGATCGTATCGGTGATGACCAGTTCCTTCAGCGCCGAACCGTCCACGCGGGCCACCGCCCCACCCGACAGGACGCCGTGCGTGATGTAGGCCGCGACAGAGCTTGCGCCCTGATCCAGCAACGCCTGCGCCGCGTTGCACAGCGTACCGCCCGAATCGATGATATCGTCGATCAGGATGCAATGCCGACCCTGCACATCGCCGATGATGTTCATCACTTCGCTTTCGCCTGGGCGATCGCGGCGCTTGTCGACAATGGCCAGGGGCGCGTTGTCGAGACGTTTGGCAAGCGCGCGCGCGCGCACCACGCCGCCGACATCGGGGCTGACCACCATCAGGTCCTGGTCGCCATACCGCGCCTGGATATCCGCGGCCATGACCGGCGCGGCGTACAAATTGTCGGTCGGAATATCGAAGAAGCCCTGGATCTGGCCGGCGTGCAGATCGACCGACAAGACGCGATCCGCGCCCGCTTCGGTGATGAGGTTCGCGACGAGTTTCGCCGAAATCGGGGTGCGCGGGCCGGGTTTGCGATCCTGCCGGGCGTAACCGAAATACGGCACCACGGCGGTTATGCGGCGCGCCGATGCGCGGCGCAGCGCGTCGATGCAGATCAGCAGTTCCATGAGATTGTCGTTCGCGGGATAGCTCGTCGACTGGACGACGAACACGTCTTCACCGCGGACGTTTTCATGGATTTCGACGAAGATTTCCTCGTCCGCGAAGCGGCGCACCTGCGCGTCCACCAGCGGCATCTCGAGATAGGCTGCGATCGCACGGGCGAGCGGCAGGTTCGAGTTGGCGGCCATGATCTTCATACGACGAATCCCCGTTAAAGGCTGTGCGCCCCGCCTAGCCGAGCGTCATCGAAACGCAACAGTGCGGCGCGGCTTTTGCCTCGACTTTCGTCGGCCATTCCGCCGCGCAGGCCCGGCCATTTACTTGGCGCGATGTTCACCCTTGACCCAGCGCACGGTGCCGCTGCTGGCGCGCATCACAACGCTCTCGGTCGTCATGCGGCCGCCACGCAGATATTTCACGCCTTCGAGCAACGAGCCCGAAGTCACGCCGGTCGCGGCAAAGATGCAGTCGCCCTTCACCAGATCGTCGCGGGTGTAGATGCGGTCGAGATCCTCGATACCCCACTTATAGGCACGCGACTTTTCATCTTCGGTGCGGAACACGAGCCGGCCGTTGAACTGGCCGCCAACGCATCGCAGGGCAGCCGCGGCAAGCACGCCTTCGGGCGCGCCGCCTTGACCCATGTACATGTCGATCGTGGTGTCTTCGTCGGTCACCGCAATCACGCCGGCCACATCGCCATCGCCGATCAGGACGACGCCGCAACCGATGCCGCGCAATTCGGCAATCAGGGCTGCATGGCGCGGGCGGTCGAGCACGCAGACGATGATATCGCCCGGCGCAACACCCTTGGCCTTCGCCACGGCCTCGACATTCTGGGTCGGGGTCTTGGCAAGATCGATCACGCCTTCGGGATAGCCCGGGCCAACCGCCAGCTTGTCCATGTAGACGTCGGGGGCGTTCAGCAGGCAGCCTTCTTCCGCTGCCGCGAGGACGGCCAACGCGTTGGGGCCGGCCTTTGCCGTGATGGTCGTGCCCTCGAGCGGGTCGAGCGCGATGTCGATCTTGGGGCCCTTGCCGGGTGCGCCGCCGACCTTTTCACCGATATACAGCATCGGGGCTTCGTCGCGCTCGCCCTCGCCGATCACCACGGTGCCGTCCATGTAGAGCGTGTCGAACGTGCGGCGCATGGCTTCCACGGCGGCAGCGTCGGCGGCCTTTTCGTCGCCGCGGCCGATCAGCTTCGACGCCGCAATCGCGGCAGCTTCGGTCACACGGACCATTTCCATGACAAGAACGCGGTCAAGGGGGTTGTCGGCGGGCGAGTTCATAAGCGGTTCAGTCCCATAACGGTGAAGCAGCCCTGCCGCATATGCGCGCCGACGCTGCGAATTCGTATGCACGGGCCGATAGACAGGGAGCGTTGGATTGTCGAGACGACTGCGAAGGATTGCGCCGCTGGTGGTGCTGGTTGCCCCCTTCGCGCCTGCCTCTGCCCAATCTTCCGGGGATGGCGCCAATTTCGAGCCCCCGCCAGAGGACGACGACTTCTGCCGACGCAAACAGGAAGCGGCCCTTATTTCTGGCGAGATTGTCGTTTGCGGTGACCGCGAGCAGAACGATTCCCACCGGCTATCCCCGCCCGCTGAGGCCCGTTCTCGTTATGCCGAAGAAACGCAGACCGAGGGATTGGCGCTTGCGCCGGACTTTGCCCCACCGCCATGCCAGCCGAGCCTGTTGACCTGGTGCCCCACGTTCGGCGGCGCCTCGCAGGCCGCCTATCTCATCGATTTCGCCACGCTGCCCGATGCGCCGACGGGGTCGGACGCCGACCGCATCGCGCGCGGAGAATTGGCCGAATGATCCGCAACCTTCTCGTGATTGGCGCACTGGCCGCGCTGCACTCGCACGGTTTGGCGCAGGATACAGCGCAAGGCGTTGCACAAGGTCAGCCTGAGAGGATCGACATTCTCGTGCCGCACGACACAGGCGAGGGGCCTCTGGAAGATTGCAGCGAAGAACAGGAAAACGCCTCGCTCTCCGGCGAAATCATCGTGTGCCGGCGGCGGGCGGACACCGCGCAGTACGGGTATGACAAGGAACGGGCGGAGCGGCGCTACGCCCGCGAAACGATGAACAAGGGCGATTTGCGCACCCCCGACGTCGCTGGGCCGGGAATATTTCGGGGACCGGCCACGGTCAGCGGCATTTGCGGGATCGGGTTGAACAAATGCCCGCCCCCACCGGCCTACATGATCGATTTCGCCGCGCTGCCCGAAGCACCGCCCGGATCCGACGCGGACCGCATTTCACGCGGGTTGCCGCCGCTGGGCCGGGACGCGGCGACCCCGCGCCCACGGCTGACCCCGCGCGAACAGGCGTTGGGCCTGCCTCCCGCAGAACCCGCCGCAGAGGCGCAAGCGGTCAATCCTTCAGGATCGGCATCACCAGAGGCGGAGCCGTCAGGCTAGGCGAACCGTCGAGCAGGGCGAGCGCCTGCGTAACGCAGCGTTCGGGCCCTTCGTGGGTGACCATGGCCACCTGTACCTCGCCGCCGTCGTGGTCGCGGCCACGCTGGATCAGGCTTTCTATCGAAACGCCCGCGTCGCGCATGGCGGCCGTGATTTCAGCCAGCACACCGGGACGGTCGGCCACGGTAAACCGGATATAGTCGCGCCCTTCACGTTCGCCCGGATCGCCCGCGATCGGCTTTTCGAGCGTGGCGACCGGAACGGAGAAAGGCGCGCCTGCCTGTCCGCGTGCGAAATCGATCAGATCGGCAACCACCGCGCTTGCCGTGGGCCGGTCGCCCGCACCAGCGCCCTGGAACAGCAGCCGACCGGAAAAATCGCCTTCTGCGACAACCGCATTCGTCGGGCCGGTTACTGCGGCCAGCGGGTGCCGGAATGGCACCAGGCAGGGCCGCACGCGCTGCATCAGGTGATGGCTGCCATCCTCCCGATCATCCAGCGTGGCGATGCCGACCAGACGCACAACATATCCCAGCGCATCGGCCTGGGCGATGTCGGTTGCGCTGACCTGGGTGATCCCTTCGGTGTGCACAGCGCCGAAATCGATCCGGGTGCCGAACCCGATCGCGGCAAGGATCGCCAGCTTGTGCGCGGCATCCACCCCTTCGATGTCGAAGGAGGGGTCGGCCTCGGCGAACCCCTTTTCCTGCGCTGCGACCAGCATCGTGTCGAAGTCGGCCCCGGTGCGCTCCATCTCGGAGAGGATGTAATTGCAGGTCCCGTTGAGAATGCCGTAGATCCGCGTCAGGGCGTTGGCCGCGGTTCCTTCGCGCAGGCCCTTCACGACCGGGATGCCGCCGGCCACCGCGGCTTCGAACGCAAACGGGGCGTTCCTGATCGCGGCCAGTTCGGCCAGTTCCATTCCGTGATGGGCCACCATTGCCTTGTTGGCAGTGACGAAGCCCTTGCCCGCATCCAGCGCGGTGCGCGCCAGCGTCAACGCCGGACCGTCGGACCCGCCGACCAGTTCGACAACCACATCGACATCGGCCCGCGTGGCCATCGCCTGCATGTCGTCGACCCAGAAATAGGGTGACAGATCGACGCCGCGATCCTTGGCCCGGTCACGCGCGTTGACGGCGACGATCTCGATCGCCCGGCCCGCGCGCCTTTCGACCATGTCGCGGTTGGTTTCGAGCAGGCGGATAACACCGGTACCGACCGTGCCCAGACCGGCCAGCGCAATGCGCAAGGGTTCAGCCATGGGCCGTCTCCCCGGTTGCCGGAAAGCCGAAGGCGTTGCGGACCGCGTCGGGGATGCGTTCCGGCTTGCCGCTCGGCAGATCGACATGAACTGCAACGAGGACGATTTCCGCCCGCAGCGAACCATCGTCGGCCCCGTGCAGGGTGATTCGTTTCTCCACGCTGGAATTGCCCACCCGGGTCACGCTCAGTCGCCCTTCGACCAGTTCGTCCATCCTTATCGGGGCCAGGTAATCCACCTCGGCACGGCGGACGTGGAACTCCATGTCCTGCGGCATGCCGTGGGCCCGCCGGTCACGGTAGTATTCCGTTACCAGGATGTCGGCGTATTCAAGATAACGCGAATTGAAGACGACCGATTGCGGATCGACCTCGGCATAGCGCACGCGAAAGGTGTAGCTGAATGGCTCCATGCCGCGCGGGTTAGCGCACGGTGCGGGCACAGGGGAAACAGTTTGTCTTGGCGCACGCCAAGACCAGACTGTCAGCCGCGCGTCCGCGTGCAGGGGCCGAGCGCCTCCATGACGAAGGCATAGTCACGCGCAGCCAAGGCCTTCGTCCGCGGTTCGCGGGACAGGTTGGCATCGCCTGGCAACTGCGCGGGGAGGAAACACGCCAGCCTGTACCATTCAAGTGTATCGCGCTGTGGGGGCCGCGCCGCCTGATCGACGATCTCGGTCCACGACACACCCCATCGCGGGGCCTGGTTGGGCCGGCGCACGACAGTGACCGAAACCGGCCCATCATTGGCCGTGCCAAGAAACAGCTGGGTTTCCGATTCGCCGACCAGCGTTCCCTCGACCGCCAGGGCATCGCGCACTCCGGTCACCCTGGGCGGCGCATCGGCGGAAAGAAGATCGGCCAGGATCGGACGAAGGCGCTGTTCGAAGGCCGGATCGAAGGCGATCATGGCATCGGGCCGCACCAGCTGCAATTCGCCGGGCCGCCCGGCGACGGTGCGGGCGAAGAGCACGAAATCCTGCTTCTTCAACTTTGGCGCCTTGCCCTTCGCGGTCAGCGGAACGTCCACCAGATAGCGCAGCGATTCGCCAACCGGCACGTCGCCCGAGATAAGCGCGCTCGTCCGCGCCTGGATGAACAGGCGGACATGGCCAGGGGCAAGCCCGGGCGAACGCTCAGGCTCGACAGCCACCTGGTCGCGCACGGTCACGCGAAGAACCAGGGGCGCCGCATCGGCCAGGTCGGCCATGTCGGCATAGGTAAGCTGCGCCGCGGGCGCCGGCTGCGCCATGGCGTTCGCGGCGGTGAAGGTAGCCGCGGCGAATGCGGCAACGGCAAAGCTGGTCTTGAGGCGCATGAAAAGTCTCCGTGCCTGGCCCGGGGGAGCCACGCTTTAGTGATTCGCGCAACGCGACGTGGGGCGCAACGGTTGTACCATTGCCTTCCAAGCAAACCACTGAATCGGCGGTTAACCGATAAAGCGTTTGCGGTGACACTACATCGTAGCTAAAGCCACGAGCCGGGCCCAAGCCATGATACAATGTTGCTTGGGGGAGAGGTCTAGGGGTTTCTTTCGGGAACTTCAGGTCTCCTGCATCGTCGTAGCATCAGGGTTATGGCGATGTTCGAAATTTAAAACGAGGCTGCGGGTCGTGACATCCTGACCGTGTCCCGCGCCGCCTCCCGATCCCGATCCAACCGGGACGACCGATGGAGTGAAGCGACCGAATGGCATATGCTGACCAACAGATGAGTGGCAATCGCGTCATTGCGATCATCATTGTTGCCCTCGTCCATATCGCGCTCGGTTATGCCCTCGTCACCGGACTTGCCTACGAAGCGGCAAGCAAGGTGATCGAGCGCGTGACCACGATTGATATCGAGGAGCCACCTCCGCCTGAAGAGCCGGAAGACGAACCGCCGCCGCCGGAGCCTGATAACGCACCGCCGCCGCCGGTGGCACCGCCGCCGCCGATTAACATCGCGCCGGCACCGCCTCCGATCCGCACCCAGTCGACGATTCCCCCGCCGTCACCGCCGGCGCTGCGGATTCCGCCCCCCGCGCCACCGGCACCGCCGCCGCCGCCCGCCGTGTCCAAGGCACGCGGAGCGTCGCCGAAGGGTCAGGCTGGTTGGGCTCGCCGTATCCAGTCGAACTATCCCCGTCGCGCCGAGCGTGAAGGAACCGAAGGTTCGGTGGGTGTGAATGTCACTATTAGCCCCGATGGGCGCGTATCGGCCTGTTCGGTCACGCGTTCCAGCGGATCGTCCGATCTCGATAGTGCAGCCTGCGACGGCATGACCCGCTATGCGCGGTTCGACCCGGCCCTCGACACTGCCGGCAACGCGATCTCGGACAGCTATTCGACTACGATCGTTTACCAGCTCAACTAAACAAGGACCGCCCCAGGGCGGCCGGAAAATTACTCAAGAGGACCACTCGCTATGACTTTTGAAATCCTTGCAGCAGCCGCGGATGCGGCCCCGCAGAGTTCCTTCGGCTTCATGGAAGCAATGGAGCAGGGCGGCATCATCGCATGGTCGATCTTCACCGTGCTCGTCATCATGTCGGTAGGATCGTTCTACATCCTGTTCACCAAGCTGTTCGAACAGCGCAAGGTGATGAACCAGTACAACGCTGTCCGCAGCTCGTTCTGGAAGGCCGGCAGCCTCAAGGAAGGCGCCACCAAGCTCGAAAAGAACAGCGCATGGCGCCAGCTCGTCGACGATGCCCTCTCGGCTGAAGACCAGCACTCCAAGATGACCGACAAGATGGAAGCTCACGACTGGCTGCACGGTTCGCTCGCTCGTTCGGAAGATTCGATCAATTCGAAGCTCGCCGGCGGCCTGCCGTTCCTCGCAACGGTCGGCGCTACCGCACCGTTCGTCGGCCTGCTCGGTACGGTTATCGGTATCTACCGCGCCCTGATCAACATCGGCATCGCCGGTTCGGCATCGATCGACAAGGTCGCTGGCCCGGTCGGTGAAGCACTGATCATGACCGCCATCGGCCTGCTCGTCGCAGTTCCCGCGGTGTTCGCCTACAACTGGCTCCAGGGCCGCAACAAGCGGATCGCCGAAATGCTCAGCGCATTCTCGACCGACCTGCTGGCGAACATCAACTCGAACGGCGCCGTGAAGCCGGTTGCAACTGTCGCTGCAGCGCCGAAGCCGGCCGCTCGTCCCGCGACCGCCGCACCGACGACCACGATCAAGAAGTAATCGATGATCGCGAGAGGGTTGCTCCGGCTGCCCTCTCGCAATCTTTCATCGAACCCAAGAATTTCGAACGATAGGATTTGAACCATGGCGATTTCGACAGGAGGAGGCGGTTCTGCGCCTATGTCGGACATCAACACCACACCTCTCGTGGACGTGATGCTGGTGCTCCTCATCATCTTCCTTATCGCGGTTCCGGTCGCGATCCAGACGATCGAAAAGCTCGAGATTCCGGTCTTCGAATCGGTTGAATCGAAGGACAAGGTCGAGAATCTTCTCCTGACCGTCAGCACCACCGACGCTTCCGGCCGCAGTGCCGGCGAGCCCGGCTTCGAAGGTGCTGCTCGCAACGGCCAGTGCAGGGTTTACTTCAACAACCTTACGCCGGTGAGCTCGGAAGAACTCTACGACCAAGCCTTCGAACGTCTCGATGCGATCGTGCAGCGTGCAGGTGGTCCTGAAGCCATCATGGAAGACCCGGACAAGATCCCGCAGGTGCACATTCGCGGCGACGTGAATGCACCGTGGTCTTGCGTCGCAGGCGCAATCTACAACGTACAGGCCGCTGGTTATCCGACCGTGGGCTTCATCTCGAACCCGGTCGACCCCAACGGTTGACGGCCGGTTTCAGCAGAGCAGATTAGGGAGTAACCCAGAATGGCAATGTCAGGCGGCAAGGATGATGGCGCGCCGATGATGGAAATGAACATGACGCCGTTGATCGACGTCCTGCTCGTTCTTCTCATCATGTTCATCATCACCATCCCGGTCGCGACCCACTCGGTCGACATCGACCTGCCTCAGCCGAATCCCACCCCGCCCGACGTTTTCGTCGAGCCGGAGAAGAACAAGCTGGTGCTGACTGCAGGGGACGAAATCCTCTGGAACGGCAGCGCAATCGACCAGGGCCAGCTCGTTACGCTGCTTCAGGAATCGACCGCGATGGCAGTAGAACCCGAGCTGCAGTTCGAACCCGAACCGCTTTCGAGCTACGACCTTGCAGCCAAGGTGCTGCAGATCATCAAGGCCAGCGGCGTCACGAAGTTCGGCTTCGTCGGCAACGAACGGTACCGCACCTTCAGCTAGGTTTGCCGGTTACGGCACCCAGCCAACAAACATCGGAAAGGGGCGGAGCGATCCGCCCCTTTCTTTTTGTCACACCCTGCCCCCAAGGTCCCGGCTTCTTCACCGGGCTCCATGCCTTTGCGGTAAAACGGGCCGGCCATGCCCTACACCGCCCGTCGGCAAGCCCATTCGGCCATGCCCATGTCGGAAATGAACATCACCCCGCTGATCGACGTGATGCTCGTGCTTCTCATCATGTTCATCATCGTGATCCCGATGGCGGTCCACACCTTGGCAATCCCGCTGCCTACGAGCGAAGGTCGCTTCGAGACTCAGGCTGTCAACACCGTCCATATCGACGCACGCGACCAGCTGTATTGGAACGGGCAATCGCTTGACCGGCAGGAGCTGCTCAACCAGCTCGCCAGCGCAGCTACCATGCCCAGCCGCCCGTTGATCCGCTTCGAACCCGATGCGCTGGCCAGCTATGAAAGGTCGGCCAGCACGATCGCCCTGATCAAGGATTCGGGGGTTGAGACCTTCGCCTTCGTCGGTAACGAGAAATACCGCGCTTTCCGTGTCGATTAAATTCGCACGGCGAGGCAGGCCGCTCCGCTCGACATTACTGGCAGCGCCAGATGCCAAACTTTAACGGCCAGATCCTGCTGGGGTGGTGTGCCAACCGTTCGAAGCGATGCCCTGGCGCATTGACTGGAAACAATCGGAACCAGAAGCGCATCAGTCATCGGATTCGGCGGACTGATCCAGCCGCATTGCCGCGCCGGAAAGGCTCTCCGCCTCGAGCAGCAGTTCGTCGTCGACCGAACCCTGCGGTGTCGCCTCGCGGCCGATCATCACCATGACCGGCACGGCGAGCGGGCTGACCCGGTCCAGTTCGACATGGAACAGCTGGTCCGCCGACCGGTCGAGCAGATCGCCCAATCGCCCCACATCGGTCATGCGCGTGCGCGCGTCCGCCCACGCCGCCTCCAGCAACACATGATCTGGTTCGTATTTGCGCAGCACCTCGTAAATCAAGTCGGTCGAGAACGTGACCTGTTTACCCGTCTTGCGCTTGCCGGGGTGTTGGCGTTCCACCAGTCCCCCGATCACCGCTACTTCGCGAAAGGCACGACGCAACAGATGTGAATTCTGCACCCATTCGATGAATTCATCCTGCAGGATATCGGGTGAAAGCAGGGGCGCCGGATCGACGACCGGTTTCAGCCCCCAAACCGCGAGGCTGTAATCATTGGCCACGAACCCGCCCGGCATGAGGCCGCGATCTTCCATCCGCCGGGTTATCAGCATCCCCAGGCTCTGGTTCGCATTCCAGCCTTCGAAGGTGTAATAGACGCTGTAGAACCGCTTGGCGTGGGGGAAGCTTTCGACCAGCAATTGCCCGGGCCCCGGCATCCGGCTGCGCCAGTCCTGCACCTCCAGCCATTCGCGCACATCGTCGGGGAAACGGGCCCACCCCGCCCGGTCGACCAGCATTTCACGCACCCGTTCGGCCAGATGCGTGGTCAAGGGCATCCGCGCGCCGCCATAGCTGGGGATCATGGCGCTGGCCTTGGCGGCCTTCACCACCACTTCCATGTCCTGAAGCTTGATCACTTCCAGGCTCATGCCGGCAAAGGCAAAGGTGTCGCCCGGACTGAGCGATGCGGCAAAGCGTTCCTCCACCTTGCCCAAATTGCGCCCACCCCGCCCGCGGCCCGCGTTGATACGCACATCGAGCATTTCGGAATCGATGATGATGCCCGCGTTCAGGCGGTGCCGCGCCGCCTGTTCCGGGTGGGTCAGGCGCCACACACCAGCCCTGTCGCGCACGATCCGCCTGAACTTGTCATACGCCTGGAGCGCGTATCCCCCCGTAGCCACGAAGGCGAGGACGCGCTGCCACACATCCTCGTCCACCCAGGCATAGGCCAGGCTGGCGCGCACTTCGGCCAGCAACGCCGTTTCCTCGAACGGGGCGGCGCACGCGCAGGCCATGACATGTTGAGCCAGAACATCGAGGCCGCCGGGCCGGAAGTCCTCGCCGTCGCGCTGTCCTGCGTCCACTGCATCCTTGGCCGCGGTGGCTTCGAGAAACTCGAACCGGTTTCCCGGAACCAGCAAGGCACGGCTGGGCTGGTCGAGCCTGTGATTGGCGCGGCCGATGCGCTGCAACAGGCGGCTCGATCCCTTTGGCGCGCCCATCTGCACCACCAGGTCGATGTCGCCCCAATCGACGCCGAGATCGAGGCTGGCCGTCGCCACCAGCGCACGCAGTTCGCCGCGCGCCATCGCTCCTTCCACCTTGCGCCGTGCCTCTTTCGACAGCGAGCCGTGGTGGATGCCGATCGGTAGCTTGTCCTCGTTCACATCCCACAGGTTCTGGAAGATGTATTCGGCAAGGAACCGTGTGTTGGTGAAGATCAACGATGTCCGGTTGTGGCGGATCTGTTCGTAGAGCTGCGGGATGGCCCAGGTCGCAGCGTGCCCGCCCCACGGAACGCGTTCTTCGACGGGAAGCAGGATTTCCACTTCGGCAGGCGCGCCCGCCTCGCCTTCGACCAGTTCGACCGCGTCGATATCGCCCCACGGGGCCAACCATTCCCGGAAACTGGCCGGGCTGGCGACCGTGGCGGACAGGGCAACCCGTTGCATGTCGGGCGCAATCGCCTGCAGACGGGAAAGCGCCAGCGCCAGCAAGTCGCCCCGCTTGCCCGTGGCAAAGGCATGGATTTCGTCGATCACGATGCGCTTCAGATTGGCGAACATCTCGAAACTGTCGGGATAGGACAGCAGGAGCGACAGGCTTTCCGGCGTGGTGAGCAGGACGTGCGGCGGACGGATACGCTGGCGCTTCTTGCGGTCGGACGGGGTGTCGCCGCTGCGGGTTTCCACCCGGATCGGCAGGCCCATCTCCTCCACCGGCGTGACAAGGTTGCGCTGCACGTCATGCGCCAGGGCCTTGAGCGGCGAAACGTAGAGCGTGTGCAGACCGTCCGGTGCCTCCGCACCGTTCAAACGCGACGGCGTGAAATCCGCCAACGTGGGCAGAAACCCCGCCAGCGTCTTGCCCGCACCGGTATCGGCAACCAGCAGGGCGTGCTGGCCGGCATCGCTGGCCGCCAGCATATCCGACTGGTGCCGCCGCACGCGCCACCCGCGACTGGCAAACCAATCGGTAATCTCGGGAGGGATGGAGGCGGGCGGGATCATGGTCATGCTATGCCATGTCCAGCGAATGAGGCGAGCCTTACGTTCCTCAGCGCCCGCACAATCCCCGCCCCTTGCGCCCCTGCACGGGCCATGCGACTGGACGGCATGGCGATTACCCTGCTCGGCATCCCGCACGACTGCAATTCAAGCTTCCTTGCGGGCGCGGCGAAGGCACCGGAAGAGGTGCGGGTTGCGCTGGTATCCGATTCGGCGAACATGTTCTGCGAAAGCGGCCACGATCTCGCCGATCCTGAACTGTTTCGCAGTGTGGGGGACGTTCCGCTCGCGCATATGGAAGGCCAGGTGGCCTACGATGCCATACACAAGGCTGTTGGCGAACATTTGACTGGCGGCGGGCAGGTCATCGGCATCGGCGGAGACCATTCGGTCACCTATCCCGCGGCCATGGCGCATACAGAGCATCTGGGCAGGCTATCCATCCTGCATTTTGACGCACACCCTGACCTGTACGACAATTTCGAAGGCAATCCTTTCAGCCACGCGAGCCCCTTCGCCCGCCTGATGGAGAGCGGCAGGATAGACCGACTGGTCCAGATCGGTATCCGCACCCTGAACGACCACCAGCGCGAACAGGCCGCCCGCTACGGCGTGGAGCAGCACGAGATGCGCGACCTGTCGGGGATCGGGCAGATCGCATTTTCCGGACCGGTCTATGTTTCGGTCGATCTGGATGCGCTGGACCCGGCCTATGCGCCGGGCGTCTCGCATCACGAACCGGGCGGGATGAGCGTACGCCGGATCATCGACTGCATTCACCAAATTGGCGGCAAGGTGATCGGCGGCGATATCGTCGAATACAACCCGGTGCGGGACATCAACGGGATGACCGCAAGGGTCGCGGCCAAGCTGGTGAAGGAACTGGCGGGCAGGATGATAGACGACAACCGCTCGTAAGCGCGCTGCCCTAGTGGCCCACGCTTTCGCCCCGTTCCAGACCGCTTAGCGACAGCTGTTCGTCGATCTGGGCCACGAGGCGGGCAAGCCCTTCCTCGCTTTCGCTTTCCGCACGGGCAACCAGCACATCCTGCGTGTTCGAAGCGCGCAGCAGCCACCATCCGTCATCGTTGGTGACGCGCACACCATCGGTCGTGTCGGCTACGGCGTCGCTCGCGGCGATGCGTGCCGCAATCTCCTCGATCGCCGCGAACTTGCGGCTTTCGTCGACCTGAAAGCGCATTTCAGGCGTGTTGATCATCGCCGGCATCGAACCGCGCAACTGCGTGACCGATTTGCCCAGCCGGGCCGACGCCGCGATCAACCGGACGCCAGCGTAAAGCGCGTCGTCGAACCCGTAGTAATCGTCTGCGAAGAAAACATGCCCGCTCATCTCGCCTGCCAGCGGCGAGGAAGTTTCCTTCATTTTGGACTTTATCAGCGAGTGGCCCGTCTTCCACATCAGCGGCTTGCCGCCGAACGCCGCCACCTGGTCGAACAAGGCGCGACTGGCCTTCACATCGGCGATGATCGTGGCGCCGGCAAAGCGGTCAGCCCGGTTCCTCAGAAGGTCTTCGGCATAGATCATCAGCAACTGGTCGCCCCAGATCACCCGGCCTTCGCCGTCGACCGCGCCGATGCGGTCCCCGTCACCATCGAAAGCCACACCGAAATCGAGCGACTTGTCGGCGACAAGCGTGCGCAGGTCCTCGAGATTGGCTTCCACAGTGGGGTCGGGATGATG
The DNA here is from genome assembly GCF_035607565.1 of Qipengyuania zhejiangensis. Lineage (NCBI taxonomy): Bacteria > Pseudomonadati > Pseudomonadota > Alphaproteobacteria > Sphingomonadales > Erythrobacteraceae > Qipengyuania > Qipengyuania zhejiangensis. The sequence continues at coordinate 1,244,134 of NZ_JAYKGO010000003.1, read as the reverse complement.
ATTGGGAAAATTGCCGTCAACTTCGGTATAAAGCAGATGATGTTCGCCCGGCAGGTGCGCCACCAGCTTTTCGAGCGCGGGTCCGGCGGCGCCGTTGCCCGCGTCCCAGCCAACCCGCATCGAAGCGAGCGTTCCGGCATCGATGCCGTCCAGCGCCGTCACGATCTTGGCGATGTAATCGTCCATGACATCGCGGGTTTCGACCGATCCGGTGCCATCCGCCCACTCGCCCGCAGCGCCTCTGCGCCCCAGTTCCAGAATGTCCGCCCCAAAGAACGGACGTCCCTGAAACACCATTTTGAAGCCGTTGTAGTTGGCGGGGTTGTGGCTGCCGGTTATCTGGATGCCGCCATCCACGTCATCGGCTGACGCTTCGGCGTAATACAGCATCGGGGTCGGCCCCATGCCGACGCGAACGACATCCATTCCCGAAGCGGTGAGACCTTCGATCAGCGCGTGCTCGAGCATCGGGGAAGATACGCGCCCGTCGTAACCCACCGCGACGCGCGATCCGCCCGCTTCACCCAGCATCGATCCGAAACCACGCCCAATGGCGCGGGCATCGTCCGCCCCCAGCGTTTCGCCGATAATGCCGCGAATGTCGTATTCGCGCAGGACGGTCGGGTCGAATTGGTGGCTCATTCGGGTCGCTCCGGTTTTTCGTGGGGCATGGTGTCGAGCAGAAGGTCCCGCGCGGCGTTCAGTTCCTGCATCGCGGTGTTCGTGCCGCCCTTATCGGGATGAATCATGGCGGTCATGCGGCGGTGCGCGTCGCGGATCTCGCGTGGGCTGGCCGCCGCCCCCACGCCGAGCAGCTTGCGCGCCTTTATCAGCGCCTGCGACCGGGTGTCGGGCGCGCCAAGATATTCCCACGGCCATTTGCCGAAGATCCAGCGGCACGCGACCGAGACGAGCAGCGCAATGGCGATCAAACGGATCATTCGGCCGCCTCCACTTCAAACGGCGCCGCGGGGCCGCCGGGAAGCCGCAGGCTGGCGATCAGCCCGCGCAGCTCCTGGCGCGCGACAAGATGGCTGGTGCCCAGGTCGCCCAGGTGCCCCTTGTCCAGCAAGGTAAGGCCTGACGGAAACAGTTCGCGGTAGATCACCCGTTCGGACAGCCCCTTGGCCACGCGGAAACCGACACGCTTCGACATTTCGGCCAGCGCCTGTTCGATGCGGGCCATATTCCGCGCCTCGGTGTGGCCGGTGCGGTTTCGCACGACCACCCAGTCCATCTGGGTGCGGTTCTGTTCGATCTGGGAACGGCCGCGCTTGATCCGCGCCTCCCAGATCAGTTCCGCATAGAACGACAGTTTCTTCACCTTGAAGCTTTCGCCCTCGACCTGACCGATAAGGTCGAAATCGACGAAGCTGTCGTTCATCGGCGTAACCAGCGTATCGGCCGTCGTTGCGGCGTGGCGGGCCAGCGGGTCATCGCGGCCGGGCGTGTCGATCAGGACGAAGTCGGCGCCGTCGGCGCGTTCCGCCACGAAGTCTTCGAACGCGGCTTCGTCCATGTCTTCGGCCACGTGGCATTCGACGGTGGGCAGGTCGATCCCGCGGCGCTGCATCGTTTCCGCCCGGTTTTCGAAATAGCGGCACATGGTGCGCTGGCGATGGTCGAGATCGAAGGCAACGACGCGCGCGCCGCGAAACGCCAGCGCGGCGGCAACGTGCACCGCGGTCGTCGATTTACCCGTACCGCCTTTTTCGTTGGCGAAGACAATACGGTGCGCAGGAGTGGCCATCAGGTGTGTAATCTCGAAATCGGTGTTGGATGCGCCCTCCTATCCAAGCGCTCGCTTGTGGGCAACGCACGGCGTCTCAAAGCGCCGGGTTTTTCGTCTGACCGAGGCCGGGATTCGTGTGGGTGATTGCCGCCGCTGGCCAGCACAGATGCATGGGACTATGGAAAATTTGCGGCCCATTCGAGGGGGCACGCGGCAGCGCCGGAGCATGAAGTTGAAGACAGTCACCACGCTGGTCGAATTGCGCGAGCAGACCGATCTCCTGCGCGCGACCGGTACGCTCGCGCTGGTTCCGACCATGGGCGCGTTGCATAAGGGCCATCTGACGCTGATGCGCGAGGCGCGCGCAAGGGCCGATCATGTCGTTGCCTCGATCTTCGTGAACCCGCGCCAGTTCGGGCAGGGCGAAGACCTCGATGCCTATCCGCGCCAGCTGGCACGCGACAGCGAATTGCTGCAGGCAGAGGGCGTGTCGCTGCTGTGGGCGCCCGCTCCGGCGGAAGTCTACCCTGCCGGCTATGCCACGAACATTTCGGTAGCCGGGGTGAGCGATGGCCTGTGCGGCGCAGACCGGCCCGGCCATTTCGACGGGGTCGCCACGGTAGTGTGCAAGCTGTTCAACCAGGTGCGCCCCGACATGGCGTTCTTCGGCGAAAAGGACTGGCAGCAGCTAGCCGTTATTCGCCGCATGGCGCGCGACCTCGATCTCACCTTTCCTTCGGTGGATGCCATCCACGGCGTGGGCATCGTTCGCGAAGCCGACGGGCTGGCGATGAGCAGCCGCAACGCGTATCTTTCCCCGACCCAGCGATCCCAGGCAGCCGCACTGCCACAGGCGATGCAGGCCGCGATTGCGGCAATCGCCGCATCCACGCCGGCAGCCGAAGCCCTTGCCGCGCTGCGCGGGAAAATCCTGGCAGCCGGGTTCGACAGCGTGGATTATGCCGAGCTGCGTGACCGGGACAGCCTGGCCCCGCTCGACAGCGACAACGGCACGGCGCGGTTGTTCGTGGCGGCCAGGATCGGCGGAACACGGCTTATCGACAACATGCCCGTCTGACCGGCGTCCCCTGTGTGGGGGACTGTCCCGAAAATCGGCGCACCGGTAGGGAGCGCGGACCCGTCGGGACGATGGCCGGAAACGGCCGTTGCCTTCGCGGTCGCAAAGGGCCGGATACGCTTCCTGAATGGTTGCGTGTCCGGCTTTGCCTTTTGGCGGGCCCGGATTTTCGTAAGGATGGGGCTGGAGCGGGTAAGGGGAATCGAACCCCTCTAGCCAGCTTGGAAGGCTGGAGCATTACCACTATGCTATACCCGCGCTCGCGGAAGCTGCGCGTCCGTTGAACCGATGCGCCAATGCCACCACCGTGGCGCGCTCGTCAACACGGTTGAACGCCCTGATGGCCTAGTTGGGCGAACTTTCTTCTGCGGATATGGTTTCTGCCAGAGTTTCGGCAAGGGTCGCGTCCGTCGGATCGGCCTTGGGCGGGGCTTGCGCGGCATCGACCTCGATATCGACCCGGCGGTTTGCCGCCCTGCCCTTTTCGTCCGGCGTGCCGTCCGGCAGCGCGTTGGGGGCAACCGGGTTCTGTTCACCGAAGCCGATAATCGTGATGCGATCGACTGGAACGCCCAGCTCGACAAGGAAATCCCGCGCCGCTTCGGCCCGTGCGATCGATGCCCGCATATTGACGGCATCGCTTCCGCCCGCATCGGAATGGCCGCGCAGGATAATCTGGTTACCCGCCTGGACCTGGGGTGAGCCCGCAACGGTCGCCAGTTCGGCACGGGCGGCTTGCGTCAATTCGTTGCCTTCGGGAAAATCGATGCGCGCGGTCAGGCTGGCGGACTGTTCGGCCCTGGCCCCCGGTTCGGTCTGGAATTCGGGCCTGAAGATCGAGCGGGCCTCGCCGTCCTCGTCAGGTGTGGGCGCAGGCGGATCGCCCGCGCCGCCGCAACCCGACAGCGCTGCCGCGCCTGCCAGCAGGACTGCACCTGCAAACGGATACTTCCTCTTTCGCATGATCATGCGCCCTGTCCTGCCTCCTGCGATTTCTGACGCTTGCCTGCCCGCCTTGCCGCGACCTCTTCAGGGCTACGCTCCTGCGGCGGGGAGAAGCTGATGATGGTATCGCCTGCGCGCGGTTCCGGGCGCGCGGCATGGGTGAAGAAACGGATCGTGCCGTCCTCCCGGACCAACAGGAGCATGTTTGCCGCTTCGGGCAGGCGCTGCTGTGCCTTTTCGAAATCGAATTCTTCCGACAGCTTGGTCTTGCGGAACACCCAACCGCTCGCCTGGCGTTCGCTGACGTCCTCGACGCCGAAACCGGATTCGAACAGGGCGCGGCCACGCAGGCCGATCGGCAGGGTGTGGCGATCGTCGTCATCCCCGGCCTCGCCCAGCTGGAACACCTTGTCGCGGCCGATTTCATAAGCAAATTCGTTGCAGACGAGCGCGTTATACGCCTCGTTTTCAGTCGCCGCGACAAGCACGGAATAGGGCGTCAGGTCGAGATTGTGCTCGGTCGCCTCGTTCAGGATCTCACCGTGATAGAACGGCAGGCCCTTCTGCCGAGCCAGGGCGAGGCGCTGCCAGCTGGAATCCACGACCATGACCGGCGTCTTCATGTCGTGCAGCAGTTTTGCCAGGGCGGTGGTCCACGTCGTGCTGCCCACCACCAGCATTCCCGGCCGGTTGCTTCCCTTCAGATTGAGAAGGCGCGCGACAAGGTTGATGGTGAAGCCATGGGCAACGATCGTCGCCACGACGACCGCAAAGGACAGGCCGATCAGCGCCCTGCCGTCATAGCCGATGTCCGCCAGTCGCAGGGCGAAGAACCCCGAGATAGCGACCAGCACGATCCCGCGCGGCGCGATCCACGCAAGGAACAACCGTTCGTTCCAGGGCACGCTCGACCCCAGAAGGCTGAGCAGGATGGTCGCAGGCCGGACGAGGAACAGCAAAGCCAGCAGGAACAGCGCGAAGTTCCAGTTGAGATAGGAAAGCTCCTCGAACTCCAGGCTGGCGGACAGGATGATGAACAGCCCGGAAATCAGCAGGACCGCAATGTTCTGTTTGAACGGATGGATGCTGCGAAGCGACGAGACGTTCATGTTGGCGAGCGCGATACCCATGACGGTCACCGCCACCAGGCCCGCTTCGTGTTCGATCGTGTTGGAAAGAACGAACACGACGATCACGGCCGTCAGCAGCACCGGCACCTTCAGGTATTCGGGCACCGCGCCGCGCGGGAAGGCCCACGCGATTGCCGCGGCGGCGATATAGCCGATAAGGCCGGCGATGATCGCCGCGAAGATCAGCGGCGGCACGACTTCGAACAGGCCGGAACCCGGCGCTTCGGCAACCTTGCGGAAATATTCGTAGGCGATCACGGCGCACAGGGCGCCAATGGGATCGTTGACGATCGCTTCCCACTTCAGGATGGCTGCCGGTCGCGGCTTGACCGAGGACTGGCGCAGCAAAGGCATGACAACGGTGGGTCCGGTCACCACGAGAATACCGGCGAACAGGATGGCTACGGGCCATTCGAGGCCGCCAATCGAATGCGCCGCGAAGGCGCCGAACACCCACCCCAGTGGAACGCCGAAGAAGACAAGGCGCCACAAGCCGTCGCCCGCGTGCCGAAGCTCGCGAAAATCGAGGCTCAGCCCGCCTTCAAACAGGATCAGCGCAACGCCGATGGCGATCATCGGTTCGAGCATGGTGCCAAACGCGTGTTCGGGATCGAACAGGCCGAGCACCGGCCCCGCGAGGAAGCCGGCCGCAAGCATCAGGACGATCGCCGGCCAACCTGTACGCCAGGCGAGCCACTGCGCCCCGATTCCGAGGATCCCGACCATTGCAATGACGAGTGTCTGTTCCATGCCCCTCACAGATTTCCGGGCCATGGCCCGTTATACACGCGTGTCGCGCTTCATTCCTCAATGCCCGAGGACGCGGATATATCCAAATGGACGAAGGTACTTAGTCGCCTTCGAACTGCATCAGCGCCTCGACCATGACGGATTCCTGCCCCAGCGCCCTTGCGCCGCCAAGGTCCGGCAGGTCGATAACGAAGGCCGCGCAGGATACCTTTGCCCCTGCCTTGCGCAACAGGGCCGTCGCCGCGCAGGCCGTGCCGCCCGTGGCCAGCAAGTCGTCCACTATGGCGACGCTTTGGCCGTGCGAAACCGAGGTCGGGTCCATTTCGAGCCGATCGAGGCCATATTCCAGCTCGTAATCCACCCCGATCGTGGCGCAGGGGAGCTTTCCCGGCTTGCGGATGGCGATGAAGGGCAGGCCCAACCGGGCTGCGACCGCCGCGCCGAAAATGAACCCGCGCGCCTCCATTCCGGCCACAGCCTGGGCGTCGCCGATGCGCAGCGAAAGCCATTCGACCGATGCGGCGAAGCCTTCGCCATGGCCGATGAGGGTCGTGATGTCGCGAAACTGGATTCCCCGCTTGGGGAAATCGGGAATGGTGCGGACGAGGGCCTTCAACTGCGCGGGGGTCAATTCGTGTCTCCCGGAAATGAAAGCGCCCCTCGCATCCGACAGGATGGAGGGGCGCCTTGCAAGAGCGGTGTAGCTGCGATCAGTCGCGCTTTTTCGGCTTGGCCGCTGCCCAGATCTGCTTCTTCGACAGATAGGCCAGGACCGTGGCGAACAGCAGGAAGATCAGGACCGGCCAACCGGTCTGCTTGCGCTTCACCATCGTCGGTTCTGCCGTCCAGGCAAGGAAAGCGGCAACGTCCTGCGACATCTGTTCGACAGTCGCCTGGGTTCCGTCGTCATAGGTCACCTGATCCGTGGTCGTCAGGGGCGGTGCCATGGCGAGGTTCAGGTTCGGGAAGTAGGGGTTGTGATGAAGGCCCGGAGCCGGTGCGGCTTCGGGATGTTCAGCCAGCAGTTCGGCCGTCGGCTCGGCGTATCCGCTCAACAGCGACGCGACGTAATTGGTCCCGTCGGCGCGTGCCTTCGCCATGAGCGAGAGATCTGGCGGGATCGCGTTGTTGTTCGCCGCAGCCGCTGCAACCGCGTTGGGATAAGGCGAAGGGAAATAGTCGGTCGGGAGGCCGGGACGCGTGGTGGCTTCGCCGGTGTTGGGATCGATACCCGGAACCTGCTTGCTGGCCGCGAATGCCTTTACTTGGCTTTCGTCGTAACCGATCGCTTCAAGGTCGCGGAACGCCACGAACTTGAGGCTGTGGCAGGCCGAACAGACTTCGTTGTAGACCTTGAGGCCACGCTGGAGCTGCTGGGCGTCCCACTTTCCGAACGGGCCTTCGAACGCGAAGTCGAAGTCGCGCGGCTTTTCGTACGGCAGGTGGCCCTGCGATTCTTCGGTCGCCGCGTTATACGCGCCGATGACGAATGCGAACAGCGCCACAAAGGCGAATCCGAGGCCGACCAGAATGGCGACGAGGCGGACGCTGAGGAGTTTGCTCATGACCTTGTATCTTTCTCGTATCGCTTAGACGGCCGGCGTGGTGTTTTCGCCGAGGACGGCCTTCTTGTCCGAGCCGAGGACGGCTTCGGTGATCGAATAGGGCAGCGGCTCGGGCTTCTCCACCTGGCTGACGATCGGCAGGATCACCAGGAAGTGGAGGAAGTAGTAAGCCGTTGCGATCTGGCTCAGCATGACGAACGGTTCTTCTGCCGGCGCACCGCCGCAGTAGAACAGGATGGCCATCGCCGGAATGAGACCGAACCAGAAGAACTTGCGGAACAGCGGGCGATAGTGGCCGCTACGCACCGGCGACTTGTCGAGCCAGGGCAGGAAGAACCACATCAGGATCGCCGCGAACATGGCCAGCACGCCCCACAGCTTGGCAGGGAGGATGAAGTCCACGGTGAAGGCGCGCAGGATCGCGTAGAACGGCCAGAAATACCATTCAGGGACGATGTGGGCCGGGGTCGAGAGCGGGTTCGCTTCGATGTAGTTGTCCGGATGGCCCAGCGCGTTCGGCAGGAAGAACACCAGACCGAAGAACAGCAGGAGCGCAATGCCGAGGCCAAAGCCGTCCTTCGCCGTGTAGTACGGGTGGAAGGGAAGCGTGTCGCTCTCGCTCTTGATCTCGACGCCCGTGGGGTTCGACGAGCCCGGGATGTGCAGCGCCCAGATGTGCAGGATGACCACACCCGCAATCACGAACGGAAGCAGGAAGTGCAGGCTGAAGAAACGGTTCAGCGCGGCGTTGTCGGGCGCGTATCCGCCAAGCAGCCAGATCTGGATCGGCTCGCCCACCAGCGGGATCGCGCCGAACAGGCCGGTGATCACCTTGGCACCCCAGAAGCTCATCTGGCCCCAGGGAAGGACGTAACCCATGAAAGCGGTCGCCATCATGAGCAGGAAGATGACCACGCCCAGCAGCCAGATCATTTCACGCGGGGCCTTGTACGAACTGTAATAGAAGCCGCGGAAGATGTGCAGATAGACGACGATGAAGAAGAAGCTGGCGCCGTTGGCGTGCGCATAACGCATCAGCCAGCCCCAGTTTACATCGCGCATGATGTGTTCAGTGGTGGCAAAGGCCACCTGCGCGTTCGCGGCGTAATGCATCGCCAGAACCACGCCGGTGATGATCTGCACCACCAGAAAGAAGCCGGCCAGAACGCCGAAATTCCAGAAATAGCTGAGGTTGCGCGGCACAGGATAGCCGGCACCGATCGCGTTGTAGACGAGGCGCGGGAGCGGCAGCTTCTCGTCGAGAAACTTCGTCAACCCGGTCTTGGGTTCGTACTGGCGTGCCCAGGGAAAGCTCATGGTCTTGTCTCTCGTCTCTTAAGCTCAGCCGACCTGGATCACGGTGTCCGAGGTAAACTCGTATTCCGGTACCAGGAGGTTGGTCGGTGCCGGACCTTTGCGGATGCGGCCGGCGGTATCGTAATGCGAACCGTGGCAAGGGCAGAAATACCCGCCGAATTCGCCCTTCACTTCGCCTTCGGCAGCGCCCAGCGGCACACAGCCGAGGTGGGTACACACGCCCATGGTGATGAGCATGTCTTCATGCCCTTCCTTGGTGCGTTCGGCGAGCGATTGCGGATCGCGCAGTTCGCTGGTCGGCGTGGCGTTGGCCGCCTGCATTTCGGCAGGGGTCAGACGGCGCACGAACAGCGGCTGCTTGCGGAAAACCGCCTTGATCGCCTGGCCGGGCTGGATCGAGGAAACATCCACCTCGGTCGAGCTTGCGGCGAGAACGTCTTTCGACGGAGCCATCTGGCTGATCAGCGGAAACACCACCGCGAGACCACCGATACCGGCCGCGCTGACCGCGGCGATATCGAGGAAGTCGCGGCGACGGATACCGTCTTCGGTCACGCCAGCCGTTTCGGGAGTTGCGGTTGCAGCCGTGTCTGCCATCAGCGCTTTGCCTTGCCTGCCTAGTAATTGCAGCGAAACCGGGAATCCGGAAACGCCACTATGTGCGATGTACCACCCGTCTGCCAGAGGGCGTCGCGCCGTATCGATAGATCGTGTGCGATTGCCCCCGGAATCCCGGTTTGGTCCGGGCCTCTAGCGGCTCTGCGACAGGTTGCCAACCGCCATTTTGGCAAGTTCGCTGCGCTCCGGCGCAATCATCCGGCCAACGCGATGAGGCTGATTTGCCGCCCGGCGGTGTCCTCGCCGCGATGCGTCGACCTGCGGAACGAATGGAACCGCGACGGATCGCCATAGGTGTCGAGCGCGAGGTCGTCGATCGCGCCCACGCCTGAGCGGCGGAGGCGATGGGCGACATAGGCGGGGAGGTCGAACTGGAAATGCCCGGGTTTTCCGGTCGCGAAAAACCGCTCATCGCCAGCGGCGAACCGGACGCGGAAGCTGTCATCGACTTCGTAACTCGGCCCGGCAATCGTCGGGCCGATTGCAGCCACGATCCGGCCCGGTTGCGCGCCGAGCGACTCCATCGCGGCAACGGTATTTTCTATTACCCCGCCATGCGCGCCGCGCCATCCGGCATGGGCGGCACCGATGACGCGGGCCGATACGTCGACCAGCAGGACCGGCGCGCAATCGGCGGTCACGATGCCCAGGACCAGCCCGGGCGTGTCGGTGACCAACGCATCGCCTTCGACCCCGCCGTCATCGGGCCGGGTGATGGTGACCACATCGGGCGAATGGACCTGCCGCACACGAACCAGCGCCGCGCCAGCGAGCACATCGGCGGCGTCCAACCCTTCGTGAGTGGAGAACCCGTGCCGGCAATCGGCAAGGAGCGAGGAGCGGATGATCTGTGCCAAGCGCGCCTACCCCAGCGATCGCGAAACCTGCTCGTAGGTATCGCGGGACAATTCGGGCGCGGCGGCAACACGTTCCAGTTCGCTGCGCATGATCGCTGCGCGGCCCGGCTCGATCCTGCGCCAGCGCCCCAGCGGGGGCACGAAACGGGCTGCCGTTTGCGCGTTGATTGGGTCAAGGTCGAGGATGAGGTCCGCAACCAGCCGATACCCCTCGCCGTCGGCGGCGTGGAACGCGTGCGGGTTGGCCGCGAAGGCCATGTAAAGCGAACGCACGCGATTCGGGTTCTTCATCGTGAAGTCGGGGTGTTCGCGCAACGCCTTCACGTGTTCGAGCGCGTTGCCGTGAAGCGAAGCCGCCTGGAGCGAGAACCACTTGTCGATGACCAGCGCGTTGCCGCGATAGCGGTCGTAGAAATCCATCAGCTTCACCGTCCGCTCCACGGTGTCGAGGCCGGCCAGCACCATCAGGGCACCCTGCCGATCGGTCATGTTGTCGGCGCGATCGTATTGGGAAGTCGCCAGTTGCGCGGCCTTCGCCGGATCGCTGGCGGCAAAATACGTCAGCACGAGCGTCTTCAGCTTACGCGCGCCGCACGCCGCGCTGCTGCGCGAATAGGGCACTTTTTCGACACGGGCATACAACGCGTCCAACTCGCTGCCCAAAGCGCTGCCGATGGACGCCTTCAGCGCTTCGCGTTCGGCATGGATGCGCCCCGGGTCGGCCACCAGCATCTGTTCGGCAACGTAGGTCTGGCTGGGCATCAGCAGCAGTTCGCCGCGCATCAGATCGTCGAGTTTGGTGTCCTCGATCACCGCGGCCATGGCCCGTGCGATATCATGGCGCGCGGCGTCGCGGTCGCCATCGGAAAGTTCGCCGCCGACAGCGGAGACAAGATGGCCGGTCATCAATTCCTGCATCGCTTCATAGCGGGCGAAGGGATCGTCATCGCGGGCAGCGAGAAATACCAGATCGTCGCGCGACACATCGCGCTCGATGGTGACAGGCGCAGAAAAGCCGCGGTTGATCGAAAGGATCGGCATGTCGGCAAACCCGTCGAACGAAAATTCGGCTTCGGCGCTGTCCAGAACGATCAACTCCTCGCCGCGGTGCGTCCTGCCGTTGCGATCGAACAGGGCGATCCGCAGCGGAATGGGAACCGGCAGCTTGTCCGGCTGGCCCGGGGTCGGCGGAACCTGCTGGCGCAGGGCTAGGGTCACGGTCGAACCGTCATGGCGCAATTCAACCGACACCTTGGGTGTGCCGGCCTGGCTGTACCACAGGCGGAACTGGCCAAGGTCCAGCCCGGCCCCGTCTTCGATCGCCTTGACGAAATCCTCGCAGGTGGCGGCTTCGCCATCGTGACGTTCGAAGTAGAGATCGGTGCCCTGCCGGAAGCGCTGCTCGCCCGCCATCGTGCGCATCATGCGAATGACCTCGGCGCCCTTGTTGTAGACGGTCGAGGTGTAGAAGTTGTTGATCTCGCGATAGGAATCGGGCCGGATCGGGTGAGCGAGCGGGCCGGAATCCTCGGGGAACTGGACGCCGCGAAGTACGCGAACATCCTCGATCCGCTTGACCGGCGCGGAACCCATGTCCTGGCTGAACAGCTGGTCGCGAAGGACGGTGAAGCCTTCCTTCAGGCTCAGCTGGAACCAGTCGCGGCAGGTAATCCGGTTGCCCGACCAGTTGTGGAAGTATTCGTGCCCGATCACGCCTTCGATACCGTCATAATCGCCATCGGTGGCGGTTTCCGGATCGGCCAGGACGTATTTGGTGTTGAAGACGTTGAGGCCCTTGTTCTCCATCGCGCCCATGTTGAAATCGGACACCGCGACGATGTTGAACAGGTCGAGATCGTATTCGCGCCCGAACACGTCCTCGTCCCATTTCATCGACCGTTTGAGACTTTCCATGGCGTGTTCGGTGCGGTCGAGATCGCCGTCACGCACATAGACGTTCAGCGCCACGTTGCGCCCGGTCATCGTGACGAAGCTGTCGCTGCGCGCCACCAGATCGCCCGCAACCAGTGCGAAAAGATACGACGGCTTTGGCCACGGATCGTGCCATTCGGCCCAATGCGTGCCATTTTCGCCTTCACCTTCGCCCGTCAGGTTGCCGTTGCAGAGCAGCACCGGGAACTGCGCCCGCGATCCACGCATCCGGACCGAATAGGTCGACAGCACATCCGGCCGATCGGGAAAGAAGGTGATCCGCCGGAACCCTTCGGCCTCGCACTGCGTGCACAGCATCCCGTTCGATCCGTACAGGCCCATCAATTGCGAATTGGCCGAGGGATCGATTTGCGTGACAATCGTGATCTGATGGGCATCGCCCGGCAGGCTGAGCAGCAGGTCGTCGCCATCCATTGTCCAGCTGCTGGATTCTTCGCCGTCCACCTCCACACGCGCCGCGGTGATCCCGTCACCGTTGAGGCGAATGACGGGGGATCGGGCCGCCGCAGGGTTGCGCGCCACGCTGAGCGTTGCAGTCACCGTCGTGCTCTCCAGACCGAGATCGAAGTCGAGCAGCGTCTGCGGAACGAGCCAGGCAAACGGCAGATAGTCTTCGCGCCGGATCAGCGAGGGCTCGCTCGGCTGGCGCGCGGCGTCGGCCATTTCGGGGTTGCCGTCGGGGGTAGCGGGGGTGCGTGCGATGTCCATGCTGGTCCTGTTCCTGGGTCGGCGTTTCCTGTGTCACCCTATGCAACGCCCGTCGAGCCTTCGCGTTCACTGGTCGGTGCCGTTCCTACGCCCGATTGACAGATTCGCGCGATGGTTGCAGCCCCCTGCATCCAGGGGAGGGCCACCAATGTTCATTGATTTGCTTGCGACGACCGGTGCCGCGTTCGATGCCGAAGCGGCGACGCGCGCCTATCTCGACACGCTGCAGGGCCCGGCCCGCGCGCAGTCGGACGCCTATTTCGAAGGCGGGTACTGGCTGATCCTGTTCGGCGCGGCGGTGGCGGTGCTGATCGACTGGCTGTTCCTTCGCCTTCGGTTCACCCATGGCCTGCGCAGTCTGGCCGAACGGGTCAGCAAGCGCGCGTGGCTGGTCACCTGGATGACGGCGCTGGGTTATCTGCTTGCCAGTGCGGTGGTGACGATGCCGTGGTCGATCTACACCGGCTTCGTTCGCGAACGACAGTACGACCTGCTCGATCAGCCGTTCGCCGGATGGTTTGCCGAACAGATGACGGCGCTGGCGATTTCGCTGGTGATCGCGCCGCTGCTGATTGCCGTGTTCTATGCGCTGATCCGCCGCGCGCCGCGAAGCTGGTGGGTGTGGGGGACAGGCGTAACCGGCCTGTTCCTGCTGCTGGCCATGGTGCTGGGTCCGGTCTTCCTCGCGCCGTTGTTCAACGAATACACCGAAATGGAGCAGGGCCCCCTGCGCGACAGGATCGAGGCGGTGGCGGCGCGCTACGACATTCCCGCAGAACACATCTACGTGTTCGACCAGTCGAAACAGCACAAACGCATATCGGCCAACGTTTCGGGGCTGGGCCCGACAATACGCATTTCGCTCAACGATAATCTGCTGGAACGCACCAGCGAGGCGGAAATCCTTGCCGTGATGGGCCACGAAATGGGGCACTACAAACTCAACCACGTGTGGTGGATGCTGGGCATCATGCTGGCGATCCTTGCGCTGGGCCTGTTCATCACCAGCCGCGCGGCCCCGTGGCTGATCCGCAAATACGGCGACCGCTGGGGCGTGCGCGATGTGGCCGATCCGGCATCGATGCCAGTGCTGGGCATCTGCCTTGCGCTGTGGATGTTCGCGATGACCCCCGCGATCAATTCGCTGATCCGGATCAACGAAAGCCATGCCGACGCCTTTGGTCTGGACGCGGCGGAAGAACCCGACGGCTTTGCCCGGGTTTCGATGCGTCTTTCCGAATACCGCAAGATCGAACCGGGTCCGCTGGAGGAAATCCTGTTCTTCGATCACCCCAGCGGCGCCACGCGCGTGCGCATGGCGATGGAGTGGAAGGCGGCGAACGTCGACAACCCGCAGATCGTCGTGCCCGAAGAAGGTTATCTCGACAGCCAATGAACCGGCTTTTCGTCTTCGGCCTGGGGTACACGGCATCGCGGATCGCCGGAGCCTTGCGTGCGCGCGGCTGGGAAGTCGACGCCACGGGAAGCGCAGGGACAATCGCGTTCGACGATCGGGACACGGTCACTGCGGCGTTGGAAAAGGCGGATTATATCCTCAGCTCGGTTCCGCCTTCGCAGGATGCCGATCCCGTGTTGGCCGCGTATGCGGCGGCTTTGGCCGGACGAACGCTGGGGTATCTGTCTTCCACCGGCGTCTATGGGGATGCCCGGGGCGCTTGGGTGGACGAGGCATCGCCGACCGGCGGCGGCAGACGGTCGGCCCGCAGCGAGGCCGATGCACGCTGGCTCGATCTTGGGGCGCATGTCTTTCGATTGCCCGGCATTTACGGGCCGGGACGCAGCGCCTTCGACAGGGTGCGCGAAGGCAAGGCCCATCGGATCGACATGCCGGGCCAGGTGTTCAGCCGCGTCCACGTGGACGATATCGTATCCGGCGTGATTGCGGCGATCGACGGCGGCTCGCCGCGCGGGGCCTACAATCTGGCAGACGATCTGCCAGCCAGCGGGAACGCCGTCATCGAGGAAGCGTGCCGTTTACTCTATGTCGAACCCCCACCCCTGCAGACCATCGAGGAAGCGCAGTTGTCCGCCATGGCGCGCGGGTTCTATGCCGAAAACCGGCGGGTTGCGAACGGCAAGGCAAAGCGCGTCCTGGGCTGGCAGCCGCGCTTTCCCACCTACCGCGAAGGGCTGGCCGATATCAGGGTTCGGGAGTTGCGCGCCTAGGCGGAGGAGCCGCCCGCCCGCGCATCGCCACCACCATGCCGGCCAGGGTTATCGCTGCGCCTGCGGCAGGCAGCGGCCCCCAGACGAACCCCTCGAACAGGGTCGACAGGATCATCGCCACGATCGGCACCACCACCGAACTGTAGGCGGCCTGCCCCGCCCCCACCTTGCGCACGAGCCCATAATAGAGCGGAAAGGTCACCACCGACCCGGCGAGACCCAGATACAATATGCCGAGCGTGTATTCGGGCCGCGGATCGAATTGCGGCGGACCTTCGAACACCAGCGCATAGGCCGCGTTGATGCCGACACCGATCAGCATCGACCACGCCAGCAGTGTCAGCAGCGGCTGGCGTTTTGCGCCTTCGGTCGCCTGGACGATATTGGCAATGCTGGCCGACAGGATCCCGCCAACGGTCAGCGCGGCGCCGGTCAGAACCTCGCCCAGCGTGGCCGGCGATGCGCGGTATTCCTGCGCGAACAGCATGGCCACGCCGACGGCCGCGATGGCTGAACCCAGCACGAATTCGGACTTGATCGGCTGGCCCAGAACCAACCGGCCGAACAGGGCGTTCGGCACGACCAGCAGAGCGAACATGACCGCAACCAATCCTGAAGTGATGAACCCTTCGGCGTTGTAGACGAAACCGAAATTCAGCGAAAACTGGAAGATCCCCAGCGCCACCGCCCACGGCCAGCCGGATCGCGCGAGGCGGAACGGTTCGCCCCGGAAAGCCGCCAGCGCAAACATGCCCGCCGCGGCCACCACGAAGCGATAGGCGATCGACCATGCGGGCGGCACGCTGGAAATCTGGTCCCGTATGACCAGCCACGTCCCGCCCCAGATCGCGCTGACCAGAAGGAAAGCGGCCAGGTTGCGGGGGGTAAACAGGCTTTCGCCGACGGTGGACGCGCTCATAGGCTGGCGATGGCCCGCGCCAGGGCGCTGGCGTCTTCGTCACGCGTGTTCCACGCCGTCACGAACCGGGCGGCATCGGCGCCCCAGTCGTAAAATCCGAACCCCTGTTTGCGCAGCGTCTCGCGTTCGGCCGGGGTGCATCGCACGAACAGCTCGTTGGCTTCGGCCGGATGCATCAGCCGCGCACCGCACACCGCGGCGATTTCCGATGCGGCGGCGTTCGCATGGCGCGCGTTGGCCAGCCACACGGCATTGTCGAGCATCGCGTTGATCTGCGCCGCCAGATACCGGCCCTTGGACTGCAGATGGCCTGCCCGCTTGCGGCGATAGCGCGCCACATCCGCCAGCGCGCCATCGAAGAACACGATGGCTTCCGCGCTCATCCCGCCATTCTTGATGAAGCCGAAGCTGAGCGCGTCGACATCCCCCGCCGCTTCGCCCGGGGTGGAGCCGAGGAAAGCTGCAGCGTTGCCGAACCGTGCACCGTCCATGTGGAGGCCAAGGCCTCGCTCCCTTGCCAGGGTGGCAATCGCCGCCACTTCGTCGGCACGATAGCTGCGTCCGTATTCGGTGGCCTGCGTGATGGAAATCGCGTGCGGCTGGACCTGGTGCACGTCATCGCGGATCGGATCGATCACGGCGCGAATGGCGTCCGGCGTCAGCTTGGCACCGTCACCCAGCGCGAGCAGCAATTTGGCGCCGTGAAGATAAAAGCCGGGCGCGCCGCCTTCGTCCACTTCGATATGCGCTTCCTCGTGGCACACGACCGCTCCGTGCGGCGGCACCATGCACGCCAGCGCGAGGCAATTCGCCGCCGTCCCCGTGGCGACCCACAGCACCGCGCATTCGCGCCCGAACAGCGCGGAAAACCTGTCGTCAAGCGCGGCGGACAGCGCATCGCCATCGTATGGTGCATCGGGCGAATCGGCGGCACGCATCGCATCCCATACGGCGGGATGAACACTGGCGGCGTTGTCGGAAAGAAATTGCATTGGAACGCGCATACCCCCCACCGCATTTCTTGCACAGAAAGGAATTCTGCATGACCGACAGCACGGACATCACGATCGAACGTGAGGGAAATGACAGCAGCGGCGCCTATGTGATCAAGCTTTCCGGAGTGGAACGGCGCGCCGAACTGACCTGGGTCGCCCGCGACGGGGTGAGGCACGCCAACCATACCTTCGTGCCCGACGAAATGCGCGGCAAG
Organism: Qipengyuania zhejiangensis; assembly: GCF_035607565.1. Classification (NCBI taxonomy): domain Bacteria; kingdom Pseudomonadati; phylum Pseudomonadota; class Alphaproteobacteria; order Sphingomonadales; family Erythrobacteraceae; genus Qipengyuania; species Qipengyuania zhejiangensis. Next base: position 1,227,165 of record NZ_JAYKGO010000003.1, on the reverse strand, counting down.
GGTATTGCCGCCAAACTGGTCGATGCGCTGATTGCCGACGCGCGCGAACAGGGGTTCACGATTTCACCCGATTGTTCCTATGTCGCCGGCGCGTTTCGCCGCAACCCGGACTGGTCAGACCTACGGGCCTGACACTTCGGGATCGCCGACCGGGCCGACCAGTCGGGAAAAATCGGTTCCCGCGATGCTCTCGAGAATTTCGGCGCGCCAGCGGCGGGCGTCCGCGACATCCATCGCGGCGATTTCAAACGTGCCGCCGGCAAGCCCAAGGTGAAGCGCCGCGTATCCCCGGCGCCGCGCCAGCGGACCCTGGCGGATTTCGACCGATTGCAGCCGAATGCGCGAACCGATCGTCGTCTTGGGTGAAAGCCAGCCGTGCCGTGAATACAGGAACTGCGCGCCCAGCGCGTGGCGGTCGACGCGGTAGAGGTAATATTGCCGGATCGCCGCTACCAGCCCGGCGGCCAGCGGAAGCAGGGCAATGAGGGGATAGGGAGAGAATACGTAGGCCGGAACCGCGGCCATGGTGAACAGGGCAAGCTCCATCATCGCTGCATCGAAACTCGCCCTCGCGCTGCGCCTCCCCCACGGCAGGCCGCTGTCCGGCAGGGCGAAACCGGTGGTTGCAACGATGGGTGCGATTTCGTCCATCTGCGCGAATGGGGCGGCATCGTGATTGGCCGAACCGCTATCGCTCGCCAGGCTCACCACCTTCAGCGAATGCCAGCCGAACAGACGCCGCACGAACCCCGTGCCCAGCCGCAGGGCCTGCACCCGGTGCAACGGCATCACCACATCGGTGCGGGTGATCAGGCCCCGTCGCCGGCGCAGGCCCTTTTCACCGCGCTCCAGACGAAAATTCCATTCGCGCAGGGCGGTCCGCACCAATCCGGTCGCAAGCCCCAGAACCGCGAGGAATACCAGCGCCACGGCCGCCCCGATGATCTGTGCCGCCACGCCAAGGCCGGCGAGCCAGCGCCCGGGTCCGGCAATCCGTTCTTGCCAGGCATCGAGATCCCACAGGTCGAACGGAAGCAGGAAATCCAGTTGCTGCGCCGCACCGCCGATCACCGCCACCACCGCGAGCGAGAATTCGAACAGGCCGAATTTCAACACCCGCCCGGGCGTCATGGCGAACAGCACTTCGGCTGCCTCTTCATCGTGGTCCGCCGCGCCCGCCTGCCCGTCTGGTTCCACCCCGCCGTCACGCCGGTACCGCACGACTTTGCGAAGCCGCTCACCCTCGTCTTCCGAAAGATAGGCGAGCTTGAGGTCATCGCCGCCGCCGGCCCCGGTTTCGAATTTCACCTCGGTCAGGCCGAACAGGCGGGGAAGGAATTTCTGCTCGAGGCTGACGTCCTGAATACGCTCGTAAGGAATGGCCCGTGCGGTGCGCGACAGCAGCCCGCTTTCCACCCTGATATCGCTCTCGCGAACTTCGTAGGTCAGGCGGCTCCACCGCAGGTAGGCGACCGCAAAATTGGCGGCGATCACCAGCAGGACCAGCGGCAGATAGAACGCGGCAACGTCGCCGAAATCGCCCTTGTCGAAGATCGTGACAGCCCCGATGGCCACGGGAACCACGAGCTGGGTCAGCATCGTCGCCGCTTTGACTGCAAACGTGCGCGGGTCCGTTCGCCGCGCCATCCCGGCGGGGTGGTCGGTCACTGGGTGTCGCGCCGGATCGCCGCGCGGATTTCCTCGCGCATGGCCATCGCATCTTCGCGCTTGAGCCCGGGGAGCGAGACCGATGCGTTATGCGTGCCTGCCGTGTGGACGGTGACGGTGGCCAAGTGGAACACACGCTCCAGCGGGCCTTCGTTCACATCGATGTGCTGCACCCGCCCGAACGGAACGACGGTATCCGAACGGAACAGGATCCCCCGCACGACGCGCAGCCGTTCGCCTTCGAGGGTATAGCCGCGCGCGGCATAGCGGCGCATCGGCATCCGGATCAGGAGCCACAGGGCAAATACGATGACCGGCGCCCAGACCGCACCGGTGTACCCGGGAATGAAATACTCGGCGACTGTCGCGCCCGCCAGCAGAACAAGCGCCACCAGGGCGAACTGCAGGCGAAGCATCGACTGGTAAGCCGGATCGAGCGGGGTGAGATCGTCGGGTTCTTCCATACCGTTATAGTTACGCAATACAGCGAGCCAATTCAATCTGGTTTCATTGCCTTGGTGCGTTATGACTGTCCGCGAAAAGGGGAGAAGTATGGAAATTGGCAAGCTGATGTACCGCGATGGCCTGATGAAGGGCGAACGCATCCTGATCACCGGTGGGGGAACCGGTCTTGGCCGGGAAATGGCCGAAGCCTTCGTGCAGCTGGGTGCCGAAGTGCATATCTGCGGGCGCCGCCAATCCAAGATCGACGAAACAGCCAGCGAACTGTCGTCCGCGCATGGCGGAAAGGTGATCGGGCACGCCTGCGATATTCGCGATCCCGATGCGATCCGCGAAATGGTCGACGCGATCTGGGCGCATGGGCCGCTGACCGGTGTGGTCAACAACGCAGCCGGCAACTTCATCAGCCGTACCGAAGACCTGTCGGTCAACGGCTTCAACGCCATCAGCGACATCGTGTTTCGCGGGACGTTCTACGTCACTCTGGAAGTCGGCAAGCGGTTGATCGCCGAAAAGCGCAAGGCCAGCTTCCTCGCCATCCTCACCACATGGGTGTGGAACGGCAGCGCGTTCGTGGTGCCTTCGGCGATGAGCAAGGCGGGGATCAACGCGATGACGCAAAGCCTTGCCGTCGAATGGGGCCGTTACGGTCTGCGTTTCAACGCGATCGCGCCGGGCCTGTTTCCGACCAAGGGAATGAGCGCGCGGCTGAGCCCCGGCGGACGGGGCGGCAATTCCAACGATTCGATGAACCCGATGGGCCGCCACGGCGAAATGCATGAATTCGCCAACCTCGCCGTGTTCCTGATGGGGCCGGGTGCGGAATGGGTGAACGGCCAGACCATCGCGATCGACGGCGCGGGCTATCAGGCCACGGGCGGCACCTTCTGGGGTGCGCTGCACGGGCTTGGCGATGAAGAGTGGGGCCAGATGCGCGACATGATCAAGAACACCAACGCGCAGGACAAGGCCGACCGGACGACTTAGCCCGGGATTACGGCCACCGCGGTTGCACCGTCGCCTTCAGGGGCGGCGATGATATCGCGCGTCACCGAACCCTTGGCCACGGTGGCCGTGGCAGGATCGCCCACGCTGCTGCGGATGCCGGGCGCCGCAGCGCCGGCACGGTCGAGCAGGCTCGTCTCCACGCTGCTGCGCGGTGCCGGGCCGCCGAACAGCGCCTCGAGCGCCTGTTCGGCTGCGGTGCCTTCGGTCGGACGCGGAGCGCCCGGGGTCGGCGGGGTCAGGTTGAAGTCCGGCGGAACCACCAGCGGCGCCTGGCGCTGCACGGCGAATTCGTCGGGCCGTTCACGGTTGAGCAGGCCGCCGCCGCCGCAGGCTGCGGTCATGGCGGCAAGGCCGGCAACAAGGGCGATACGGGCATGCTTGGTCATCAGATATTCTCCGCGGCGCCGGGCGCCTTCGTGGTCATGAGATCGTCAACTTCCTTGTCGCGCATGAAGAACGCCCGCGCAAGGATGATCAAAACGCCGATGGTGATAGCTGCATCGGCAACGTTGAAGATAAGGAAGGGTCGAAATTCGCCGAAATGAAGATCGGCGAAATCGACCACATAGCCCAGTTCGTACCGGTCCTTGATGTTGCCCAGCGCCCCGCCGAGGATCAGCGAAAGGCCCAGAATGTCGCCGAACAGCTTTTCGCGCAGCATCCAGACGGTCACCACTAGGGCGATGAGGGCGGTGACGATCACCAGACCCCAGCGCATTTCAGGGCTGGTCGCCTCGAACATGCCGAGCGACACGCCGTAATTGCGGGTAAACCGCAGATCGAAGAACGGCAGCAGTTGCTGCACCTTGCCGACCTGGTCGATCCCCAGCGGGCCGGTGACGAGCCATTTGGTCCATTGATCGACAACGAAGATGGCCAGCGCCAGCACGCAGCCGGTCAGGCGGTTCTTGAGCAGCGGGGTCATTGTGCGGCATCCATTGCGGCGACGACATCTTCACAGCGATCGCACAACGCGCCGTCCTGCGGCACGCTGGGCAGCAGGCGCCAGCAGCGCCCGCATTTGTCTTCGGATGTCCGGCTTACCGTCACGGTGTCGCCTTGCCCCCGCGTGACTGACGCGGTGATGAACAACTCCGCCAGATCCTCGTCCGAAAAACCGTCCGGCACGGCGGCCGCAGGGACGATGACATCGGCCTCGAGCCCGGAACGGATGACCTTTTCCCGCCGCAACGGCTCGATCGCTTCCATCACGCTCTCGCGAAGCTCGCGCAGCTTGCCCCAGCGTTCGCCATCGGCGGTGACGCCAGGAACGGCGGGCCATTCGAGAAGGTGGACGCTGCCGCCATCGGGGTAGCGGGCACCCCACACCTCTTCGGCCGTGTAGACCAGCACCGGCGCGGCATAGCGCACCAGCGCATGGAAAAGGAGGTCGAGCACGGTGCGATAGGCGTTGCGTTTCGTGCTGTCCGGCCCGTCGCAATACAGGCTGTCCTTGCGGATATCGAAGAAGAACGCCGACAGGTCTTCGTTGCAGAAATCGACCAGCAGGCGGGTGTAGGCGTTGAAATCGTAATCATCGACCGCGCGGCGCAGCTTGCCGTCCAGATCGGCCAGCAGAGCGAGGACATAACGTTCCAGCTCGGGAATTTCGCCGCCATCGCCCATATCGCCGATAAACCCGTCGAGCGCGCCGAGCAGATAGCGGAAGGTGTTGCGCAGCTTGCGATACTGGTCGCCCACGCCCTTCAGGATTTCATCGCCGATGCGGTGATCTTCGGTGAAATCGACGCTCAGCGCCCACAGGCGGATGATGTCGGCGCCGTATTGTTCCATCACCTTCAGCGGGTCGATGGTGTTGCCCAGGCTCTTGGACATTTTCTTGCCCTTGGCGTCCATGGTGAAGCCGTGGGTGAGAATCTGGTTGTAAGGCGCGCGGCCGCGCGTGGCGCAGCTTTCCAGCAGCGAAGATTGGAACCAGCCGCGATGCTGATCGCTGCCTTCGAGATACAGATCCGCCGGCCACTGCATTTCGGGCCAGCGCCCGCTTTCCAGCACGAAGGCATGGGTGCAGCCCGAATCGAACCAGACGTCGAGAATGTCGGTGACCATCTCGTAATCGTCGGCATTGTAGTCCGCGCCCAGGAACTCGGCCTTGCGAGCCTGGTCCCACGCATCCACGCCCTCCTGCGCGACCGCCGCGATGATCCGGGCGTTGACCGCGGCATCCTGGAGGTAGTCGCCAGTACCGTTCTTCACGAACAGCGTGATCGGTACGCCCCACGCACGCTGGCGCGAAAGCACCCAATCGGGCCGCCCTTCGACCATGGAGCCGATGCGATTGCGCCCCTTTTCAGGGATGAAGCGCGTATCGGCGATGGCGCCCATCGCGCGTTCGCGCAGGGTGCCGCCGCCTGCCAGTTCCTTGTCCATCGGCACGAACCACTGCGGCGTGCAGCGGAAGATCACCTTGGCCTTGGAGCGCCAGCTGTGCGGATAGGAGTGGGTGTAATCCTCGCTCGCGGCGAGCAGTGCGCCCGCTTCGCGCAGGTCCGAGCAGATCGGGCCTTCGGGGGAATTGAACGGTTTGTTGATGACGCTGCGGCGGCGTTCGTCGTTGCCGCCCAGCCATTCCCAGTCGTCACGATAGACGCCGTTGTCCATGACCGCGAATTGCGGTTCGATTCCGTTGGCGCGGCAGAGGTCGAAATCGTCCTCGCCATGGTCGGGTGCCATGTGGACGAGGCCGGTGCCGCTGTCGGTGGTGACGAAGTCGCCCGGCAGGAAGGGGCGCGGTTTAGCGTAGAACCCGCCGAGATGGTGCATCGGGTGGCGGGCGACGGTGCCGGCGAGGTCGGAGCCTATACCGGCCCAAATCACGCTCATCCCTGAAAGAAGATGGTCGCCTACAAGCCTCATAAAAACTTGATCTGGAATATCGCCAGCCTGAGCGATCAATATGGTTTTACCTGAAGGGTGACCGTCGATGGCAAAGTAAGGGATCTCCGGCCCATAGGCCAAAGCCTGATTCACCGGGATCGTCCAAGGCGTGGTGGTCCAGATCACTGCATGCGCGCCGACCAGTTCCGGAATAGGCGAGTCCACGATCTCGAACGCCACGTCGATCTGGGTCGAGACGATGTCCTCGTACTCCACCTCGGCCTCGGCCAGCGCGGTTTCTTCAACCGGCGACCACATCACCGGCTTCGACCCGCGATAGAGATTGCCGCTCTCCGCAAACTTCATCAGCTCGGCAACAATGGTCGCCTCGCTGTCGAACTGCATGGTGAGGTAGGGATTGTCCCAGTCCGCCATGATGCCGAGGCGCTTGAGCTGCTCGCGCTGCACATCCACCCAATGCTGCGCATAGGCGCGGCATTCGGCGCGGAATTCCTTAGGATCGACTTCGTTCTTGTCGAGCTTCTTCTTGCGGTACTGTTCTTCGACCTTCCATTCGATCGGCAGGCCGTGGCAGTCCCACCCCGGAACGTAAGGCGCATCCTTGCCGAGCAGGTTCTGCGTGCGGCAAACCATGTCCTTGAGCACATGGTTGAGCGCATGGCCGATATGCATGTCGCCGTTGGCGTAGGGCGGGCCATCGTGGAAGATGAACTTGTCGCGCCCCGCGCGGCTTTCGCGCAGCTGGCTGTAAATGCCCTCGTCCTGCCAGCGCGACTGGATGCCCGGCTCCTTCTGTGGAAGGCCGGCCTTCATGGGGAAATCGGTCTTGGGCAGGAAGACCGTGTCTCGATAGTCGCGCTGTTCAGACATAGGGGCGAGCCGTTAGGGGATTTGGCCGCTGTGTGAAAGCGTCAATCGCCGCGACGGGCGCGCCGGCGTTCCAGCGCGTCGGCCACCGCGTCGATCTCGGCCTGGCTGCGGTCGTCGAAGCGCTGGATCAGCGCGGGCACCACGGCGAAGCTGTCATCGACCATGGCATACCCGTTGAAGCTTGCAGGAATATCCCCCAGCTGCTCGGGCAGATCGAGGCCGATAGGCCGCCCTTCCCCCTGCGGACCGAGCACCACGATGCGCGTGCCGTGTTCCTCCATTCGCGCAATCATGCGGTTGGGCCACCCCCACATCGCCCACTGGTAATCGAGCGGGACGAAGATCGTCCGGCCCCGGCAGACTTTGGGTACCAAACTGCTCCAGCCCAGCGCAGCGTAGGCTTTGGAGCATCCGACCGCCTCGTCCTTGGTGAAGGCCCAGGCTTCGGGAAATATCTGGCGGATGCGATCCACCGGCCCCTGCGCGCCATAGAAGGCATCGCCGCGCGGTCCGGTATCGCGCCCTGCCGCTTTCAACGCGGCCGCCAGAAGGTCCGCTTCGGCCGGGTTCTTGCTTTTGAAATTGTACAGCACGCGCGCACGGCCCACGGCGCCAAGCGCTTCCTGAAGCGAAGGGATCGCGCCGATACCCTTGCCGCGGAACGGGAAGGTCCGACCGCCGTCCGCGGTATAGCCGTATCCCGCGTCGAGCGCCTTCAGTTCGCCCAGCGTGAAATCACGCGTGTCGCCGCTGCCTTCGGTTCGGCAATCGACGGTCCAATCGTGAAAAACGGCGATCTTCCCGTCTTTCGTCGGGGCGATGTCGATCTCGATCATCGCGGCACCCAGCTTGGCGGTTCGTGCGATGGAAGGGACCGTGTTCTCCAGATAGCCGTGCGCCGGTGGCTCGATCCGGTCCGCCGTGCAGGTGTCGCGCCCCAAATCCGTGCGGTCGTACAGCTGGTACAGCCCGCGATGCGCGATCAGCTTGACCGCCCCCTTGGGTTCCGATGCAAGCCAACTGGCGTTCAGGACCGTTAGGGCGAGGAACAGGATTGCACCGGCAAACCCGACCCGCTTGAGCCATGGTGTCACGCAAGCAGGTCCCGCGACCTGTCGCAATCGCGGGCCATCTGTTCGGTGAGCGCATCGAGCGAATCGAACTTCGCCTCTCCGCGAAGAAAGTGGTGAAACGCCACTTCGATTTCCTGCCCGTACAGGTCGCCGGAAAAATCGAAGAAATACGGCTCGAGCAATTCCTTGGGCGGTTCGAACTGCGGGCGCACACCGATATTGGCCGCGCCGTGCAGAACCTGGCCCGTCGACAGGATGCGGCCCGTAACGGCGTAGATTCCGTATTTGGGGCGCAGGTAATGTTCGATGCCCAGATTGGCGGTGGGATAACCGATTTCGCGCCCGCGCTTGTCGCCATGCTGCACCACGCCGCGGATGGAAAACGGGCGGGTAAGGAGGCGCGCGGCTTCCTGCGGATCGCCATCGCGCAGGGCATCGCGCACCCGGCTGGATGATACCGGCGCACCGTTATCCAGCACCGGCGGAACCGCGCGCGCGTCTATCCCGACGTCACGGCCCATCTCGACCAGTTTTTCGAAATTGCCGCCACGCGCCTTGCCGAACGTGAAATCCTCCCCCGTGACGACCCCGGCAACGCCCAGCTTTTCCGCCAGCAGCACCTTGACGAAATCTTCCGCCGTGGTGCCCGCAAGGTCGGCATCGAAATGGAACACCAGCATCGCGGTGGCCCCTGCGGCGAGATACAGTTCCTGCCGCTGCTCCAGCGTGGTCAGCCGGAAGGGTTCGGCATCGGGTTTGAAGAACCGCACCGGATGTGGGTCGAACGTGGCGATGATCGATGGGCGGCCTTCGGCGCGCGCCCATCGGATCGCTTCGCCTGCCACGGCCTGGTGGCCGAGGTGAAAACCGTCAAAATTGCCCAGCGCGATGATCGCGCCGCGCAGGCTTTCGGGCAGCGGATCGCGGTGATCGAGGAACCTCATTGCGCGCCAGCCCCCACTTTCCCGAACGTGACGAAACTGTAGGCCGGACGGCTGCCTTCCGGTTCGTGATCCTCGCGCGCGAGGATTGCCCATTCCGGGCCGAGCGGGGGCATGAAGGTATCGCCCTCGTACTCGGCGTGGATTTCGGTTAGTTCGATGCGATCGGCGTGGCTCATGAACACGTCGTATATCGCTGCGCCGCCAATAACGGCCACGTCGCCATCGCCCGCCATCGCCAGCGCTTCCTCGACCGAACGCGCGTGTTCGGCGCCAGTCGTGTCCCAGCGTTCCTTGCGGGTCAGCACGATGTGCCGGCGACCGGGGAGCAGGCCGGGCAGACTTTCGAAAGTCTTGCGCCCCATTATCATCGGAAGGCCCATGGTCAGCGCCTTGAAACGCTTTAGATCGGCCGGAAGGTGCCACGGCAGGCTGCCGTCCTTGCCGATGCAGCCGTTGGCCGCACGCGCGTAGATCAGGAAAAGGCTCATCGCTCGAGCCGCGTCACATGGCCCATCTTGCGGCCTGCGCGCACTTCGGCCTTGCCGTAATCGTGAAGATGGGTGTCGGGCGCGGCGAGATGGCCTTGCGAAGTGGCAATGTCCTTGCCGATGATGTTCGTCATGGTCACGGCGCGGGCCACGGTGCGCGTTTCGCCCAGCGGCAGGCCCGCCACGGCGCGGATGTGGTTTTCGAACTGGCTGGTGACCGCGCCTTCGAGTGTCCAATGGCCGGAATTGTGAACCCGGGGTGCCATTTCGTTGAAGATCGGCCCTTCGCGCGTGGCGAAGAATTCCAGTGTCAGCACGCCGACATAACCGAGCGCGTCGGCCACGCGGCGCGCCAGTGTCCGCGCTTCGTCGACCTGACCTTCGATGAGCGCGCCCGCTGGCAGCGAAGACGTCGAAAGTACGCCGTCGACGTGCGAATTGCAGGCCGAATCCCAGAACCGGATCTCGCCATCCTGACCGCGCACGAGAATGACGGAGAATTCCGCCTCGAACTCGACGAAGCCTTCGTAGATCAGCGGAACGTCGGGGAAATTCAGCCCATCGGCATCGCGCGACGACGTGATGCGCCACTGGCCCTTTCCGTCGTACCCGTCACGCCGGGTCTTGAGGATGCCGGGCGCGCCCAACCGATCCACGGCGGCATCCAGATCGCTGCGCGAATCGATACGGGCGTAGGCAGCCGGACGGCCGCCCAGCCCTTCGATGAAGCGTTTTTCCGCCAGCCGGTCCTGCGCGGTTTCAAGCGCGCGCGGATGCGGAAACATGCGGTCTTTCGGAACGGCGGCGGCCGTGGCAACCGGTACATTCTCGAATTCCCAGGTCACCACGTCGCATTGCGCGGCGAACGCCGCCAGCGCGGCGGTATCGTCCCAGCGGTTGGCGAAGAAATCGTCGCTGACCTGTTCAGCGACCGTGTCGCCTTCGGGCGCGTAGCCGATGCAGCGGAAACCGAGCTGCGCGGCGGACATCGCCATCATCCGGCCGAGCTGGCCGCCACCGAGGATCCCAATGGTGGCCCCGCGGTGCAGCATCAACCCTCGGGCCGCTCAGCTACGGCGGCGCTGCGGGCGGCGCGCCAGTCCTGCAATCGCTGCGACAAGGCAGCGTCATGGTTGGCGAGAATTGCTGCGGCCAGAAGGCCGGCATTGGTCGCGCCCGCCGCCCCGATAGCCAGCGTGCCCACAGGAACCCCGGCGGGCATCTGGACGATCGACAGCAGGCTGTCCTGGCCCGAAAGCGCCTTGGACTGGACCGGCACACCCAGCACCGGAACATGGGTCAGTGCCGCGATCATGCCGGGCAGATGCGCTGCCCCGCCTGCGCCCGCGATGATGACTTCGATCCCGTCGCCGGCCGCACCTTTGGCAAAATCGTACATGCGTTCGGGCGTGCGATGCGCCGACACGATCCGCACGTCGGTTTCAACGCCGAGTTCGTCCAGCACCTGCGCCGCGCATGTCATCGTCGGCCAGTCCGACTGGCTGCCCATGACGATCGCTACCTTTGCCGCCATGTCAGCTGTCCTTCAGGTAATAACGGTCGCCCGACACCCGCGTGCCGTCGAATTCGTACACGATCGGTTCGCCGGTCGGAATTTCGAGGCCGGTTATGTCTTCGTCCGAAATGCCCGACAGGTGCTTGACCAGGGCGCGCAGCGAATTGCCGTGGGCCGAAACGATCACCGTTTCGCCGGCGCCAAGCTGCGGAAGGATGGCGCTTTCCCAATAGGGCAGCACACGCTCGATCGTCAGCTTGAGGCTTTCGGTGCGCGGAATATCGATCCCGGCGTAACGCGGGTCGGACGAAAGGTCGAATTCGCTGCCCGGTTCGAGCGGTGGCGGCGGCACGTCGAAGCTGCGACGCCAGATATGCACCTGTTCATCGCCATGCTTTTCGCGGGTCTGCTGTTTGTCGAGGCCGGTCAGGCCGCCATAATGGCGCTCGTTAAGGCGCCAGTCTTTCGTTTCCGGGATCCACAACCGGTCACACCCTTCCAGCGCCAGATGCAGCGTCTTGATCGCGCGGGTCTGGAGCGATGTGAAGGCGACGGTGGGCAGTACGCCCCTGGCGGACAGAAGGTCCCCTGCGGCGCGCGCTTCGGCCACGCCTTTTTCGGTCAGGCCTACATCCCACCATCCGGTGAAGCGGTTGGCGAGGTTCCATTCGCTCTGTCCGTGGCGGACGAGGACAAGCTTGGACACTGGATGCTCCCGTAATTCCCCTAGGAGCAAGGCGCGTTAGCTGCCCGGATCGCCCTTGGGAAGGCTTTGATCCTCCGATTCGCGCATTTCGCGTGTCTGCGCCTTGCGGCGGCGCAGGTTCTCGCGCAGTTTCGCGGCAAGGCGTTCTTCGCGGTTCGTTGAATCGTCGTGGCTGGCCATCGCGCAAGTTTTCTCCAATTTCGCCACGATACTCAAGCGAAGGTTGACATTCCTACACGGTCTGACAATAGCGCGCGCCTCCGGTCGAGTGCTGCTGTAGCTCAGTGGTAGAGCGCACCCTTGGTAAGGGTGAGGTCGGGAGTTCAATCCTCCCCAGCAGCACCATTATCGCCCGATGCACGGCCCCGGACCGAGGCCAGACCACCAATCCCTCAGCCGTCGTCTTCGACCTTTTCCGGCATCGTGCCGCTTTCATGCTGCACCAGCAGCTTGTCGATGCGTCGGCCATCCATGTCGACCACCTCGAAACGCCAGCCCTGATCGGTAAAGCTTTCGCCTTCCGTCGGCAGCCGCTTGAGGACGTGAAGCGCGTAACCCGCCGCGGTTCCAAATTCGCGGTCGTCACCGTATTCCAGCGCCAGCCGGTCCGCCAGAACGTCCGCCGAAAGCGAACCGGCGACCAGCAGGCTGCCGTCATCGCGCTCGACCACACCGGGGGCATCGCCCGGATCCTGGTCGCTTACGAAATCCCCGACCAGTGCGGTCAGCAGATCCACCGGCGTCACGATCCCGTCGAGATGCCCGTATTCGTCGTGCACCATCGCCATCGCGACTTCCGCCTGCTGGAGAACCCGCAGCGCGTCGACCGCATCGAGCTGGTCGGGCACCACTTCGGCTTTCTTCATCAGCGCCGGGATATCGACCGGCCCGCCCGCCACAAGTGCCGAAAGAACTTCGCGCACCCGGATGATGCCCAACACCTTGTCGGGCGATCCGTCGGCCACGGGCAGCAGCGAATGGGGACTCGAATCGATCGTTTCGCGAATCGCGTCCTCATCGGCGGCGATATCGATCCAGTCGACTTCGGTGCGCGGGGTCATCATTTCGCGGACCGGGCGTTCGGCCAACCGCACGACGCCCTGCAGCATCTGGTGTTGTTCGTGTTCGATCACGCCCGTCCGCGTCGCTTCGGCAAACAGCATGTGCAATTCTTCGGCCGTAACCGAACCCTGTCCGGCGGGGCGCACGCCCAGGAGGCGAATCAGGACCCCCGACGATGCGTCCAGCAGCCACACCAGCGGTGCCGCCACCCGCGCCACGATGGCCATCGGGCGTGCCATCGCGATCGCGATCGGTACGGCAAGGCGAAGGGCCACCTGCTTGGGGACCAGTTCGCCGACCACGAGGCTGAAATAGGTCGTGAGCGCGATGACGAGAGCAAAGCCGGCCTCTTCCGCCCATTCCGCAGGGAAACCGGCTGCCGCAAGCCGTTCGGCCACGGGGCTGCCCAGGCTGGCGCCCGAATACGCGCCGGCGATGATCCCGATCAAGGTGATCCCGATCTGGACGGTCGAGAGGAACTTCCCCGGCTCGGCCGCCAGGTTGAGCGCGATCTGCGCGCCGCGAACACCCTTGTGCGCTGCGGAACGCAAACGCGCGGTTCGTGCGGATACGATTGCCAGCTCGCTCATGGCGAAAACGCCATTGATTACGATCAGCCCGGCAATGATGAGCAAATCTGTCCAGGGAAATGGTGTCACCAGCGCTGGCTAGCACAAATGAGGCGCGCTGCCAGCGGCCCTTCGCACTTATCTGCGATGGAGTCAGGAACGCACTGACGATTTGGAAGTTAGGAATCCATGAGACGCAGGTGGGTGCGTCCTAACAATGCGGGCCGAACTTGGTCTTCAGGACGTAAATGCCCGCCGCACAGGAGGATTTGACATATGAAAAAATCGCGCATCTTTACCGCCAGCCTCGCAGCCGTTTCGCTGCTGACCGTGTCCGCTTGCGTTACCGATCCCAACACCGGTGAAAGAAAAGTTTCGCGGACCGTGCTCGGCGGCGCCGGCGGTGCTGTACTTGGCGGCCTCCTCGGCGGCGTCATCGGCGGCAAGACCGGACGCATCATCGGTGCAGTCGGCGGCGCAGCAGCCGGCGGCTATGTCGGTTACCGGATGGACGAACAGATCAAGGAACTGAAGGAACAGACCGCCGGTTCGGGCGTGGACGTTTCGGAAGTCGATGGCGGCGAAGCCATCCTGGTCAATCTTCCCGACGGCGTAACCTTCGCCACCGGCAGCTACACGATTTCGCCCGGCTTCCGCGATCTGCTCGACCGTGTGTCGGCCAGCCTGCGCGCATATCCCAACAGCCTGATCGACGTGTACGGTTACACCGACACCACCGGTTCGTCCGAATCGAACCAGCGCCTGTCGGAACAGCGCGCCCAGGCCGTTGCCAATTACCTGATCAGCACCGGCGTATCGTCGTCGCGTATCCGCTGGCTCGGTTATGGCGAAACGCAGCTCAAGGTCCCGACCGGCGACGGTGTGAACGAACCGCTGAACCGCCGCGTCGAAATCAAGATCATCCCGTTCGACCAGCAGGATGTCGAACAGGCACAGCAAAGCCAGGGCAACTAAAACCAGCCCGGAAAATCACGAATTGGTGTCGCAGAGAATTGGGCCGGCCTTTGTGCCGGCCCTTTTTTGTGCCGCCCGCAATCAGGTGGGTCAGCCCCTGATCTGCGCCGCCCTGTCGGCCAGCCGATCGACCGCATCGGCGTGAATGCCCTCGGAACTGGCGAGCACGCCGAAGGCGCGGGGGTCGCGCTTGTTGTAATTGATCTTGTTGCCGAAGGCGTCGGTCACCGCGGCACCCGCTTCGCGTGCGATCATGCCGGCGGCCGCGATATCCCATTCAAATCCCCAGCGCAGCGTCGCCACGAGGTCCGCCTCGTCGGCGGCAACCATCGCGATACGCAGGGCGATCGAATTGGGTTGGTCGACCGTGACCAGATCGCTGTCGGCCTTGGGAAGGGCCTGGGCCGGCACGCGCGAGCCGGAAAATTGCTCGCGCCGCGATGCGACCAGCCGCTTGCCGTTGCGAAACGCCCCGCGCCCGGCCACCGCCTGCCAGCTTTCCTTGCGCGCTGGCGCGGCGAGCATGGCGATCAAGGGCCGGCCGCCGCTGATCAGCGCCACCGAAACCGCCCAGCCGCTGCGCCCGCGGATGAAATCGCGGGTTCCATCGACCGGGTCGACCAGCCAGATCAGGTCCTTGTCCAACCGGCGGGAATCGTCGGCAGTTTCTTCCGATAGCCAGCCCGCCGCCGGCAGCAGCGCGCCAAGTTCCCGCTTGAGAAACGAATCGACGGCCATGTCGGCTTCGCACACCGGATCATTGGGCCCTTTTTCCCAGCTGCGCAGGGCGTTGCCCGCCCCCGGCCACAGGTCGAAAGCGATCCGCCCCGCTTCCGAGACGATCGATTCGAAACGTGCGCTGTCGATCATGAGAAGGCGATCATGGCTTGAGTATCCTGGATGGTGGCGGCCCCTGCACCCGAACGCAGCACTTTTCAAGCGCGCCCAGACATGCTTATGCGGCCCGCGACTCCCATTCCCTCCAGCCGCGACGGACGCGAAGGACACGCCAACCCATGAACATCCACGAATACCAGGCCAAGGAACTGCTCGCGAAATACGGCATCGGCATACCCGCCGGCCACGCAGCCCTCACCGTCGAAGAAGCCGTTGCCGGCGCCAAGCAGCTTCCCGGTCCGCTTTACGTCGTGAAGGCGCAGATCCACGCTGGTGGCCGCGGCAAGGGCAAGTTCAAGGAACTGGGTGCGGACGCCAAGGGCGGCGTGCGCCTCTCCAAGAGCATCGAGGACGTCGAAGCGAACGCCAAGGAAATGCTCGGCAACACGCTGGTCACGATCCAGACCGGTGACGAAGGCAAGCAGGTCAACCGCCTCTACGTCACCGACGGTGTCGACATCGCGCACGAATATTATCTCTCCATGCTGGTCGACCGCGCCAGTGGCCGCGTCGCCATGATCGCTTCGACCGAAGGCGGCATGGATATCGAGGACGTGGCGCACAATACGCCCGAAAAGATCACCACGATCACCATCGATCCGGCCCAGGGCTTCATGCCCCACCATGGCCGCGCCGTTGCCTTCGCGCTGAAGCTGACCGGCGATCTGAACAAGCAGTGCCAGAAGCTGGCCAAGCAGCTCTACACCGCGTTCATGGACCTCGACATGGAAATGCTCGAGATCAACCCGCTGGTCGAAACCGAAGACGGCAACCTTCTGGTGCTGGACACGAAGATGAGCTTCGACGGCAACGCGCTCTATCGCCACAAGGACGTCGAGGCGATGCGCGACGTGACCGAGGAAGATCCGGCCGAAGTCGAAGCGAGCGAATATGACCTCGCCTACATCAAGCTGGACGGCAACATCGGCTGCATGGTCAACGGCGCAGGCCTGGCGATGGCCACGATGGACATCATCAAGCTGAACGGCGCGTTCCCGGCCAACTTCCTCGACGTGGGCGGCGGCGCCACCACCGAAAAGGTGACCGCGGCCTTCAAGATCATCCTGAAAGATCCGGCGGTCGAGGGTATCCTGGTCAACATCTTCGGCGGCATCATGAAGTGCGACGTTATCGCAAACGGTATCGTTCAGGCAGCCAAGGACGTGAACCTTTCGGTTCCGCTTGTCGTCCGCCTCGAAGGCACCAATGTGCAGCAGGGCAAAGACATCCTTGAAAACTCCGGTCTTCCGATCGTGAGCGCCGACGACCTTGGCGACGCGGCGCGCAAGATCGTTGCCGAGGTCAAGAAGGCAGCCTGACCGCGGCCATGCCAAAGACCTGAACATCACGCATCAAGGCGGGCCCTGCACGGTCCGCCTTTTTGCATTCCAGGGGCAGGGAACGCGGGGCCTTGTCCGACCATTGCAAGAGTAAGACCCGCCGCCGCCTCACTTGACGTTTACGTAAACGCAAGCTAGGCGAGCGCCAAGTTCATTCGAGAGGAAGGAAGCTCCATGAAAATCCTCGTGCCCGTGAAACGGGTGATCGATTATAACGTCAAGCCGCGCGTCAAGGCCGATGGCTCGGGCGTAGACCTCGCCAACGTCAAGATGAGCATGAACCCGTTCGACGAAATCGCCGTCGAAGAGGCCATCCGCATCAAGGAAGCTGGCAAGGCAGAAGAAATCGTTGCGGTGTCCGTGGGACCGGCAAAGGCGCAGGAAACGCTGCGTACGGCGCTCGCCATGGGTGCGGACCGCGCGATCCTGGTCGAAACCGACGATGAAGTCGAACCGCTTGCGGTGGCCAAGATTCTCAAGGCTATCGCCGACGAGGAACAGCCGGGTCTCGTCCTGCTGGGCAAACAGGCCATCGACGACGATTCGAACCAGACCGGCCAGATGCTGGCTGCGCTGATGGGCCGTCCGCAGGGCACTTTCGCGAACACCGTCGCTGTCGAAGGCGACAGTGTCGTCGTGAAGCGCGAAGTCGATGGCGGTCTCGAAACCGTGAAGCTCACGCTTCCGGCGATCATCACCACCGACCTTCGCCTCAACGAACCGCGTTACGCTTCGCTGCCCAACATCATGAAGGCAAAGAAGAAGCCGCTCGACATCAAGAGCCCGGCCGATTTCGGCGTGGACACCGCGCCGCGCCTGAAGACGACCAACGTCACCGAGCCCCCCGTTCGGCAGGCAGGCATCAAGGTCGCCGATGTCGACGAGCTCGTTGCCAAGATCAAAGCCCTCGGCATCGCGTAAGCACCCGGACACGAAAGGAATCACACCATGAAAACTCTCGTCTGGGTCGAACACGACAACGCCCACATGAAGGACGCCACGCTGGCTGCGGTTACCGCCGCGGCAAAGATGGGCGAAGTGCACCTGCTGGTTGCCGGATCGGGTTGCCGCCCGGTGGCCGAGGAAGCCGCCAAGATCGCCGGAGTGGGCAAGGTCCACCTCGCCGACGATGCGGCGCTCGAACACGCGCTGGCTGAAAACGTCGCTCCGCTCGTGGTCGAATTGATGGGCCACCACGACGCTTTCGTTGCGCCTGCCACCACCACCGGCAAGAACGTTGCCCCGCGCGTGGCAGCGTTGCTCGACGTGATGCAGATTTCGGACATTCTCTCGGTCGAAGGCGACAAGACCTTCACCCGTCCGATCTATGCCGGCAACGCCATCGCCACCGTCGAATCGTCGGATGCGAAGCTGGTCATCACCGTCCGCGGCACCGCCTTCGACAAGGCCGCCGCCGAAGGCGGATCGGCCGCCATCGAAGACATTTCGGGCGCAAGCGAATCGGGCCTGTCCAGTTTCGTCAGCGCGGAAATCGCCAAGAGCGAACGTCCTGAACTGACGAGCGCCAAGGTCATCGTATCCGGGGGCCGCGCGCTCAAGGATTCGGCCACGTTCGAAGAAGTGATCACCCCGCTCGCCGACAAGCTTGGCGCCGGGATCGGGGCCAGCCGTGCGGCGGTCGATGCGGGCTATGTCCCCAACGATTACCAGGTTGGCCAGACCGGCAAGATCGTGGCTCCGGAAGTCTATTTCGCCATCGGCATTTCGGGTGCGATCCAGCACCTTGCCGGGATGAAGGATTCCAAGACCATCATCGCGATCAACAAGGACGAGGACGCACCGATTTTCCAGGTGGCGGACATTGGCCTGGTTGGCGATCTGTTCAAGATCGTGCCGGAACTTACCGAAAAGCTCTGAGCAGATAAAAAATACACAATAAGGGGCGGCGTATCTTTTCAGATGCGCCGCCTTTTGTTTAAGTACCCCTATTGTCTTGATGCTGTGGGGTCGCTCTCATGAACAAATCACTTGTTGTTGCCGCTTGCGCCGTACTTGTCGTCCAACCGGCTTGTTTGTCCGCAAAGGAACCGATCGAACTGGCGCCGAGCAGCACGTGGTCCCTCAGCTACGATCAAGAGGCCTGCCGCCTTTCGCGCAGCTTTGGCGAAGGCGAAGGCCAGGTCTTGCTGACGCTTTCGAGATTTGCGCCCGGCACATCGATCGAGGTGCTGGCCGCAGGACACCCGCTGAAGAGCAACGGGGCGACACGGCTGGGCTATGCCCTCGACCCCCAGGACGAACGCGTCGTCGACCGGCCCGTTTTCGGAGAAACGCAGAACGGCGCGACGATCTGGCAGTTCTCGACCGACCTGATCCCGGAAAAAGCCGCGGAAAAGCTGCGCAAGGAAGGCGCGGTTCGCGCCGATTTCAGAAAAGTCGAAGCAGACCTGGCCGGTGAGATCACAAGCTTCAGCGTAACGCGCGGTGTCAGGCAACCGGTTCGGCTGCGCACTGGCCGCCTCTCGGCGGCGATGTCCGCGATGGACACGTGCCTCGACGATCTCGTTGAAAGCTGGGGCTTCGATCTGGCGGAGCAAGGAACCATCGCGCAGGGGCCAACCCCAGCGTCATCGCCCGAAAAATGGATCAACCATCGCGATTATCCGTCCGACGCGCTGAGGAAGGACATGGCCGGAATGGTGCGGTTCCGGCTGGCCGTTTCACCGGAAGGTCGGGTCACGGGATGCACGATCCAGTCGGACCATTCGCACCCCGATTTTCCCAAGGCCGTGTGCGACGCGTTTACCCGCGACGGGCGTTTCGATCCCGCCGTTACTGTGACGGGCAAGCCGGTTGCATCCTATTGGTCCAACACGGTCCTGTTCGTCCCGCGATAATCGCGACGCGCGATATCAGAGGAAACTTGCGGCTGCGTGGATCGTCAGGCCCACGAGCCCGCCGACCATCGTGCCGTTGATCCGGATAAACTGGAGATCGCGGCCAACCGCGCTTTCCACCCGATCGGTGATGGTCTGGGCATCCCAGCGACGCACGGTTTCGGAAACGAGCCGTACGATCTGATCGCCGTAACGGGTCGCCACGCCAACCGCGGTGCGGCGTGCGAAGCGGTTCACCTGGCGCTGAAGCCGCTCGTCATCGCGCAGCGCGGCGCCAAGTTCGCCGAGTGTCTCGCCCAGATACCCCTGGCCCGCACCGCCCGACGTGCGGATCGTTTCGATCAGATTGCCCCGCAGCCGCTCCCACACACCCTGCCACCAGTCGGCAATTGCGGGGTTGTTGAGCAGCTCGCGCTTCATCTTCTCCACGCGTTCCTGCAATTCGGGATCTTCGCGCAGGCCCTTGGCGAATTCTGCCAGTCCTTCTTCGATCTTGTCGCGCAAGGGGTGGTCCGGATCGACAAGAACCTCGGCCAGCAGCTTGTAGAGCCCATCGAGAACGGAATTGGCCAGCCGTTCGTCCAGTCCGGTAAAGCGCAGCACCGCATTCGCGCGCTTGTGGACCATGTCGCGGACCATTTCCTCGTTGTCTTCGAGCACCAGGCCCGCCCAGCGGATGATCTTGTCGATCAGCGGACGGTGGCGACCATCGGCGATCATCGCCTGCAGCATCCCGCCGAGCAGCGGCGCGATATCGAGCCGCGAAAGCTGGGATTTGATGCCGCTTCGCACCTGCCCGCCGAGCCGCTCGGGATCGAGCGATTCGAGGACTTCGACCGCCAGTTCGCCCGCACCCATGCGAATTCGCGAATCGCGCATGGCCTTGGGATCGGACAAGTAACTGCCGACTGCCCCTGCGAGGTTCATCGCCCCCATGCGCCGCCCGACAACCGCGGGCGTAAGGAAATTCTCGCGCAGGAAGCCCGCCATCGTATCGGCGATGCGGTCCTTGTTTTCGGGTATGATCGCCGTGTGCGGGATCGGCAGCCCCAGCGGTCTGCGGAACAGCGCGGTCACCGCGAACCAGTCGGCAAGCCCGCCGACCATTGCGGCTTCGGCAAAGGCGTGGACGTATCCAAACGCGGGATGCAGCCCGAGATAGCGGCCCGACAGCAGGAAAACCGCCGCCATCAGCACGATCAGCCCGGTCGCCGTACGGCGCATGGTGCGCGCCCGATCGGGCAAAGGCGGCGGCTCTACACGGACAGAGCGCGCGGGGATGCGTATGCTCACTCGGCCGGCTCTGTCCCCGGAGTCCCCGTGGCGACAGGATGCGCAGCATCACCGGGACGATAGGTCAGGAACCGGTCGCGCAGCCACGGACCCATTCGGCGTTCGAGACTGTCCGCGAGGCTGAAACCCGCCGGAACGATCAGCAGCGTCAGAAGCGTGGACAGGATCAACCCGCCGATCACGACCGTGCCCATCGGTGCGCGCCAGGCGCCATCGCCCGACAGGCTGAGTGCGGTGGGCACCATGCCCGCGGTCATTGCAACCGTGGTCATCACGATGGGCTGCGCGCGCTTGTGCCCGGCGTCCATGATCGCTTCGAACTTGTCCTTGCCCTCACCCATTGCCTCGATCGCGAAATCGATAAGCAGGATCGAGTTCTTGGACACGATGCCGAGCAACAGCAGAATGCCGATGAGCACCGGCATCGAAAGCGGCTGGCCGACGATCCAGACCAGGAAGATCCCGCCCAGCGGCGCAAGGGCGAGCGAGCACATGTTTACCAGCGGGCTCATCAGGCGCTTGTAGAGGAGCACCAGCGTGGCGAAGACGAGCAGGATGCCGGCTATCAAGGCCACGGTGAAGTTTTCGAGCAATTCGTTCTGGAGTTCGTCCTCACCCACGGCGTCGCGGATCACGCCGGACGGCAGTTCGGCAAGCGTGGGAAGGGCGTTTACCTGTTCCATCGCGTCCCCGCGCAGCACGCCGCTGGCCAGGTCGGCACCGATGAAGACGCGGCGGTTCTGGTTGTAACGCTGGATCGACGTCGGGCCTGAACCGAACGAAATTTCCGCAATTCTGCCCAGCGGAACCGAGCCGCCCGACGCGGTCGGAACGGGAAGGTTCTGGATCGTCTCGATGTTTTCGCGCGAATCGCGGGGCAATTTCACGCGGATCGGAATCTGGCGATCGGACAGCGAGAACTTGGCCGCGTTCTGCTCGATTTCGCCCATGGTTGCGATGCGGATCGCCTGGCTGAGCGCCACGGTGGTGACCCCAAGATCGGAAGCGAGGTTGGCGCGCGGGCGAATGATGATTTCGGGGCGCGGAATATCGGCCGTGATCCGCGGCGCCACAATCGTGTCCAGCCCGCTCATCTCTTCGACGAGTTTTGTTGCCGTGGTGCGCAGCAGTTCCGGATTGGAGCCCGCCAGCATGATGGTCAGGTCGCGGCCGCTGCCAGGACCACCCGGCCCCCCCTGCGACTGGAAACGAACCCGCGCATCGGGGATCTGGGAAAGCGCCGGCGCAAGATCGCGTTCGAATTCGAACGACTTCTTCTTCCGGTCTTCGGTCAGCGTGATGTAAATCGTCGCCTCGCCTTCGCGAACCCGGACCAGCGCCCGCTCCACTTCGGGCTGTTCATACAGCATGTCCGCAACCTGATCGGCGACGAGTTCGGTCGATTCCAGCGTCGTACCCGGCACCATTTCGATTTCGATGCGGCTGTTGTCTTCGTTGACCTCGGGCTGGAACTGGAACGGCGTCTGGCTGAGCAGCAAGCCCGACAGCAACAGCGAGAACCAGCCGATGGCAATCATGCCGACACGGTGATCGCTGAACCGCGCATTCATATGTTTCCAGGCGTTGTCGAAACCGCGTCCGATCATGCGCGCAATCAGGCCGAACAGCCTGAGCAGGAGCATCGCGGCGGCGAAGCCGATCGCTCCGCTAAGCGCCAGTTGCACCAATTCGAGCGGACGGTCGATCAACAACCACAGCAGCGATTCCTTGTTGCCCACGATCGCATCGGCGACGGTCGACGGCACGGACAGCTTTGACAGGAGCTGGTAGCTTCCGAAGAACCCGAACGCGGAAACCGCAATCAGGGCAAGAACCACCAGGATCAGGGTGATGATATAGAGCGCGCGGTGGCGGATCGGGTCGAGCCCGGCGCGTGCGGCGGTCATCTTGGACCGGTCGAGCGACCAGTGCAGCACCGCCATGTACCGTTCCATCCATACGCCGCCGCCGTGTTCCGCATGGCCTTTGGCCTGCAGGAAATAGGCGGCCAGCATCGGCGTGATCATACGCGCGACGGCAAGGCTCATCATCACGGCAGCCACGATGGTGAGGCCGAAGTTCTGGAAGAACTGGCCGGTAATTCCGGGCATCAGGCCAACCGGCAGGAAGACGGCAACGATACAGAACGACGTCGCGACGACGGCCAGGCCGATTTCGTCGGCCGCGTCGATGGATGCCTGGTAGGCGGATTTGCCCATCCGCATATGGCGGACGATATTCTCGATTTCCACGATGGCATCGTCGACCAGCACACCGGCCACAAGACCCAGCGCAAGCAGCGACATCTGGTTCAGGTTGAACCCCAGCAAGTCCATGAACCAGAAGGTCGGGATCGCCGACAGGGGGATCGCGATTGCGGAAATCACCGTGGCGCGCCAGTCGCGCAGGAAGAAGAAGACCACGACCACCGCAAGGATGGCGCCTTCGATCATGGCGGCGATCGAACTTTCGTACTGATCTTCGGTGTATTTGACCGTGTTGAACAGCGGGATGAACCGGACGCCGGGATTTTCCGCCTCGATCGCGGAAATCACTTCCTTCGCCTCGTCGAACACCGTCACGTCGGACGCGCCGCGTGCGCGCGAAATCGCGAAGTTCACCACTTCGCGGTCACGCACCTTGCTGATCGAGGTGCGTTCCGAATACCCGTCCCGTACGGTCGCGAAATCGGCCAGCCGCACGGCGTTCCCGTTGGACACCCGCACCTGCCGCTGCGAAAGTTCGTACGCGGTCTTCGTGTTGCCGAGAACGCGGACCGACTGGCGTGTACCGCCAACTTCCGCCATCCCGCCCGCAGCGTCGAGATTGGTCTGGCGCAGCAGCGAATTCACCTGCCCTGCCGTCACGCCGAGCGCCTGCATGCGCGCCGGATCGAGGACCACTTCGATCTCGCGGTCCACCCCGGCGAAGCGGTTCGCCTCGGCCATGCCCTCGATCGAAAGCAATTGCTTGGCCACCACGTCGTCGATGAACCAGCTGAGCTGTTCGATCGTCATGTCATCGGCTTCGACCGCGTAAATCGCGAGGAAGCCGCCCGCAATTTCAACCTTGTTGATGCGTGGTTCTAGAATGCCGTCGGGCAGGCTGCCGCGGGTCGCGTCGACCGCGTTCTTCACTTCGGCAACCGCGTTGTTCACATCGGTGCCGACTTCGAATTCGACGAAGGTGTTCGAGCTGCCTTCGCGGGCGGTGGAGGATATGTTGCGGACGCCGTTGAGCGAACGCACCGCGGATTCCACCCGCTGCGTGATCTGGTTTTCGATTTCCGTCGGGGCAGCGCCCGGCTGGGAAATCGTGACGTTCACACCGGGAAATTCGATGTCCGGATTGTTCACCACATCCATGCGGATGAAGCTGAGCAACCCGGCAAGGAACAGCGCGGTAAAGGCAACCAGAGGAATGACCGGGTTGCGGATCGACCAGGCGGATATATTGCGAAAGTTCATGGTTTCGCTCCGCTCATCCTGCGTCGCGAACGGGCTTGACCGCTTCGCCGGGGTTCAGGAAGCCGCCCGCCCGCAGGACGATGCGTTCGGTGCCGTTAAGCCCATCCAGAATCACGACCCCTTCGGACGTGACCGGGCCGAGGGTGATGTCCCGGCGTTCCACCTTGTTGTCCTTGCCGACCACGAAGACAAAGCTGCCCTTGTCATCGGAAAGCAGCGCGCTCTCCGGCAGGATCGGGGCGGTGACGGTCCCGCTCTTGATTACTGCGGTGGCAAATCCGCCGGGCCGCAAGCTGGGCGCGTAGGAGAGCGCAACCCGCGCCGTGCCCTGGCGATCCTGGGTGCTGATGATGGGCGATACCTGCCACACCTGCCCGGTAAAGGTCTTGTCGGACCCTGCCGGCGTGACTTCCGCGGTTACCCCGGCCGAAATGCGGGCCAGATCGGTTTCACCCAGCCGTGCGAGCAATTCCATTTCGCCGCCGCGCGCAATGCGGAACAGCGATTGTCCGCCGCCGCTGACCGTCTGGCCGGGTTCGACATTGCGTTCGAGCACAAGACCCGCCGCCGGAGCGACAATATTGAGGCGTGCGTTGCGCGCCTGAAGTTCACGAAGTTGGGCCTGTGCCACGCGGACGCGGGCGTTGGCGGCATCGCGGGTCGCGGTCAGGCGGTCGACATCGGCGGTCGAAACGAAGCCGCGTTCCACCAGCTTGAGCGCGCGTTCGAGATTGGCCTGCGCGAGATTGGCGTCGGCCTGGGCAACCTGGATTTGTGCAGCCGAGCTTTGCGCCTGCTGCGACTGGACCGAACGGTCGATCACGGCGAGCACCTGGCCCTGGCGCACCCAGTCACCGGCATCGACGGGAACAGAAACCACCCGGCCACCTTCGCCGACGGCGCTCACGGGCATGTCGCGGCGCGCGGCCAGCGAGCCGGTGGCAATGATTTCGCCTTCGATCGTGGTGCGGCCCGGTGCGATCACCGTGACGCTGGGAACCTGGGAATCGGTGTCGGCGGGCGCTGCGGCGTCGCCGCCCTTGAGCATGGCATAGGCAACGATTGCGGCAAGCAGGACGAGCAAGCCGATGACAATCAGGCGCGTCCGGCCGCTGAGACCGAAGCGGCTGCGCGGCAGATCGCCGTCGGATTCAAGCTCGACAGCCTGCGCTTCGCCAGTTTCGAAACCAGATTCGTAATTCATCGCCATCCTGCCCCGGTACGCGTCTTCAGACTGCAGTGTGTTACCTTGCTATGTCACTAAGCGCAAGAAGCAAGCAATCAGGCGTTAGACCGAGGGGCTCGGCAGGGCAATGCGGGTATCGACCGGGGCCAGAGTTAGTTGGACGAACAGCAACCGCCTACATCACGGTCAACAAACACGAAAAAGGGCCGGAAGCCCCGAGGCCCCGACCCTTTCCCCTTAGTTTCCGTCGTGGTTTAGCGAACGCGTCCGCGCTGAACCAGATTGACGATGCCGAGCAGGACAACCGCGCCGACGATCGCAATGATCAGTCCGGTGATCGAAAACTCCTGCACGCTACCCGAAACGCCGAGCAGCGGACCGGCGATCAGGTTGCCGAGGACCGAGCCGATACAGCCGACCACGATATTCCAGAAAATTCCCATCGATGCGTCGCGGTTCATGACCATGCTGGCCAGCCAGCCTGCAACACCACCAACGATAAGTGCGATAATCCAACCCATTGCAATTCCTCCTGTTTGAGCCCGAGCGCCCTGATGCCACCCAGTGGTTGGCGCAGGCTGCGGGTTCCCCTTTATCTAACGGGGATACAGGTCAAAGCGTGCGGAACGGCTTCAGGTTCCCGCGCAATGCGGAATTGCGGATTATCAGTATTTCAGCTGGCGTTCGTACAGGTCGCGGTAGTGCTGGATTCGCGTCACGCGCAGACCCTGCATCCCCGAACGGTCGACCGCGCGTTGCCAGGACGCGAATTCCTCGAGGCTGAGGCCGTATCGTTCCAGCACTTCGTCGATGGTCAGGAGCCCGCCGTTAACCGCGGCGACCACTTCAGCCTTGCGGCGCACGACCCAGCGCTTCGTCTTGGGCGACGGCAGGTCGGCGACGGTCAGCGGTTCGCCAAGCGGGCCGATGACCTGTGCAGGGCGGATATCCTGGTTTTCTATCATTCTGTCTCTCGATCGCCTTGCGCCGGGTCATTCTCGGTGTTCCCAAGATCTACCGCGCCCGGTTTGCCGTTAGCTAAAATATCGTGGTTAATGCCGGTTTTACCATTCTCGCTGCTTTCGCGGCGCACATCAGCAAAGGCACCAAAGCCCCCTTCGATCCGCGCCATCTCCTCGCGGAGATCGCGAGTCGCAGCGATTTTCGCCACCAGGTCAGTCCAGCGAAAACGGCGGAGATCCGCTGCTTCGCCAACTTCCGGCACCCCTGCCTTGTTGAATTGCCCCTCGTACATTCCATCGTGGATAACGCCCCATGGTAAACGTTCCGTGAAACATCGCCTTCGGCCTGTTGCGCGCCATGCTGGCGACAAGCGGTCCATGCGTGTATGGCGCGCGCCGTGGAAGACAGCCTTACCCTTACTCCGGCCGCTGCGGCCGACCTTTTCGACCTGCCCCGTGCCGCGTCCGATTGCCGGATCGTCGTCGCCATGTCGGGCGGCGTGGACAGCTCCGTCGTTGCCGCACTCGCGGCAAAAAGTGGTGCCGAAGTCATCGGGGTCACGCTGCAGCTGTACGATTTCGGTGCGGCCAGCGGGCGCAAGGGCGCGTGCTGCGCCGGTGACGATATCCGCGACGCGCGCGCCGTGGCCGACCGGCTTGGCATCGCCCATTACGTACACGATCACGAAAGCGCCTTTCGCGAAGACGTGGTCGAAGGGTTTGCCGATGCCTATCTGGCGGGGCAGACGCCGGTGCCGTGTATCCGCTGCAACATGGGGCCCAAGTTCACCGACCTGTTCGCCATGGCGCGCGAGCTGGGTGCCGACTGCCTTGCCACGGGTCATTATGTCCGGCGGGTGATGGGGGTCGCCGGACCCGAATTGCATCGCGCGATCGATCCGGCCCGCGACCAGTCCTATTTCCTCTACGCGACCACCGAAGATCAGCTGGATTATCTGCGCTTTCCGCTCGGCGGGATGCCGAAGACCGATGTGCGCCGCCTTGCCGAGGAAGCGGGCCTGCGCAACGCGGCCAAGCCCGACAGCCAAGACATCTGTTTTGTGCCCGACGGCGATTACGCCAGCATCGTGCGCAAGATGCGGCCCGAAGGCGTGCGTCCGGGCAAGATCGTGCACGCGCAGACGGGCGAAATCCTGGGCGATCATCGGGGCATTATCCAGTACACCGTCGGCCAGCGCCGCGGACTGGACATCGGCGGACAGCCCGAGCCGCTTTATGTCATCTCCATCGACGCGCCGAGCGCCGAAGTGCGAGTCGGCCCGCGCCGGATGCTGGCGGTCGATGCGGCCCGGATCGTGGAAACCAACCGGATCGGTCCGCTGCCCGATGTGCAGCTGACGGCCAAGGTCCGCAGCCTTGCCAAGCCCGTCCCCGTCACGCTGGAAGGTCCGCTGGGCGGCGGCGCGGAAACGATCATCCGTTTCGCCCAGCCCGAATACGGCGTGGCCCCCGGCCAGGCCGCCGTTCTCTACGCCGGCGACAGGGTCGTTGGTGGCGGATGGATCGCGGAAACGCAGCGAACGGCTTCCTGACAGGGGATTGCCCCCGCATCGGCCTTGTCTCGCCCCGCCCTTTGTCCGATGGCGCGCAAAAAGGAGAAGGCGGGTTGGCGGCCAAGCGTGCATTGATCACCGGGGTTACCGGGCAGGACGGTTCCTACCTGGCGCGCCTGCTGCTGTCGAAAGGGTATGAAGTCCACGGCGTGAAGCGCCGTTCGTCTTCGTTCAACACCGCCCGAATCGAGGACATTTACGAAGACCCGCACGGCGATGATCCCAAGATGCACCTGCATTTCGGCGATGTGACGGATGCCACCAACATCATTCGCGTTGTCCAGGAAGTTCGCCCGGACGAAATCTACAACCTCGCCGCGCAGAGCCACGTCCTCGTCAGCTTCGAGACGCCCGAATACACGGCCAACGCCGACGCGCTCGGCACGCTGCGCCTGCTCGAGGCGATCCGCATCCTCGGCCTCGAACAGAAAACGCGGTTCTTCCAGGCCTCGACCAGCGAGATGTACGGTCTGGCGCAGGAAACCCCGCAGACCGAGAGCACGCCCTTCTACCCGCGCAGCCCCTATGCGGTGGCCAAGCTTTACGCGCACTGGATCACGGTGAATTACCGCGAAGCCTACGGCATGCACGCCAGTTGCGGGATCATGTTCAATCACGAAAGTCCGGTGCGGGGCGAAACCTTCGTTACCCGCAAGATCACCCGCGGCGCCGTGGCGATTTCGCTGGGTCTCGAGGACCGCCTTTTCCTCGGCAATCTCGATGCCGAACGCGACTGGGGCCACGCGCGCGAATACGCCGAGGGCATGTGGCAGATGCTCCAGCAGGACACGGCCGATGACTACGTTCTGGCGACCGGCACGACCACCAGCGTCCGCGAATTTACTCGCTGGGCATTCGAGGACATCGATATAACGCTGGAATTCCGCGGCGAAGGCCGGGACGAGAAGGGGTATTGCGCCGAAACCGGCCGCTGCCTGGTCGAAATCGATCCACGCTATTTCCGGCCGACGGAAGTCGACTTCCTGCTTGGCGATGCCTCCAAGGCCAAGGCCGCTCTCGGCTGGGAGGCCCGCACGTCGGTGCGCGACCTTGCGCGCGAAATGGTGGCCGCCGACCTCGCGGCAATCCAGGGGTTCTGATCGTGGCGCGGTTCGCGCTCGATGGGAAATCGGTCTTCGTCGCCGGGCACGGCGGCATGGTCGGCAAGGCGCTGGTGCGCCGCTTGCAAAGCGAGGATTGCACCATTCTCACCGCGCCCCGTTCGGTCGACCTGCGCAACCAGGTGGCGGTTGAGGAATGGTTTGCGGCGAACCGGCCCGATGCGGTCATTCTGGCAGCGGCGCGGGTCGGGGGCATCCTGGCCAACGCCGAGCGCCCGGCCGAATTCCTGTTCGACAACATCGCCATCGCCACCACGGTCATCGAAGCGGCGCGGCGGCACGGGGTCGCCAAGCTGCTGTTCCTGGGATCGTCCTGCATCTATCCCAAGATTACCCCGCAGCCGATTTCGGAAGACGCGCTCCTGACCGGCGCGCTCGAACCCACGAACGAAGCCTATGCGATTGCCAAGATTGCCGGCCTGAAACTGGCTGCGGCCTATCGCAGCCAGCATGGTTGCGACTACATTTCGGCCATGCCGACCAATCTGTACGGACCCGGCGACAATTGGGATGCGGTCAGCGGCCACGTCGTTCCGGCCCTTATACGCAAGGCCCACGAGGCCAAGATGAGCGGGAGCGACAGCTTCACGATCTGGGGCACGGGAACGCCGCGCCGGGAATTCCTGCACGTTGACGATCTGGCCGATGCCTGCGCGATCCTGCTGCAGGGGTATTCC
This sequence comes from Qipengyuania zhejiangensis, assembly GCF_035607565.1. Taxonomy (NCBI): domain Bacteria; kingdom Pseudomonadati; phylum Pseudomonadota; class Alphaproteobacteria; order Sphingomonadales; family Erythrobacteraceae; genus Qipengyuania; species Qipengyuania zhejiangensis. The sequence continues at coordinate 1,197,590 of NZ_JAYKGO010000003.1, read as the reverse complement.
GACATCCCGCCGGTAAACGTGGGCGCCGGGCAGGACATTGCCATCGCGGACCTTGCCGCGTTGATCGCGCGCATTGTCGGCTTCGAAGGCGAAGTGCGAACGGACCCGAGCAAACCCGATGGCACCCCGCAAAAACTGCTCGATTCCGCGCGCCTGCGCAGCTTGGGATGGCAGCCCAGCATCACGCTGGAAGACGGTCTGAGCGCCGCCTACGCAGCCTTCCTGCAAGAGGCGCGTTAGCCTTCCCAGGGTTCAAGGACGCAGCCGTATCCCTCGCGGTAGGTGGCGGTGTCGGATGCTACCAGCGGGATCGATGCGGTCACGCTTTTCGCCTGTGCATCCTCGCTGAAACGAATCAGTTCCATGCCGTCCAGCTTGTCCTTCGCGCAGTCATCGAGGCCGCGCCCGGCAATGAAGCGGCACGAACAGGCGACATGCGCGCCATAGGCCGTACCGGCCGCGCCGGTGCGGCGCAGCCCCTCTCCCCAAGCAAACCAGGCGGCCGCCCCGAGGGCTGCGACCAGGAGAATCAGCCACACCCAAAGGCGCGTTTTACCGATAGTGTTTTTGGCCGTTGCCAAGCGGGATTCCTTCATGCGAGTGACGCCGCATGTCATTGCGGCCCGCACCCCTTATCGCGCTTCTCCTTTCGGTCACAAGCCTTGGTGCTTGCGGCTCCCCCGGGCCGGTGGAAGAACCGCCACTGAGCGAAGAAGCGCTGGCCGCGGTGGCCAAGGACCCCGGCGCACCGACCAATTCACTCGCCCGGCAGAGCGATGATCTGTTCGCGCTCGACGGGCTGGGCGAAACGCGCGCGCTGGTCCTGATGCACGGCGGCAGGATCGCGGTGGAACGGTATGCGCCCGGCTATGACCAGGACACGCGCTTCATAAGCTGGTCGATGGCCAAGACGGTGACCGCGGTGATGATCGGGATGCTGGTTGCCGATGGCAAACTGCGCCTCGATGCGCCCGCCCCGGTCCCGCGCTGGCAGCGTGCGGGCGATCCGCGCGCCGAAATTACATTGCGCCAGTTGTTGCAGATGCGATCGGGCCTCGAACACACCGAAGCGGGCGAAGTGCCATACGAGAGCGGCGAAGTGCGGATGCTGTTCCTCGACGGGCGCAACGACATGGCCGATTACGCGACCGCCCAGCCGCTTGAGGCCGAACCGGGCGCCCAGTTCGAATATTCGTCGAACACCACCGTCATACTTGCCGATATTGCCGCGCGCGCGCTGACCGACAGCGCAAATCCGGACGTGCGCCGCAAGGCGGTGGCGGACTATCTTCAATCGCGGTTGTTCGGGCCGCTGGGCATGACATCCGTGGTTCCGGAATTCGACCGCGCCGGCACGTTGATCGGCGGCAGCCTGATGCACGCCACTGCGCGCGACTGGGCCAAGATGGGCGAATTGCTGCGAACCAAGGGCGCGTATCGCGGCGAACAACTGGTCCCGCGCGGCTGGGTGGAAGAAATGGTGACGCCCAGCCCAAGGAGCCCGCACTATGGGCTGCAGACCTGGCTCAACCGGCCCCTGCCCGATACGCAGGAACATCCGCTTTTTCCCGATCGTGCGCCGCACAGCGCGTTTTCGCTGATCGGACATATGGGCCAATATGTGTTCGTGTCCCCCGGCCAGAAACTGACCGTGGTGCGGCTGGGGCATTCCGATGCGCCGCAGCGCGAGGCCATGCTTCAGCAACTTGCCGATCTGATCGAACTGTACCCTGCGAACTAAGGCAGCAGGAACGACCCTTCGACCACGGTGACGCAGGCGCCGCCCAGCACGGCGCGATCGCCGTCGCGGCGACAGGTGGCGTGGCCACCGCGCGCCGAAGCCTGAAACGCCGTGAAGCTGGCGCGGCCCAGCCGTTCGCTCCAGAACCAGGTCAGCGCGGCATGGGCAGACCCGGTAAAGCTGTCCTCGTCCACGCCGCCGCCGGGCACGAAGACGCGGCTCACGACATCGACTACGGTGCCAGGGGCGGTGCAGATGAACTGGTCGTTCCCAAGCCCGCCCAATCCGCGAAGGTCCGGGTCGAGCGCACGCACGGCGGCTTCGTCTGCGTACAGATAGATGCCGTAACCATCAGGGCTGAGCCATGTCTCGAGCGGCTGCACACCCAGCAGCGCCGCGGCTTCGGCCCATTCGCCCGGCTGGGTCGGTATCAGCGGCAGGGCAAGTTCATAACCGCCTCCTGCACGAGCGACCTCAAGGACACCGGCATGGCGCGTGCGGAAGCGGACTTTCTCCCCCCCGTCGCGCGCCAGCAGAACGTGCCCGCTCGCCAGCGTTGCGTGTCCGCACAAGCGAACTTCCTCGGTGGGCGTGAACCAGCGCAGTTCCCAATCGGCAGCGCCCGTTTCATCGCGAACTACATAGGCGGTTTCGGCGAACTTGTTTTCTTCGGCGATGGCCAGCAGCGTGGCATCGTCCAGCCAGCCTTCAAGCGGCATCACCGCCGCCTGGTTTCCCGTGAACGGCCGGTCCGCAAAGGCATCGACATGCCAATAGGGCAGCGCGATCATTTCGGTTCGTCCAGCCGGGCAAACTGGTTTTCTTCGGCCAGCGGGTTGCCGGGTTCATCCACATGGCCTTCGGGGTCGATGTGGATCAGCAGTTCCATCGCGGGGAACCGCCCGCACAGGTCGGCTTCCACCCGTTCGATGATATCATGCGCTTCTTCGACGGTCATTTCGCCGGGCAGGTCGACATGGAACTGCACGAAATCGCGATGGCCGCTGGTCCGCGTCCGCAGATCATGCAGGTTCGACAATTCGGGATGGCGGGCGGCCGCCTCGACAAAGGCGAGGCGTTTGTCTTCCGGCCATTCGCGATCCATCAGATCATCGACCGCCTCGCCCGCGGCACGCCACGCGCCCCAGGCCAGCCAGCCTGCGATCGCCAGCCCGAACAATGGGTCCGCCAGCGAAAAGCCGGCGTATTGATCGAGAACCAGCGCGCAGATGACCGCAACGTTGAGCAGCAGATCCGACTTGTAATGCAGATGATCGGTCTGAATGGCGAGCGACCGGGTGCGCGCCATGACATACCGCTGCCAACCCAGCAGGGCGAATGTCGCGACGATCGCGATCACCGAAACCGCGATCCCTTCTTCGGCCGCCGCCGTATGGGTGCCCGCGGTCAACTGCATGATCGCACGCACCGCGATGCCGAACGCGGAAAGGGCAATCAGCATGACCTGGAAAATCGCCGCCAACGCTTCGGCCTTGCCGTGTCCGAAGCGATGATCCTCGTCAGCCGGCTGGGAAGCGATCCAGACACCGGTGAGCGTGGCCAGGCTAGCGATAAGGTCGAGCGCCGAATCGGCAAGGCTGCCGAGCATCGCGGTCGAACCCGTGCGCATGCTTGCCCACGTCTTGAGCGTTACCAGCAGCAACGCGACCGATATCGACGCGATGGCCGCCGAACGGGCCAGATTGGCGCGGTTGTCCGTCATGGGTAGAGAAGCGTGTTGGACCATGGCCGGTCCGGCGCGGCGCGCTCGAACAACCGGCGGTCGTGCAGGCGGTATTCCCGGTCGTTCCAGAATTCGATGCGACGCGGGCTCAGGCGGAATCCGGTCCAGTGCGGGGGACGCGGAATGTCTCCTTCGGGATACCGGCTCTCGAGCGCATGAACCCGGTCGATATAGACCTGGCGGTCAGGCAAGGGCCGCGACTGGTCGGATGCCGCCGAACCGATCTGCGAAGCGCGTGGCCGCGAATGGAAATACGCGTCGGCTTCGGCTTCGGTCACCTCTTCGAGCGGACCTTCGATACGCACCTGGCGGCGCAGGCTTTTCCAGTGAAACAGCAACGAGGCGCGCATGTTCGCGCGGATCTGTTCACCCTTCCGGCTCTCGGCGTTGGTGTAGAACACGAACCCGTCGGCGCCATGCCCCTTCAGCAACACCATGCGCACGGACGGAAATCCGTCCGGCGTGGCGGTGGCCAAAGCCATCGCGTTGGGATCGTTCGGTTCGCTTGACCTGGCTTCCCCGAACCACACTTCGAACAGGGTAAAGGGATCGGATTCGGGAATGGTGCTTTGGTTGTCCATGGACCAACGCTCTAACGCCCCCGCGCACATGGTGGAAGCGTCGATGCTTGCGCCGGCCAAGCGTTGCACCTAGCTAACACGCTATGGCCGATCCTTACACCACCCTTGGCGTTGCCCGCACAGCAAGCGAAAAGGACATCAAGAGCGCCTATCGCAAGCTGGCGAAGGAACTGCACCCCGATCGCAACCGGGACAATCCCAAGGCGTCGGAGCGGTTCTCCGAAATCACCAACGCGTATGACTTGTTGTCCGACAAGGACAAACGCGCCCAGTTCGATCGCGGCGAAATCGATGCCGACGGCAACCCCGCAAACCCTTTTGCAGGGATGGGCGGCGGCTTTCGCGGCAGCGCACAAGGCGGCCATCGGCCCCAGGATTTCCAGGGCTTCGGCGGCGAGGAAGTCGATCTCGGCGATATTTTCGAAGGATTGTTCGGTGGCGGCGCGCGGCGCCCCAGCGGCAGCCCGTTCGGCGCCGGACAGCGTCGGTCCGCGCCGCCACGCAAGGGCGCGGACATCGGGTATCGCCTGCGCGTGTCCTTCGTCGACGCGGCAACGCTGAAGGATCAGCGAATCACCTTGGCCGACGGCAAGACGATCGACCTGAAATTGCCCAAGGGCGTCGAAAGCGGCACCCAGATGCGGCTCAAGGGCAAGGGCGAACAAGGCCCGGGCGGCACGGGCGACGGGCTTGTCGCAATCGAGATCGACAGCCACAAGCTCTATCGCCGTGACGGCGATGCCGTGCGTTTCGACCTCCCGATCACGCTCGACGAAGCGGTGAACGGGGCCAAGGTCCGCGTTCCCACCGTCGACGGTCCGGTCATGATGACGATCAAGGCGGGCACCGACGGCGGCACGGTCCTGCGGCTCAAGGGGAAAGGCTTCACCCGCAAGGATGGGACGCGCGGCGACCAGCTGGTTACACTGCAAATCCAGCTGCCCGATGATCTTGCCGAGCTTGCCAAGCGGCTCGAGGGGTGGAAGGACGAAAGCGATCCAAGGGCCCAACTCGGGGTATAACCATTTGACCGCAAAGCATCCGCCGCCTGAAGTGGAGCGCGAAGTCCATTTGCTCTCCCCCGAGGCGCGTCGGGCGGAAGCGCGAACCCTTGGCGGGCGTGTGGCGGGCCGGATGGGCCCGGGGACCCGCGCTTTTCAGGTGGTGAAGCGCACCCTCGTCGGCACATTCAACGACGGGTTCATTCACGCCGGCAACCTTGCTTATCTGGCAATGTTCTCGATCTTCCCGTTCTTCATTCTGGGCGCCGCCATATTTTCGCTGATCGGCGAAGAAAGCGAACGCGCGGCAACCGTCAACGCGGTGCTGGTGGCCCTGCCCCCCGTTGTCGGCAACGTCATCGAACCAGTGGCGCGCGACGTGATCGAAGCGCGCAACGGCTGGGTCTTATGGATCGGCGGGCTGGTTGCGCTGTGGACCGTGGGCAGCCTGGTCGAAACCATCCGCGATATCCTGCGGCGCGCATACGGCACGAAGATGACCCATGCCTTCTGGAAATACCGTCTGTGGTCGTCGGGCATGATCATCGGGGCGGTCATCCTGCTGATGCTGTCGCTGATCGCACAATTCGTGATCGGCGCCGCACAGGAGGTGATCGATGCCTATTTCCCGCAATTGTTCGACCGGGTTTCTGACCTGCGCCTCACGCGGATCGTGCCCGCAGCGGGTCTGTTCGCGTCGCTTTACCTGATTTTCTACACGCTGACCCCGTCGCGTTACCGCGCGCGCCGGTATCCCAAGTGGCCGGGCGTCCTGCTGACCACGATCTGGTGGATGGGGGCCACATCGCTGTTGCCGGCGGTGCTGCGCAACTTCTTCACCCTCAATCTCACCTACGGCAGCCTTGCCGGCATGATGATTGCGCTGTTCTTTTTCTGGCTTGTGGGCCTGGGTGTGGTTATCGGCGCGGAATTGAACGCAGCGCTGGCGGAAACGCCGGAAGAGGAAATGAATCTGGTCGGCCAGAAGGACGACCGGCGAAGGGCCGCGCAGGCGAAGGAAGAGGAAGCGCAATGAGCGGATTGATGGCGGGCAAGCGCGGGCTGATCATGGGCCTCGCGAACGACAAGTCGCTGGCGTGGGGGATCGCCAGGAAACTGGCGGAACATGGCGCCGAAATGGCGTTCACCTACCAGGGCGAAGCGCTGAAGAAGCGTGTCGAGCCCCTCGCCGCGCAACTGGGCAGCGATTTCATCTTCGAATGCGACGTTTCCGACATGGACGCGCTCGATTCCGCGTTCGACGCGCTCAAGCAGCGCTGGGACACGATCGACTTCGTGGTTCATGCGATCGGCTATTCCGACAAGGCCGAACTGCGCGGCAAGTATGTCGACACCAGCCTCGACAATTTCCTCATGACCATGAACATTTCGGCCTATTCGCTGGTCGCGGTAACCAGGCGCGCGCGGGCGATGATGCCCAATGGCGGGTCGATTCTGACGCTGACCTATTACGGCGCGGAAAAGGTCATCCCGCATTACAATGTCATGGGCGTGGCCAAGGCGGCGCTGGAATCGAGCGTGCAGTATCTCGCGAACGACCTCGGACCGGAAAACATCCGCGTCAACGCGATCAGCGCCGGACCGATCAAGACGCTCGCGGCCAGCGGCATCGGCGATTTCCGCTACATTCTGAAGTGGAACGAATACAACGCGCCGCTGCGGCGCAATGTCACCATTGAAGACGTGGGCGGCTCGGGGCTGTATTTCCTGTCGGACCTGTCATCGGGCGTCACCGGCGAAACCCATCATGTCGACGCGGGCTACCATGTCGTGGGCATGAAGCAGGAAGACGCGCCGGATATCGCGCTCGACAAGGGATAACCCGCGCCGTCAGGCGACGTCGGGCCAGATGCCGCGCGTGTCGTAAACCGCCTTGCCGGCCCGTTCTTCGGGCGGGATCACCTTGAAGATATCGTGATCGACAAGGACCACGATGATGCCGCTTTCTTCCAGCGCGGTGTCGATATCGACCAGTTCGGCACCTGTGCCGGAAAATTCGGCCGGAAGTTCGCCCGCGTACGGTTCGACCACCTGGACCCGCGACCCGAATTCACGCGCCAGGCTGGCTGCGACATAGCGCGCGGGGCTTTCGCGAAAATCGTCGATGTTTGCCTTGAAGGCCAGCCCGAGGCAGGCGACCTTTGCATCGGGGCTGGCCCCGATCAGCGCCTTCGCCCGGGCCAGCACGTGATGCATCTTGGCATCGTTCGTTTCGCGCGCCTGCCGGATGATCCGGGCTTCCTCGGGTGCGCCGTGCACGATGAACCAGGGATCGACCGCGATACAGTGGCCGCCCACGCCCGGGCCAGGCGTCAGTATGTTGACGCGGGGGTGCCGGTTGGCGAGCCGGATGACCTCCCACACGTCGAGACCCTGACGGTCCGCAATCATCGATAGTTCGTTGGCAAAGGCGATGTTCACATCGCGGAAGCTGTTTTCGACCAACTTGGTCATTTCGGCCGACCGCACGTCCGTGGTGACGCATTCGCCCTTCACGAACCGTTTGTAGAAGGCGAGCGCCTTGCGCGCGCAGCGCGGAGTAATGCCGCCGATCGAACGGTCGTTATGCGTCAGCTCTTCCAGGATATGGCCGGGCAGCACCCGTTCGGGACAATAGGCGATCGAAACATCGCCCTGCCCGTCGCACGTTCCCGGCATGACCAGATCGGGCCGCATGTCCGCGATCCGGTCGCGCATCTGCTCGGTCGTGCCGACCGGCGACGTCGATTCAAGAATGATCGTGTCGCCCTTCTTCAGCACACCGGCGACCATCTCGGCCGCCGCCATCACGAAGGACGTGTCGGGCGTGTGGTTGCCGTCTTTTGCAAAAGGGGTCGGCACGGCGATGACGAAAACATCGGCGGCGCAGATATCGGTCGAGGCGCGCAACAACCCGCGCTGGACGACTGCCTGCACCAGACCGTCGAGATCGACTTCCTCGATGTGGATTTCGCCCCGATTGATCGTGTCCACCACGCCTTGCGAGATGTCGATCCCCAGGACCGGACAGCCCGCACGCGCAATGATCGCAGCAGTGGGCAGCCCGATATAGCCGAGGCCGATAACGCAGACGTCGGGCTTGATATCACCACGCATGAACTTGTGTCCCCAAACCGTTTGGCGCGTGTCTAACGCGTGTCGGTAAATTTTACAGTAACGGCAGAAATCAGATGGCCAGAAGATCGCAAATGCGCTTGGCAGCCTGGCCATCGCCGAAGGGATTGTGCGCGCGGGCCATGGCGCCATAGGCGTCCTGATCGTCGAGCAGGCGCTGCGTTTCGCGCACGATCGTGTCGGCATCCGTACCCACCAGCCGGGCCGTACCCGCCTCCACGCCTTCAGGTCGCTCGGTCGTTTCGCGCATCACCAGGACCGGCTTGCCCAGCGCGGGCGCCTCTTCCTGCACCCCGCCGCTATCGGTCAGCATGAGGTGCGAAATATCGAGCAGGCGGGCGAAATGCGGATAATCGAGCGGTTCGATCAGCGCGACATTGTCCAGTCCGGCCAGCTGTTCGTTCATCACGGCACGCACATTGGGGTTGAGGTGCACCGGAAAAATAACCGCAACGTCATCTCGAGAAGCAAGTCGTTTAACCGCATTGGCGATTTTCTGCATTCCCTCGCCAAAGTTTTCGCGCCGGTGGCTGGTCATTCCGATGATGCGCTTGCCCGCAAAACGCCTTTCCAGGCCCGCCAGCCCGGCGGCAAGGCCGGGATCGCGTTCAATCCGGTCGGTCACCCAGTGCAACGCGTCGATCACGGTGTTTCCGGTGACGTGGACCGTGGAAGGATCGACGTTCTCGCGCAGCAGGGCGTCGCGCGCGGTCTCCGTCGGCGCGCAATGAAGCGCGGCGAAGGTGCCCACCGTTCGCCGGTTCACCTCTTCGGGCCACGGATGATAGATGTCGCCGCTGCGAAGGCCGGCTTCCACATGGCAGACCGGGATCTGGCGGTAATAGGCCGCAATGGCGCCCGCCATGACCGTGGTGGTGTCCCCCTGGACCACGACCTGGTCAGGCTTTTCCTCGTCCAGCACCTTGCCGATTTCAACCAGCGCACGCGCCGTCAGCGCATCGAGCGTCTGTCCGGGCGTCATCAGGTCGAGATCGTGGTGCGGCGTGATGCCCGTTATCTCGAGCACCTGGTCGAGCATTCCGCGATGCTGCGCGGACACGCAGACGCGGCTGTCGAAGCGCGGATCCCGTTCCAGCGCATGCACCAGCGGGAACAGCTTGATCGCTTCGGGCCGGGTGCCGAATACGGTTAGGATCTTGCGAAGTGAAACCATGTCCCGCCAGTTAGCGGCAAATGGTTAATTGGCGATAGACGCCCTTCAACTCTGCGGTTCGGTCGCACCCTGCGGGACGGGAAGCGCTTCGTTTTCCTCGTCGGGGGTGGGGCCGGCGCGTTCGCGTTCCAGGCGTTCCATATAGTCGCGCTCGATCATCTCGACGCGCTCCTGTTCTTCGGCGGCTTCCGCGTCGATCGTGGAAAGGCGTTCCTCGCGCGCTTCGGCCACCAATTGGCCAAAGCGGACATCGGACGAATTTTCCTTGTCGGCATAGGCCTGGCGAATCATTTCCTGCGTGCAGCCGGTAAAACCACCAGCTCCCGTGGGCGAACAGGACATGGCACCGAAGGCGCCGACCATTTCCAGCTGTTCGACACGCTGGGCCCATGCTTCGTTGGCCGGATCTTCGGAGAACCGCAGACGCTCGGGAATTCGATACCGTTCGCCCTCGGCCTTGCGCGCACAGACCACGATCTGGTCTGCCGTGCTTTGGGGGCAGGCGTCCTCGCCGTAGACGATGACCATGTTGTAGGTGTCGTCACCCGCGTCCACCGGTTCCTGCGCCGAAGCGGGAATGGCCAGCGCGGCGGCGGCGAAAGCTGCGATCAGCGGCAGGGTCTTGGTCATCGGATCCTCGTTTTCAAATATGCCGCCCGTTTGGCACGCGCAGCGGTGAACTGTCCATGAAGCGCGCGAAGGCGGCCGCGCGTTCCGTCAGATCCGCTCGGATAGCCGGATTGCGGCACGGCAGCCCATGCGGATGATCCCGGAAAGGACAGGGTACCCCGGCGCGCGCTCCGCGCCTGCGGCAAGCGCGGCGTCGCGGTGTTCGCGTTCGTCTTCGCGAAAATCCTCGATCATTGCGGCCAGTTCGGGGTCCTCGCCGGTTTCCAGCAACTGGTCGATCTGGCGCGAATAATGGTCGTCGATCTCGGTTTCGACGGCGGCGGTGCAGGCCATGGCCGCTTCCGGGCCGATCAGCGCGGTTACCGCACCGAGCGCGAAACCCGCACGATCCCAGAAGGGCTGTAGCGCGGTGGGCCGCACGCCGCGCCGCGCCATCAGCGCATCGAACTTGGCACGGTGCCCCGCTTCCTGTTCGGCCATGCCCGCGATTTCGGCCGAATGGGGTCCGCGATCCCCCATCACCGCCAGTTGGCCGGCATAAATACGTGTGGCGCCAAATTCACCGGCCTGATCGACCCGGATCATGCGCGCAATATGATCGGGAACCTTGGTCACCGGTTACGGTCCTTGCCGAGCAGCCACAGGATCGCAATCCCCGCCGCGGTCGAGATCAGGAAATTGTAGCCCGCCAGGCTGATCCCGAAGAGCGTCCAGGCCGGTTCGTCGCAACGGACCAGCGGAGTGTTCATGATGCTGTCGAGCGCGCTGCCTCCGCCTTCCGAGAACACCGCGGCGCACGATGTGATGCCCGGCCACCAATCGTATTCGACGCCGGCATGGAAAAACCCGATTGCGCCCGACGCCAGGATCGCGAGCGCGGCCAGAGCCGTCCACAAGCGGTGTGGCGCGACGACAAAACCAAGCAACGCCAGCACGATGGCGGCAAAGTGCGGCCACCGCTGCCACCAGCACATTTCGCACGGGTAAAGACCGAAAAAGATTTCGGAAACATACGCGCCGCCAAGGAGCAGCGCGGGCACCGCGAGCGCCAGCGTGCGCGCGGTACGGAAATGGGCCGTTGAATTCATGGGGAGCGGTTTACCCTATCGCGAGCGCGCGGCAACCGTGTTCGGGGCCGTGCGGCGCAAAGTTTCCAGCGCATAATGCAACTGGAAGTCCTTGATGCCCTTGGCCTCGAGCTCGGCGGAGGTCAGCTGGAAGCGCGGGTCCTCGCGCTGGTCGCGTTCCATCGCTTCGTCGGCGATCCCGGCTTCGTTGATGAGGTGACCGCGCAAATCCGATTCGCGCATCACGAACTTCGAACGCTTGGCCAGATCGGGATCGGACAGCTGCGGCACGAGGATATCGGGCTTGATGCCGCCTTCCTGCACCGAATGGCCCGAAGGGGTGAAATAGCGCGCTGTCGTGAGCTTGAGAGCCGCATCACGGCCCAGCGGCAACAGCGACTGCACGCTGCCCTTGCCGAAGCTGCGTTCGCCCATGACCACCGCACGGCGATGATCCTGCAGCGCGCCGGCCACGATTTCCGACGCCGACGCGGAACCTGCGTCGATCAGAACGATGATCGGCAGACCTTCGGCAATATCGCCCCGGAACACAGTCTCGGCGTCGTAGAGGATGTTTTCGCCCCGTGCGCGGCCACGCTGCGAGACGATCCGTCCGTCCGACAGGAACAGGTCCGAAAGGGCCACGGCTTCATCGAGGCTGCCGCCCGGATTAGAGCGCAGATCGAGAACCAGGCCCGAAAGGCGCCCCGTGGCCTTGCTCTTCAGATCTTCCCAAGCGGAGAAGACGTCGCTGCCCACATCGCGCGAGAATTCGTTGATCATGATGTGGCCGATGTTGCCATCTTCCAGTTCCCAGGTGACCGGCTCCAGCTCGATCACGCCGCGCGTCACGGTCACGTCGAAGGGTTCTTCGCGGCCGGTTCGGAAAATCGTCAGCCGGATGCTGGTGCCTTCCTGCCCGCGCATCTGGGCCACCGCTTCGTCCAGGCTTCCGCCATAGATCAGCTTGCCGTCGAGATGGGTGATGAAGTCGCCCGCCTTGATGCCCATCTTGTCAGCCGGGCTGCCGCGGAAGGGCGAGACGACCTTCACCGCGCCGTCTTCCATCACGACCGATAGGCCGAGGCCGGAATAATTGCCGTCGATCATGGTTTCGAGCCGCTGGAGGTCGCTGCCATCGAGATAGGACGAGTGCGGATCGAGCGCAGCCAGCATCCCGTCGATCATGCCGCGCATCAGGACATCGTCCTCGACCGGCTCGACATAACTGGACTTGATGCGCTGGTAGACGGCCATAACCTTCGCGAACTGCGGACCTGCGCGGCCATCCACCTGCGCCAGGCTGGCTGTTGTCGCCGGAATCAGCGCCACGGCAGTGACGAGGGCGGCCGAACGGGCGAAAGCGGCGAATTTCATCGGCGTAGGATCTCCATTGCGCAGGCGCATCTTATAGTCTCGGCGCGGTGAATACCAGATGAGCATGAACCGGGCGTTCTTGAAGGGGAATTCGACCGGGGCCTATTGCAAATGGTCAAGCGGGTTCACGGGCGTGCCGTCGCGGCGCAATTCCAGCGTGATCGAAGCCGCCCCTCGCGGAGCCACGCCGAGCGGCGAACCGGCGGTTACCGACTGGCCCACCGCGACATGGAGCGTGGCCAGCCCGGTCACGAGGCTGGTCCACCCGTTGGCGTGTTCGATGATCGCGATCTGGCCATACCCGCGATACGGCCCCGCAAAGGCGACCCGCCCCGCGCCGGGTGCGACCACCTGGGCCCCCGGGCGGGCAAGCAGTTCGATACCCGCTTCACGTGGCCCGCCATTGCCCGCTTCGCCAAAGCCTGCCGCGACCCGCCCGTCGACGGGCAGCTGATACCGCGCCGGCGGGGCAGTCGCGCTGGGTACCGGGGCGGGCGCATCGGAAACGCTGGCCTTCGCCGGGTTTTCAGGGCGGGGGATCGGGCCGGGAAGCGCCGCCAGCCGTTTGCGGAGCGAACCGGACACCTCCAGTTGGCCAACGAGCGAATCGAGGTCGCGCGCCTCCTCCGCAAGCACAAGCGCGCGGCGCGCCTCACGGGTGGCACCGCCTTCGGCCTGTTGCGCCGCCAGCCGCTGGCGTTCAGCCGCAGCCGACAGTTCGGTTCGCCTTCGCGCCAGCGCCATTTCGCTCTCGCGGCGATCGACCAGTGCCTCCGCCGCTTCGCCTTCAAGAATTCGGGCGCGTTCCAGCTCGCCGCGCAATGCAGCGGTGCGGCGCTTCACGATGGGGATGGTGCTGTCGAGCACGGCGCGGGTGTGAACAAGGTCGCGCAAACTCCCGGGTTGCAGCGCCGAAAGGGTGAGCGGCCTGCGGGCAATGCTCTGCAGCGCGCCTGTAAGCTGGACCAGCGGTTCGCGCCGCTGCGCCAGGTTGCGGTCGAGCGCGCGCCGCTGCCCACGCACAAGGGCCAGCTGCGCCTCGGCCGCGGCGATAGAAGCTTCGGATTGCTGGACCCGCGCGGCGAGCGCCGCGGCCTCCTGCAGCGCCCTGTCTGCCGCTTCGCGCGATTGGGCGGCCTGACTTTCCAGCCGCTCGCCGCGCGCGCGTGCGTTGCGTTGCTGCTGGCGTGCGGCATCCAGTGCCTCACGCGCCTGTGTCACGGTGGAAAACTGTGTCGCCCCTTCGGTCCCCAGGGCCGCCCCCAGCGGCGTCAGCGCCACCCCCGCGCCTGCGGCGGCGGCAAGGAGCGCGAGAATGGCGGCACTGCGGCGGATCATGGCGTCAGTCCTGCCGCATTATCCGCTGCGATGGTAGGGGTGACCGGCAAGTATTGTCGTGGCGCGGTACAGCTGTTCGGCCAGCATTGCCCGCGCCAGGAGATGGGGCCAGGTGGCCTTGCCGAACGCGAACAGCAGGTCGGCATCGCGGCGCTCTTCGGCGCTGTGCCCATCGGCTGCGCCGAGCACGAACCGGCATTCGCGCACGCCATCGTCGCGCCATCGCCCAAGGATCGCGGCAAAATCTTCCGATCCGAGGTCCTTCCCCCGTTCATCGAGGAGCACAGTGCGGAACGGCGACAGGGGTTCGGGAATCCGCCCGCCCGTTTCGGGGAGTTCGGTGAACTTGACCGGCCAGGTCAACCGTTTCTCGTAGCGCGCGACGAGGTCCGCCTCGGGCGAACGGGCAATTTTTCCTCGGGCGATTACGTGCAGGAGCATGATGCGGCTCTATGACGCGGTAGGGCCTGCGTCCAGCACGGCGCCGGGCCGATGTGGCCGGGCGCGTGAAAAGCCAGGGGGCGGGAGAGTCCCGCCCTTGGATCAGGCCATGCCGGCGACAGGCGGCGCGTCGCCGAACGCCCACATCCGCTCGAGATTGTAGAAGCTGCGGACTTCGGGGCGGAACAGGTGCACCACGATATCGCCTGCATCCAGCAATACCCAGTCGGCAGCCGGAAGGCCTTCGAGTTTGACCGGGCCATAGCCGGCCTGTTTCAGCTTTTCCGCCAGCTTCTGGGCCATCGAGGCAACCTGACGCGTCGAGCGACCCGATGCGATGACCATATTGTCCGCAATCGAGCTTTTCCCTGCGAGGGGTATCGTCACGACATCCTGGGCCTGGTCGTCATCGAGGTGCTGCAGGACCATGGCCAGCAGCGGGTCGGACTCAGCGGCGCCCATGGGAACCGCCTTTGCCGAAGTGGAAGCGGCCGAAGCCGGGTTGGTTTGCGCCTGTGTCATAGGCGGATGCGGTACTCCTGGATCGAAGGGCGTGGGTCATCGAAGGCACAACGCGCATCATGGCGCGGTTGTTTCCTCCCGCGCCTCGATCACCCGATGTGTCAGCTGGTCCCTTGGAGGCGGCCCGGCAAAGCGTGCGGCCCAATCGGGATCGGCGCGGCGAATAGCCGTGGCCGATCGTTGATCGGGATCGAAACGCAAAGTCACCAGTGCCGGTGCACTCCATTCGCCCCCATTTACAAATCCGGCCAACGGCACGCGAAAGCGCCTCAGCCAGGCCATCGCGGGGCTCGCGATTGCATCCTTATCATAGCCGGGACGCGCGATAACTGCAATCGGCATGGTGCGTGCGATGCCGCGCCAGTCGCGCCACTGGTGGAATTGAGCCAGATTGTCCGAGCCCATTAGCCAAACGAACGCATGCTTGGGATACCGCTGCGTGATCCCGGCCAGCGTATCGACGGTGTAACGCGTTCCCAATTCCCGCTCGATCGCGGTGACCCGGATCGGCGCGCGGCGCGCCTGCCGGACAGCCGAACCGAACCGCGCGGCCAGGGGCGCCATACCTGCCCTGGGTTTCAGCGGGTTACCGGGAGAAACCAGCCACCATACCTCGTCCAGGCCAAGCGCGCGCAGGGCAAAAAGCGACACGCGGCGGTGCCCGCCGTGCGCCGGGTTGAAGCTTCCGCCCAGCAAACCGATTCGCGCCATCGCGATCAGGCGACTTGCAGCAGGGTTGTGGGCTGTCGAAGTTTCATGACTTTCCAGAGAGTTGTGTGAGTTGCACTATGGAATTCGGCATCTTGGAATGGCGCCTTGGTTAATCCCCGCTTAGGTTTTAATACCCTTTCGGGAACGAATATTTTCCCCAATTGAAACGACTCACCGCGTCTTTCCTTCGACTCGTGGATTCGGCGGGAACCAAGATTCGATTTTGTCAGGAACCTTTGGTAGCGATCGTAATCAGGGACGTAAGACCATAAGGGACGGGTCGTTTTGAGCAACAAGATTGCCACCAGTGGCTGGCGAAGCCGCGTGCGTAGCATGTTTCCGGACCGTGAGTTTTTCATGCGTTCGGAAGGCAACGTCCGCTTCATCACCATATCCTCCAAGCTTCAGATGACTGCGGCATCGGTCGCGGTTGCGGCCTTGCTGGTCTGGGCCACGTCCATGGCGGTCGCAGGCTGGACACAGTACCGCGCCACCGCCGACCGGATTTCGCTGATCGATCGCGAAGCCAAGGTCGCCACGGCGCAGGAGCGCGTCGACGCCTACCGCGACAATATCGATGCGGTCGCCACCGATCTGGTGAAACGCCAGGACTTCATCGAAGACATGGTCGCTTCGCTGCCGGAAGACGTGAAGAGCGTCGAGAACGTCAGCGATTCGTCGACCGAAGCGGCAGCGACGGTCGAAAAGATCAGCGCCTCGATTCCCGAAGCAGCCGAACTGGCCACGATCGAAGCGCGCCAGCTCGCCTTCGTCGAGGGCCTGACGCGTTACGCCGACTGGCGCGCCAACCGCGCTGCAGCGGCGCTCAAGAAGCTGGGCCTCGACCCCCGCACCATGGTGGCCAGCGCCGACCGGTCCGCAATGGGTGGCCCGTTCGAAAAACTCGCCACATCGGCTGACGGCACGATCGACCCGCGCTTCGAGCGTCTCGGCCTTTCGATCGCCCGGATGTCGGTCCTGGAAACCGGCCTTGCAGGTGTGCCGCAGGTCGAACCCGCCAGCCTGGAATTCATTTCTTCCGGCTTTGGCTATCGCCGCGACCCCTTCACCGGCTCGGGCGCCATGCACAAGGGCCTCGATTTCCGCGGCCCTACCGGATCGCCGATCTACGCTGCGGCAGCCGGCAAGATCACGTTCGTGGGCCGCAAGTCGGGTTACGGCAACACCGTCGAAATCAGCCACGGCAACGGCCTGATGACGCGCTATGCCCACATGTCGCGCTTCAAGGCGCAGCTCGGCCAGAAGGTGGCTCCGGGCCAGACGATCGGCGCCATTGGCAGCACCGGCCGTTCGACCGGCCCGCACCTTCACTTCGAGGTTCGGATCAACAACCGCGCGGTCAACCCGCGCACCTTCCTGGAGACAGCCCCCCATGTTCTCGAAGAAATCCGGCGAGCCCCACAGCTCGCCAGCGCACAGTGACGCGGGGCGAATGAGCATGTCCAGCAAGAGCGGTTCGACCTTTTCCGTCCTCGGTTCAGACCTCGCCATTACCGGCGACATCAAGGCTTCGGCCGATCTGCATGTCGATGGTTCGGTTGAAGGCGACATTGCCTGTTCCAGCCTGGTGCAGGGCGAGACGAGCACGATTACCGGCGCCGTGAAGGCGGAAACCGCGCGTCTGGCGGGAACGGTTCACGGTTCCATCACGGCGCGTGAACTGGTGATCCTGAAGTCCGCACGGATCATGGGCGACGTGTTCTACGACGCGCTGACCATCGAACAGGGCGCGCAGGTTGAAGGCCGCTTCGCTCACCGCGATGCACAGAAGGCGGCAAAGGCCGCACCTTCGGCGCAGGCCGGGGCCAAGCCGGAGCTTTCGGTAGCCAACTGATTTCCCCGCTTCAAAAGGGGTGAGGCCGTTTCCGTTCTGGCGGAAGCGGCCTTTTCTTTGCGCCTCAGTCGAGCACTTCGGCGCGCAGGGCCTTACGGTCGAGCTTGCCGATCATCGTCTTGGGAAGCTCGTGCCGCACGATCACCGCGTTCACGCGCTCGTGCTTGCCGACACGCGCGTTCAGCCAGTCGCGCAGCCCGTCGCCATCGGCATCGCTGCCGTCGTTGAGGGTGACATAGGCCTGCGGCGCTTCGCCGCGATAATCGTCGGGCACGCCGATAACCAGCGCTTCCTTCACGGCATCGTTTTCCAGCAGGACGTGTTCGACCTGGCTTGGGAAAACCTTGAACCCACCGACCGCGATCATGTCCTTGATCCGGTCCACGATGGTGACGAAGCCGTCCTCATCGACGGTCGCCACATCGCCGGTGCGAAGCCATTGCTTGCCCAGATGGGTAACGAACACGTCCTTCGCAGCGTCGGGGCGGTTCCAGTACCCCTGCATGATCTGCGGGCCATAAAGGGCCAGTTCGCCCGGTTCGCCATCCGGGGCGATCACGGTGGGATCGGCCTTGTCGAGAAGCAGGATTTCGGTGCCCGCCACCACGTTGCCGATCGTCCCCGGCTTGCGCATCCCGGCATAGGGATTGGCCGAGACGACCCCGCTGCTTTCGGTGAGGCCGTATCCTTCGACGAGCCGGACGCCCGTTCGCGCCTCGAACTTCTCCCGCACCGGTGCGGGGAGCGGTGCGCCGCCCGATATGCAGACCTTGAGGGTGGAAAGATCGGTGCTGTCCAGTTTCGGATGGTCGAGCAAAGCCTGAAACATCGTGGGCACACCGGGGAAACCCGTCGCGCCGTATTTCTCGATCGTGGCCAGGACCTGGGCGGTTTCGAACCGCGGGACCATCGCGATCGAGGCCCCGGTGGTCACCGCATGGTTGAGCAAGGCCGTGTTGGCGAAGACGTGGAACATCGGCAGGGCACCCATGAACACCTCGTTCGGCGCATCGCCAAACGGGTTGATGCTGGCGACCTGCTGCGCGTTGACCGACAGGTTGGCGTGGGTGAGCATCGCCCCCTTCGGCGTCCCGGTGGTCCCGCCGGTGTATTGCAGCAGCGCCAGATCCTGTGGGCCGGGTGAAGTCAGGTCGGGGTGCTTTTCGCCAGGCTTGCCGGTTCGCCCGGCGGTCTTGAGAAGGTCGGACCAGCGCAGGATGTCCGAACCGAAACGCACCTTGGCAATCTTTCTGCGCGCGAAGAGCTTCATCGCGAAACCCTTCAGCGGCGGCAGCATCGCGGCCAGTTCGCCGACCACCAGCGTTTCGAGGCCCGACCCGTGAAGGACCTTTTCCGCTGTTCCCATCAATTCGGGCACGTTGACGCACACCAGCACGCGAGTGCCCGAATCCGCGACCTGCGCGGCAAGTTCGTCGACCGAATAAAGCGGCGAGAAGTTCACCACGACCGCGCCCGCCATCATCGCGCCGTAATAGGCGGAAACGTAGATCGGGACATTGGGAAGGAACAGGCCGACACGGTCACCCGGAGCGATCCCGCGCGCCTTGAGCGCCAGGGCGAAGCGCTGCGCATCGGCATACAGTTCGCCGTAGGAGTAGGTTCGGTCCAGGAAATGGACCAGCGGCGCGTCGGGCGCCCGCGCGGTGGTCTGCGCGAACATGTCGGGCAGGGCCACCGGCGTGAACGTGGTATCCCATGGAACGGGATGGTGGTTCGCCAGCTTACTTACATCCATGTAAGCACGATGCCGCGTGGCGGCACCAATCGCAAGCAAAATAGGCTTTCAGCGCATTGCCTTAACGGCGTGCGCGGGCGATCAGGCCTCCTCGCCTTCCTCGCCCGCTTCTTCCGACGCACGCTTGGCGACCAGCCATGCAGCGGCTTCGGCTTCCTGCGCGGCTTCCGAGGCCGCCTTCACACTTGCTTCGCGTTCGGCGCGCAGTTCCTCGATCAGCTTTTCGCGATCGGTGCCGCTTTCGACCGGTGCCGCTTCGCTTTCGATGCCGGCCTTCTTGGCCGCCTTGGCGACAACCGCATCGAGTTCGCGTTGCGAACACAGGCCCAGAGTCACGGGATCCTTGGGCTGGATGTTCTGGATGTTCCAGTGGCTGCGGTCGCGGATCGCGGTGATGGTGTTGCGCGTGGTGCCGATCAGCTTGGAAATCTGCGCGTCCGAAATCTCGGAGTGGTTGCGCAGCAGCCAGGCAATACCGTCGGGCTTGTCCTGACGCTTGGAAACGGGCGTGTAACGCGGCCCCTTGGTCCGGCTGACGGCCACCGGTGCGCGGTGCATCTTGAGGCTGTATTCCGCGTCGGCCTGACCCTTCTCGATTTCGTCGAGCGTGAGTTCGCCTGCGTGTACAGGATCACGGCCGGTGTACTTGCTGCCCGCCAGATCGTCGGCCATGGCCTGCACTTCGAGGATGTGAATGCCGCAGAATTCCGCGATCTGTTCGAAGGAAAGCCCGGTGTTGTCGATCAGCCAGGTGGCGGTCGCATGCGGCATGAGCGGTTTGGGTTGATCGGCCATCTTTGTGCCTTCTCTCGGATCCAAAAAATAGAAGGGCCGCCCCTTTCGGAGCGGCCGTTGCGGTAGCGATGTAGGCGAGGGGGACGGATTCGGCAAGCGAATCCCTAAGGCGAAAGCTGCGTTTCGCCATCGAACGCTGCCAGACCGGCGAGGAATTGCCGGGTGGCGGCCTCCCAGCTGAACTTCGCCCCATACGCAACGCACTCCTTACGCGAGCAGTAAAGCGCGGCATCGATCGCCCGGTCGAGGTTCTCGCTGAGCGCACCAACAGCGCCGATCACGATATCGACCGGCCCCGGCACCGGAAACGCCGCAACCGGTGTGCCGCAGGCGAGCGCCTCGATCATCACCAGGCCGAATGTGTCGGTTCGGCTGGGAAAGACGAAGACATCGGCTCCGGCGTAACAGCCCGCCAGGTCCGCGCCGGCCTTGCGCCCGAGAAAATGTGCTTCCGGATAACGGCGCTGCAGCGCAGCAAGGGCGGGACCGTCGCCCACCACAACCTTGGTGCCGGGATGCCTGCACGCCAGGAAAGCCTCGATGTTCTTCTCCACCGCGACCCGACCGACATAAAGCTGGATCGGCCGGACAAGACCGGCAAATTCGGCTGGCGGGGGCGCGTTCGGGGAAAAGCTGTCGAGATCGACGCCGCGGCCCCAGTGATGGACCCTGGCGAGCCCGCGCGAGCGCAACTCTTCGCGGATGCTTGCGGTCGACACCAGCACACGCTCCGCAGGCGCATGGAACCAGCCGATGTAATTCCAGAACCATCGCGCCGGCAGGTTGGTACGCCGCGCCACATATTCGGGGAACTGTGTGTGATAGGCAGTGGTAAACCGCACGCCGTGGCGCAGACAATAGCGGCGTGCCGTCATGCCGAGCGGGCCCTCGGTCGCGATATGGATCGCGTCGGGGGCAAAACGGCGCAGCATTTCGGCGACTGTGCCCGGGGCCGGAAACGCCAGCCGGATTTCCGGATAGGTCGGGCATGGGATGCTGGCAAACAGATCCGGCGAAACGACAAGCAGTTCGCGCCCTTCGGCACGCAAGGCATCGCACGTCGCGGCCAGGGTTCGCACCACACCGTTCATCTGCGGCGCCCAGGCATCGGTTATGATCGCAATTCGAGTAGGGAGAGCTTCCGGCACAGCCGCGCTATCGATGCGCGAGAGTGCCGTCACGCCGCCTCCCGGCCCGATGGGGTTTCAATCCGGTCGCGCCGCGCGACTTCTTCCGGCCAGTGGAGGATTTCCATTGTCCCGTCGAAATGTTCGACAAGCGCGTTGCAGCCTTCGACCCAGTCGCCATCGTTCCAGTATTCGACCCGCCTGCCATCCTGCGTGAATGCGCGGAATTCGGCGGTATGGATGTGGCCGCACACCACCCCATCGGCCCCGCGCTCCCCGGCGGCGCGGGCGACGACCTCTTCGTATTTGGAGATGAATTCGACCGCGTTCTTGACCTTGTGCTTGGCCGCCCTGGAGATCGACCAGTAAGGCAGGCCCAGCCGATTGCGCACGATGGCGACCCAGTTGTTGAGCCGCATCATCAGGTGGTAGGCGGCGTCACCGACGAAGGCGAGCCAGCGGTGGGCCAGCATGATGGTGTCGAATTCGTCGCCGTGCAGCACCATCAGTCGGCGTCCATCAGCCGTATCGTGGAACGCGGCGCGCAAAATCTCCACCCCGCCGAAATTCATGCCGCAGAACGGGCGTACCATTTCGTCGTGATTGCCCGGGATATACACGATCCGCGTCCCGCGCCGCGCACGTTTGAGTATGCGCCAGACGATGTCGTTGTGCTCGGGCGGCCAGTAGAACTTTTTCTTCAATCGCCAGCCATCGATGATGTCGCCGACAAGATACATCGTGTCGCTGTCGGTATGATCGAGGAAGTCGATCAGCAGACCCGCGTTGCAGCCCTTGGTGCCAAGGTGGATATCGCTGATCCAGATCGTGCGGAAACGCCGCCGCTCGCCCACCGTGCGCTCCGGCACGCTGGGCCGGACGGACGGGAAGCCGGTTATCGTGTGCAGCGTCGCAAGTTCGGCCGGTAATTCGGTCATGGATGAGGTCCCCCATCGCTGGTCGACCTCACCATGGCGGGCAAATATTACACGCCGACCACAAAACCGTTACGTATCGGGGACTTCGTTACACTTTCCGGTCAGGCAATTGCCTGTGTGCGGCTCCTCACGCAGCGTCGTCCGGGTCACCGAGAACCTTCAGCACGATCTTGCCGATGTGGTCGCCGGCCTCCATCCGCGCATGGGCAAGGCCAGCCTCGGTCAGCGCGAAAGTACGGTCCATGACCGGCGCCACGGTGCCGTCTTCGAACAGCGGCCACGCGTGGTTGTAGATTTCATCGGCAAGCAGCGCCTTGAATTCATCGGATCGCGGCCGAAGGGTCGACCCGGTCAACGTCACGCGTTTGCGCATGATGGTGGCCATGTTGAGTTCGGCCTTCAGTCCGCCCAGAACCGCGATCGTCACATGGCGGCCATCGTCGGCCAGACATTCGACATTTCTGGCCACATAGTCGCCCGAAACCATGTCGAGCACCACGTCCACGCCCCTGCCATCGGTGAATTTCTTCACTTCCTCGACAAAGTCCGCCTCTTTGTAATTGATCGCCAGGTCTGCACCCAGCTCGCGTGCGGCCTCGCACTTGTCGTCGCTGCCGGCGGTGGTGATGACGGTCAGATCGAACGCCTTGCCGAGCATGATGGCCATGGTCCCGATGCCTGACGTGCCGCCATGCACCAGCAAAGTCTCGCCTTCGCGGGCCCAGCCGCGCTCGAACACGTTGTGCCAGACGGTGAACAGCGTTTCCGGGATCGCCGCCGCTGCGGCCATGTCCATTTCCGGCGGCACATTCAGGCAATGGGCCGCGTTCGCAAGGCAGTATTCGGCATAACCGCCACCCGATACCAGCGCGCACACGCGGCGGTTGAGCATTTCGGGGGCAGCGCCCTTGCCCAGCGCGACGACCGTGCCGGAAATTTCCAGCCCCGGGATCGGGGATGCGCCGGGCGGCGGGGGATAAAAGCCCTGCCGCTGGATCACATCGGGCCGGTTTACGCCTGCGTGGCTCACGCGGATCAGGAGCTGGTTTTCGCCCGGCTGGGGAACGGGGAGCGTTTCGGGACGGAAGACATCGGGACCGCCCGGCTCGTCAAAACCCATCGCGATCATCGTATCGGGCACATTCGCTACCACGTTTTTCCCCTGCTTCGCGCACTGGCATCGTGGCGCCAGAGCCACGGAAGGGGGCAATACAGCGCACCCCCGTTGACAGCAACCGGGCAAGCTTGCGAGATTGGCTGCAATGCAAGACGATGATCGTCCCCGCCCCATAGGCGATGCCGCGAGCAAGCTCGCCGCGGAGGATCTCGGCCCCTATTCCCAGGATGAACTGGAGGAGCGGATCGCCCTCCTCGAAGCGGAAATTGCCCGGGTGGAAAAACACCGTCTCAAGGCCGCCGCGCAACGCGACGCCGCCGAGGCGCTGTTCGGGCGCAAGGAATAGGTGATGGCGCGGGGGCTGAAATTTTCCTCCGTCGCACCCATATCGGCCACGCATACAGCTTTGGCTAACCTTCAGGCCATAAGCTCCCCCTTGCTCGCACCTCGCGAGCCCGCAAGAAAGACCCACTGAATGCCCAGTTTCGCAGCAAATCTCGAGAAGACCCTCCACGCAGCGCTCAGCGACGCGGGCGAGCGTCGGCACGAATACGCCACGCTCGAACACCTGCTGCTGGCGCTCATCGACGACGAAGACGCCGCCCAGGTGATGGCTGCCTGCGGTGTCGATGTCGACGAACTCGGCGCGGTGGTGAAGCAGTATCTCGAACAGGAATATCAGTCGCTCAAATCGGACGACGGTGCCGATCCCCAGCCGACGGCCGGGTTCCAGCGCGTGATCCAGCGTGCGATCCTGCATGTCCAGTCCAGCGGCAAGGACACCGTGACGGGCGCCAACGTCCTCGTCGCCCTCTTCTCCGAGCGGGACAGCTACGCGGTCTATTTCCTGCAACAGCAGGATATGAGCCGGCTCGATGCGGTCAGCTTCATCAGCCACGGCATCGGCAAGGGCGGCAAGCAGATCGAAGGCCGCCCCGCGCAAGGTGCCGAAGAGGCGGCGCCCGAAGCCGAAGAAAAGGGCGATGCCAAGGGCAAGAAGGAAACCGCGCTCGACCAGTTCACGGTCAACCTCAACCTCAAGGCGGAAGCCGGCAAGGTCGATCCGTTGATCGGCCGCGGACCCGAAGTCGATCGCACTATCCAGATCCTGTGCCGCCGCAGCAAGAACAACCCGCTCTATGTGGGCGATCCCGGCGTCGGCAAGACCGCGATCGCCGAAGGGCTTGCGCGCAAGATCGTCGAGGGTGAAGTGCCCGAAGTGCTCGCCAACGCGGTGATCTATTCGCTCGACATGGGCGCCCTGCTTGCCGGAACACGGTATCGCGGCGATTTCGAGGAGCGTCTCAAGCAGGTGGTGAACGAGCTGGAGGGCATGCCCGATGCCATTCTGTTCATCGACGAAATCCACACCGTCATCGGCGCCGGCGCAACCAGCGGCGGGGCAATGGATGCATCCAACCTGCTCAAGCCCGCGCTTTCGAGCGGCGCAATCCGCTGTGTCGGCTCGACCACCTACAAGGAATTCCGCAACCACTTCGAAAAGGATCGCGCGCTGCTGCGCCGGTTCCAGAAGATCGATGTGAACGAACCCACCGTCGAAGACACGATCAAGATCCTCAAGGGTCTGAAGAGCGCGTTCGAAGGGCACCACAAGGTCACCTACACCGCCGATGCTCTGAAGACGGCGGTCGAATTGTCGGCGCGGTACATCAACGACCGCAAACTGCCCGACAAGGCGATCGACGTGATCGACGAAGTCGGCGCGATGCAGATGCTTGTGCCGCCCAGCCGCCGCAAGAAGAAGATCACTTCGCGTGAGATCGAGCAGGTTATCGCCACGATGGCCCGGATTCCCCCGAAATCTGTTTCGAAGGACGACAAGAAGGCGCTCGAAAACCTCGAACGCGACCTCAAGCATGTCGTCTTCGGACAGGACGCCGCCGTGAAGAAGCTGTCCACCGCGATGAAGCTGTCGCGTGCGGGCCTGCGCGATCCGGACAAGCCGATCGGCAGCTTTCTGTTCAGCGGCCCCACCGGTGTCGGCAAGACCGAAGTGGCGCGCCAGCTGGCCAGCATCATGGGCATTGAACTCAAGCGTTTCGACATGTCCGAATACATGGAGCGTCACAGCGTTTCCCGCCTGATCGGCGCCCCTCCGGGCTATGTCGGCTACGATCAGGGCGGCCTGCTGACCGATGCGGTCGACCAGAACCCGCATTGCGTCCTCCTGCTCGACGAAATCGAGAAGGCGCATCCCGACCTGTTCAACATCCTGTTGCAGGTGATGGATAACGGGCGCCTGACCGACCATCACGGCAAGACGGTGGATTTCCGCAACGTCGTTCTGATCATGACCACCAACGCCGGCGCCGCCGACATGGCACGGCAGGGGATCGGCTTTGGCGACGTGTCCAAGGAAGACGCGAGCGAAGATGCCGTGAAGCGCATGTTCACACCGGAATTCCGCAACCGCCTCGATGCGGTGGTGCCGTTCAGCTATCTGGGCAAGGAAACGGTCGCCCGCGTGGTCGACAAGTTCATCCTCCAGCTGGAACTGCAACTGGCCGAACAGAATGTCGATATCCAGTTCGACAAGGAAGCCCGCGCGTGGTTGGCCGACAAGGGGTATGACCGCCTGTACGGCGCACGCCCCATGGCGCGTCTGATCCAGGACAAGATCAAGCAGCCGCTCGCCGAAGAGCTGCTGTTCGGCAAGCTGTCCGATGGCGGCGAGGTTCATGTGAGCGTGAAGGACAACAAGCCGTCCTTCGAACTGACCCCGGCGCCGCCCAAGGCCAAGCGCAAGCCGCCCGCCAGGAAAAAGTCCGCCGCGAAAGCGAAGACGGCGGTCAAGAAGCCCGATGCTGGCGCCAGCGAGAGCAAGGACGACAGCGGCAAGTAACAACCGGGGCCGGCGGGCGGTATAGCCAACCGTCGGCCCTGTTTTTGCGTTTAACCGGAATAGGTTGAGCGCTGCGCCTTCCCGCCCTACTGCTACGGCCGGTACTCGGGAGGAATGCTTAATGCCTGTCCTGCAGGTCGAAAACCTGGTCAAGCGGTTCGACAATTTCCTGGCGGTGGACGATCTTTCCTTCTCCGTGAAGGAAGGGGAAATCTTCGGCTTTCTGGGCGGAAATGGCGCTGGGAAGACCACGACCTTGCGGATGATGCTCGACATTATCCGTCCCACCTCCGGTCACATCGAAGTGCTCGGCAGCACGCCCGACAGGCGCAACGCGGCGGCCATCGGCTTCCTGCCCGAAGAACGCGGGCTCTATTCCAACATGAAGGCCATCGACGCGATCGTCTATTTCGGTCGCCTCAAGGAAATGGACCCCGGGGATGCGCGCCAGCACGGGATGGAGCTGCTCGAACGTTTCGAGCTGGCCGACCGGGCGAAAAGCAACATCGGGGACATGTCCAAGGGCATGGCGCAGAAAGTCCAGCTGGCCTGCTCGCTCGTCAACCGCCCGCAGTTGCTGATGCTGGATGAACCCTTTTCCGGCCTCGATCCGGTCAACCAGGGGCTGTTGGAGGATGAAATCCTGCGCGCTTCACGGCGTGGTGCCGCCGTGATCTTTTCCACCCATGTCATGCAGCACGCGGAACGCCTGTGCGACCGCCTGCTGCTGCTTCGGCGCGGAAGCAAACGGTTCGAGGGAACACTCGACGAAGCAAGGGCCAGCCTGCCAGCCCGTATCACGGCAACCGCCCGCCCCCAGATCGCGGCGGTTCGCGGCGTCGCCCGCGCCGATGCGCTGGAAGACCTGGGTGATGGCTGGACACGCTACGACCTGCAGCTTGTGCCGGGCGTCAGCGCCGCGGACGTATTGGAAACCTGCACCACGCAGGCAATCGCGCTCCGCCAGTTTGAAGAGCACCGCGCTTCGCTGCACGATGTCTTCGTCCAGATGGTCGGCGACGAGGGGGTCGAGCAATGAACAACAACATCCTGCTGATCGCCGCGCGCGAATTTCGCCAGACTGCCGCAATGAAGAGCTTCTGGCTGACACTTCTGCTGCTGCCCCTTGCTCTTGCGCTGGGTCCACTGTTCGCCGGCAGCCTTGAAGAAGACGAATCCGAACGCGTCGTCGTGATGGACCGTTCTGGCGGGCAAACCGCGCAGGCCATCGAGGATCGCTTCGCACTGGAAGGCGACCGCCACGTGATCGGCGATCTGTCGCGCTATGTGCGTCGCCACAATCTGGAAGAGGCGGACCCGCAGGCGCCCTGGGCCCAGTTCGATCGGTGGTACACCGCCGCCGATGTGGCAGCCTTTCGCGAGGGCGGCGGCGTGGACGAAGCCATCCGCAAGATCGACGCGGTCCGGGCGGCGGAAACCCCGGAATTCGAAACGCACGAGCCCGCCTATGCGTTCTCGCCAGCCGATCCGCAGATCATGGGATTGGAAGGGGACGCGCTGCAGGATGCCGTGGACGCGATGCTTAAAGCGGACGGGAACGATCAAGCAGGCGGCGCCGATATCGTCCTGATGATCGGGGCCGATTATCCCCGCGACCCCACCGTCAGGCTGTGGTCCAACGAACAGCCCAGTGCTGACTTCGTAACCCCGTTGCAGGACGTGCTGACCGCCGACCTGCGCCAGCGCCTGCTGACGCAGCAGGGACTTTCCGGCGAAACGGCCCTTGCCATCCAGTCGGCGGCCCCGGCAATTTCGGTGACCACGCCGCCGCCCGGCGGCGGGGCGCGCGAATCCATGCTCATCCGCTCGATCGTGCCCCTTGCCCTGGCCTATATCCTGATGATGAGCCTGATGCTGTCCGGCAGCTGGATGCTGCAAGGATCGGTGGAGGAACGCTCGAACAAGCTGATCGAATCGCTCCTCGCCTGCGTGCGGCCGGAAGAGCTGATGTACGGCAAGCTGCTGGGGGCGTTGGCTGTCGGCCTGTCGATGATCGCGGTGTGGCTGGGATGCGCCGCAGTAGCGGTCTTCTTCACCCAGGGCGCGATTGCCGACATGATCCGCCCTGCGCTGGAACCGCTGACGTCGCCCGTTGCCATCATCGCGATGATCTACTTTTTCATCGTGGGTTATATCGCGATCTCGATCCTGTTCGTGGCCGTTGGCGCGATGGCCGATTCGATGAGCGAGGCGCAGGGCTATCTGATGCCAATCCTGCTGGGCATCATCCTGCCGATCACGCTGTTGCTCAATTCGATCGTCGCCGGGAAGG
Organism: Qipengyuania zhejiangensis; assembly: GCF_035607565.1. Classification (NCBI taxonomy): domain Bacteria; kingdom Pseudomonadati; phylum Pseudomonadota; class Alphaproteobacteria; order Sphingomonadales; family Erythrobacteraceae; genus Qipengyuania; species Qipengyuania zhejiangensis. Next base: position 1,169,384 of record NZ_JAYKGO010000003.1, on the reverse strand, counting down.
ACGGGTTCCTGGTCCAGCTCCTGACATGGATTCCGTTCTGGACCCCGTTTGCCGTGCTGGCGCGGTTGGGGATCGGGATCGAGGTGTGGGAATTGATCGGCGCCGGGATCGTGCTGGCCGCGTTCGTGGTGCTGGAGGTCATTTTCCTCGGTCGCCTGTTCCGCGCGAGCCTGCTGGCAACCGGACAGAAACCCGGCTTTCGCCAGATGATGGACCGGCTGAAACCCACCGGCGGATGATCCTTTCGGGAACGCTTGCGCTCGCTCTCGCTTGAATCGGGAATGGCAGCCCCTTTTTCCTGGATCCGTCCCGAACCGCACGGGATACACGTCGTGCCCGCCGATTGCTGGATCGACCCGTCGCGCCCGGCGGATCGCGCGCTGGTGACGCACGGACATGCCGATCACGCGCGCGGCGGGCATGGCCAGACCGTCGCCACGCCCGAAACCCTGGCGATCATGAAGTTGCGCTACGCGACTGACGGGGGCGCAACGCCTGTCCGATATGGCGAAACCATCCGCCTGAAGGGCGGCGTCGATGCGACCTACATCCCCGCCGGACACGTGCTCGGCAGCGCCCAGATCCTGCTCGAACATGCCGGTGAGCGGGTTGTCGTAACCGGCGACTACAAACGCCGCCCCGATCCCACGTGCCCCCCGTTCGAAGTCACGCCGTGCGACATTTTCATCACCGAAGCGACCTTCGGCCTGCCGTTGTTCACGCACCCGCCCATCGCGGACGAAATGGCCAAACTGCTCGACCGGCTCGCTGCCCATCCCGAACGCTGTGTGCTGGTTGGCGCCTATGCCCTTGGCAAGGCACAGCGTGTTATCGCGGAAGTGCGCGCGGCGGGGCACACGGCCCCGATCTATCTCCACGGTGCGCTGGAAAAGATGTGCCGTCTCTATGAAGAGCATGGCGTGGACCTGGGCGAATTGCGCCTGGTTTCGGATTACGCGAAAGACGACATGCGCGGCGCGGTGGTCGTGTGCCCGCCATCTGCCCTTAACGACCGCTGGAGCCGGCGTCTTCCCGATCCGATCACCGCCATGGCAAGCGGGTGGATGCGCGTACGCCAGCGCGCGCGCCAGCGGAACGTCGAATTGCCGCTGATAATCTCGGACCATGCCGACTGGGGCGAACTGACGCGCACGATCGAAGAGGTCGGCGCGCAGGAGAACTGGATCACGCACGGGCGCGAGGATGCGCTGCTGCGCTGGTGCCAGCTCCACCAACGCCGCGCGCGTGCGTTGGCGCTGGTCGGTTACGAGGACGAGGACGACTAGGGCATGGAAGAGTTCGCCGCCCTCGTCGATGCGCTGGTTTACACCCGTTCCCGCAACGAAAAGCTGCGCCTGATCGCGGAATACCTGCGCAGCGCATCCCCCGATGACCGCGGGTGGGCGCTGGCGGCCCTTTCGGACGGGCTCGATTTCCCGTCGGTAAAAAGCTCGACAATCCGGAACCTGATGGCGGAGCGGGTCGATCCCGTCTTGTGGACCCTGAGCCGCGATTTCGTGGGCGACACGGCGGAAACCGCCAGCCTGCTGTGGCCCGAACCGCCCGATCGGGCGGCCATCGCCCCGCCCCCGACGATCGACGAGGTGGTGGGCGCGCTGGGAAATATGACCCGCAAGAGCGTGGTGTCCGAACTGCCCAAACTGCTCGACAGGCTGGATTCGTCGGGTCGCTATGCCTTGCTCAAGCTGGCCACAGGCGGAATGCGGATCGGAATTTCATCGCGCCTTGCCAAGACCGCCTTCGCGCAGGCGTTCGATGTGTCGGTCGACGAGGTCGAGGAATATTGGCACGGGCTCCAGCCGCCCTACCCCGAACTGTTCGCCTGGGCCGCCGACGGGGTCGAACCGCCGGACACCGAAAATCTGCCGACCTTCCGGCCGTTCATGCTGGCCCATCCGCTGGACGATACCGTGGTCGACCTGGCGGACTATGCCGCCGAGTGGAAGTGGGACGGCATCAGGGTGCAACTGGTCCGGGCAGGCGACGAGACGCGGGTCTATTCGCGATCGGGCGACGATATTTCCGCCACCTTTCCCGAACTCCTCGATGCCCTGCCGTTCCCCGCAGTCCTCGACGGGGAATTGCTGGTGCGCGGATCGACCCAGGGCGGCGAAGCGGGCGGTGCGGCAAGCTTCAACGCGCTGCAACAGCGGCTTGGCCGCAAGACCGTGAGCAAGAAGATGCTGGGCGAATACCCGGCGTTCGTGCGCCTCTACGATGCACTGATCGTCGAGGGGGAGGATTTGCGCGAACGGGCGTGGAGCGAGCGGCGGTTACGGCTCGACGCGCTGATGGCGCGCCTGCCCCAAAGCCATTTCGATCTAAGCCAGGTGGTCGAGGCGGATGACTTCGGCCATCTTGCGACAATCCGCGAAGGCGCGCGTGACGATGCCATCGAAGGGCTGATGCTCAAGCGGCGGGACAGCCCCTATATCGCGGGGCGGCGCGTCGGCTTCTGGTACAAGTGGAAGCGAGACCCGCTGCTGGTGGATTGCGTGCTGATGTATGCCCAGCGCGGCAGCGGCAAACGTTCGAGCTTCTATTCGGACTACACGTTCGGATGCTGGGACGGCGATCCGGATTCGGGCGCGGACCTCCTGCCGGTGGGCAAGGCGTATTCGGGTTTCACCGACGAGGAACTCAAGAAGATCGATCGCCATGTGCGGCAGAACACGGTGAACCGGTTTGGACCTGTTCGCGAAACCGAAAAGACCCTGGTGTTCGAGGTGGCGTTCGACAGCGTGCATGAAAGCAAGCGTCACAAGTCCGGCCTCGCCATGCGCTTTCCGCGTATCCACCGCATTCGCTGGGACAAGCCCGCGCACGAAGCGGACCGGATCGAATCCCTGCGCGCTCTGGTGAGGGATTGACGCCCGGACCGTCGCGGCTAGGCGTAGCCGGGAACCGGGAGATTCACATGACAACCTATGACCTGATCGTGCCGACGTGGCGCAACACCCTGCGCGCGCTTTCCGCAATGATCGACAAGGCCGCCGCGCATTCCAAGGGCGATGCGCTCCTGGCGGAACGGCTGGCGCAAGACATGTTCCCACTGGCCACCCAATTCCGCTTCGTCGCGAATTTTCCGGGCGAAGGGCTGGTCCGCCTGGCCAAGCGCGATTTCACCTCACACGACGATGATCCCGCAAGCCTTGCCGATGCGAAGGACCGGATCGCAGAAACCCTGGCCATGCTCGACACGGTGCAGCCCGGCGATTTTATCGCTGCTGACGAGGAATTCGACATGGCGTTGCCAAATGGAATGACCTTCCGCCTTTCGGCCGATCAGTATGCGCGCGACTGGGCGCTGCCCAACTTCTATTTCCACACCAGCACCGCCTACGCGATCATGCGGATGCACGGCGTGGCCATCGGCAAGGCGGATCTGCTGCCGCACATGGTCGGTTATCTCAAGCCGCAGGTCTGATACGGAACAGCTTCTCGCGAGAAGTTGCGCCGCGCAACAACTCCACCCCTGAAGGCGCGATGCCGAGCGCGGAGGCGATCAGTCTGCGAACCGCTTCGTTCGCTGCGCCGTCCTGTGGTTTCGCGCGCACTTTTGCCACGGCGCGGCCGCCTTCGACAGCAATCCCCTGGGTTCGCGCCCCCGGCGTCACGCGGATTGCGAGCCGTCCTTCGGCGTCGGCCAGCGATAACAGCGCCTCGGGGTCGGGGAAGTCAGCCCTTGGTCGCTTCATCGATTGCGGCCGCGTGGGCTTTGGCATTCTCGGCATAATGCGCCACGCCGATGCGCATTCCCATGATCGCCATTTCGTCGAGATCGCGCATCTTGCGCGCGGGGCGGCCGCCCCATAGCTCGCGCGGGCCCATGACTTTGCCTTCGGTCAGCATCGCACCGGCAGCCAGCATCGCGTCCGAACCGATCACCGACTTGTTCATGGCGATCGCCCCCAACCCCACGAAACCGCGGTCCTCGATCGTGCAACCGTGCACCATGGCCATGTGACCAACCAGCACATCGTCGCCGATGATCAGCGGTGAACCATCGGGATCGCCCGGACGTTCGGGATCGCAATGGCACACGCTGCCGTCCTGGATATTGCTGCGCTGGCCGATAACGATCCGGCTTACATCGGCGCGCAGGACGCAATTGTACCAGATCGAGCTATCGGCCCCGATCTCGACATTGCCGATGATCGTGCAGCCGGGCGCGACAAACGCGGAATCGTGAATTTTCGGCGTGTGGCCGTGGATCGGTATGATGGTGACACCGGGGCGTTGCGCGGTCATCGTGTGCTCTCCCATTGCTCTGCGGCGAGCGAGTACTGGATCGTGGGGTTGTCTTCGGGCGGATAGTCCGGATCGGAAAAGTCGAGATCCCTTCGCCGCACCATGCCGAGCTTTTCCATCAGGTGCCAGCTTCCCACGTTCGCTTCGCTGGTCAACGCGACGACATGCGGCGCGCCGATCCGCGTAAACGCCCAGTCGATCACCGCACGCATCGCTTCTTCGGCATAGCCGCGCCGCCAGCGATCCTGGCGAACAAGCCAGCCGATTTCATGATCCCCCTGATTGGGCGCGCGGGGATGATCGACACGCTTCATTCCGCAGTGGCCGACCATTTCGCCGCTGAACTTCTCGATCATGAAAAGGAAGCTGAAGCCTTCGCGCGCGTAGAGGGCCATCGAACGGGCGTGCTTCGCCTCGATCTCGTGCAGTTCCTTGGTCCCACCGAGACGCGCCATCACATCCGGCGTGTTGAGCAGGCGGAATTGTTCGGCCGCATCGCCTTCGTCGATCGTGCGGAGTATCAGGCGATCGGTTTCGGCAACGATGTCAGCCATTGATCGATTCCCACGCGGCGCGATCGACCGAATAGACGATGATGACCGGGTTATCCGGGTCGAAATCCGCGCTGGCGAAGTCCAGGTCTTCGCGGCGTCGCATTCCGAGCCGCTTCATCAGGCCCCAGCTTCCCTCGTTACCGTTGACGGTGAGCGCCACCACCTCGTCCGCCGCGAACCTGCCGAAGGCAAGGTCGAGCGAGGCCATCGCGGCTTCCTTGGCGTAACCCTTGCCCCACGCGTCCTCGCGCAGGCGCCAGCCAGCCTCCATCATTCCGATCGGCCCGCCCTGTTGGTTGCAGCGTTTCAGGCCGCAGAACCCCAGTATTTCACCATCGTCCTTGCGCTCGATCACCCAGAAAGTGTGTCCGTGTTCACGGGCATAGGAAAGCAGCCGGTCCTGTGCCCCCTGCCGCTTGGCCGCATCGCAAACCCCGCCCAGCCACCGCATGACCGCCGGCGTGTTGGTCGCTTCCCAGAAACGTGGCCAATCCTCATCGCGCCAGTCGCGCATGATCAGGCGTTCGGTCTCGTGACGGAACTCAGCCATTGAGGATGCGCGCCGCCAAAGGCGCATGATAGGTGAGAACCCCGCTGCATCCGGCGCGTTTGAAGGAGATCAGCTTTTCCATCAGCAAGGCCTCGCGGTCGGCCACCCCGGCAGCTGCGCCCGCTTCGATCAAGGCGTATTCGCCGCTCACCTGGTAGGCAAAAACCGGTACGCCGAAGCGCTCTTTGGCGCGCCAGATCACGTCGAGATAGGCAAGGCCCGGCTTCACCATGACGCTGTCGGCACCCTCGGCGATGTCCATGGCGATTTCGCGCATGGCCTCGTCGCCGTTCGCCGGGTCCATCTGATAACTCTTCTTGTCGCCTTTAAGCAGTCCGCCGGAGCCCACCGCATCGCGGAACGGGCCGTAGAAGGCCGAGGCGTATTTCGCCGAATAGGCCATGATCTGGATATTGGGGTGATCGGCCATCTCCAGCGCCATGCGGATCGCCCGCACGCGGCCGTCCATCATGTCGGAAGGGGCAATGATATCGGCGCCCGCATTGGCCTGGTTCACGGCCTGGTCCACCAGCACCGCCACGGTGTCGTCGTTGACGACATATCCGTGCGCATCGAGAAGCCCGTCCTGCCCGTGGCTGGTATAGGGGTCGAGCGCCACATCGGTCAGTATGCCCACATCGCTGCCGCAGGCATCGCGTACGGCCTTGATCGCGCGGCACATCAGGTTGTCGGGATTGAACGCCTCTGCCCCGTCGTCGCTGCGGGCTTCGGGCGGGGTGTTGGGAAACAGCGCGATGCACGGAATGCCCAGATCGACCGCTTCCCTTGCGCGTTTCGCGATCTGGTCGACCGACCAGCGCGATACGCCGGGCAGGCTCGCGACCGGATCTTCCACGCCGGTGCCGCCGGTAACGAACAGCGGCCAGATAAGATCGGCCGAAGTCATCACCGTTTCACGGTGCATTCGGCGGCTCCAGTCGCTTGCGCGCGTACGGCGCAGACGCGTGGCGGGATAGGATGCGTTGCTCATGGATGGAACCTGTGCCGCAAGCCGCGACCCGGCGCAATCTCAGCCGACAGCCTTGGGTGCATCCAGGCGGTCGATTTCGCGCATCGGTTCCTCGCTCGCGACCTCGGTAGCTGTCGGCTCGAGATCGACAAGCGCGGCCCCCGGCTCCACCGTTCGCAATTTGGCGAGGGTGTCGCGGAAGCGCCGAAGTTCGGCACCGGCCAACTGTGCACGGGTCACGTATTTCACCGAGGACGGATCGACCGCGCGCCCGTTGCGGTACATTTCGTAGTGAAGATGCGCGCCCGTCGACAAGCCGGTGGACCCGACATAACCGATGACCTGCCCGCGGCGCACGGCCTGCCCGCGGTTCACCGCCATCCGGCTCATATGGCAATACCGCGTTTCGAGGCCGCCGTCGTGGCGCAGGCGCACCGCGTTTCCGCAGCCGCCCATCCGGCCCGCCCCGCTAACCCGGCCATCGGTTACCGCCACGATCGGCGTCCCGTGACGGGCGCGATAATCGAGGCCGGAATGCATCCGCCGGTATCCCAGGATCGGATGGCGACGCATCCCGAACCGCGAACCCACCGGGCCGGGAACCGGCGACACCAGCCCGCCGCGCTGTTCACCCACGCCCGACGCTTCGTAGAACTGGCCATCGCTGCCCCATCGCATCAACTGCACCCGCGGCTTCTCGGCCCGATCGATTCCGGCGAAAAGCAACTGGCCTGCCTGTCGCTCGCCCGTGGCGGCGCGGCGGTGCGACACGATCATGTCGAAGGTATCGGTCGAACGGATATCGCGATCGAGGTTGATCTGCGATCCCAGGGTCTTGAGGAACGATTGCACCGCGCTGGCCGGAGCGCCGGCGGCGCGCGCCGACCGATAAAGGCTGCTGCCCACCGTACCGCGTATCCGCAGCGGTGTGTCATCGACCCGGATCGGGTGCTTCACCAGTGAAAGACTGCCGCCTTCATCGAGACGCCCCACCGCCAGTTCGAGATCGAAACGAGCGCGAAAGGTCAATTTTTCAAGCGGCCGCGGTTCGCCCGGCGAAGGACGTCGGCCCAGCGTGATGTCGAACTGCGTACCGGATTCGATGTCGGACAGCGGTATCGCGCGGCCGACCATATCGGTCACCGCCCCGGTATCGGCAGCGCCTACCCCGGCGCGGCGCAGCATCCGCTCGAAACTGTCCCCGCGGGCAAGGGTTGCGAGCATTTCCAGACGCGGACGTTCTGGCGCGGCGGTAAGCGGTTCGACCAGCGCGGTTGCGCCCATGTGGCGGCCGCTGTCCGCGCCCAGCGCCAGCGGCAGGATCATCTGGCTGCGGTATTCGTCACGCACCGCGTCATCGATATGCGCGGGCGGTGCCGCCTCCAGCGGCGCAAAGCTGGGCCAGAAGGCGAGCGCGAGGATTGTCAGCCCAACAAGCGTGCCAAGCCCACGAAACCAACGCGGACTGCCGATGTCGGCGCCGAGATCGGGCGCGAGGTCGAGTTCCGCAACGCGGCTGGACAGCTTTTGCGCCCAGGCCGAAAACGAGAGGCGCGGCAAGGTGATCTGGGGCAGAATCTGGTCGTGCGTGAGCGCGGCAGCCGATTGCCCGGGCCCACCCGTGCGTGACTGATCGCCGCTGCCGTCAATGTCCCCGTGGGACGTGAACACGCCTGACCCTCCGAAATTGGCCACACCCGATTGGGGGAAGCGGCCCGACCCGTGCGGGTCCAATGCCCGCGTTTCCTGCCGAAACAAAGTAAAGACCGCCTTAACTTGCGGCCATGCGAGTCGAGAATGCGGCGAATTGAGTATGGGTTGCGCCGGGCGGTTGCGGTGCGCGTGCCGCGCTGCCACCTAGGGGGCGTGCATGACAGCGCGATCAAGGCGGTCCTTGGACCCACCAACACCGGCAAGACCCATCTGGCGATAGAGCGGATGTGCGCCCATTCTAGCGGAACCATGGGCTTCCCGCTGCGCCTGCTTGCGCGCGAGGTCTATGACCGCGTCCGGGCGATCAAAGGCGACGCGCAGGTCGCGCTGATTACCGGCGAGGAGCGGATCGAGCCCAAGGGCGCGCGTTACCTGTGCTGCACCATGGAAGCCATGCCGCGCAACGGGGCCAATGCCGCGTTCGTCGCCCTCGACGAGGCGCAGTTGGGCGCGGACCGCGAGCGCGGGCATATCTTCACCGATCGGCTGCTGAACACGCGCGGCCGGGAGGAAACGATGATCCTCGGCGCAGCCACACTAGCGCCCCTGGTCCGCGAACTTGTCCCCGAGGCGGAAATTTCCGACCGCCCGCGTTTCTCGACGCTGACCCACATCGGCCCGCGCAAACTTTCACGGTTGCCCCCGCGCAGCGCGATTGTCGCGTTCAGCGCCGAGGCGGTTTACAGCGTGGCGGAAATGCTGCGCCGGTTTCGCGGCGGCGCCGCAGTGGTGATGGGCGCGCTCAGCCCCGAGACACGCAACAAGCAGGTCGAATTGTTCCAGAACGGCGAAGTCGATTACATCGTGGCAACCGATGCCGTGGGCATGGGACTGAACCTCGATGTGAACCACGTCGCCTTTGCCGGGCTGGGCAAGTTCGATGGCGTGAAGATGAGGCGCCTGTTGCCGGCCGAAATGGCCCAGATTGCCGGGCGCGCCGGGCGGCACCAACGCGACGGCACCTTCGGGACACTCGCCGGCCAGAACCATGGCGGGTCCTCCCCCGAATTCACCGAAGAGGAAATTTACGCGATCGAGGAGCATCGCTTTGCGCCCCTGACGCACCTGTACTGGCGCGATCCCGAACCGCGCTTCGACAGCCTCGCCGCGCTAATTGCCGATCTCGAGGCCTCGCCCTCGGATCCGGTGCTGCGCCTTGGCCCCGAGGCTATCGACCTCGCCACCCTCAAGCGTCTGGCCGAAGATCCGGTCAGCGCCAATGTTCGCACACCCGGAATGGTGCGGCGCTTCTGGGAAGCCTGTTCCCTGCCCGATTTTCGCAAGCGCGGCCCCGATGTTCACGCGCGATTCGTTGCGCGGTTGTGGCAGGACCTGTCGCAGGGATACCTCGGCGCCGACTATGTCGCTGCGCGAATCTCCGAACTCGACAACATGGCGGGTGACATCGATACGCTGCAGGGGCGGATCGCAGCGATTCGCAGCTGGGCCTATATCTGCCAGCGGCCCGACTGGGTGCTGGCGCGTGACGAAATGGCGTCGCGCGCGCGGGCAGTGGAAGCAAAACTTTCGGACGCGCTCCATGCGCGGCTGACCGAACGATTCGTCAACCGGAGAACGGCAATCCTTATGAAATCGCTTGGTGAAGACGCCAGCATGCTGCCCATCGAACTGGGTGCCGACGGAAGCGTGACAGTCGAAGGGGAAACCCTCGGCTCGATCGAAGGCTTTCGCTTTGTCGTCGATCCGCAGGCGCGTCACGAGGATCGTCGGATGCTGCTGGCCGCGGCGGAAAAGGCGCTGCCGCGCCTGCTGGGCAAGAAAGCCGAAGCGCTCGCGGCGTCGGACCTCGCGGAAATCGAACTTTCGCGCGGCACCCTGCGCTGGAGGGGGCAGGAACTTGCCACGCTGGAAACACGCGACGGCACCGTGACGCCGTTGCTCCATCCTTCGCGTGAGGTGCAGGCGCTGCCCGAAGGCGCGCGCACGAGGCTGGTTGCGGCGCTGGAGGGCTGGCTGGCCACCAGGCTCGCGCCGCTCGATCCGCTGGACAAGCTGCACAAGGCAGCGGTCAATCCGGATGCCGGGTCGCAGGCGCGCGCGCTGCTGCTCAATCTGCTGGCCGGTCATGGCTATATAAGCCGCGAACGGGCGGGCATCGAACATCTTCCCAAGGAGATGAGGCCGTTCCTGCGCAAGATCGGGGTGACGTTCGGCGCACTCGACATCTTTGCGCCGGCCTTGCTCAAACCCGCGCCGCGTCAGGTGCTGAGCGCGCTCGGCATCGACCGCCGACCGCTGAACGAAGCGATGGTGCCCACCATTCCCGGCGGCAAGAAAATGCCTGCCGGCTACCGTGCCGCTGGCGAACAGGCGATCCGGATCGACCTCGCCGAAAAAATCCTTCGCGCCGCCCACGAAGCCCGTGCCAAGGCGCAGGGCAAGCCGAAGGGCAAGGCCAAGGGCAAAGATCGCCACCGCACGTTCCCGCTGGATATGTCGCTGCCGATTTCGATTGGGCTGGAAGAAGGCAACATCGTGCGCCTGCTGGGCGTCGCCGGGTTCCGCGTGCACCGCGCCCGGCCGCTTGCCGATGGCGCGTTCGGCCCGCCGCGACCCGACTTGTGGGAATGGCGCCCGTCGCGCCGCAAGCAGGAGCGCAAGGCCGAGCCTCGCCCTGTCGAAGGCAGCGCCTTTGCCGCCCTGGCCGATCTGGTCCGGTAATCGGATGGGCGCATGAGGATCGACCGGCTGCTGTGCCACCTGCGCTTTTTGCGCACCCGCAGCGCCGCGACGAAGTTGGTCGAATCCGGCCATGTCCGCCGAAATGGAGAGCGCGTCACACGCGGATCGCACGATGTGCGCGTGGGCGATGTGCTTACCCTGCCGCTGGGTAATAGCGTGAAACTGGTCGAAATTCTCGCCCTTCCCGAACGGCGCGGCGCCCCGCGCGAGGCAGAAGCTTGTTATCGCGAGCTTGACCCCAAAGGATAATCCGCCTTAGCAGCGGGGAAAGCGAAACACTTCAAGGGATCCGACTACCCATGACCTATGTCGTCACCGACGCGTGCATCAAGTGCAAGTACACCGACTGCGTCGAAGTCTGCCCGGTTGATTGTTTCTATGAGGGCGACAACATGCTCGTCATCAACCCCAGCGAATGCATCGATTGCGGCGTGTGCGAACCCGAATGCCCGGCCGAAGCAATTCTTCCCGATACCGAAGACAATCTGGAAAAGTGGCTGGAGCTGAACACCAAGTTTTCGGCAGAATGGCCCAACATCACGCAGAGCAAGGCCCCGCCGGCCGACGCAGACGAGCACAAGGGCGAAGAAGACAAATTCGACAAGTACTTCTCGGCTGAGCCCGGCGAGGGCGACTAAGCCTTCGCGCGCCCCGGCGCATTGCCTTGCCACCGATCGTCCGAAATGAATTGCGATTCGCAATGATCGTGCGGCTGTGCTATATAATGCAACAACTGTTCCGGTTTGCTCCCGGTCAGATGATGCAATTGAAAGGGCAGGCCACCCCCGCAACTTCATGATAGAGCTTTAACTGCACCCCTTCGCAAGGGCTGCGGACAGGCTCTTTCGCGACGGTGCGAGCCCCCCAAGGCCGGTCCTTACGAAAGGATGTATGCATGGCAAGCCAGGCGAATATCTTCGATGTTGGCGATTATGTTGTTTACCCCAAGCACGGCGTCGGCCGTGTGATCGAACTGCAGAGCGAGGAAATCGCCGGCATGCAGCTCGAACTTTATGTTCTTCGCTTCGAGAAGGAACGCATGACTTTGCGCGTTCCGGTCAACAAGGTCGAATCGATCGGCATGCGCAAGCTGTCGAGCGACAAGACGCTCAAGGAAGCGATGGAAACCCTCAAGGGCAAGCCCAAGGTCAAGCGGACCATGTGGAGCCGCCGGGCGCAGGAATACGAAGCCAAGATCAATTCGGGCGAAATCGTCCTGATTGCCGAGGTGACCCGTGACCTGTTCCGCCCGGACGATCAGCCCGAGCAGAGCTATTCGGAACGTCAGATCTTCGAAGCGGCCTCCAGCCGCCTCGCCCGCGAACTGGCGGCGATGGAGAAGACCGACGAGCCGACGGCTCTCGAGAAAATCCTCGACGTTCTGCGCGAACACGCGCCGCAATATTACGAGAATACCGAAGACGCCTGATCGACAGGCGACATCGTGAACTCGACCAAGGGGCCGTTCCGCAAGGGGCGGCCCCTTCTGCATGTCTTGCAGTCAGCCGCTCGCTGTATTATATCGGCAACACGGATAACCGGTCCACGCCGGGAACAGCGAAAGGAACGCATTCATGATCCACAAGATTATCAAAGGCCTCGCCCCCCTGGCGATATTGGCCAGTGCCACGTTGGTTTCGGGCTGTGACGGCGTGAATGTCCAGATCGGCGATACCGACGGTGTGCCGCTTGCCGAACTCGATATGAGCGGCCCCGCCCCGACCGAGCTTGTCCTGGCAGGCCCCGACAATGTCTTCGTCACCGAGGGCGAGAAACTGTCCATCGACGTTTCCGGAGACGAAAAAGCGGTCGATGCCTTGCGGTTCTCGCTGGACGACGGAGCGCTGGGCATAAGCCGCGAGAAGGACAGCTGGAAAAACAACGGCACCGCAATCGTGCGCGTCACCCTGCCCAGCCTGACGGGCATCACCCTGGCCGGATCGGGCGATATCGAAGCCGAAACGCTGAGCGGGAAAGGCGATGTCACCATCGCGGGATCTGGCAAGACCAAGATCAACCGCGTCGACACCTCGAGCCTCGACCTCACGATTGCCGGTTCAGGCAGTTTCGAAGCGGCAGGCACCACCGGCACTCTCGACATGACAATCGCCGGATCGGGCAAGGCTAGCATGGCAGGCCTGTCAGTCGAAGCCGCCGACATCTCCGTTGCCGGATCGGGCGATACCGAGTTTGCTTCCGACGGGAAGGTCGAAGCGAATATCGTGGGATCGGGCAGCGTCACGGTTATCGGCCGCGCCGATTGCACTGTCAGTTCGCTGGGTTCGGGCAAGCTGCGCTGCCAGAACCCGCCCAAAACCGCCGCACCCGCCGCAAAACCCGAAGCCGGTGAGGCTCCGGAAGCGCCAGACGCGCCGGACGCGCCGACCGCACCGGACGCCTGAGTTCATCGACGGGAAACAGGTTATCGGCTAGGCGGTGCCGCGAAAGGAATTTCGATGCACCGCCTAGCCTTTGCCGTTCTTGTACCCGCCGTCGTCCTGCTGCCCGGCTGCCTGGCCAAAACCGCGCTCGACGTCGTGACCGCGCCGGTAAAGGTCGTCAGCAAGGGCGTGGATCTGGCCACGACCAGCCAGTCGGAAGCCGATGAAAAACGCGGGCGCGAAATTCGCAAGCAAGAGGAGCGTCTCGCCAAGCTGGAGCGGCTGTACGAAAAACAGCTGGACGAGTGCGAGGCCGGGAGCCGGCGATCGTGTGACGATGCGCGCGACACCTATGCTGAAATGCAGCAGATAATTCCCACAATCCCCGCGCCGCCCGAAGGCGACTAACCCGCAGGCGTCGCTGCCCGGCGCAAACGATCGTTGATTGCAGCGCCAATGCCTTCATCCGGCACGGGGGCGACCGCAATGGACCGTTTCGCGGACCGCGCACCTTCGTGGAGACATGCGTAAAGGCGCGAAGCCGCTTCGGTCAGATCACCCGACGATGACAGGGTGCAATCACCGGCCACATCACCAAAGCCGATCATGAAGTCGTCTGGCGCAACTTGCACCGCATTAAGGCGCACCGGCTTTCCGGGCGAGTAGTGGCTGGCGAGCTGGCCCGGCGCTTCGATATTGCCGGAAAATGCCGACTGGCCGAGATCGATCGGACCGGGACGCAAGACGTCGATCCACCCGTCATCGCGGACGGCCGCAATGGTCGATTCGACCCCCGCCCTGCATGGCCCGCCATCGAGCACTGCGTCGATCCGCGCGTCGAGCGAAGCCAGCACATGCCCCGGCGTTGTCGGGCTGATAAATCCGCTGCGGTTGGCCGAAGGTGCCGCGAGAGGCAGCCCCGTGGCATCGAGAACGGCGCGCATGACGGGATTGTCGGGCATCCGAAGCGCAACCGTGTCCAGCCCCGCGGTCACCGCCGCAGCCAACCGGGCACCCTGGCGAAGCGGCAGGACAAGCGTCAACGGCCCCGGCCAGTAACGGTGCACCAAATGCGCTGCGGCATCGCCAATCACGGCAAGGTCGTTCGCCTGATCGAGCGAAGCCACGTGAACGATCAGCGGGTTGAAACTGGGGCGCCCCTTGGCTTCGTAGATTCGGGCCACCGCCTCATCGCTGTCGGCGCGGGCGGCGAGGCCATAAACCGTCTCCGTCGGAACGGCGACGAGCCCGCCATCGCGCAGGATTTCGGACGCGCGGGCGATTCCCGCTGCGTCTGCCCGAAGCATTTCCGTAACGTATTTGCCGCCCATGCCCGCGCGCTATATGCGCTTGGACACAAAGCCAAGAGGAATGCCCGTGACCTATACCGCCGCCACCCAGGACCAGCTGCTAGCCATCCGCGTAAACGCCGGGATCGAGGAGCTTTCCCGAAGCGAGCGTTTCGCGGCGGCTGAGCCCGACATGGTCGACGCCATCGTGGAAGGGATCGGCCAGTTTGCGGCCGGGGAATGGGCGCCGCTCAACCGCGTGGGTGACCTCGAGGGGGCGAAGCTGGAAAACGGCATCGTTCGCCTGCCCGACGGTTTTGCGGAGGCCTACCAATCCTACGTCGAGCAGGGATGGAACGCGATTGCAGGCCCCGTTGCCTTCGGCGGCCAGGGCCTTCCTTTCACACTCGCCTGCAATGTTCTTGAAAACCTCGGCACGGCGAACATGGCCTTCAACCTGCTGCCGATGCTCAGCGTCGGCGCGATTGAGGCTCTCGAACATCACGGTTCGGTCGAGCTTCAGGAAAAATACCTTCCAAGGCTGGTGAGCGGCGAATGGTCGGGAACGATGAACCTGACCGAACCGCAGGCCGGCTCGGACGTGGGCGCCCTGCGCTCCACCGCAACACCGATTGAAGACGGCGAACATGCGGGCAAATACCGGATCGCCGGGCAGAAGATCTACATCACCTGGGGCGAACACGAACTTGCCGGCAACATCATTCATCTGGTGCTGGCACGCCTGCCCGATGCGCCCGAAGGCAGCCGCGGCATTTCGCTGTTTACCGTCCCCAAGTATCACGTGAACGCGGACGGATCGCTTGGGCCGCGCAACGATGTGCGGTGCGTCAGTCTTGAACACAAGTTGGGCATCAACGCATCGCCGACCTGCGTGATGAGTTACGGCGACAATGGCGAATGCATCGGCGAACTGGTCGGCGCGCCGAACCGGGGGCTGGCCGCGATGTTCACGATGATGAACAACGCGCGCATCAACGTCGGCAACCAAGGCGTGCAGATCGGCGAACGCGCTACCCAGCAGGCGCTCGACTATGCGCGCGACCGCGTCCAGTCGGCCCGCGCAGGCTCGCCCGACCGAGCTCCCGTGGCGATAGTCGAGCATCCGGACGTGCGCCGCATGCTGCTGCGTATGAAGGCGCTGACCGAAGGCGCGCGGGCATTGCTCTACTACACCGCCGGCCAGATCGATCGCGGCACACTGGGCGATGCCGGGGCTGCGGCGCGCGGCGAAGTGCTGACCCCGCTGATCAAGGCGTGGGGGACCGATATCGGGATCGAAGTGGCGAGCCTGGGCATCCAGATCCATGGCGGCATGGGCTTCGTTGAAGAAACAGGCGCAGCCCAGCATTGGCGCGATTCGCGGATTGCCCCGATTTACGAAGGCACAAATGGCATCCAGGCGGCCGATCTGGTGACGCGCAAATTGGGCATGGACGACGGGGAGGCGCTCATTCGCGTCACGCAGGATATCGCGCGCGATTGCGCCGATCACGCGGATCTGGCTGCGCTTGCGGATGATTGCGCCAGCATAGCGCGCTGGATGCGCGAAGAGGCCAGCTTGGACGACCGGTTGGCAGGGTCGGTCCCGTTCTGCACGATGTTCGCGGTTGCGGTCGCCGGATGGCAATTGGTGCGCCAGCTACGCGCCGTGAAAGCGGGCGACGCTCCCGCCCTGGCCGCGGCCAAGCCCGCAACCGTCCGGTTCTTCCTTGAGAGGATCGTGCCGGAGGCCGCCGGCCTCAAGCGCGCTGCAATCGCGGGCTCAGAGGGCCTCTACCAACTGGAAACGGCGCAACTCCTCGGCTGAGGAAGTTGCGCCGCGCAACTCAATCGGCGGTTACGCTGCGTGCGTAATCGTCGGCTCCGAATGTAGCCGCCTGGCCTCGCAATTCGCGCTGCGGGGCCAGCGCCTTGCCCGTCAGGCGCTCGATACCGGCCTGGCCCTTGGAACCCGGTGCGATGACCCGCCAGATGATGCCGGCGGTATCGTCACTGACGAGCAGAGCGCCATCTCCGGCCCATTCGACCCAGGTCGGGCGTCCGCGCGTCGTGCCGTCATCCTTCAGGAAGCCGGTGAGCACGGGCACAGGCTTGCCGGTCGGATTCCCGCGATCGTCGAAAGCGACATAGACCACGTCGTATCCCGATGGGGGCTTGCGATTCCATGAACCGTGGCGAGCAATGAACGCGCCGCTGGAGAACTTCTCGCCCATTGCTGCGCCTTCGGCGCTAAACACCAGGCCGAGAGCGGCCACGTGCGGCCCAAGGGCGTATTCCGGCGTGCGGACATAGCTGATGTTTGAAGGGATCGGGTATTTGACACGCCGGTCATAATTTTCGCCCCAATAGGTCCACGGCCAGCCGTATTGCGCCCCGACGGGAACATTGGTGAGGTAATCGGGGACCAGGTCCGAACCGAGCATGTCGCGCTCGTTCACCGTGGTCCACAATTCGCCGGACCACGGATTGAAATCGAGGCCGTTCGGATTGCGAAGGCCCGAACCGAAAATGCGGCGGCGCCCGCTCTCCAGATCGATTTCCCAGATCAGCGCCCGCCCGGCTTCGGCTTCCATGCCCTTGTCGGCGATGTTCGTGTCGGAGCCTACGGCTACGTACAGACGGTCGCCTGCGGGATGCAGGGCCAGATTGCGCATCCAGTGGCCGCCATCGCCCGCCAAATCGGTGACCTTGCGCGCGTCACCGGAAACGGCGTCGGCGCCCAGTTCGTACGGAAATGCCAGAACTTCATCGTGGTTCGCGACGTAAAGGGTACCGTCGCCCCAGGCGAGGCCCGAAGGGGAATCGAGCCCTTCGAGCAGCACTTTGCGGACTTCGGCGTTGCCGTCACCATCCGCGTCGCGGAGCAGAACCACCTGGTTCGGCGAGTCGCCGGTGGCGCCTGCGCGGCTCATCAACATCTTGCCGATCCAGGCGGTAATCCCGCCCCCGTCGCCGCTTTTCGGAGAGCGCGTCAGAGAGACAAGCACATCACCGTTCGGCAGCGCCTGAAGGGTTCGCGGATGATCGAGGCCGTCGGCGAAACGGGTAACCGCCAGCCCTTCCGACGCGACCGGCACTTCGTCCGCCGCCCAGCCAACGGGTTTCGCAATGGCAACGGTCGGGAAGGTTTCGGCATCGGGGTCCTGCAAGGTTGGATCGGTGCCGACAACCTCGTCAAACGGAACGTCGGCGGTGTCGCCGCGGGTGACGAAATACAGGCCAATGCCAAGAACTACGACGAGGACGAGAAGGGCGATGCCCAGTTTCTTGAGGGTGCTCATACCGATTCGGATACGCGAGCGATGAAAGCACGGCAATGGGGAGCGCGAATCGCTTGCAGCTTAGGCCCGGCCCACTAAATCACGGTCATGTTCGATTTTCGCCCCGCACCCGATTGCCCCAAACCCGAAGCTTACCGCCAATTGATCGAGGCAGCCGATGCCCTGACCGGCGGGGAACCCGATCCGGTGGCCAACATGGCCAATGTGGCTGCCCTGCTGTGGGATTTTCTTCCCGACCTCAACTGGTCCGGATTCTACCGCGTAATTGATTCGCAGCTCGTATTGGGGCCGTTTGTGGGAAGGCCGGCGTGCATCCGTATCCCGCTGGGCACGGGTGTGTGCGGCACTGCCGCCAGCGAAGGCCGTTCGCAACTTGTCGAAGATGTCCACGCATTCCCGGGCCACATCGCCTGCGATTCCGTTACCAACTCCGAACTGGTCGTTCCCGTCATACACGAAGGCGCGGTCATCGCAGTCATCGATCTGGACAGCCCCACCCGGGCGCGTTTCGATGCCGAGGATCAGGCCGGGATCGAAGAACTGGCCCGGGTGCTCGGCCCGCGAATTTGATTGCTCTGCCCCTAATCGGAACAACCCTCGACCTTCAGATTTGCTCGGCGCTTGCCGGATGATAACGCCGTGGTAACCATGTGGGTCGGGCTGGCCCGCTTCTGCCCACGGAGTGATAGAGATGACACGGATTTCCGCCCTCAAGCTGGCTTGCGCCTCGTTTCTTTTCGTATCGAGCGCCAGTTCTGCGCAGGAAGTCATTGAATACGACGCTGGCGATTATGTATTTGCCGAGCTGGCCACCGACATCTCTGGGCAAGACCAGACGGAGGAAGCGGAGGTCCGCGGGGCCGAGCGCGTCATCACCGCCCGGCAGGGCGAGGATCGTCCTGTTGTTTTCGTATCGCGCCCGCACGTTCAGGCGATTCCCTCAATCGAACCCGATGATTACGCTCACGTTCGCGTTGTTAAGCATGGGCCCAAAGTTGCGCCGGCGGCGCACGAGCATGGAAATTCGCCCCGCATGGGCCATTCGCACGCGCATCGGCACGACGCTACGGCGGCCCATTCCACCCTCTATGCCTACCCGGCCGTGTTTGGCGCAAGGCCCACTCAGCATGTCAGCGCACCGTATCTCTACGCGTATCAGGGAGGACGACCCTCCCTCCCGCCTGGCGCGCGCGTGGTTGCGTTCGACCGCGAGGCATGGCTGACCGAGTGCAGCAGGCGGATCGCGCCTAGGCCTGTGTATGACAGCGGCGATGACAGGGCAGCCTTTGGGGCGATCGTGGGCGCGGCCGCAGGCGGGCTCATCGGCAATCGTGTTGCCGGGCGCGGCGATCGTACGGCGGGAACGTTGATCGGCGCAGGTCTTGGAGCAATAGGCGGAGCGGCTATCGCGGATGCGACGGGCCCAACCGGCCGACCCGCAGCGGACGATACATCCTGGACCCGATGCGAAAATTATCTCGATGGGTACATGGAAAGCGCCCGCTCCGGCGCCTTGCACGGCCACCAGTCGGCAACGGGCGAATACATGCTTGTGCCCGTTACCGTAATGGTCCCGCAGCAAGCCCGCGTTCGCGGCGAAGATTAGTCAGCAAGTTGCGCGGCGCAACTGCGGCGAGTGTCGGACCGGACTAGATGTCGCCGCCTGTCAGCCGCTGGCAAATGAGATCGAGCTGATCCAGCGTGCGGTAGCGTATCGTGACCGTCCCGGTGTTGGGCGTTGCTTCCGTCTTGATACGCACCTGCATACCGAGGAATTCCTCGAGATGCCCTTGAACAGCCGTGATGTCGGCATCGTCCGAACCGGCGCGGGTATATCCCGCCGGCTTCCGGGCTGTCTTCTCGCCTGAGGGCGATTTCGCCAGCCTTTCGATCTCGCGTACCGACAGTTTCTCATCCACTGCCCGTCGCGCGAGGGCCGAAGCCTCGTCGTTCCCGATCAGCGCCCGTGCGTGGCCCATCGAAAGCGCACCCCCCGCAAGATAGGCGAGCACGTCGTCAGGTAGTGCGAGAAGACGCTGGAAATTCGCCACGTGGCTCCGCGACTTGTCGACCAGCTTGGCGATTTCCGCCTGGGTCATGCCCTCATCATCAGCAAGCCTCTGATAAGCCTTGGCTTCTTCCAGCGGATTGAGGTCTTCGCGCTGAAGATTCTCAATCAGCGCAAGCGCCATCACTTCGCGTTGGTCGAGTTCGCGAACCACTGCGGGAATTTCGTGCAGGCGCGCACGCTGGGCGGCACGCCACCGCCGCTCGCCAGCGACCAGCTCATAGCGGCCCGAACCGAGAGGACGGACGATGATCGGCTGGATGACGCCCCTTGCCGCGATGGAGGATGCCAGTTCGTCCAGCGCCTCCTCGTTGAAGTGTGTACGCGGCTGTCCGGGCAGCGGGCGGATGTTTCCAACGGGAATCGATGCAAGTCCGCTCAGTGGAGCGGCAGAGCCCGCGCCACCGCTTTCGCCCAGACCGCTATCGCCACCATCACGCCGTACGAGCGGTTCTTCACGGCGGGTTTCACCCAACAGGGCACCCAGCCCCTTCCCCAGCTTGCGCTTGCGATCGGAAGGGCGCGTTGTTGCGGCGACGTCGGTGGACTGGCTCATGCAGCTTTCCTCTTTTCGGGCAGGCGCCCGATCAATTCCCTGGCCAGCCCGATATACGCGCGGCTGCCGGGACAATTATGGTCATACACAAGCGCGGGCATGCCGTGGCTCGGCGCCTCGGAAAGCCGTACATTGCGGGGAATTACGTTTTCAAACACAAGGTTACCGAGGCAATCGCGTACGTCGTCGGCCACCTGGTCGGTGAGGCGGTTGCGCCTGTCGAACATAGTCAGGACAATGCCGACGATGCCGAGATTGGCGTTGAACCCTTGCTGCACGCGCTCCACCGTCTGAAGAAGCTGGCTAAGTCCCTCCAGCGCGAAAAACTCGCATTGGAGCGGCACCATCAACGTGTCGGCCGCACAAAGCGCATTGAGGGTGAGCAAGCCGAGCGACGGGGGGCAATCGATGAAACACACATCGTAACCTGCGAAACCGCCCGCCGGTGCGCCGGAGAGCGCCTGCGTCAAACGCGAGGTGCGATCTTCTACGGATACCAGCTCGACTTCAGCGCCAGACAAATCCTGCGTGGCCGGCACAATGTCCAGTCCGGGAATGTCGGTCGGCTGCGCGCATTGGGCCAAGGTCGCCTGGTCGAGGAGCAGATCGTAACTTGTATTTTCACGAGCCAAAGCGGCGATGCCAAGGCCTGTCGAAGCGTTCCCTTGAGGGTCGAGATCGATAAGCAAGGTTTTCCAACCCGTCGCAGCCATCGCAGTTGCGATGTTGATCGCGGTGGTCGTCTTGCCGACGCCGCCCTTCTGATTGGCGATCGCGATAGTAATCATCTCGCCGCGCTCCATTTGCCTTGACCGACGATGATGCCAGCCAGCGGATCCGTCAATGATTGTTCCACGTGGAACATTCCGCGCTGCGATTGCGGCAACGCCTCCACTTCTTGCGACGCAGACCGCCCTTTGGGCAACACCCAGCGCGTGTCGCTTGTGGAGAAGCGTGCGGATAAACGCAGCAGTTTGTCCAGCGGCGCGAAGGCGCGGGCTGAGATTACGCCGGCTTCAAACGTCTCGACCAGCTCCAACCTGCGACCTTCAACCTTGCAGTTGGACAACCCCATCTTGTCCGCCATTCGCTCGAGCCACTCGATCCGTTTTGCTCGGGATTCCACCAGAATAACAGACTGTTGTGGACGTATCGCTGCAATAACGAGGCCTGGAAAGCCCGCCCCACTGCCAAGGTCGATCCAGGGGCTCGCACCCACTTCGGCAAATCCGGCCAACTGCACAGAATCGGCAATGTGCCGCACCCATTTCTGCGGTAGCGAATTTTTTGCGACCAGATTCTGGAGCGGAGCCTCCTTCTCCAGTTCCTCTGCAAGCAAAGCCAGGCGCTCCATGGCAAGAACATCGCAATGCCTCGCCGTGAACGCCCTCGCCTCTTCTTCGGTATTGATCATGCCGCCTGGCGCTCCAGGCGACGCGCCTGAACCAATACGGCCGCCAAAGCCGCCGGGGTTATTCCCTGAACGCGCGATGCGGCGGCCATTGTCTCGGGCCGTGAACGAGAAAGCCGCTCGACCATCTCGTTCGAAAGCCCAGGGACCGAACCATAGGGGAAATCGGGAGCAAGGCGGACTTCCTCGCTGGCCTTCATCTCGGCCAATTCGCCGTCCTGACGCGCCAGATAGGGGGCGTAGAACGCATCTTCCGCCATCTCGGCAAGAAGCTCGTCGCCCGCGTCGATATCCGGGAGAAAGTGAGGCAAATCTCCAGCCTGCAGGTGCCCTGCGGAAATCCATGCGGTAATCGGCTTGGGGCCAGCATCGTGTTTCACGTGAAACCCCTGTGACATGAGGTCGCGCGAGTGGATCGACGCTTGGAGAAGTTCTTCATACTCCGCACGGCGCGATTGGCGTTTGCCGAACCATTCTGCTCGCTCCGGTCCCACCAGACCGGCGTCGATACCCAATTGGGTCAGTCGCGTGTCCGCGTTACTTGCGCGCAGCCGCAAACGATATTCCGCCCGCGATGTCAGCATCCGATACGGTTCGGTGATGCCCTGCAGCGTGAGGTCATCGATCATCACCGCGATATAGGAATTCGATCGCTCAAGAGCAGCTGGGGGGCGACCGAGAGCGTCTGCGGCCGCGTTCATTCCGGCGACGAGACCTTGAGCCGCAGCCTCTTCGTACCCTGTGGTGCCGTTGATCTGGCCCGCACAGTAGAGGCCCGGAATGGCATGGACCTCAAGGCTGCTCGTCAACGCGCGGGGATCGATGTGATCGTACTCGACCGCATATCCGGGAACCGACATTTCGACCCGCGCCAGCCCCGCCATGCTCCGCAGCATGGCTAATTGAACGTCGACGGGAAGAGATGTCGAAATCCCGTTGGGATAGACGAGGTGGGAGGACAAACCTTCAGGTTCCAGGAAAACCTGATGCCCCTCCCGATCACCGAAGCGATGGATCTTGTCCTCGATCGAAGGGCAATAGCGGGGCCCCGCCGCGCC
This sequence comes from Qipengyuania zhejiangensis, assembly GCF_035607565.1. Classification (NCBI taxonomy): domain Bacteria; kingdom Pseudomonadati; phylum Pseudomonadota; class Alphaproteobacteria; order Sphingomonadales; family Erythrobacteraceae; genus Qipengyuania; species Qipengyuania zhejiangensis. The sequence continues at coordinate 1,146,557 of NZ_JAYKGO010000003.1, read as the reverse complement.
GATTGCCCCGGAGAACAAGGGCGATCGGTCAAGATTGGCGCGGATTATATCGTGACTCGCTGCGTTCGTGCGCGTCACGGCGCAGAACACTTCGGCATTTGTGCGTCCTGGGCTGAGGGCGGACATCGTCCATCCTTCGCCGTCTGACGGCTGCTCCTCCAACGCCCCCCAGTCGATCGTGCGCCCATCGAGCCTTGGGGGCGTGCCCGTCTTGAGACGACCCATCGGCAATTCAGCCGACCGCAACTGCTCCGCAAGGCGGCGCGCAGCATTCTCGCCGACCCGTCCTCCTTCGAAGCGCTCCTCACCACGATAGAGGACACCGCCCAGGAACGTGCCGGTGCACAGTACCACGGCCCGCGACTGCACCTGTGTGCCATCGGCCAAGCCAAGGCCCGCGACCCGCTCTCCCTCGAAACGAAGCGATGCGGCCTCGCCCGCGATCAGGGTCAGCCCGCTCTGGCTGGAAACCGCCGATTGCACAGCCGCCTTGAACAAGCGGCGATCCGCTTGCACGCGGGGGCCCCACACCGCGCTTCCTTTCGAACGATTGAGCATTCGGTAGTGAATGGCCGCGGCATCAGCGGCCCGGCCAAGGACGCCATCCAATGCGTCGACTTCGCGGACGAGGTGGCCCTTACCCAGCCCACCGATGGCCGGATTGCAGCTCATCGCCCCAATCGCTGACAGGTCAAAACTGACCAAACCGGTCCGAGCACCCATCCGCGCCGAAGCGCACGCGGCCTCCACGCCAGCGTGTCCGCCGCCGATCACCAGGATGTCAAAATCGTGCATAGCTAGCGCGCTTAGCCTCGCGCCCGTTCTTCGTCAAAGGCGTAGATGTTCCACGTGAAACATCACTTGCCGATGCAGAACCGGCCAAACAGAGCGTCGAGCATATCCTCGGTCGAATTGCGTCCGGAGAGCCGATCGATGGCGACACGGGCCGTTCGCAGTTCCTCGGCAATTGCCAGCATATCGGTCAACTCCGCTGCCCGCGAGAGCGCCAAGCCCGCCTCCCGAGCCTGACCTTTCTGCCGACGATTCAGCGCAACCCGGTCGGGAGGTGGAAGAGCAAGCTTCCCCCGTGCAACCAGATCCTTCGAAAGTTCATCAAGCCCGTGCCCGGTTACCGATGAGACGAAGTAATCCGCCGGATGCTTAGGCGAATCGCCGATCAGATCGGACTTCGACAAAACGCGGATGGAATCCTTCGGTGCGTCATCAGGAGAACCTAGCCACAGGACGATATCGGCGCGCTCCATCTGATCACGCGCACGTTCGATACCGATCTCCTCGATTTCGCCGGCACCGGTGTCACGCAGGCCGGCTGTATCGGCAAATACGAAGGGAACGCCGCCCAGCGCCACAGGGCGCTCTATAACGTCACGTGTCGTTCCTGCTTCAGCCGAAACGATCGCGACACCTTCGTTCAGCAAAGCGTTGAATAGAGATGATTTCCCGGCATTCGGCGGTCCGGAGAAAACCACCCGAACCCCGTCCCGCATGCGGTCCGCCGAAGGTCTCTGAGCTACCCGCTCAATCTCATCCGCCAAGGCGGCCAAAGATTCGCGAAATTGCGCCGAAAGCGAGGCGACATCGTCCTCGTCCGAAAAATCGATTGCGGCCTCCAGTTCGGCCGAAAGAACCAGCACACGCGAGCGCCAATCTTCCAGGCGGTTCGAAAGAGCACCGCCAGCCGCGACCAGCGCACCGCGCCGTTGCCATTCGGTTTCAGCTGAAAGCAGATCCGCGAGCCCTTCGGCCTGCGCCAGATCGATCTGCCCGTTGGCAAAGGCGCGCCGCGTGAACTCACCCGGCTCGGCTTCCCGCAGCCCCGGCATCCGGCCCAGCCTATCGAGAACCGCGGCGACCACCGCCCTGCCCCCGTGACAATGCAGCTCGGCCAAATCCTCGCCCGTCGCCGTGCGGGGCCCGGCAAACCAGGTAACGAGCGCAATATCGAGGGTTTCCCCACCCTCGTCACGCAGGCGCCTGACCGAGGGTGAACGCGGCGGGGGCATCGGGCCAACCAATGAAGCAAGGGCCAATCCCGCATCCGGGCCGCTTATACGGACAACCGCGATCGCAGCCGGAACGGACCCGCTCGACAAGGCGAAAATCGTGTCGTTCATGGAAAAAGCGGCGCTAAATCAGTCCGATTTATCCGATTTCGAGGATGTGCGCGCGGCGTTCGCGCCTTCCATGAAGCTCTGGAACATCTTGAAGCCCGCCTGGCCCATCGGCGCGAGCTGCTTGGCGTATTCCTGGAGCTGATCGGTGCTGGAAACGCCTTTCATCGCCTTGGACATCATATCGACATAGACGGCGTTCGCCTTGCCGACATCGGGCAGACCCATGAACGACCGTGCTTCTTCGGGCGTGCAGTCGATTTCAATATGGACCTTCATGCCTCTTCCTCCGTTATGACGATGTGCACCCTATCTGGGTTTGCCAAGCCTTCACCGCAAGCGCTAGGCCACATGATGATAATTTCGAAGGGAGTTTCCGAGCGTATGAGCGAAACCGTCACCATTACCGCCCTTGATGGCGGAGAGACCTTTAGCGCCTATGCAGCCCGCCCCGCCGGGACACCCCGCGGCGCCATCATCGTGATCCAGGAGATATTCGGGGTCAACGCGGGCATTCGCCGCAAGTGCGACAAGCTGGCAGAGGAGGGCTATCTTGCCCTTGCCCCCGATCTTTTCTGGCGGTTGGAGCCCGGTATCGAACTCGACCCGGATGTCGAGCCCGAATTTCAGCGCGCGCTTGATCTCATGGGCAAGTTCAACCAGGATCAGGGTATCCGCGATATCGAAGCCACCATCCACCATATCCGCCGGGAAGAGGGCGTCGCCAAGGTTGGTTGCGTAGGATACTGCCTGGGCGGACGCCTGTCCTTCATGGCCGCCGCACGCACCGATGTGAACGCGACCGTCGGTTATTACGGCGTTGGCATCGACGGGCTGCTGGGTGAAAAGCACGCGATTGCCCACCCCCTGATGCTGCACATCCCGACCAAGGACGGGTTTGTCGACGAAGCAACGCAGAAGGCGATGCACGAGGGGCTGGACGGCCATCCCAAGGTCACGCTCCACGATTACGAAGGTCTCGACCATGGGTTCGCGACGGAATTCGGCAAACGGCGCAGCGAAGATGCCGCGCAACTGGCCGATCGCCGCACGTCGGAATTCTTCGCCCTGCACATCGGCTGACGCGTGGAACGCCTGCCTTTTCGTTATATAGTCCCGATCCTCCTCCTGGTTCTGGTCACAGGTGCGTGGATCATCGAGAGTGCCCGCTGGTCACTCGGGCTGATTGCGCCCTTGACCGCACTTGCGTTGTGGGATTTTTTCCAGTCCAATCATACACTTAGGCGGAATTACCCACTTCTTGCCCGTGTCCGCTGGTTGATGGAGGACCTGCGCCCCTTTGCCCAGGCTTACATCGTTGAGGGCGATCTCGAAGGCAGGCCCTTCAGCCATCAGGCTCGCGCGCTCGTCTATGCGCGGGCCAAGGGTGATCTGGACGCCCATCCCATGGGCACCGAACTGGACGTTTATTCCGACGAATACGAATGGCTCAGCCATTCGATCGTCCCGCGTGAAGAGGTGCCGGAATTCTGGCGCGTCACCGTGGGGGCGGGCACGTGCAGCCAACCCTATTCGACCGCCTTGCTAAACATATCGGCGATGAGCTTCGGCGCGCTCTCCGCACGCGCGATCGAGGCGCTTAACGCGGGGGCCAGCCTCGGCGGTTTTGCGCACAACACCGGCGAAGGCTCGATCAGCCGTTACCACCGGTCCCACGGCGGCGACCTGATCTGGGAAATAGGGAGCGGGTATTTCGGCTGCCGCAACCCCGATGGTTCGTTCGATCCCGAACAATTTCGCGACAACGCACAGGGCGATCAGGTCAAGATGATCGAGATCAAGCTGAGCCAGGGCGCGAAACCGGGCCATGGCGGCGTTCTGCCCGGGGCCAAGGTGACCAAGGAAATCGCCGAGGCACGGGGCGTACCCGAAGGCCAGACCGTCACATCGCCCGCAGCGCACCCCGCTTTTTCCACCCCGATCGAAATGCTCGAATGGATCAGCCTGATGCGCGAGCTTTCCGGCGGCAAGCCGGTCGGCATCAAACTGTGCGTGGGCCAGCCGCACGAGGTGTTTGCCATTGGAAAGGCCATGCTCGAAACCGGAATGCATCCCGATTTCATCACCGTCGACGGGGCCGAAGGCGGAACAGGCGCCGCGCCGCTGGAACTGAGCAATTCGGTGGGTATGCCCCTTCGCGAAGGGCAGATCTTCGTTCGCAACATGCTGGTCGGGCTGAATCTCAAGGACAGGGTAAAGATCGCCGCATCGGGCAAGCTGCATTCGGGCGCCCAGATGGCCAAGGCGTTCGCGCTGGGCGCGGACTGGTGCAACGCGGCGCGACCGTTCATGTTTTCGCTGGGCTGCGTCCAGTCCATGAATTGCCACAAGGGTACCTGCCCTACCGGAATTGCCACGCAGGACGCCTGGCGCCAGCAGGGGCTTGTCGTTGAGGACAAGGCCCCGCGCGTCGCGCGCTTCCAGCACGAAACCGTCAACGCCCTGCGCGAAATCGTTGTCGCCATGGGGCTGTCCAGCCCCTGGGAAATTGGCCCGCACGACATGCGGGAACGCTTGAACGGCGCGCGTTCGGATGCCATCGACCGTATCTACACTTTCCTCGAGCCGGGCCAGTTGCTCGCGGATCCGGGTTCGACACCCCTGGCTCGCCACTGGCACGCGGCGCGGGCCGATACATTCAGGAGGGCAACATGAGCGCACGTGAAGGTCTGAAACGCTGGCATGAGGTGATCGACGGCGGCAGCTCGCTCGACGCCTTGTCCGCCATAATCCACGAAGATGCCGTGTTCCATTCGCCCGTAGTGCACACGCCGCAACGCGGGCGACCGATCGTGGTCGCCTATCTCCACGCGGCGGGAGATACGCTGGGCAACGATAGCTTCGAATACGTGCGCGAACTCGTGGATGGCGAAAACGCCATGCTCGAATTCAAGACCGAAATGGACGGGATCATGGTCAACGGCATCGACCTCATCCGCTTTGACGAAGACGGGATGATCACCGACTTCAAGGTGATGGTCCGCCCGCTCAAGGCGGTGAACAAGGTCTGGGAAAAGATGGCCGCCCAGCTGGAAAAGCAGAAAGCCAGCTGAAGGCAGGGAATTAGCGGTTTCCGAGGGGCCTAGGGACGATCCGTTAGCCCGGTCTTAACCATATGATGGCAAATGGTCGGGCGTGTTAGAACGCAACCATGCCAATTGGGCCGCAGCGGCCAAGCCTGCGGACCATTCCGATGTCGCCGCCGCGGCGCGTTTGCGCGTGCTGCTGGCCGAAGACACCCCGATCAGCGCCGAAGTCATGCTCGCCATGGCTCGCCACCTGTCAATCGACATGGATCACGCGGCCAACGGTATCGAGGCGATCGACATGGTTCACGAGGCAGCGGCCGATGGCCGTCCGTACTCGCTGCTCCTGCTCGATGCGATGATGCCGATCCTCGACGGGGTCGAAACCGCGCGGCGCCTTCGCGCCGAAGGCCTCACCGAGACCGATCTGCCGATTATCGCAGTGACCGCCGCCACGCATCTCGATGAAGTGCGCGCGTACCGCGCTGCGGGAATGCAGGCCTTTCTGGAGAAGCCCGTCGGGCTGGAGGATTTGCGAGCCGCGCTCAACGCGTGGGGCCACCGCACCCGCCGCAGGAACCAGCGCGAACGCTCGGCCGCTTTCGAAGCGCTGCGAAACCAGTACGAATTACGCAAGATTACCACGCTCGACACCATCCGCACCTCGCTGCTCACGCAGGATCTGGGCGAAGCGACCGTCATGGAAGTCCGCACCTTGTTGCACCAGCTTGCCGGCACCGCCGGTTCGTTCGGCGATCCCGAACTGAGTGAGATCGCGCGGACGCAGGAAGCCGCTCTCCTCACGGCGTTTTTCGCCGGCAGCGACGTGCGTCCCGTGCTCGAAATCGCAATCTCATCGCTCGAAACCAGGATTTGATCGCCATGCACTATGCAAAATCCCGATTTTCGCATCTTGCCCGGCTCGGCCTTGCCATGCTCGCATTTCTCGCCACGCCGGTTCTGGCGGCAAATGGCGATCCGGTGGAAATCGGCGCGCGCATCGAGGCGTTCGGTGTGCAATCGGACCTCACCATGGAAGACGGCGATGATTTCGACAGTTCGGGCTTCGGCATCCGGGGCGATGTGTCCGCGACCGTGAAGGCATCGACCAGGACCGAAATCACCATCGATGTCGACGCCGGCGTCTTCGATTACGAAGGCGATAGCCGTGGCACGCTCGAGACAGTCGGCGCGGCCCTTGCCGTAACGCACAAACTGTCCGATTCTGTCGAACTTCGGGTCCGCGCCCGCCGGGTGGAGAATATCGCGGTGCTGGAAGCGTTCAGCGCCGACCAGACATCCGCCGCAGCGCGTCTCGAATGGACGCAGGGCGACAACAGGATCCGCGTCGAGGGCGAATACCGCGAACGCGAATACGACACGGTCGATCAGGGCCATTCCAAAGGCTACCGATTTTCGGCTCAATACAACCGCCGGATCGGGCCCTATCACTGGTTCCGGATCGACGCGCGTGCCGAGAAGATGAGCAGCGACGATGACACCCGCCGCAGTTTCGATCGCCGCGTGGTGGAAATGAAGTACAGCCTGCCCGTTGCCAAGCGCCTCCGGTTGAGACCGTCTGTCGAATACCGCGAATGGGCCTATGATGACCGCGTGGCGGTGGGCGATCCGCAGGGAGACCTGCGAGAGGACAGCTATGTCGCTCCGGCGATAGAACTGGCCTGGGGCCGGGATGGCCGTGGGCCCTATGCGCAGGCGAGCGCCGAATACCGCTTCCGGGAATCAAACGACACTCGGTACACGCAGGACGGCGCCCGGGTTGGCATCAAGCTGGGCTACCGTTTCTAAGGCTGACCTGACGCCGCGCGGATACTCCTTGCGCAGCCCCTTCCAACTCCCCCATTCCTAACCCGCCGATGATTATCGGGTGCCCTGCAACAAGGGTGTAGGAGCGTGGCGCTCACCCACAGCGTTTCGGGGCAATGGACGTGCCTGGATCTGCTGCGCGCAAGGTCCGACACGCCCACCGGTTTGGGTTTCAGGTAGCCTTGGCTTGTGTCTTGCCCCGCCCTCTGCGCGACGAAATCGACTTTGCAAGCCAGCCGCCCTTCTGCCGCGAAGTCAGTTCCTTGAGCTCCGAAGCGGCGCGCTGATTGGAGATCTGTTCGGCAATGAGTGCGGCGTAAATGCGGTCCGACGCACGGCGGCGGCGCACGGCATCGCCGGCATCGATAAACGCCTCCGTCATGGCAAGCAGCTTCGAACCGGCCAGCGCGATCTTGCCACCTTCGCTTGGCGCGGCGACCTCGGCGGTCTTGGTCAGGGCGCTGAGCTTCTTCATCTGTTCGTCGAGCCGCGCTTCGAGCGCATCGATCTGTGCGGCCGAAAGCGTGGCCTGCGGGCCTGCCTGGCGCAATTCGCCGATCGCTTCGCGCAGCTCCACTTCGCTGAGACAGCCGTATTCCTGGAACGAGGCGAGAAGCCGATAGGCGCGCTCCACCACGCCCGGGTCTTCGTCGCGAAGCTGTCGGCAGGCCTTGTAGGCCACTTCCCAGGCCTGCCAGCGATACACCCAGTCCAGCCCGGTGCCCTTGATGTTCTGCATCCCCATGATGCGATTGACGAGGCCCGGAGGCGTGTTGGCCGCAACCAGCCGGACGATTGCCTCGCCCTTCATGTAGTAATCGCGCACGGGCACCAGCTTTGCGTGAAAGGCACGTCCCAGCAGCGCGCGCATGGCATTGTCCTGGCTGGTCGGATCGCCCGCGCCCGCAAGTGCAGAGGCCAGCGCCGCGTAATCGCGGTGATTGGCGGCCATCGCCTCGTAATGCTGCACGATCGCTGCGAAATGCGGCACACCGGCCTGCTGCAATGCCTCTGTCAGCTTTCCGTCGCGCGCCGCGGCCTGTGCGCGTTCGATATCGAGATTGGCCACATGCGGCGCGAGCATCGCTGCCAGCAAACCGTCGACCTGCGCCTGAGACACGGGAATACGCTGCTGCCGCGCGAGTTTTTCCAGCTGGGCCGCGGGCTCGACCCCCTTTTCGCCAAGGGTCAGCGAAGCGGAATAGGCGGCCCACTCTTCCTCGATGAATCCGACCAGCCCATCGATGTTCGATCCGATCAGGACATGCCGATCCGCCGCCACGTCGCGCACCAGCATCCGGGCGAACACGCGGCTGCGGGGAACACGGTCGGCGCGATTGTTGACCACGGTCGATACAAAGATTTCGGGATCGTTCGAAAGGTCATGATCGGCAAACCCCATGCGCGACCAATTGCCCATGGCGCCGAACCGTTCGTTGGCCGACATGCCCATCACGAACTCCAGCGTGCGACCGTCAACCTGCGCGCGGGGATAGGTTTTCAGAACGCCGAGGTCGGCCACCACCCGGTCTGACATCTCCTTGACGCAGAAATCGGGTTCGAGCCCCATTTCATCGCCCATCGCGGTGACCAGTGCGATGTTGTAGGGATGCTCTTCATAAGGGAACCGCGCGAGCAGGTTCTTGTGGATCAGTCCGGCCTCCTTCCAGCCGACAGGCCGCATCCGCGATCCGGCCTTGTCCGCCCCTTCGGCCAGTATCGGCAGCATTTCTTCCTCGGTGGTGAGCAAGGTCGAATTGTGCGGGATGAATTCGCACATGACTTCCGGAATATTGCGTCCGGCAGGGCCCTGCACGTCTTCGTGATCGGGATAGGTGTTCGTGATCGTGCCGATATCGTCGCGCATCCAGTCCTGCTGCAACACACGCACGTATGACGGGTTCAGCCCCATGCACTCCCACAAGAACACCCGCGCTTTCAAACCACGCGCCGTCTTCAGAAGGTTGAACTGTTCCCAGATCGTCGCCTTGTCGTAGGGGCGGAACAGGAACATCTCCGTCAGCTCGCCATAGGGATTTCCAAGCAGGAACATCGCTTCGCAGCCGGTGGTTTTCGACACGATCGACGGGCCGAGCGCGTTGATCAATCCAGCCTTGAGCCGTTCCGTCCCCGATTTGCCGCGCGTGCCCCAGCCCCCCAGGACCAGCGACAGTCCGTTGCGCAGGCGCCGCGCCTGCCAGCCCATCACGACGTGCCGGCCAAGGAACCACGCGCTCGCCAGCACGATGAAGATCGCCAGCTCGACGAGGTTGTTGGCAAAAACAGTGGTGAAATACGATGCGGCACGATCCCAGAAGATCGGCAGGGCGGCAAATGCGCCGCCCGCGCTGTAAAGCTTCGTGACTTGCGGGTTGGCCGCTTCCCTGCCTGTTCCATAACCGCGGTAGGTCAGCCCGAGGCCCAGTTTGCGCAGTTCGCCGATGAACGCTTCGGGATCGCGGTTGCGCAATTCAGCAAAGCGCGGAAAATCCCGCGTCACGGACCAGAAGGCGCGAAGCCGCCTGATCACCGAAACGGGCGCTTCTATTTCGGTGATGCCCGCGCTGGTGAAGATCTGCGTCGTGCCACCCTTGTCCAGTGCGGAAAGGACAAGATCGACCAGTGGCAGGTAATTGCGCCACCCGCCCTCGCCGCTTTCCATCAACGGTTCACCAGGCACCTTGGTGGGGGCCAGCTCGGCCATGCGGGCGCTCGGCGCGATCATCGTGCCGTGATAGTGGCGACCCTTGGTGTGGAAGAACGCCTGCCGCTTGTCGGTCGCGCTGTTGCGCCCTTCGAACAGGATGCGCCATGCCCGGCGGCGGAAGTATTCGCCGCGCTGGATGCTCGGCTTGCGTCCCGGCGCGAGGGCCAGCCCGAAGTCGCGCTGGGCGAGCACGGCCATCACGCGGCCTACCTTCTCGCTGTCTGTATCGAGCCACTCGCGGAGCGCCGGAATGCGGTGGGTGGTGCCTTCGCGCATCGCGCCGGCCACCGCGCCCAGCTCCTGCGCGATCTGGCGCGCTTCATCGTTGCCCACCAGCCAGATGCGCTCGCGCGCTTCGTCAGCCCAGCGCAGCAGCTTCATCGAGGGATTGCGTTGACGCAGCGCCTCGATCGCGTCTTCCAGAATGATCCGCAAATCTGCGGGCAAAGGGTCGCCGTCGCTCCTGACATGGGCCGCGACCTGCACTGCCGCATCGAGCGCAATGCGCTGCACGAATTCATCGGCGTCCTGCGCCAGCACCTGCCTGATGTGCGCCGCATAGACCATGGGGTCGACCCGCGACATCGCGCTGGCCGGATCGGCAAACAGCGCGGCGCGGACCTGGGCATCGGCATCGCTTGCAAGCCGGTCGGCCATCACGTTTGCGCGCTCGTGCGTAAGCAGCGCGAGACATTCGGCAAAAACCTGGCGCACCGCCCCGTCCCCGTCCTCGGCCAGGGCAACGAAGGCAGGCTCCAACCGCGGGCGCCGGATCAGTTCGCGGCACACCAGCCGCACCAGATGGCGGCGAACGAACACTTCCCCGTCGCGCTGCGCTTCGGTCTTGGCCGACAGGTCTGTGGCAAGGCGGCGCTCGATCACCGAATGCGCAGTCTCCGGAGCCAGCGCGAACAATGCATCGAAGGCTTCGCACTGGGTCCAGACATCTTCGCCATGGTCAAGGCAGGTCCTGCGCGTCGCGCTGAGCGTCGGATCGAGCCAGAGGCCACCCGCGCGCGGCGGCAGCCTTGTGGCCATGTCACGCAGGCAAGAATGGGCCGCACGGCGCACACGCGCATCCCCCCGCCACGCGCGCATCGCCGGAAGCAGTTCGTCGAATATCTCGGCGAACGCTTCGCTTTCGGACTGAAGCGGATCATCCGCCAGCGCATCGCCCGCAATCGGACCAAGCCGTTCGAGCGCAAAGGCCAGCACGCGCTCGCGTTCGCCCAATCGCTTGGTGTAGCGTTCGACAACGGCATCCGCGTCGAAGAACGCCTTCATCGCGTCGGCATCCCGCCTCAGATAGCGGCCACGCGACCCCAAAGCGCGCGCAAATTCGAGCAACGCAGCGCGCCGTTCCGCCTCGTCCAGGGCGCTGGCGTAACGCGACTGGAAAAGCCCTTCGGCCTTGGCCAGACGGGCAACCTCATCGCGTTGGCGAATACAGAAATTGGCCACGACACCTGCATGGCGGTGGGCTGGATCGGCTGCGGCGCGGTGGTCCGCATAGGCAAGAATTTCGGCGCGCAGGTCATCGTAGACGGGAAGCAGGCGTTTGGAGATTCCGCGATCCAGCCGTTCGCCGAGCGTACACGCCTCTCCCGCCACCCGTGCAGCAGCGCCGGCCGTTACCGGGGCCACCGCATTCATGCCGCTTCCCCTGAAATACATTTCCCGAAACCTGCCCTTAGCAGCCCATCGTCCAGCAACGCTTCGCGAAGATCGAGAGAAAGTTCGAGATGCGCAAAGCCGCTGTGGCCTTTCGCATGCAAAGCTTCGGCCTGGGCATTCTGCAACGCGCCAAGTTCGCCGGTTTCAACGGGGAAAACCAGGACGGTGCGCGGTGCCAGTGCCGCGCTGAGGCAATCGGCAATGTCGAGGATGCGCGCAGACGGGGTTCGGCTTGCATCGCTGACGATCATCGCCGCATCGGCGGCGCCGGCGCTTGTCCGGCGATCCCCGTCAAACCCGTGAAGCTGGACAACCAGCCCATCGGGAAAGCGGTCGGAGAATCCTAGGGCGAAGGCCGTGAACGCGTGGTCGCCTGCACGCGCCAGATCAAAGCCGGGGCATTGCGATGTTGTCAGGCGCGGTGCCGAATTCCAGGCCGCGGCGGCTCCGAACCCGTCTTCGAACAGCGCGCTGGCAAGGGCCCGGGTGCCGCGATCGGAGGTGCCGTGGGGCGCCGTAATTGCCACTGGCGAACCCCCGCCGGACCGCACCCGATAGACGCCGCGCGATGAACATCCACCGTCCCGGTCGGACAGCGTCACGCCGTCCCGGTCCCGCGTGACCGTGAAACCCAGATCCGTCGCGGTCTGCGGGTCGATCGCGGAGCCCGCGAACAGCGCGCGAGTGCGGTCGAGATCGTCGCCGCGGGCGCACCCGGCAAGGGCAAGGCTCAGGGCAATGGGGGCTATAAATGCAGCGATCGTCACGGTGCCTCCCCCTCCTCGTTCGCAATGGCTTCGTAAACCACCAGCGCATCGTAATCGTGCCCGTCGATACCGACCGGGCCAACCGGACGCCACAGGTTGACCGCGATATGCCGGATTTCATCTTCGGTCAGCATATCGGGTGGAAAGGCGTTGGCTGCGGCCAGCGCGCCCTGCTCCTCGCTGCTGCGACGAAGAAAAATCGAGCGCGCTTCGCTGGCTGCCGCAGGTCGGCGCTCGTAAACACGGATATCGATACCGGCAATCGAGGGATCGGCTTCGATCAGAGAAACTTCCACCCGCCCGACATCGACATTATCCTCGATCAGGATCTGGTCCTGCGCGCCGATGCGTTCCGCACGGTTGCGATAGAACCGCCGATAGCTGCCATCGTCGAGCATGGCGTTCGCATCGGAGGAATGCAGATGCTGTTCGTACGTACCGATCTCCACGCCATCGATATCGAATATCCGGAAGCGCAGGCCATATTCTGTTTCGGCAGGCGCCGGCGTGCCGTCCGGTGCCGCAACCAGGGCCGGTTGAGCCAGGATCTTCATCAGGTCGACCGGCTGCGAAAACACAAAATCCAGCGGACGACCAGCTTCGAGCCGGTAAACGAGCGCGCGGCCGGTTACGCGTGCGTCCTGCGTGGTCGAAACCTGCGCCGCAACCATGTAACGGGCCAGCGGGGCACCATAGGTCCACCCACCCAGCCCCGCCAGCGCGGCCAGCACCAAGAACACCAGTCCGCGGCCGAGGAAAGTCAGGCTCATCGCTCGCCCTCCCCGCGTCCGGCAAGGACCCAGCCTACGGTAAATCGGCGGCCGCTCGTTTCACCGAAATACCGTTCGGCCATGGCTGGATGCGCTTCGTAACCGGCAAACGCCTTGCTGCCATCGGACACCGCCGGACGCAGATCAGCCGCTCGGATCGCATTCAACAGCCGCTCGAATCCCTCGGGCGGCGTACCCAGCCGGTCGCGGGCCACCACCAGATCGGCCTGGCGATCGAAGCCGGATGCGCCAATCGGGCGCGGGCGAAGGTGGAAGGTCAAAGGTTCGCTTGCAGGATCCTGTCGCCGCACGACTTCCTGCCAGACCACGTCGAGCGTGGTCGCGGGCGACCGCGAATACTTGTCGGCCTTCGGGGCTACGAACAGGGCATCGCCCGGCCAGCGGTTGTGGACGCTGACCCCGATGCGCGCCGGAACGGTATCGAATGCGCTGCGCCACGTCAGGATGCTCCGCTGGAGCGGTTGCCCGATGGCGAGAAACACCTGTCCTTCGTCGCGGTTCGCAGAAAACAGCGTCCAATGGCCGCGGGCACCGAAATTGCATTGTCCCAGTCCGAAACCGCCCATCTGGGCCGATGCGCGGGCGGATACCGGGTCGCGGGACTCCAGCGCGGCATCGACGAGCGGAACGGCAATCTCGTATCTCAGGAAGGCGAGGCGCTCGATCGCTTGCCAACCCGTGGCGGGCGCACCCGAAGCGATCAGGCGGCATGGCGTACGGGCACGAAGCGCGGGTGCCGCAGCGGAGAGAAACGCATCGAGAACGGTCTGATCGAGCGCCAGTGTTGCGCGGTTGCTGTCGAGGCCGAGCGCGTCCGGCTGAAGCTGCGCCGACAGACCGGGGGCAATTGTTCGCAATGCCGCAAGATCGATCGTGCCCGCCGCGGCATTGGCAAAGGCAATGCTGGGCTGACTGTCCGGCACACCGGCTTCCAGGACAAGCGTGGTGGACACGGTTGCGCGCTCGAAGGCTGGCAGTACGCCAGCGTCGCGGATGGCGGTTGCAGGGCTTGGAGACCCGATCACCAGCCAGCGGGCATCCTGATTGGCCTGGAGCATGGCACCGGCAAGACCCAGTCCGGTCGCCGTCGTGGGATCGGGCACTGCAACAGCCAGATTGCGCTTTGCGGCGGGGTTGAAGACCAGCAGTTCGCGTCCGGCACCATCGTCCCGCACGATAGCCATTTTCCCGCCTTCGACCGCAACCAGGCGCCATCCATCCGCGCTCATGTCAAAGTCCGGCGCGGAAGCGGGGGCACCCGCCTCGAGCAGGCCGACCAGCCGTTCCAGCGCCTTGCCGGCGTCATCCGACAGCGGCCGGTTGCGCGCGCCAGCCCGGCGAACATGCGCATCACCGATGGCTTCGACCAGCAGCAGGTCCAGCTTGCCGACATTGCCGCTGCGGGCATCGGCTTGCCCTTGTTCCGCTGAAAAACCGCGCGACACCGCAGCGGAAAGCGTGAACCCGACGATATTGCCGAACACCGCACCCAGAAGGCTTACCTGCAGGGTCGAGCGTGCAAGGCGCGGGAAGATATCCTTATCGTGCGCCTTGATCGCGATAAGCGTGGAAAGGAGGTAGCCGAACCCGTAAAAGTCGGTCGTCTTCACATCGAAGCCCTGCCAGACGATGATCCACCCGATCAGCATTTTCCACGCGAAGCTGATGTTGAAGAACAGCAGCAGCTTGCGCCCCCCCTCCAGCGTGACGTTCGCCATGAAGGGCAGTTTCAGCACCGCCCGCGCGATGACGTAGATGACGATCGCTTCGGCAAACGAAGTGATGATCTTGGTCGGCTGATACCATTGCAGCGCGATCAGCGCCGGGATCAGGATGCCCGAGAAGTCCCAGCCGTAGCGCACGTTCATGTGGCTCGCGATCATCGCCGTCAGCGTCAGGATGATATAGGCCTTGGGACTGGCAAGGATCGAGCTGGCCAGCCCTTCGTACATGTAGGTCACGCCGCTCATGCGGAAATTGGTGAATTCCATCAGGCCGAAGCGCACGATCAGGTATGTCAGCCCGATGGTCACAATCGCCGCGCCCACCCCGCGCACCAGCCCCGGCTTCCAGAACTGGTTGGCGAGCAGCGATATGATCACCAGGCCGAAGCTTTGCAGATTGTCCTGCCAATCGAAACGGCGATCGAAATTGTCTTCCAGCCACCCTGCGAATTCGGGCAAGAGGTAACCGTCCATCACCAGCCGCACCGCAATGCTGGCAAGGATGAGCCCCATGAACCGATCGCGTCCGAACAGGGCCGGATACCGGCCACGGCTGAGCTTTTCGGAAAAAAGCCAGACCAGCGCGAAGGTAATGATCGCTTCGATCACGATGACCGCGGCCGCCACCGGTTTCACGATCAGCAGGGGAACGATGTAACCCGGCACCACCAGTCCGGACAGCACCCAGCCGAAACGCAGGTTGAAAAAGCACAGCACGAACACCCCGACCCACACGGTCGTGATGATCGAACTGACAAGGCCGCCGTCCGGAAAAATGGTGAGCGGGAAGAAGGTCATCCTGTTTGACCGTCTCCTGATGCCAGGGCGGCGGCGACCTGTGCCACCAGCCAACCCGGCTCCACCGGTTTGCGCGCAATCGCCACCACGCCGAGCGCCCTGAATTCGTCGGACAGCGTGTTGCCCGCCGTCGATGAAATCACGATCACAGGTGGCCGCCGTTCACCGCCTTCGTTGAGCACCCGCAGGAACTTGATCCCGTCCATTTTCGGCATCACCAGATCGAGCACCACGAGATCGAACGTGCCCTGCCGCAGCATGGCCAGTCCGGCATCGCCATCAGGCGCGGTCGAGGCGTCATACCCCTCAAGTTCCAGGGTCAACTGAAGCAGGCCGCTCAGGATCGTGTCGTCATCGACGATAAGTATGTGGGGTACGCTCATCCGATGCGCCTCAAATTGACGTTGAAACCGAAACCGTCCGCCTCGCGGCCCCAATAGGAAACGCTACCGCCCCATTTGGCCGTGCGGGCGATGCCGCGGTTGATCAGGCGGTATTCGCCAACCGACTGGTCTTCGCTCTTGGTCAACAACCACACGAGGCGGCCGAAGCCGACCCCGAAACCGCCTGAAATCCGCACATGCGAACGCGCGTCCTGTTCCTCCAGCCGGAGGGAGACCGTTTCGCCCTGCGGCGTGTCAGCGATGACGACGCGCAGCATGGCCTCGAGCATGTCCGCCAAGGCGCGCGGTTCGGCGATGGTGAAGCCGCTCAGCGCGGGCATGGCGACATCCATGAGAACGCCCAGTTCTTCGGCCAGTTCAGCCGTCTTCTCCAGCGCCTCGACCACGATCTTGCGCGCGTCCACGGGATAGCTTGCGTCGACCAGATCTCTCGTTTCCCCGCGAACCAGCCCGGCAACCTCGTCCAGCCTGCCCGTGGCCCGGCGCGCTGCTTCGCCAATCCGGTCGACCACCGAAACGATGCGCTCGGGTCCGACACGCGGGTCCTTGGCCAGATCGGCGGCGAGCAGGATCGCCTCGAGGTCGTTTCGCAGCTGGAGATCGATAAACATCGCCACCGCCTTTCGCAGGTCGGCGGCGCTGTGCAGTTCCGAAATATCGATTGCCTCGACCACGATGACACGGTCCGCACCGCGCGCCATGCTGCCCGGCGCGGCAACCCGCAGGACACGCTGGCTCGGGCCGAACCGGCGCATCGGCACGCGCATTTCACCGCCGTTGAACACAAGATCCTGCAGCATCGCCTCGATCCGCACGGGATCGAGTTCGGTCAGCGCGGCAAGAAGTTCGGCAAGCGAGGTGTCGGCTACCGCCAGTTCGGCTTCGCGATAGATGTCTTCCATGCCGGCGTTGGCGTGGAGCGGCGAACCGATCAGGTGGAACACCATGACCGCCGTTTCGATCGTGTCGAAACCGCGGCGGATCTGGTCGGATTCGGTGCTGACCAGCGATATTGCGCTGGCAACCCGCTCGTCGATCGGCATGAACCGTTCTTCTTGCCGTTCGCGCGCGTTGAGATCCGCGCGCCATCGGAACAGCTCGCGGAAGGAGGCGGAGATCGCGCGGACGAGATGGCCTTGCTTGCCGGTTCGCCCGCCAGGGGGTTCGGCGAACAGCCAGAACAGATCCTGCTCGGCCCCGCCGATCCAGGTAATCCGGGCCTCGGTATTCCACGAAGGCACAAGCTGCGTTGCATCACGCCCCACGTGCCGCCCGCGCAATTTTCGCAGCTGAGGGGCAAGTTTGGCGGGCGAAACGACAAGATCGTCCAGCGACGCATCATGCGCGCTGACCTGTTCGAGACTGCCATCCTCGCAAAGGCCGATCAACACGCTGCGCGTGATGCCCGCCAACCTGCCTGCCGGTTCCACGAACTCGGGCAGACGAGCGCCTTCGCGCAGGGCGGATCGATGGATCGAATGCTGGACCGCTCGCGATGCCACCGAATCGAGCCGCCGGTCCTGCCGCAATTCACGCGCCAGGATACGCTGGAACGTAATTACCCAGGGGGCCAGCAGGAGCGCGGTGACAGGAAGCAGGCGTCCGGCGAATTCGAGCGCAAGCCAGCTGGTGCCAAGCACGAGGACATTCGCCGCCACCGGCACGACAATCGCGAGGCGTTTCGGATCGGTTCGCCGAAAGGCGATCACCAAAAGCAGCCCCACGACGCCCAGCAGCAGCCACGCCTCCCAGGCGCGTGCACGCGACGCGGACCGGCCGGCGCGCAGGTCCTGAACAGCGTGCGCGCGGAAAATGGCTTCGGATGTTGCGCGCGTTCCGGGCGCCAGAGGCGTCGACAGGGTTCCTTTCAGGGAATCGGAAGCCGCAACCAGTGCGACTGTCCTCGACAGTTCGCCCCTGATCAGTTCGCCCGCGACAAGCTGGCTTGCGGAAATGACGGGTATGCTTTGGCGCGCCGGCATCCGGACGAGGAAACGGCGATCGCGGTGCGGCGTGCCCGCAAGCGCGGCGTCGAATACGGGGATGGACCCATCAAGGCCCGGAAGAACCGTGCTCTGGCTGCGGTAAATGCCGTATTCGGACGGAGCGAGGATTCGCGCTGCAAACAGCGATCCGCTGTCCTGCGTCCCCGGGGGCAGGATCATGGTCCAGGCGTCGGTTCCGGGGATACGCCGGGCCGCTGCGCCCACAAGGATCGGCACAGCGGTTTCGCTGGTTGGCAGCGGCCGATCATCGAGATAGCCGATCCGTTCGACACCGAGCCGGGCCAGCGCGTTGTCGAGTTTTCCGAAACGGGCGGGACCGGAAGATTCAAAGACGGCATCGCGTTCGACAACCACCACGGCAGGATCACGCCCACGCTCCAGCCCGGTCGACAGGTCGAACAGCCGACCATCGACATCGCGGAACACATTCCACTGCTGAAGCAGAGCGAGCGCCGCGACCAGCAACACAGGGAAAACCACGCTGGCGACGCCTTCGCGCGTCATCGCGCGCGAGAACCGCTGCCGGACCGTCTCTCCCGAGGTGAATTTCGCCGATAAATTCAAAGCGGTAGCACCGTGCTACGCGCGCAGGGCGTGTATGCGGCATGCGATGCCATTGCGCGATCACGTACCGGCATCATGTCCCCCTGCTCCAAACTCTCGCGACAGATTGCCTGTCGAACGGGACCGGAAACCTCCGGCCTTCGCAGTTTTGCTAGGGAATTATCCTTAATTTTGCGTTAGCATTCGCTTGGCAGCCGCAGGGATTTACCCCGGTTTCCTGCCCAGTTCGGCAGCGACAAACGCGGCCCGCGGATCCACCGGGACAAGGGGCAGGTCAACCAAGTCGTAGCCGTAGTCCTTCCAGGCGGACCGGATTGCCGCATCGCTGGCCACCGCCGCATCCCAATCCTGTGTCCGCTGATCGTCCTGCCGGTATATTGCAGGCCATGGCGGTGCGCGGAACACCGGCCCATCGATCCGAAGCGTCCTGCAGACACGATCAAGTTCGGCGGGAATGGGCAACCCCTCGAGCTGAAGGAAACCGGCGATGTCGGGAAATCCGCGGTCCAGGACGACCGGAAGCACGGTGTGCCCGGCACTGTCCCATGCAGCCAGCTGCGCTTGCAGCATGGCATCGGCGAAATCCAGCGGCCGCTCGGCCCGCATCTCCATGCCGCCGGGTGCCTGAAGGATCGTGCGGGCAACTTCGGGAATGGTTGAAAAACCGCGCCCTTCAAGCGCCGCCAGCAGTGTGGATTTTCCCGCCCCCGGAGCGCCTGTAAGTGCAGCTCTCCGGGGGGCGGGCATAATCGGTGAACCTTACTGGTTCATCGTTGCGAAGAAGTCTTCGTTGGTCTTGGAATCCTTCATCTTGTCGAGGAGGAATTCCATCGCGTCGATGGTGCCCATCTGCATGAGAATACGGCGCAGGACCCACATCTTCGACAGCTTGTCCTTTTCGACCAGCAGCTCTTCCTTGCGGGTGCCGGACTTGCCAACGTCGAGCGCCGGGAAGATGCGCTTGTCGGCGAC
The DNA here is from genome assembly GCF_035607565.1 of Qipengyuania zhejiangensis. Lineage (NCBI taxonomy): Bacteria > Pseudomonadati > Pseudomonadota > Alphaproteobacteria > Sphingomonadales > Erythrobacteraceae > Qipengyuania > Qipengyuania zhejiangensis. The sequence continues at coordinate 1,127,144 of NZ_JAYKGO010000003.1, read as the reverse complement.
CTTGCGATCGAGGACGATTTCGCTGTTACCGGTGCCCTTGAATTCTTCGAAGATGACTTCGTCCATGCGGCTGCCGGTGTCGATCAGCGCGGTCGCGATAATCGAAAGCGAACCGCCTTCCTCGATGTTACGTGCCGCACCGAAGAAACGCTTGGGACGCTGCAGGGCGTTGGCATCGACACCGCCGGTCAGCACCTTGCCCGAACTGGGCACCACGGTGTTGTAGGCACGGCCCAGACGCGTAATCGAATCCAGCAGGATCACGACATCGCGCTTGTGTTCGACGAGACGCTTGGCCTTTTCGATCACCATTTCGGCGACCTGGACGTGGCGGTTTGCCGGTTCGTCGAAGGTGGAGGAAATAACTTCCCCCTTCACGCTGCGCTGCATGTCGGTGACTTCTTCCGGCCGTTCGTCGACCAGCAGGACAAGCAGAAACACTTCGGGGTGGTTGTCGGTGATCGCCTTGGCGATGTTCTGCAGCAGCACGGTCTTACCGGTGCGGGGCGGGGCAACGATCAGCGCGCGCTGGCCCTTGCCCTGCGGGCTGATGATATCGATGACGCGGGCCGACTTGTCCTTGACCGTCGGGTCGAGCGTGTCGAGCGACAGCTTTTCGTCCGGATAGAGCGGGGTCAAATTGTCGAAATTGGTGCGATGGCGGACCGCATCGGGCTCGTCGAAATTGACGGATGCCAGGCTGGTCAGCGCGAAATAGCGTTCGCCTTCGCGCGGCGCGCGGATTTCGCCTTCGACCGTATCGCCGGTGCGCAGGCCCCATTTACGGACCTGGTTTGGCGAAACATAGATATCGTCCGGACCGGCGAGATAGTTCGCCTCGGGGCTGCGCAGAAAGCCGAAGCCGTCCTGCAGCACCTCGATGGTGCCGATACCCATGATCTTTTCTTCGTATTCCTCGTCCTCGGCCAATTCGCGCAGGATGCAGAACATCAGGTCTTGGCGGCGCATGGTCGAAGCACCTTCGACACCAAGCTCTTCGGCCATCGAGACCAGATCGGCGGGTGTCTTTGCTTTCAAATCCTTGAGATGCATAATTTTTCTCGGGTAATAAAATGGTGGATGGCCGGCAGGTCTGGTGGGCTTGGGGAAAGCGGACCTGGACCCGTCGAATGCGGGGCCTGTAGCCGGTTGGTGGTGTTCAGATACGTGTGCGCCCCAAGGGCGTCAATTCACAAAGCGACAGGACGGCAGTCAGAACGGTTTGACCACTACCAGCACGACGATGATTGCCAGCGCAATTCCGGGAAATTCGCCCCATATCCGCAGCTGCTTTTCCGTCAAAGGACGCTCGCCTGCGGCCATTGCCTTCGACCGGGCAACCATGATGCCGTGAAACGCCGTCAGCGCCACGACGACAAGCAATTTCGCGTGAAACCACCCCTGATCCCAGGCACCGATTGCCTGAGCCAGCAGCAGGCCAAGCACCCACACGATCACCAGGCTCGGGGTCAGGATGATCTTGCGCAGCAGTCCCATGCGCTTTTCCCAGAGAGCCGCTTCGGGTGAACCGGATTGGGCAGGATGCAGGTAGATCATCTGGCGCGGAAGCATGAACAGGCCCGCCATCCAGAATACCATGAAGATGATATGTCCGGCTTTCAGCCAGTAATAGGTCATGGCGAGCACGTCCTGCATCGGGGCATCATGTAGGGGCAGCGAAGCCGCACGTCACCCCTCGAACCCGCGAACCGCTGCAATCAACCGGTGGACGTGGTCGATGGGGGTCCGCCGATCGATGCCGTGGCCAAGGTTGAAGATATGCGGACGATCGGCGAAGGCGCGCAGGATCGTGGCCACGCGCAGTTCCAGTTCCGCACTCCCGGCAAGCAACAGCAGCGGATCGAGATTGCCTTGCACCGGCATGCCCTGGGGCAGTTCGCGCGTCACCCATTCGGGATCGAGCGTTTCGTCGATACCCATCGCCTGGACACCCGTTTCGCGGGCATAGGCACCAAGCTTTTCGCCCGCGCCCTTGGGGAAACCGATGATCGGCGTTTCGGGATGCCGTTCACGAAGCGCGGCAACGATGCGCGCGTTGGGCGCGATCACCCACCGTTCGAACTGGTCGGGGGCTAGGCTGCCCGCCCAACTGTCGAACAGCTGGACCGCTTCCGCGCCGGCTTCGATCTGGCCGGACAGGTAATCCACCGTCAGGTACACGATGCGATCGACGATGGCCTGCAACGCATCCGGATCGCGATAGGCCATGGCCCGCGCTTCGTGTTGATCGCGGCTCCCTTCGCCGGCGACCATATAGGTGGCCACGGTCCACGGGCTTCCTGCAAAACCCAGCATAGTCACACCTTCGGGCATCCGCTTGCGGCACAGGCGCACCGTTTCGTAAATCGGTTCGAAACGCGAAAGATCGGGGGTCAGGCTTTCAAGCGCGGCATCGACCAGCGGCGGGGAAAGCCGCGGCCCTTCGCCTGCCAGAAATTCCAGATGCTGGCCGATTGCGTGCGGCACGATCAGGATATCGGAAAACAGGATCGCGCCATCGAAACCGAACCGGTCGATCGGCTGCAAGGTGATCTCGCACGCGGCTTCGCTGTCGTAAGCCATGTCGAGAAAACCGCCCTTTTCCGCACGCAAGGCACGGTATTCCGGCAGATATCGACCTGCTTGCCGCATGAGCCACATGGGCGTGCGGGAGGTTCGCTTTCCGTTCAGCGTTTCGAGGAGGAGACCGGGCATCGAGGAGTCCAATCCAAATAATACTTATAATTGTAAAGGGTTGTTGGAGTCTGTTGGCCCTGTGGATTTCAGGGATAACCCGCCACTGCCCGATTTCTCCCGCAAAGCAAAGAGTGCGGGCGAGATGCGACTCGCCGCTGGGCTTGAGTCGAGTCGAAGTTATCCCGCTTGTCCCCAGCCTGTTCAAAACCTTGCCAGCCTGTGTGCAAACAATCTGGCGAAAGACTCGCATTGGGGAGGGAAATTCCTCCCGAACTTGTCGCCAGCTTTCTCCCGTGGTTTATGCCGTTGGTTCTCCACAGGCTGCAGGAAGACCACAATCTCCAACCGCGTCCACCTTCACCTGCTGTCCGATTCGACCGGCGAAACGCTTGAAATGCTCGCCAAGGCGGCGCTCGCGCAGTTCGAAGGCGTGGACGTCATGCGCCATTTCTGGCCGATGGTTCGCAGCAAGCAGCACCTTGAACGTATCGTGCCCGAGCTCAAGGCCAATCCCGGGCTTGTCCTGTTCACGCTGGTGAATCCCGAAACGCGTGCACGCCTTGAAGAAGTCTGCGCGCAGCAGGGCCTGCCCGCGGTCGCAATCCTCGACCGGGTTACCGAAGCGCTGGAAAAGGCGCTGGGTCAGGAAGCCCACGGCAAGCCGGGCCGCCAGCACGCGATGGACAAGGCCTATTTCGAGCGGGTGGAAGCAATCCAGTTCACCATCGCGCACGACGATGGGATTGGCTGGGAGAATTGGGAAGAAGCGGATATCGTGCTTGCGGGCGTTTCGCGCAGTTCGAAAACGCCGACCAGCATCTATCTCGCCAATCGCGGATACAAGGTGGCGAACATTCCGCTCGTGGTCGAAAGTCCGCCGCCTCCGGCGCTCTACAAGCTCAAGCACCCGATGGTGATCGGGCTGACCACGGCGCCTGAACGGCTGGTCCAGATCCGGCGCAACCGGCTGCTCAGCCTCAACGAAGCGTCCCAGACCGATTACGCCGATCAGGAGAAGGTAAAATCCGAAGTCGCGTTTGCGCGCCGGATGTTCGCCGACAACGGGTGGGCCGTGATCGACGTGACCCGCCGATCTATCGAAGAAACCGCTGCCGCGGTGATCCGTCTTTATAACGAGCGTGAATTGCGCGGCACTACGCAGGGGGCAAAGCCGATATGACCTCGCTTGCGGGAAGCGGTATCGTGCTGGCTTCGAACAGCGCATCGCGCAAAGCCATGCTGGAAGCGGCAGGGATCGCGTTCGAAGCTGTCGGCGCCGACGTGGATGAACGCGCCCTCGAAGCGGAGATGGATGGCGCGGACCCCGCCGAAGTCGCCCAGGCGCTGGCCGCGGCCAAGGCCGCAGCGGTATCGGCACACCGGCCCGGTGACCTTGTGCTGGGGTCCGATTCCCTGGTCGAGGTGGACGGCCGGCGGTTCGACAAGCCGGCTAGCCGCGAGAACGCAGCGGAGCATTTGCGATCCTTTTCCGGAAAGGTGATGACGCTTCACAGCGCCGCCGCCCTGGCAAGGGACGGGCAAATCGTCTGGATCGGTTCCGATTTTGCGCGGTTGCGTGTGCGCGAACTGGGCGAGAGGTTCATTGCCGCCTATCTCGATGCCGAATGGCCGGCGGTGTCCTATTGTGTCGGCGTGTTCCGCATCGAAGGGCCGGGCGTCCAGTTGTTCGACAGCATCGTGGGCGACCAGTTTACGGTGCTGGGTATGCCGTTGCTGCAGGTACTCGATGCGCTGCGCGACGAAGGCGTGTTGTCCCGATGAGGCCATACGCCGAAGTAATCGGTGACCCGATCGCGCAGTCGAAATCGCCGATCATCCACGGTTTCTGGCTGGAAAAACTCGGGATCGATGCCGATTATCGCGCCGCGCACGTCACCGCCGCAGCGCTTCCCGCCTATATCCAGGCACGGCGCGGGGATGCCGATTGGCGCGGATGCAATGTCACCATGCCGCACAAGCAGGCGATCATGCCGCTCCTCGATCGGCTGGAACCGCTCGCAAGGAAAGTGGGCGCGGTAAACACGGTCGTGAAGGCCAGCGATGGCGCGCTGGTCGGGCGCAACACCGATGTGGCGGGGTTTCTCGAACCGCTGAAGATCCGGTTGGCCAAGCCCCATCTGTTCCGGATGGGCCGCATAATCGGCACCGGCGGCGCGGCGCGGGCGATCGTGGCCGGACTGTCGAGGGAAGGGTTCACGCTGGTCCTTGCCGGTCGCAACCCGGACAAGGCCCGCGCCCTCCTGGACGAGATCGATGCCGGGGGGGACCATCACGTCGCACCGCTCGATCACTTTGCCAGCGCAACCGATTTTGCCTTCGATGACCGCGAGGGGTGCTGCGATCTTATCGTCAACGCCAGTCCATTGGGGATGCGCGGCCAGCCATCGCTCGTGTTCGACTGGAGCCATGCCCCGCCCGGTTCGATCGCCTACGATATCGTGACAGATCCCCTCCAAACCGAATTTCTGCAAGGCGCGCGGGCCGCCGGATTTGAAACCATCGACGGCCTGTCCATGCTGATGGGCCAGGCCGCTGCGGCGTTCACGTACTTCTTCGGCGCCGAGCCGCCGCGTGATCGTGATGCCGAACTTCGTGAAAGGCTGACAGCATGACCCGACCGTTGATCGTGGGCCTCACCGGTTCCATCGGCATGGGTAAGTCGACCGTTGCCGCCATGTTCGAGGCGGCGGGCGTCCCGGTTTTCGATGCCGACGCCGAAGTGCGCGCCATGCAGGGACCGGACGGGGAACTGCTTCCCGCCATCGAGGCCGAATTTCCCGGCAGCACGGATGCAAGCGGCGTGCTTCGCGAAAAACTGGGCGAACGCGTGTTTGGCGATCCGGCGGCGCTGGCCCGCCTGGAAGGCATCGTGCATCCCGCGGTCGCCCGAAAGCGCGAAGCGTTCCTGATCGAACATGCGGGCACCCCGATCGTGGTTTTCGACATCCCGCTCCTGTTCGAGAAAGGCGGCGCGTCGGCCGCTGACCGTGTGGTGGTCGTCTCCGCCTCTGCCGAAGCGCAGCGCAGGCGTGTCCTTGCGCGTCCGGGGATGACGCAGGAAAAGTTTACGCACATCCTTTCGCTCCAGGTTCCCGATGCTGAAAAGCGCGCCCGCGCGGATCATGTGATCGATACCGGTACCACGCTCGAGCAGACCGAAAATGCGGTGATCGCGCTTATTGGTGAACTGAAACACGCCGCCGAAAACAAATAGGCGAAGTGCGCCCTTGAATTCCTGCGGTTCGAGGCCGATAGATTAGCTAATGCGCGAGATCGTATTCGATACCGAAACCACCGGATTGGACCCCAGAACCGGGGACCGGATGGTCGAGATCGGGTGTATCGAGATGATCAACCTCGTGCCCACCGGTTCCAGCTTCCACGCCTACTTCAATCCTGAACGCGACATGCCTTCAGGCGCAGAGGCCGTTCACGGCCTTTCGGCGGCCTTCCTTTCGGATAAACCGCTTTTCCGCGACGTGGCCGGTGAATTGCTCGATTTCCTGGGCGATGCGCCGCTGGTGGCGCACAATGCCTCGTTCGATTTCGGGTTCCTCAACGCGGAACTGACGATCTGCGAACGGGAAGTGGTATGCATGACCCGCATGATCGACACCGTCGCCATGGCCAAGAAACGCCATCCGGGCGCGAAGCTGTCGCTCGATGCGCTGTGCAGTCGTTACGGCATTGATCGCAGCCACCGGGTGAAGCACGGGGCCTTGCTCGACGCCGAACTGCTGGCCCAGGTCTATGTCGAACTTAAGGGCGGCCGTCAGATCGGCCTCGAACTGGCGGCGGAAATCGCCGCATCCAGCGCCCCCCTGGCGGGCGAGCCGGTAGCCGTGCGCCAGGCGCCATCCGGCCCGCGCCGCGATCCGCGGCCCCATTCGGCCTCAGCCGAGGAGCTGGCGCGCCATGCAAAGTTTATCTCCGGGATCAACGACCCGCTTTGGGGATAGATTCAGGAGTTTTCCGGCGGGATGGGCCGGACAAGGGATCGTAACGGGACGATAAAGGAGAACGAAAACATGGATATCCGCGTCTCTGGCCACCAGATCGATACCGGCGCCGCCTTGCAGGAGCATGTGAGCGACCGCCTCAATTCGATTGTCGACAAGCATTTCAGTCGGGCGATTTCCTCGCACGTTACCTTCGGCAAGGGTCCCGGCGGTGCGTTCACCTCCGATATTGTTACCCATGTGATGCAGGGCCTGATCCTCAAGGGCCATGCCGAGGCGCACGACGTTCACCAGGCCTTCGACAAGGCCGCCAGCAAGATCGAAAAGCAGCTGCGCCGCTACAAACGCCGGATTCACGATCGGCACGAACAAAGCGCCCATGCGATGCGCGAAGCGGAGGCGTCCTACACCATTCTCGCCGGGATCGAGACCGACAACGAAGAGGAAATCACCGTGGACAGTCCGCCGGTGATCGCTGAAACGCGTGCTCTCATCCCGGAATGCAGTGTGGCGGATGCGGTCATGATGCTCGACCTGCAGAACACGAACGCCCTGTTCTTCAAGAACGCGGGCAGCGAACGGCACAACATGGTCTATCGCCGTCACGACGGTTCGATCGGCTGGGTCGAGCCCCGCTAGTAAAGAGGATACAGCGATGACCGGGGCCGCAACCAGTGGGGCGGAGCGCCATTATCGGGCGCTCGAAAGCCTGTACGCTTCGGCGCCGGTCAATTCCCTGTTTGCGTCCGAACTGGAAATCGTCGGAGAAGGCCAAGCGCGGCTGACGTTCGATGTGACCGAGGCGAGTTACCACGCAGCGGGCGCGGCGCACGGCACGATCTATTTCAAGATGCTGGACGATGCCGCCTTCTATGCGGCGAACACGCTGGCCACCGATCGCTTCCTTTTGACGACTTCGTTCAACCTGCATTTCACGAAGCCGGTTCGCAAAGGCAAGGTCGTCGCCGAAGGGCGCTGGGTCAGCGGGCGCAAGCGGGTTTTCGTGGCCGAATCCCGCCTTGTCGATGCCGAAGGTGACGAGATCGGACGCGGCACAGGAACGTTCATGCGCTCGCGCATCGCCCTGTCCAGCCTGCCCGGCTATCTGGCCGGGCGTTAACCAATGGATGCGCGCCTTCCGGCACACATCGAAGTGAGCGCGCTGACTCGCGCGGTGCAAGCGGCTGGCGGTTTCGCGACTATTGTGCAGCGCGGCGAAAAGGACGCCGGGGTCGTCCTGATCGTGACCATGGAAAGGGGCGAAAACGCGCGCTTGTGGGAACGTATGCCGCAGCTGGATGGTTCGCGGAAATTCATGATTTCCAAGACGCAAGAACCTGAAAATCCACAGCAATTCAATGAATATCTGGGCCGAAGGGGTCGCAGCGATCCCGACTGCTGGATTGTCGAGCTGGATATCGACGGTGCGGAACGCTTTATCGATTCCGCACTGCAATAAGTTGACACAGTTTCAGATGTGACTATTTGGCGCCCAACTTCGATGCGAGGGCAATGCGCCCGGCAATAAGGCCGGTGCATAAGCACGCAGACGGGGGGTGGCCGGCAGGTCCGTTAACGAACCCGGGTTTTTGAACGCACCAGATGCGTTCGGGTTCCAGCCTGCGTCAGTCCGCCAACCGCCGAATGTTTCGGGATCATGGTTCGTAAATTTACCGGTTTCACCGCGGTTCTCGCGGCTATTGCATTTACTACCTTTGTCGGGGCCGAAGGTTCCGGCGCAAACGCCCAGGTCGCGGCAGCAGCGACCCGGATCACCACTTCCGAGGCACAGCTGACCGATGAGGTCGTGCCCGTCTTCGTAGAGAAGGAAGTGGTGCAGGAGCTTCCCGAGGAAGCCCAGACCCAGATTTCAGACACCGACGATGCTCCGCAGGCTCAGACCTTGCACGAGCTGATCTCGGCCATGCCGTCCGACGGCGCCCTGTCCGACGAGCTTCAGTGCCTTGCTGGCGCGATCTACTTCGAATCGCGCGGAGAGCCGGTTTCCGGTCAGCTTGCGGTGGCACAGGTCATCATCAACCGTTCCGAAGACCGCCGGTTTCCGTCGAGCTATTGCGGTGTCGTCTACCAGCGATCGCAATTCTCGTTCGTGAAGAACGGCAACATGCCGCGCATCAAGACCGGTTCCAAGGCGTGGAGTCGCGCAACCGCGATCGCGCGCATCGCGCACCGCGGCCTGTGGGACAGCGAAGCGGGCGATGCCCTGTATTTCCACGCGAAGTACGTGCGCCCAAGCTGGAGCCGCAAGAAAATCGCCACCGCGACGATCGACACGCACATTTTCTACCGCTGATTCTGGTCCGATATCGAGGGGGTCGTCGCTGCGAAGCGCCGGCCCCCTTTTCGTTGTGGGATGTCAGTCGCGCAATTCGACCCAGACCGGCGCGTGATCGCTGGCCTTCTCGCGCCCGCGATGTTCCTTGTCGACACCCGCTGCACTCATCCGGTCCGCAAGTGCAGGCGACAGCAGCATGTGATCGATGCGAAAACCATGATCGCGCTGCCATGCACCGGCCTGGTAATCCCAATAGGTCCACACACCCCCGCGCGGGTTGAGCGTGTCCAGCGCATCGGTCCATCCGTCGCCCAGCATCCGTGCATAGGCATCGCGCGATTCGGGTTGCATCAAGGCATCGTTTTCCATCGCGCGGACGGCCCAGACATCCTTGTCTTCGGGAATGACGTTGTAATCGCCCACCAGCGCGGTCGGAATTTCCTGCTCCCAGAGCGAAGCGGCGTGGGCGCGCAACCGCTTCATCCACGCAAGCTTGTAGTCGAACTTGGGGCCGGGTTGCGGATTGCCATTGGGCAAGTAGATCGACGCGATCCGGACCCCGTTCACCTCTGCCTCGAGATAGCGGGCCTGTTCGTCTTCGGGATCGCCGGGCAGACCACGCTGCGTTTCCACCGGCTGCACGCCATCGGCCAGGATCGCCACGCCGTTGAAGCTTTTCTGGCCATGCCAGATCGCCTTGTATCCGATCGCCTCGAATTCATCGACGGGGAACCCTTCGTCCATCGTCTTGATTTCCTGCAGGCAGGCGACGGTAGGGCGGGTTTCCTCCAGCCATTCCTTGAGGCGGGGGAGGCGGGCCTTGATCCCGTTTATATTGAAGCTGGCGATACGCATGGGCCGCTTGATGCCCGAAAGGTTCGCGCGGGTCTAACTCAAATGCCGAAGCTGGACCCGCAGCCGCAACCGGCTGCGGCAAGAGGATTTTCCACCTTGAACGCGGCCCCGGCCAGCGATTCGACGAAATCCACCACGCTGCCCGCGACCATGTCCAGACTGACCGGATCGACAACCAGGCGCACGCCGCCCGTTTCGCTTACCAGATCATCGCCTTCGGGCGCATCGGCCAGGCCGAACTGGTATTGAAAGCCCGAACACCCGCCGCCCTCGACGGACAGGCGCAGGATAGCCGGCTTCGCCTGCTTGGCGGCGATTACCGAAATGCGCGCGGCAGCGGCATCGGTGAGTGTGGGGGTGAGGGCCGTGGTCATGATGCAGGATGTAGGGAGTCGGGCGCCCTTGCTCAAGCCGTCTGGATATACTCGCGCATGGCCTGTGCTTCGTGCTGGATCTCGTCCAGCCGCGCCTTGACCAGATCGCCGATCGAAATGAACCCGCACATCGCCTGTCCGTCGGTGACCGGAAGATGGCGGATACGGCGTTTCGTCATCAGCGACAGCGCATCGAGGATGGGGGTCGAACGTTCGATCGTGATTGCAGGCGATGTCATAACCTCGCCAACCGGGCGCGAAAGGCATGCATCGCCTTCGTTGGAGAGGCGGTAGATCACGTCGCGTTCGGAGAAAATCCCGGCGATGCGGCCGCCTTCCATGATGGGCAGCGCACCGATGCGCTTTGATGCGAGCATGGAAATTGCCTCGCGGACCGGGGTATCGATCGTGCAGGATATAATATCCGAACTCGCGCGCCCTTCGATCAGCCTGCTGACATCCATAGCCTGTCTCCTGTCTTCCGGGCGATAGAATGCCATTTTCTGCAGGCAAAAGCGAGTCGCGCAAGGCCGCGGGCGTTGCAACGTCCGGCCAAAGCGACCACTTGGGCCGCGATGGTCAAGAAATCTCCTCTCGATGACCCCGAACAGGCGGCGTTCGCATGGGCGCGGTTCCGGCGGATCATGCGGCTCATGTTCCTGCTGACGGTCGGGGTCGTGGCCGTTTCGCTGGCGCTGCTCTGGAAGTTCGGCAGCGACGCGGTTTCGGTGCACTATTATATCGCGGCCGCGCTCGGCATCGGGTTCACGATGCTGATGGCCAGCGCGCTGATGGGCCTGGTGTTCCTGTCATCGGGCACTGGACATGACGAATCCCTAGAAGACCCGCTGGCCGACGACGATCGCTAGACCTCGGGCTTGAGCCGGTATTCTTCCACCGGGACGCCGCCGATCAGGTGACGCTGGATGATTGCCTCCAGCACCTCCTCGGTGCAGGAATGATACCAGACGTTTTCCGGCCACACGACGGCGATCGGCCCTGCTTCGCACACCTGAAGACAGTCCGCCTTGGTCCGCTGGACCGTACCTCCCGGGCCGACCAGCCCGAGTTCCTTGAGGCGCTTCTTCAGATAAGCCCAGGCAGCCTTTCCTTCGTCTCGGCGGCAGCATTTCTGCTTTTCCGATATGGCGCACAGGAATATCTGGCGTTCCACCGTGGCTCCGCCAATCTTGGCGAGGGCCTTTTCGGCCTTGTGCAGCGATTTGGCTTTCACGCTCATTCGGCGGGCTTCAGCCAGCGATCGAGCCAGGCAAATACGGTGGTGTGCCACTGGAGCGAATTCTTCGGCTTGAGCACCCAGTGGTTTTCATCCGGGAAGACCAACAGCTGGCTGGGAATCTTGCGTTCCTGCAGTGCGGTGAAGCTGGCGATGCCTTGGGTATAGGGCACGCGGAAGTCTTTTTCGCCGGTGATGACAAGCATCGGGGTCTGCCACTTGTCGACGTGGTTCACCGGGTTCCAGCGTTCGTACAGCTCGCTGTTTTCGGCGTAGCTGCCGCCAAAGTCCCATTTGGGAAACCACAGCTCTTCGGTCGTGTAATAGAAGCTGCGCATGTCGAAGAGACCGTCATGCTGCACGAGGCAGTCGAACCGGTCGGGCCAGTTGCCCGCGATCCAGTTCATCATGTAGCCGCCATAAGACGCCCCCATGGCGCAGGTGCGGGTGCCATCGATTACCGGATCGATCTCAAGCGCCGCGGCGAGGCCTTTCTGCAAATCCTCCAGCGGTTTGCCGCCCCAATCGGCGTTGATCGCATCGGTGAACGCCTGGCCGTATCCTGTGCTGCCGTGGAAATCGACCGATATGACCGCATAGCCTTGGCTGGCGAGAACACGCGGGTTCCAGCGGCTGGACCAGCCATCGTTGAACGAACCCTGGGGGCCGCCGTGGACATAGAGGATTGCCGGAAACTTTTCCGTCGAACCTTCCGGGCGGGTGATCTGGCCCCAGACGGTGTCACCGCCGGCACCGGCAAAGCTGAACCGCTGAACCACGACGGGGGCCAGCTTGCCCATTCGCGTCATACCGATATCGGTCAGCGGCTTGGCCTGGTCCCATCCGCGCGAGAGATACAATTCCGCTGGCCCGCCGATCGAATCGCGGGTGAACAGAAGGCCTCCGCCATGCAGCGGCACGACATTGCCGATATGCGCTTCGTTGCCGGCCATCAGGTCCAGCCGTTCCACAGCGCCGTTACGCGGATCGATGCGGTATGCCGGTGTGTCCAGAACGTCCTGCGCGGTGGCAACCAGCCAGCGCGAATCCGGTGTCCACGCGAGCGTTGCGAAGCTGCGGTCGAACGCCTGCGTCACGGCAGTCGTCGTGCCGGTCTTGAGGTCGCGCAGCATCACCACCTGGCGATCCGCTTCGTATGTCGGACGGGCCATGGCGACATAGGCCAGGTACTGGCCATCGGGTGACGGGGTGGGCAGTGCGTCGAGAGCGGCGTTGCCCTCGGTCAGATTGGTTGGGGCCGAACCCGACAGGTCGGACCGCCAGATATTGAGATTTGTCGAATAGGGTTCGCCTGCCCCTGCCTCGCGGGCAACGAAGTACAGGCTCTTTCCGTCAGGCGCGAAGGCCACATCCTCCCCGCCGCCAAACGGCATGGTCGGGGTATCGCCCGTCAGGCCGGTTTCAGCAGGGCCATCGACGGCAACGCCTTCGCCCGTGACCTTCCCGTCCTTCAGCGCGAACGCAAAAACGCGGCTGAATGTGCCGGGCGTTTCCCAATGATCCCAGTGCCGCACAAGCCCGCCGTCGCCTTCGAACAGGAGCGCGCTGCCCGGCCCGGGCGCATAGGCAGGAACCGTGGTGGCGCAGTCCACTGTGGCGCAGCTGCGCGGAAGATCGGTCCAGATCGCGAGCCGTGCGCCATCGCGCGAAACGGCGAAGCCGTTGACCGGCCGTGCGAGGTCGGAAACCTGCATCGTGTCGCTAACGCTGCCATCGACGCCGATACGGGCGCGCCATACCTGGCTTGTGGCGGCATCCCCCCCGTCGGCATCGTCGGCGAGGTAATAGAGCCAGCCATCCCCCCCGAAGCGTGCATCCCCGGCATCGAGGTCCAGCTTGATCGGCGCCGCCGACGGATCGACCAGCGACCGCACGTACAATTCGCTCGTCCGTTTGTAGCTTTCCGGATCGGTCACCGTGACCGGATAGACCGCAACGGTGCTGTCCGCGTTGGTTGCCGGACCGCCGAGGCGCGGCATGGTCACGAGGTCCTGCGCGCTCATCGGCGCGCGATCGGACGCGGCGAGCGGCGTGGACAGAAGCGCGAAGGCGCTGGCGAGCGGGAAAGCGACCCGGGTGCGTGCAGTCATGCGGGCGGGTCTAGCCGCGCCCCGCGCCAAAGTTAAGCTGTATCGGTTGGGGTCAGGATCGTTTGCCCGCGATGCGCGAGATTTCGGCCTTCACCAGATCCTCGACCATGCCGGGCAGGTTTTCGTCGAGCCATTGCGCCAGCATCGGGCGCAGCAATTCGCGCGTCAGCCCTTCGAGGGATGTCTCGCCCGAACGCACGATCTGTGGTTGCTTGCCGGGCTGTGACAGCATCGCGAGCGCAGCGAAATTGTCCCGCATCGCCTGGCGCGTATCGCCGCGCGTCAGGGCATCTTCGTCAGCACCATCATCAGCACCATCGGCGTCGTCATCAGCGTGGGCCGCCGTTTCGACGACGTAATCGGCTTCGAGTTCGAAGACTTCTTCGGCTTCGTCACCTTCGGCGGGTTCGATCGGTTCGGGCGAAGGGGCCGTGACACGGCGACGGCGTTCGGCAATCATGCTGTCGCGATTATCGCGTGCGATGACCTTTTTTATCGAGTCGAGAATCTCTTCGACCGAAGGTTCACCCGGCTGCTGCATGACTTCCTAAACCCCCTGTACCGAATCGGGACATTCGCTTCATCCTGACGGATCAGTAACCGGTTTGGCCAGCGATTTCATCCTGTTCGGTGACATCCGCGGTCGGTGCCGGGATATTGACCGTGCTGGTCCCCTGCGCCTGCGGATCGGGATCGCTTTCCCAATCGAAGAACTTGCCCTTCACCCGATCGTAATTCTCGACCGGATCGTAAAGGATGCCTTCGCCTTCCAGCCCGAGGTCGCGCGCTTCGGCACGGCCCATGGCGGCCAGCAGGGAGAACCCGGCGACATAAGCGTTGCGGCGGGCGGTCACCAGCTGGACGCGCGAACGCAGCAGTTCCTGTTCGGCGTTGAGCACATCGAGGATGGTGCGGTTGCCGATCGAATTTTCGGCGCGCACACCATCGAGGCTGAGCGCGGCGGCATCGACTGCCACCTGGCTGCTTTCGATGATCGCCAGCGATGCCTTCCAGCTTGCCCACGCGGCGCGAACCTGGGCGATCACGTCGCGTTCGGCGGCGATGACCTGCTCCAGCGCGGCCGCAGATCGTGCCTGTGCCTGTCGTTCGAGCGCGGCGGGGCGGCCGCCCTGGAAAATCGGCATCCGCAGCGAAACGCCGACCTGGGCGTCGCGGCCGGTCTGGACGGGCCCGACTGTCCCATCCGCGAGACGCAGCGAATTGAGCGTGTTCTGGTAATCGTATCCGGCAAAAACGGACACGCGCGGCAAACGGCCCGAACCGGCCACGTCGATGTCGAATTCCGATGCTTCGGCGCGTTCCTTGGCGGCGATGAGATCGGGATTGTTGGCCAGCGCCACAGCCACCGCGTCCGCGACGTCGACGGGAAGGTTGGGCAGCGGAGGCGGGGGCTGGAGATTGTCCGGCGCATCGCCGACAAGGGCGATATAGGTTTCGCGCGCACCGATCAGATTGGATTGCGCGCCCCGCAAATCGCCTTCGGCCAGGGCCAGGCGCGATTGCGATTGGGCAACATCGGTCCGCGTCAGATCGCCGATCTCGAAACGGTCGCTGGTTGCCTGCAGGTTCACACCGAGCACATCGACCTGGTTTGCTGACAGCGAAACAAGGGCCTGACCGCGAAGAACGTCCATATAGGCGGCGACGACCTGGGTGAAGATCGCGCTTTCGGTTCCGCGCAGATTGGCGCGGCCGGCTTCCACACGGTTCTGCGCGGCGCGGATGGAATTGCGGATTGCGCCGCCGGAATAAAGCGGCACGCCTAGATCGACGCCCGCGCTGAACAACCGGTTCGGCCCGTTGGGTGCGGCGCCTTCGAGGATTTCGGTGTAGACGCCAGTCGCCGCGACATCTGGCCGGCCCGCCGACTTTTCGATGACCACGTTTTCATCCGTGGCGCGTTGTCCGGCGCGCGCAGCAAGCAGCAGCGGGTTGTTGAGGTACGCTTCGGTCAGCGCTTCCTGCAATGTGTCTGCGGCAGCAGGCGTCGCTGCGGCAAGCGCAACGAGCGCGGTGCTACCGGCAAGTTTCCTGGCAATCGCGTCAAACCGCATTCAGAAACTCCAGCTAGCAGGCTGATCGAACTGCGCCAGTCGCGGCACGCCGATTTCGGCAAGGGGCAGCAGCGCCAGCGAGCCACCGGATTTACGGCCTGTGGCAAGGCGGGTGACGCCGCGTTCGACCAGGCCGGTCACGATCCGTCCACCTTCGGCAACGAGCTTGGCCAGTTCGCCGGGCACATGCTCGATCGCGCCATCGACCAGCACAAGCGAATAAGCGCCTTTCTTGCGCGAACCGATGATGTCGTCAGCGCCCAGCGATTTGACCGTGCCGACAAGCGGCTCGATCAGGGCGGGCAGATAGCCGCTACCGCCATCGATCACGAGAACCGTGTCGTCCGCCTGCGGCTGTGCCTCGGCCAGCATCATGCCGTGAAACAGCGGCGCGGGCAGGACCTTGCCGTCCCCAAGCCGGATCGCCCGGTCGCTGTAGGCAACGGAGCGCATGGCTTCGGGCACGAAATCCTCGCGCGGGACGGTGCCCATGCGTTCCAGCACGAAGGCATCGTTGACGCCGCTGGTGCGCAGCTGGCTGTCGATCATCGCACGGCGGGCGGCGGCAAAGGCGGGGGTGGGGGCGAGGGTTGTTGTCATGGCTCTTCAGCTATCTGGTTCGCGCTGTATTACGTTAATAACACGCTGGGTCAAGAATGGTTGCTTTAAGCGCAAGCCCTCTTGTGTCCAAGCGCTTTGACCAATGCGGGCAATCATGCCTAGGGAGGAGCGCAATTCTGCAACAAGGGAACGCGCGGCGATGAGCGACATGGTGATTATTTCGGAAGACGATCTGATCGAGAGCGTCGCCGATGCCTTGCAATACATCTCCTATTACCACCCGATGGACTATATCCGTGCTCTGGGCGAAGCCTATGAAGCGGAGAAAGGCCCCGCGGCCAAGGACGCGATCGCGCAGATCCTGACCAACAGCCGCATGTGCGCCGAAGGCCACCGACCGATCTGCCAGGACACGGGCATCGTCAATGTCTTCGTGCAATGGGGGCAGAACTGCCGCCTGGGTTCGGATCGCAGCCTTCAGGACGTGGTCGATGAAGGTGTGCGCCGGGCGTACAACCATCCCGATAACAAGCTGCGCGCCTCGATTCTGGCCGATCCGGCCTTCACCCGCCGCAACACGCGCGACAACACGCCGTGCGTGCTGTCGGTTGAAATGGTCCCCGGCAACACGGTGAGCATCGACGTTGCCGCCAAGGGCGGCGGCAGCGAAAACAAGTCGAAGTTCAAGATGATGAACCCGAGCGACAATATCGTCGACTGGGTGATCGAACAGATACCCTCGATGGGCGCGGGCTGGTGCCCTCCCGGAATGCTGGGGATCGGCATCGGCGGCACGGCGGAACACTGCATGAAGCTCGCCAAGCTCAGCCTGATGGAGCCGATCGATATGGGCCAGCTCAAGGCGCGCGGTCCGCAGACCGATATCGAGAAGCTGCGAATCGATATTTTCGACGCGGTGAACGCCATGGGCGTCGGCGCGCAGGGACTGGGCGGCTTGTCGACCGTGCTCGATGTGAAGATTCTCGATGCGCCGTGCCACGCCGCCGGCAAGCCGGTGGCCATGATCCCCAATTGCGCCGCCACGCGCCACGCCCACTTCACCCTCGACGGGTCCGGGGCGGCCTATCTCGAACCGCCCAGGTTGGACGAATATCCGCAGGTAACATGGCAGCCCGACGCGGCGGCCAAGCGCGTCAATCTCGATGCGCTGACGACCGAGGAAGTGGCGAGCTGGAACCACGGCGACCGCCTGCTGCTGTCGGGCAAGATGCTGACCGGGCGCGACGCGGCGCACAAGCGCATCCATGACATGCTGGAAAAAGGCGAGCCGCTGCCGGTCGAATTCAAGGGCCGCGCGATCTACTATGTCGGCCCGGTCGACCCCGTCATGGGCGAAGTTGTCGGCCCGGCGGGCCCCACCACCGCGACGCGCATGGACAAGTTTACCGAAATGATGCTCGACCTTGGCCTCTTGGCCATGATCGGCAAGGCTGAACGCGGGCACAATGCGGTCGAGGTGATCAGCCGGTTCAAGGTTGCCTATCTGATGGCCACCGGCGGGGCCGCCTATCTGGTCAGCCGGGCGATCAAGGGCGCGCGGGTCGTGGCCTTCGAAGACCTGGGGATGGAAGCGATCTACGAATTCGAGGTCGAGGACATGCCCGTGACAGTCGCCGTCGATAGCGCGGGCAACAACGTTCACACGTTGGCACCGGCCGAATGGCGCCGCCGCATCGCCGAAGGGGAATTCGAGCCCGCCGAATAACTTTCCGCTCGACCAACTGGTGAAAGGTATCGACCGCGGCGCTGGCAATCTTGCGCGGCAGAGGCCACACATCGGCATGATTTGCATGCTGAACGCCAGATGAATTCGGAAACCCCCCACCTGTCACCGCGGGTCGTGCTCGGCTCGATCCTCGGTGTGTGGCTGATCTATTTCGTGCTCACCACCATCCGCGGCGAACTTTCGGGTTTCGGGCTGGAATGGGAAATGCTGTGGCGCCGGGGCCTGGTCGGCCTTGTGGGCATCGGCGCGACCATTGTCATGTGGCTGGTGCTGCGCATGTTCGATCGCCGCTCGCTGGCGATAAAGGTGGCGGTGGCGGCCATCGTGGCGATGCCGGCGTCCCTGATGATCGCGCAAGCAAACCAGTGGATCTTTTCATCGATCCAGGATGCCGTCGAAAAGCGGATCGGGGCCGAACGCGGCATCGCCATCCGGCGCGACGAGGCGGGCAATCTGCTCGTCGATGTGCCGCGCGCTCCGATCGACCGCGAAGTCGACGAAGCCGAAACGCTCGAACCGGAAAGCGTGCTGATCGCCCCGGCGCCCACGGCGATGGACCGCTGGCGCATGACGTTCGACATCGCGCTGGGACGCTACTTCCTGCTGCTGGCATGGGCTGCTCTTTACATCGCCATCCAGGCGCGCGCGCAGGCGCTTGCCGCGGAGCGCGAGGGCGAGCGATTCCGCAGCGCCGCAAAGGCGGCGGAATTGCGCAGCCTGCGGTATCAGGTGAACCCGCATTTCCTGTTCAACACGCTCAATTCGCTGTCCGCGCTGGTGATGACCGGCAAGGCCGACCGGGCCGAGCAGATGATCCAGACCATCTCGCAGTTCTATCGCCACAGCCTTGCCGACGACTCGACCGGTGACGTGACGCTGGAGGACGAAATCGATCTGCAGGAACACTATCTTGAAATCGAAGCCGTTCGTTTTCCCGAACGCCTGCGGGTGAAGGTCGACCTGCCGCGCGAGCTGGCGGCCTACAAGGTGCCCGGCATGATCCTGCAACCGCTGGTCGAGAACTCGGTAAAATACGGCGTGTCGGCAAGCGCGCGCCCCGTTACCGTTTCGATCGCCGCGCGCGAAGAATACGGCCGGCTGGTCATCAGCGTGAGCGACGATGGCCCGGGGATGCCAAGCAGCCATTCGGGCGGGTTCGGCATTGGCCTCGCCAACGTGCGCGACCGGCTGGAAGCGCGATTCGGCAACGAAGCGACGATCACATCCGGCCCAAGCCTTTCCGGGTACGAAACCGAACTCAGATTGCCGATGGTGAAACATGGCTGACGAAAAACCCGATACCTTGCGGACACTGATCGTCGACGATGAGCCATTGGCGGTCGAACGGATGCAGGTCATCTGCTCGAAGATGGACGAGCTGTCGGTGGTGGGCACGGCCAGTGACGGGGCGCAGGCGCTTCGCCTGATCGAAGCCCTCACGCCGGATCTTGTCCTGCTCGACATGACGATGCCCGAAGTGGACGGCTTGTCCGTGGCCAAGGCGCTTGCCACCAAGGGCGGCGCGCGTCCGGCAATCGTGTTCGTGACAGCACACGATAATTACGCGGTCGAAGCCTTCGATCTCGATGCGGTCGACTACGTGCTCAAACCGGTCAAGCCCGAACGACTGGAGCGGGCTATCAAGCGGGCCCTTGCGCGCCGCAGTGACGGTGCGCGCGAGGAAAGCCGGTGGCTGGAAGAGCTGTGGATCCCGCACCGTTCGGAATTGATCCGCATCGCCACATCCGAAGTTGGCCGGATCGACGCCGAACGCGATTATGTGCGGCTGCATGTCAACGCAGGCGATGAAGCGCGTACCTATCTGCTGTTGCAGACCATCGCGGGCCTGGAGAAACGTCTCGACCCCGCCAGTTTCATCCGCATCCATCGCTCGACCATCCTCAGAAAGGATCGGATCACGGGCCTAAGGCACGACGGCCTCGGCGTCTGGTCGGTCGAACTCGACGATGGCGAAGCGCTGCGGATCGGGCGCACCTATCTTCCCAAAGTCAAGGCGATGGCTGGGCGGTAGCCCGATGCCTTGCGCTGCCCGCAAGCCCCGCTTGCGCCAACCCGACAAAGATGACCCCGGCCAGGGGACTGCTTCCGGCCGGGGTCAAGGGAAAGGCCATGGCCGGGTCACGGCCATCCTTGTCGCGCTGCTCTGTGTCAGCCGCATGATGCGCCGTGTCCGTAGGCGCGGCGCGATAATCTTTTGCGGAGAGCCCCGGAGATTTGGGGGACTGCTTGGGGTGGGCCCTCCGCAGGACCTGTATTACTCAGCTACAACTGTAAACGCACGTGGCTATCGATGGGCTGCTGCTGCCATGGGCTCAAAGTAGCGCGCTGCCGACGAACGGCGATTGGCAATCGGTCAACGTCGAGCCTATGGATCGAAGGCATGGTTCTCGTGATCCTTTTCGCGCTTGGCGTTGCCAATTTCGCCGTCAACAAGGCGGTCATCGAAAGCGGTCATCCGGTTCTTTCGTCCCTGCCCGCATTCTTCAGCCGGAATGGCGGCCGCGTCTCGCTGATGTTCGAATTCACCGTCCTGCTTACGGCGATGCTCGTGGCGGCGAACGGCTGGCCCGGGGCGGCGATTGTCTACGCAATCTATTCAGCGTTGAATCTGGGCATGGGCTGGATGGTGCTTACGGGCCGCGTTTGAGCGGGAACCGTATCGGCCCTGGCACGCTGGATTGCCATGAACCAGCAAACTACATCGTGGCTGCTTGCGAACGCCCGCAGCGGCAGCAACAGCGCGGCGGCGATCGCTGCGCTTGAAGAGCAGTTGATCGAACGCGGCATGCCTGTCGCACGGCGCATCGACTTTCCCGACGAACAGATACCCGATCCCGAACTGCTGGACGAAAACGGCGTCGACAAGCTGATCGTCTTCACCGGCGACGGCACGCTGAACGCGGCGATTACCGGCCTGGCCGGTTGGGGCGGGCAGGTTCTGGTCCTACCGGGTGGAACCATGAACCTCCTGTCCTGCCGCCTGCATGGTGACGGGGCGACTTCAGAATTGATCCTCGACCGCGTGGCGGCAGGGGCCATGAAACCGGTCCGCCCTCTGGCTGCATCCTGCGAAGCGGGGGCCGCGCTGGCAGGGCTGCTGGTGGGCCCTGGAACCGCATGGGCGACCGTTCGCGAAGCGATGCGCGACTACGATCTGGTCGGCTTTGCGCAAGGCGCAGGCGAAGCGGTCACGGAAACGGCATCGGGCGCACGTGTGCGCGTCTGCGAACCCCGGGCGGGGCAAGGCGATGGGTATCCCCTGCTGGAAATCACCCCCAGCCACAGGGGCATGGTGGTCGATGGATACCGATCCGACGGTGCAGGCGACATGCTGCAACACAGCTGGGCGCTGCTGCGCCGCCGCTTTCGCGAAGGGCCGCACGAACGCTTGGGCATCGTGGATCGGATCTTGGTCGAGAATTGCGAAGGCGAACCGATCGATGTGCTGATCGACGGCGAACCGCGCCGACTTGGACCGCGCGCGCAATTCACTGTAGCAGCGTGCGAAGTCGATCTGCTAGCAACAGATCATGGCTTCTGATCTCCGGCGCATCTTCCACCTTTCCGACATCCATTTCGGCCTCGAGAACAACCGCGCCCTCGACTGGGTAAAGCAGGAGATCGCCGAACGGCAGCCCGATGCCGTGGCGATCACGGGCGACCTGACCATGCGTGCGCGCCACCGCGAATTTGCTGCGGCCACCGCATGGATCAATTCCCTCGCGGCCCCGGTTACGGTCGAGGTCGGCAACCACGATATGCCGTATTTCAATCCGGTCGAGCGGTTCTTTGCGCCCTATCGCCGGTTTCGCGGGATGGCCGACAAGGTCGAAAAGGAAATCGACCTCGGATGCCTGTCGCTCGTGCCGCTGAAGACCGCCGTGCGCGCGCAGCCGAGGTTGAACTGGTCCAAGGGATGGGTGACGCAGGCCGCGCTCGACCAATGCCTCGCGGCGATCGATGCCTTGCCGGCTGGCCGACAGGCGCTGGTCGCCGTTCACCACCCGCTGCGCGAAGTGGGCACGCAAGGCACCGCGCTGACCAAGCACGGGGAAAGGGCCTTGCGCGAACTGGCCCGCCGCCCCGTAGCCGCCGTCCTTTCCGGTCATGTGCACGATGCCTTCGACATCATGGAGGATACGGCGGAAGGGCCGGTGCGGATGATCGGCGCAGGCACCTTGTCCAAACGCACCCGTTCGACACCGCCCAGTTTCAACGAGATCGAATGGGACGGCTCGCGCCTGACCGTTTGCGTCCGCAATCTGGAAGACGTCGAGACCCGCGACATGCAGATCGACGATGTGCCGGAAAACGCCATGCCGCCCCGTCAGCCTGGCGATCCGGTGGCGCCGGTGCGGCAGATCCCGCGGGTGGACCCTCCGGTCCATTAACCCAAGCCGCGCCATGGTTTCTTAACCAGATGCCCCAAAAATCGCCCCTGCAAACGCAGGAGGGAAAGATGGAACTCGTAAAGGCGATTCCCCTCGGCATGATCCTGTCCGGCGTGCTTTCGCTGGTGATCGGTTCGCAGGGTTCGCGCGGCGGGCAGATGGCCATCTATATGGCCGAAGTGGCGGATTACACCTTCTGGTGGTCCTGGCCGCTGTTCTTTGCCGGTGCGGGGCTCGCTTGGGGCATCATGATGCTCCAGCGCTGAGCGCGCTCAACCGGTTTTGCCGAAAGCGCATACGAAAAGGGCGGCCCCGGTGTGGGACCGCCCTTCCTCGGTGATCGTGAAGATCGTTAAGCCGATTAACGCTTCGAGAACTGGAAGCTACGACGTGCCTTGGCGCGGCCGTACTTCTTACGCTCGACAACGCGGCTGTCGCGGGTGAGGAAGCCAGCGGCCTTCACCGTGCTGCGCAGCGCGGGTTCGTACTTGGTCAGCGCCTGGCTGATGCCGTGCTTGACCGCACCGGCCTGGCCGGAAAGACCGCCGCCCTTGACGGTTGCGACGACGTCGTACTGGCCCTGACGCTCGGTAATGGCGAAGGGCTGGTCGATGACGAGGCGCAGCGTCGGACGTGCAAAATACACTTCCTGGTCGCGTCCGTTGACGATGACCTTGCCGGTGCCGGGCTTGAGCCAGACGCGCGCGGTGGCGTCCTTGCGGCGACCGGTGGCGTAGGCACGGCCCTGCTTGTCGAGCTCCTGCTCGCGCAAGGGGACATCCGCTGTCTTGGCGATTTCTGCCGCATCACCTTCCGGTGCGTCGGCAGCGATGGTCTTCAGATCTGCGAGATCGGTGACGGTGTCGTTCTTGATTTCGTCGGCCATTATGCAGCAGCCTTGTTCTTGCGGTTCATCGAGGCGACGTCGAGCGTCTCGGGCTTCTGCCCGTCGTGCGGATGCTCGGTGCCGGCGTAGATGTGCAGCGCGCGCATCTGGTCACGACCCAGCGGGCCGCGCGGGATCATGCGTTCGATGGCTTTTTCCAGCACGCGTTCGGGGAAACGACCGCCCAGCACCTTGGCGGGGGTGGTTTCCTTGATGCCGCCGGGGTGGCCGGTGTGCTTGTAATAGATCTTGTCGGTCATCTTCTTGCCGGTGAACTTCACCTTGTCGGCGTTGATGATGACGACGTGATCGCCGCAATCGACGTGCGGGGTGTAGCTCGGCTTGTGCTTGCCGCGCAGGTGGTTGGCGACAATCGCAGCGAGGCGACCGACCACGAGGCCGTCCGCGTCGACGATGTGCCACTTCTTTTCGACCTCGGCCGGCTTGATCGACCGGGTGATCTTGGTGAGAGCCTTCATGGCTGATTTCCGTTCCTAGTGTTCATGCCGGTGATCCTTGCGAAACAGCGGCGTCAATTCGGCGAATCCGGATGCGTGTCCAAACCCGCGAAGCGCGCGCCAAATGGCCGTGAAGGGGCTGCAAGTCAAGCAATTCTGCGGCTCACCGGGGCGGTAAAATAATACCCCGCCCGGCGCGGTCTGGTCAAACGGAGGTCAGAACCCAGCTTTCAAGCGACCGGCGCGAGTCGTTTGCGATCCGGGTCACGACTTCGCGCGTCATCCGCTCCAGCAGGCCGCCTGCGCGCACCTCTGACATGACCGTTACGTCCACGGTGCCGGTCAGACCTTCCCCGATCTCAAGGTCACGGGCGGTTGCCTGCCTTCCGGGGGCCGGGAAGAAAAGGTCGGCCGGTATGGTGCTGATGGCGGCGCCGCCCGCCTGCGCGAGCGAGCCAAGCAGCCGGCGGGCTTCGGACAGATCGGCGGCATTCAGCCCGCGTGCGGCAAGAGCGTCGATCGCAAGGTGCACGGCCCGCGGTGTTTCGCTCGCCAACTTGGCCTGTCCGCCATGCATTCGGCCCGATGCATCGATCAGCGCCGGGAACGGTCCGGGTGATGTGCGCCCCTCTTCCATGGCGGCAAGGGCCTTGAGTTCGGGCGGGGCGACGACATGGCAGTCGCTTTGCTGGCCATCCACGCGCATTCCGCGCGCTTCGTTGGAAAAGCCGCACTGCCAAATCCGTTCGACGCTCAGCGACTTGCCGTCCGCCAAATCACGAACCACGGTCCGTTTCAGCAGGAACCGTCCCTTGGGCACGGCGGGCGTGGCAACCTTCGCGAGCGTTGCAACCGGCACGGACGATGCGACCAGCGGGGCAAGGCATAGGGCCATCATCCGCAGCGTATCGCGGCGATCGCGGATCTCCATGATTCAAGCGCCCCTCTTCGTTTCGCTACGGCACCAGGCCGCCGAGCCATGCGCGCGTCGCCGTTCCGGCGCCGTCGCAACACCAGCCTACTATTGCCGGTGCATCATAGGGGTGCAAGCCCTCCACGCGGACTATGGCCCGGTCGAGCAGGGCGGCGTCGGTCTTGATAAGGGCGGGAATTTCCTCGCTCTCGCCGCGCTTCGCGTCCCATTGATAGAGCGACCGGACGGGGGAACCGATGTTGATGCAACCGGCCAGCCCTTCGTCCAGCAGGATCGCACCGATCCGCTCCGCCGTGCCCGCGTCGGGAAAGGGGCAATAGATCAGCGCCGTCATCCAGCCCGCGCCTGTGTCCGGCCCAGCGCATGTGCGCCCCACGCGAAGCTTGCCACAAGCAGGGCGCCGACAACCTGGTGCGCCACGGCAACCCACAGGGCGACCCCGGTCAGCACGGTAAGGATGCCGAGTATGATCTGAATGCCGAACGCGGAATGAATTGCGACCGAGGCCCTGCGTTCCAGCGGCCTGACGCGGCGCGCCATCACGATCAGCGCCAGCACGGCAATCCACGCCCACCAGCGGTGCGCGAAATGGATGAGGTACGGATCGTGGGTCAACGCCCGAAAGAAACCGCCCGAACTGTCGTATTCGGGAACGAGGCGGCCCTGCATCAGCGGCCAGCTGTCCGACGCCAGGCCAGCGTTCAGGCCCGCGACCCAAGCCCCCAGCAGCAATTGAACGAACAGGACCGCGCCGACCCAGCTTGCGGTTCCCGTCCAGCGCGCCCGCGGTTCGCCGTGTGCCAGGCGGCGCAGGTCGAGCGCCGTCCAGATCAGGCCGCCCAGCGTGAACAGCGCGGTCAGCAGGTGGATCGACAGCCAGAAGTGGCTTACATCGGTCATCGTGCCGGCCAGCCCGCTGCGCACCATGAACCAGCCGAACACGCCCTGTAGCCCGCCCAGCGCGAGCAAGGCCACCAACCGCGGCTTGTACCCTTGCGGAATCGCCTTGCGGACCCAGAACCACGCCAGCGGCAGCGCGAAGGCCAGCCCGATCAACCGGCCCAGCAGACGGTGAAACCATTCCCAGAAAAAGATGAACTTGAAGGCGGCGAGGTCCATTCCCGCCGGGCCGGTCACGTTCGCGTATTCGCCGGTCTGTTTGTAGAGGGCGAATTCCGCCTGCCACGCGACCTCGTTCAGCGGCGGAATGGCACCGGTAATCGGTTTCCACTGCGTGATCGAAAGGCCGCTTTCGGTAAGGCGCGTGATGCCCCCGACCGAGACCATCAGCACGACCATCGCGGCGACGAAGAACAGCCAGCCAGCAATGGCCAGCGGGCGAAGGGGGGATGGCGCTTCCTGCATCGCGCACCATCTGCTGCCCCGGCCGACGTTTCGCAAGTGCAAAGAGGGCAAGCGGCAAAGCGCCCATGGCAACCGGCGAAATGCGCCCCGACGTACGGCGAGCCCTTGAATTATGTTACATCGTCACATAAGTCCCGATCCGCAATGATTGAACGCGCCATCTCGCCGATTCGTCGCCGGCTCGACCGGACCGGAATTTTCCTTTCGGGCGCCTGCGCGATCCATTGCCTGCTGTCCATCATCCTCGTTTCGGGCCTCGGTATCGGGGGCGAACTGTTTCTGTCGCCCGATATTCACCGGGTCGGCCTGCTGCTGGCGACGCTGATTGCCGGTGTTGCGATTGGGTGGGGCGCGCTGCGCCACCGCATGGCTGCCCCGTTCGTGGTGGCTATGACGGGGCTGACGTTCATGGGCGGCGCGCTGGCCGTGCCGCACGGGTACAAGGAAGCGATCCTGACCATCATCGGCGTCGCCCTTGTATCGCTCGGCCACATTCTCAACATGCGCCACACGCATTCCGCCGCTTGCAAGGATCGCTGCGGGGACTAAGTGGACGGGGCTATGACTGCCTCGATCTCTCTTACCGTCAACGGCGAAACCCGCCGCACCACCGCCACCACTATCGCGCAGCTCGTGCGCGAGCTGGAACTCGACCCGGCGAAGGTCGCAGTCGAACACAACGGCACGATCGCACCCCGCAGCGAACTGGCGAACCATACCATTGCCGATGGCGATGCGCTGGAAATCGTCCACTTCGTCGGCGGCGGCTCGGGTGCGGACAGCTGGACGGTTGCAGGGCGCACGTTCAACAGCCGTCTCATCGTGGGCACCGGCAAATACAAGGATTTCGAACAGAACGCCGCCGCGCTCGAGGCGAGCGGGGCGGAGATCGTCACGGTCGCGGTGCGCCGAGTGAACGTATCGGACCCCAAGGCTCCGATGCTCACCGACTACATCGACCCCAGGAAGGTCACCTACCTCCCCAACACCGCAGGCTGCTTCAACGCCGAAGACGCCATCCGCACACTGCGCCTTGCGCGCGAGGCGGGCGGCTGGGACCTGGTGAAGCTGGAAGTGCTGGGCGAAGCTCGCACGCTCTACCCCAACATGCGCGAAACGCTGGAAGCGACCGAAGTGCTGGCCAAGGAAGGGTTCCTGCCGATGGTCTATTGCACCGACGATCCGATCGCAGCCAAGCAGTTGGAAGACGCAGGGGCCGTTGCCGTGATGCCGCTGGGCGCGCCGATCGGTTCGGGCCTTGGCATCCAGAACCGCGTCACCATCCGCCTGATCGTGGAAGGCGCAAGCGTGCCCGTGCTGGTCGATGCGGGTGTGGGCACGGCATCCGATGCCGCCGTGGCGATGGAACTGGGCTGCGATGGCGTGCTGATGAACACCGCAATTGCCGAAGCGAAAGATCCGATTCGCATGGCTCGCGCCATGAAGCTGGCGGTCCAGGCCGGGCGCGACGCATACCTGTCCGGCCGCATGGCCACCCGCAAATACGCTGACCCCAGCTCACCTCTCGCAGGTCTTATCTGAAGCGCTTACCTGTTATTAACCATCTTCGGTGACACTCGGCCTTGTAACAGGGGAGTGCCGAACATGGCCGTTACGAATACCGCGTCACTGACCATCGCCGAAATGCGCGAATTTGCCGGTTTTACCGCCGCCGAGCAGCGCTATATCCGCCGCAGTCTCGATATCGGGCTGGGCCGCTGCGATGCCTTTCGCATCTGGGGCCGCAATGCGGGCGAGAACGCCGCGATCCGCAGCCAGTACGTATCCTATCAGGAACTCAAGGCGCTGCGGCAATCGATCCCGTGCGATACGGCTTTCGATTCGATCGAAGGCTTTGTGGGCAAGCTGACCCGCGTCGCCGCCTTCGACCTGGCACAGGAACGGATCCACAGTTTTTCGGCCTTCCGCTTCCTCTATGAACGCCTGATCAGCGCCGATGCGCGCCCGTGGCTGCCCAGCGCATTCTGCGCCGCCGCCGCCCTGCCGCATATTCGGCCCGAACGGCGCAAGATGCTGCTCCAGAGCCTGAGCGAAGCCGCAGCGACCGCGCCGGGTTGGTCGGACCGTGCGCCCAGCTTCTATCCCGAATATATCGAGGAAGTGGCCGCCTGACCCTTTAGTCGGGCGGGTTGTGCTTCTCGACGAAGCCGACCACGGCATTGAGCATCGCCATCCTGGTCGCGCCCAACGAAAGCCAGTGGTCCTCGCCTGCGAGCTCTACCAGCTGGTAAGGCTTGCCTGCGTCCTTCAGGGCATCGGCCATCTTCTCGCTATGCGTGAAAGGCACGACTGTATCGTCGCGGCCATGGACCAGCAGTATCGGCGCATCGGCCTTGTCGGCCTGGAAACGCGGTGAGCGGGCGCGGAATTCTGAACTCGGCCCCAATTGCTCCTTGAGCGAGCGCGCGGCCATGCGGCTATGACCAGATTCGCGCCGTTCGATGCGGTTAAGGAGGCTGAGGTCGGAGACGCCCGCCACTGCCGCAGCGCAGCGATACAGCCCGTTCTGCAACGTGACGCCAGCCAGCGCGGCGTAACCGCCGTAGCTCGCGCCGACGATGCAGGCGCGCTTGGGATCGACAATCCCTTCGGCCGCCAGCTTGGCGAGCCCATCGGAAATGTCGGTCTGCATCTTCCCGCCCCACTCGCCATCGCCCGCACGCCTGAATTCGGCGTCGCGGCCGGTCGAGCCGCGAAAGTTCGGCTGGAACACCGCATAGCCGCGTGAAGCGAAGGCCTGCGCCCACCAATCGAAGCCTGCGACATCGTGTCCCGCCGGCCCGCCATGCGGCAACATGACAAGCGGCAGGTTGCGCGCTTCCCTGCCCGGCGGAAGAGTGAGGATACCGTCCATCTCCAGGCCGTCCTGCGCGGCATAGGTGACGGTCGAGATCGCCCCTACGTCTTCCGGCTCGATCGCAGGCCGCTCAAGGCCGATCGAATTGGCCCGCTTGGCCACCAGGTCGACGATGTAATAGCTACCGCTGTCGCCATTGCCATTGGTGCCGACGAGGACCTGGTCGAGCCCTGAAGTCCAGTCGATCATTGCCGGGTTCAGCTTGGGGAACGCCTTGCGCACAGCCGCCGCGCGGGTTCCTTCGGACGGATCGAAAAAAATGGGGTCCTTGTCTTCCTCGCGATAGCCGACCAGCAGGCCCGTGCGACGGTCACCATAAAGCTTGGCGATATCGATGTCCGGCAGGAACTCGGCACCTTCGGAGGACCCGTCGACGGGAATTTCGATCCAGCGCGACTCGATCGCTTCGGGGGCGCGGGCACTGAAGATCACGGTCTCTGCCGTCCTTCCGATCGAAACGAGGCCGGCCGCCCCATTGTGGCTGTCGCCCCGCGCCAGCAGCGTGTCGGCTCCATTGCGCAGGATCCAGTCGCCGTCCGCGTCGCTGACGTCGAGGCGGGCCACCACGGTGCCGTCAGGCCCGACCAGCCATTCACGATCGAAACCTTCGGGGGCTGCGCCATCCACCTCGCGGCTCTTGTTGGTCAGCAGGTCGATTTCGTAGAGCCCCGGTCGCCCGTGATCGAAGACGTACCCTCCGTTGAAGCTCTCTTTGCGCAGCTTGATGCCACCGTAATAGGCCTTGGGGTAACCGCCGACCATGCGGATGCCGTAATAACCGAACGTTGCATTGATCATCTCCGCGCGGTCGCCGAAAGCGACGCCGACCTCGGTCGCATCGAGCGGCAGCGTCAGCGCCTGGTAAAACTCGTATTTGTCCTGCGCGAAGCCGAAGCCCAGATCCTGCGTCATGCTGCGACGGATCAGTAACAGATCGTCGGTGGCGAACTCGATGCTCCGCACCTTGATGTCGCCGATTTCAAGGCGCTTGAGCAGGCGCATGTCGGCGGACAGTATCGCGATGATCCGCTTGCCCTCCAGCGTCGTGACGGCAGCGAAGCGATTTCCGCTGGGCGAAAGGACCATCTCCTCGACCGCAGGCAATTCACCATAGGCTTCCAGCGGGGGCGCGGCCTGGAGCGTCGCGAGCGGCGGACAGACGGCAACCAGAACAGCCGCAAGTGCGGAAACACCAAATCTCATGACGACCCCTGAAAAAACGAACGCTGTGTCTTCAGACTATTCGATTTTCCATTTGGAAGAGCAAGCGAATACTTGCAGCTGTCAGTTTCGGTAAAGTCCTTCCAGCCGATCGCCGTAGCGTTCCCTTATCTTGTGGCGCCGGATCTTCATGCTCGGCGTCATTTCTTCGTTTTCGATCGTGAAGCCTTCGTCGGCAAAGGCGAACTGGCGCACCTTTTCTACCACCGACAGGTCCTTGTTCACCCGGTCCACCGCAGCGCGCACGGCAGTGCGAAATTCGGGATTGTCCTGCAAATCCTTCAGGTCGAACTTCTTGCCGTTGGCCTTGGCCCACTCCAGCGCCCATTCGGCGTCGGGCACCAGCAGGCCAACGACATAGGGGCGCTTGTCGCCAGCGACCATCGCCTGGCTGATCTCGGGTTGCAGCGTCAGCATCCCTTCGACTTTCTGAGGGGCGATGTTGTCGCCCTTGTCGTTGATGATCATGTCCTTCTTGCGATCGGTGATGACAATGCGGCCCTTGTCGTCGAGATGGCCGATATCGCCGGTGTGCAGCCAGCCGTCCTTGATCGCCCGCTCGGTTTCGGCTTCGTTCTGCCAATACCCGTGCATGACCAGTTCGCCGCGGCACAGGATTTCGCCATCGTCCGCGATCCGGATTTCCACCCCGCGCATCGGCGGGCCGACCGTGTCCATCCGGATCCCGGCGGCTGGCCGATTGCAGCTGATCACCGGACCCGCTTCGGTCTGGCCGTAACCCTGGAGCATGGTCAGGCCCATGGCCTCGAAGAAAATGCCCACTTCTGGGTTCAGCGGCGCGCCGCCGGAAACCATGGCCTTCATGCGGCCGCCGAATTTCTGGCGGATTTTCGGTTTGAGCAAACGCCCCACCACCATGTCGCGCACCCCGTCGAACAGTTTCGACGAACCGGCCGCGCGGCGCTCGCCCACGCCCAGCGCGCTGTCCATCAGCTTTTCGCCGAGGCCGCCCTGCTTCTGAACCTGCTTCATGATGCGCGTGCGCAGCACTTCGAACAGGCGCGGGACCACAACCATGATGGTCGGGCGCGTTTCCTCGATGTTGCTGGCGAGCTTTTCCAGCCCTTCGGAATAATAGATCTGCGCGCCCACGCCGATCGGTAGGAATTGCCCGCCGCTGTGTTCGTAGGCGTGACTTAGCGGGAGGAAGGACAGGAAGCGTTCGTCGTCGCTGATGCCGAAATCGTTGATCAGGATTTCCGCAGCCCCAGCCACGTTGCACAGGATGGCGCCGTGATGCTGCTTGACCCCGCGCGGCGCGCCGCCCGTCCCGCTCGTGTAGATGATGCAGGCGGTATCGCCGCGCCCGATCTTCGCGATGCGGGCTTCGACCGCTGCCCGCGCCGCTTCGGGATCGCCTTCCAGCATTTTCGACCAGTCGTGATAGGTGAAGCTGCCCGATTGCTGGCGGTGCAGGTCTTCGATCCCGATCACGTGTTCGGCAACACCCGACGCCTGGAGGGCGCCGTGCAGCGGCCGCAGCAGTTTTTCGTTCGAGACGATAACTGCCTTCGCGCCCGAATTGTCGAGGATGTGCACGTGATCGCGTTCGGTGTTCGTAATGTAGGTCGGCACCGTGATGCAGCCGGCGGCCATCGTGGCAAGGTCCGCGATACACCATTCAGGCCGGTTTTCGGACACGATGCAGACACGGTCCCCGTCCCTCAGGCCCAGCTTGCGGAGATTCCCGGCCAGTAGGCAGACCTGGTCGGCGGCTTCGCGCCAGCTGATCGTGCGCCAGGCGCCGTCGATCTTTGCCCCCAGAAACGGCTGGTCGGCGTGCGCGTCGGCCCGCTTGAGAAAGAGTTCGACGAGATTGTTGGCCGAATCGATATCGGACAGCACGGCAGGCTCCTCAGGTGTTGTTGTTTTTATCTGACCCAACTTCGTTCGGGGGCTTAAGCTCCCCATGCCGCTACGGCAAGCATCCGCTCATGGCCTGTCAGGGCGTATCGAGCTTGCCGATCAGGCGCGGATCGCGGGCGCTGGACCAACCTTGCGACGAGCGCAGCAGCGCACCGCCCTTGACCGGCGCTTCGCGCACCCAAAGATCGGTGTGACCAAGCGCGCGGAACGCCGCTGCCTTCGTTTCCAGCCAGGTGCCTTCTTCCAGCATCACACGATCGCCATACGCCATCACGAAAGGCAGGCCGAGCGACTGTTCCGCCGTCAGGCCGAAATCGATAGCGCCGATGATGCTGCGCGCGGTCTGCACCGGGATCGTCGCGCCGCCCGCTGCGCCGACCGCCATGAACGGGCGTCCTTGCGGGTCCCAGATCACCGTGGGCGACATCGAGCTGCGCGGGCGCTTGCCCGGTTCGACCCGGTTGGCCACCAGGCGCCCGCCAACCTGCGGCGAACGGCTGAAGTCGGTCAGTTCGTTGTTGAGGAAGAACCCGCCCGCCATCAGGCCCGAGCCGAACGCGCCTTCGATGGTCGAGGTGTAGCTGACCATCGTGCCGGCTGCGTCGACGGCGGCGAAATGCGTCGTGCCGTGTTCTTCGGGCTCGTCGCCGTCGGCCTGCGCGCGCGGTGCGCCGTGGGGCGCGCCGGCGGCCACGAGGCCAAGGCTGGATGCCGGGTCGATCAGGGCGCTGCGTTTGGCCAGATAGGACGGATCGAGCAGGCCCGCGACAGGCACCGACACGAAATCGGCATCGGCAAGATACAATTCGCGATCAGCATAGGCGAGCCGCTGCGATTCGAGAAACAGGTGCCAGGTGGCCGGATTATCGACCCCGAGTGCGGAAAGGTCGAACCGTTCCAGCTGGCCCAGAATCTGCAGCACCGCGACACCGCCGGACGTGGGCGGCCCCATCGAACAGATGCGGTAGGCCCGGTAGCTGCCGCACACCGCGCCGCGTTCCTTTGCCGCATATCCGGCAAGATCGGCTACGGTCATCGCGCCTGCATGGGGCGTGTCAGCGGCCACGGTCTGTGCAATCTCTGCTGCCAGATCGCCGGTGTAGAACGCCTTGGGGCCAGCGGCGGCAATCGCTTCGAAAGTCTGCGCCAGTTCCTCGTTCACGACGGTGTGACCGACCGGGAGGGCGCCGCCGTCCGGTCCGTAGAACAGCGCGCGCCCGGTTTCGCTGAAGGCCGCGAGGTTGCTGGTCGTCTGGAGCGAGGAATTGAGCCGCGGGTTGATGGCAAACCCGCCGCGCGCAAGGGCGATGGCTGGTCCGAAAAGGTCCGCCCAGGCCAATTTTCCGTTTTTCGCATGAGCCTTGGCGGCCATGGCAATGTTGCCGGGTACACCCACCGACAGGCCGCTGCGCACCGATTCCATGAAATCCGGAAGCGTTCCGTCCGCGGCCAGAAACCATTCGGGAGTTGCGCCTGCCGGGGCCGTTTCGCGGCCGTCGAACGTCGTGACCGCGCCGTCCGTCGTTCCGCGGACCATGAAGCCGCCGCCGCCGATGCCCGAACTTTGCGGTTCCACCACGGTCAGCGCCAGCATGGTGGCGATGGCGGCGTCGGTTGCACTGCCGCCTTTACGCAGCATGGCTTCCCCGGCGTCCTGCGCGCGCGGGTCCGCCGCGCTGACCGAGCCTGCGAACGCCGGGGCGTTTTCCGTGGCGGAAGGGGCGGGGACGGTCGCGCAGCCGGCAAGGGCCAGGGCGACAAGCGAAGCGGAGAGTGTGCGCAACATGCGCGTCTTGCTATTCGCTTCCGACGGCTTCGGCAATCGTGCTGAAGCCGTCGCGCTCCATCAGGCGCTCAAGCCCGCGCAGGATGCGGCGCGGCAGGCCGGGGCCTTCGTAAACCATGGCGCTGTAAAGCTGCACCAGGCTGGCGCCGGCGCGGATACGCGTCCAGGCGTCCTCTGCGTTGCCGATGCCGCCCACGCCGACCAGCGGGATCGCTCCGCCGGTCGCCTTGCGGAAATCGCGCAGGCGGGTTTGCGCCAGATCGCGCAAGGGCGCCCCCGACAACCCGCCCGCTTCACGGGCCTGCAAGGAAGACAGTGCCGGGCGCGAAATCGTGGTGTTCGACACGATAAGCGCGCCAAGCTTCCGGTCGAGAGCGATGCGTGAAATCGCGTCGACGTCGGCCGGTTCGAGGTCAGGGGCAACCTTGAGGAATACCGGCGGACCCGAGGCGCCCCGCGCTTCGATCACGGCATCCAGCAGTCCGGTCAGGGCGCCTTCATCCTGCAGGGCGCGCAAGCCGGGTGTGTTCGGGCTGGAAATATTGACGGCGAGGTAGGACGCGAGCGGGGCCATGATGCGGGTCATCGCGGCATAATCTGCCACGCGGTCGGCGCTGTCCTTGTTCGCGCCGATGTTTATCCCGACGATTCCGGGCCTGCCCGCTCGCGCGGCGAGACGTCGGCGCGCAATTTCGGCACCGCCATTGTTGAACCCCATGCGGTTGATCACGCCGCGATCCTCGACCAGCCGGAACAGGCGCGGCTTCGGATTGCCTTCCTGCGGGAGGGGGGTGATCGACCCCACTTCGGCGAACCCGAATCCCAGCCCGAGCAACTGGTCCGGCACTTCGGCGTCCTTGTCGAAACCGGCGGCCATGCCCAGGGGATTGGGAAACGCAAGTCCTGCAATATCGATCGCCAGTTTTCCCGGGCGCGGCGGCCCGCGCATCGGGGAGGCTGCCAACGCGCGAACCGTCAGGCGGTGGGCGCGTTCGGGATCGATGGCGAACAGGGCGGGGCGGGCAAGATCGAAAAGCATGACCGGGCCTATGGACAAGGGCGGCCACGCTGTCGAGATTCCACACAGGCGGCGCCACACCTCACGAGATTGCGGCGCCACAATGCCGATTTTCGCGAATGTGTCGCTTGCATACAATCAAATGTAACAAACTTGATCTAGCAAACTCTTGCGACCCGAAGGGCTCGGAGCATCATTGCATCGAGTTCTCGACTTCAAGGGGCGGCTCCTAACGGGGCCGCCCTTTTTTTGTGCAGTTGAAAGTGCGCGTGCCCGATCAACAATAATTGTGCTAACGAACTTTACGTCGCCACTCGATTTGGCGTATTTATACAAAATCGGGTTCGATATTTGTTTGGGGGCTAAGGTTTGTCCGCTTCGGCTGGGGATCAGGAACCGTATTCTTTCCAGTTCGTCGCTGCGCCTGACGACCTGGCCCCGTATCTCAATTCACTCTACATCTGGCGCAGTACCGAAGCTGAACTTGCCGATGTGCTGCCCGCCTATTCGGGGCAAATGGCCGCCTTCGCGATGGGCAAGGCGCGCATGGCGTTCGACGATGGGGCCGTCGGCGAATCGAGCGACGCCTTTTTCCTTGCCCCGCTATGCCAGGCGCGCAGCTTTCAGGTGCGCGGCCCGGCCGTCCTGTTCGGGGTGTCCCTCAATTTTCGCGGCTGGGCGGCGGTCTGCGGACTTTCCGTTCACGATCACCACGACAAATTTCTGCCTGCGGACATGGTGCTGGGCGAATCGCTGGCCGTGGAATTCGCGTCGCTTGCGCCGCGCTGGCGCGATGGCGAACTGGACGATGACGGCATTCTGGCGGCGATGGCTGGAATCGTCCGCCGTTCCCTGTCCGAACTGCCGCCCGCCCACCTCGAAGTGATCGATCGTACGCTCGAATGGCTTTCGAGCTCGTTCAAGCCGGCTCTCGATGACCTTTACGACACGCTGCCGTATTCCAAGCGGCAGGTGCAGCGCCTCGTCGCCCAGTTCTTCGGCCAGTCGCCGGTGCGGCTGGTGCGCCGCTACCGGGCGGTTCGCGCCGCAACGCTGCTGTCGCTGCCCCAATTGGGCGAGGAAATGGAAGCCGACATCCGCGAGGCGTTTTACGATCAGGCGCACCTCATCAAGGAAATCCGCTTCTTTACCGGCCGCACGCCCAAGCGTCTCCAGCCCCAGACGCAATCCCCGGTAAACGGGATGCTTGGCCCCGAAGGGTACGGTGCGGTGGACCTGTTCGGATCGGGCGAAGCGCAGCAGTTGGGCCGTGATCCGACGTAACTGCTAACGACTCGCAACAAGGCAAAAGCCGTTGAAACGGCGGGTTCGCGAGACTAACTGCCCAATCGGAACAAATTGGTCCGATTAAAGTATGCGCCTTTCAAACCTAGCCGATTACGCCATCGTCACGATGTGCGCCGCGTCCCGCCATTGCGGCGGAGGCAGGAGCAGTGCGGCCGAACTGGCGGCGGAAACTGGCCTGCCAGTACCCACGGTGCAGAAGCTGGTCAGCAAGCTTTCGGCTGCCGGCCTGCTGCGTTCCACGCGGGGGGCGGGCGGCGGATTGCAGCTTGCCCGTCCGGCGGCGGCAATCAGCGTGGCCGATATCGTCGAGGCGGTGGAAGGGCCGATTGCGCTCACCGCCTGCATAGACGGATCGGATTGCTCGATCGGACCCGATTGCAGCGTCCGGCCGCACTGGCCGCTTGTGAACGATGCGCTGCGCGGCGCGCTGGCAGCGATCCCGCTGACCCAGCTTGCACGAATTGAAGAGATGGCATGAGCGAAGAACTGGACATCCAAGACCGTGACGCACGTGAGGCGGCCGACAAGGCGGCCGACTACGAACACGGCTGGTCCTCCGATATCGAAACCGAATTCGCCGAGAAGGGTCTCAACGAAGACACCGTCCGGTTCATTTCCGGCAAGAAGGGCGAGCCGCAGTGGATGCTGGACTGGCGTCTGAAAGCGTTCCGGTTGTGGCAGGAAATGGAAGAGCCCGACTGGGCCAAGGTCGGCTATCCGCGGATCGATTACCAGGACGCCTATTATTACGCCGCGCCGAAGAAGAAGCCGCAGCTCGATTCGCTCGACGAACTCGATCCCGACATCAAATCGGTTTACGACAAGCTGGGCATCCCGATTGCCGAACAGGAAGTGCTCGCCGGAGTCAAAGGCGCGCGCAAGGTCGCCGTGGACGCCGTGTTCGACAGCGTCAGCGTCGCCACGACCTTTCGTGAAGAACTCAAGCGGGCGGGCGTCATCTTCCTGTCGATCAGCGAAGCGATCAAGGAATACCCCGCGCTGGTGAAGAAGTGGCTGGGCCGCGTGGTGCCGCAGCACGACAACTATTTCGCCACCCTCAACAGCGCGGTCTTTTCCGACGGCACCTTTGTCTATGTGCCCGAAGGCGTGCGCTGCCCGATGGAGCTCAGCACCTATTTTCGCATCAACGCCGAGAACACCGGCCAGTTCGAGCGCACGCTGATCATCGCCGAAAAGGGCGCTTATGTCAGCTATCTCGAAGGCTGCACCGCGCCGATGCGCGATGAAAACCAGCTCCACGCCGCCGTGGTCGAACTGGTTGCGATGGACGATGCCGAGATCAAGTATTCGACCGTGCAGAACTGGTATCCCGGCAACGCCGAGGGCGTCGGCGGGATCTACAATTTCGTCACCAAGCGCGGCCTGTGCCAGGGCGCGCGCAGCAAGATCAGCTGGACGCAGGTTGAAACCGGTAGCGCGGTGACGTGGAAGTATCCATCGTGCGTGCTCAACGGCGAAGACAGCGTTGGCGAGTTCTACTCGGTCGCGGTGACCAACAATTACCAGCAGGCCGATACCGGCACCAAGATGATCCACAACGGCAAGGGCAGCCGCTCGACGATCATCTCCAAGGGCATTTCGGCGGGCCACAGCAACAACACCTATCGCGGGCTGGTGCGCGTGGCGGCCAACGCCGATGGCGTGCGCAACTTCACCCAGTGCGACAGCCTGCTGCTGGGTTCGCTCAGCGGCGCGCACACCGTCCCCTATATCGAAGTCAAGAACCCCAGCGCGCAG
The DNA here is from genome assembly GCF_035607565.1 of Qipengyuania zhejiangensis. Lineage (NCBI taxonomy): Bacteria > Pseudomonadati > Pseudomonadota > Alphaproteobacteria > Sphingomonadales > Erythrobacteraceae > Qipengyuania > Qipengyuania zhejiangensis. The sequence goes on along the minus strand of NZ_JAYKGO010000003.1, from coordinate 1,089,300 downwards.
ATCGAACACGAGGCGACCACGAGCAAGATCAGCGACGACCAGCTGTTCTACGCCATGCAGCGCGGGCTCGATGCGGAAGAGGCCGTGGCCCTGATCGTCAACGGCTTTGCCAAGGACGTGCTGAAGGAACTGCCGATGGAATTTGCCGTCGAAGCGCAGAAACTGTTGGCGATATCGCTCGAAGGAAGCGTCGGATGACCGAGAAAAAGACCCTCAAGCTCCGCGATCCTTCCGAGGCCGCCGACGAAACCCCCTCGATCAAGAAGAAAGGTCGCGGCTGGGAAATTTCGGAGAAGCGCCTCGATGCGCTCCATGACCGCGCGCGTGACATGCGGCGGCATTCGACCCCGGCGCACAAGGCGCTGGCCGCGCGCTTCGCCAAGGCCGATCTGGGCAAGTACAAGTTCACGCGTCACATGGTCATCGGTTCGGCCATCGTCGATTTCGGCTGCCACAACCTCGGCATGGCGATTTCCATCGACGAAGAAGGCGCCGACGAAGCCATCGCCAAGCGCCGCGACAAAAGCCTCGAGACGGTCGGTGTCCGCGTCATGCGGATCAAGGCGGCCGATATTCTCGACGACATGGACGCGGTGCTCGAACGCATCACACTGGGAATGCGCAGCCGCATTGCCGACCGGAAGCAGGCCGCGCGGGCGCACCGCGAAGCCAATCCGCGCCAAAGCTATTCGCGTCCGCGCGACACCAGGAACTGATATGCTGACAATCGAAAACCTCCACGCCGAAATCGCCGGCAAGCAGATACTCAATGGCCTCTCGCTGACCGTGAAGGCTGGCGAAATCCATGCCATCATGGGCCCCAACGGTGCGGGCAAGTCGACGCTTGCCTATGTCCTGGGCGGCCGGCCCGGTTATGAAGTGACGCAGGGATCGGTGACTTTCAACGGCGTCGACCTGCTTGCGATGGACCCGCACGAACGCGCGGCAGCCGGCCTGTTCCTGGGCTTCCAGTACCCGGTTGAAATTCCCGGCGTATCGAACGTGCAGTTCCTGCGTGAGGCGCTCAATTCGCAGCGCAAGGCGCGCGGCGAAGCCCCGCTGACCGGCGGTGAATTCCTGAAGCTTGCCCGCGAAAAGGCCGCGCTGCTCAAGCTCGACCCCGAAATGCTCAAGCGTCACGTCAACGTCGGCTTTTCCGGCGGCGAGAAGAAGCGGGCCGAGATGGTCCAGATGGGCATACTCGACCCGAAATTCGCCGTTCTCGACGAAACCGACAGCGGCCTCGATATCGATGCCTTGCGCGTGGTGGGCGAAGGGATCAACGCGATCATGCGCGATCCGGCAAAGGGCGTGCTCCTGATCACGCATTACCAGCGCCTGCTGGACGTGGTGAGGCCGGACAAGGTGTCGATCCTGTCGGCGGGCCGCATTGTCCAGACCGGCGGCCCCGACCTTGCGCTGCGGCTCGAGGACGAAGGCTATGACGCGGTGATGGCGGCATGAGCATGTTCGGCATCCTCCTCCTCGCCCAGGCGGCGGCCCTTCCGGCCGCACCTGCACCTGCCGCCCCGACCCCCGTGGACGAACAGATCGCGGCCATCGGCGAGCGTATGAGCGCATGGCAAGGCGGCCTGGCCAAGGTCGACGCCAAGCTTACCTGCGAAACCAAGCAAAGCACCGGTGACGGGATGATCGACGCCATCCGTTGCGGTTCGATGCTGATGTGCGTTGGCCCGCTGGCCCCCCAGATCGACGAGATCATGGCCCTGGACATCGCACAGCGCGAAAAACAGGAGCAGACCAGCGGCCTCATGCAGACGGCGATGCCCTGCATGGAGGATTATCACCGGCAGGCGATTGCGCGGCTGGCAGCGACCCGGGCGGGCAACTGATGGTCGACGCGGCCACCCTTCCCACCCGGCGCGACGAAGCCTGGCGCTATTCCGCAGTGGAGCGCCTGCAGGGCGTGGCGCTTGATGACTGGCGCGAAATCACCATTCCGGCAGGCGAAACATTCCGCGATTGCCTGGTCATTGCCGATGGAAATGCGACCAGGCCGACCGAGCTTCACAGATGGCGGGTCACCGTCGGGGCGGGTGCGCGCTGCGAAGTGTTCGCGGTTCTGGCGTCGGCCGAATTTGCGCGACTGGAGATCGAGGTCACGCTCGCCAAGGGCGCGCATCTCGAATTTGGCGGTATCACCGTGGGCGGACGCGAAACCGTTCGTGAATTCGTGACCCGCGTGGTTCATGCCGAACCCGAAGCAACCAGCAATCAGGTGATCCGCAGCGTCCATTGGGACCACGGCACCGGCAATTTCCTCGGCAATATCGACGTTGTGCGTGATGCGCAGAAAACCGACGCGGCGCAGGACTTCAAGGGCCTGCTGCTGGAAAAGGGCGCAAGCGTGAACGCGGTGCCCCAGCTGGAAATTTTTGCCGACGATGTGAAATGCGCCCACGGCGCCAGCGTTGGCCAGATGGACGAAAGCGCACGCTACTACATGGCGGCGCGCGGGATTTCGCCCGACCTTGCCCGCCGCTTGCTGGTGCAGGCCTTCCTCGGCGATGCGCTGGTTTCGCTGGACGACGATGACGCTCGCGAAACGCTCATGCAGCACGCGCTCGCCAAGGTGGACGCCAACCTGTGAGCGAGGCTGCGACCCTTACGCGCAAAGCGGACTTTCCCGGCCTGCTGACGGGCGAAGGGGCGCCGTGGCATTACCTCGATACCGCCGCGACCGCACAGAAACCGCAGGCCGTGATCGACGCGATGAGCCGCGCTTTGGGCCGCGATTATGCGACCGTTCACCGGGGGGTCTATTCGCGCAGCGCGCAGATGACGCTCGGTTACGAGGCGGCACGCCGCCGGACGGCGCGCTTCATCGGCGCGCAGAGCGAGGATGAAATCGTGTTCGTGCGCGGTGCGACCGAAGCGATAAACCTCGTCGCCGCCAGTTGGGGCATGACGCGGCTGGGCCAAGGCGACCGGATCATCCTGTCCACGCTGGAACATCATTCCAATATCGTGCCGTGGCAGATGGTGGCCGAACGGACCGGGGCGCAGATCGATGTCTGTCCGCTAACCGAAGATCATCGTATCGACCTCGGCGCGCTCGAAGCGCTGCTGACGCCGCGTACGAAACTGGTTTCGCTGGCGCATGTTTCCAACGTGCTCGGAAGCGTCCTCGATGCCCGCGCAGCGGCCGATCTGGCGCATTCGGTCGGTGCGAAGCTGCTGCTCGATGGATGCCAGGCGGCCCCGCGCATGGCGCTCGACATGGCCGCGCTCGATTGCGATTTCTACGCGTTTTCGGGCCACAAGCTTTACGGGCCAACCGGCATCGGCGTGCTGTGGGCGCGCGCGGAACTGCTCGATTCCATGCCCCCGTGGCAGGGCGGCGGCGCGATGATCGACCGTGTGACGTTCGACAAGACGACCTATGCCCCGCCGCCCCAGCGGTTCGAGGCCGGAACGCCGATGATCACCGAGGCGATCGCGCTGCACGCCGCGATCGATTACGTCGATGCGTTGGGCGTGGATCGGCTGTTCGAGCACGAAGCGTCGCTGGCGCGGCAGTTGCGCGCCGAACTGCGAAACCTCAATTCCGTAACGCTCTATGGACCCGAGGAGAGCGCCGGCATCGTCAGTTTCTCGCTCGAGGGGGTGCATCCGCACGACCTCGGCACCATATTGGACGAAGAAAATGTCGCGATCCGGGCCGGGCACCATTGCGCGCAGCCGTTGATGGACCATCTCGGCATCCCCGCCACCGCGCGGGCGAGCTTCGGGCTCTATTCGGACGAAAGCGATATCGCCGCCCTTTTGCGCGGCATCGAACGCACCCAGAGGATCTTCGGATGAACGACACCCGCGAACAAAAGGATTTCATCGCCGCGCCTGCGCCCAACGATACGGTCGTGGCCAAGCCTCCGCGCGCGCGGGTGGAAGACGCGATCGAGCCGGATGGCGCGCCCGCCGAAACCATGGCCGAAAAGGTCGAACGCAAGCGCGACTATCTGGAAGGGTTCCTTCAGGCGAAGCCCGAAAACGTGCCGGCTGGCGAACCGGGCGGCGAATTGTACGAAGCGGTCGTCGCTGCGCTCAAGGAAATCTACGACCCGGAAATTCCGGTCAATATCTACGATCTTGGCCTGATTTACGGAGTCGATGTGTCGCAGGACAGCGACGTGGTCGTCACGATGACGCTGACGACGCCGCATTGTCCGGTGGCCGAAACCATGCCGGGCGAGGTGGAACTGCGCGCCGCCAGCGTGCCGGGTGTCCGCGATGCAGAGGTCAATCTGGTGTGGGACCCGCCATGGGGTCCGGACAAGATGACCGACGAAGCGCGCCTCGAACTGGGGATGCTGTGATGAACGATACCAAGATCCGCCCCGCCCCCAAGGCCGCCGTGGTCCTGACCGAGCGCGCCGAACGGCGTGTTGCCGAACTGATGGACAAGGCCCCTGCCGATGCCATCGGGGTGAAGCTGTCGACACCGCGTCGCGGCTGTTCCGGCCTTGCCTATTCGGTCGACTACGTGACGCAGGAAGCCCGGTTCGACGAGAAGATCGAAACCCCTGGCGGCATCTTCTATATCGACGGGGCGAGCGTGCTCTACCTTGTCGGCAGCACGATGGATTGGGTCGAGGACGACTTTGCCGCCGGGTTCGTGTTTGAAAACCCCAACGCCAAGGGCGCGTGTGGCTGCGGCGAAAGCTTCATGGTATAAATCATGGAATGTATGGTCCGCGATCACGCCTGATCGACAAAGCCGCCGCACTGATCGCGCGCGGCCACGAAGCGCGCAAAAGACGTGCGAAGGCGAACACGCTGGCGGCCGCGGCGCGCGCTGAACGCAAGCGGATCAACCGCCGCAAACCACCCGAAGCCGGAATTGCCATACCCGCGGTGCCGCCCGGGGGTCCGCTCCCGATTCAGGGCGGCGCCGAAGCGCCGCTCGACTTCGACTAGCTTATTCTTCGGCGAGGAAATCGAGCAGCGCCTGCTCGTAATCGTCAACCTTTCCATCGGCCGCAATGCGGGCGTCGAGCCAGTCGCTTTCGTGGGCGGTAACGGCCTGCGCCGCGTCGGCGCGTTCGGTCCGTGTGGGCGCGGACGCCTTGCGGCCGAAAACGATACCGAATGCGTTGGGTGAAGCCTTCGCCATGCGGCCAAGGAAACTGCCGACGCTGCCTTCGGTGTTGCCCATGAAGGCCTGAAGCTCGGTTGCGCGGTCGCGGCTGATCTGCGCGTTCGGATCGCTATACCCCTGGAGGTAATTGGCCACGCCCTGCACGAACAACTGCTTCCATTCCGGCGCGTTGTCGGCGCCCAGCGTGGCGTCCTTGAGGCGGAACAGCATTTCGGCCTCGCGCTTGCCCACAGCGGCGGGGCGTTCGCTGGCTGGCGCGAAGATGGCGCGGCGAAGCAGTTTCACCTCGGCGGGGGTGACGTTGCCCGCTTCGAGCCGCCCGCCATCGCGGGTTGGGCCGGTGCCATGCAGCACGGCCTTTTCGATCTGCGTTTCGGCGTATTCCTTCAGCCGGACGGGCACATTGTGCGCGCGTTCGAACACCCGCACCAGCAGCTCTACTTCGGCCATCGAACCCAGTTCGCCATCGGCATCGATGCGCTGCATCAGCCAGTCGGCGTTCTCCTCGTCGACGTATCCCGTCGGAGCGCGTTGGTTGACGATGTATTCGCCCAGCGCTTCCACGAAGAAATCGACCCATTCGGCACTTTTCGACGTGAGCTGCGCGTTGAGCGAAAAGATCGCGTCCGCTTCGGCCTGGCCGATATGCCCGTCGGGCCATGCCACGCGCCGCAGGGCAAGAATGTCGTCGCCCGTGATCGCGCCGTCCGCGCCGATTTTCGAGGCCAGTTCGCCGAAATGTACGCTCATCGTCGTCAAGTCCCACTAACTCAGGTGGGATACGCCTAACGCGGTTTGCTTAAAGTCGGGTTAGCGCGGCGCTCTAACGCCGCAGGGCGGCGACGCAGGCGGCGCGGTCCACATCGATCCCATCGCTCGCCCGGCGGGCGTCGACATAGGTGGCGCTGGGTTCGGCGCGCGGCGTGAGCGGGTAGAGATAGACGTCGAGAACGCACGCATCGCCCGCGAACTGCAGCTTGCGCGCATCGCCTTCCTTCACTTCGAGGCGCGGGGGGCCGAAGATGTTGGCAAGCGCGGTTTCGTTGCGCCCGATCACGCTCTCGAGGCCCGGCATGTTCATCACCCGGGGTGCCTTGAAATCCCGTGTGGAAGGGGCGGGCCGGACCACTTGCGGTGGCGGCGCGCCGGTTGCCGGACGCGCAGGCGCGCCCGTATAGGTCGCCGGGGCGGATGCGCAGGCTGCGACAAGGGGCAGCAGCAGGAGAATCGCGCTACGCATCGGGACTTTCCTTTCGCGAGCGGTGGACCATGTGGGTCGCGCTCGCCGCCCCGATTATGGGGGCTATGAGGTTTACGAAGGGTATCGCGAGCATGGCGGCGACAACGCCGCCAAGCGCGAACCGGGACGGCCCGCCCATCGGCGCGACCTCGGCTGGGTCCTGGCGATGCCGCAGCCACACCATGTCCTGCAATTCGCGCCCAAGCAGGAAGGCGTTGACGGCCCAGAATACCGCCGCCGTGCCGATTCCCGTTACCAGAAGGGCCAGCGCGACTGGCAGGGCCAGCAGGTTGACGAGCAACGCCCGGCCCGTGGAGCGAAGGCTGTTGGCCGCTTCCTCGCGGAATGGCAGCGCCCGCGCCCGTGCGGCGTGGGCAGGATAGTGGCGCGCTTCGACCGCACGGACCACTTCGTCGGCGAAGAACTGGAGGATCGCCAGCGCGACGAACCGGAACAATAGCCAGGCGGCCACCACGGTCAGCAGGCCCGACAGCACGACGAAGACATCGCCTTCGACACCCGCCCATTCGGCAAGCATCGGCGAAAGCCATTCCGTCAGCGCCCAGCCCAGCGCCAGAAACACCGCGAGCGTCGCCAGCAGGCTCTTGCCCAGGACCTTCAGAATGGCCGGATCGCCAAGCTGGCCGAGCGACAGGGCAAGGGCTTTGGGGAGAGACGTCATCGGGGGCGGGATGCGCAGACCGGCGCGCCAAGTCAACGCCGCGCTTGGCCAAACCCCGACGAACCGCTAACCGCGCCCGACATATCGAGAATCCCCCCTCCCTGGAGTATCCATGACCCAACCCCGCTACGACGTGATCGCCATCGGCAACGCCATCGTTGATGTAATGTCCCCCTGCCGGGACGAGCTGATCGAGGAGCTGGGTCTGGCCAAGGGCGGGATGACGCTGGTCGATACCGAACGCGCAAAGGAACTTTACGCGGCGATGGGACCGGCGCGGGAAATCTCCGGCGGGTCCGCGGCCAACACGCTGGCGGGTATGTCGGCACTGGGCGCACAATGCGCCTTCATCGGCCAGGTCGCCAGCGACCAGCTTGGCGACGTGTTCAGCCACGATATCCGCGCCGTGGGCATCGATTTCGACACCCCCGCCCGCGAGGCCGAACCACCGACCGCCCGCTGCCTGATATTCGTTACGCCGGATGGCGAGCGCACGATGAACACCTTCCTTGGCGCAAGCCAGTTTCTGCCGCCCGCCGCGCTGGACGACGAAACGATCGCCAGCGCCAGCATCCTCTATCTCGAAGGCTACCTCTGGGATCCGGAAGAGCCGCGCAGCGCGATGCGCCGGGCGATTACCGTGGCGCGATCTGCCGGGCGCAAGGTTGCCTTTACCGCCAGCGAAAGCTTCGTGATTGACCGTCACGGCGACGATTTCCGTGCGCTGATCGAAGAAGGCCAGATCGACATCCTGTTCGTGAACGAACACGAACTGGCCTCGCTGACCGGCGAAAGCGAATTCGAAGCGGGTGTGGCGGCCGTTGCGGGCAAGGTTCCCGTGCTGGTTGCGACCCGTAGCGCCAAGGGCGCGATCGCGGTGGCGGGCGATACGCGCGCCGAAGTCGGCGCCGAACCGGTGGACAGAGTGGTCGATACAACCGGCGCTGGCGATCTGTTCGCAGCAGGGTTCCTGACCGGCCATGCGCGCGGCGAAAGCCTGGAGAGATGCCTGCGCATGGGGGCGATCTGTGCCGCCGAGATCATCAGCCATTACGGCGCCCGGCCGGAAGCCGATCTCAAGGCGCTGGTGGCCGAAAAGCTGGATTGAGCGCTACCGGGCTCAATAGGCCGGTTTTTCGTAATCCGGATTGCGCAGCCGCACCATGTGGCGCGCGATGGTTTCCACCTGTTCCTGGTTGAGATCGAAGTCCATCTCTTCCGGATAATTGTGCGCGTCGATCAGCCAGATCGCCAGCGTGTCGTCGGTCAGGCCGGGGCTGTTCGCGATATCGGCAAAGGTCGGCGAGGCGGGGTTGGGCGACAGGCCCGGCGGCTCCACCGCGTGGCATCCGCCGCACGCCCCCTGCGCGAAAGCAAGGTCCGTTTTCGGATCGGTGCCGCCATGCAGCGCAAGCTCCGGTTTCGGGGTGCTGTCGACCTGCTGCGCGGTCGGGCTGGATGTCTGGCAGGACGCAAGACCGGCAAGGGCCATGGGTGCCAGCAGGATGCAAAGGGCGGCGCGGTGCGTTGTCATGATTGCAGTGTGCGCCTTTTGCCCCGTCCCGATCAATGGCTAATCGCGGATCAGCCGTGGGTTTCGCGGCGCACTTCGCGCTGGCCGATGTCGCGGCGACAGAAACCGTCGGGGAAATCGACCGCATCGACCGCGGCATAGGCGTTGCGTTGCGCCTCGGTTGCGCTGGCCCCGCGCGCCGTGACGTTGAGCACTCTTCCGCCGCTCGAAACCAGCGTGTCGCCTGCCATCTTGGTGCCCGCGTGAAACACCTTCGCGCTGTTCGATTCGGCACCGTCCAGGCCGATGGCCCCGCCGGTCTTCGGCGTTCCGGGATAGCCTTGTGCGGCCATCACCACGGTCAGCGCGAAATCGTCGGAAAGGCGCGGCGGCGCGATTTCGCCAAGCCGTCCCTGCGCACACGCCTGCATCAGTTCGACGAGATCGCTTTCGAGCCGCATCATCAGCACCTGGCATTCCGGATCGCCAAAGCGCGCGTTGTATTCGATCAGCTGGGGGCCATCGCCGGTCAGCATCAGGCCGGCATAAAGAACGCCCGAATAGGGCATGCCTTCTTCGCGCATCGTGCGGACCGTGGGTTCGATGATTTCGCGCATGGCCCGGTCTTGCAGCGCCTGCGTCAGCACCGGGGCGGGCGAATAGGCCCCCATTCCGCCCGTATTGGGACCGGTATCGCCTTCGCCCACGCGCTTGTGATCCTGCGCCGTGCCGATCGGCACGATGGACACGCCGTCGGTAAGGGCAAAGAAGCTGGCTTCCTCGCCCGTCAGGAATTGTTCGATCACGACTTCGCTGCCGGCACTGCCGAAGCGGCCATCGAACATTTCGCTCAGCGCGTGTTGCGCTTCTTCGCGCGATTCGGCGATTACCACGCCTTTGCCCGCGGCCAGCCCGTCGGCCTTGAGGACGAACGGCGGGTCGAACCGCTTCAGGGCGCCCCACGCCTGTTCCAGCGAGGTGCAGCGCCGATACCGTGCCGTCGGAATGCCCGCGCGGTCGCACAATTCCTTGGTGAAGCTCTTGCTGCCTTCGAGCTGCGCCGCCTGCTTCGATGGCCCGAACGTGTCGATCCCTTCGGCGCGCAAACTGTCGGCCAATCCGTCCACCAGCGGCGCTTCCGGGCCGATCACCACCAGCCCGATGGCGTTCGCGCGACAAAACTCGATCACGGCGGCATGATCGGTTGCATCAAGCGCTACGCATTCGGCATCCTGTGCGATACCGGGGTTTCCCGGTGCCGCCCACAGCTTGTCGCAATCCGGCGATTGCGCCAGTTTCCAGCTAAGCGCATGTTCGCGCCCGCCGCTGCCGAGCAGAAGGATATTCATGGCCGACGATCCCCACAATTACGATGACGAAGATGGGCTGGTAGCGAAGGGGCGCGCCGGGGACAACGCCGCGCCGCTATCGGTCAGCGAAATCTCCCAATTGCTCAAGCGCACGGTGGAAGATCGTTTCGGCTTCGTGCGCATTCGGGGAGAGCTGTCTGGCGTCAAGCGCGCCGCCAGCGGGCACATGTATTGCGCCCTCAAGGACGACAAGGCGGTGATCGACGGGGTGATGTGGCGTGGCAGCACGCAGCGCCTGTCTTTCAAGCCCGAAGATGGGCTCGAAGTGATCGCCACGGGCAAGCTCACGACCTATCCGGGCCGTTCGAAATACCAGATCGTGATCGAGGGCATGGAACTGGCGGGCGAAGGCGCGTTGCTGGCCCTGCTCGAGAAAACCAAGGCGCGGCTGGCGGCCGAAGGGCTGTTTGCGCCCGAACGCAAGCGGGCGCTGCCGTTCCTGCCGCGCACGATCGGCGTTGTCACCAGCCCCACCGGAGCGGTCATCCGCGATATTCTTCACCGCTTGGCCGACCGTTTTCCCAGCCGGGTGATCGTGTGGCCCGTGCTCGTGCAAGGCCAGGGTGCCGCCGATCAGGTGGCGGGCGCGGTGCGCGGATTTTCTGCCCTGCCCACAGGCCACCCCGACCGCCCCGACCTGGTGATCGTGGCGCGTGGCGGCGGCTCGATCGAGGACTTGTGGAGCTTCAACGAGGAAGTGGTCGTCCGTGCGATTGCCGAATGCACCATCCCCACGATTAGCGCCGTCGGACATGAAACCGACACGACGCTGGCCGATTTCGCCGCCGACCGGCGGGCGCCCACGCCGACTGCCGCAGCCGAAATCGCGGTGCCGGTGCGGGCCGAACTTGCCGCGACGATCGAGGATCTCGTTCACCGGCAGAGACAGTGTGCGCTGCGCCCTGTCCTGCTGGGTCGTGAACGTCTCGAAGCGCGGGCCCAGCGCCTGCCCCGTCCCGAAGCGCTGTTGCAGCCCCAGTCGCAGGCGCTGGACGATCTTTCGGATCGGTTGCGACGCGGCCTCATGGACCGCGCCGGACAGGGCCGTGAACGCCTGGGCAAGCTGCGTCTGACCCCTTCGGTCCTCGAAAGGGGGCTGCGCGATGCGCAACGGGCGCTTGCCGGACAGCGGCTGGTGCCCGCCCTGATCGAGAAGCCGCTGGCCGAACGGCGCGACAGGCTGGCCGCGCTGATGCGGCTGGCTGAACAGCTCCATCCGGACGGCCCGCTCCAGCGCGGGTACGTGCGCGTGATCGGTTCCGATGGCCGGACCCTGACCGACAGGGCGGATGCCGCCAAGGAAGCGGCGTTGACCCTCAAGTTTCGCGACGGCGAGCTTGGGGTTACTACCGGTGAAGCGCCTGAGCCCGGACCTGCGCATGCGCGCCGCAAGCCGCGCCAGACCGGAACGCCCGTCCGTCAGGATGATTTGTTCGGGTAACCTGCAAGTGCTAGGAACGCGCCTATGTTGATGAACAAGAATTCGACGCCCTCCGGTGGAGAGGCGAAACTGCATTACGGCCCGTCCGGTTTCCGTGTCTTGCGGGCCGGACAATTCGTGACCTGTGCGATGAGCGGGGTGCAGATTGCTCTCGAAGAGCTGCGCTACTGGTCGGTCGAGCATCAGGAACCCTACGCCACCGCGCAATTGGCGACGGAGCGTTTGAAACCGTGATATCTTACCGGGTCGCGCCGTTTCTCCTCCTGATCATTTCCGCCTGTGTGCCGCAATCCGCGCCGCTGGACAGCGCAGGCGATGTCTCCCAAGCCGAAGTGGTGCAGCCCGTGCGCGCACCCCTGCCTGCCGCCACCGCTGCGCCCACAGCCCCGGTGCCCGCCCGCGCTGCCGTGTTCACCTTTGCCGGTGAACTGACGCAAGGCGGCTGGATACGCGGCGAAGCGCCGGCCGGGGCGGTGCGCGTCACGATGGACGGCGTACCGGTTTCGCTCGACGGGCAGGGCCGGTTCTTCGCCGCGTTCGACCGCGATGCCGGACCGTCGGCCACATTGGACGCCGTGCTTGCCGATGGCCGTACGGTTCGCAGCCCGTTGGCGGTGGCGTCGCGGGACTGGAACATCGAGCGGATCAACGTTGCGCGCAGGCCCAGCGGGGCATCGGAGGCCTTCCTCAGGGTCCGCAGGCCCGAATTGTCCGCCATCGGCGCGGCGCGATCGCGCGTCACCGACGCTACGGGTTGGCAGCAGGACTTCATCTGGCCGGTGAAGGGGCGCATTTCGGGCCGATTCGGGTCCCAGCGCATCTATCGCGGGGAACCGGGCAGTTACCATACGGGCATCGACATCACGTCGGGCACCAGTGGTACGCCGTATGTAGCGCCGGCCGACGGCGTAGTCGTGCTGGCGGTCGACGATTTCAGTCTCGAGGGCAAATTGCTGATTCTGGACCATGGGAACGGGCTCAACAGCGCGTTCCTCCATTCCTCCCGCCTCTACGTCACCGAAGGCGAGACGGTGCGGCAGGGCCAGCACATTGGCGATATCGGATCGTCGGGCCGCGCCACCGGACCGCATCTGCACTGGGGTCTGAAGTGGAACCACGCACGGCTCGACCCGCTGTTGTTCACTGGCCCGATGGGCTGACCCGATGACGGATGCGTTGCCGCAGCCGGCCGGACGGTAAATCATGCGGCCCAGACGCCTCCTCATGACGCTTGCCCTTGCCGCGGCCCTGGCGCCCTCGCTGTGGTTGCGCAGCGAAGCGCCGCGCGTAAAGGCGAGCCCGTTCGGGCACATCGAACCCCTTGCCCACCAGGCAGCCACCGCCGGCCCGTTCCGGCTCGAGGGGGCCTGGGAGATCAGCGGCAGCGGATCGATGTTCGGCGGGTTTTCGGCGCTGATCACCCTGCCGGGCGACCGGTTCCTTGCCGGGACCGATGGGGGCCGAAAACTGGTATTCCTTCGGCCCGATCGCCCGGGGCCGCCTGCCTTGTTCAGCCGGTTCGGCACCAAGGCCGATGTCGACAAGCTTGCCGTGGACCTCGAAGCGCTCACGCGGGATCCGGACACCGGCGTCGTGTGGGGCGCCTACGAAGCCAGCAACGCCATCCGCCGGTTCGGCGCCGATCTTGCCCCCCAGGGGAAGGTTCGGCCACGCGCGATGCGCGAATGGGGCCTCAATTCGGGTGCGGAAGCGTTTACCCGCCTGCCGGACGGGCGTTTCTTGGCGGTCGAGGAGCGGGCGGAAGGCTGGGGCTCGGAAATTCACAAGGCGGTGCTGTTCGCTGGCGATCCCCTGGAGGACAAGGCGCCCCGAATTCTGCAGCTTGCGGTGCCGGGAAATTATCGCCCGGTCGACATGATCGCCACGGGGGACGGGCGGGTTCTGGTGCTGCTGCGCGAACTGGTCATTTCGCTGCCGCCGGGTTTCCGAACGGCGATCGGCGAATTCGATGTTGCCGACGTCAAACAGGATGCCCGCGTCAAGCTGCGAGTGCTGGCCGAACTGGGCGATGGCTTCCCGCATGACAATTACGAAGGGCTGGCCATCACGCAGGACGATGGCGTTCCGCACGTCTGGCTGGTGTCCGACGACAATTTCATGACCTACCAGCGCTCGCTCCTGCTGAAGCTGCGCTGGGACCAACGGCGGGACCAACGGCAAAAAGCGCGCAAGTAACCTCGCGCGCTCTTGCGTAAACGGGATGGAAAGCGCCGAAGCGCCGGGCCTTAAGCGGCCTCGGCGGTCGCCTTCTTGAGCTCGCGCTTGACCTTCAGCGCGCGCGTCGAAAGCTTTTCGTCGCGGGTCTTGAGCAGCCAGTTGTCGAGGCCGCCATTGTGTTCGACCGAACGCAGACCCTGCGTCGAAACGCGGAACTTGAAGCTGCGATCCAGCTTCTCGCTCATCAGCGTGACGTTCTGCAGGTTCGGCAGGAAGACCTTCTTGGTCTTGTTGTTGGCGTGGCTCACATTGTGGCCGACCTGGCGACCCTTGCCGGTGAGTTCGCAAATGCGCGACATGATACGTCTCTCGTTCAAGTGGCTGGGCGAGTTCCCTTGTCCGCACTTGGCGGCAGGGGCTCGGTTTGTCCCGGAAAGCGGCGCGCATAGCGGCGGCCTCGCGAATCGTCAAGCACGTTGCGCCCTTGGCTTCGGGGCGTTAGCGCACTCCTCCTATGCCCGGCTGGACCCTTCCGCAACCCATGCAGCGCGCGCTTGCGCTGGCCGAGCTGTCGGCGGCGGCGGGCGAAGTGCCGGTTGGCGCCGTGGTCGTGCACCAGGGGCGGATCGTTGCAGAAGCGCACAACGCCCCGCGCGACACCTGCGATCCCACCGCCCACGCCGAAATACTGGCGATTCGCCGGGCCGCCGAAACCCTGGGCCAGGACCGGCTGACCGATTGCGAACTGTGGGTCACGCTGGAACCGTGCGCCATGTGCGCCGGCGCCATCGTGCACGCGCGGATCGCCCGGCTCTATTATGGCGCAAGCGATGAAAAAGGCGGAGCGGTGGAGCATGGCGGCCGGATCTTCGACCAGCCGCAATGCCTGCACCGCCCCCAGGTCTATCCCGGTATCGGGGAAGAACGCGCCGCCGGGCTGCTGCGCGAATTTTTCCGCCAGAGGCGTTAAAGCCCGCGCCAGATTTTCGCGCGCACCGAATCGTTCGCGCCAAAACGCGATCGGGTGCAGGGCGCTGGCATGAAGCGCTTGTCGTAACAGAGGCGCAGCTCTTCCAGCCATCCCTTGCCGTTCAACCGCACGCCTATCGCATCGGCGCGCCAGCCGCGGTTGGCATCGACGAACCGGGTGCGGATCGTGCCGGCGGTCAGGCCTTCTTCGCGTGAGATGCGGTCGAAGTCCGGCATACGCAGGCCCGCAAACAGGATCCGGGTTACCGTGAAATAGGTAGCGGGGCGTTTCGCCATGCAGCTGCCATGCTTGGCCCACTGGCGTGCCAGGAGCGTGGCTGATGGGGACAGGCACATATTGGCCCGCAGATCGCGCGCGGTCAGGCGCCGCTGCACCGCGCACCACTGCGGCCAGCTGCGGCCACTTTCGGGCCACAACCCATGCACCACCATGCCAAAGCGCCCCTCACGTCCGGCGCATTGCCGTGCATGGCGCGGCTGGCGCTCGCGCGGTTTGCAGAATTCGGGGCTCCAGCTGAGGGCGAGCGTGTAGCCGGTGACCGGCATTGGCCGCGCGGGCCCGTCCGCAGGAATCGCGGGCACGCGGATCTGCGCGGGCAGGCGGCACTGATATGCCTGCGCCGCGAGCGGGCTGGCACAGGTCAGGGCCGGTATAAGCGCGGGCAGGAATCGCAGTTTAAAGCGAATCGGTGACCTGCCCGGAATCGCCGCGAAACCAGTCGCGTGCTTCGGCTGTAAACAGGAACAGCGTGGATGCGCCCGCCACCACCGTGGCCAGCGCATCGGCCACCGAAGAAGGGATCGGATTGGCCAAAGCGCCCGTCCGAACGATTTCGATCGCCGAATAGACCACCAGAGCCAGCAGCACCCAACGCACGGCGCCAATCCGGTATTGCGAAATGGCAGCCCACACGACGAGGGCAATGGTGAGGAATATCGCGACCGACGAGAGCAGCAGAATGACCCCCATGCCGGGTGAATTGCCCTTGCTCATCGCAATTGCCGCTTCGGCCTGATCGGACAAATTCGCCCAGGCCAGTGCCGTCGACACCAGGCTGAGGATTACCGAGATCCAGAACAGATATTCGAACCGACGTATAGACTTCGGCTTCACGCCTTTTCCCCCTTGGCTTTCGGGGACAGGGCATGGCGCAATCCTAAAGCGGCGTAAAGTCGAGACCGATGTCGGCGGCGGGCGCGCTTTGCGTCAGGCGGCCGACCGAAACATAATCGACGCCCATCGCTGCCTTTGCAGCGATGGTATCTAGATTGATGCCGCCGCTGGCCTCTGTCGGGACGCGTCCCGCGACCAGCGCAACGGCTTCGCGCAGGGTCTCAGGCTCCATGTTGTCGAGCAGGAGGCGGGTGGCGCCAGCATCAAGCGCGGGCTCGATCTGGTCGATGCGGTCGACTTCGCAGATGATGTCCGCAACGCCCGCATCGACCGCGCGGCGCACTGCCGCAGCCACGGACCCGGCAACGAGGACGTGGTTGTCCTTGATCATCGCGGCATCCCACAGGCCCATGCGATGGTTCGCCCCGCCGCCCATGCGCACCGCGTATTTTTCGAGGTGACGCAGCCCGGGAATGGTCTTGCGCGTATCGAGCAAGGTGCAATCGGGGTTGGCCATCGCGCGCACATAATCGGCGACCATCGTGGCGATGCCGGACAGGTGCTGGACGGTGTTGAGGGCGCTACGTTCCGCCGTCAGCATGGCGCGCGCGTTCCCTTCGAGGCGCATCAGGTCGGTGCCGGCGCCAACCTGCGCGCCTTCGTCGACGAGGATTTCGACCGTCATCTGCGGGTCGAGCGCGCGGAAGAACGCTGCGGCCACGGGCAGGCCGGCGACATGAATCGCATCGCGCGTGTCCATCACGCCGGAAAACCGCGCATCGGCGGGGATCACGCTTTCGCTGGTTACATCGCGGCCGCCGCCGGGAAGGCCCTGGCCCAGGTCTTCGGCCAGTGTTTCGCGAACGAAGCGGTCGACATCGAACCCGTCGATCTGGAAAGCCATCAGTGAACGAACCGCGCAACCACATCGCGATAGGACCGGCTGACCTTCACTTCGGCGCCCGAATCGAGCACCAGGAAGCATTCGCCGTTGGTGTGCGGCTTCACCTGTCGCACCTGGTCGAGGTTGACGATGGTCGAGCGGTGAACCCGCTGGAACTTGCGCGGATCGAGACGGCGCTCGAGGTCCTTCATCGTTTCGCGCAGGATCAACGAATTGTCGCCGGTGTAGATGCACATATAGTCGCCGGCCGCCTCGATATGCTCGATCGTGCCGACTTCGACACGGAAGATCTGGCCGCGATCCTTCACATTGATGAGCTTTTCAAAACGGCTGGCCGCTTCGGCATCGTCGCCGGCCAGTTCTTCGGCGGCTTCGGGCGCGACTTCGGACAGCACGCTTTTCAGCTTTTCAGCTTCTTCAGTGGACTTTTTCTCGGCCAGACGCTGACGGACCCGTTCGACCGTGTCGGCGAGCTTGTCCTCGTCCACCGGCTTCATAAGGTAATTCACGGCATTGGCTTCGAACGCGCGGATCGCGTGTTCCTGGAAGGCGGTGACGAAGACGAACAGCGGGGGATCGATTTCCATCACCCCCTGCACGACGGAAAAGCCATCGAAGCCGGGCATCTGGATGTCGAGGAAAACAAGGTCCGGTTTCAGCGTCTTGATCGCCCGGATCGCCTCGCGTCCGTTCTGGCAGGTTTCGATGATCTCGACATCGTCAAAGGGTTCCAGCCGCAGCTGGAGGCCCTGGATGGCGAGCTTTTCGTCGTCGACGAGAATGGTGCGAATGGTCATGTTGCTTGGGGTGCTTTCCGGGGAGGTTGCAGCGATGAAACGGGCAAGTGGCCCGCTTGTTTCTGGATCGCCGCTGTTTGGGCCGCGTTATCTGGCGCTGAGGTTAACGGGGCAGGCGCTTCGTCCGATTCAAAGGGCAGTTCGATGAGAACCGAGAAGCCGCCGCTTTCGGGGGATCGGATTTCGAAGCGATGTTCTTCGCCATAGGCCTGGGCCAGGCGATCGCGGATGTTGGCAAGGCCCACGCCGGTCGAATCGCGGCGGGCGTGTGTCGGGCGTACGGCGGGCAGCCCTTCTTCGGCGCTGTTGAAGGTCATTCCAGGGCCGGTATCGGACACGGTTACGCGCAGGCGTGGCCCCACGATCTGCGCGACGACGCTGATTTCGGCACCTTCTTCCTGCGGGCTGACGCCGTATTTGATCGCATTTTCGACCAGCGGCTGCAGCAGCATCGACGGGAGGCACGCCTTGGCGGCTTCGGGGTCTATGCGGAAGTCGGTCTGGAGACGTTCTTCGAAGCGCATGCGTTCGATATCGAGATACAGCTTCAGGGTTTCAACCTCCTGCGCCACGGTCACCTTGCCGCCGGGCTGGGTGACAAGGGTATGGCGCAGAAAGCTGGACAGGCGCGTGAGCATCGCGTTCGCCGTTCCCGTTTGCTTCAGAAGGACGAGCGTGCTGATCGAATTCAGGGTGTTGAACAGGAAATGCGGGTTGAGCTGATAACGCAGCATCGCCAGCTGCGCGCTGGTGGCCTGCATCTCCAGACGTTCCAGCCGGTCGGCCTGTTCTTCGACCTGGAGGAAGAAATTGATCGCGTAATACAGCGCCGACCAAGCCCCCAGAAGGGTGAGGTCGATGAAGTAAATGCCCACGAACAGCCGCGCAAACCCGGAATCGCCGATCGGGCGGGCCAGTTCCAGCACCCAGCTGTCGATGAAGGCGTAAAACCCGACCGCCACCGCCAGCACCACCGCAGTCGCGCCCCAGGTGACCAGCGGCCGCTGGTTGATCAGCCGGCTGTAAATCACCGCCAGGATCAGGCTGAGCGAAAAGCCGGTTATCGTGGCGATCAGAATGATAACGAGGAAATCGGCCGGTTGCCCGTTCGCGAGCGCGGACATGGCGCGCAGCAAGGCGGTTCCGCCCCAGCCGGCAAGCTGGAGGTTCCAGAACGCCTGGTTCTTGTTGGCGAAGAACGGCGTCGGACTGATTGGCAAAACGGCCATGCAGGGGGTCTTCTAGCCCAATTGCTCGTATCAGCGCCAGCCGCTACACTGCATCGAAATGACGAGATGAGGGAGAGACGCGATGGGCGTTCAGGAAAATATCGAACATTCGGCAGCCGAACGGGCCAAATTCCGCGAGATGAAGGAAGGCACCGCGCAGGATTGGGCGATAATCGGCAGCGAATACCGCGCTTTCGCCAAGGGGTTGCCCGAACGCGTGCTCGAACATCTAAAGCTGCTCGACGGCGATTTCGGCGGCTTCCCTGTCGACCGGCTGCAGCATTCCCTGCAAACTGCGACTCGCGCGCACCGTGACGGACGAGGCGAACAATATGTCGTCATGGCGCTGTTGCACGATATCGGCGACACGCTGGGCAGCTATAACCACCCCGAAGTCGCGGCGTCGATCATCAAGCCCTTCGTCACCGAGGAAATCCACTGGATCTGCCAGAACCACGGCGCTTTCCAGGGGTATTACTATTTCCACTTCCTCGGCATGGACCAGAACGCGCGCGAGAAATTCCGCGACAATCCGCATTTCGAGGCATGCCGCGAGTTTTGCGAGAAGTACGATCAGGCCGCGTTCGATCCCGATTACGAAAGCGAACCGCTCGAATTCTTCGAGCCGATGGTTCGCCGCGTAATGGAACGACCGCTGGCGTCGATGTACGCCGCGGCGATGGAGGAATAGGGGCCGCCCCTAACCTTCGGTTTCGAGCGCTTCCGCAAGGCGCGCCGTCGGCACTAGCCCTTCGATAACCTGACCGCCGGCCACCCAGCTGGGTGTGCCGCTGAAGCCCAGCGAACTGGCAAGGCTGATGTTCTGGGCCAGCGCGTCGCTTGCTTCCTGCGACGCGGCAAACGTGCGCGCGGCCTCCATGTCGAGGCCGGCGATCTGGCCGGCCTGTTCGACCGTTTGGGCGGTGGGCGGGCCGAGTTCGAACATCGCGTGATAGAACGCGGCGTACTTGCCCTGCTTGGCCGCAGCCAGGCCCATGCGCGCGGGGCCTTCGCTGCCTTCGAAGATCGGCCATTCGCGAACCACGACCTTGAGATCGGGATCGGCCGCGATCAGCTGGTCCACACCGGCCACCGACTGGCGACAATAGGTGCAGTTGTAGTCGGTGAACTTGACCAGCACCTTGGAGCCTTGCGGATTGCCGAGCACGGCGCCGGGGAAACCGTCTTCCACCGTGTCGGAAACCTGCGCCAGGCGGTCCTTGGCCTGCCCTTGCTGATAGGCTTCGGCCATTTCGGGAAGGATGTCCGGATTGGAGACGAGATAGTCGCGCACCTGGCCATTGCCGAGGCCGGTTGCCGACCACAGGCCCGCACCGGCGAAACCGAACATCAGCGCAATCAGCGCAGTCAGGAAATGATTCTTCATATGCCCCCTCCTTGCGGGGTTCAGCGTCGCTTGCAACTGCGGCGACGTTCCATTTCGCACTCGCGTTCCAGAAGGGCACGGGCCTGCAGGCCGATATCCTGCGCCCGCAGCCAGTCGGGCGTTCCGTTCGGGAGGGCGGATTCGGCGGCCTGTGCGCTGCGCATCGCAAGCGCGTATTGCCCGCTCATCACCTGCTGTTCCGCGCTGGCAAGCCTGGCCCGCGCCATGTCCCCGCGCGCCGCGTAGACGACGCCGAGCTGATACCAGGCAAACGGGTTCAACCGGTCGCGGCCCACAGCCGCGCGCAGGACGCGTTCGGCCTCTTCGTAATTCGCCTTGTCTTCGGTCGCGATCAGGGCGTGGCCGAACATGCCGGCGATCAGCGGGTCGGCGTTGGTCAGATCGGTCGCCTGCCTGAGCGGTTCGATCGCTTCGTCAGGTCGGCCCGATTCCAGCAGCACCTGCCCCTTGAGTTCAAGGAAATAGGGGTCGGTCGGGTTGCGTTCGAGCAGGGCGTCGGTCGCCTCGAGCGCGCGATCGACTCGCGCGTTCTTGTGATAGGCGTAGGCGCGGGCGTACAGGGCGGGAACGGTGCGGTCGCTTTCGGGATAATCGCGCAACGTCTCCGCCGGCTTGGCGATGAAACCGCTCAGCTTCGCCTTGATCCTTTCGAACGCCACCTGGTCCTTGCGATTGGCGGGTGCCTGCCAGGCGGGGTCCTTCTCGTACACTTCGCGCAGCCGGGAAATACGATCGCCCGAAAGGGGGTGGGTGCGGTAGAAACCGGCTTCGTCCGACTGGCTGTAGCCATACCGGTATTCCTGGTTAAGCAGCTTGCCGAAGAACGCCAGCGAGCCGCGGCCCGAAATACCGGCATCCGAAAGATACTGGGCCCCGGCGGCATCGGCGGACGATTCCTGCGTGCGGGTAAAGGCGAGGAACCGGCCCATGGCGGCCTGTTGCCCCATGGCCATGATGCCCGCCGCCGCTTCACCGGCACCGGCCAGCGCCGCGCCGATCCCCGCCAGCATCGAAAGCAAGGTGATCTTGGTCGCCGATTCCATGCCTTCGCCGTAGCGCAGGATATGGCCCCCGGAGATATGGCCCAGTTCGTGCGCGATCACGCCCTGGACTTCCTCGGATGTATCGGCCGCTTCGATCAGGCCGGTGTGGATATACACCGCCTGCCCACCCGCCACGAACGCGTTGATCGTGGGGTCGTTGATCAGGACGATATCGACATTGCCCGGTTCCAGACCGGCGGCCTTGATCAGGGGGGCGGAAATTTCATCGAGGAACCGTTCGGTCTCCGCATCCCGCAATATGCTTTGCGCGGCAACGGGCTGCGCGGCCATCATGGCGGCGGCAAGAACGGCGAGAAGGCGGGCAATCAGGCGCATTGCGCTCCTGCTAAGGGGTTTTGTCCTGAACCGGAACTGAAACCGTCGACACCGCGTGCGCGAAGGCGACAATCCGCGCGGCCACATCGCGGCGATCGCGCCATGGGCTGGCAAGCGAAATCAGCGGGGCGTTGTGGTCCATCTCGGAATAAAGCAGCGTTTCGGCACCGGCCCCTGCCTTTGTCAGCTGGCTGGCCAGTGCGCGGGTGTTGCGCGGTTTGACCAGCGTGTCGCTTTCGCCGTGGACCAGCAGCATGGCCGGCGCATCGGCGCGGGCGTGGTTCACTGGCTGGCTTTCGGCCCCGACGCCGACCGATCCGAAGGCTGCCTTGGTTGAATCGCTGTCGAACGGGAAGAAATCGTAAGGCCCCGACAGGCCGACGACGCCGCTGATGGAACGGTGCGGTACACCCGCATCGTCCAGCCATCGCTCTTCCAGCGCGACTTGCGCGACATTGTACGCTCCGGCCGAATGACCGGCCACGATGATCCGGTCGGGATCGCCGCCATGGGCGGCGGCGATTTCGCGTGTCCGGGCAATTGCCGCTGCGGTATCTTCCAGCATTGCGGGATATCGGCCGGTCACGCCCAACCGGTACCCGGCCAGAACGACGACGAATCCTTCGGGGGCGATCGCGCGGGCCACGAACCCGTAATCGTCGGGGTCCCCGCTGCGCCAGCTGCCGCCGTGGACGAAGAGAAATATCGGCAATGGCCCTGCCGCGGCCTGGGGTGCATAGACCCGCAATTTCTGCGCGGCATCGCTGCCATAGGTCACCTGCTCCACCAGCGCGACATCGCGTTCGCCGCCGCTCACCTGGTCGACCGCATCGAGGACCGCGGGACCGTTGGTGCGAACGGCAAACCACAACCCCGCCCCCGCGATTGCGATCACGACGAGTAATATGCCGGCTGCCTGCATGATTCGCCTCATTGTGTGGTGGTCCCCGTATGTTCGACCGTTTCGACGATGGCGCGCGCCTCGTCGTCGCCCAATAGGCCTATCGATGACAGAAAGTCGTTCCCCGTGTGATAGCTGTCACCAAGCCAGAGGGGAATTCCGGCCGCTTCGATGGCCGCCTTTGCCGCCAGTTCGTCGGCCGTCATCGATTCGCCTACCTTGCGGATGAAGATTGCGCGCACCCTGTCGGGGTGTTCAGAGGCGATTTCGGCAAAAGCGGTGAGGTCGCCCTGGCTGTCGTCGCCGATGAGGGCGAATTTCAGTTCGGGATAGGTCGACAGGATCTGCCCGATCGCCTCGCGCTTGTGCGCCCCGTGGCTTGACGAGCCGAAGGTCGCCCGATTCAGGCCCCAGTCGCGCAGCATGATCGGACCCAGCGGCAAGCCCCGGCCGCGGATGTAGGTGACGAGGTAGGAAAACAGGTTCCACGGGCTGGAGGATACATAGAAAAACGGCCGGTGTGTCGCCGGTTGGCTGTCGCCGGCATGGGCGTCGCCTTCGGCCAGCACGTTGCCGCCTCCCAACGCGTTGTAGAACACGTCCGCGCCGGGCACGAGAATGCGCTGTTCCGGCATTTCGACCAGGATGCGCCGCCAGTTTCGCAGAACGGCACGGAAATCCCCGGTGATCCCGGTTTCGATGATGGTATCGTCGATGTCGGAAATCACCGCCAGGCCGGTGGCCGTGCCGGGGGCCAGCACGTGGCCGTTGGCGCAGTGATCGCCGGTTCCATTGGTCCAGTGGAAGACGACCGTTTCCCAGCGCGGGTGGTCATCGAGCTCCCACTCCTCGTCGAGCCGGATGTCGAAGTGGACGAAGCCTTCCTTGTCGGTCTGGCCCTGGTGCAGATGGCTTTGCCCGCCGGGGCGCGCAATTTCGAGGCGGACGGGAAGCCCGGCAACTTCGTGGCTGGCAAACTGCGCCAGCATGGCCCGCATCGCGCGCCACTTTCCGCGGGTTTCGAACGTGTCCGCGCGTGACCGCAGGGCGCGGGCCGTGATCCGCAGGCGGCTCCGGTTACGGAACCCGAAATATGGCAGTATGCGTACCGGTGCGTTGGGGAGAAACGGCATGGCGCGGGGGCTAGCCAGAGGCGACCCCGCACGACAAGCTCTTTCTGGGTAAAAGTCGCCCTAGCCCAGCAGCTTGCGCGCTGCGCGTTCGACCAGAGAAACATCGTCCGGCACCTCGCCCAGCACCACCAGATCGCCTTCGGGCGTACGGCGGACCATGACGAGCGCGAATTCCGGCCCTTCGGCGGCGAGATCGTCCAGTTCGACCGGTTCGATCTTGCGCAGCTTGCGGGCGAGCGCGGAACGGACGCAATTCTCGTCCTCGACTTCCTTGCCCTGTTCTTCCTTGCGGGCGCGGCGTTCAGCGTTGACGACGCCCTTGAGCCCGCCCTCCGCTTCGTGGAGGAAGCGCGCCAGCGAACCGCGTTCCACGCCGATACGGTGCGCGTGCATCAGCACGGCGGCGTATTCGGTGAGGCGGGTCTTGTCGTAATCGGCACCGAAAACCAGCTTCACGACCGGCGTCATGGGCGCGCGATCCTGGATGGTGAGGCCGTTGTCCGAAAGCAGTTCGTCGAAGCCATCCCGGTCGTCTTCGGCCTCGAGGCTGAAGTCGTAAGCGTGGCCGACCGCTGCATAAAGCGCCTTGCGGCTGCGGTCTTCGGTGTTCTGTGCCGTCTGCGCCAATTCGCGCGCCGCAGCGAGACAATCGTACAGCCCCTCGGGCGCTTCGGCGTCGATAGCAGGCACCGCGTCGTCGGCGTCATCGACCTCGAATGCGGTTTCGGTAGCGGGCGCACGAACCTCCGGTACAACCGGCGCCGCTTCGTCGGAGACGTCGAGGGCTTCGACTTCCAGCGAGTGGTCTTCCGGGGCCTCGGTTTCGAACCCATCGTACTCGTTCTCGGCGAAGGTGGCCTCGGGCTCCTGCGGGCCGTCCGGTTCCGCAGCGACATCGTATTGCGCGTCCGCGGCTTCGTAAGCCTGCGGGATCGCGGGGAAATCCTCGTCGTCCTCACCCGTTTCCGGCCTGCTCAGGTTGACGCTTTTCTTCACGCGTTCGCCGCGGCTGACCAGCGAGATCAGGCTGCTGGAAACTTCCTCATCGGCCAGCGGGTCGACCAGGTCTTCGACATCGTCGCCTTCCGGATCTTCGTCCCATTCGGGCAGGCCGTAATCGGCTGCGGTCTTGATGCCGCTGTCGAAATCGCCGCTGCCGAAATCCGTGTCGTCGTAGTCGCCATAGTCGTCGCTCGCGGCGAATCCGCCGATCGGGTTGCCAAGGGCATCGACGCTGCGTGTGGGCTTCTGCACCGACACGTCCGGTTCGGCCGGCTGGCCGAAAGCGGGTTCGGGGAGCGCGTCTTCATCGCTTGCGTCCACTATCTCGGCGATACCGAGGTCGAGCACATCGTCGTCCGGCTCATCGGCCGGTTCGTCGGCGGCGGTCAGCGTTTCGGCGGTTTCGAGCCCGTCGCTATCCGTTTCGTCGGTGTCGTCGTCATATTCGCCCAGCGACTGGCCGATTTCGAGCAGCAGTTCGTCTGCGGTCTGCTGGTCGGCCATTTCTTTCCAGTTGATGACGCCGTAAATGAAATCGATCGTCGTGTTGTCCGACGAATACGGCAGCAGGATACCGCGATACAGGACCGTCGCGCCGCGTTCGTTCACGAATTCCGCTTCGAACCCGATTGGTGCCTGGTTCGCGATGATCTGCATGTAATGGTCGGTGATTCGGCTGAGAACCGAACGGGTCGGCACATCGGACAAGGTGGAGATGCCGTCGTGTTCGCCGCATTCGACCGCCAGTTCAGACCCCACGAAGCGCACCACCGGATCCTCGATCCCGTCGGCAAAGTCGAGCAGGACGGAATAGGGTCCGAAATCGTCGAGCGTTTGCGGTTCGAGATCGTCGATATGCGGAAAATTCAGGTCGCCAAGCAGGCTCGCCCAGTGGTTGTAGGCGCGCACCTGCATCCGGCGCTCGTCCTGGCCGACGGGCGAGGGCGGCGGATCGTTATCGGTCGTGCCCTCGTCGACGAAATCGTCGATCGGGTCTTCCGCATCGTGCGTGCCGAAATAGCCGCCAAGCCTGTCCATTGGTTTACTAAGCCCCCGAAAGAGTTCTGCCCATTCGGCATTCTCTATGCGGGGCGCGTGGTAAACATATGGTTAAATACGTTTAACAACCCTGTGGCTGGCGGTCACAGCATGTAGCGCATTCGGATCGTCAGTTCGCGGTTGACCGATGCGATATCGACGGCGGCATCGGAAAACTTCGGCGGCCCCATCCGCACCTTGGCATCGCGCGAAAAGCCGAAGCCTTCCTTGGGCATCATGCCCAGCGCGCGGTCGGCCTTGCCGTTTGAATTTTCATCGTGAAGCAACGCCACGGCATAGCGTCCGGGCTTCACGCCTGTGAAGGTGAAGGTAACCGTGCCTTCATGCGCGTCGGCCTTTGCGGCATAGGCGCCGGGCACGCCGCGGCATTTGGGGAAACTGGCCTCGTTGGTTGTCATGCAGGCGCGAACGATACCCTTGGCGCTGCGCAGTTCGGTCACCGTCACCGTGACCGTCACGCCTTGCGGCGGCGCGGCACCGGCAACCAGCAGCGCCGCCAGCGGCAGCACGGCGAGCATGGCGGGGCGCATCACAGGCTTTCGCTCAACCCGCGGTCGGTCCCGCACAGGCGATCCCAGAAACGAAAATATAGGCCGTAATTGCATCGATACTCTTCATGATGGCGCTGGTGGTGGCTGGCGGTTATCAGCCACCCCCCTAACCGCGAGTGAACCAGGCTGCGTGGAAACATCTCCCAGCCCATGTGGTTGGTGACGCCCATCACGGTCATCACCAGCAGCACAGTGCCCAGCATGGCGACATGGATCGGGATGAGGAAAACCAGCGCGGGGATCACCACGGCACCGGTGATCGCTTCCCAAGGGTGGAAGCTCATCGCGGCCCAGGCCGTTGGCGGGCGGCTGGCATGGTGGACCGCATGGGCGATGCGGAACAGGCGCGGCCGGTGCATCCAGCGATGCGTCCAGTAAAACCAGGTGTCGTGTGCGAAGAGATAAGCCAGCGGCGCCAGCGGCAGATACCACAAGGGATAGTCCGCCCAGCCGGTATAGATCCGCGTCCACCCCAGTTCCTGCCAGCCCCATGCAACGATGCCCGCAGGAACACCGTAAATAGCCGCCGACGCGAGCGACCAGCCGATTTCCTTGCGGATCTGTGTGCCCAGCCGGGCATGATACCCGGGCCGCACGCGCGCGGTGATGGCGGCGAAGATGCCGCTCGTCGCAAGATAGCGCAGCGCGACAATCGCGGTCATCGCTGCGGCGGAAAGGAGAATGGCGGTCAGCATCGGCGCAGGCACCTATGCCGCAAGCTTCGCCGCACGAACAGGCGTGATCGTTACTGCGCGTTGCCCCAGGGCGCGCAGTGTGGGTCCCCGGCAACGGTCATGCGGCGCAGCGCGGCTCGCGCCAGTCGTTCCACCTCGACCTTGCGCCGGGCTGCGGCCAGCGGGTGAAGCGGGGCAGGCCGGACAATCTCGCCGTCATAGCCGTCGGCCACGATGATGCCGCAGCAGTCGGGCCGATAGTCGGGCCCTTCGAGTGGCGACCGGTCGAGACCGGGGGGCAGCCCCCAGTAGAACCGGTCGCAAAAATCGAGATAGTCGGGCCATTTGCCGTCGCCCAGCAGGTCGCCGCGCTGCACCTTGATTTCGACGATGATGACACGGCCCTTGGTGTCGACACCCATCAGGTCGGCCCGCCGCCCGTTGCGAAGCGGCATTTCCGACAGGCACCAGATGTCGTTTCGCGCAAAAAGCCGTGCGATACCCCGGGCGACAATTGCCGCCGTTTCCGCTTCTGCAAGTGCCGAATCTGTCATGCCGGCAAAATGGAACAGATGGCGAACGGCGTCAACTGCCGAAACGCCGCGCAAGGGATGCCTTTACTCGGCTGCGGCCAGCACGAGGATGGCGGCGCGCGCGCTGTGGAATTCCCGCCACAAGGTCAGGGCGGCGATCGTGGTATCCTGACCCTTGGCGGTCAGCGAAAGCAGCGCGCGAAGCCCCGGCTGCATGATCGCGGACAGATCGTCGATCCGCCGTGCCACCATGTCATAGTGCCATCCGCCTTTTTCGGCCGCGCGCAGCGGGAGCGAAACCACATCCTCGCTCACGATCTCACGTCCGAGCTGGGCCAGATTGCCAACCGCGGCGGCCGCCTCGTGGACCGCATCCCACTGGTTCGCCAGCGTCGCGACATCGGGTGTCGCGCGCGGATCGGTGTTCAGCGGCGGCAGCATGGTTGCCTGGCTCAGGTCGAATTCGTGGGATATCGCGCTCATGGGGCAAAGGATTACGCTCCCGATCTTGCCAAATGGCTAACATGCGCGCGGCTTGGGGGCCGGTGCGATTTACACTGGCGAGGGTGCTGCCGCTTTGCTAAGCGCCCCGCTCGCCGCAAGGCCGCCCGCGTGGCCCCAGGCACCCGTAGCTCAGCTGGATAGAGCGCTGCCCTCCGAAGGCAGGTGTCAAGGCTTGGATCGAGAAAGAAAAGGAATTTTTTTGCAGTAGTTACCGTGAGTTATGTGAGGTCGGCATAGAGCCTTCACACCGCAATAATTCCCGCGTAAGCACTGCGTAAGCAGGAAGCACCCGTAGCTCAGCTGGATAGAGTGTCGCCCTCCGAAGGCGAAGGCCACAGGTTCGAATCCTGTCGGGTGCGCCAGCTGCCTCAAAATATTCCATAATTTCAGCTGGTTCGCGGCATTCAGTGTTGAGGCAATGGGAGCAGATTTCTTTCCTCCCGGCAGCTAGATTACGCTACCTCGCCAACGTCAAAGCGAATACGCAGCTTCTGCCTGCTCGTGGACGAACGCGGGCTCATATTCCTTGGCCAGATTGCCCGAAACGCCCACCTCGCGCAGCACTTCGCGCCAGTTGTCTGAGACCTTTTGTGCCATCTCCATGGTCATCCGGCGTGCCTCATCTTCGGTGATCTCGAAAAAGTGCGAAGCTTCGAGTGAGAGCATGATTGACCGGTCGTGCGATCCGCCTTCCATGATCGCGGTTTCCAGATGCGGATTGCGGTCGGGGGCCGGATTGACGTCGAAAACTGGCGACAAGCGCCATTGTCCGTTGCCGACATAGAGGAAGCCGTGGTTCTTGAGATGATCGTCCTTGTTCGAGACCAGGATCGTGAAGATGAGCCGCCGGAACAGTTCCTCGAAATCGGCCTGCGGGGCGGCAGAATACCCGCGCATGAAATCGACGATCTCGGTGTAGGATCCGTATTCTGTCCCGGTCTTGCCCAGCGCCGTCCGGGCCGAGATATAGGGAATACGCGCACTTCCCCGCCGGTCGAAGCGTTCGATCAGCGCGACCGGGAAGGGGGAATCGGCGAGTTCCAGCCGGACGTCCGGCGTGCGAATGCCGCACATGCGCGCAAGGCGCAGTGTCGCGACTTCGACGCGCTCGATTGGTCGTTGATCGTGGACCGAAGTGAACTTCGCGAGCCAGAGCGCGTCACCGTCGCGGACATTGGCCTTGGGGCGGGCACCGCCCGAGCCGCCCGCCCCGGCAAGCGCCTGCATTTCTTCGGCAGAAATTTCCTTGCCCTGTTCATAGGCGCGGGCGATGGCCGTGATGTTCTCCAGTTCGACAAGCCGCGGAACGGCATCGGCGGCATTGCCCCTGATGATCGCTCCTTCGGAATCGAGAAATCGCAATGCGCCCTGGCGGCACATGTCGTCTGACAGCGTGAGATATTCGAACTCGCAAAGGCCGTTGCCATAGGCCCGTTCGAGCAGGCGGCGACCCCAGTCATCGGGTGCGGCGTCCGAGAAAGCGCCCGGCAAGGCATCCCGCATGTGACCCGGCTTGCCTGATGTGTGAAACGGCCCCCCTTCGAGAGACAGCGCCGGATCAATTGCAAAGGCTTGCGGATTGTCGCTCCATTCCTGGTCATAGGTAAAGGTCGAGAACTGGCGCGGCCCGGTTTGCGTGAATCGCAATTGTCCGACCGGCGTCAGGCTTTCGCCAAGTGCGATCTGTGCGGAAAAATCGGCCATCAGAATGCCACGCCGTCCTGATCGGTGTCATCACCCTCATTGCCAAGCGACTGGCTTTGCCGCGAGCCGGCGCGACGGGTGCCGGCGGACGATCTACCCCTGCGGGGCAGCCGCTCGGCATCGAGAGCCATTCCCAGCTCGTCCTTGCGGGCGTCGATGAGGTCGGTCAGCCGGTCAATGAGCCCGAACACCACGAGGACGTCGCTCAGCGTTCCAATCCCGACACCGGCATCGCCTTTCTCCAGACGTGTTACGGTGCTCGCCGACGTCCCCGCGCGCACTGCCAGATCGGCAACAGAAATGCCTCTGCGCAGGCGGGCGCTGCGCAGGTCATTGCCCAGCTGTTTCAGGGCGCTTCTGGACTTGGGCGAACTCATCAACAATCATCCATATATGACGCGAATTAGCGTTCAATCTCTCATATATGACTAATTGCACAGCAGAGCAAGCTTGAGTGGACTTAGCCTTGCGCATTGTCGATGGCGGTCAGCACATCGACCAGTTGCGCGCGCAGACCGGATAGTCCGACAGCGAGCACCAGATCGCGCCGGTCAGCGAGTTCGAGCACTGTCCGCAATATCTGGTCCGAATGCCGCATCAGGATAACCAGATTGTCTGCGCTCGGGCTATTCTTGCCGTCAAACCAGTTCCGCACTGCCCGCTCGTTGGAGTTCGTCAGTCTGGCAACGGTTTTGACCGATGAGCCGAGTGCGCCAAATTCCTCCTTGAGCGCCTGTGCCAGCGCTTCGCTCAGCACCGATGGCGACAGTTCCGGAAAAGTCTTTCCTGATTTCGACTGAATAATTCGGTCCTTCTTGGTGAACGACATACCTCTGATCTCCCAATAAGTTTCACGGGAATCGGAGGGTGTCATTCCCTGGCGGGCGGAAAGCACTGGGCAGATGCAGGCGAGCGAAGAACGGACAGGACAGGATCAGGACGGACCATTGGTCCGGGCCGCGCAATATGTGCGCATGTCGACCGAGCATCAGAAATACTCGACCGAGAACCAGGCCGAGATCATTGCGCAATATGCCGCACGGCGGGGCTTCGAGATCGTCAAGACCTATGAAGACTCGGGCAAGAGCGGGCTGAAGCTCGAAGGTCGCCTTGCGCTCCAGCAACTGATTGACGATGTCCGGGCAGGACGGGCCGACTTCGACGCCGTGCTCGTCTACGATGTGAGCCGTTGGGGGCGCTTCCAGGATGCCGACGAAAGCGCCTATTACGAATTCATCTGCCGCGAGGGCGGGATCACCGTCCACTATTGTGCCGAGCAGTTCGAGAATGACGGCAGCCTGAGCGCCACGATCATCAAGAGCATGAAGCGGGCCATGGCGGGCGAATACAGCCGCGAACTGTCCGCCAAAGTGTTCACCGGGCAATGCCGCCTGATCCGGCTCGGTTACTCGCATGCCGAGATCGCCGAGAAGGTCGGCTTCTCGATCGACTATGTCTCAGCTATCTGCGTGCTGCTCGAGCGCGGCGAGGAAAAGCTTATCAACGCGGTCGAACGCGGCACAATTCCGCACTCAATCGCCATGGAAATCGCCAAGGCCAAGGAGGGCGAAGTCCAGAAGGCGCTGGCCGAACTCTATGAGGAGAACAAGCTGCCGGGAAACCAGGTTCTCGCGATCCGGCAGATCATCGAGCAGCGCAAGGCGAGCGGCAAGCTAGTCCATCGCAACTCGAACACCGACGTGCGACCGCGGCGGGTCAGTTCGGAAAGCCTAATCCGCTCCTACCAGCGCGAAACTGAACGCCAGAAACTGCTGATCAAGCGGGCTTCGCTTGCGCGAAGCCGCCTGCTGTTCGTGTCCAACGCACTTCGGCGGCTTCTAGCGGACGAGCATTTCGTAACCCTGATGCGTGCCGAAGGCATCACTTCCTTGCCTGAGGCTTTAGCCGAGCGTGTCGGTGCGGGGTTCGCGACATGACCAAACCGGTCAAGATCGCCTTCGAGCAGGACGTGGTCACGCTTCCCATCGACCGGCTTCTGCCGACAAAGGGCTTACCCAAGTCGCTATTGAAGGGTGTCAAATACAGCCGGATCGTTGCGTCGATAGCCGAAGTCGGGATCATCGAACCACTCTCGGTCGCGCAGCAGAAGGGCGGGACCTTTCTCCTGCTCGACGGACATGTCCGGCTCGCAGCCCTGCGCGAGCAGGATGTCAGCGAGGCGCCGTGCATCATCGCGCATGATGATGAATCCTTCACCTACAACAAACGGGTCAATCGCCTCGCGGTGATCCAGGAACATTACATGATCGTGCGCGCACTTGATCGGGGTGTCTCTGAAGAGAGGCTTGCTCGGGCGCTCAATGTAGATATCAAGGTGATCCGAAACCGGCGTCACCTTTTGCGCGGCATCAGCCAGGACGTCGCAGAACTGCTCAAAGACAAGCAGGTTGGCCATGTTGCGTTCCAGAAGCTGCGCAAGATGAAGCCCATTCGGCAACTCGAAGTCGCTGAGCTCATGGTCTCGGCGAACAACTTCACCTCATCTTACGCCAAGGCCCTGCTCGCGACCACGAAGCCTGAAGATCTTCACAACCCCGACGAGCAACGCAAGGCGACCGGGCTGACGACGGAACAGATGGAACGGCTTGAACGCGAAATGGCCGAACTCAGCACCGACTACAAGGAACTGGAGATGTCCTACGGCGACGACATGCTTGTGCTGGTCGTGGCGTCGGGCTTCCTGGATCGCCTGCTCGGCAAGCCGGAGATCGAGCGCTTTCTTGCAACGCGCCATCCCGAGTTCTTGGAGAATTTCAGGTCAATCGTTCAGGCGACATCGCTCGACCAGCCGTCAACTGCTGGCTGATTGGCCTGACATGATGGGGACCGGGACCCGAAAGCGCCGGGACCGTCGGAGAAGCCGCCGTGAGGGGCGGATCAAGGGCGGCGGCGGGAATGGCGGCGAACCCGCAGCAAGCCCGCTAGGCCAGTCGCCATAGGACTGGCTGCATGCCGCTTGCGGCATGTTTCGGGATGAGGGCGGCCCGGGGCGTGTCGGTGCGGGGGGCCGGCGCGCCCCATTTTCTTCGGCTTAAGATTGGCGGATGGCCCTCCTTGTGGGGCAACGAAAGTGTGGAATCGAAGCTTCGAAACCCAAGACAACGCCGACGACGTAAATACTTTTGCGCTCCCTTCAGGCCATTCGGATCTCGATCTGGCTGCCGTTGACACCCTTGTGCACGGTGAAACCATTGGGGACTGCCTGCTGGACCAATGGCACATGAGAAATCAGCCCTACGGCGCGTCGCTCACCTACGATGTTCTGGAGGACCTGCAGGACCTGATCCAGCGTGCCAGCGTCGTTTTCAGTGTCGAGGCTGCCAAAGCCCTCGTCGATGAAAATCGTATCCAGCCTTATGGCTCCATTGGACATTTCCACGATGTCAGAAAGCCCCAAAGCCAGCGACAGGGCTGCAATGAAGGTTTCGCCGCCCGACAGGGTAATGATCTCGCGGGCCCGGCCAGTCTCGATGTCGTGAACCCGCACATCGAGACCCCGCTTCGACCGCCCACCGACACTGACTGTGTCGCGTTCGAAACGATATCGACCACCAGTCATGGGATCGAGCCTCAGATTTGCGGCTTCAAGAACCTGATCAAACATCGCGCCAATGGCAAAGGTCTCAAGGGTAGTGCGTAGCTCGTTCTGCCCGTCAAAGGCTTCGGCCAGACCGCGCAGCGAGCCAGAACTTTGCTCGAGATCCTGCAGATTCTTCAATTCATCAGCCAGGCTCGTTTGCAGATCGACGAGCGATTGATGCTTCTGCCGTGCTCCAGCGCTGTTCCTTGCAGCCTCATCGGCTGCTGCCTGCGCTTGAGCACAGTTGAGACGAAATGGCTCCATGCTGGGCCGCTGGGCGCTACCAACGGCATTCCTTGCTGCTGACAGTCGCCCCCGCGCTCCCGCCAGTTCCTTGTCGAATTTGGCAATCGCCTCCTCCAGCTCTCCAATCAATTCGATGTCGGGAATGGCAGAGCGATAGACCGCCTCGGAGATGTCGAGTTCGACGAGGCGACTCTCAAATCCGGCCTGCTTTCTCGCGACCTCGTCCGCGCAATCCTTGAGCGAGACCTGCGCGCTCTGCTTGGCCGCTTCGGCTTTGATCTGCGCGGCTTGGTCACTCTGTTGTTGCGCGATTGCGTCGGCGATCGCCTTCTTGCGCAGATCAAGTTCACCAGTCGTGGCTTCAATCGCGGCCCGCAGCGCAGCAGGGGCCCGCAACTCCTCCGGGACCGACGCGATGCGGTCCGCATAAGCCTGGCGGGCAACGGCTTCGGCAGTCGTTGTTTCGCTCAGAGCGGAATTGGCCTGCTGGAGCTTGGTGGTTGTCGTAAGCTTTCGTTCACGCAGTTCCTCGACTTCCTTCGCGAGAAGCGTAACATCGGCAATTTCACCGAGTTCCTCGATTGCCTCGACAGCTAGCCGATAGTCAGTGTCGATCTCGTCCATGCCGCGCCGGGGCACCGGAAGATCGGAAATTGTTGCCCGGCGCGCCTCCAGGGTTGCTGTTGCCGAACTGACGCGTGATTGCGCCTCGCGATCAAGCTTTGCCGCCGCGATGGAAGCGGACTGGGCGCCTCGCCACGCCTTCTCAAGCAGCGCTGCATCGCCTGCCCCTTGAGCTGGCTGGGGATGATCGGCGGCACCGCAAACCGGGCAGGGCATACCATCTTCCAGTCGCTCAGCGAGGATGCTGGCTTGCGCAGAAATGAATTCATGTTCGCGTGCGGTTTCATCTTCCTCCGCACTACGATGGCGGGCTTGCGCATCCAAAGCGGCTGTCGAGGCTGCTTCGAAATCGGCCTGTGCCTGTTCCGCGGCCTCGCTTGCACGAAGATGGGCACCTGCACTGTCCAGTTCACGCTTCAGCTTGTCTCGCTCACCGATCAATCGCTGCCGCTCGACGGTGTTCCTCTGTGCAACCGCGTGTGAGTAAGACTTCTCATCGAAGCTCTGCTCGGCCTTCTGATGGTCGGAAGCTGCTTGCTCATGCGCCTGCTTGGCTCCGTTCAGCGCACTGAGGGCATTTTCATGCTGCCTGTGCCGCTCTGAAGAATCGACCAGAACCTGCTTGTGCCGATCCAGTTCATCGATCTTCCGGGCTAGGCCATCGAGTTCGCGCTCGCGGGACCGGAGATCATCCAGTTTCACAGTAGCCGCCAATGCAGCGTCGCGTGCCCGCGTTGCCTCTCCCGCGGCTTTGGCCAGTGCAGTTTCGGCTGCGGCATGGCGCGAGCGAGCGTCAGCAAGGCTGTTATCGAGATCTGCCATCCGGCGCGCCAGCTCGGCCTTGGATTTGCGGCCACGCATGGTCTCGAATTCGGTGATTTCGCCTTCGAGCACCTTCAAGGCGGCGTCTGCTGCGTCCACCTCGCCAAACAATCTCTCCTGGGCCTGGGCTGCAGCAAATGCGCTGTTCGCAGCGTTGAGTGCCGCAGTTGTTTCAGCCACAGTCAGTCGGCTCAATTCATATCGATCGAGTGCTGACGCGATGCCGGTGCCGAGTTCATCTGAGCTGGCAAAGCCTTCGGCCTGGAGCCGTTGCCCGTTCAATCGATAGCCATCCTCGATCTCGCGCCGGATGTCCGCAGCATCAGCCTTGAGCTTCTCCGTGAGCCTCCGGTAGAGCGATACGTCAAACAGTTCGCGCAGGATTTCGAGCCGGTCCTTGCTGTTCGAGACCAGGAATCGCTCGAACCGGCCCTGCGGCAGCAGCACAATCTGGCGAAACTGCCGCGCGCCATAGCCAAGCAGCTCTTCAATATGCCTCACAACATCGCTGACTTTGCGTTCGGCGATCGGGGTTCCGCAACAATCCGGACTGACATCGTCGACAGCGATTTCCGACACGTCGAACAGCCATGCCGCATGTGCCTGCATAGTCTGTCCTTCCCCTCGGCTCTTGGGGCGAGCCTGATCGGGGATGCGCCGGACGAAATATCGTTTGTCACCGAGTTCGAATTGCAGGCTGACCTCGGTCAGTAGTGCCTCCGGTGCGAAATCCGAGCGCATCGTGCCGATGCCCTGCTCTTCTTTCGCGCCTTCGCCAAACAGGGCAAAGGCGATCGCGCTGAAGATCGACGACTTACCCGATCCGGTTGGTCCATAGATTCCGAAGAGACCGGCGTCCGTGGCTTCGCGAAAATCGATGGTCTCGACCCCGCCGTAGGGGCCGAAAGCGCTGATGGTCAGTTTGATCGGCCTCACTGCCCTTCCTCCGTTGTCTCGAACGCGTGAAGGGCGGAGGCGACAATCCCTGTCTCCGTCTCTGACAGCGCATCACCGCGGACGAACTCGAGGAAAGTCGAAGCCAGTGTTTGTGGGTCGTCGATTGCCGCCCGCTGTTCTTCGAGGCGCTGTGCGAGGGCCCGCTCATTGCGTTCATAAGCGAGTTGGACCGCATTCGGGTAGAACTCCCGGATCCTTTTCATTGGGTCGATCTGCGGTGTCTCATCGGTCAGAACGACACGCACGAGATCATGGGAAACCCCGGTTGCCGCCAGCAGTTCCAGAAGCCTACCGCGGATGGATCGCACTTGCCGCAGCGGTTTGATGGGCATCACTGCCACCTCGACGCTGCCGTCAGGCGCGAGATCGATCAGACTGACGGACTTTTCCTGACCTTCTTCGTCAAAACCGAAGGCCAGCGGTGCGCCGCAATAGCGGACATGATCTTGCCCCACCGATTGCGGGCGGTGCAGGTGTCCGAGCGCAACATAATGCGCACCGTCGAATGCGCTCGCCGACACCGTTTCGATCCCGCCAACCGTCCGCACTAGAGGACGCTCGCTTTCGCTCGTCGCCGCGCCATCGACGAATGCATGGGCAACGACGACCCAGCGCATATCGTCGCTGACGTGCTTGCGCGCACTGGCCATCTGAGCGCGGATGACATCGGCAGGACAGGCAATTCCGTCGTCTTCAAAGCACAGTCGCGCCGAATATTCGAATGCGAAAGGCAACGCTGAGATCGCCACCGGACCATGGGCGTCAGAGATGATCAACGGCCTTTCGTCTTCATCCAATGGCCCTCGCACGATTGCCTCACCGTCGTTTGCGAGAACGCCCATTGCTCCGATCTGCGCAGCGGAATCATGGTTGCCTGCGATCAGGACGATGGCGGCGTCGGAGGTTGCTCGTACCGTGGTCAGGAATTCGGAAAGCCGTCTGATCGCGCCTTGGGGTGGGTTGGCCCGGTCGAAAATGTCGCCCGCGACGATCACGACGTCCGGACGATGATCATCGATGATCGACAGGATTTGGACGAGGACGTGGTCGTGGTCTTCCTCCAGGCTCAGGCCATGGAACTGACGGCCCAAATGCCAATCACTCGTGTGCAAGATGCGCATTTAACGGTCCTCGAATCTCGATATGTATAAATTTTATATAGACAGTGAGGGGCGAGTCAAGTAGCGTCCGACCCGATGAATGGTTCTGCACTCAAACCGGCGATGCTCGCCCGACTGGTCTATCTCGACCAATGCCTGACGTGGCGCGGGCAAGTGAACCGTAAGGACCTGATAGAGCGCTTCGGTATTTCCTCCCCTCAGGCCGCGATCGATTTCAGGGAGTATCTGGAGCGGGTCGCGGAGCCGAAGCCGACCTATGACACGGTCCGCAAATGCTATGTGGCTGATCGCGAACATGTTGGATTGCCGATCCCTCACGACACCGGCTCGCCCGATGAGCTAATTGCTGGCGCTGCCGAGGACGAGTTCTCGCGCTTGCCGTCGCCGGTGCGGCAGTGTCCGCCTCTCATCATGCGCCAGCTCTATCAAGCAATCGAGCAGCGGTTGAAGATCGAACTCGACTATGTTTCGATGTCGAGCGGGCTGCGCCTGAACCAATGGATCGCCCCCGCTCATTTCGCATCGGACGGTGAGCGATTGCATGTCCGGGCCTGGAGTTTCCATCACCAGGACTGGCGCGACTATCTTCCTGTCCGGGTTCTACCCGAAAGCAGCTTTTCTGTCGTGCCGATCGGAGAAGATCTTCCGCGAGATGCTGATTGGGAAGACCTGATTGAGATCCACCTCAGGCCGCTGAGCGGCCTTTCGGAGGCGCAGAAGGCCGCTGTCCGACTGGAATACGGCTTCACAGAGGATGTCCTGAGCTTTCAGGTTCGAAAGTCGCTGGAGTTTTACATCGAGCGGCGTTGGGGCCTCAACCGACCGGGGGCGAGATTGGAGCGGTGCTAGCTTCTGGCGGGCACGCGGCTGCCCGCCGTCTGTTTGGAGGTGATCATGGTAGGAAATACAACCATTGCCCCGCGCGCATGGGCCGAAGCTGTCACAAAGCCCGAAATTCACGAAGTTCGAAGCCTGAGATCGGGGTTTGTGCTCAACGTCCAGCGTCTGATCCGCGCATTCCGGTACGAAAGGGCAATCTTGCTGCGTCAGGAGCTCAAGTCGCTCGTGAAGAGAGGCGAAGCACGCCTTGTTTGCGCGACTTGCGGTGTTCCTGTCTATCTTGCGTGCAGTACCAGTAAGCGCTTTTTCTTTCGGCATCGGCATGAAGATGGCTCCTGCCCCGCAGTCACCCGCACCAGCCTCTCCGAAGCTGAAATCAGGGCCATGAAATACCGTGGCACGCAGGAAAGCGAGGCGCATAAGCGGATCAAAGCGCTGGTTCTGAGAAGCCTTGCAGCTGATTCTCGATTTGCAGATGTTCTCTGCGAACAGACATGGCGATCAAGCGAAGGCTTATCGGGCTTGCGTCGCCCTGACGTATCTGCCCGGCTCGAGGACCTGCGCATCGCATTTGAAGTGCAGCTCAGCACCACCTTTCTTGATGTCGTGCTGAGCCGCAGAGACTTCTATCGCGCGGAACGTGTTGCACTTGTTTGGGTCCTGCCGAATTTTCATCCCAACTACCGCCGCATGACTGATGACGACATCCTCTTCAGCAACAACTCCAACATTTTCGTGGTTGATGAAAGCACTGCGGCAGCATCAGAGGCAGCCGGCTCATTCACGATAAAGTGCTGGCACCGCAAGCCGGTCATAGAAGGCGGCAAGATTGTTGACGAGTGGGTAGAGCGCTTGGTCAGCTGGGACGAGATCGAGGTTGATGTCGATCTGCAGACTGTCCAGGCATTCGATTATTCGCTCGAGGCGGCCAATCTAGCCGAGAAGATCAAGGCGGCAATGCTTGCCCAAGTCGCCGCCGAACAAGCCGCTCTCGAACAGGCAAAAATCGCGGCAGAAAATGATCTGCGGCAGCAGGTGTTGAGCTTGGTATTCGATGACCAAGTTGATGACGACCTCATGAATCGCCACGACCGATGGCTTGCCCTGAATGCTCGCCTTCTCGAGATCAATTGCGGTCTTGAGGGCAAATATCCGGACTTCATGAAGGTTTGCCGGATCGTCCATCTGATTGAAACTGCGCGGACAGGAAGGCCGGTTGGTTTCAAATACAAGAATCTTGCGGAGATCGGGCATCACATCTTCCATCAGCACCCCGATCTGTTCTTGGCCTACGGCTACTTGTTGCGCGCATTTGGAACGAAGCAAGTTCTTGATCGCGATGATCGGACAGGGAAGCTTGCAGCGAAAATTCGCGAAGAGCGTGCCAATTTCCGAATTGACCAAAGATACACGATGGCCGAGGACGAGGAGCAGCTTTGTTCTTTCCTGTCCCAGGGGGCTTCACGGTCGCCCCGCATGGCAAACGATAATTCTGATCACAATGGTCAGGAGGCGGCCTAGGAAAGCGTCAAGCTTCCTACTGGTCAGCCTCTTTGATTGTGACGCCCGACTGTTCCAACCAGAAGAGGTTCTCTGCCCGTCGCGTTATTGCGGCAAGCGCGTGCGGGTCGCAGTCCTGGAAGAGAGCTTCGGCGAGGGTCATACGCTTGTCGAACGAGACGCGGCCATGGTTAAAGGATGTGTGCCGTAGCAGGATCAACGCCTTGCGCTCGATTGCCCTGGCTTCTTCCGACTGCTTCGAAAACTGTCCAGCTCTGGCTCTCTCGCGCCCATCTTCTACAATCGCCTCGACGAGATCGCTGAATTCATCCTGCCAGGATGCGCTAGCGAAAACGCTGTGAAGCACTCCATCGACCATGAAGCTCGCAACTGTAGCGCCGATTTGCCCGTCATATTTAGAGAACCGGCTTCGGAGCGTCGTCAGATCACCTGGCGAGAGTTCGATGTCATACTCGGCGAGAGCTACTTCTAACTCGCCGCCAAGATTGAAGACCTGCTCCAAGAGATAGATGATACGCGGTGAATGAGCCGCGAGGATTCTGACGGCATCGTCTGCCTCCAGGACTGCTACCGGTGCAGTTGCATCGTCACCAGAATAGATTGACGTTGCGACGACAATGGAACCCGATGCCTCTGCGGCAGACCGGATTGCGTTTGACAGAGCGGAGGCGTCATTCATCGTCAAAGCTGCCCCTGGGAAATGTTGCTGGCTATTGGCTAGCCGAACCGATGGCGTGTGATGCATAGGCTGGCATATCCTACGCATTGGAGAAAGGGAGGAAGTTTCCTCCCTGCATGCAGCCCGCTGAGGGTCTGCATGTTACCCACCTCAGCGGGGGCACCCCGCAACGCCCCGGGAAGCGGAGCGGGGCTGTTGACGCGCTCGGTCCCGTGCGCCGTTCCGGCGCACTCCTGCGGGCGCGGCGTTTGATGTGGGCCCCGCACGCACTCTGCATTCGGCGGGCATGGTGGCATGCGCAGGCTTGGCAAGCCGACAGGCCCCGGCTTGCCGCCTTCACAGAAAGGGTAACAACCACCGCCTCCCTTCAGGGTGCGGTTTCCTGTTTGAGCAATCTCGCTGGCCGCTCGCGCGACTTGGGGTCATGAGCAGGTGAGAGTGAGAGGGTGGCGGGCTTCGCCGTGACGGGATGAGGGTTGGGAGAGAGGCTCCCGGCCGCCCGTCATGGAGGTTTCCCATGAACATGCAGGTTCTCGATGCGCGCCGCGATGTCAGCGGCGGCTACAAAGTCGATGTCTCGCGCGGCTCGCACAATGGCCGCGTCTCCTCGGAATGGTTCTCGCGGCCCGATGACCAGCGATATCTCTCGCTGGACGATCTGGCCCGCTCGGTCCGCGGTCGGTCAGAGCGCAGCCGCACCCGCGTCATCGAAAGCGCGCTGATCCATGTCGAGGCGAACCGGAGCGATCCCGAACGCCTGGCGCTGTTGCTGCCCGGTGCCGATGAGGCCGTCGCGCCGACACACTGGAGCTTCGGCCAGTTGGCCAGCCAGGTCGGTGCCCCGGCCGCCTATCTGCGCCAGCTGCCCGCACCGCTGGCGGCGATCAACTTGCAGTACGGTCTGACCTCGAACCGGACCGAGCAGGTCAAGACGCTCGAGACCGACGACCCCGTCGCCGGGCGCCGTGTCGAGCTGCGCGCGGTCACCGGTCCCGACTATGGCCGCATCTACGATCACGAACTGGTCGATGCGGTGCAGAAGATCGCAGGTAATGGCACGGGTGACACACGCTGGAAGGTGCCCGGCGTGCTCGACTGGTCGACCGGGATCTACAACCCCAACGTCGACATCTCGAAGGACACGACCACGCTCTACGCCTCGGACCGCGACGTGTTCCTGTTCCTGGTCGATGATCTCAACCCGATCGAAGCAGGCCGCCTGCCCGACGGTTCGCCCGATCTGTTCTTCCGCGGATTCTACTGCTGGAACTCCGAGGTCGGGGCGAAGACACTGGGTATGGCGAGCTTCTACCTGCGAGCTGTGTGCCAGAACCGGAACCTGTGGGGCGTGGAGGACTTCGAGGAAATCTCGATCCGGCACAGCAAATATGCCTCCAACCGCTTTGCCCATGAAGCTACGCCTGCGCTCGACAATTTCGCGAACTCATCGCCGCAGCCCTTCATCAACGGGATCAAGGCGGCGCGGGAACGGATCGTAGCCCGTAGCGACGAGGATCGCAGCGATTTCCTGCGCTCTCGCGGCTTCTCCAAGGCCGAGGCCGGGAAGATCATCGAGCGGGTACTCGCAGAGGAAGGCCGTCCGCCCGAATCGATCTTCGATTTCGTGCAGGGGATCACCGCTCTTGCCCGTGACAAGGCGCACCAGGATGCCCGGCTCGACATGGAGGGCAAGGCGAAGAAGCTGCTCGACCGGGTTCACTGAGCCGGACCATCCCGCCAGTTCTCTGGCGCGGCGCTGCCTTCTCAAGAGTGAGAGGGCGGCGCTTCGCTTCGTGACGGGTCGAGGCCGAGAGAGAGGCTCCCGGCGGCCCGTCATGGAGAATTGCCATGACCAAGTCCAAATCTGTCCCCAAGCTCGTGCTCAGTTCCTCGCGCGACATTCCCTTCTCGCAGCTGGTGCTGAGCCAGAAGAATGTGCGCCGCCTCAAGGCCGGTCTCTCGATCGAGGACCTCGCCGAGGACATCTACCGCCGCACCCTGCTCCAGAGCCTCAACGTCCGCGCCATGCTGGACGAGGATGGCAAAGAGACCGGAATGTTCGAGGTCCCGGCCGGCGGCCGCCGCTTTCGCGCGCTCGAACTACTGGTCAAGACCAGGCGGATGGCGAAGGACCAGCCGGTGCCTTGCGTGGTGCGCGAAGCGGGCATCGCCGAAGAAGACTCGCTCGCCGAGAATGTCATGCGCGAAGGCTTGCACCCGCTCGACCAGTTCCGCGCCTTCAGCGCCCTGATCGAGGCGGGCCTTTCCGAAGACGACATTGCGGCGCGGTTCTTCGTCTCGGTCTCGACGGTGAGGCAACGCCTGCGGCTTGCATCGGTCGCACCCAGCCTGCTCGAAATCTATGGCGAGGACGGCATGACGCTCGAACAGCTTATGGCGTTCACCGTCAATGACGACCATGCCCGCCAGGAACAGGTCTGGGAGCAGGTCAAGGACACGCCCTACATCTCCGCGCATCAGATCCGGCGGATGCTGACCGAGGATGCCATCCCGGCGGGTGACCGCCGGGTGCGTTTCATCGGACTCGATGCCTATGTCGAGGCCGGCGGCTATGTCATGCGCGACCTGTTCTCCGAGCAGAACGAGGGCTGGCTGCAGGACCCGGTACTGGTGGAGCAACTGGTCAATGCCAAGCTGGCGACGGCAGCAGAGGAGATCGGTGCCGAAGGCTGGAAATGGGTCGAGGCAGCAATCGATCTGCCCTATGGCTGCGAAAGCGGGAAGCGCCGCATCACCGGCACCACCGTCCCGCTCACCGAGGAGGAGCAGGCGCGGCTCGATGCCCTGGTCGAGAAATATGATGCTATCGGCGAGGAATATCAGGACGGGTCCGACTTGCCCGACGAAGTCGATGCCCGGCTGACCGAGATCGATGAGGAACTCACCGCGCTCAACATCCGCCCGGTCACCTATGATCCCGATGAGCAGGCACGCGCAGGCGTGTTCATCTCGCTCACTCATGACGGGCGGCTACGGATCGATCGCGGCTATGTCCGGCCCGAAGACGAGCCTGTTGCTGATGGCGAGGATGCTCCGCTCTACCGCGAAGGTGTTGAACAGCCCTCCGGCCCGGCGATCAGCGTTGGCGGCCATGCATCCGACGAAGCTGCCGCGGACGAGGAAGACGACGCCATCCGTCCTCTGCCCGACCGGCTCGTCTCCGAACTGACCGCCGTGCGCACCGTCGCGCTTCGCAATGCATTGGCGTGCCACCCGCAAGCCGCCTTCATCGCCGTTCTCCATGCGCTGTACCTGTCAGTGTTCCGCTCGCACGGCACCCACGGCTGCGTGCAGATCGAGGTGACCCAAGCCTGGCTCGGCAATGTTGCACCGAACCTGCGCGAGACTCCTTGGAGCGAGGCGATCCAGGCACGGCATGAGCAATGGGCCGAGCGACTGCCCGACGAGCCTGCTTTGCTGTGGGATGCTCTTGTCGAACTTCCGCAGGACGAGCAGATGGCACTGCTGGCCCATTGCGTGTCGCTCGGGGTCAACGCCCTGTTCGAACCGGTCAAGGGCTACGAAGGCCGGACATCGGCTCATGGTATTCAGCAACGGATCGCTGCCGCCGATGCGCTGGCAACGGTGGTCGGGCTCGACATGGCCGAAGCGGGTTGGACGCCGACGGTCGACAACTACCTCGGCCGCGTCACCAAGCCCCGGATCATCGAGGCCGTGCGCGAAGCCAAGGGCGATGCCACCGCTGTGCTGATCGAGCACCTGAAGAAGGGAGACATGGCGCGCGAAGCCGAACGGCTGCTCGAAGGCACGGGCTGGCTGCCCGAACCGCTGCGACTGCCGGTTGCTGAATCGGATGAAGGTGACTTCGCCGAACTGCCCGCCTTCCTCGACGAGCACGAGCAGGACCCGATGGCGATTGCTGCCGAGTAATCAGACGTGCGGGGCGGCTCCGGTCGTCCCGCCGTCTATCGACATTACCATAAGGAGGAGCCACGATGGCTATCCCTGACTATGCCCGCACCAATTTCGAGACTTTGCTCAAGGCCGCCGAGGCCGGTGACCTTGCACTGATGGAATGCACCGAGGTTGCGAGCGGCGAGACCCGTTACGTGCTCTGCGCCGTCGGCCGCGGCGCTGATGAAGAGGGGGGCGATTACGTGATGACCCCGTTCGGTCATCTCGCTCCCGGCAATCCCTACGAGGCCTATATCCCGCCTGCCTGAGCGCGGCTCCGCCTCACACTTTCTCCCATCGAAGGAAATCATCATGACCAACCCGCCATTGGCGGGCGCCGCCGCGCGTCCGCTTGACCCGACCTGCGCCCAGCAGACTGCCGCCTGCATCATCGCTGCCGCTCAGGACCTTCTCGGCCACCTTGCTGCCGGTCGCCGGATCGACGCCCCCGCTATTCGCACAGCCATGCAGTCAGCCTTCGGGGCGAGCGATGCATCTGGTGCCTGGGACTGGAAGACCGCCTACGAAGCGATCGAGGTCGCGCAGCTGCTGTTCCTGCGGCGCTATGGTCCAGCGATCCATGCAAAGACAGACGACCCGTTCGAGCGGCTCAAGCTGGTCGAACGGATTGCCCGCCTCGCACCCAGCCAGACCCGGCGCAGTGAAGAGATGGTGCAATATCAGCAGTTCTCGACCCCGCTGGGCCTTGCCTGGGTTGCGGGTTTTGCTGCGAACTTCCGGCCCGGTGAACTGGCGCTGGAA
Source organism: Qipengyuania zhejiangensis (assembly GCF_035607565.1). Taxonomy (NCBI): domain Bacteria; kingdom Pseudomonadati; phylum Pseudomonadota; class Alphaproteobacteria; order Sphingomonadales; family Erythrobacteraceae; genus Qipengyuania; species Qipengyuania zhejiangensis. The sequence continues at coordinate 1,044,766 of NZ_JAYKGO010000003.1, read as the reverse complement.
CCTTCGGCAGGAACTGGACTGCTGTCGGTACAGGCCGAACTGGCTGGCGCTGACCTCGCACTCAACGAGGTCGCCGACACGCGGCTCGCGCTGCTGCGGCATTTGTTCGGCGGCACGAGTGTCACCGCTCATGACGCGGCGCAGATCCACGACCGGCTCGATCCCGGCCTGGTGCCCAGCTGCATCGTGATGAACCCTCCGTTTTCGGCGGCGCTCGGGGTCGACACCCACGTTGCCGATGTCGCCTTTCGGCACATTGCCTCCGCACTGGCCCGGCTTGCCGATGGCGGGCGGCTCGTTGCGATCACGGGCAGCACTTGCGCGCCTGACAATACGACATGGCACGACAGCTTCGTTCGCTTGCAGGAACAGGCGCAAGTGGTGTTCACCGCGCCGATTGCGGGCAGCGTCTATGCCAGCCACGGCACGACATTCGAGACCCGGTTGACGGTGATCACCAAACTGCCTGCCGAAAATCCCGGCGTGGTCCCGCCTTCTCGGGACATGGCAGCCGACCTGCACAGCCTGCTGCAGATGCTGGTCGAAGACCTCCCGCCTCGCGCCCACGTGAGGGCGATGCCGGTTGCGCCATCGGTATCGAGGTCGACAGGCCGCACACAACGCGTGGTCCCGGCAAGGCCCAAGTTCGCCGCAGTTCAGCTTGTCGAACCCACAGGCGTTGCGCTCGACTATGACACTGTCGATTGGGCAGCAACCAGCAACGGCAAGCTGACCGATACACTCTACGAGCCCTATGCGCTGCAATCGATCCGGATCGCGGGCGCACAACCGCATCCAACCCAGCTTGTCCAGTCCGCCGCCATGGCCTCGGTCGCACCGCCCAAGCCGAGCTATCGCCCACATCTGCCCAAAGGTCTGGTCCAGCAAGGGCTGCTCTCCGACGCCCAGCTCGAATCCGTGATCTATGCGGGCGAAGCCCATTCGGCGCATCTGGCTGGAAGCTGGACCGTCGATGCCACTTACGACAAGGTCGGAGCCGCGCCCGACGATTGCGAGACTTCTGTCCGCTTCCGCAAGGGCTGGTTCCTTGGCGACGGCACGGGCGCTGGCAAGGGACGCCAGGTCGCTGGCGTGCTGCTCGACAACTGGCTCAAGGGTCGCCGCCGCGCGGTGTGGATTTCGAAGTCGGACAAACTGCTCGAAGACGCCCAGCGGGACTGGCGGGCGCTCGGCCAGGAGCCCTTGCTGATCCAGCCGCTCGCACGCTTCCGCCAGGGCACGCCGATCCGGCTCGAGCAGGGCATCCTTTTTACGACCTATGCCACGCTACGCTCCGACGCGCGCGAGGGAAGGGTTTCGCGGGTGCAGCAGATCGTGGATTGGCTGGGCACCGACTTCGACGGGGTCATTGTCTTCGACGAGAGCCATGCCATGCAGAATGCCGGTGGCGGCAAGTCCGACAGGGGCGATTCTGCCCCCTCACAGCAAGGCCGTGCCGGGCTGCGTCTACAACATGCGCTGCCCGATGCCCGTGTGCTCTACGTCTCGGCAACCGGCGCAACCACGGTCGAGAACCTCGCCTATGCCCAGCGGCTTGGCCTGTGGGGCGGCGCTGACTTCCCGTTCGACAAGCGCACCGATTTTGTCGCGGCGATTGAGGCTGGCGGGGTTGCTGCCATGGAAGTGCTCGCGCGCGACCTCAAAGCCCTCGGCCTCTACGCCGCCCGTTCGCTGTCTTACGAAGGTGTCGAATACGAACTCGTCGAACACCAGCTGACCCCGGATCAGGTGCGTATCTACGACGCCTATGCCGGAGCCTTCCAGGTCATCCATAACAACCTTGATGCTGCGCTCGAAGCTGCGGGTGTGACCAGCAGCAGCGAGGGCACCTTGAACCGGCAGGCGAAATCGGCGGCACGGTCCGCGTTCGAGAGCGCCAAACAGCGCTTCTTCAACCACCTCATCACCGCGATGAAGACGCCCACCCTGATCGCGGCGATCGAGCAGGGGCTGGTCGATGGTCACGCCGCCGTGGTGCAGATCGTCTCGACCGGCGAAGCCCTGCTCTCGCGCCGTCTTGCCGAAATCGATCCGGGCGAATGGAACGACATCCAGTGCGACGTCACCCCTCGTGAATACGTCCTGGACTATCTCGCGCACAGCTTCCCGACGCAGCTTCATGAGACCTACACCGACGGCGACGGCAACCTCGCCTCGCGCCCGGCCTATGACGGTGATGGTAATGTCATCCAGTGCCTCGAGGCTTGTCAGCGGCGCGACCGGCTGATCGAGCAACTGGCCGCAATGGAGCCAGTGCAAGGCGCGCTCGACCAGATCGTTCAGCGTTTCGGGACCGACATGGTCGCCGAGGTGACGGGGCGCTCGCGCCGGATCGTGCGCAAAGTGGATGCGGGCGGCGAGCGCTTTGCGGTCGAGAACCGGCCCGCCCATGCCAACCTCGCCGAGGCGCAGGCGTTCATGGAGGACAGGAAGCACATCCTCGTCTTCTCCGATGCGGGTGGCACGGGCAGGAGCTACCATGCCGATCTTGGCGGTCGGAACCAGCGGCTGCGGCATCACTATCTGCTAGAAGCCGGGTGGAAGGCCGATACCGCGATCCAGGGGCTCGGGCGCACCAACCGCACCAACCAGGCGCAGCCGCCGCTCTTCCGTCCGGTTGCGACCGACGTTCAGGCGGAGAAGCGCTTCCTCTCGACCATCGCCCGGCGGCTCAACACGCTGGGCGCGATCACCCGCGGCCAACGCCAGACCGGCGGCCAGGGGCTGTTCCGCCCCGAGGACAATCTCGAAAGCCAATATGCACGCGACGCGCTACGCCAGTTCTACCTGCTGATCTACGCGGGCAAGGTCGAGCACTGCTCGCTTTCGACCTTCGAGGACACGACCGGCCTGTCGCTGACCGACGGCAGCGGATGCCTCAAGGACGATCTCCCGCCGATCACCACCTTCCTCAACCGGTTGCTGGCATTGACCATCGCGATGCAGAACGTGCTGTTCACGGTGTTCGAGCAGTTGCTTGCAGCCAAGGTCGAAAGTGCGATGGCCGCCGGCACCTATGACGTGGGTCTCGAAACGCTGGTCGCCGACCGATTTACGGTAACGCGTAGCGAGCCGATCTACACCCACCCCGCCACCGGTGCCAAAACCCGCCTCCTCACCATCGCCATGCGCGAGCGCAATCAGCCGGTGACTCTGGAGAAGGCGCTCGACCTTCTGCGCGAACCCGGAGCGCGGCTGCTGGTCAATGCCCGCTCGAAGCGCGCCGCCGTCCAGCTTCCGGCGCGCAGCCTCATGCTCGATGATGGCGAGGTCGAACGGCGCGTGAGGCTGATCCGGCCGATGGAACGGCTGAACTTTGCGCTGGCTCACCTCGCCGAGACCAATTGGGAGCAGGTGGACGAGGCGAGCTTTGCCGCTGCCTGGACCGACGAGATCGCGCAGGTGCCCGAGTTCACGACCAGCGAACTGCATATCGTCACCGGGTTGCTGCTGCCGATCTGGAAGCGGCTCCCGGAGGAGTCGACCCGCGTTTACCGGCTCCAGACCGACGATGGCACGAGCATCGTCGGGCGCAGGGTCTCACCGGCATGGGCCGCTAGCGCCACGGCCAGCACCGACGCGCCAGACTTGTCGTCGCCGCAGGCAATGGCCTTGCTGCGCGAGGGACATACCGTGCTTGACCTTGCCGATGGGCTGCAATTGCGCCGCTCGCGGCTGATGCAGGTCAATCGGATCGAACTCACGGGCTTTGGCCCCAACGCGGTCGACCGGTTGAAGGCGATGGGGCTGTTCTCCGAGATCATCAGCTGGAAGCTGCGATTGTTCATCCCCGACGATGCGGTGACGGGGAGCCAGGTGCTCGAACGGCTGTTCGCACGCCATCCGCTGGTGCGCATCATCGACCGCAAGGCCGCCTGACATGGGACGCGTTTCCAAACGCGTGGCAGAGCTGTCGGAACGGCTCGCCCAAAATGCCCACGCCGTTTGTTGCCACTACCTCCCCGCCGGAAGGCGTGAGGGCCGCTACTGGATGGTGGGCGATGTCGCCGGAACACCCGGGCGCAGTCTCTATGTCCGTCTGTTCGAGACCGGGCGCGGTGCAGTAGGCAACTGGGTCGATGCCGCCACCGGCGAACATGGCGATCTTGTAGACCTGATCCGGCTCAACCAACGACACGGGCGGCTTGCCGAGACCATCGAGGAGGCCGAGCGCTTCCTGGCATTGCCGCCACCAGCAGACAACGAGCGTGGCCGCTTGCCCGGTCCACCCGCACGTGCAGGGTCACCGACTGCTGCACGGCGGTTGTTCGCAGCTTCGAAGCCGATCATCGGCACGCCCGCTGCCACCTACCTCCAATCGCGCGGCATCATGCATCTCGCTGACCTGCTCGCACTGCGGTTCCACCCGCGTTGCTACTATCGGCCCAATGACGACGATGCACCCGGAACACCTGGCGCATTCCCGGCACTGATAGCCTCGGTGACCGATCACGACGGGGTGCAGACTGGCACCCACCGCACATGGATCGATCCCTCGGGCAGCACCAAGGCAGCCGTCGCATCGCCGCGAAGGGCGATGGGCAATATCCTCGGGGCTGCGATCCGGTTCGGCAAGGGCGGGGACGTCATGGCTGCTGGCGAAGGCATCGAGACCATGCTGTCTGTGCGCGAAGCCTTGCCGACATTTCCACTTGCCGCTGCGACCTCGTCATCGCATCTGGCTGCCATCCTGTTTCCGCCTGACCTCCGCCGCCTCTATGTCGCGCGCGACCGCGATGCTGCCGGGGATGCTGCGTGGGACATCCTGACCGAGCGGGCACAGGCCGCAGGGATCGAACTGTTTCCGCTCATGCCAGCTCTTGGCGACTTCAACGACGATATGCAGCGCGATGGCGTTGATGGGCTGGGCCAGCGCCTGATCGCCCAGTTGCACGACGCCGACCGGGCCAGATTTCTTCGTCGCTGAGTTTGGCCGGGACGGGATCGGGTGAGGGTCGGAGGCACGGGCCAGTCCATGCGTCACGCCGGGCACCCGGCCTTCTTTGGGGGCGATCTGAAGACCGGCGGCGGGGCGGCCACAATGGCTGCGCCATGCTCCACTACGTTGCGCCCCGCTGGGTGCGGCCACCCCGCCGCCGGTCAGGGGGATCGCCGGAAGGCCGGGCGAGGTGCCCGGCTCAGACCCCCAAGGACCGCAATCATGGCCTACCAGCAAGAACCCGATCACGAAGTCTCTCCCACCGCCCATCTCCTCGATGAAATCGCCCTCTACGGCTATCGCCCCTTCTCCGACGAAGCCGACCCGAGACCGCTTCCCGAAGAACGCATCGCCACCGGCGCTGTCGCCGACATGTTCGATGCCCTCATCGCCACTATGATCGACACTCGGCTCGAACCCGATCTTGAAGACCTGTGCTGGTCGCTCACCAATCTCTTCTACCGCGCCGAAGGCCGGATCCAGCGCGAGCTCGACGACAACGAACATGCCCAGAGGCGCGGGCAGCGCGAACAGGATGGCTCTGAGGTCAAGTCGGTCGAACTCGAACGGCTCGTCAACGAAGGCATCGGCCTGATCGAACGCCGCAACGCGATGGAGTTCATGCGCGAGGCCGCTTCCGACCAGTTCGAAGCGCATTTCCGCAAGGCTTGGACCCCGCGCTCCGGATCACTGGTCAATCATCGCACGTTAACCGCCGCCATGATCGACAGCCGCGACTTCCTCGCTGCCAAGCGCCGCGCGGAAACCGAGCCACTCCTGCCGACCGGCACGCGGATCGCGTTCACCTCCGGGCCCGCCTATCAGGATCATGGCCGCATCTGGGCCGTGCTCGACAAGGTTCTCGCCAAATATCCCGACATGGTTCTGTTCCACGGTGGCAACCCGACCGGCGGCGAACACATCGCCTCGCTCTGGGCACGCAACCGCAAGATCACCCACGTCCCGTTCCGGCCCGACTGGGACCGGTTCAAGAAGGCGGCTCCGTTCCGCCGCAACGATCAGATGCTCGAGGCGCTTCCCAAAGCCGTAGTTGCCTGCCCGGGTAACGGCATCAATGCCAACCTCGTCGACAAGGCCCGCAAGCTGGGGATTTCGGTGTGGGCGATTGAGTGACCGGTTTGGGGGGCAGTCCGGTCAGGCAGCTTTCGGGAATGGGATCGGGGTATGCGGACGTTCGGGGGCGGATCAGCTTGTGGCAGCAACGCGCCCCAATCCCGTCATTCAGAATGCCTTCGGCTCCTCCCGAAAGCGGTCGTTCGTCGGACGGCGAGAAAACCGCCGCAAGCTTTGCCATCTCCGGTTGTTCAGTTCCGTCTGTCATCCAACGGAGCACGCGACATTCTTCTGGGAACTGGGGGTTTTTACTATGAGGCTTGTTTTGCTGACGCTCGAGAACCTTCGGGCCTATCTGACTTCTACAACTATTGAGGTTTCGGATTTTGTTGCCCCCCGTCAGCGCCTATGGAACAAAAATGTGGTTGTGATTTAAAGGAGGGCTTGGGCTTCGTCGTAGGTACGAAGTGTCGAAGATAAATCACCAGCCAAGGCCTCAGCGGGTCGGGTAATACAAGACATTTGCAGCAAGACTCGTCGGCACTTCTCGCCGAGGACACGATCCTCAGCGTGCTGGACAGCCTTCGCGGCGATGACTCCATCGCCGATCTGTGCCGCAAGGAAGATTTGGCCCAGAGCCTGTATTACACCTGTTCCAAGGAGTTACTGGAGGCCGACAAACTCAAGAACCGACGCAGGGTAGCGACCCGCTAAGACAAAACCAAAGAATCCTACCTCGGCTCTGTCGCCCTCGCATCAGCCAGACGTCCACAATTTTCGGGGCTATTCAGTCATTGGCGCTGACGGTGGACACAAGTTAGCGGAGATCATGTCCCTCATCGCACTTTTTCCATAGACTAGGAATATCAGGCTCATAGCTAAGGAACCTGTCGAGACAATTGCCATCGCGCGCCCCAGCTGTCCGCCCATCGCGTCGCTGAGTATGCCGATGATCAGTGGCGCCAGCCCCATTCCCACCAAGTTGACGACCAACAGGTAGATGCCCATCATCCGACCGCGCATTTCGCCGGGCATCATCAGCTGGATAGTCGTCGCTTGAAGGCTGCCGAACATCGACATCGTGAAAATTCCCACCCCGATGAACACCATCGACCAAGTTACGTCGGCGACGAGGTAGGCAAGCGCGAACGACGGCAATTGCAGCAGGATGGAGATCAGTATGACACGCACCGGCGCGTCATGCCTGCCATTGCGCAGGAAGCGGTCTGACATACGCCCGCCCATGAGGACTCCGGACAGGCCGAGGATTGCGACCATTGCTCCGATCCGCAACCCGATTTCCGACGGGGCAAGGCCAAAATCGCGGGCATAGAATGCAGGAGCCCAAAGCAGCGGCACGTAGCTGGCCACAGCGCAGGCCGAATATCCCGCTAACAGGGCGAGAAATGCGCGGCGATGGCCGCTCATGAAGGTGAAGACTTCGCCGATAGACAGCTTGTCGGCGCGCTTCCCCAGACGCGGAGCCTCGCGGATCGTCAGCACGATCAGGACCGCAAAGGGAATGCCGAGCAGGCCGACCGAAAAAAGCGCCAGTCGCCAGCCGGACAACATTCCGACCAGCGGCAGGGTGATTCTGGTGGCATTCGCCCATGCGATGAGCAGCCCTCCCCCGGCCATCGCCAGACCGCCGCCCAGCGTGACGCCCAGCGAATAGATGGCCACCGCGATCCCCAGGCGATGCGGTCGGAAACGATCGGCAATCGTGGATATGGCGGCAGGTGAAAGAGCTGCCTCGCCAATGCCCACCGCTGTTCGCGCCAGCAGCAATTGCACATATCCGACTGCCAGCCCCGACACTGATGTCGCCAGGCTCCAGCCAACCACGCCCACCAGAATGAGCTTCCGGCGATCGAACCTGTCCGCCATCATCCCGAACGGTATTCCCATCACGGAATAGAGCAGAACGAAACTGAACCCGACGAGCAGGCCGACTTGCGTATCGGAGAGGCGGAATTCGTCCTTGATCGGTTCGATCATCAGGCTGATCAGCACGCGATCCACGAAGGACAGCATGTAAAGCAGCATGAGGACGGCCACGACATAAAAGCCATAGCGTTCACTGGGATAGGTGCTGCCCGGTCCTGTCATCCGCTCTCTCAGATCGCTCCTGCGTCCGACAAGCGTTCGAGTTCCGCGGACGAAAGGCCCAGCAACTCGCCATAGATTTCGGCATTGTCGATGCCGGGCGCGCGCGGGGCCGGACGGCGGATGGACGAGGGATTGCCGGAAAGTTTGGGGACCGGCGCCTGCATCCTGACCGAACCAAATTCGGGATGCGGGATTTCCACGATTGCCTGCCGCGCCCTGAAGTGGGGGTCGGCCAGCATGTCGGCAGGTCGATATACCCTGCCCGCCGGTACGCTTTGCTCCACCATCAGCGCCTCGAGCTCGTCGATGGTCAGCGTGCGGGTCCAGTTTGCAATAAGTTCGTCAAGCCGGGCCTGGTTCTCCCCCCGCGCAACATGCGTGGCGTAAAGCGGATCCTGCGCCAGTTCGGGCTGTCCCATCGCTTTCGCCAGCCGTGCGAAGATCGCATCACCATTCGCCCCGATCATAAACTCGCCATCGCTGCAGGGATAGACATTCGATGGCGCGATGCCGGGCAGTATCGAACCCGATCGTTCCCGGACCAGCCCCATCACGTCATATTCCGGGACGAGACTTTCCATGACTTGCAGAACGCTTTCATAGAGCGCAGCATCGATCACCTGACCCCGGCCACTGGCTTCGCGGGCGTGCAGTGCGGCCAGCGCACCCATGCAACCGTAGGTCGCGCAAAGCGTATCGCCGATCGAGACACCCATGCGGCTCGGGGCACGATCCGGATCGCCGACAATCGCGCGCCAGCCCCCCATTGCCTCGCCAATGCCGCCAAAGCCGGCCCGGCTCGAATAGGGTCCGGTCTGCCCATAGCCACTCATTCGCACGATGATCAGACGGGGATTGATCGCTTGCAGCGTGGCGGGATCCATGCCCCATTTTTCCATCGTTCCCGGCTTGAAATTCTCGATCATAATGTCAGCGCTGGCGATCAGCTTGCGGGCGATATCCTGCCCCTCCGCCACGCGCAGATTGGCCGTAACCGAACGCTTGTTGCGGCCAATGACCTCCCACCAGACCTTGTGTTCGCCATTGCCCCACTTCCGCATCGGATCGCCTGCGCCCGGGGGCTCGACCTTGATGACCTCGGCGCCCATGTCTCCGAGCAGCTGGCCGCAGAATGGTCCGGCGATCAGCTGGCCGCATTCGACAACGCGAATGCCGTTGAGCGCGCCGTTATTCTTGTCGGTCATGCCGCTCCTCCAGCGGGAAAGCCGCCCGCCTTGCCAACCATCGACGGCAGTTTCTTGCCCATCACACCTCCCAGCCAAGTCGAGGATTCAATGGATTTTGCCAGATCGAGTCCGGTCGCAACGCCAGAGCGTCCGAGCATGTAGAGCGCATCCTCGGTTGCGACATTTCCCGCCGCGCCGGGCGCAAATGGGCAGCCACCCAATCCGCCGAGCGAGGCATCTACCGTTTTCGCGCCTGCTTCGACTGCGGCCCAGATATTGGCGATACCGGTATTGCGGGTGTCGTGACAATGGATCCGGACAGGAACCGGATCGATGGCTTCTCGCACCTTGCGCACGAGCGTTGAAACCTGCGCCGGGACTGCCACGCCGATTGTATCTGCCAGGGCAATCTCCACCGGTCCCGCTTCGGCCAGCTCGCTTGCCATTGCGACAACCTTGGCCGGATCGATCTCGCCTTCGAACGGACAACCGAAGGCGACGGCGATGGTAACCTGGGCCGTCCGCCCACTGGCCTGCGCCATTGCCACGATACGCTTGGCGACTTCGACCGATTCTGCGCTGCTCTGACCCTGGTTCCGGATGCCGAAGCTATCACTGGCGATGGCAACGGCTCCCAGCTGGTCGACACCGCAGGCAAGCGCCCGGTCTGAGCCCCGTTCATTGAGGACCAGTCCGATCCGGGTCACCCCGTCGACTATGCCAAGTGCGTCCACGACCGCTTCTGCATCGGCCATCTGCGGTACGCGCTTCGGATTGACGAAGCTGGCAACCTCGATCCGCCGCACACCGTAATCGATGGCGCGGCGGATCAGTTCGACCTTGTCGGCGGTCGCAATCACCGTCTTTTCGTTCTGCAATCCGTCGCGCGGGCCAACTTCTACGATTTCCACGGGCCTGCTCACTTCTCGTTCTTCCAGGCAAGATAGGGCGGATAGGTCGGCTGATCGACTTCGATCTTCGCCAGAGTGGTCAGGATGAGATGCCGAACCAGCACGTCATCGAATTTCCCCGAACCGTAGCGGATGTCTTCGGACAGACGCCGGTTGCGCTCGGCAAGATCCCCTTCGCTGCCAACTAGGGTTTCAAGTCGATCGAATTCCTGCGCTAGGCTCCTCGGCGCCAGGCCGTATTCGCGCTGGGCGATGCCAAGCGCGTTGGCGGCGACCTTTTGCGCAAAACCCAAGGCGATCGCCGTGCCAAGTGCATTCTTCACTTCTGCAATCAGCAGCTCGGCCGATGGCTTATCCTGCATTGCGGACCTCCGACCAGATGGAATTGTCAGGCGCGAGCAAACGCATCAGGTCGAATTCGGTTTCCGAAGCGCGACGCGCAATGATCGCACCTTCAATCGTTCGCGCTCCGTCCATGAATGCCTTGGCAACGCCTGCGCACATGACCCCCCAGTTCATGGTCTGGAAGACTTCCCACGCATGGAGTTCTGCCCGATCGACGCTGACATTGCTGGCTGTTTCATATGCGCGGATCAAATCCTCTCGCTGGCCGAACCCGCCGACGGGTAATTCGGGCCGCTGGAACCGCCAGCTTGGCACACAGAGCCAGGCCAGGTCATAGGCTCGGGGACCGATGTGACAGAGTTCCCAGTCGAGCACGGCACGAATTCCGTCTGGTCCGACGATCAGATTGCCATTCCTGAAATCGCCGTGGAGCAGCACGCGCTCGCCTTCGTCCGGCAAGTTCTCCCGCAACCAGCGCAGCGCAAGATCGAATACCGGGCGATCCTGCAAGGTATCGTGGTAGCGCGCTTCCAGACCGGCAAGCGCCTCGCGCGAGCCCTGGGCCTTGAGGCCCAGTTTCTCATAGCCGGATAATGAGTGGAGGCGACCGAGTATTTCCCCGCAGTGGCGCGCCATGCCCCTGCGCGCCTCCGCAAGCTCAGGGGCTTTCAGGACCCGGACACCGACCGTTTCGCCTTCGATCCGGTCCATTGCATAGCCATCCCCCCCCACGGAACCTTCGGGCATTTCGAAGGCAACGCCGGGCACGGGGACACCAGCCGTCGCGGCAAGTTTCACGATAGCCGCTTCCATCGCAACATTATCGAGCCCTTGCGTGGCGAACCGCCGGCCTGGCGGCTGGCGGCGCAGCACGAGCGGGCGTCGTCCGCCATCGGACAAGACGAGATCGAAGGCCCAAGTTTCTTTACTCGCACCACCCGAAAGTCGCTTGAGACCTTCGATCCCCCTGGTGCCGAACCCAGCCCTGTGGGCCGCATCGAGGATTGCCTGCGCAAGCACCTCGTTCGATGCGACCGCGTCGTTCATGCTTGCCGCGCAATCCAATCCTTGACCAGGTCTGCCGCCTGCTGCGCAAGCTCGGGCTGCCCGAAATAATAGTGATTTGCGCCTTCGATCAGATGAAATTCCTTGTCGCATTTCTCGGCCGCCGCCATCAGGCGTGCCGCGTGACTGGGTGTGCAGGCATCGTCGGCGCTGTTTTCGATTACCAGCATGGGGCAATCGATGCGGGCGGCGCATTTCAGCCCATCGGCGTTGCTGTCGTCATACGACCATTGCGACAGCCACGATCTCAGCGTGGTGAAGCGGGCAAGGCCGACCGGTCCGTCATTCACCACCGCTGGGTCACCCAGCATACAGTGGTTCGGTTGGCGATCGTTGGGGTCCACCGCCGGATCGACCCAGCGCGGATCTGCCATTGTCCCTTGCACCACGAAGCAACGCTCGTGATTGGGAAGACCCTGCTCCTTCAACTCTGCTAGTTGCTGCTTTACCCATTTAGTGATCCGGCGATTGCGCGCGATTTGGCGCTCCCGGAACTCGGCGACGAATGCCTCCGAAAACGGCGGCTTGGGCCCATTATCCGCGTAGAGGTTCCAGTCCGGATTGCGATCCCACGGCTGGTTTTCGTCCTCGATAGATGGATCGAGCCATTCGGTGAGGGTGAGGTTCCGGCTCAGATGCGCTGCGAGTAGCATCACGCCGTCTGCGGGGATGAAGTCTGCCGCAGTCAGGTCGTATGGATCGCCCGCAGGTGTGTGGGTTACCTGTGGGTCTTGCGCTTCAGCCTGATAGAAGAGCGAGAGCGATCCGCCCCCCGACCATCCGCCGAGATAGACTCGCTTGTAGCCCAGCCGCTCCCTGGCGTCGCGGACACAGGCGGCAAGGTCCATTGCCGCGCGTTCCATGATGAGCGCCGTGTCATTCCCGCGATAGCGCGGATTGCAATAGATCGTGTGGATGCCGTTCTTCGCCATCGTGCCGACCAGCGGCAGCCACCCACCGCCACCAATGGGATGGGAAAAGATGACGACTGCATCCGATTCCACCTCTGGGCGAAGCAGGAAATTCTCCACCACCACCTTGCCGATTTCGCCGGCATAGGTGTCCTTGAACGCGCTCTGCTCGCCATAGACGACGAGGTACGGGATCCGATCGTACTTCATGCCGCACTCGGCGCGCTGCGAGCACGCTGGTCGATCGCTTCCGAACCGAACTTCTGCTCCTTGATCGCACGCGTCCGTTCGGTCCACCGCGCGAGCGTGGCGGGAAATTCCTTCTCTTCCTTGTCCAGGATGCGATCGTGATCCGCCAAGCGATAGGTCAGTTCGATCTGCAAGCCGTTGGGATCGTACATGTAGATCGATCGCACGAAACCGTGATCGATCGGACCGTGGGCGGAAACGCCGTGCGCGCGGATGCGGTCGCGCATGGCAATCAGGTCTTCTTCGCCCTCGACCTCGAAGGCCCAGTGAACATCGAAGCTGTCCTTGCGGGCAAAGCTGTCCTCTCTCGCCGATCCAGGCGCGTCGAAGAAAGCGATGAACTCGCCGTTCTTCATCTTGAAGAACAAATGCATGTAGGGATCGTCCGCACCGGTACCGGGCACTTCTTCCAGCGTTATCCCGGAGGGATCAGCGAGGCCGAGGACGTCACGATAGAACCAGATCGTCTGTTCCGCGTCACGACAACGGAAAGCGGCGTGATGAACCCCAACAATCGGTCTTGCTTCGTCTGCCTGTCCCATCTGCGTAACTCCTGTCTCATACCGCGCGTCAGGCGAGGCTTTGTGTGTCATCTACTACAATTTCCGTCCCCGAGACGGATCTTGCCTCGGGAGACAGCAGAAACTTCACCGCCGGATCAAGGCCTGCGACCGGCATCAACCGCCTGCGCGGCCACCCGGCAATTTGCGCTTGCCCGGGCTCGCTCGCAAACCATTCGTCGACGATGTCGGTCGGCATGTAGCCCGGGAGAATGGCGTTGACGTTGATACCGTGACGCGCCCATTCCAGCGCCAGCGACCTGGTCAGCATCAGCACTGCCGCCTTGGTCGCGGAATAGACCGCGGCTCCTGCATGGGCCTTGCGCCCGAGGATCGACGCGATGAACACGATCCGGCGCGACTCGTCTGCAACCGGCTTGCCACGGGCGATCATTCGCTTCGCGCCCTGCTGGGCGGTCAGAAATGCCCCGCGAAGATTGATCGACATGATGCGATCGAGATCATCGACAGAAATGCTGTGCGCGGGACCTGCCACGTTGATCCCCGCATTGCAGATCACCGTATCCACCGGGCCGAACGATTGCTCAGCCGAATCGAAGGCTTCTCCGATCGCCTGCGCATCACCGATATCGCAAACCTGCGCCTTTGCCGTCCCGCCAGCGACATGGATCTCGTCAACCAGGCGATCTAGTTCGGCTTGGCGCCGGGCGCAGCAAGTTACCCGCGCCCCCTCGCCCGCCAGCACTTTCGCCAGATGGCGTCCCACGCCCGACGACGCGCCGGTCAGGAGGATGTTGCGGTCGACCAGCGATGTCATGCCCCGCTCCGCTCGCCAAGCCGGATAGGCAATCGCTTCATCGCCAAAACGAAGTTCGACTGGATGAAGGAGATATCACCCGCGACCTCATACCGCGGGAAAGTTCGCAGGAATCGCCCGAGGATCAGGCCGAGTTGCAGCACGGCCAGCCGGTTGCCGAGACAATGGTGGATGCCATAGCCGAACGACAGATGCCGGATCGCGTCTTTCCGCTCGCAGTCGAAACGATGCGGGTCCTCGAATACGGCTGGATCGTGATTGCCTGCCCCGTACAGCATCGCCACGCGATCGCCTGCGCCAATTTCCACATCGCCAATCCGGCAATTGCGCGTGGCCGTGCGCGCCATGTGAATGACCGGACTGAAGTGCCGGAGTATTTCTTGGATCGCCTGCGGGATCATAGAGGGATCGGCCATGAGCCGGTTGCGCTGTTCGGGATGCCGGGCCAGCAGCCATACCGCCCCTGAAAGCGAGCTGCGCGTGGTTTCGTTGCCAGCGGCAATCATGTTGGAGAAATAGCTGATCTGCTCATCCCGGGTGAGCTTGCGGCCATCGGGAAGTTCGGCGTTCGCAATGAAACTGACGAGATCGTCCTGCGGGTCCCGGCGCCGCTTTTCGAGCAGGTTCCAGCCGTAATCGAAAATCTCGAGATACTTCGCATTGGCCATCTCGATCGACGGCGCAAGTTCGGGATCGTCGGTTCCGAAGACGGCATTGGTGAATTCGAACACGCGATGCTCGTCTTCAGGCGGAACCCCGATCAGGGCACAGATCGTGCTGATCGGAACACGGGCGCCGACTTCCTCGACGAACTCGACTTCCTCGCGTCCCTCGAGCGATTTCATCACCCGATCGACTCGCTGCGCCACCGCCGGTTCGAGCGCCTTGATCGCTGCGGGCTTGAAGAAGCTGCCAACCAGCTTGCGAAAATCGCCGTGCTCCGGCTCGTCCATCGCCAGCATGAAGCGCGACAGGACGCGGCCGATTGCCGGGTCCATTGCGGCACGGTTTGCGGAATGGACGCGGAACCCGGCAGCCGAGGTAAAGTCCTTGCTGTTTGCACTGACTTCGCGGATTTCCTCGTAACCGGTGACCAGCCACGGCCCACCCTTCTCGCCACGAACCACCGGAGATGTCCGGCGCAACCGGTCGTATGCCTCGTGCGGATGGCCATCGCGGAAGGTAGAGGGTGCCAGTAGGTCAAAAACGGCAGCCATCCCCGCAACCGGTTTCGGGTTTACCGCTTCTGCTGTTGGCGCCACGCTCATCTGTCGGGGTCCTTCAGAATTTCAGCCGAGCCTGAACGGCAATCGTCCGCGGCTGCTGGATGAACTTGGAAATACCACCGGTGACCGGCGTGTTGAAGGCGTGCGAGGCGGTCAGCTCGTTGGTCAGGTTCTTGCCGACCAGGGCAAGCTCCCACAACTCGTCCGACGCGCGCACCCCGGCCCGCAGATCGTATTTCTGGTAGGCGTCCTGGACTGCAGCCGGATTGTAAGATTCCTCGGTGAAATAGCTACTGCGGAAAGTCATTGCGCCGCTGGCAATGAAGTCGAGCCCGGCCGAAACCGGCTGCTCGACGGCGAAGCCGAGCGTCCCGCTCCATTTCGACGCACGCGGAAGTGGCATGCCTGCCGCGTTGTTCGTCGTAGGATTGCACCCGGGATCGTCGAAGAAGCACTGCGCGCCTGGGAAATCGAGGTACTTCGCATCGAGGTAGGCCATCGATCCGGTGATCGAGATGCCCCGGGCCAGTTCGAAGCTCGCGTCGGCTTCAACACCCTCGCTGCGTGCCTTACCCGCGTTGGAGGTGATGAAGCTCGTCGTCGCGGCGTCGAACGAGGACACCTGCAGGTCGTCGAAATCGGTCCGGTAGGCTGCCATGTTGAGGCGCAGGCGCCGGTCGAGTGCGGCGAGCTTGATGCCCGCCTCCCAGGTCTCAGCGGATTCCGGTTCGAGTTCGAACTGAGCGGGCGTGGTCGTCGCCTGCCCCCCGATAAAGCCGCCAGCTTTCGAGCCCTGCCCATAGGAGGCGTAGATCATGATATCGGGCGCGATGTCGTATTGGACAGCGATCGACGGGTCCCATTCCTTTTCGACGCGCCGACCCGAGAGCGATGTGCCAAGCCAGGTCGGCAGGACCAGGCCGACGAGATCGCGATCCTGCTCGGCGGTTTTGCGATCGTAAGTATAGCGTAGGCTGCCGAGGATCCGGAGCGCGTCGGTGGCGTTGACCGTCACGCTGGCGAAACCCGAAAGCGCGACGTTTTCCTGCCGGAATTCGCGTGCGGCCGAGCCGTCGAACGGTCCGAAGCGAAGACTGGTGACCTGCGTGAGATCGTAGTCGTTGATGTGGCCATAGGCGCCAACGATGTACTCGAAGGTCTGGCCGACCGGCGAGGCGAGCCGCACCTCCTGGGAGAATTGCGAGAAATCCTCCGCGAAGAGCGAGGCGAACAGCGGCGCAGGACCGAAGTCAGCGTCGAGTCGCTTTGTGAAATCGTACGACGAATAACCGGTGATCGAAGTCAAGGTGTGATCGCCGATCTCGAAGTTCGCCGTCGCGGCCAAGTTGAACGAATCGGTGTTGTCGAAATCCCTGTCGACAAAGCCCGGGAACCCGCCGGTCGAGCGTTCGAGGTCGGGATCGTCGACGGTGAGGATGCGCTCGACGGCGTTGCCAGTGAGATCGACCTTGCCGCCCTCAACCTTGATCAGCAGATCGACCGGTCCGCCCGAATCGATCAGCACCGAACCGCGCGCGAAGAAGGTTTCGCGCTTGGGTTCGAATCCGCCCTGGATCTGATTCTCGACGTAGCCGTCGATGTCCTCGTACTGCGCCGCGAGACGCACGCTGACGACCTCGCTGATCGGCCCCGAAGCCATGCCGAAGATGCGCGTGCCGCCATATTCGAACTCGTAGCTACCATCGAGCTGGGCGGTGAAATAGTCGGTCGGCTTGGCGCTGACGACGTTGATCGCGCCTGCGCTGGTATTCTTACCGACGAGAGCACCCTGTGGCCCGCGCAAGACTTCGACCCGCTCGACATCGAGGAATGGTGCCTGGAACTGGCGCGCATGACCGCCGTAGATGCCGTCGACGAACAGGCCGACCGTCTGCTCGAACGCGAGATTGCCAGGGGTCGAGCCGATGCCGCGGATGTAAAACGCATTGTTGCCCGGCGTTTCCTGAACGTAAAGATTGGGGACGTAGCGATCAAGTTCCTTGAAGTCGCTTATGCCCAGTTCGGTGAGCGATTCGCCCGAGACGACCGCCATCGAAATCGGCACGTCCTGAACATCCTGTTCTCGCTTTTGCGCCGTTACTATAATGACGTTGCCATCAGTCTCATCGGCCTCGTCGTCGCTCGGTAGAGTTTCCTGTGCATGAAGCGGCACGGCCAGCGCAATGGCGGCGACTGCACCGAGAAGTGCCGTGCGCACGGGCACAATGGTCTTGTAAGAACGAATCATCGTCACTCTCCCCAATCCGCCGACATCAAGGCCGGTCGATCTCTCACCCTTCACGATTCCGGCTATTGTGCATCCGGTGCTATAATTCCGAGGGTCGATCAGACATATCGACCCGCAGAATTTTTGTAAAGTAGGTTGACAAATAGAGATGGGTGATCGAGCCTTTCCCTCCGCGATGTTCAGGCGGTAATTGGTTCCGAAAGACAATTTTCAGGTCTGCGAACAGAGCCGACTTCGGTCAAGGACGTTCACGAATCCGGGCGCGAGGAAGAGGTATGGGGAGAGAAGCGATGTTGACGAGGCGCGATGTCGTGAAAGGGGCGGCGGCAACTGCTCTGGCAGGGATCGTTGCAGGGCGCGGATGGGCGCATGGGAAGAATGCGCCCAATATCGTTTTCATCTTGGCAGACGATCTTGGGTACGCGGATCTCTCGTGTTTCGGACGTGAAGACTACGAGACTCCGAACATCGATCGCCTGGCTTCTTCGGGCGTCCGGCTGACGCGGTCCTATGCGAATTCGAGTGTCTGTTCGCCTACCCGCCTCGCGCTGATGACGGGGCGTTACCAGTATCGCTGGCCAGCCGGGCTTGACGAGCCGCTTGGCCGCAAGCCTGAACTTGGCCTGCCGCCCGATGTCCCGACGTTCGCCGACCTGTTCAGGCAGGCGGGCTATGCGACTTCGCTCGTGGGTAAATGGCATTTGGGAGGATTGCCGCAGTTCGGCCCCCTCAAGAGCGGTTACGATCGCTTCTGGGGCATTTATCAAGGCGGCGCGGATTATTTCCTGCACGGAATGACGATCCGCGGAAAATTCTCGCACGATCTGTTTGAAGACGAGACAGAGATCCATCGCCAGGGTTACCTCACTGATCTCATCACACAGCGCAGCCTGAGCGAGATCGAGCGGTATTCGAAGTCGTCGAAGCCATTCCTGCTCAGCGTCCATTACACCGCGCCGCACTGGCCCTGGGAAGGGATCGAAGACGAGGCCGTTGCCGGCCAAATCCGGGATTCCTTCCACTATGACGGAGGGTCAAGCGCGACCTATGCGGCAATGGTGAAGAGCCTCGACGAAGGCGTTGGCAAGATCATGGCGACCCTTCGCGCACAGGGCCTTGGTGACAATACCATCGTCGTCTTCACCAGCGACAATGGCGGCGAGCGTTTCAGCAAAAATTGGCCTTTCAGGGGCATGAAGGGCGAGTTGCTGGAGGGCGGCATCCGAGTGCCGACGATCATGAGCTGGCCCGGTCGCATCGCGCCCGCCAGTGAAAACGGCCTGATTAACATCACGATGGATTTCGTGCCAACCCTGCTCGCCGCTGCCGGGATCCAAGGTCGCAAGGCGATCGATTTTGACGGCGTCGACCTGCTCCCCGACCTGCTGGGCCGCACGCCCGGCAAAGAGCGCACCCTGTTCTGGCGCCATTTTGCGCAAAACCAGCTTGCCGCCATGCGCGGGAACATGAAGTATCTCCAGATGAGCGGTCACGAGTTCCTTTTCGCCATCGACCAGGATCCGCGGGAAGTGGCCAATATACGGTCGCACCACCGGGAAATCTTCGACGAACTACGCAAGGCTCTCGCGAATTGGAACGCGGATATGCTGCCCTATCCCGACGATACCTTCAGCTACGAATTGCGTGATAACGGCCACCTGGCCGGATACTGACCTTCCAGGAGCAACGATGATGGATTTCACGATTCCCGAGGCGCTGGAAGAGTATTACGCCGAACTCGTTGCCTTCCTCCAGGCGGAGATCGAGCCGCTGGTCGCGAAGGACGACAATATCCGCTTCTTCGATCACCGCCGCGAAAACGCGCGGACCGATTGGGAGCGCGGCGGCCAGCCAAATCACGAGTGGGAGGACCTGCTGAAGCAGGCGCGCGAGGCTGCCGACAAGGCGGGCCACTGGCGTTTCTCCGCGCCGAAGAAATACGGCGGCAAGGACGGCTCGAACCTCTGGATGGCGGTGATCCGCGACCGCTTCGCGCAGCGCGGGCTGGGCCTGCACAACGACTTGCAGAACGAACATTCGATCGTCGGCAACTTCCCCTTCGTCGCCATGTTCGAGCAGTGGGGCACCGACGAACAGAAGCAGGAATTCATCCTCGGCGGGTTCGAGGGCGAACGCCGCGTCGCCTTCGGCCTGACCGAAGCGAACCATGGCTCCGATGCCACCCACATGGAGACCACCGCTATTCGCGAAACGCGTGACGGCGTCGACGGCTGGCTGATCAATGGCGAGAAAATGTGGATCACCGGCATGCATGTCGCGACGCATTGCGCGATGTTCTGCCGCACGTCCGGTGAAGCGGGCGACGCGCGCGGGATCACCTGCCTCCTCGTCCCCAATCCGACCGATGGGCTGGAGATCGAGGAGTGGATGTGGACATTCAACATGCCCACCGATCATCCCCGCCTCTCGGTGAAAGACGTTTGGGTGCCCGAAAGTGCAATGCTCGGGCGCGAAGGCCTCGGCCTCGCGCTGGCGCAGAGCTTCGTCCACCAGAACCGCATCCGCCAGGCGGCAAGCTCGCTCGGCGCGGCGACTTATTGCGTGGAGGAAAGCGTCAAATACGCGCGGCAGCGCAAGCCCTTCGGCGAAGAACTGGCGCGCAACCAGGCGATCCAGTTCCCGCTGGTGGAGCTGGCCACGCAGTGCGAGATGCTGCGCCTGCTGATCTACAAGACCGCTTGGGAAATGGACAACATGCCACACGAGGAGATCGAGAAGACGATCTCCGACAAGGTCTCCATGTGCAATTACTGGGCGAACCGGCTGGTGTGCGAAGCAGCGGACCGGGCGATGCAGGTGCATGGCGGGATCGGCTATTCGCGGCACAAGCCGTTCGAGCACATCTACCGCCACCACCGCCGCTACCGCATCACCGAGGGGGCCGAGGAAATCCAGATGCGGAAGGTGGGGGCTTACCTGTTCGGATATCTCGGGCCGAGAAAGGGGCGCTACTCATGAGCCACACCCCTCCCCCTCTCCTAGTCGAGACACGTGGCGATGTGGACTGGGTGACGCTCAACCGCCCCGCCCGACTCAATTCACTCGACAATGACCTCACGCGCGACCTGCGTGAATATTTCGAAGCACTTTATCGCCGCCGCGACTGCCGGATTGTTGTTCTGCGCGGGGCCGGGCGTGCCTTTTGCGCCGGACTTGATCTCCATAGCGAACAGGCCGACCGGTTTGCGAACGGATCGATGCCTGATGCGATGGACGTTCAACGCAATATCCGGGACATCATGCTGGCGATGCGGCGCTGTCCGCAGCCAATCGTCTGCCTAATGCATGGAGCAGCGGCGGGTGGCGGTTTCGTGCTGGCCATGGCCGCCGATATCCGGATTGCTGCCGAAAATTGCACCATGAATGCGGCTTTCATCAAGATTGGCCTGGGCGGATGCGATGTCGGCGCGAGTTACCTGCTGCCAAGGTTGATCGGTTCATCCCCGGCAGCCTCGATCCTGTTTACGGGCCAGGACCTGTCCGCGGAAAGAGCCTATCAGTTGGGTCTGGTGTCCGAACTGGTAGCCGTCGAGAAGCTGGAGGAAGTGGCCCAAACCTATGTTGATGCCATGCAGGCGACTGCGCCCGAAGCCCTGCGCATGACTAAGCAGGTCTTCACTCTGAATATCGATGCCCCGAGCTTCGAGGCAGCGCTGGCCCTGGAAGACCGTAACCAGGTTCTTCTGGGCAAGGAACCGGCATTTCACGAAGGCGTGGCCGCTTTCTATGAAAAGCGGCCGCCGCGTTTTGATCAGGCCCGGCCTGCATCTTGAGCGCGAAGTTCTTCCACATCCAAAGTCGCAGGTTCGCCCCACGGCTGACGAAAGGCCGCGCGCAGGGCATCAACCTGTTGCTGCCCGATCCGATAGGCGAGCGTGTCAGTCAGCGCGCGTACGATACGATTTGCATCCTTGCGCATGGACCGCCCCAGAGCGGTCAGATGCACGGCCTTGACCCGTCCGTCTTCTGGGTGCGGCCGCAGCTCGAAGATTTCCCGTTCGACAAGCGAGCCTATCGTTTGATGGACCGCTTGCCTGGTCAAACGCAGGCTGCGCGCAATTTCGGACGGCTTCGTGATACCCGACTGGACGTGGATCATGATCATCGATTCTGTCCGGGAAAGCTGCGGATGGCCCGCGGCCTTCAAGGATAGCTGCAGGCTCTCGTCAAACCACTCAAACCCCTCCAGCAAGGATACGAAAACGAATTCGGTTTCTGTCATGAGTCCCCCTTCGCAGCATGAAGCACATCCGGCCAGAGAATCGTGGCTGCATTTTGTAAAGAACCTTGACGAATTTGGTCAAATCGCGGACAGAACAGCTTGAGGAGGTGGAGATGGATGTCCTGCATATTTCCGCCAGCCCGAAGGGCGAGCGTTCAGCATCGAGACGGATCGCGGAGAGCTTTATCGATGAATACAGCCGACAAAATCCAGACGACTCGATCCGGGAGTTGAATGTCTTCGACCCCCTGCCACCAGCATTTGGCCGCGTGGAGTCGATCCGAAAATTCGCTCCATTTTTCGGCGAAGCACCGAGCGAGGAAGGCGAGGCAGCCTGGAAGACGATCCTGACAGTGATCGAGGATTTCGACCAGGCCGACAAGATCATACTTTCGAGCCCGATGTGGAATTATTCGATCCCTTGGGCACTGAAGCTCTATCTCGACAATATCATGCAGCCGCGGATAACCTTCGGTTACGATCCGACAACGATGGAGCACCGGGGACTTCTGCGAAACCGGCCACTGCAGTTGATCCTCACCCGGTCGTCCACTGCGCCCGGACATTTCGTTGATTTCCAGCTTCCCTATCTACGGTTCGTCTTCGACGCGATGGGCATCCGCGACACACGCGTCATCGTGGCCGACCAGACTACGAAACCGAGCGTAGAAGACCGTGAAGCCTACCTGGCGTTATTCGATGATCGGGCACGAAGCGCGGCGTCGGAATTTTGACTGATTTCAAGCCCGCTCAGGTCCGGTGTCAACTGCCAGCCATTTGATGCTGAAATCCAGTACCTGCCCGGTCAGAGCGTGCGGGCGATCATCAGTTTCATGATCTCGGATGCACCGCCGTGGATCGTGTCGATGCGCGCATCACGATACATCCGGGCAATTGGGTATTCGTTCATATAGCCGTAGCCACCGAACAGCTGGAGGCAGCGGTTGATCGCCGCGACCTCGCTTTCGGTGATCCACAGCTTTGCCATCGAAGCCGTTACCGGATCGAGCTGACCGGCGACGAGCTTGCCGATACATTGTTCGTAAAATGCCCGCGCAACAACCGCTTGGGTTTTGATCTCAGCCAGAGTGAATTGGGTGTTCTGAAAGTCGAGCAGCGGTTTGCCGAAGGCCTTGCGTTCTCGGGTGTAGGCAATGGTTTCCGCCAGTGCGCGTTCGAGCATGGCGAGGCCCATGCCCGCAATCGCCAGGCGCTCCTGCGGCAGCATCGTCATGAGCTGGGCGAAACCCCTGCCCGCTTGCCCGCCGAGGAGGTTTTCCTTGGGAACGCGGACCCCTTCGAAGAACAGTTCCGAGGTGTCCTGAGCGTCACGACCGATCTTGTCGAGATTGCGACCGCGCACGAAACCTTCACGGTCCGCCTCCACCGCAATCAGCGAAATGCCTTTGGCGCCCTCATCGCCCGTGCGACAGGCGACGAGCACGATATCGGCAGTCTGTCCGTTCGAAATGAAGGTCTTCTGCCCATCGATCACCCAGTGATCGCCATCTTCCACCGCCCTTGTGCGGATGCCCTGCAAATCGGAGCCCGCCCCGGGCTCGGTCATGGCAATGGCCAGCACGCTGTCGCCGTTGGCGATAGCTGGCAGCCAGTGACGCTTCTGTTCCTCTGTCGCGTATTCGGCGAAATAGGGCGCTGCGATCACCGAATGGACAACAAAACCCCACCCTTCCAGGCCTCGTCTGCCAAGCTCGTCGATGACCACCGCTTCATAGCGGAAATCCAGTCCGGAGCCGCCATATTCCTCGGGCATCGAAGCGCCAAGCAGACCCATCGCACCGGCCTTGCGCCAGAAATCGCGCGGGACGATCTTTGCCCTGCCCCATTCCTCGATCGCCGCCGGGGGCGCTTCAGCGTCGAGAAATGCCGACACGCTGGCGCGCCACATTTCCAGTTCCTCGGTGTCGAGAATGCTCACGCCGCGCCCGCCTTGACCCGTTCGTCACGCAATTCGCGCTTAAGGATCTTTCCGGCTGCCGAGCGAGGCAGCAGCTGCGCGCGAAATTCGAAACTCTTGGGAATCTTGTATCCGGCAATTCGCTCGCGGCAGTGATCGCGCAGTTCTTCGTCAGTCGGCTGCTCGGCACCTTCCGGAATGACGACAATCGCGTGAACTCGCTCTCCCCACTTTTCGTCGGGCATGCCGATCACCGCCGTCTCGATGATCGCGGGATGGTAGGAAAGCGCATTCTCTACCTCGATGGAATAGACATTCTCGGCCCCGCTGACGATCATGTCCTTCAGCCGGTCGGTTATGAAGATGTAGCCGTCATCGTTCATCCAGCCAGCGTCTTTCGTATGGAGCCAGCCCTTCCTGAGCGCATCGGCGGTTTCTTCGGGCCTGCCGAGGTAGCCCATCATCACGTTGTCGCCTCGTCCGACAATCTCACCCACCGTGCCGCGCGGAACTTCTACCCCCTGCTCGTCGAGGATACGGATGTCATAGCCATAGCAGGCCCGCCCACAGGACCTCAGCAGGGCCGGATCGGCGTCTGGCGAATGATCCTCCGGCGAAAGGAACGTGGCGGCCGGAAATTCGGTCTGCCCGTAGCCCTGGATAAACTTGACGCCTAGAAATTGCGCACGTGCCTTTTCCAGCGAGGCCGCCGCCATCGGGGAACCGCCGTAACCGAGATATCGCAGGCCCGAGAGATCGACCTGTCGCGCCGCCGCTTCGGCGGTCAATCGCTCGATCATCACCGGCACGGTAAAGCAATGCGTCACGCCGTGCGTGGCGAAATCTTGGATCATCGTAGCCGGTTCCAGAACCTCCCGAAAGACATGGACACCGCCAGCCATAGTCCCGAACAGCGTGCCGATATCGGCAAGGTGGAACATCGGTGCGGCATGAAACAGCACGTCACCAGGCTGGAAGTCGAGATGCGCGAGCAAATTCAGCGCCATTGCCGTCAGGTTGCCGTGGCTCAGCATCACGCCTTTGGGTAGCCCGGTCGTGCCGCCGGTGTAGAAAATTCCGGCGAGATCACCGTCATGGGAGCCTTCGGGCAGGGGATCGAAAGCGGCCAGATCCGTCTCGAGCGCCATGATCTCACGCACTGCGCCGCGCGCGTGCAACTCCTTGGCATGCCTCAGGAAAGAGGCATCGTGAAGCAGCAAGGAAACCTCTGCATCGCGCAGCTGGAAATCGAGTTCGGCAATGGCGAGGCGCGTGTTCAGCGGGACCAGCACCGCACCGCACCAGGGACCGGCATACCAGGCCGTGAAATAGCGAATGCCGTTTTGCGCCAAGATCGCCACTTTCGCCCTGGGTTCGATACCCTTGGCAACCATCGCCTGCGCCAGCCTTGCCACGTCATCGCGGACCTCGCGCCAAGTACGGCTGCGCGATTCATCGATCGCGGCAATCGCATCCGGCGCCAGACGGCAGGCTCTGACCAATGCCTCGGTCACCCTCATCCAGCAATCCTCTTGTCAATTTAGTTGACATCTTTATCGTAAGGAAGGCGAGAGTCAACGGGAGAGGGCAGATGGGCCGGTTTGAAGACAGGAATGCTATCGTCTTTGGCGGAACGAGCGGAATCAACCTAGAAATTGCGACCAGGCTGGCAGCCGAAGGGGCAAGGATATTTCTGGTTTCGCGGTCGCAGGAGAAGGTCGATAGTGCCGTTTCACGCATCAGATCGTCGGGCTACAGTGCCGCTGGCCACGCGGCCGACGTGCGTGATTACGAAGCGGTGGATGCGGCCGTAAAGGCCGCAGCTGAAGAAGGAGCTATCGACATCGTGGTTTCGGGCGCTGCCGGAAATTTCCTCGCCCCTGCTGCAGACATATCGAGCAACGCCTTTCGCACCGTCATCGACATCGACTTGGTCGGCACATTCAACACCGCCCGCGCCAGCTTTGCCGCGATGCGCAAGCCCGGTGCCAGCTTCATTGCCATTTCGGCTCCGCAGGCGGAAAAGCCGATGACGAGCCAGGCCCACGCCTGCGCCGCGAAGGCGGGCATCAACATGCTGGTGAAATGCCTTGCGCTCGAATGGGGTGAACAGGGCATCAGGGTCAATGCTATATCGCCCGGCCCGATCGACGATACCGAGGGAATGCGCCGGCTCGCAGGATCAGATGCGGCGGCACAGGCGATTGCCGACGCCCTGCCGTTGAAGCGATATGGGACCAAGCAGGACGTTGCCGATGCGGCCTGTTTCCTGGCCAGCCAGGAAGGTGCCTATATCACGGGGACGATCCTGAACGTGGACGGCGGAACCTCGCTCGGCACAGGCAGGCTCGTCTGAGCTTGCGCCTAAAGCACGCGCGCCACGCCCCAGTCCTTTTCCAGCGCACCACGCATGGAATCCAGCGCCCGTTTGCCGATCGCCGTACCCAGCTGATCTTCAAGCTGGCCGAGAATTTCCAGCGCGTCGGCGCGCAGTCTTGCTGATTTTTCGCTGAAGCGCACCAGCTGCGCGCGCTTGTCGGCCGGATCGGGTTCGATCACCACCAGATCCTGCTCGGACATTTCCTGCAGCATCTTGCTGACCGCCTGCCGCGTCACCCCCAAATTCCTGGCCAGGTCTGCCGGGCGCTGTATGCCCAGGGCTATGTTGGCGAACATCATGGACTGGCTGCGCGTGATAGCCTGCCAACCGCGCTGCTTGAGCGAAGCCTGCAAACCTTCGTCAAACCAGTAGAACGCCCGCATCAAGTCCATCATCATGTAGCCGTCTATCATGTCCTCAGCTTTGCCCAGCTTGCGCGCCTGCGCAACCATTTGGAGCGCCGCCTGCGCGAGCGGAAAGAAATATCCTCCATCATGGAATGCCAGGGGAGCGAGATCGGCCTGAAATTGCACGTCGACGACTTCGCCGATCACCACCGCATGGGTTCCCTGATCGACAAGCTGCACGGGACGCAGGACCATCGTCGCGCAACCGTCTGCCAGGCGCGGCGGCATGCCTTCCTCAATCAGCCAGTCGCCTACCTCGAACTTGGCATCCTGCGTCGCCCCACCCCCGCATCGCCGCGAAACCTCTTCCTGGCTGTCGGCGAGTAGATTGAGGCCGATATTGGCCCCCTCCTTCACGGCAGCGTAGGTGGCATTCCCGCGATTGATGCACACCAGCATCGAAGGCGGATTCATGCTCACTTCGCAGAATGCTGTGGCCGCCATTGCATAGCGCACACCCTCGTGCTCGGCGGTGATAACAGCGACCGGACGCACCAGCGAGCGCAATGCCCCCTTGAGTCCCGCGACCAGATTTTCCGTGTTCTGCATCTCTCCCATATTCGATCAGATGCCATACTGGGGGATTTTAGTCAACCAAGTTGACATTATCGGCGGGCGTCGTATGACTCGGCCAAGAACGGGAGAGATTTATGACCGAAGCACTCGCCGACCGCCGCATACCTGCCGGCGATGACTTTCTCGCGCAGGAAGAACTGAACGCGCTCACCCCTGAAGAGCTGATTGCGCGAACAACGGCGCTGAAACCCCTGGTGGCCGAACGCGCCTTGTCGGCAGAGCAGAACCGCAAGCCCGATGACGATGTCTGGAATGCCCTGCGCAAGTCAGGTTATTTCTACACCTATGTGCCGCGCAAGCATGGCGGGCTCGAATTCGATCCCGACACTTACATCTCGGCGACCCTGCCTATCGCCGAAGCCTGTCCTTCGACCGGCTGGACCGCCTGTTTCGCGCTGGAGCACAACTGGTTCATCGCGCAGATGCCTGAAGCAACGCAGGCCGAAGTCTGGGGCAAGACGCCCTATGTGATCGCCCCCAGCGCCGCCTTCCCTCCCGGCAAGGCCACGCCGGTAGAAGGCGGTTACCGGCTCAGCGGTCACTGGAAATGGGGGACCGTCGTTATGCATGCCGACTGGATCATGGTGCAGGCGCTCGAGCATCAGGAGGAGGGGCCACCCATCCCTCGAATGATGATGATTCCGGCCGACCAGGCGGAAGTGATCGACACATGGCAGATGGCCGGCATGGCGGCCACGGGAAGCAATGACATAGCCGTCGACGATGTGTTCGTTCCCGAAGGCTACCAATTCGCCGTGACACCCTGCCGGTCGGGACGTGGTCTGGGCCGCGAAATCTATGGCCCCGGCCTGTATGGCTCGCCGATGCTGCCCAACCTTTGTGTAACCGCGTCCATCCCCGCGCTGGGTGCTGCCAGAGAGGCGGTCAATTTGCTGAAGGAACGCCTGAAGGTTCATGTGAAGAAAGGAACCGGCGACGCCAGCATTGAAAAGCCGGCCGCGCAGATGCGCCTTGCCCGGGCCGACCTGCTTGCTCGCGCGGCGGAGCGGACTATCCGCTCTGCTGCCCGCGAAAACCTCCTGGTCGGCAATCTGGACGAGCCTGAACAGACTATCGAGCGCATCCGGCTGCGGGCAGAAATCGCCATCGCAGTGCAGCAATGTGTCGAAGCCGTGCGGACCTGTTGCGAAGCAGCCGGATCGAGCATTCATGCGCTCGATAACCCGATGAATCGCCTTCTGCGCGATGTCCAGGTCATGCAGAGCCATGTCGTTTACGATCTGGATCTGGCCACCGAACTGCATGGCCGGGCGCTTCTCGACCTGCCGCCAAATTCAGTTCTGCTCTAGACATCGGGAGGCTTCGGATTGCTACGTCGCTCACCCAAATGGTCGATCCTTTCGAACAAGGCTGGGCAGACAGAATAGTAACGGGGGATGCGAGTTTGCAGGTCCACGGGTGCTCGTCGCATTCTCTGACAGTCGGGAACTGGCTTCAAGATGTTGCGCATCACAGTGTGACTGACGCGAAGTTTCCCTCCGCCAAATTAAACATCGGATAGTCTTTGGTTTTCTCCTAGTCCACTGATAGACCGACGGACAGGCCGCTCATCACCGTTTGGTTATTGGAACCGGACAGTCTCCTTTCGGCCCAGCTTCAGCTACAATCCGCCGGGCAAATTTTGGTCCGGTTTCAACGGCGGTTCCAAGGTCGGGAGCGGCTGCTATGGGAAGCGTAAGCTGACGCGTTCTGTCCGAAACCACCCCACTCTCAAAGGCCAATCCGTTGGCCGACCCCAAGCCTCCTTCAGTCAACCCGTGAAGGGTCCGCTACGCATTCGCGTGCGGCCACTGCGTCTGTCGCCTTCGTGGTGATTGCGGCTTTGCGCCGTCTGTCCGGGGCCTGTCGAGCGGGGATGGTCCCTGCTCCGAGACAGGAGCTCGAACATGTCACTCAAGACCGCCCAGCGTCACGCCTGGAGCCTCGCCCGCACCCTGATGGTCTGCGTTACTCTGTTTCAGGCCGGTAACGGCTACGCCGCCGTCCCCACTTCCGAGTTCGATGGCGATCCCGGCAGCGTGATCCACGAATATGACCCGTTCAATCCCTGAACCCGCCACACCGCATTGCGCAAGCAGGCCGGATGCCCATCGGGTATTCCGGCTTGCGCCTATGTCTGCTACTAACTCCGTGCACATTGCGCTGCGGTGGAGGTGGAGAGCGCGTCCCTTGCCCTTGGTTTCAAGGAGGACGCCATGCTGATCGGCCTTGGCCTGATAATTGTCGCAGTCTTCATGATCTGCGCGCTGCTTTTCCGCCTCTCGATTTATGCCTTGCCGCTGTTCGTAGCCTTTCTCGCCGGCTCCGCTGCCTATCGCAGCGACAGCGGCATCGTGGCCGCGTTTGCAGCCGCTGCCATTGCCGCGATCGTTTTGCTCGCCGCCGCCCACCTGGCTCTCGCTTTCGCCAGGTCCGACTTGACGCGGGCAGCGGTCGGCATAGCTTTCGCTGCGCCCGCAGCCGTCGCAGGCTATCACGCTGTCCACGGCATTGCGGTTGCGACCATGCCGCAGAGCGCATGGCAGCTTGTCGTTTCGCTGATCGGTGCGATCGTGATCGCCAGTGCGTCGTGGACGCAATGGAGCCGTGCCTGCCAATAACTTCGACGTGCCGCGAAGCCCCGCCCGGCAGATGCCTAGCGGGGCTGGCATGGTCAGATTGGCCGTGACGGGGAACGCGCGGGGATCAGAGGAGGCCTGCCTTCGTCGGTCCGAGTTCAAGGCAGTCCGGGCGGGCGCAAGGATGAGCCTAGGAGGGGAGGTTCGGCCTGTCGGGTGCAGGTCCGGGGCGAGCCGATTGCGGGATCGCCTGGGGACAGGTGGCAGCTCGTCCTCAATGGCATGACTGCGGGTTGCGGAAACGATCAGCAATCACGCGACACGCAAGATCATCCTTTCCGCCGCTCGCTCTGGCAAGTCCGGGAAGGACCATATCATCCTGCTCAAGTAGGACCCGAGCCCAATGCCGCCTCTTCAATGGCCTTGGTTGGCAGGGGATGGCTTCGCCGCTTGATCCCTTGCTGCAACGCCGTCTCAGCCAACTTTCTTCCCCTGCGTGTCCCACGCATTCCTCGCGAGGCAAGAAAGCCGTCTGGCCTTCGTCCTCCACTATCGTTCCGGTCCTGCGGATGCAGCGGGCGCAAGCCCCTGCCTTCAACCAGCCATCGAGGCCGCGATGGGCGCGGGTTCGACCAACTTGAAGGAAATCATCATGGCCAACATCGGAACTTTCACCAAGACCGGCAACGAATACAAGGGCGAGATCGTCACCATGTCGGTGCAGCAGAAGAACGTCCGCATCGTCCCCGAAGCCAGCGACAACGAAAACGCACCGTCGCACCGGGTCTTCGTCGGCCGCGCGGAAATCGGCGCCGCCTGGACCAAGACCTCGACCGAAGGTCGCGAATACCTCTCGGTCAAGCTCGACGATCCCAGCTTCACTGCCCCGATCTTCGCCAACCTCTTCGACGACGAAGACGGCAAGAGCTACAATTTGATCTGGTCGCGCGCTCGCCGCAATAACGGCGACTGACCGGACAGCCCGCCCCGCCCGGCACCTGCCGGGCGGGGCTTCGGCCTGTTCAGGCCTCGCTGCTGGCGGGTGGTGTCACCAGGAGTTGAGCTGCTTCTATTCCCAGCGCAGCGGACAGGCTTTCGAGCGTGTCGATCGACGCACTGTAGCGGCCACGTTCGAGACTGCTGACATAGGTGCGATCAATGTCGGCTCGGTGCGCGAGTTCCTCCTGCGACATGCCTGCCGCAAGGCGATAGTGTTTCAGATTGGCGGCAAGGATTTCGCGCAACTTCATTGCGCGCACTGACCACCGTTGCAGAGTATTTAACCACGGAGTATACTCGACAGTCGGCGTAACTGCTTGTGATCGAACACATGTGCGACCTCTCTTCAGCTATTCCCTTTGGGGCACCCCGCTCTACGCAAACCGGGATAACAGCGAATTTCGCCAATCTGGGGCGGCTTCGTGCTAAATGCGTCTCCACGTACAACGAGTCGAGGCAAAGGCTCGTCCCATGACGACACCACAGTTTGAAGATCGCGCGCCATCCGATGATTTCATCACGAATTACGACGAGTGCCATTTTGTCACCTATTTACGGATACTTGACGCTGCTGACGAAGGCGCCGACTGGCGCGAAGTCGCCCAGATCGTCTTTGGCCTCGATGCCGGGGCCGACGCGGAGCGGGCGCGCCAGGTGTATGATAGTCACCTCGAGCGGGCGCGCTGGATGACGACGCATGGCTATCGCCACCTGCTTGATAAATCACGAAAAGGTTGATCTCAGACCTAAGTATTGAGGGAATCACCCTAGTAATAGTCCCCGATGACCTTCGAAGCGCCGGATAGAGTTGCGCAAACTTGGTTACTTCCGACTTATCTATACCGATCAGACATTTGACGCTTGGCCTTTCCGCCTGTGCCATTCGGGGGTTGCCATGTCCGGTGGTTCGTCTTGGCGGTCACCATCGACCGCAGATCAGTATTGCGATCACGACTACGCGGATTTCGCGCAGGAATTCCTGAATCGCAATCGCGACTACCGGCAAGACCATGCCGACACTCTGGCACGCATCGCCGGGAAACCTTCCAAGAAAAAAGAAGAATTGGAGGGCCTGGCCGGGCGGTGGGGCCTTTGCTTTCCCCACCGATCCAGAGGCCAACGTTCGCAAATCGCCTGCACTCTGGTCGCCCGAGATTGCGCCCGATGTCGTGACCCTCGACGCTTCGGATTGGGCTGGTGCGATCCCGCTTCCGCCGGGCTCTGAACCGCTGGCCCAATTTGCCAGTGACACCGAACGCCATACAGTCGTCGCCATCGCTTCAGCGCGCCTGCGACTGTGCGTGCACAAGGTGCCAGGCCTGACCGTCCCGACCCTCACGATCCCTTGTGACCCTACCTGCGCTTTGCGGCTCGCCGCTGCTACCCGCTTCCAGCGGGTGACGCAGGGCAAACGCGCGAGCATCGATGGCGCGGCAGTGCCAACCGTCTACCAACGCGCCCGGTGGGTCCAGTTGCTCGCACTGCATGACGCGCTGGAGGCCGGGGCCTCCTCGCGCGACCTCGCCTTCGGCATTGTCTTCCCCAATCACCGACCGCTGAAGGGTGCTGAATGGAAGGGCTCCGGCGAACGGCGCCATGTCCTGCGCCTGACGGCCGCTGCGCGCCGTCTCGTCGCCAGCGGATACCGGTCGCTGCTCCACCACCGCTGACGCGGCCCATGGGGTGACATTTGCGCCCTTGCTCACTCTGTCACTCCCTCAAGGCGCCGCTGCCACGCCAAAGCTCGCGAACCCCAGCGACAGCCCGCTGTCGCATCCCATCTTCGCCGGAGCCTTGCCATGGATGCCAGACCCACGCCTGTAACTGCCCGTTTCCTGCGGACGCCCGATGCCGCTGTCCATCTCGGCCTCTCGGCCCGCACCCTGGAAAAGCACCGCTGCTTCGGGACCGGGCCGGTCTACCGCAAGCTCGGCGGGCGGATCGTCTACGCGCTCGCCGATCTCGATGCCTGGGCAGAACAGGGTCTTCGGCGTTCAACCAGCGATCCGGGCAAGGGCGTGGTCCATCCCGCCAAGCGGCTCGATGGCTACACCCCGCCGGTGCGGCGCTGAGGGTCGATCCATGCCGCGCATGTCCGCCCTTGCTGCCAGTCCGGCCCAGCTCGACCTGTTCGTCAGTGCCGGTGGCGATATCGCTACCCGCGATACGCAGGATTTGATGGCCTGGCCCTTCTTCAGTCTCGCCAAGTCGAAACGGGTCAAGCCCATCGACTTCCGGATGGGCGAGGTCTCGATCCTGGTCGAGGCGACCGCTGAGCACGGAATGGCGACCATCTGGGACGCCGACGTGCTGATCTGGGTTGCCAGCCAGATTGTCGAAGCGCGCGACATGGGCCGACCGACTTCGCGGCTGATCGCCGCCACTCCGCACGAGATCCTCGCCTTCACCCGGCGCGGCACCGGCAAGGCCAGCTACGAGCGGCTGAAGGCCGGGCTCGACCGGCTGCAATCGACCACGATCGCGACCTCGATCCGCCAGCGCGACGCGCGGCGGCGGCACCGCTTCTCCTGGATCAACGAATGGAAAGAGCGCCTCGACGGCTCGGGACGGGCGCTCGGGATCGAGATGATCATTCCCGACTGGTTCTACGAGGGTGTGATCGACCAGGCGCTCGTGCTGACCATCGACCCGGACTATTTCGCGCTGACCGGCGGCCTCGAACGCTGGCTCTACCGGCTCGTGCGCAAGCATGGCGGAAAGCAGAAGAATGGCTGGAGCTTCGATTTCCAGCATCTGCATATGAAGTCCGGCGCCCTGTCACCGCTCAAGCGCTTCGCCTTCGAGCTGCGCGACATCGTGCGCCGACAAGCGCTCCCCGGTTACCAGCTCACCATCGAACACGCACTCGGCCGCGAGCGGCTGATGTTCGCAGCGCTGCCCGCCGATCCATTCGAAATCGCTATGCGGCGCGTCGGTCTGCGCCCTGTGGATATGTCGTCATGACGTTCGGACTATCAGGAACCGCCATACTCGGACGATCAGGAACCCAAAGTTCGGACTATCGGGAACCGAAACGGCCCCTAAGCCCGCAGATTCCCTCGCGTTCCGGCTCCCTTAACTATGCTAACAAAGAAGCCTTCGGATTCTTGCTAACGTCAGAACGCCTGTGGACGAACGACGCAGCTCCGCCGCGCAGGCCTGCCGAGACGAGGGTAGGTGATGGTGCGCCGCTGACCCATGTCACGCTGGTCTGGCGCGAAGGCGAGCGCGAGGACTGGCTCAAATTCGGCAAGCCGGTGGCAGAGCGGATCATCGACCGCAGGCAGCGCATCGAGAGTTATGCCGCAGGCCAGGTGTTCGCATTGGTGCGCTGGGCTTCCAACGAATATGGCACGATCCGCTCAACGCTCGACATCGTGCGCGCGGTTGCGGCGGACGAGTCTTGCACATCGATTGATCAGGTCGATCCTGGCGGTGACCTCCTCCTGTCGGTCAAGGGCTGGTCCAAGGTCGCACAGGTCTTCCGCCTGATCGATGCGATCGAGGCGTCGGGCATCGACCCTTGCGAGGTTGCGCCCGATCACTGGCGGCACGTCCACAACCGCATGGCGGGGCGCGAGCGCCCGCGCGGCTACAGCCCCGCGCGCCATCGCGCATGGCTTCAGCGCAAGGCGCTCCTGCCATGATCCGGCGTCGATACTTCCTCGCTGGCATCGTTGCTGCCGCCACCCTCGCGACGCTGACCGTGCCGGTCTCGCGTTACGCGGTGTGGAATGCCACGGCTTCCGTGCCCACAGGTCTCTACCTCATTCGCGGCAAGGCGAGCCTGCATGTTGGCGAGCGGGTCGCGGTCGAACCGCCGCCCGCCATGCGTCGCCTGCTCGCCGAACGAAACTATTTGCCCCGCGGCGTTCCGCTGCTGAAGCGCATTGCCGCGCTGCGCGGACAGCGGGTCTGCCGCTTCGCCCACGGCGTGACCATTGACGGTGAATATGTTGGCGCAGCGCGTGCCCGCGATAGTCTGGGGCGACCGCTTCCAGTCTGGGCAGGCTGCATTACGCTGCGTTCGGGCGAGTTGTTCGTGATGAGCCCGGCAGCGCCTGACAGCTTCGATGGCCGCTATTTTGGTGTGCTGCGGATGAGCGACGTGATCGGCCGCGCCAAGCCAGTCTGGACCGATGAAGCGGGCGATGGCGACCATCAGCTGCTCGCCGATCCTCGCGCCAATGACCCTTTCATCCCCCAAGCAGAAGGAAACTGACCCATGAAGATCGGAACATTTGTTGCCGCCGATGGCGGCTATACCGGGCACCTGCATACGTTGACGCTCGACATCGATCTCACCCTCGTCCCGGCCGATCCGTCGGACAGCGACAACGCGCCCGACTACCGCGTGATGGCAGGCGAAGGCGACGAGGCGC
The DNA here is from genome assembly GCF_035607565.1 of Qipengyuania zhejiangensis. Lineage (NCBI taxonomy): Bacteria > Pseudomonadati > Pseudomonadota > Alphaproteobacteria > Sphingomonadales > Erythrobacteraceae > Qipengyuania > Qipengyuania zhejiangensis. The sequence goes on along the minus strand of NZ_JAYKGO010000003.1, from coordinate 1,009,659 downwards.
GCGAAGTGGGTGCGGCCTGGAAGCATGTCGGCGAGAAGGCAGGCGACTATCTCTCGCTCCAGATCGACGATCCCGCCTTCATCCAACCGCTGCGCGCCAATCTGTTCCAGGATGATGGCAATGCCCATGTTCTGGTCTGGTCGCGCCCCTCGCGTCACGAAAAGGCGGGCTGAGCGATGCGCTTCATTGGCTCGCTGCGCATCGCCTGCTTCGCGCTCGCCCTGTTCAGTTCCGCGCCTGCGCTTCCGCAGGTCGCTGCCGAACGGGCGCAGCCGCGCATCGTCGACATTGCTGCGCACGTCGCCGAGGCCTCGCAGCGCTTCGGCATTCCCGAGGCGTGGATCTATGCGGTGATGCGCACCGAGAGCGCAGGCCGGATCGATGCGATATCGTCAGCGGGTGCGATGGGCTTGATGCAGCTGATGCCGGGAACCTGGGCGCGCCAGCGCGCACGGTTCGGCCTCGGCGCTGATCCGTTCGACCCGCGCGATAACATCTTGGCGGGCACGTCTTACCTGCGCGAAATGTACGATAGCTACGGTGCCTACGGCATGCTCGCGGCCTACAATGCAGGGCCGGGCCGCTACGAGGCTTGGCGGGATCGCGGCAAGCCGCTGCCCTCCGAAACCCGCGCTTACATCGCACGGATTGCGCCGATGCTGCAGCCCGGACGCAGCGCAACTGTCTTTGCCAGTGCATCTCCCGTGCAGTCAGTTCGCGGGAGTTGGACACAGGCTGAGCTGTTCGCCGCGCGCCAGGTCGCGCCGGCGGACGCATCCGGCAGCTTCGCCGCCGCCGCGCCGCCCTCATCATCTCCTGCTTCGCTGATCCAACCCGACGGCCTCTTCGCGCCCGTTTCGGGGAGCATTCCGCAGTGATCGCTCCCTTTGCACTCTGGCGTGTCATGGCGAGGATTGGCGCAGGTCTGTGCGGACGATCGGGAGCTGGGACGCAGGAAGACAGAGGATGGCAAGATAAAAGCAGCGCCGTCGGGTGGGGTGGAGGTCTTTGGAATTGCTCGTCTATCAGCGCCATCGCTTCGAAACCCCTGCTGGCATCTTTACCGAAAAATGGCGCAATTCTGCCATTTTCAGCGCCGTCGCGTCAATTCTACCGTCCAATCCCGTGAACGACGACGACTTCAATGTCAGGCCGGGACGGGTCAGGGATCGGGGCAGGCGTTCGGCTAAGCCCCGATCGCTGGTCGCCCAGGTCCGGGCGCTTTCGAACAAGACCGGGCGGGTTGGCATCGCCGGGCGCAGTGGGCGCGGCACGGGTCGCAATGCTCGTGGCCGCAGCGCCGTCCTGCGCATGCGCGCTCGGCAGGGCCAGCGCCGTGTGCTGGTGAAGGCCCGTGTGGTCCGGCACGTGGGCACCCGCTTCTCGGCTGCCCCGCTGGCGCGCCACGTCAGCTATCTGAAGCGCGACGGTGTCACCCGTGACGGGAAGGATGCCGAACTGTTTGGGAGCGACGGTGCTTCTGTCGATGGGACCGCCTTCGCAGAACGCTGTGCTGACGACCGGCATCATTTCCGGTTCATCGTCTCGCCTGAGGATGCAGGGGACCTGGCCGACGTTCGCGCCTTCACCCGCGAACTTATGACCGACATGGCACAGGATCTGGGCACAAGGCTGGACTGGGTCGCCGTCGATCACTGGAACACCGACAATCCGCACATCCATATCCTGCTGCGCGGCAAGGCGGACGATGGGCGTGATCTCGTGATCGACAAGGACTACATCCGCCAAGGCATGCGCGGCCGTGCCGAAGAGCGGGTCACCATGGAATTGGGTCCGCGCAGCGAGCGCGAGATTGACCGGGTGCTTGCCCGTGAGGTTGGGGTCGATCGCTGGACCAGTCTTGACCGGCGGCTCCAGCGGATGGCCGATGAACTGGGCGGCGTCATCGATCTTCGCCGCGATCCCCTGCAGGGCCAGTCGGCCTTGGACCGGCACTTGATCGGTCGAGCGGACAAGCTTGAACGCCTTGGGTTGGCGACTAGCATCGCGCCCGCTTGCTGGTCACTCAAACCCGACATCGAACCAACGCTGCGCCAGCTCGGTGTGCGTGGTGACATCATCAAGACCATGCACCGGGCCATGACGGAACTTGGCGCCGCAGCCGATCCGGGGCGGTATGCGATGCACCCTGCCGCAACGGACGAACCCATCATTGGCCGCCTCGTCAGGCGCGGACTGCAAGACGAACTCGGGGGGCAAGCCTATGCCGTCGTCGATGGCGCAGATGGGCGGATTCATTACCTTCGTTTTGCCGACCTCGACCAGACCGGCGACGCCGCTCCTGGCGCAATCGTCGAACTGCGCAGCTGGACCGACCGGCGCGGCCGGCAGGGGCAGTCGCTCTGGGTTCAATCTGACCTGACGCTGGCCGAACAGGTGACCGCGCGCGGGAGCACCTGGCTCGACCGACAATTGCTGTCGTCTGATCCGGTTCAGTCGGGCGGCGGGTTTGGCGATATGATTGAGCAGGCAAAGCGCGACCGGGCAGAACATCTGGTCTCGGAAGGTCTCGCGACCAAGCACGGCGGTCGGATTGTCTTGGCCCGCAATCTTCTGACCACTCTGCGCGATCGTGACCTCGCTGCCGCAAGTGAGGCCCTCACTGAACAGACTGGGTTGCCACATCGGCCAAGTGCTGAAGGCGAAACCGTGTCCGGCACCTATCGCCAGCGGCTGCAGCTCGCTTCGGGCCGGTTTGCGATGATCGATAGTGGGCTGGGGTTTGAACTGGTCCCGTGGCGGCCGCAACTCGACAAGCACCTTGGTCGGCATGTCACTGGCACGATCAAGCCGGGCGGCGGGATCGACTGGGCCCTGGGCCGCTCGCGCGGGATCGGGATATAGGGAGCAAGGCTCTGGCCCCAAGCCTGAGAATGAGGCTTCTACAACATTGATACTTCATGCCGCGTAGCGCTCTGTGGCGGCATTCCTATCTCGTGCTAAGCACTGGCATTTTGTTGAGGGTTGCGCTGTGCCCGAACCCAGTGATGTGCGAGGAGTAGTATATGACGCTGCAACGTCCGCCGGCGCGTGGGCCAGAGTTCGAAGCGATGATGGCGCAGATCGACTTCAAGCTTTCCAATGAAGGCGTCGATATCCCGACCCGACCGATGCTTGCGGTGCGCGAAGTCTCGATGACGTATAATCTTAACATGCCGCTTGGCGGCGACCTCGCACGCTTGCCTCCGGAATTGCGTGAGAATGCCGCGCTGAGTGAGGCGATCAACCAGTGGTATCGCGATAATTACGGCGATCGGCTGAAGGAGGATCCGTGTCCGGGACGGATGGTGATCTTGCTTGATGGCGACCTATATGTCCTGCGCGTTCCTCGTATTTTCGGCAGCGTGAATTTCGTGCTGACGCGGCAGTGGTTGCCCAACCCGGGCATCGGGCGTGGCCCCGCAACCTGCAACATCACACAGCTGGTGGAAGGGATGACTGCTGCCAAAGCTGGACGCTTGTCCGATGTTGCACTCGATGCGATCGGTGCCGCGTTCGAGGTCTCTGTGCCTGCCGCGTTCACGCTCGAGAGTACCGACCATGGTTTGATGTTCATCGCTCGGGGTGATGTCGAGGCCGCAATCAATGGGCTGATGGCGCGTGGTGGCCGTTACGGTGAGTCCAAATGGTCATCACTCCAGGCTGCCGAGAAAGTTCTAAAGGCCGCGATCGATCGTGCTGGTGCCAAATTTGGCTTCACACATGGGCTTGCCGGCTTGTGCGAGACACTTGCCGATACGGGTTTGGTCTTTGACGCTGACAACCAAGTCGCCGCAATCCAGTGCAAACCAGGCATTCGATATGGCGAGGAACCTTGCACGCGCGACGAGGCATTGGCTGCCCATCACGCCTCGCTCGAACTGGTAAATATCTTGCGTGAGGCCGGCGCAAGGTTCGAGTTGGGTATCGGAGGGCTCGAACAAACGAGCTGAGGTTCGACAAGGCGGACAGGGTTTGATCGGTCCGAACTGGTTGCCGATACCAGAACTCAAGCACTCCACCGCAACATCTTTAACGCCACTCTGCGACGGCCACCAACAACGGCTTGAAAGACGCGGCCGGAAACTGACACGCTCGTGCGATGTCAGCTGCAAAAATCCTTTGGGGCCAGGTAGTGGCCGTCTTCGTGATCATCCTGGCGAGCGTCTGGTCCGCAACCCAGTGGGCCGCCTCGGCGCTCGGTTTCCAGCCTGAACTGGGCGCGCCCTGGTTCGCGCTGTTCGGTCACCCAGTCTATCGGCCCTATGACCTCTTCTGGTGGTGGTTTTCCTACGAGGCCTATGCGCCGACAATCTTCGAGCAGGGTGGGTTGATTGCAGCCTCAGGCGGGTTCGTCGCCATCGTCGTTGCTATCGCCATGTCGGTCTGGCGCGGTCGCGAGAGCCGCAATTCCAACACTTATGGTTCGGCCCATTGGGCAACCCGCAGCGACATCACCAAGGCTGGGCTCTTTGGCGAGAAAGGGGTCGTGCTCGGCAAGTTCAACAACAGCTATCTACGCCATGATGGCCCCGAGCATGTCCTGTGCTTTGCACCGACCCGCTCGGGGAAGGGCGTCGGCCTTGTCATCCCGACCCTGTTAACCTGGTCCGGTTCGGCGATTGTCCATGACATCAAGGGCGAGAACTGGGGCCTGACCGCAGGCTTCCGTTCTGGCTTCAGCCGCGTGTTGCTGTTTGACCCGACCAACCTCAAGTCGGCTGCCTACAATCCGTTGCTCGAAGTGCGGCGCGGCATGTGGGAAGTGCGTGATGTGCAGAACGTGGCCGACGTGCTGGTCGATCCCGAAGGCAGCCTAGAGAAACGCAACCACTGGGAGAAAACCAGTCACGCCTTGCTGGTAGGCGCTATCCTCCATGTCCTCTACGCTGAGCCGGAGAAGACGCTCGCCGGTGTTGCCGCCTTCCTTTCCGATCCGAGCCGGACCATCGAAACCACGCTGAAGGCCATGATGACTACGCCGCATCTGGGCGAGATGGGTCCGCATCCGGTCGTCGCCAGTGCGGCGCGCGAGTTGCTCAACAAGTCTGAAAACGAACGCTCCGGTGTGCTCTCGACGGCAATGTCGTTCCTCGGACTATACCGTGATCCGGTCATCGCGGAAGTCACGCGACGGTCCGAGTGGCGGATTGCCGATCTCGTCGATGGCAAGAAGCCGGTCACGCTCTACCTGGTGGTGCCGCCTTCCGACATCAGCCGGACCAAACCGCTGATCCGGCTGATCCTCAACCAGATCGGACGCCGCCTGACCGAGGAACTTGAAGCAGGCAAGGACCAGCACCGGATGTTGCTCATGCTCGACGAGTTTCCGGCGCTTGGTCGGCTCGACTTCTTCGAGAGCGCACTGGCTTTCATGGCAGGCTATGGGTTGAAGGCGTTCCTGATCGCGCAGTCGCTCAACCAGATCGAACGGGCATACGGTGCCAACAACTCGATCCTCGACAACTGCCATGTCCGTGTCGCTTTCGCGACCAATGACGAGCGCACCGCCAAGCGGGTGTCTGAATCCCTTGGTACTGCGACCGAGCAGCGATCAATGCGGAATTACGCCGGCCACAGGCTTTCGCCCTGGCTCGGTCACCTGATGATTTCCCGCTCGGAAACCTCCCGGCCATTGTTGACCCAGGGAGAAATCCTGCAACTTCCCGAAACCGACGAGATTGTCATGCTGTCAGGCGCACCGCCCGTGCGGGCGAAAAAGGCGCGCTATTATGCCGATCCGCGTCTTCAAGGTCGTATCCAGAAGCCGCCCCAGCCAAGGCAGGACCGAACTGGGGACTTGCCGGCCGATGACTGGAGCCAGTTGCCCGTCGTGAAGCCGGTCCGTTCGGTGACCCCGCAGACTTCGATGGATGAGGATCAGGCCAACGGCGGTGTCCGCCGCGAACCCGAACTGCCAATCCATGTCGACATCGCCCCCCAGTCCACCCCTCAGGTCAACGAGTTCGATTTTGGCGGTGATAGTGACACCGACGACGATGCGACTCGTTCCGAACGACTGCGTGCCAGGATGATCGCGAATTCCCGGCAGGCGGCGCTCGACCCCGGCGATGGGATCGAACTGTGAAGTCGAAGCATACATTTCGGTTGTCACCTGAGGTCGCAAAGCAACTCGCTGAGTTGGCGATCCGCAAGCGGGTGTCGCAGGCGGAGATCGTCGAGACCGCCCTGATCTCGTTCCTTTCGCCCGATGGTACAGAGCGGATGGAGGCCGCATTCAGTCGCCGAATTGATCGGGTCGTTCGCCAAATGGAAAATGTGGAGCATGCCGTTGAGGTCGGAAACGAGGCTTTGGCGCTCTTCGTGCGGTTCTGGCTCACCTCAAATCCGCCACTGCCTGATGCGGGTGCGGCAGTTGCCCAGACAATGGGCAAGGACCGTTACGACGGCTTTGTTCAGGCACTGGCCCGGAGGTTGGAAGGCACCGATCGACTAGGTCGCTGACATCTCGCTAGCTTCGCAGGAACTAGTCGCTTCCTATTTTCATGAAAATATGATTTATTATTTTCATGAAACTTGATCAGGATCCAGAGGATGAAGGCGATGACCATCTTCAGGTGCAGGTTCCAATCGCCACCAAACGAGATCTGGGGCAGCGTTCCCTCGATACTCGCGAACCAATCCGAATGGTCGTTCTGCGTGCGCTCGCCGCCTACGGTGTCGTCGTGCCGGAGGGAGCAATTACCGATCGTAGGAAGCGCAGCTGATGGTGGATGACTTCGCAAGTCTGACCGTTGACCATTACGCTCAGGAAGCCGCCCGGACCGACCAGCGTAAAGGTCCGGGTACGGTTGGCTTCACTATGCTTGGGCTGTTCGGTGAAACCGGCAGCCTCCTTGCCGAAGCCAAGAAGAAGCAACGCGATGCCGCTTCCTATCTCGGTTACGCCCCGGCGGTCACGGAAGAGATCGGCGATGTACTCTGGTACCTGGCAGCCATTGCGCGCCGTCATCGCCTGTCACTCAGCGATATTGCTGCGGCAGCGCGAAGGCCGGATGTTGAATTCGTAGCCGGGAACAACGCGGCACTAACGCTTCACGAATTGCAGCCCGCCCACATGCCGCAATCCCGTGAACCAACACCGGCATTCGAACACAGCCTGTTGGCCTTGGCAGGCGAGGTCGGATTGCTCGCTCGCAAAGTTGAGGGAAGCAACTCGACTCGCCATAGAGCGGAAGTCGCTACTCACCTGGTCGCAATCATGCGTTGCCTGATCAATGCCGCAAACGATTCAGGCGTTACGCTCGAGATCGCTGCATTCAAGAATTTGCAGAAGATCTTCGATCGTTGGCCGCGTAAGCGCGACTACCCGCCGCCGTTTGATGATGGCAAAGACGCCGAAGAACAATTGCCGTGAAAGATGGAGATCGATGTCTACGAACGGACAGTTCGCGGACAGGACTATGTGTTTCAGCGTTCGCGCGGGGTGTATGTCGGTGACCGCCTGACAGACAATGCGATCGAACAGGACGACTATCGATTCCACGACGTATTCCACTATGCCTATGTAGCGGTGCTAGGCTGGTCACCCGTCATCCGGGCCTTGCTGCGGCTGAAGCGCAAGAGCGACCCCAAGCTCGACGAAGCAGAAGATGGCGCGCGCGCCATTCTGATCGAAGAAGGCGTTACATCCTGGCTTTTTGGTCAGGCCCAACAGCTCAATTTCTTCGAAGGAGTGAAGCGGGGTGGACTTCCGCTAGACATGCTCAAGCATGTCCGCCAATTCGTCGCCGGATACGAGGCTGACCGCTGTCCGCTTTGGCTCTGGGAAGAAGCAGTTCTCCAGGGTTATGCGGCTTTCCGCTTCCTCCAGAAAAACAGGCGTGCGCGAATCGGGATTGATTTCGCTCATCGCCGGCTGCGCATCAAGGAGTTGCCGCTATGACACCAAAGACCTTCGTTTCAGCTCTGGCGGCCGCAGACCTCCCCTCAGTTTTTAATCCTTGGAGAGATCGTTGCGAATTACATGACCGCCGTGATGCCGCTGCTCGCCGCCGTTCCAATCTTGAACGCGTGCTGTCCGCCGCACTCGATGTCCAGGTGGAAACCATCTGGGTCGCTCGTGACCTTGGCTATCGCGGTGGTCGCCGCACCGGCGTGCCGTTGACCGACGAGATACATCTCACCCAGGCATCAGCCTTGATGGGGGGAATTGCGCTCGAACGTGCCACCGACGGACCAGCTGTAGCAGAAAGAACCGCCGCCATTGTCTGGCAGGTCCTTAATCGCATCGGCAAGCCTGTGATGCTTTGGAATGTCTTTCCCTTTCACCCCCATGAGGCTGGGGATCCAATGTCCAACCGTTGCCACACCCGTGCGGAACGCGAAGCGACCTGGCCGCTGTTGCAGTCACTCATGGCGATGATTCAGCCCAAGCGCATTGTCGCGATTGGCCGCGATGCGCATATGGCGCTCGAAGGTCTCGACATTCCAATCACTGCCATCCGGCATCCCAGTTACGGCGGGCAACGTGAATTCATCGATGGAATGTTTGACCTCTACGGCATTGCTGAAGAGCCTGTCGCGTCGCCCGAACTTCCGCTCAGTGCAGCCTACGCGGCAAGCGCCAACGCGTTCGCCTGATCACAATTCGCCAGAAGTGTGTCGATGTCGCCGCGATTCCATTTGCCGTTCTTCACATCGACCGTCGCATGTGTCGACATGACCGTTAGCGACCCCGTTGCAATCCCGGACTCCTCGCCCACAAATTGCAGCAAACGGCCAAGTCCGATCAAGTTGCCGAGCAATTTCTCAATATAGTAGTGGTTGCGATACATCGCGGTCAAAGCCAGCCTTCGCTCGTTGCCATCGCCGATGAGCTTGAAGCTGGCAAAGCTGAGGCACTGCCCGCCATAGGGCGACCCATCTACATCTCGGGCCGGATCAAACACGCTGAGTTCGAACTTGTTTAGCGCCCGGACATTCGGATCTTTCAGTCGCCCAATGATTTCGGTCAACTGATTGATCGGTTCACCTTCCGGCTGCGGCAGCTGCATCATCCGCTCGAAGTAGTAGCCTGACCAGCTCTTCTTTCCCTGAGAGCGGACCTTAGGCAGCACCTTGTCTCGAAATCGATCAAAGAATGCGGGAGATCCGTATCGTCGATAGAGGGCTGCTGGAAAGATCGTATTCGCAACCGTCTCAATGCGTTTCGTGTCACGCTTCTCGAAGAAGGCATCGACTTCAGCGACCACTGGATCGGAAACACTGGCTCGCTCCGATGGATTTGCGACGTCGATTACAACATTGTGATCGTGATGCCCCGGCCTTGCGTTTACAAGGCGCACGGCCTCCAGCCAGGCTGAGACACAATCAGGCTGCGGCGGCACGGGAAGATACATCGATGTCCTCCGTCAGGATGGCCGTCGCAAAGAGGCGCGGCGACAGGAATTTCTCGGTCAGCCAAGCGTGGCCGTCCTCTCCCCATTCGGCACCCCAGCTATTGCGGATGAGGATTGCCGTTTGGTCGCTCGTGGTTCCGTGCCCCACAGCTACGACAGCATGTCGCAACGCCGGATCGGGATCCTCACCCTTGGCAGGATCAACGATCCCCGCATTCGAAGGCGCATAGAACGACTTTGAAAGCATCGTCAGGAGTAGCACCGGCATTCCGCTGTCGAGGGCTTCAAGAATTGAAGGGATGATGCAGCTGTTTGCCGCCCCATTGCGTCCAAATCGCGGGCCGACGTCAGTCGGAGGGACCCAATGCGACAAATCAGCAGGAACGATATCGAGGTAGGGCCAACCGCTTTCTGCGGGTTGTCCATCAAGGCGCAGCGCATCAAGCATGGACGATAGGCTTGCACCCTGTTCCGGGGTGGTGCCGCTTCGCCTGTGCGCGTGAAAAAATGCGAACTCGCAGGACAGAGGAGACCATCCATCCCGGAGCGCCGCGTGCGCATCGCTTACGGCGAACGCAAGGCAGGTTGGCCGTGCTCCCTGATCGCGCACTGCGCCGAGCAGCGGCCGAAGGTCGGTAACGATATCGATCATGACGCGTCAGGCGGCCTCAAGCAGATGGCGCCGTTCGGCGCGTGAAAGGCCTTGCTGCTCCGGGCCGGTCAGGTCGTAATCGATCGTCAGGCTCGCATTGGCGCTAGCCGGCTGCCAAGGACGACGCTCATTGAGGGACATGCGTCCACGGTGGGCCGCTTCCGGAGCGGCAGTGACCCTGCGCACCACCGGACCGCCAATCGCCTCCGCATCGAACGCCTCGCGCTCATCCCTCACCACCGCGAATCCGCTAGCGATCAACTGGTCGAGGTCCCACAAATAGCCGCCCCCACTGTGCTCGGTGAGTTTGAGCACAAACAAGTCGTTCCGGCTTCCGTCTAGGCGCGCGCCCTCATCCTTCTCGGTCAGCAACCAAACGTCGCCCCGATAATCGGAGGGCTTGTAGTCATTCAGCAGGTCGACCTTCAAGCTGCGAGGCTTTGTTGCGAGCAAGTCGCGCATGATTGCGGTCGTGATGAGATTGTACCGGACCAAAGTCCGACAAGTCGCTTCATAGCTGGCGCCGATGCGAAGCGAGAGCTGATATGCAATGTTAGGATGTCGCAGATCGGCTGTGGTCCATCCTTGGCGTGCGCAGTGTTGCGCAACGAGCCATTTAGGCATCATGAAAGCGATGGCGAACGCATCGGCCTCAGTTTCCTCGAATTTGCTGCCCGGTTCCGGGCTCATCGGCATCCGCCGCAGGATGCTTTCATCATCGAGGCTTGGCTCATGCTCCATCGCAAAATGCCCAAGCTCGTGGGCAGCGGTAAATCGTTGGATGCTCATGGGGCGCTCGGTGGTCACCAAGACGCCGGGCGCGGGCGAACTCAGATAGGCACCAAGCAGGCCTTTGAGTGGACGCAGAAGAAGCGGCAGGCCAAGCGAATGAATTGTACCGAACACATCGACATTGCCTCCGTGTTGTTCGATGAACGCCTGCGTTCCCAACCGACGATGAAGGCGCCCAGCCGCCATTGCGCCGGCCCTGACCGCGCCCTCATAGTCCAGAGCCATGGATCAGGCCTGTCCGCCAGCGGAGCGTGACCGCAAGTACTCCGCAAACCGTCCCAATTCCGCCCGGTCATCGGCAGAAAGGTCGGCAACCCGGCGAGCCAGATGCGCAACATCGACGGGCAGGCTCGCTGAGGCCACATCCTCTCCGGTGAAATAGCCAACAGATTGGCGATAGAGCTTGGCAAGGCGCGTCAATTCAATCGCTTCCACTCGACGTTGGCCATTCTCGATATCCGTCAGTGCCGTGCGCGGGATCTTGAGGTAACTGGCAACCTCGTCCTGTTTGAGGCCCAGATATTTGCGTGCTTCGCGCAAGCGGTCACCGAGCTGGCGACGAGCTGTTTCATCATCGACACCTTGATCAATCGCCACGTGGTTCATGGCTTGGTTCCCTTCGTCTTCTTCACCCAGACCTTTTCGATGCGAGGCAAGAGATGTCCCAGCGCTTCGTCGATAGAATTGTAGCCGCCTGTGCGGACGAGACTTTCGCGCAACTCAAAACCCACCACAGGTTCGATGGCGCAAAGCGTATCCACTACAGAAAGTGAATCCAGAGGGACCGACATCGCCATCGCCCCGGCTTGATCTTGAGGCAATGCCATGCCGCGCAATTGCGCTTCTGTCCGAGCCACTTCGAGAAGCTCATCAACCAATGCCTTGATCACGTCGCCCTTCGGGAACGCTGTGATTGTTGGTGCTGGAGGGGCAATTGTCGCCATCTCTGCCTCACATCAGTTTCCTACATAAACCCCCTATAATGTCGGATATTCAGACATTCAAGGGGTTTCTTCAAAGGCTCCGGGCCATTCGAATCGCTTGCTCCTGCTTCCCAAACCAGAAGCACGGGTCTCCGCGTCGGGCACGTCATGATTTCTCTATGGAGAAATGCCGCCGATTTTTTCTCCCTTTTCGCCACCATACGCTCGTCACAACGCGCTGTTGCGTTCCCCCGAACTAATGTCTCTTTGATCTGCCTCGCGAGCGCAGCCGATGGTCGGTTGCCTCATCTGAACGGGGCATCCCATGAGCGTCATTCCGATCCGGTCCGAAGCATCGTCGCGCGGGGCGCGCATGTTGCGCACCGCGTTGGGGCCGGAGATCGCGGCCTGGCTGGAAGATGTCTCGGTCATCGAGGTCATGCTCAATCCCGACGGGCGGCTCTGGATCGACCGGCTGGGAGCCGCGATCGCCGATACGGGAAAAGGCATGTCTGCTGCCGATGGTGAGCGGATCATCCGGCTGGTCGCGCACCATGTCGGGGCCGAGGTTCATGCCAAAGCGCCGAGGGTGTCGGCAGAGCTTCCCGATACGGGAGAGAGGTTCGAGGGGCTGCTGCCGCCGGTCGTGGCAGCACCCAGCTTCGCGATCCGCAAGCCCGCCGTCGCGGTGTTCACCCTTGCCGACTACGTCGCGGCCGGGATCATGACACAGGGACAGGCCGACGCGCTTACCCGCGCTGTCGGCGAGAAGAAGAACATCCTTGTCGCCGGGGGCACATCGACCGGCAAGACCACGCTCACGAACGCGCTGCTCGCCGAGGTCGCTAAGACTGATGACCGGGTGGTCCTGATCGAGGATACCCGCGAGTTGCAATGCGCCGCGCCCAACCTCGTGTCCCTGCGCACCAAGGATGGTGTGGCGTCGCTGTCCGATCTGGTCCGTTCGGCGCTGCGGCTGCGGCCCGATCGCATTCCGATTGGTGAGGTCCGCGGGGCCGAGGCGCTCGACTTGCTCAAGGCCTGGGGCACCGGACATCCCGGCGGCGTCGGCACCATCCATGCCGGGTCCGCACTTGGTGTGCTGCGGCGGCTCGAACAGCTGATCCAGGAAAGCGTGGTCACCGTGCCGCGAGTGCTGATTGCTGAGACTATCGACGTCATCGCCGTGCTGGTCCGCGACGGCACAGGACGACGGCTGGCCGAACTCGCTGAGGTCACCGGGCTCGATAGCCAAGGCGATTACCGCATCCTTCCCTTCATCCCCCACGTCCAAGGAGACAATACGTGATCCAGACCTTTTCGCGCGCCCGTGCCCGGCTGTCCGCCGCCATGCTCAGCGGCTGCGTTGCTCTTACCGTTGCCGCGCCCGCCCATGCCGCCGGTTCGTCAATGCCATGGGAAGCGCCGCTCCAGTCGATCCTCGAATCGATCCAGGGCCCCGTCGCCAAGATCGTCGCGGTCATGATCATCATCGCCACCGGCCTCGCGCTGGCCTTCGGCGACACCTCGGGCGGCGCCCGGCGGATGATCCAGATCGTGTTCGGCCTGTCGATCGCCTTTGCCGCCTCGTCCTTCTTCCTGTCGTTCTTCAGCTTCGGCGGCGGAGCGCTCGTCTGATGGACGCCGCGCCGCCCGAAAGCGTCCCTGGCTACGTGGTGCCGGTCCACCGCGCGCTGACCGAGCATATCCTGCTCGGTGGCGCGCCGCGCGGCCTTGCCATCGCCAATGCGACGCTGGCCGCCGCGATCGGGCTGGGCCTGCGCCTGTGGATCGCTGGCGTGGTGATCTTTGCGCTCGGCCAAGCGGTCTCGGTCTGGGCGGCGCGGCGCGATCCGCAGTTCGTCGATGTCGCGCGGCGGCATCTGCGCTTTCCCAACTATCTGAGGGTTTGAGCCGATGCTCTCGCTTCGCGAATACAGGAACAAGGCTGACCGGCTTGCAGACTTCCTCCCCTGGGCGGCGCTGGTCGCGCCCGGTGTGGTGCTCAACAAGGACGGCAGCTTCCAACGCAGTGCACGCTTTCGGGGGCCTGATCTCGACAGCGCGACGCCCGCCGAACTTATCGCGACCACGGCGCGGCTCAATTCTGCGCTGCGGCGGCTAGGTTCGGGCTGGGCGATCTTCGTCGAGGCGGTGCGCCGTCCGGCACAGGATTATCCTGACAGCCAGTTTCCCGATCCGGCCTCCGCGTTGGTCGAACGAGAGCGTGCTGCGCAGTTCGCCGAGGAAGGCGCGCATTTCGAGAGCGGCTATTTCCTGACCCTGTGCTGGATGCCGCCCGCCGAGGATGCTGCTCGCGCCGAGAGCTGGCTCTATGAAGGGAAGGCCGAGAAGGGGATCAACCCCAAGGAATTGCTCGACCTGTTTGTCGACCGCACCGACCGCCTGTTGCGGCTAGTCGAAGGCTTCGTGCCCGAGGCCCAATGGCTCGATGACAGCGCAACGCTGACCTACCTCCACAGTTGCATCTCGACCCGCAGCCACCGGGTCCGCGTTCCCGAAACTCCCATGCACTTGGACGCGCTGCTCGCCGACGAACCGCTCACCGGAGGTCTCGAACCACGCCTTGGTCGCGCGCATCTGCGCACGTTGACCGTGGTCGGCTTTCCCAGCAGCACATTCCCGGGGCTGCTCGACGAACTCAACCGCCTCGCCTTCGCTTATCGCTGGTCGACCCGCGCAGTGATGCTCGACAAGACCGATGCGACCAAGCTGACCGCGAAGATCCGGCGGCAGTGGTTCGCCAAGAGGAAGTCGGTCGCCGCGATCCTCAAGGAGGTGATGACCAACGAGGCTTCGACGCTGCTCGACAGCGACGCCTCGAACAAGGCCGCCGATGCCGATGAGGCGCTGCAGGAACTCGGCGCCGATCATGTCGGGCAGGCCTATGTCACCGCGACCGTCACCGTATGGGACGAGGATCCTTCGCTTGCGGCGGAGAAGCTGCGTCTGGTCGAGAAGGTCATCCAGGGCCGCGATTTCACCGTGATCGTCGAGGGCATGAACGCCATCGAGGCCTGGCTCGGCTCGCTCCCCGGCCATGTCTACGCCAATGTTCGGCAACCGCCGATTTCGACCCTCAATCTCGCACATATGATCCCCCTTTCGGCGGTCTGGGCCGGGCCGGAACGCGATGAGCATTTTGCCGCGCCGCCGCTGTTCTATGCGCGCACCGAAGGCTCAACCCCGTTTCGGTTTTCGCTACACGTTGGAGACGTTGGCCATACGCTGATCGTCGGCCCGACCGGGGCGGGCAAGTCGGTGCTGCTCGCGCTGATGGCGCTGCAGTTCCGCCGCTACGGGAACGCACAAGTCTTCGCCTTTGATTTCGGCGGCTCGATCCGTGCGGCGGCGCTGGCCTGCGGCGGCGACTGGCAGGACCTGGGTTCGTCCTTGGGGGGCACCAGCCTGTCGGATGATGGTGCCGGTGCGGTGTCATTGCAGCCGCTGGCGCGGATCGACGAACCTGCAGAGCGCAATTGGGCTGCCGAATGGCTCCAGGCGATCCTGGCTTCCGAAGGCGTGGCAGTCGATCCGGTGACCAAGGAGCATCTCTGGTCAGCACTGACCTCGCTCGCCACCGCGCCCATCGCCGAACGCACCCTGACCGGACTCGCCGTGCTGCTCCAGTCGCAGGCCTTAAAGCAGGCGCTCGCACCCTATTGCATCGGCGGTCCGTTTGGCCGCCTGCTCGATGCCGAGGTCGAACATCTGGGCAAAGCGAGCTTCCAGGCCTTCGAGACCGAAGGGCTGACCGGCTCGGCAGCAGCGCCCGCCGTACTCTCCTACCTGTTCCACCGCATCGAGGGCCGCCTCGACGGCTCGCCGACCATGATCATCATCGACGAGGGATGGCTGGTGCTCGACAGCCCGGCCTTCGCCGCGCAGCTGCGCGAATGGCTCAAGACGCTGCGCAAGAAGAATGCGAGTGTGGTCTTCGCGACCCAGAGCCTTGCCGACATCGAGACCAGCGCGATCGCGCCCGCCATTATCGAGAGCTGCCCGACCCGGATATTCCTCCCCAACGAACGCGCGGTCGAGCCGCAGATCCTTTCGATCTATCGCCGCTTCGGGCTCAACGACCGGCAGATCGAGATCGTCGCCCGGGCCACCCCCAAGCGTGACTATTACTGCCAGTCGGCGCGCGGTAACCGGCTGTTCGAACTGGGCCTCGGCGAAGTCGCGCTCGCCTTCACCGCCACTTCGTCGAAGGTCGACCAGCTCGCGATCGGCGAACTGACCAAAGCCTATGGCGCTGACGATTTCGCGCCGACCTGGCTGCGCCATCGCGGCCTCGCCTGGGCGGCCGATATGCTGCCCGCACCGCCATCCGTTCCCCCCGCCCGAAACCCCAATCCCCCTTCGGGCCAACCCAAGGAGTAAGCCCCATGAAGTCCCCCCGTCTTGCCCATGCGCTCGCCGCCGGTGTTGCCGTGCTGTCTATGACCGCCACCGCCCTGGCCCCTGCGCCCGCCTATGCCCAGTTCGGCTTCGGCGGCATCGTCTATGATCCCTCGAACTACGCGCAGAACGTGCTCACCGCCGCGCGTACGCTCGAGCAGATCAACAACCAGATCCGATCCTTGCAGAACCAGGCGACCTCGCTGATCAACGAGGCGCGCAACCTCACCAGCCTGCCGACCAGCGTGCTCGAACCGCTCCAGCAGCAGATCCGCCAGACCCAGCAGCTCCTCAGCCAGGCCCAGCGCATCTCCTATGATGTCCAGCAGATCGAACGCGAGTTCGAGCGGCAATATTCGGGGCGAAATTTGACCGGCAGCCAGCGCGATATGGTCCAGGCCGCCGAGGGGCGCTGGAAGAACAGCGTCGCTGCCTTCGAAGATGCGCTCAAGGTCCAGGCGGGCGCTGTCAGCAATATCGAAGGCGCGCGCAGCGCGGTACAGACGCTGGTCACCGCCAGCCAGTCGGCCACCGGTGCGCTGCAGGCCGCCCAGGCCGGAAACCAGCTGCTTGCGCTCCAGTCGCAGCAGCTCGCCGATCTTACCGCCACGCTCGCCGCCTTCGCCCGCGCGCAGTCGCTCGACGCCGCAAATGCGGCAGCGGCGAAGGCGCAGGCCCGCGAACAGCTGCGCCGCTTCCTGTCGCCGGGGCGCGGTTACGTTCCCGCCAATGCCCAGATGTTCCGGAACTGAGGCGATGGACATGAGGCTCTTCGCGCGGATCGGAGCGATTGGGTTCGTCGCCGTGGCGCTGACCATGACCGCGCTCCAGCTGCGCGAGGAGCCAAAGCCTGTGCCTGTGGAAGTGACCACCGTGTTCGAGCCGGATGGCGATCCGCTGCCTTTGCAGCTGCGTGCTTGCGCGCGGATGGGCCAACTTGCGCTGTCCTCTCCCGATTGCCACGCGGCCTGGGCCGAGAAGCGGCGTCGGTTCCTCGGGCTGAAAAGCGGGGCGGAGAACGCGACCGAAGAAGGCGCGGCTCCGGCATCCTCACCCGAACCCCAGCCAGCAAAGGACCAGTGACATGGGTGGCACCGGCGTCGTCGACCGCTTCCTCGACATCTTCTCGCGCTACATCGACAGCGGCTTCGGCCTGCTCTCGGGCGAGGTGGCCTTCGTCGCGACCACGCTGATCGTGATCGACGTGACGCTGGCCGCGCTGTTCTGGACCTGGGGCGAGAACGAGGACATCATCGCGCGCCTCGTCAAGAAGACCCTGTTCGTCGGCGCTTTCGCCTATATCATCGGCAACTGGAACGCGCTCGCCCGCATCGTGTTCGAGAGCTTTGCCGGACTTGGCCTCAAGGCCAGCGGCACCGGCTTTTCTGCCGCCGAACTACTTCAGCCCGGCCGGGTCGCACAGGTCGGCCTCGATGCCGCGCAGCCCATGCTCGAAGCCATCGTCGACCTGATGGGCTTCGTCAGCTTCTTCGAGAACTTCCTCCAGATCGTCATCCTGCTGGTCGCCTGGGCGATCGTCATCATCGCCTTCTTCATCCTGGCGATTCAGCTGTTCATCACCCTGATCGAGTTCAAGCTGACCACGCTCTGCGGCTTCGTGCTCATCCCCTTCGGCCTGTTCGGCAAGACCGCCTTCATGGCCGAGCGCGTGCTCGGCAATGTCGTCTCGTCAGGCATCAAGGTGCTGGTGCTAGCGGTGATCGTCGGGATCGGCTCGACCATCTTCACCGAGTTCACCAGCGCGATTTCGGGCGAACCGACGATCGAGGACGCGCTCTCAATCGTGCTCGCCAGCCTGACTCTGCTCGGCCTTGGCATCTTCGGTCCAGGCGTTGCCAATGGCATCGTCTCGGGCGGGCCGCAGCTGGGCGCAGGTGCCGCAGCGGGAACCGCCTTGCTGGCAGGCGGTGCTGCTGCCGGAGCTGTTGCTGGTGCCAAGCTGGCGGGCGGCGCGGTCGCCTCGGCTGCTTCCAACGTCGCCCATGGCAGCTCGCGCGCTGCGGGCGGGGCGACCATGGCCTATGCCCTCGGTTCGGCAGGCAAGTCCGGCCCGGCTGCCGTCGGCTCCGGCATGGCCGCTGTCGGCAAGGCAGGGGCCGGTGCCGCGACTTCGCCGCTGCGCAAGGCGGGCGACAGCGTGAAGCAATCTTTCCGCGATGGCGGCCGTGCCGCGATCACCAACACCGGTGGCACCATCATTCCGGGCCCCAACACGCCCCCGCCGGCTCCACCCGCCGCCGCCGATCAGGGCCAACCCGCCTGGGCCAAGGCGATGAAGGACCGGCAGACCCTGACCCACGGCACCACCATCGCCGCGCACACCTTGAAGGCCGGCGACAGCCATGGCGGCGGCGCTTCCATCGACACTTCCGAAAAGGACTGATCCATGTTCCGACGCCCATCGATCCGCTACGGCAAGACTCCCGAACCCGAGACTCCCTACCAGCGCGCCTCGCAGGTCTGGGACGACCGGATCGGCTCCGCCCGCGTCCAGGCGCGCAGCTGGCGGCTCGCCTTCTTCGGTGCGCTCGGGCTTTCGACCTGCCTTACCGCCGGGATTGTCTGGCAGGGTGCGCGCGGATCGATCGTTCCCTGGGTGGTGCAGGTCGACAGACTCGGCGAAGCGCAGGCGGTCGCGCCTGCCGATGCAGGCTATACGCCTTCCGATCCGCAGATAGCCTTCCACCTTGCCCGTTTCATCGAGCAGGTGCGCGCCGTTCCCGACGATCCGATCATCGTGCGGCAGAACTGGCTGCGCGCCTATGATTTCGCCACCGACCGGGGAGCCTTGGCGCTCAACGACTATGCCCGCACCAACGATCCCTTCGCCCTCATCGGCCGCGAACAGGTCGGGGTCGATGTCACCAGCGTCATCCGCGCCTCGCCGACCAGTTTCCGCGTCGCCTGGATCGAGCGCCGTTACCGCGACGGCAGCCTTGCCGAGACAAGCCGTTGGACCGCGATCCTGACGATCGTTGTCCAGACCCCGCATACCCCCGATGCCCTGCGCAAGAACCCTCTCGGCATCTTCGTCAACGCCATCAACTGGTCGAAGGAACTCGGATCATGATCAGCACTCTTGCGCGCCGCCGGCGCACCGTCACCCTCGCAATACTTGCAGCAAGCGTCGCGATCATCACCCCCTTGCAGGCCCGGACGCAATCCGCCGAGGGACCTGCCGTGCCTGCGCCGCGCAGCGAGGCGGCGCAGGCACTCCCTTCGCCAGCACCGACAGAGACCGTCGTGGCCATTCCCGTGCCGCTGCCGCTTCCCGGCCAGTTGCAACCCCTTCCGCGGCCATCCCCTCCCCGGGCCGCGGGTCGCTCCCGCCCGTCCCAGAGTCCCCCTGCTCCGAGGGACCGGGTGGGAGCGGCAATGGAGGCGGCCCGCGTCCAGCCCGACGGCACCGGGTTTTTGAACGCCATCCAGGTCTATCCCTTCACCGAAGGCGCGCTCTACCAGATCTATGCCAAACCTGGACAGGTCACCGACATCGCGCTGCAGGAAGGCGAGCAACTCGTCGGCTCGGGACCGGTCGCCTCGGGCGACACGGTGCGCTGGATGATTGGCGACACGGTCAGCGGCAGCGGTCCGTCCGCGCGAGTCCATATCCTCGTCAAGCCCGTCCGCCCCGACATCGCGACCAATCTCGTGATCAACACCGACCGGCGCACCTACCATCTCGAACTGCGCGCCAATCCTTCCGTTTACATGGCCTCGGTCTCCTGGACCTATCCGCAGGACGAACTGATCGCTTTGCGGCAGGCCCAGGCCGAAGCCGAACGTGCAGTACCGATTGCAGCGGGGATGGACCTCTCGCTGCTCAATTTCCGCTACAAGGTCGATGGTGACCGGACCGACTGGCGTCCGCTGCGCGTTTTCGATGACGGCACCCGCGTCTTCATCGAATTTGACGAAGGGGTCGCGCAGGGCGAGTTGCCACCGCTGTTCGTAGTCGGCGCGGGCGGTGTGGCTGAGCTGGTCAACTACCGCGTATCGGGCCGCTTCATGATCGTCGACCGGCTGTTCGACCGGGCCGAACTGCGCCTTGGCAGTCGACGCGGTCAGAAGACCGTGCGGATCACCGCAAACCGGCGGGGGCGGGCATGACGGGCGACGATGACACCGAGCGTGCCGAAGTCGCGCCCGTCGATCCCGAAGCAGCGGTAAAGCTGCGCGGCGATCCGCCGCGCGTGATGCGCCTGTCGCGCAAGGCCATCGGCATTGCCTCTGCCTGCGGCATTGCCCTGGTCGGCGGCGCGCTGATCTATGCGCTCCAGCCTTCGGGACGGAGCGATGGCGAAGAACTCTACAACACCGATGGCTCTGCCGTGGCTGACAATTTTGCGGGCGCGCCGAAGGATTATGGCGAGGTGCCCAAACTCGGGCCGCCGCTTCCCGGCGATCTCGGCAAGCCGATCCTCGATGCCCAGCAGCGCGGCGACATTGCCGAACTTCCGCCGATCGGTTCGCAGCCGCCAACCGCGCCACCGCCTGATCCCGCCGTTGCTGCTGCCGAAGCTGCTCGCCAGCGTGCAGAACAGGAGCGCGAAGCCGCGCGCGGGAGCCGGTTGTTCTTCGGTGGCGGCACTCCGAACGGGGCGGGTGCTGGATTGCCTGTCCTGCCCGCATCGAGTGCTGCACCTGCCACTTCTCCTGGCACGGCACCACAATCCGAAGCCGGACGCAGGCAGGTCTTTCTCGAACGTGCCAGCGACCGGCGCACTGTGTCCTTCGAAAGGCTTACCGGGCTGGCATCGCCCGAAATCCTGCAGGCCGGTTCGGTCATTCCGGCGGCGCTGATCACGGGTATCCGCTCGGACCTTCCCGGCCTGGTCACCGCCCAGGTCACTCAGAATGTCTATGACAGCCCGACCGGGCGCATATTGCTGATCCCGCAGGGCTCGCGCCTGATCGGCGACTATGATGCCGATGTAGCTTTCGGGCAGAACCGGGTGCTGCTGGCCTGGAACCGGCTGATCCTGCCCGATGGCCGTTCGATCGTGCTCGAACGCCAGCCTGCATCGGATACGCAAGGGTTCGCTGGGTTGCAGGACGGCATCGACTACCATTGGGGCGGGGTGCTCAAGGCGGCGCTGGTCTCGACCTTGCTCGGGGTCGGTTCAGAATTGGGCTCGGGTAGCGATGGCAACATCACGCGTGCTCTGCGTCGTGGCAGCCAGGACAGCGTCAACCGTGCCGGCGAGCAGATTGTCAGCCGTGAGCTCCAGGTCAGACCGACCATCACCATCCGTCCCGGCTATCCGGTACGGGTGCTGGTGACGCGCGACCTGGTGCTGGGAGGCGGGCAATGACCCGTTTGAAGCTCTCCGACATCGCCGATGAAAAGCCGGTCAAGCTGACTATCGAAGTGCCCGCCAGGCTGCACAGCGATCTGGTCGCCTATGGCGTGGTGATCAATGGCGGCAATACAAGTGGGGCGCCAACGCCTGAGCAACTGGTCGCGCCGATGTTGGCGCGGTTCATTGCCACCGACCGGAGTTTCGCCAAGGCGCGCCGCGCGGCTCAGCCGGGATAGCGTTCCTCGATCAGCTTGAAGAAGCGCTGGAGCGCGGGGTTGTCATTGTCCTCGCGCCAGTAGAGCGCATATTCGAGGCGGGCAGGGCCGGTGGGATCGTGGATCTCCTGAAATCGCAGGTCGCTCCATGCAACACCTTGTGACGCTCCCGTCGCGATGGAGATGTAACGCTTTGCCGCCACGATGCTGAGAACGCTTTCGAGGCTGGTATCCTGGACGATGATATTCGGGCGTCGCCCTTGTTCGGTCAGGCGGGATGCGATCAGGTTCTCGAATATGGGGCCAAGGCCGCTCGAAGGGACCACGAAGATCTCGCGGCGCAGGTCCTGCCAGTAAATTTTCTGGCGTGTCGCCAGTTCGTGATCATCCGGCAGTGTGACGTAGAGTTTTTCCGACCAAACGCTGCGCGAAGCGATCCCGTCTTCAAGCTGGCCAACCGGTGCCACTGCGACATCGATCATGTGCGACTGCAGGCCATGTGTCAGCCGTTCCAGACCCGCCTCGACGCCATCGAACTGAACGTCCGGGAATTTGGTCAAATAGTCCGAGATCGCCAGCCTGAGATTGCCCGCCATGAGTGGAGAACAATAGCCCACGGCAATACGCCCATGCAGGCCGTAGCTCACATTGCGGGCCGTCGTCCGCAGGTTGTCGACATCGGTAACGATGCGGCGTGCCTGCTCGATGAATGGGCGACCACTCTCCGTAATCTCTGCTCCGCGCGTCGACCGCTCAAACAGTTTGACACCCAGGCGGTCTTCGAGCTGCTGCACCTTCCGGCTGAGCGTGATCTGTTTGACATTGAGCGCTGCTGCCGCCCGTGAGAAGCTCTTCGAGTCAGCAGTCGCAACTGCGTAGCGCAGCTGATGGATCTCAATCATGGGTCCTACGATTGTTCAAGTCTGCCAAACCTTGGGCCTTCAGGGAAGGCAGTCCGCGCAATCTTGCCTCGAAGCGATTTCGATCGGGCACCAGATCCTGCAGGCTATATCCATCCAAACGTTTCAGGAAATCGCCGACCGCGAGCCCTAGAGCGCCCTGCAGTCCGCACGCACCGGCAATCGGGCATTTGTTGGTCTCAGGCGTAAAACATTCGACAAAACCGGACAGCGATTCCATCGAGCGCACGACTTGCCCCACACTGATCTCGCGTTTCGGCATTGCGAGCGCCAGGCCGCCGCCGCGACCACGCTTGGCTTCGATATAGCCGCCATCCGCAAGGTGCTTTGCAACCTTCATCAAATGGTTCCGGGAAATGCCGAAGGCGTCCGCGATACGGTCGACTGAAGCAAGCTCATCGGTCGTCGCTAGGTACATCAGCACGCGCAGCGCGTAGTCAGTATGCAGGCTCAGTCTCATAAAAGTGGTATATTGGATGTTGCTTAAACCGCAACCGCATATTAGTAGTATATAAAATACCACTTTGAGTCGGGGCCTACAGAATGTCAATCAATCACGCAAAGTCCGTGCGCGCAGAGCGGCTCAGCTCGGCGGAAGCGATGGGGATCGATAGCGACTTCATCGATGGGTTGGTCGAGCGCTTCTATGGCAAGGTTCGTGATGACGAACTTCTCGGACCAATCTTTGCTGCGCGGATTGCGAACTGGCCGGATCACCTTGCACGGATGAAGGCCTTCTGGCGTTCAGTTTTGCATCAAAGCGGCGAATTTTCCGGGAACCCGATGCTCAAACACATCGCGATCCCCGGCATTGAGAGCGCGGAGTTCGAGCACTGGCTTGCGCTGTTCGATCAGACCCTGCTCGAGATCGAACGCGACGAAGCCGCCAGCAACCTCATAGGCAGCCGGGCGCGAATGATCGCCGACAGTCTGCTTACCGGCATTCGCATTCACCGAGATGGGCGGCGCGACATCAAAGCCATGAAGGGATTGACCGATGCTTGACGAAAACAGCGTTGCCGCGCTCTCAGAGGGCCCGGGCGCGGCTAAGCAACCACTGGACTGCACGAACACCTCCTCCGAGCCCTCCGGCCCGGCCCAGCCGGAACATTCCGACATGGAGTTTCCGGCATGGATCTGGGCTGTGATGTTTGCCGGATATGGGGTCTTCTTCGTGTGCATGATCCTTGCAACTGGCAATGACCTGCATGCACTCTTCGCGATCATCGTCAGCATCGGCTACACCGTCATATACTTCGCAGCCGCCAGCATTTTGGTGGGCCTCAAGCCGTCCAGGCGTAGGTCCGATTTCGCACGCGGCGTGGCACCGCTCCAGACCTACACCGGGCCAATGTCGATGAAGGCCGTGTTTGGACAGGTGCTTGTTATCCCGATATGTCTCGCGCTGTTCGGCTTTGCGGTCGTGATCATCCGCGCCATCGTATTCTGATGAAAGCAAGCCCTCTTGTCAGGTTACCGCCTGGTACGAAATGCTACCGCCATCTCGGCCCTTTCAATGAGGTATCTATTCCGCGCGGCCTACTGGCAGAGCACCGCCTTAAGCCAGATGTCTGGGCTGTCCTTGCTGTCGAGGCGGGTGCAATCATGCTTGTTTGGGACGACAAGGAGTGCGATCGCTGCAAACTTGTCGCGGGCGACGAGTTTGTCGTTCCACCGCGTGAGCAGCATCATCTGGAACTCGTAGGTCCTGTGCGGTTGTCGATAGCCTTCCACCGCGTTTGAGCGAGACTATACTGCCACTGTCCGGAAGGTCAGAACCAACACATCGCGGTGACCTGTCGATTGCGCGTCTTGCGCCGTGATTGGCGTGACGCCATGCAGGACGCGGTTGTCTTTGATGAATACGGCATCGAGCGGCTCGACCAGAGTGAACTCAGCCGGATCAACTAAGCCATCGACGCAGATTTGCGTGGTTCCGGCCTCGACGTTCTTGCGTTCGACAAGGAAAATTCCGACCCAATCAACCCCGTCACGGTGCATGCCCTCCGGTGTCGGATGTCCGGCGGACAGGCCAGCTTCTATGCGGAACTGGTGCACCTCGATTTCGAGAGTCGTAGTACCCGTTTCGAAGACAGCAAGGCAGAGGTTGAGCAGGTCGGCAAAGACTGGATTTTCAAGCGTGGCCTGCTCCACCTGAGCAAACCAGCGCGCTATCCCGCCGTTGAGCGGATTGTGGTCCCGGCTTTGGAAATGCGCCCGAGGCGTGAGCTGGGCGAGACGGCCTTCGGAGAAGCCCAGAACGGCATATCGCCGACGCCGATAGCGTCCACCATCCGCCATATAGGTGTCAAGCTCAAGCCGATCCCAACTCGCTGCAAATCCTGACCACGCTTTTTCATTGAGCGGCCCTAACAACTGGCACGTCGTCTCGCGGGCGGCGGATGCCCAGCCGAACGATCGGACACGGACAATCAGGTCACGCAAAACGTCAGGCAAGGTTGTCGAGCTTGGCAATGGCAAAGAATCCTCGCGCTATCCGCATTCCCCACCGGGCACGCAAACTGCGGCGCCGGATTCTCCTGCGGTCGCCATGCCGACATCCTGCTGCGCAATCAGTTGAGCGATGCGGGCACCCACTGCCAGATCGGGTTCGTGACCAAACCCGCGAAAGCGGATCAGGCCAGCGCGATCAATCAGCACCAGCGAAGGCGTGCCGCGCAGACCGTATCGGGTCATGGTAATGGGCGTACCGGACGAATCCTCATGCGAATCCACCCCGACGGGAAACCCGATCCTGTATTCCAGCAAGAAGGCTTCGAGCGAAGTTGGGGTCATCGCTGCATGATGCTCGAACACGGTGTGAAGGCCGATAACCGCGACATCGCGGCGATTGAACGTCTGCACGATCCGCTGGAGCTGCGGGAGACCGTTGGCAACGCAGCCTGGGCACAGCATCTGGAACGTACCGAGGACGATAACGCGTCCGCGCAGATCCTCCAGGGTCAGCGGTTCACTGTTGAACCATCGGGTAGTCGTCCATGGCTGGGCCGGTTCGGTGTTCATGGGTGTCAATCCTTCCAGTAATTGTTGGCTGCAGCAATTGTGGCAAAATGCGTTGCCACGACCTGGGCAACAGCGACGAGCGCCATTGCGTCCTGCTCATATTCGTTGCGCAAGCTGGCGCGGATTTGCGCATCAGGCTGCGTCAGCTTCACCGCAAGGCGTGATAACTTGATTGCGAGGGCAAAGCCTTCGTCCGGGTTGGTGGTCAGGAGTGACGCAATGTCAGCTGGTGTTTGCATCGTCGGGCCTCCGCAATCCGGATCGGGTCCGGCCTAAGCCGGACCCGCCGACAGAGCCGGTATGGCTCTGGTCTCTGTCAGGGACTTCTATTGGTTTACCCTGCCGGGCAGGCTCAAATCGCCTGAGGCAACCTTGAACACATTGGCAACGCACAGCAGCGGCGAATGTGCGCTTTCGTTGACGCGCAATCCAGCCGTCACGCCATCAAACCCTGCGGTCTGAACAATCGAGATGTCACCGAACGGTACTCTCACTTCAACCGTTTCCTGAGTGAGGTTCGGTTGCCAGCCGGGACTGTCGAGCAGGATTGGGGCGCCCGGCCAGGTCATGGGAAGACGCGGACTGGTGCCTGCAGGAATGTCCTTGACCTTGAGTCCATTGGCTCCGCAGGCTTCGTCCGGCCCGAGCACCACCCAGTGCATGTGCCATTCGCCGCCATCGTTGGCCAGATCTCCATCCCTCGTCTCATCGAACAACGGTGTGTCGTCGAAATCGGGGTGGGAAGTGACGGCCAGCGCGAGAATGCCAGCGCCGCGCTCGAAGCCGACCTCGTAGGGGTCGATCGTCGTCGGCCAGACGTAGGAGAAGACACTCGATCCCTCGAACCGCCCGGTTGCGTTGGGGCGCGTAACGCCCGCTCGTCCAGAAACAGCCATGTGGAATATGGCCACATTGCCCTCCGTCCTGATCTTCGCGTGGACGATATCGAACGGTGCCTGCACGGCAGTATCCGCTGCTGGACGGATACCGCCGGTATGTTCGTGCGAGGCCGCAATTCGCTCGCTCGACGGGTCCTGGGAATGGGCGCTACCATCGTGTGCCTGCACCGCCGGTGCGCCCAAGGCCAGCGCGGCCGCGACTATGGCAGGAGCGCGCATCATTCCTCTCCCTTGACCGCCGCCATCGAGGCACCGAAGTTGATGTGGAACGCTTGGCCGTCGATGACATAGGCCGGAACCGATTGCACACCGGCAGCTTCAGCTTCGCCGACCCGGTCCGGTGCGGAATTGAAGTCGACGATTTCGACGTCGTAGCGCGCCGGATCGAGCGCCTGCCCCAATGCCTGTTCGGCAGCGACGCAGACGCCGCAACCGGCGTGATAGAAAATGGCTTTGGACTTCATGATAGGACTCCTAATATTCAAAGGCACAGAAGACGCTGTGCGCGTTACCCCGGTGCGACCCGAGGGCATCTAGGCTGAGGAGGAGGCCTCCTCGTGCTCAGGACAATTGAGGCGCAAATCAGATTGGCGAAGCGGCGCCTTGATCAATCGGCAATAATGCTCGCCTGATTCGGTCGTGCTCGTATCGGACACAAAATACCGGCAGGTCAGGCACATGCGCTGGGGCGCAATGCGTCCGGAACGTTGCAGTTGCGCGATGGTTCGCACGACTATGCTATGCAGGCTTTCGGCATTGCCGTCGCTCAGCAGACTGACAATGTCTTCAAAGCCGTCCGGAAGCTGGCCAAGCAGGGCGCGGCCCTCCAGAGACAAGGACACCCGGATTGCCCGGCCATGATCAGGGTCAGGCCTGCGTTCCACAAGGTGTTTGCTGGCGAGAGCCGAGACAGCATCGCTGGCAGTTGACGAGCGCACACTGAGCTGTGCGGCAAGGTCCTTCAGGCGCAAGCCCTCCGGACGGTCGGCCAGCAACCTTAGCGCATCCCCTTGGGTGGGAGTCAGTCCAGCGCCTTCGCCGGTCTGCCAGTCCTTCTGGCGAGCCAGGGCGGCCAGACGGCTGAGGCCATAGATGAGCTGGTCACGAATCATGTTAGGAGTCCTAATCAAATGGATTTCTGTGTCAAGGTTGTTGTTAAATGCGTGCGGAAGCTTCCGATGCAGGCGCATCGCAATCTTCAGGTTCGTGCTGTTGCGCCAGGAAGCGCAGGGCTGCTCTGCGGCGCGATGTACGGTCGAACGCATAGATTGTCTGCTTGAACGCGACCCCATTGAGCAGGGCTTCGATGTAGCTTGAGACCGTGTCGGCAGCCATGATCAGTGCGCTGTCCATCGTGTGGATGTATTTGCTGGTCATCGTCCCTTTGGAATGGCCGAGAAGGGCAGCGATGGTCACTTCAGTGAAACCGAGATCGTTCGCGATGCTGGCGAAACTGTGCCGCAGCACATGGGCCGTGATCCCCTCCAGCGCCGTGCCTTTGACGAGCTTGTTCCAGTGCTTCGGGAAACTGCCGAAGGGGCGGTCCTTCTGGCGCTCGCCGGGGAAGACATGGAGGCCGGGCTCGTCGGGGCGGATTGCTTCCAGAAAATCCACCACTGGCAGGCCAATCGGCCGGATGGACTCGCCGGTCTTGGTATCCGTGAAGCGGAAGGCGCTTCCCTCAGTGTCAGCCTCGGCCCATCTGAGGCCGATGATCTCCCCACGGCGACAGCCGGTCAATGCGATCTGACGGATGATCCTCATGGCCGTGAGGAGTGCGCTGTCCAGTTCCGCCTCCGCTTTGGCTTCGGCATCGCGCAGAAGTTGGCCAAGCACACGATACTCGTTCTCTGAGAGCCTGCGGCGGCAGGTATGATCCTTGGGCCGCTTGATGCCATGCGCCGGGTTCTTCTCGATGATGCCGAGATTGACGGCATAGGTCAGAATGCCACTCAGCAAGCCAATGGTCCTCGCCGCCGTACCGACGCCTCCTGTGACGATAGAGCGGCCACGAAGGTTCTCGGTTTTGACGTTGACCTTCGTCCGGCCGGCCATGATGTCCATCATGATCTTGATGATCTCGGGCTGGGTCAGATCCTTCACCCGGCGGGTACCGACCAAAGGGATGATATGGCGGTTGATCCGGCCCGTGTCGGTGATCTTGGTCGAGGGCCGCTTGGGCCGATTGCCCTTGCCCAGGATCAGGCCATTGCCGAGATCCTCGAGATAGCGCTCGCACAATTGCTTCATCGTGATCGCCTTGTGATCTAGTTCGCGCTCCTCGGCCGGGTTCTCGCCCTTGGCCACCCGGGCGAGTTGGATCAGCGCTTCCTTGCGCGCGGTCTCGGGCGTCCAGACACCGTGCGGACCAATTGTGTAGCGACGGGACCGGCCCAGCGCGCGATACTGCAGGACGTAGCTGCGCTTGCCGGTCGTGAAGACCCGCAGTCCGAAACCAGCAAGGTCGTCGTCCCAGATGACATAGTCCTTGCTCATCGCCTCGGCTGCATCCACGATCCGTTTGCTGAGTTTCGGCACTGCACTTCTCCGGCTCATTTCACCCGATTTCGCGTAAGCACCACGTAAGCAGTTGGGAGCGAAACGAAGCGAAGTTTGGGTTAGGCCAGCGAAGCTAGTGTCGCAATTTAGATGATTGAAAACAGTGTGTTAGAGTGGAATAAGCGGCTCTGGCGCACCCTGGCGTAGGGGGGTCCTTACCGGCTCCGAAGGCAGAGGCCACAGGTTCGAATCCTGTCGGGTGCACCATTGGCGCTTTGATCTTCTAGACCGGAACGGCGATGCGCTTGGCGCTGAAGACCGCTTGCCAGTTCTCCAGTTCGTCGAACACGATTTCATCGGTTGTGCGCAGCAGGTCTGCGACATCGCTGAATTCCAGCTTTCCTGCCGGTGCCGCTTGCAGGTGCCGGATGCGTTCGGCCACTTCTTCCAGCCGCCGGCCAGCCACTTGCGAGATATCGGCGAACCGTTCGAAATCACCGAAATAGCGGATGCCCGCCAGCGCGCCGCCGATGGTCGGGAAGGCGACGCCGGCCACCGTGAACCACTTGCCCAGCTTTACCAGATCCATGTGCGGCACAGCGCCGAGTGCCTGCGCTCCGGCCAGAACCAGATAGGCGGAAACTGCCAGAATGGCCCCGAGGAACAGGAATTCGGAAGCGCGGTCGAGCGCGTGGTGGACGCGGTGGAGGAGTTCGCTCTTGCCGCGATGGTATTCGGCCTGGGGGCGCACCTGCAGATCGTGCAGCGCCGTCAGCAGATCGCGCAGGAACGGTTCGGTGACCCTGGTGTGCGGCAGGCTGACTTGGCGCACCGCCATGCGGGCATAGAGTTCTGGCCAGTCGCTGCTTGGCCCCGATGGCCAGCGGCCCGTTGGCCGGGCGACGCCGGCGGCGAGCAAGAGCGGTCTCTGGCGCAGATATTCGGCCACGCGGCGCGTTGTGAACCAGCGGACGTGCAGGTTGCGTTTTCCGCCCGCCCACGTGTTCATGACGATCACCAGCAGTGTGACCAGTTCGACCGCAGCAAAGATCCACTTCTTTTCCGGTCCACCCAGGGGCAGGTAAAGGACGCCGGCGATAATCGCGATGCTGCCGAGCACGAAATTGACGATCATGCCCGACCGGTAGCGATCGGAAAGGAAGGTCGAAATTCCGTCGGCCCATGCAAAGGGCGCCAGAATGCTGGCGTTGATGCGTTTCGCCATGTCGGCCCCGTCCGGCGACATCCGCGTTACGCTTTCGAGCACCGGGCTGGCCGACCCCGCAGCAATTTCATCGGGATTCTCGTAGCGCTGCCGGATCCGGGCAAAGCGCCGTGACAGGCCCTGCCTTCCGAACAGCGCCTCGACACGGCGGTAGGCATGGTGGGATGCAGAGCTTTGCGGACGCCAGATTTCTTCACCCAGAGTGGCGAGCGTTCCTTCGTTGCGATGGCCAAGGGCGTGTTCGACAATTCTGCGCAAGGTTTCATCGCGCCCCGCCCGTTCGCCGGACGCTGCGGGGTGGGCGAGCATCTCGCTCGATGTCAGAATGCTCCAGCTGGACGGATCGGCAGGGTCGATCCGCAACACCGGCACCGCGTTGTGCAGAGCCTCGCGAACGGTGTGGCCCGTGCCGCCAATATTGGCGACCGATTCACCGTCCCACACGGCCACCAGCAGATCGCTCTGCTCCACCAACACTCGTCCACCCAGCGCATACCGGCGGGCGGTTTCGAAGGCGAAGCGATTGGCCAGCGCCATGTTCCCAGGATCGCTCACATGGCGCAGCAGGAGGGATTCGATCTGGGCGTCCTGTTCGGCAATTTCGAACAGGCAGCCGCGCTGCTCGAACGCCTCGATCGCATCGAGGCGTGTGGCAACCTCCGCTTCGTCGGGATGGTCGCCGGCAAGAATGCGGCGCGTGTGTTCGAGTGTGGCCGGCTGGACCGATATAGCGCGGTTCAACAGCCGTCCGAAGGGTAGCGGTGCGCACAGTTCCCACCCCAGGTCATGCGCCGCCGCGGCGGCTTGCTGGTCCGCCCCGTCAGCCAGCAGCGTGTGCAGGCGTGCCGGCACCGTCGAACCGAATTCCTTCGCATGGTGCGCAATGGCAGCAAAGATCGAGGCCAGTTGGTCGCATAGTTCGCGGTCGTCTTTGGGATAGGAAGCGTGACCGCGGCGGTGGCCCGTCACGCCCAGCGACAGGCGCAGGGTTGGTGACGGGGGAGGTGGCTGATCGCGCAATATTTGAATTTCCCCCGCCATGTATTTGAAATAAATGAAATATGCCGCGCTTGCTGGATTAACTGATCTGGGTTAATCTTTGAAGTAGGGAGAACAATCACATGGCCGACGAAAAAGACAAGCCGCAAGACGATGAAAAACGCGTCGAGCGTGGAAACGATGGCGACCGCAAGTTTCGTGGAAACGACGGCGATCGCAATTTTCGCGGGAATGATGGTGATCGTAATTTCCGCGGCAACGACGGGGACCGTAATTTCCGGGGCAACGATGGCGACCGCAACTTCCGGGGAAATGACGGGGACCGCAATTTCCGCGGCAACGACGGGGATCGTTAGGAGCGCAAGGTGGGGTTCGGGGGCGATCTGACACATAAGACGCCGGGTGCATTCCGGTGAGCCAGAAGCGCTGGTCCATCGCCTTTGCCCCGGAAGCGGAAGCCGGGCTCTACCAGGTCACCGTTCGGCGGTCCGGGGCGGTGCACCGCTTCAAGACCAGGCTGCCGCCCGATATTTCCGACCTGTGGCTGGAAGACGGCGCCACCCAATCGACCCGCAGTTTCCGTGGCAGCGCGGCCGAACTGACCCCCGAAACGCGGTTCTTCCAGGCGGCGAACATGCCGACCTTGAAGGATATCGGCGAACGTGTCCTGGAAAGCATTTTTGACCTTGGGGGAACCGGCGAAGGGACGAAGATCGTCGGGGCGCTGGAAGACCGGATTGCCGACAACGAAGGCATAGAGCTCGAAATCGACCTGTCGCAGACGGCGGAGCTTTCGGGCATTCCGTGGGAATCCCTGTATCTGCGTTCGCGCGACCGGTTCCTGGCCATCGGGACCACATCCAACATCGTCCGCAAACTGGACGCGCAGAGCGATCTGCCCGCGCCCATCGAACGCCCTGTCCGCATTCTCGTGGTTGCGGCCAACCCATGGCGCGATCTCAAGACCGATGTCGAGCTGGGCAATATCGAGGCGCGGATTGACCGTCTGGTGGCCAAGGACGCCGGCGGGTTCGAGATAAAATCGCTGCCCAACGCCGACCGCGACCAGTTGCGGCGCACGATCAACGAATGGCAGCCGCACATCATTCACTACATCGGGCACAGCGGCTTCGCCGATGGGGAGGGCTACCTTGCGCTCGAAACGGGCGAGGAAGGCACGGGCGACAAGCTGAAGGCGGAGACGTTCCGCAACATGCTGCTGAACCGCCGGCCCTGGCTGGTCGTGCTCAATTCCTGCCAAAGCGGGCAGACGTCCGGCGAAGCGCCCATGGCCGGCGTGGCGCAGAACCTGCTCCAGCGCATCAATGTCCCGTTCGTCATCGGGATGCAGCAACCCGTTTCCGATGAAGCGGCGATCAATTTCAGTCAGGAATTCTACACCGCGCTGCTTGGCGGGGAAACCATCGCGAACGCGGTCACGCTGGGCCGCTGCGCCATCGCCAGTGACGATGACGTGCGTACACAGGTCGAACTGATCACGCCGGCGCTGTACACGTCGGGCGAAACCGATCGCATCCAGTTCATCGACCCACCGGCTGCTGCCGTGGCGGCAGCGGCTGCGGGGGCATCGGGAGAACCGGCTGCGCAGGGCGGCGAGGAATGGCTCTCGATGATGAGCCGAAAGGCCTCGGACCTCGCGAGCATCTTTTCCTCGTTGAAGGTTGTCGCGCCGGTGGCGATGGTCGCCCTTTCCTACTTCGGTTTCGATTATTTCAAGGCCGCCGACGAACCGGCGCCGGCCCCCGCCCCCGTGCAGTCGGCGGCTCCGGTCGCCGTGCCGACGGTGGTTGTAAACGTGGCCCCAGCCACCGTGCCTACCGACACACCCTCTGCCGGACCGCAAGACGCGCAGATCGGGCGCGATACGCCCAATGGCGGCCCGCCGCCCCGTTTCGCGGCGGAAAACGATTGGCCCCAGCCCGCATCAGGCCCGAGGCAGACCCCGTCAATCGGGTTCGCCGAGGAAATCGAATGGCCAGTGACCGCATCCGGCCCCCCGGAAATGGCGGAGCGTACCATCCCTACGCGCCCGACCGAGGGCACGGCAGACGGGGTAAGCGGTGAATTTGTAGGCGAAGGTGCCCCGCGCCGCGTCGTTCGCCGCGTCGTCCGCCCGATCCCCACGAACGGCACCGCAACGTACACGCCCGAAACCGCGTATACGAACACAGACTATTCCGGCACGGGCGGGGGCGGTTACGCCTATGTGCCCGATCCGCAAATGGCCGCGAACCCGCGTTTCGCCAATGTGACTGCGCCTGCACCCCTGATGGAGCTGGGCGGAAGCTTCGGCGGCGCCGAGCCGATGATGGAGCCGCAGAGGCATGAGGCGAATTATCGTTCGGATGAACTGACGCCCGTCGTCAGCACCGATGCCTGGCCGGAAGATCTGGCCGGTTATCGCGCCCCGGCCTTCTGCGACGGGCTCGCCACCACGGTCCAGTTCGACCTTGGTGCGGCAACCCTGAACGATCAGGACCGGATGCGCCTGCAAAATCTCGG
Organism: Qipengyuania zhejiangensis; assembly: GCF_035607565.1. Taxonomy (NCBI): domain Bacteria; kingdom Pseudomonadati; phylum Pseudomonadota; class Alphaproteobacteria; order Sphingomonadales; family Erythrobacteraceae; genus Qipengyuania; species Qipengyuania zhejiangensis. The sequence continues at coordinate 975,880 of NZ_JAYKGO010000003.1, read as the reverse complement.
CGACAACATTGCCTGTCCGAAAAGCGGCCTGCTGGTAGCCGGCCTGACCGATTCCTCCGGCCCGGACGAGTTCAACTCCGATCTGTCGATGGAGCGCGCAAAGGTCGTGGCGGACGTGATTATCGATACGCCCAACGGCAAGCAACTCCTGGTCGCGGACCTGCAGGGATATGGCGAGAGGTATCCGATCATCGATGCCGGTGACGGGGCGGTCGAACCCGCCAACCGCAGGGCCGAAGTCTATCTGGCCAGCCGGTGCCCGTATGCCCCTGCGCCGGGCAACTACCTCTCTTTCGATCCGACGAGCTGGAAGGGCGGCATCGCCGGCGCAACTTTGCCCAAGATCGATGACTGGAACGGCGAGGCGGCCTACATTTACTATTTCGCCCGCAACCCCGCCGAATTCGATGACGAATTTGCCGACGCCACCATGCTGGACATGGCGCAATATGTGGCTGCGGAAACCGGCTTGCCGCCGGGGGCGATCGTGCCGATGAAGATGGGGCCGTTCTGCCTGCACCCGAACCAGAACACCCGCCTCGATGTAACCTTCGAAGGCGGGAAGTTCGACCCTAATTGAAGCCCAGCCGCGACAGGATCCGTTTGAAACGCGGGTCCGAACGCACAGGTTTCAAAAGCGGGTCGTTGCGCAACAGAACCAGGCCCGAATCGCCCGCAGCAAACGCTTGCTCCAACGCCTTGAGCGCATCGGCCTTGCGGCCCCACTGCGCCAGTATCTGCGCCTGCTGGTAGAGGCCGTTGTCGCCGAAGCGTGCGCGCAGCTGCGCCATGGCCGCGTCCGCCCCGGCCGTGTCGCCCAGCTTGAAGCGCGCAAGTGCCAACCCGGTGAACCGGCTGAGATCGCTGCCTTCGTCCTCGTAAAGGCGCAGCGCCGTGCGGTAATCGCCTTCGAGGTAGGAAATATCGGCAAGGATCCGTGAAGCGACGCTCATTTCGGGGTTCAGCTTCAGGGCCTTGTTGATGGCGGTGCGGGCCCCGGCAAGGTCACCGGCCGCGTACAGCACCTGAGCCCGCTGGCGCTGGATCACCGCGTTGAGCGGATCGAGCGCGACAGCCCTGTCGTTCGCCGCCAGCGACGCGTCGAATTCTCCCACGCGCCCCATGTAGGTTGCGTAGGCCTGGAGAATGTCGGCATCGCGTGCGCCGCGCTTGTAGGCGGTCTGGTATGGCTGGCGCGCCGCGGCCACATCGAGACGCCCGTTGAGCAGCACATAGCCGAGCGCGGCATGGCCGGCAGGCAAGTCGGGCGCAACGGCAATCGCCTTGCGCGCCGATGCGATGGCCGCATCGTAGATTTCGGACGTCGGACGGTCGTTGGAATAGCTGTTCGCGATGGTCGTCTGCACCCGCGAAAGGGCGGCCCAGGCCGCGCCATAGGACGGGTCGGCCCTGACGGCGGCCTCGAACTGGGTCTGCGCCGCCCGATCGCTGCTTTCGTCGAGGGCCAGATCGTAGAGTGTGATGCCGCGCAGATAGGCGTCATAGGCGGCCGCGTTCTCGGTACCTCCGACCCGCGCCGCCGACCCGCGACCCGATGCCTGGATGCGTGCCTTCAGCGCCGACGCGACCTTGCGGGCGATATCGGACTGGACCGCAAAAATGTCGTCCAGACTGCGGTCATAGGCCTGCGACCAGATGTCGAAGCCGTTGGTTCCGTCGATCAGGTGGACCGACACCCGAACCTTGTCCTGTGACCGGCGCACGCTGCCATCGAGCAGGTAACGCACCCCCAAATCGGTCGCAATCGCTTGGGCTTCACCGCCTTTTTCCGCCGCCGCCCTGGTCGATGCCTGGGCCACCACCTGAAGATTTGACTGCTGGGTCAGGAACTGGCGCATTTCTTCGGCGAGGCCGGTCGAGAAATAGCTTTGCTCGCGGTCGTCGCTCAGATTGTCGAACGGGAGGATGGCAAGGCTGTTCGCCTCGGTCGGTGCCGGTGCGTCCTGCAGCTGCCATACGGCAATCGCAGCGATCAGGAGCGCGCCGAATGCGGCGGCGATCCACACGGTGCGCGATCGCGCGGTGGGGGCAGGGGCGGGCGGCGCATTGGGGGCAGGCGGGGCTGGGGCAACCGGATTGTCCGGATCGACCAGCCGCGCGACAGCGTCCCTCACGTTGCGGGCCGAACTTGCTTCGCCATGGCCGTCCCAATCCGACAGGTCGACCGATTGAAATTGCCGGAAACCCAGCGGGGGAAGGCTGCCGTCGATGGAAACCGGGATCAGATTGCCGCGATCGCGGCCAGATTGGGCTTCGTCGCGCACCCAGTGGGATTCGACCGACCGCGCGCTCCACACCACGACCACCGCCCTGGCGTGTTCCAGCGCGTCTTCGGTGGTTCGGGTATAGACCGTGCCGGCCTCGAGCATCCCGTCCCACCAGACGGAAAAGCCCGATTGCTCGAGGAAATCGATAAGACGGCGGGCCGCATCGCGATCGTTGCGCGAATAGCTGACGAAGACGTCAGGCCCCGTCCGGCCGTTTGATCCCCCCCCGGTCATGGTTTCTGATAACACGTTTTGCAGCGTGAGAAGCAGAATTCGAATTCGCGGGATTTTGCGCGCCGGGCGTGTGCCAGCTGTGCGCTGGCGGGAAAAATCCCTAGGAAATGGGCGACGAACGGGGTTAAGGCGGCGGTCGATTATGGACCGCACAATCTACCGCTTCGACCAGCTCGCGATGAGTTCGTCCTCTGAAGGCCGGGCGCCTGTCGCCGCAGGGGAAACGGGCGCGGCCGTAACGAGGCCGCCGCGGATCGGGGTGATCTACAACCCGCGCAGCCACCGCAACAAGGGCCAGGACCTCGATTGCGCGCAGCGTCCGGAAATCAGCGTCGCACAGCCGCAACGGCGCGAAGACATCGCCACTGCGCTGTCCGATTTCGCCGCGAAGGGGATCGATTACCTCATCATCAACGGCGGCGATGGCACGGTGCGTGATGTGCTGACGATGGGGCAGTGCGTGTTCGGCGATACATGGCCGGCCCTTGCCATACTGCCCAAAGGCAAGACGAACGCGTTGAATGTCGACCTCGGCGCGCCATCGGGCTGGAACCTGTCCGATGCCATCGCGGCATACGGTTCGGGCAGCCGGATTACCCGCCGCCCGCTGGCGGTTTCGCGTGACGGGGCGCACGATCCGCCGATGCTCGGCTTCATTTTCGGTGCAGGCGCCTTCACGCTGGGCATCGACGCCGGGCAGGACGCGCACGAACTGGGGTTCTTCAACAGCCTTGCGGTCGGCGCGACCAGCGCCTGGGGCGTGTTGCAGGCCCTGTTCGGCGGGGACGGCAACAAGTGGCGCCGCGGCACACGCATGGCGCTGACCGATCTGCCGTCGGGCAAGGCGATGCCGCATTCGGGGCATGGCGATCGCGAGCGGCGCAGCGTCATCCTTGCATCGACCCTGAGGCGCATGCCGATGGGGCTGAAGATTTTCGGGAAAGAGCGCGACGGTCTGAAGCTCGCGGTGCTCGACAAGCCGCGCCGCCGGGTGCTCGCATCGCTGCCTGCGATCTGCATGGGCTGGCAGCCCGATTGGCTGGAAGCTTCGGGGTATCACCAGATCAGCGCGGAGCGTTTCGCGATGGATATCGATGAGGCGGTGATCCTCGATGGGGAGAAATTTCCCCCGGGGCGCTACATCATCGGGCAGGGCCCCGAACTGACTTTCGTTACGCCGTGACCGGCGCGCTTTCGCAGCGGGTGGAACAGGGCCTTGGCCGCGATGTCCGCCCCGAAGTGGCCGCCTTCGCGCAAATGCTGGGCGAAGAGGCCGGGGCGCTGGGCGTCTTGTTCTACGGATCGAACCTGCGGACCGGATCGCTCGACGGGGTGCTGGACTTCTATGTCCTCCTGCCCGGCCAGCAGGCCGAAAAGGTCTGGCCGCGGGTGAGCTATCGGGAATGGGATCATGCGGGCGAAACCCTGCGCGCCAAGATCGCCACCATGTCGCTGGCGCAATTCGCGAGCGCGGCATCGGGCCGGTCGCGCGACACTACGATATGGGCGCGTTTCGTCCAGCCGAGCGCGCTTGCCTGGGTCAACGGCGATGCTTCGCGCCAGGCGATCCGCGCTGCCGTTGAAGATGCCGCCGGGACCGCGGCCCGGCTGGCGGCTGCGCTGGGTCCAGCACAAGGAACCGCGCAGGATTACTGGCGGGCGCTGTTTCGTGCGACCTATCGGGCCGAATTCCGGATCGAAAAGGCGGGCCGCGAGGATTCGATCCTGGCGGTAAACCAGGATCATTTCGACGGGTTGCTGCCGTTGTCGTGGCAGGCCCAAGGAATGGCGTTCGCCCAGAAGGGCGAAATTCTGGTGCCCGAAATAACCGCCGCCGAAAGGGCGCGGGTCCTACGTTGGTGGGAAAAGCGGGCGCGCATCGGCAAGCCGCTCAACCTCCTGCGTCTCGCCAAGGCGACGACGACTTTTGACGGCGCGGCAGACTATGCCGCGTGGAAGCTGCACCGCCACACCGGAATCACGCTCGAGGTTACGCCGTTTCGCGAAAAACACCCTTTGCTCGCCGCGCCGGGTGCGCTGGTCGAACTGTGGCGCAAGCGCCGCGCTCAGCGGTAGCGCATCATCACGGTGATCGATTCCACGCCGCTGCCGACCTGGAAGGCGACCTTCTTGTAGTTCGGCTTGCCCAGGTTGAAGATGTTGATGCTGGGATTGTTCGACATCCCGCCACCGTCGGCCAGAATGTCGGTCTTGCCGTTGCCGTTGATATCGTGGCGCACCGCAATCCCATAGCTGCCAGGCGCCGGAACGGGCATGCAGAAGCTCATCGTGCCGGCCTTTGCCCGCGCTTCCAGGCGGTTGAGCCAGCGCCCCTTTTCCAGCCAGTCGGCATCGGTCGCACGGTAGCTTTGCACACGGATGGTGCCGCGCGATTCCCGCACGCCCTTGATGGTGACGCGCACGGCGGGGCCAGCCCCTGCATCGCACAGCGCGGGGTTATCGGATATCTTCTGGCGGTATTGCGCTTGCGCGGGGGCGGCAAGCGTGGCGCCCGCCAGCACGATGGCTGCAATTCCCGTGACGGTCGTTGCGGTTCTGGTCATGCGAAGTCCCTGTCGTAATTCGTTGCGCCGGCTGCGATTGGCGCAGCCGAATTGGCCCGAAACGGACCCTGTGTTGAGCGGACAGATAGCATGATGCGCTGAATTACGGCTGAATTTGCGCGAGATCTGCCGTTCAGGAGGAAACGATCCTCCCCTGTTCGAGCGCGAAGCGGTGCTGCGCCAGATCGACCATGGCGCCGCGATGGCCGATGACCAGGATCGTGCAGCTTCCCGCCAGTGACCCGACCGCATCTGCAATGGCCCTTTCCGCATCGCGGTCCACCGCACTGGTCGCTTCGTCCAGGACCAGCAGATCCGGTTCGCGGAGCAAGGCGCGGGCCAGGGCGATACGCTGCCGCTCCCCTCCGGAAAGCGCGCGGCCCGCTTCGCCAAGATTGCAGTCGAGTCCGCCGGGCAGGTCGTAGACGAAGTCAGCGGATGCCCTTGCGATCGCGCGGGCGATCCGCGCATCATCGACACCGGGACAAGCCCACAGCAGGTTGTCGCGCACGGTTCCGCTGAACAGCACGGGTTCCTGCTGGACGTATGCGACGCGCGCGCGCCACGCGTTGCGCGCGCCGCCGTCTAGCGGGGCACCGTCGATCAGCACTTCGCCGCGATCGGGCGATGTCAGGCCGCCCAGAAGATCGGCCACCGTGCTCTTGCCCGCGCCCGAAGGCCCGGTGAGCGCTGCGATGGCACCAGCGGGAATGGACAGGCTTACGCTGTCGAGGGCGGGTTTTCCGCGTTCGTGGTCGAACGACACATTGCGCAACGCGATGGAAGTCTTGAGCCGCGGGGCGGGCTGTGACACCGGCGCTTCGGCCACCGAACCGGCGCGGGCAATCAGGCCGAGCGCTTCGTCGAACGCCGGGGCGGCGTGGTTCCACCCCTGTGCTGCGCCTTGCAGCGCTTCGACCAGCGGCACCGTGCGCACCGCCAGGGCCACGAATGCGAGCAGGATGGCGGGGGGCACCGCCCACGCGGTGACCGCCAGCCACACGACCAGCGCCAGCGCTATCGCCGCGCCCGTCTGCAGCGCCGTACGGGCCACCGCCGTGTCGCGCAGATACAGCCGTTCGGCCTTGCGGAGCCGCGTGAACTCGGTTTGCAGACGTTGCGCCTCGGCGCTTTCCTGCCCGAAGCTCTTGACCAGCCGCAGGCCGGTCAGCATTTCCTCCAGCCGCATGTAGATCGCTTCGTATCGGCGCGACATCGCTTCGCCCAGGCCGCGTGCCCTGCGGCGCAGCCCGCGCAACATCAGCAATGCCGCCGTGGCGGCGACAGATGCGGCCAGTGCGAAGGCGGGTGACAAGACCAGCGCCGCCAGCCCCAGTGCCGCAAGCGACACGGCAACGCGAACCAGCGTGGTGAAATGGTGGACCGCCTCGCCCACTCGGTCGACCGAGGTGATGATAAGCGCGCGGTTTGCGCTCTGGCTCATGGCGGACAGCGCGTGCCATTCGGCGTGGAGGAGGCCGTCCACCGCGCGTTGGCGCAACCCGTCCACCACGGCAATCTGCAGGCGGTGCGCGGCCAGGGTGCGGAATATTTCCGTGATCGACCGTGCCGCAACCAGCAGCACGAACAGCGCCAGCAACACCCCCAGCGGCCAATCCGGAAGTGCGAGGAACGGCAGGCCGACACCGGCCTGGCCCGCGCCGAGCGATCCGAGCAGCGGCACCAGCAATACCAGCCCGACGCCTTCGGTGAGCGCGGCGAATACGGTCAGTCCGGCAAGGGTGGCCATCCGCTTCGCCCCGGCAAGCGCGGCCAGTGTCCGAAGCGCACCTGCCGGGTGCCCGCCTTGCGCTATCCCGCTCACAGGTCGTTGCGCCCCTTTGCCCGCGCGATCATCCGCCCAGCGGCGATCGCGGCAGGCAGCCCTGCGGTGGTGAACGTCAGATCGTCCACATCGCCCCGTGCCGTTTCGGGCAGGCTTTCGACGCGGCGCTTTATAGCGGCAAGGTCGATGATCGAGGCAATATCGGGATCGGACTGCATCCGGGTGATTTCACCCAGAACCGATGACCGGTTGCGTGCGGTCCGCGCAAGCCAGTCCGCCCCGGTCAAACCATGCCGCACGCCCAACCGCTGAGCTTCGGGCATCTTCCCCTTGGCCATCTCCCTTGCGAGCCTGCGGTTTACCCCGTTGTGCAGAAAGATATCGGGCGCCAGGGCAAGGCAATATTCGGCAAGGGCGCGTGTCACGGTGGGATCGCGATAGGGAATGCCATGCCTGCATTCCACCGCCTTGAGGGCATCCCCCCGCCCGCCATCGTCACCGTTTTCGAGCAGGGCGGCAATCTCGCGCGGTCCGTGCGCCCGCGCCGAACCCGTAACCGGCAGATCCGTTTGCGGGCGCGTGCCCCAATGCAGCCGATCAGCGGTATCACGGGGTAGACCCAGATTGGCCAGATACCGCTCGAACGTGTGCCGGTCGGTCCGCCGTGGCAGCAATTGCCGCAGCACAAGCGCGCCAAACTGCCGCCATATCGGGCGCTCCTCATGCGCGCGCAAACGCAGTTCGCGCCACATCCGCCGCCAGCGCAAGCGCAGGAACCAGTGGCGATAAGCCCAGCTTCCCGATGTACTGATTGTGGAGTTCCCCTCGTCCCCGCCCAGCATCGCGGTGCAACCGTTGGCCGCCGCCATCGCGCAGGCATCGGCAAGCTGGAACATGAAGCCGATTTCGCGTGGCGCGCACCGCGAAATGGCCAGCAAGTCATCCATGCCAGTGCGAAAATCGGCGCCGTCGCTGCGGACGGGTTGGAGCGTCAGGCGGTCGCCATGAAAGCGGGCAAAATCCCGCGCCGCGCCGGTCTCGTCGAGCACCCAATTCCGTGGCCAGTCACCCGGTATGGGCTGCGGGGCATCCCCTTCTGGGGCGTAGCAGTATGCGCTGACGTGGCTTTGCGGGCGAACGCGCATGGCGGCCTCGGCGACGAGCGAGGAATCTAGGCCCCCGGAAAGCGAGATGGCAATCCGTTCGTTGCCGCACGTCGCCCCTGCCACAGCGGCATCCAGAAGATGGGACGTCCGCGAAACCGCATCCGCAAGCGATGCGCCGCGCGTCGCCGGATCAGGGGAAAAGCGGTAGCGCCAAAGGTCGCGCGGGCTATCGTCCACCGCACCGATCCAGATCGCACGGCCAAGCGGCATCCGGCCCGTATCCGGGTACCAGCCACGCTCCGCATGGCGAAGGTCGCCTGCCAGGACCGCGCGTTGCAGTTCCAGATCGATCCGCCCGAGCGGCGCGCCGTCGACGAGTTCGAGGCAGCGCAGCAGCGATGCCGCCACGATCCGGTTGGCGTTGCGCTTCCAGTGCAGGGGCGGTGCCGCCAGCGGGCTGCGGGCAAGCCGCAAGCCTGAGGGGCTTGCCCAGATCGCGGCATAATGTCCGTCGACATGGGCGTCGGCCCGATCGCCCCATGCCTGCACGGCGTGGCTGTAGATTTCGCTGTCACCGGCATCGGCGGACAGCGCCAGTTCGCGCCTCAGTTCCGGCCGATTGGCAATCCAGCCATCGAACACGGTTCGGACGGTTCCGATTGCGAATATGGGGTTCGTGCCGGTGCCGGCATCGGCCCATCCGGCCAGCGAAACAGGCGCGCTGTCGTGGATGTGGCACGAACGCAGCCGGGAGGTGCCCAGAAATTCGCCGAGCCGCGCTGCCGGAACAGGCGGCGCGCCGGCGGCCAGGCTGGCGGCGATCACCGTCTGCCTGTCGATCCGGAGCGGATCAGCTTGGGATGCGGTTGGTGTTGATCCCGTTCAGCAGCGAGCCACCCTTGGCCCCCGCGATGTCGCGGATCGCGCCGAGGCGTTCGAGCTGCGGGGGAGACCATGCGGGCCGAGCCGCGGCGTCTGTCTTGATCGAAGATTTGTCCATGCAGCGCCATGCTACCATCACTTTTCCCAATACCAAAGCGCCTTTGAAAGGTTAGGCGAAGGCAACCAGTCGCGCATCGGTCAGCTCTGCAAGGAACGCGGCGGTCTCCATCCTTATTTTCACCGGGTCGCCAGCGAAGTCGCGGCACATCGCATCGGTAATGCGGTCGGCGCTGCGCGTGCCGTCGATCATCCGCCACACCGCCAGCGCGCTACCGGTGAGCGAGAACAGTTCGCCGCCGTCGAGATCGACGATCAGGACCTCGCCATCCACTTGGGTCTCTACGTAATTCGCGGTCAGTTTGCTGGGCACCTTCATGCCGACCGGCCTAGCTGCACTGCGCCATGTGGAAAAGGCATGGAGGGGCGCTTGTTAACCGTCCTTTCGCGCGCGTAGGGCTGGGCAAGGCTATCCCGACAGGGCCCGATACCCATGGCAATACCATTGATCTCCCCTTCCATCCTTTCCGCCGACTTCGCTCGGCTGGGGGAAGAGGTGCGCGCGATCGACGAGGCCGGGGCCGACTGGATCCACGTTGACGTGATGGACGGGCATTACGTGCCGAACATCACCATCGGCCCTGCGGTGGTGAAGGCGCTGCGCCCGCACACGGACAAGCCGTTCGACGTGCACCTGATGATTGCGCCGATCGATCCGTATATCGAGGCGTTCGCCGAAGCGGGGGCGGACATCATTACCGTGCATCCCGAAGCGGGGCCGCATATCCATCGAACGATCCAGGCAATCTCCGCTCTCGGCAAGAAGGCGGGCGTGGTGCTCAATCCCGGCACTCCGGTCGAAACGCTCGATTACCTGCTCGAAGATGTCGATCTCGTGCTGGTGATGAGCGTCAACCCCGGTTTCGGCGGCCAGAGCTTCATCCATTCGCAACTGCGCAAGGTCGAAGCGATCCGCAGGCGCATCGATGCCCTGGGCAAGCCGATCCATCTCGAAGTGGATGGCGGCGTCAACGCCGAAACGGCGCGGCTGTGTATTGACGCGGGTGCCGATGTGCTGGTGGCGGGATCGGCCACGTTCAAGGGTGGTCCGGGGCAATACGCGGCCAACATAGCGGCCCTGAAAGGCCACGGGTGAGCGACGGGTCCCACACCCTGCTGCGCGACGCGCACGAGGCGGACCACGACACGCAGAGCGCCCTGCCGCTGGGTGATGCGGACGAAGGACTGGTAACCGGCGCGAGGGACGATGCCCTTCCCGATGCCGTGCCGCTCGAACCGGGCCGCGCGTTGGCGCTTTCCGATTTCCAGCCGCCGCGGACCGGCGCGGTCGATGGGATGTTACGCTGGGCATACCGGCTCGGGATTCCCGGGTCGATGCTGTCGGCGCCCTTGCGCAAGCCGTCGGCGCTTCGCTTGCTCGGCACGGTGGAAACGCCGCTGCGCGGGGAGCCCGGTGCCGGTATGGCGCTCAGGGCGGGGCAATTTTTCATCCACGGCCTGAAAGCGCCGATCGACAAGGTCGATTGCGCCAGCTGCGCGCCCCTGACCCCGCCGTTCCAGCGTGCTGTGCATGGTTTCACGTGGCTGCGCGATCTTGCGGCCTGCGCGCCGCGCGAAGAATGCGCCGGCGTTGGCGAAAGGCTTTTGCGCAAGTGGCTGGCGGCCAATCCGGAACCGTCGAAGGGCGTTGCCTGGACGGTGGAGCATACGGGTCTGCGCCTGCTGGCGTGGCTGGTTCACGCACCGTTGATCCTTTCGGGCGATGCCGCGCTCCGTAAACGCACTCTCGACGCGATGGAGGCGACCGCACGCTGGCTTGACCGGCAGGTTGCCCGCGCGGAAGACCGCCTGGGACAGGTCGCGGGCTGGTGCGCCATCGTGGCCGCCGGGTTGCTGCTTCCCGATGGCCGCCCGCGCCGCCTCTATGGCGAAGCGGGCTTGCTGCGCTCGCTCGGCGAACTGGTCAGCGAAGATGGCGGCGTTCTGTCGCGCAGCCCGCTGGCGCAGATGGAGGCGATTGCCCTGCTGGTCGATCTCAAGGCCTGTTACGCGGCGGTCGATCGCGATCCGCCGGTTGCGCTCGATACGATGATCTCCCTCCTCGTGCCCCCGCTGCTGACGCTGCGCATGGGCGACAGGGGGCTGGGCAGCTGGCAGGGCGCTGGCGCGACATCGGAAGCCTCGCTTGCCTCGCTCGTCAGCGCGAGCGGTGTGCGCGCACGGCCTGCAAAGGACACGCGCCACTGGGGATACCAGCGCGTCGATGCCGGCAAGAGCGTGCTCGTCTTCGACGCGGCACCCCCGCCGCGCAGCCGCCATGCGCGGTTTGGCTGCGCGTCGACGCTGGCGTTCGAACTGTCGCACAAGGACCACCGGATCATCGTCAATTGCGGCGGTGCCGAACTGGCCGGTGGTCAGGTACCGGTGCGGATCGAGCAGGGTCTGCGCGGAACGTCGGCCCACTCCACCCTTTCGCTCGACGATTCCAATTCCACCGCGGTGCTGATCAAGGGCCAGATCGGTAAGGGCGTGGAAGAGGTCGACATCGCGCGCACCACCGTCCGGCAGAAAGGGCGCGATGCGACCCGCCTCGAAGCGGTGCACAACGGTTACGCCGCGCGCCACGGCCTGCTGCACCGCCGTATCCTGTTGCTGTCCGCCGATGGCGAGGAATTGCGCGGCGAGGATATCCTCGAGCCGTCGGGCCGCAAGGGTCAGCGCGGCAAGATCGGCTTCGCGATCCGGTTCCACCTTGGCCAGGGGGTCGAGGCGGGACTTTCGGAGGACCGGCGCGGCGCAGGCCTGGCTCTGGCCGACGGAAGCTACTGGCAATTCCGCCTCGGAGGCGATAGCGGCGAGGCCGAAATCGGCATCGAAGACAGCCTCTGGACCGACGGGCACGGACGACCCCGCGCCACGAGCCAGCTTGTCGTCGAAGGGCTGACGGCGCGCAGCGGGGGACGGTTCCCCTGGCTGCTCAAACGAATGGGATGATTTTCAAGTGACGAACGTGGCGATCAAGCGGGCACTGCTCTCGGTGTCCGACAAGGGCGGTTTGGTGGAACTGGGCAAGGCGCTGGCGGCGCGCGGTGTCGAACTGGTATCGACGGGCGGAACAGCCAAGGCCCTTCGCGAGGCCGGGCTCGATGTGCGCGATGTTTCCGATCTCACCGGCTTTCCCGAAATGATGGACGGGCGGGTCAAGACGCTGCACCCGATGGTCCACGGCGGCCTTCTGGCGGTGCGCGACAACGCGGAACACGCGGCCGCCATGGACGCGCACGGCATCGGCGCGATCGACCTGGTGGTGGTCAACCTCTACCCCTTCGAAGCCACCGTCATGCGCGGCGCATCGCGTGACGAGATCATCGAGAATATCGACATCGGCGGGCCCAGCATGGTGCGTTCGGCGGCGAAGAACCACCAGTTCGTGACCATCGTCACCGATCCGGCGGATTACGATACGCTGCTGGGCGAGCTTGAAGGGTCGAACGGGTCAACATCGCTGGATTTCCGCCGCAAGATGGCGGCCAAGGCCTTTTCGGCCACCGCGGCGTATGATTCCATGATCAGCCAGTGGTTCGCCTTTGCCGACCAGCAACAGCTTTTCCCCGACATGCTGGCCATCAACGGCAAGGCGCCGGTGGAACTGCGTTACGGCGAAAACCCGCATCAGAAAGCGGCGCTTTACACGCCTGCCGGTCCGCACGCGCACGGCATCGCGCAGGCCCGCCAGTTGCAGGGCAAGGAGCTGAGTTACAACAATTACAACGACGCGGATGCGGCGCTGGAATTGTGCGCCGAATTCGCCGGCGGCGCCCCGGCCGTGGTGATCGTGAAGCACGCCAACCCATGCGGCGTGGCGCAGGCGGCGACGCTGATCGACGCCTGGAACGACGCGCTGCAATGCGACAGCGTTTCGGCCTTCGGGGGCATCGTGGCCGTCAACACCGAACTGGATGCCGAAACGGCTGCGGCGATCTGCGAGATATTTACCGAGGTCGTCATCGCGCCGTCCGTCAGCGATGGCGCGCGCGAAGCGTTTGCCAGGAAGAAGAACCTGCGCCTGCTGGTAACGGGCGACTTGCCCGATCCGCGCCGCGCCGGCCTCACGGTCAAGCCGATTACCGGCGGGCTTCTGGTCCAGACGCGCGACAATGGCGCGATAAGCGAAGCCGACCTCAAGGTCGTGACCAAGCGCGAGCCGACTTCCCGGGAACTGAAGGATTGCCTGTTCGCCTGGACCGTGGCCCGCCACGTGAAATCCAACGCGATCGTCTATGCCCGAAACGGCGCGACCGCAGGCATCGGCGCCGGTCAGATGAACCGCCGCGATTCGTCGCGTATCGCCGCGATGAAGGCCGCAGAAGCCGCCGAAACCTACGGGTGGAGCGAAAGCCGCACCGTGGGCAGCGCGGTGGCTTCGGATGCGTTCTTCCCGTTTGCCGATGGCCTTCTGGCCGCTGCCGAAGCGGGCGCGACGGCGATCATCCAGCCTGGCGGGTCGATCCGCGACGATGAGGTGATCGCTGCGGCCGACGAAGCCGGCCTGGCGATGGTGTTCACCGGGATGCGCCATTTCCGCCATTGATCGCCGCAATCGGCGGCGCGTGCGCCTCTGATCGCATGAACAAATCACAACCATCGCATTAACCGCGTTGCAATCGCGGTGCGTGTACCCACGTGGGCAACGCTCACGAAAGAACCAGAACGATGACCCTTTTCACTTCGGATCTCTATCGCAATTTCGGCATCGGCTTCGGCCTTGGCGCTGTTGGCGTCCTGCTGTCGAACGGCGCTGCAATTGTCTCGGCCGTTCCGCAACTGGTGGCTTCGATCCTTTGATGCGCGTGCGGGCGGCCCTCCTTGGCGCAGCCCTGGTGCTGGGCGCTTCGGCGTGCCAGCAACCGGCCAATGCGGCCGAAGAAGTGGTTTCCGCCCCCGCGGCAAAGCGGGTCGCGAAAGAGGGGAGCGGTCTGAAGACCGCCGTTTTCTCGGGCGGTTGTTTCTGGGGCGTCGAAGGTGTGTTCAGCCATGTGAAGGGCGTCAAAAGCGCGGTTTCCGGCTATCACGGCGGCACCAGTCGGCAGGCGAATTACAAGCTGGTGTCATCGGGAATCACCGACCATGCAGAAGCCGTCAAGGTCACGTACGATCCGTCGGTAATCCGTTACGATCAGCTTTTGCGTATCTTCTTTTCCGTCGTCACCGATCCCACCCAGCTCAACCGGCAGGGCCCCGATGTCGGCGCCCATTATCGCAACGCCCTGGTCCCGCAATCGGCGGAACAGGCGGCGGTGGCGAAATCCTATCTCGCCCAGTTGAAGCGCGCCAGGTTGTGGAACGCGCCGATCGTGACCCGTATCGAACCGGCAAAATCCTTCTACCCGGCGGAAACCTATCATCAGGATTTCATGATCAAGAATCCGCGTCACGGATACATCGTGCGGTGGGACGCACCCAAGGTCGCCGCGCTCAAACGGATGTATCCCGGCGTCTACTCGGCCAGCTTCCAGCGCAACTAACTTGAACGCGCGCGCCGCCGCGCCTAATTCACCGTTCATGGCAGGTCATAAGCACAAAGAGCATTCGGGCGACGCGCTGGTGGAAGCCGCGCGGCACACGCTCACCGAACATGGCGAACAATGGACCGGTATGCGCCAGTCCGTTTTCGAGGAACTGGCCGAACACGACAAACCGGCCTCGGCTTACGACATTGCCGATAATCTTTCGGCAGCGCGGGGCAAACGGGTGGCGCCCAACAGCGTGTACCGCATCCTCGACCTGTTCGTGCGGACCAATCTGGCCAACCGGATCGAAAGCGCGAACGCCTACCTCGTGAACACCCATCCCGGGTGCCGCCATGACTGCATTTTCCTGATTTGCGACGATTGCGGCAAGGCCAGCCACCTCGATGACGAGCGCGTGACCGGCGCGCTGCGCGATGCCGGCAAGGACGCCGGTTTTACCGACGTGCGCCCGGTGGTGGAATTGCGCGGCCTGTGCGACGAGTGCGCCGCCTGAAAGCTAGCGCCAGGGCGTGTCTTCCCCGCGATAATGGGTTCATCGACAGTTGCGTTTTCCGGGTGTAAAGCCCTGACATGACTTCGCGACCCAATACGCCGCTGCTCGACACGGTCGACACTCCGGCAGACCTTCGCAAACTCGACAAGTCGCAACTGCGCCAGCTGTCGGACGAATTGCGGGCAGAAATGATCGATGCTGTCGGCACCACCGGCGGACACCTTGGCTCGGGGCTCGGGGTGGTCGAACTGACCACTGCCATCCACTATGTTTTCAACACGCCGGAAGACAAGCTGGTGTGGGACGTGGGGCACCAGTGCTATCCCCACAAGATCCTGACCGGGCGGCGCGACCGCATCCGCACCCTGAGGCAGGGGGGCGGTCTTTCCGGTTTTACCAAGCGCAGCGAAAGCGAATACGATCCGTTCGGCGCGGCGCACAGCTCGACCTCGATTTCAGCCGCGCTGGGCTTCGCGATGGCGAACATGATGCAGGGACGGTCGGGCCGCGGCATCGCTGTCATCGGCGATGGCGCGATGAGCGCGGGCATGGCCTACGAAGCGATGAACAACGCCGAGCAGGCGGGAAATCGCCTGATCGTGATCCTGAACGATAACGACATGTCGATCGCCCCGCCGGTGGGCGGCCTTTCCGCCTATCTGGCGCGAACCGTGTCGAGCAGCGAATATCTCGGATTGCGGAGCCTTGCCTCGCGCATCTCGAAGAAACTGAGCCGCAAGGTCCACGACGGTCTGGAAAAGGCGGAGGAATACGCCCGCGGCATGGTGACCGGCGGGACCTTGTTCGAGGAACTGGGCTTTTATTACGTTGGCCCGATCGACGGCCACAATCTCGACCATTTGCTGCCGGTTCTGGAAAACGTCCGCGATAGCGAACAGGGTCCGGTATTGATCCATGTCGTCACGCAAAAGGGCAAGGGTTACGCGCCTGCCGAAAACAGCGCCGACAAGTATCATGGCGTGGCCAAGTTCGATGTCATCACCGGCGAACAGAAGAAAGGCCCGGCCGGGCCGCCCGCATACCAGAACGTATTCGGCGATACGCTGGCCAAGCTGGCCCAAACCGACACGCGCATCTGCGCCATTACCGCCGCCATGCCCAGCGGCACAGGCGTCGACCGGTTTGCCAAGGCGCACCCTGACCGCGCCTTCGATGTCGGGATTGCCGAACAGCATGGCGTGACCTTTGCCGCCGGCCTTGCCGCCGAAGGAATGCGCCCTTTCTGCGCCATTTATTCCACCTTCCTGCAACGCGCCTACGATCAGGTCGTGCACGATGTCGCGATCCAGAACCTTCCGGTGCGGTTTGCCATCGACCGCGCAGGCCTTGTCGGCGCGGACGGCTGCACCCATGCGGGCAGCTTTGACATCACCTATCTCGCCACCCTGCCCAACATGGTCGTGATGGCCGCCGCCGACGAGGCGGAACTGGCCCACATGACGTACACGGCAGCGGAATACGACGATGGCCCGATCGCCTTTCGTTATCCGCGCGGCAGCGGCACGGGCGTCGCCATTCCGGAAAAGCTGGAACAGCTGGAAATCGGCAAAGGCCGCATCGTGCGCGAAGGCACCAAGGTTGCGATCCTGTCGCTGGGTGCACGGCTGGAAGAGGCCAAGAAGGCCGCCGACCAGCTGGAAGCCAAGGGACTGTCGACCACGGTGGCCGACATGCGCTTCGCCAAGCCGCTCGACACCGCGCTGATCGAAAAGCTCATGCGTAGCCACGAGGTCGTGGTCACGGTCGAGGAAGGTGCCATCGGCGGCCTTGGCGCACACGTCCTGACCTTCGCTTCGGACGAGGGGCTGACGGATAACGGGCTGAAGGTGCGCACCATGCGGCTGCCCGACGTGTTCCAGGATCATGACGATCCCACGAAGCAGTACGACGAAGCGGGCCTGAACGCGCCGCAGATGGTGGATACGGTGCTGGGCGCACTGCGCCACAACAGCGCCGGCGTGGAAGAGGCGCGGGCCTGATCGAGCGTGCGGCGCCGCAGCGCAAAGGGCCTGCGCGCTTGTTCCTGACCGCCGCCGCCATCCTTGTCGGCGCGTATGGCACGATCGCTGCCGCTGCGTATTTCGCGCAAGGCGCCCTGATCTATCCAGCCCCGCGCGCCATCGCGCCCAAGACCGGCGGCTTCGAGGAAATCTCCTATCCAACCGCCGACGGCCTTGACCTGGTTGCGGGATACAGGGCAGCTGAAGGCGGCAAGCCGACCGTCGTCTATTTTCATGGCAATGGCGCAGACTGGACATCGAGCGTGGTCGCCACCGACCGGCTGGTTCCGAACGGTTACGGCGTGCTGGCCGCCGAATATCGCGGCTATCGCGGAAACCCCGGAAGCCCCAGCGAACAGGGTTTCTATAAGGACGGCCAGGCAGCGTTCGCATATCTTGCGTCACGCGGCGTGGCCGCCGACAGCATCGTGGTGATCGGCAATTCGATTGGATCGGGTGTCGCGGTCCAGATGGCGGTCGACCATTCCCCGCTCGCGCTTGTGCTCATTTCACCCTTCGCAAGCCTGACCCAGCTGGTTGCGGAAAAAGCCCGCTGGTTGCCGACCGGCCTGTTGCTGCGCGATCGCTATGACAATCACCGCAAACTGCCTGATGTCGCCGCGCCAATCCTGATTCTTCACGGCGATGCCGATACCTTGATCCCGCATCCGCACGCGAACCGGCTGGCGCAGGCCAACGCTTCGGCACGGTTGATCATATTTGAGGGTTACGGACACGATCTGGCGTGGCACGATGTTGCCGAAGACGCCGTGCTGGAATTCCTGCACGCACAGACATCGGAGAGAGCCGGAGAATGACCCTGCTGCAAACGAGCCGGAATGGCCACATCGTCACCCTGACACTCAACCGGCCGGACACGATGAACCCGCTAGGCGCGAAGGGTGATGGCGATGCGTTTGCGGCGGCCTGCGATGCAATCAACGCCGACATGGACGTGCGCTGCTTGATCCTGACCGGCGCGGGGCGGGCGTTCAGTGCGGGCGGCGATATCAAGGCGATGAAGGAGCGGACCGGCACCTTTGGCGGGACCGCGCCGGAGATTTCCGACGGCTATCGCAACAACATCCACAAGGTGCTGCGCGCGCTTTACAGCTTGCGCGTGCCGTTGATCGCGGCGGTCAACGGTCCGGCGATCGGGCTCGGCTGCGATCTTGCCTGCCTCGGCGATATCCGCATCGCTTCGGACAAGGCAAAGTTTGGTGTGACCTTCCTCAAGCTGGGAATCATCCCCGGCGACGGCGGCACGTGGATCCTGCCGCGGATCATCGGCGAGGCGCGGGCGGCAGAGCTGTTCTACACCGGCGACGTCATTGATGCGGCCACCGCGCTCGACTGGGGCCTGGTCAGCCGGGTTGTCGCAGGCGAAGCCCTGCTCGACGAAGCGCAGGCCCTGGCGGCAAGGATCGCCGCGATGCCACCCCACGCGCTGCGCCATGCCAAGAACCTCATGCGGCAGGGCCGTTCGGTGACTTACGACACCGCGCTCGAATTGGCGGCCAACACGCAGGCGATGATGCACCTGACGCAGGACCACATGGAGGGGATCGACGCGCTGCTGGAAAAACGCGCGCCCGACTTCAAGGGGGTCTAGTTCAGCCGATCCAGCGCCAGATGCCGGCAGGTATCCCGGCGGCATGGATATGCGCCCAGGTAATCGCGAGCCATGCGACCAGCGCGACCAGCCACAAGACTGCGCCGGTTTCGCGCAACCTGCCCCATCGCGGCCAGTAACTGGTCCGCGATTCCCACTGCGTCCAGGCGTCGCCCATCAACGCCTCCTTCTTGCGGTCCTGCAGCCGCGCACCGACAAGCGCGAGAATGAGGATGGCGAGCGCGACGATCACCGTGCGCCAGCTCCACCACAGCACGAGATGCGAAATCGCCCACAGCGCGAAACCCCACATCATCGGATGGCGCGTGACCTTCATCGCGCCGGAGGGCTCCTGCGTCGCGATTTTTTCCGCACCGGGGGCGGGCAAGGCAGGATTGCGAACGAGCGATCCGAAGAACAGCACGAGAGCGGGAAGTGTCAGCACGGTTGCAAGGATCCAGCCCACATCGCCGGTTCCGCCCAATCCGCCGGGCGGAGACGCGGTGAACGCGAAGTACATCCACACCATGCAGGCGGCGGCGACGACGCTGTAAAGGCCGAGAAAGCCTGTCGCGCCGACCGCGCGGACCAAGGGCGCGCGCAGTGGATGCGAAAAGGCAAAATGCGTTCCGACCAAAGCGATCGAAGCAGCGGCGAGTGATGTAAGCGGTTCCATCGTTACCTCCCCCCAAAGGATGGGCAACGCGGTATCACACAGTGCGTTATTGCGCGATATCGATCAGCTTGACCTTGAACACCAGGGTCGACCCGCCGGGGATCGGCCCCTTGCCCGCAGCGCCATAGGCGAGATCGGCCGGTGCCGCGATTTCGATGGTGTCACCCACCCCCATCTGCGGAATGGCGATCTGCCACGCCTTGATCAGCCGGCCGAGCGGGAAGGTCGCGGGTTCGCCGCGGTCGAAGCTGCTGTCGAAGGTTTCGCCATCGATGAAGGTGCCGGCGTAATGAACCGTGACCGTGTCTTCCACCGTGGGTTTGCGATCGCTGGCCGCGTATTCGACATACCGCCAGCGCAGGCCGCCCGGCATGTAACGCCAGCCATCTTCCGCCTTGAGCCCAGCCAAATACGCCTGCTGCGCGCTCATCCACGCCATGTCCTGCGACCGGTCGGGCGGGCTGTCCTGCGCGGAGAGACCGTGGAGGCCGACGGCCGCCGCTGCCGCGCCCAGCGCGATCAATGTGGTGCGAAGTTCTTTCACGGCCTTACCAGTCGTACGCCTTGGGCAGATCGCTTTCGTCGAGATCGCGGTAGCGGTCGCGAAGGCGGGATTGGTGGCTGTCGAGCGGCTGTTCCACCCCGTCGATGAAGACGCGCGTGGGCACCGAGCCCACTTCCAGCGGATCGCCGTCCCACACCACCACATCGCCCATTGCGCCCGGCGCAAGCACGCCTGCGCGGCCCTTCAACCCGCTGATTTCGGCAGGGACCGAACTGATCGCGGCGAACGCCTGGCCCCAGGTCAGCCCGTCGGCCCCAGGGATACGGGTAAGCGAGACGAGATTGCCGGCGTACTGGTTGAGGTTGCGCGGGTTTTCCATCGCAGACGCGTTGATCGCGACCTTGACGCCCGCCTTTGCCATCCGGCCGATATTGCTTTGCGTGGCGGCAAGTTCTTCGAACGCGCCGGGCAGATCGTCGAGCCCGTCGGCGATGACCGGCACACCCGCCGCCGCGATTTCGCGGGCGACCAGCCAGCCTTCGCTAACGCCGACCAGCACAAGGTCGAGACGGGGGAAGGATTGCTTGAGCGCCAGAACGCTGCGGATATCCGCGGCACGTTCCACCGCCATATAGAGCGATTGTTCGCCCTTCACGACCGGAACCAGCGCCTCGGCATCGGCGCGCGTCAGCATCGCGCTTTCCGCGTCCCACCGGCCAGCGGCAACGGCCTGGGCTTCGTACAAGGCGTTGGCAAAGGCGGCATAGGTTGCCACGCGGCTGCCGCCCGCAAGCCGTGCACCGCTTTCCCCGAAGGCGACCATCTGGAACGCACGCGCGCGGGTCACTGGCTGCCCGTCCGCCCCAAGATCGATGATCGCGCCCTGCCCGCCGAAGATCGACCGGGCCGGTGCCGTCACCGTTGCCGCACGGGTGATGCCCGCGGCGCGATGGACAAGGATGTGCTGCGACGAAGGGTTGATCGCCGGGGCCACGTCGAGCGCGGCGTTGAACGGCGAACTGCCCGGGCGGATATCGTTCGATTCGCTTACGGCGGATACGTCCGAAAGGCCGAGGTTGGTGACCGTGGCGACCAGGCCCGGGGTTACCCACGCGCCGCCGACATCGTAAACGGTGGCCGTATCGAAGGCGCCGGCTCCCGCTTGCGGCCCCGTGTAGACCACGCGCCCATCATCGACGACAACCACGCCCGAAGCGATCGGTTCGCTGCCGTCGCCGGTGACGACGGTGGCGTTGGTGATCACGAAATCCTGCGCGGCGGCAGGTGCGGCGCACAGCGCGATGGCGCTGGCCGCAAGTGTCAGGACGCGGTTCATTTCACGTCTCCTTCGCCGGGCTGGCCAAGCTCGAAATCGCTGACCGGACGCCGCTTGCGGTCCATGGCATCAAACATCAGCGCGCCGTCCACCCAGACCTTTTCGGGCCGCGAATAGACGCTCAGCGGATTGCCGTTCCACAGCACCACATCGGCCATCTTGCCCGGTTCGAGGCTGCCGGTCATGCCGTCGACGCCCATCGCCTTGGCAGGGTTGAGGGTGAACCAGCGGATCACTTCGGCATCGGAAATGTCGATGCCCAGCCTGTGACCGGCGGCCTGCGCCTTGGCGGCTTCCTGGTTGAGCCGCTGGATTCCGTTGGCATCGTCCGAGTGGATGACCACGCAGGCCCCTTCACGGAACAGGAGCGCGGCGTTTTCGAGAATGCCGTCATAGCTTTCCATCTTGAAGCCGTACCAGTCGGCCCAGATCGCGCTGCACACGTCGTTTTCGCGCAGCAGATCACCGATCTTGTAGGCTTCGACTGCGTGGTGGAAGGCGCTGACCTTGTAGCCCATTTCCTTGGCCATATCCATGACCAGGGCCATTTCATCGGCGCGGTAGCAATGGTTGTGGACCAGGATTTCGCCGTCCAGAACACCCTTCAGGGTTTCCTTGGCCAGATCGCGCTTCTTGCCGTCATAGGCCTTGGCATCGAGCCAGGTCTGACGGTTCACCGCGAAATTGCCCATCCGGGTGGATGGCATCCGCCCGCGATCGCCGTAGACCCGCTTGGGGTTTTCGCCGCAGGCCATCTTGAAGCCGTAGGGCGCGCCGGGGAACTTCATCCCCTGGACGGTGCGCGACGGCACGTTCTTCAGCGTAACCGAACGGCCGCCCATCAGGTTGGCCGATCCGGGCAGGATCTGCAGCGCGGTAACGCCGCCATTGGCCAGCGCGCGGGTAAACCCGGGATCTTGCGGCCACACGGAATGTTCGGCCCAGACTTCGGGCGTGGTGGGGCTGGTGGCCTCGTTGCCGTCCGAATGCGCTTCGACGGCGGGTGTGGGATAATCGCCGAGGTGCGAGTGGATGTCGATGACGCCCGGGGTCACGAATTTGCCCGTGCCATCGACCCGGTCATAGCCATCGGTCGACAGCGATGCGTCACCCACGGCTTCGACCTTGCCGTCGCGGAACAGGACGGTGCCGTTGTCGATTTTCTTGCCTGCCCCATCGTAAACCGTCGCGCCGACAAGCGCGGTCGGGCGGCCTGGATAGGCGCTGTAGGTCGAGGGGAAGGGCGCTTTCGAGGCCGCGTCCGCGCTGGCGCTTTCGGTTTCGCGCGCACCGGCGCTGGTGCATGCGGCGAGTCCGACAGCCAGCGCGGCTGCGGTCAGTTTCTTGACGGTCGGGAGCATGGATTCTCCGATGGCATGATCAGGACGTGAAAAGGGCGCGGGGATTAATCCGCGCCCTTTCGATTGGGTGGCTTAGCCGTGCGGCCGGGTTTCGGGATGTACCCCTGCGCCCTGCGGTTCGCCGGGGCCTTCGGCCTGGCCGAGCAATTCGTCGTCGGCCAGCGTGTCGAGGTGCATGAGCCGCTTGATCAGCGGGCTGATCACGATGACGCCGACACCGACGGCAACCGAGATCCAGCCGATCTGGCTGTAGACCGCGAGCACGGTTTCCTTGCCCGCGCCTTCACCCGACGCCGCTTCCGAACCGGTTGCCGCCGCGATCAGGCCGGCAACGAAATTGCCGGTTGCCGAAGCGAAGAACCAGGTGCCCATGATCAGCGATGCCATGTGCTTGGGAGCGAGGCGGTTCATGGCGGAAAGGCCGACCGGGCTGAGGCAGAGTTCGCCGGTGGTGTGCAGCAGGTAGATGAGGAAGACGAAGATGACCGGGGTCATGTTCTCCATCCCCACCGCGCTGGCGCCGAACACCAGGACGAGGAAGCCTGCACCCAGCTGGATCAGCGCCAGGCCGAACTTCGCGGGGGTCGAGGGTTCGAGGCCCTTCTGGCCCAGCCACGTCCACGCCGCTGCGAACAGCGGGGCCAGCAGGATGATGTAGATCGGATTGATCGACTGGAAGATCGATGCCGAGACACCCTGGCGATCGACGAAGCGGTCGGTGAACAGGTTCAGCGAGGAACCGGCCTGTTCGAACAGGGCCCAGAACAGGATCGAACCGATGATCAGGAAGATCGCGGCGAAGATCCGGTCGCGGTCTTCCCCGCCCATCTTGATCGCTTCCCAGATGACATAGGCCACCAGGATGGCGCCGAAGATGCCGAGGATCGAGCCGACGATGGCCTGGTTCTGCACCAGCCACCACGTCACACCCACGGCAAGGAAGCCGATGATGTAGAGGAACCATTCGAACTTGATGCCCATGAACGGGGCTTCGAGCTTCTCGGGCACGGTGCTTTCGCCCTTGCCCAGCAGCAGCGGCTTGAAGATGATGAAGACTACGAGGCCGAGCAGCATGCCGATGCCTGCTGCGCCGAAACCATAGGCCCAGCCATAGGTCTGGCCGAGGTAGCCGGCGATGATCGTGCCGACAGCCGCGCCCACGTTAATGCCCATGTAGAAGATCGTGTAGGCACCGTCGCGGCGGATGTCCGTGCGCGGATAGAGCTGGCCGACGATCACCGAGATGTTCGCCTTCAGGAAGCCCGAGCCGACGATGATGAAAGCGAGCGCCGCCCAGAAGATGTCGATCATCGGGTTGGCCTGCCCCAGCGAGCCGTCCCCTTCGAACGCCATCAGGAAGTGGCCGATGGTCAGCAGAACGGCACCGAACAGCACCGCCTTGCGTTGGCCCAGATACCGGTCGGCCAGATAGCCGCCGAGCACCGGTGCGATATAGACGAGCGCCGTATAGGCGCCGTAAATGACCGAGGCTTTCTCGTCATTGTAGAGCCAGTGCTGCGTCAGGTAGAAAATCAGCAGCGCGCGCATGCCGTAGTAGGAGAAGCGTTCCCACATCTCGGCAAAGAAGAGCACGAAGAGGCCCTTGGGGTGGCCGGCGAATTCAGCCTTGGACGAAGTGACGATTGTTCCGCCTGCGATAAGCAGCAGGACAAGGAATGCCGCCGCTATCGTGACGATGATTTCTTCTAGTGTCACGCGAGAAGTCTCCCGGAATGTTATGGCCTGCGGGAGGCGACCCCCGCCCTGATTGCGGCGCACCCTAGCGGCTTCGACGCCCATGTGAAGCCTTAGTTACAGTCGAGACCGCATTGCGTGACAAAGTATCGCCCGATCCGGGAACCTTGTGCGCCGCGCTGTATTATGGCACTGTAGCAGTCTTCTTCGGGGAATCGCCATGTCCAACCAGTCCAAGCCCGTCTATCTCAAGTTGCGCGACATGATCGCCGCAGCGATAATCGACGGACGCTATGCCGAAGGGGCGATGCTGCCCTCGGTACGCGCGCTGGCTGCCGAACAAGGGGCCAACCCGCTGACGGTGGCCAAAGCGTACCAGCAATTCCAGAACGACGGGCTGGTGGAGGTGCAGCGGGGCGTCGGCATGTATGTCGTGCGCGGGGCCGCCGATCGCCTGCGCCAGAGCGAACGCAAGCTGTTTCTCGACAACGAATGGCCCGAAATCCGCACGCGGATGGAACGCCTCGGCGTTTCTCCTGCGGAGTTGTTGTCCCAGGCCTGATCCTGGCTGGACCCGGATCGGGCCACAACCCGGCCTGCCGCGTCGGAATTATACAATTCCCGACTTGCCCCGAAGCGGGGCATCTGCCATTATCTTCTTGTCGGGACAGAGTCTTAGCACCATTTCCGGCAAATGGGTCGCACAACGATGGACAATTGTTGGGTCGCGCCCGAGCGCGACTGTGGAGAGCGCGCATGATCCGATCCGAACTTCTCACTGCCCTGGCACAGGACAATCCCGAGCTTCGCACCGACGAGGTCGAGCAGGTTGTCGACATTTTCTTCGAAGAAATCGCCCAGCGCCTTGCGGAAGGTGGCCGGGTCGAATTGCGCGGGTTCGGCGCGTTTTCGACGCGCCAGCGCGAAGCGCGCAAGGGCCGCAACCCGCGTACCGGCGATTCGGTCGACGTGCCGGCCAAGCGGGTGCCATACTTCAAGCCCGGCAAGGACATGCGCCGCCGCCTCAACAGCGATTGAGCCGGTTGCGGACCGCACACGCGATTGCGCCGGCAACGCTAAAGCCCTAACCGCCTTGCCGCATGCGGGTGTGGCGGAATGGTAGACGCCGGGGACTTAAAATCCCCTGATCCTTGATCGTGTGGGTTCGAGTCCCACCACCCGCACCACGCATTTCAGCCGTGACTTGCGGATTTTCGCGCCTTTATCTGAGTATTAACGCCTAGCGCCCTATTAGCCGTGATCGAACTCGATTGCGCGCAGTACGGCCCAAAGCGGTCGATCGGCGACCGCAGAGGGCCGGAGGGTTTAGGTAGATGGATTTCACGTCGGGACGCGTGACGACAGATGCGGTTGCGGACGATGGCGCCGAACAGCGCGGTGCGCCGCGGTTCACATCGCTTATCAGGGCCGCAAAAATGGTCTGCGGGCAGGGCGAATTCGTCTGCGTTATCCGTGACGTATCCTCCACCGGGGTCAGTTTGCGGACGTTCCACAAGCTGCCGACCGATGCGGAAATCGCGCTGGAGTTGCAGAACGGCGAAACCTACGAAATGACGCAGGTGCGCGCCACGGGGTACGAGGCGAGTTACCGGTTCGAAAAGCCGATCGAGGTCAAACGGCTGATCCACGAAAACTGGACCTACCCGAAACGCCAGCTGCGCCTGAACCTGACCCTGCCGCTGACCGTTGCCACGCTGACGCAGAAGGCCAACGCCTTTTCCGTCAACCTGTCGCAGCAAGGGGCGCGGATCGAATGCGACGCCGTGTTCGCGATCGACCAGAGCGTGCGTATCGAAAGCGACCAGGTTCCCGAAGTGCGCTGCAAGGTGCGTTGGCGCAAGGATGCCAATTACGGGCTGGCTTTCGACAATTTCTTCAGCCTGCGCGATTTCGCCCTCCTGGCCGCCCGCGTCCAATGCCCGCCCTTGCTGCTGCCCTAGAAAGCCGGGTGGCGACCGCCTTTTAACTATGTATAAACCAAGTTCCTTCACTCTTCGGGGTGAACGGAAGCAGGGGGAATACATGACCGACAGCGAACGCCAGCTGAAAGTCGACGTCGCGATCATCGGGGCAGGGCCAGCCGGCCTGACCGCGGCATATCTGCTGACCAAGCAGGGCAAATCTGTCGCCGTGATCGAAAAGGATGCCGACTATGTCGGCGGTATCAGCCGCACGGTCGAGCATGAGGGCTATCGCTTCGACATCGGGGGGCATCGTTTCTTTTCCAAATCCCAGCAGGTCGTCGACCTGTGGGATGAAATCCTGCCCGACGATTTCATCCAGCGCCCGCGGATGAGCCGCATCTATTACGAAGGCAAATTCTACAGCTATCCGCTGCGCGCCTTCGAAGCCTTGTGGAACCTGGGCATCTGGCGCTCCACGGTCTGCATGGCGAGCTACCTTCGCTTCAAGATGTTTCCGCGCCGCGAGGTGAAGAGCTTCGAGGACTGGACCACCAACCAATTCGGCGAAAAACTCTATTCGATCTTCTTCAAGACCTACACCGAAAAGGTGTGGGGAATGCCGTGCAACGAAATGAGCGCAGACTGGGCGGCCCAGCGGATCAAGGGCCTTTCCCTGTGGAGCGCCGTGGTCGACGGGCTGAAACGCAGCCTCGGGCTGAACAAGAAGCCAAACGACGGCATGGCCACCAAGACCCTGCTGGAAACCTTCCGTTACCCGCGGCTCGGCCCGGGAATGATGTGGGATGCCGCGCGCGACAAGGTGCAGGCCAGCGGTCACGGGCACATTTTCATGGGCCATTCGCTCAACCGCCTGTCCAGCGATGGGTCGGGCGGTTGGCGGCTGAGCGCGAACGGTCCGGACGGCGAAATGGTGGTCCGCGCCAGCCACGCTGTCAGTTCCGCCCCGATGCGCGAACTGGCAAACCGGCTGCATCCCCTGCCCGACAGCACGTTGCAGGCAAACGATCTGAAATACCGGGATTTTCTGACCGTCGCGCTCAAGATCCGTTCGGAGGACCTGTTTCCCGACAACTGGATCTACATCCACGACAGCAAGGTGCAGGTTGGCCGGGTACAGAACTTCCGCAGCTGGTCGCCCGAAATGGTGCCGGACGAAGGCGTAGCCTGTGTCGGCCTGGAATATTTCTGCTTCGAAGGCGACGGCTTGTGGTCGATGTCCGATGACGAACTCGTCGTGCTCGCCACACGCGAACTGGATATCCTCGGCCTCTGCAATCCCGCCGACGTCATCGGCGGGGCGGTGGTGCGGCAGGAAAAGGCCTACCCCGTCTATGACGAGGATTACGCGGCCAATGTCGACGCGATGCGCCGTGAACTGGAAGCGAGGCACCCGACCTTGCACCTGGTGGGGCGCAACGGGATGCACCGGTACAACAACCAGGACCACGCGATGATGACCGCCATGCTGACGGTCGAGAACATCGTTGCCGGCGAACGGGTGTACGATACCTGGTGCGTCAACGAGGATGCCGAATATCACGAAGCAGGGGACGAAGGCGCGCAGGGGGAGCTTCCTTCGCGGCAGCACCGCCAGCCGACCGCCGATCAGGCCGCTGCCCTCGCCTCCGTGCGCGACGTGCCGACACCGTTGAGCAGCCAGGAGGCCGCCTGACATGAGCGTGATCGGCCTGAATGCGCACGGCCGCCTGGCCAGGCTGCGGGACGTCCGCTTCCTGCGCTATATCGTCGCCAGCGCGATCGCGCTGGGGATCGACATGGGGTCGTTTCTGGCCCTTCTGGCTCTTGGGGTGGGCGCAGTTCCCGCTTCGGCTGCCGGATACGCCGTGGGTATACTTGCCCACTGGATAATCTCCAGCCGCAAGGTGTTCACCGACGGGGTGGCGGCGCGCGGCGCTGCGCGGAACCGCCAGAAAATGCTGTTTATCGCATCCGCCCTCATCGGGCTGGCAACGACCGCCGCCATCGTGGGTGCGGGCGAAGCGCTGGGGCTTGACGCGCGCATCGCCAAGCTGGTGGCCATCGGCGCCAGTTTCCTGATTACCTGGATCATGCGCAGCCGCATCGTCTTTCGCGGCGGAGCGGGCAGGTGACAGTCCTGGTCGAACGCCGGCGGGATCGCCTGGCCGCAGGGCTTGTCCTGCGCACCCTGGCCGTCTGGTTCGTCGTCATGGTGCTGCTGGTCCTCGCCAACTGGCCGGGCATTCGCATTGGCGCGTTCATCGGGCCGGACGATCTCTTGCGGATGCAGCAGGTGCGCGACCTGATCGGCGGGCAAGGCTGGTTCGATGTTCACCAATACCGGATCGATGCCGCGAACGGCGGCGTGCCGATGCATTGGTCGCGCCTCGTGGATATTCCTTTGGCGGCGGTCATGCTGGCGTTCACCCCGCTTGTTGGGGCGCAGGCGGCAGAAATCATCGCGGGCGTTGCTGTCCCTGCCATCTCGTTGTTCCTTCTCATGCTGCTGGCTGCCCGCGTCAGCTGGACCTTGCTCGGCGCAGAGGCGGCCACACTGACGGCGCTGAGCCTTGCCCTGCCTACCTACCTGGTATTCCAGTTTTCACCCATGCGGGTCGATCACCACGCCTGGCAGGTGGTGCTCGCGCTGCTTGCGGTGAACGGAATGATGAGCCGTTCGGCCAAAAAGGGCGGATGGGCCATCGGGCTTGCCCTGTCCGGATGGCTGGCCATTTCGCTGGAAGGCCTGCCCATGGCGGCCGTGTTCTGCGCGCTCATGGCGCTGCGCTGGCTGAGGCGGGCGGAAGATCGCTGGTGGCTGGTCCACACCATGGACGCGCTGGCGCTGGGGTCTATCGCCCTGTTCCTGCTGACACGCGGATTTACCGACCTTGCCCCGCATTGCGACGCGGTTTCGCCTTTCCACGTGCTGATCTTCATCTTCGGCGCGGGTGCAATCCGGGTTCTTGCCCGTCCTCGCCTGTCGCCGCTCGTGATCGTGGCAGGCCTTGGCGCAATCGGTGCCGCTTCGGTGGGGATTGTCCTTGCCGCTGCGCCGTCATGCGTGGCGGGCGGCTTCGGGCAAGTCGATCCCGTGGTCCAGGAATTCTGGTTCACCCGGGTCAACGAAGGCACCGCTATCTGGACGGTCGACCTGTCCCGGGCCGTGGGCTTGTTGCTCCTTCCCGTAATCGGCCTCGGGGCATCGGTACATCTTTACCTGCGTTCGCAGGCGTGGCTGCGGACCTGGTGGCTCGATTACACCTTGCTGCTGGTGGCCGCGATCCTGGTGGGATGCCTGGTGATCCGCGCTACGGTCCTTGCCTCGGCGTTGGCCGCGATCCCGCTTGGCTTCTTTCTGGGTTCCGCCCTCGCCCGGTTGCGGGCCATCGAGCGGCCGATCGTGCGGATTATCGGCACCGCCGGTCTGGTGCTGCTTTTGTCGCCAATGACCCCAGGCGTTGTCGGCAGTCTTCTCAGTCCCCCCGGTGACGAACCCGCGCGCAAGAACGATGTCGGGGTGGAGCCGAGCCTGATCGCGTTGGCGCGTCCGGAAGCCTGCCGTATCGATGCGACAGCCGATGCGCTGAACGCCCTTCCGCCGGGAGAGATGCTCGCGCTCATCGATACGTCGTCGCGTCTGGTTTTCCGCACGAATCGCACAGTCGTGGCCACCAGCCACCATCGCGGCGACAAGGGGATGCGGTTTGCGATCGATGCCTATTCCGCCGATCCGGAAACAGCGCACCGGATGCTACTCCAGCGGGGCGTTGCCTACGTTGCCATTTGCCGCGATCATGGCGAGGTCGACAAGTATGCCGAGCGGAACGAGAACGGCCTGGCGGCGGCGCTTGATGCGGGAAAAAATTTCCCCTGGCTGCAACGGGTCGCCATCGAAACGCCGGGCACGCTTCAAGTCTGGCGCGTCTTGCCGGCGCAGATCAGGCAGGCCGGAAGTTCATCGCCGCGCCGTTGATGCAGTGCCGTTTGCCGGTCGGACGCGGACCATCGTTGAAGATGTGACCCAGGTGCCCGCCGCAATCGGCGCAGTGAACCTCGGTTCGCGGATAGCCGAGCTTGAAATCGGTATCGGTGCCCACCGCTCCGGGTAACGCTTTCCAGAAGCTGGGCCATCCGGTGCCCGAATCGTATTTGGCCTTCGAACTGTACAATTCGTTGTCGCACCCGGCACAGGTGAAGGTGCCAGCCCGCTTTTCCTTGTCCAGCGGGGAGGAATAGGGGCGTTCGGTGCCCGCATCGCGCAGCACGTAATATTCCGCCTTGGTAAGCTTCTTGCGCCACTGCGCTTCGGTCAGCGAGACCGGAAAGCCCTTCGCTTCCGCGCGGCCCGATCCGCAGGCGGACAGCGCGGCAAAGCTTGCCGATGCGCCAATCCAGCCCAGCAGGCGGCGGCGGTCCATGGGTGGGGTTTGTGTCATATCGGTGCTGTCCATGGCGTGGAGCGATAACGCCCCACGCCTGAACCTACGCTTGAAGGGGGCGAAAAGGTACGCGCCCGGTCAGAATTCGGTGATTTCCACTTCCATCTTGCGAAAGCCGTGCACGAAGTTTGCCCGCACCCGTTCGACATCGCCCGCGACGTGCACGCGCATCCGGCGCTTGTGCATTTCCTCGAGCAGGACGCGCAATTGCAGTTCGGCAAGGCGGGCGCCCACGCAGCGGTGGATGCCGTAACCAAAGGCAATATGCCGGCGCGCGTTTTCGCGCGTGATGTCCAGCTTGTCGGGGTTTTCGAAAACCTGTTCGTCCCGGTTGGCCGAGAGATACCACAGGACGACCTTGTCGCCCTTTTTGATCTTCTGGCCGAACTGTTCGGTGTCTTCGGTGCAGGTACGGCGCATATGCGCCAGCGGGGTCTGCATCCGCAGGCATTCCTGCACCGCGTTGGGGATCAGGTCGGGGTTCTGTTCGAACAGCTTGCGCTGGTCGGGGAACTTGTCGAACGCGTGGATGATGCCGCTCATCGTGTTGCGCGTGGTGTCGTTCCCGCCGACGATCAGCAGCACCAGATTGCCCATGAATTCTTCCGGGCTCATCTGGTTCATCGCAGGCGAATGGATCATCATCGAAATGAGATCGTCGCCCGGTTCCTTGTCCATCGTGCGTTCGATCCACAGCGACTGGAAATAGGCGCCCATTTCGCGAAGGATGCCCTGACGCATTTCGTCCAGATCGCGCACGGTGGCCAGTTCGGTATCGCCCGACCAGTCGGACCAGTAGGTCAGCAGGCGGCGGTCTTCCCACGGAAATCCGAACAGGATCGCCAGCATTCCGGTGGTCAGTTCGATGGATACCTTGTCGACCCAGTCGAACACTTCGCCGCGCGGCAGCGTGTCGAGCAATTCGCCCGTGCGGGCGCGAATCTCGCCCTCCATCTCGGCCATGCCGCTCGGCGTGAATTTCGGAGCAACGGTGCGCCGCTGGCCGGTGTGCTGGGGCCGGTCCATCGCAATGAACATGGGCAGTTCGAAACGTTCGCGGCCCTGTTCGGCCAGCTGTTCGTCATCGAGCCGTTCGAGGATGGTGATGCCGCCGTGTTCCCAGCTCGATGAAAACAGTTCGGGCAGCGCCTCGATATGCTGGATCGCCTTGTGCTGGACCACCGCCCAGTAAGGGCCGAACGGGCTTTCATCGATGTAGTGCATCGGTCCCGCTTCGCGCATCTCGCGAAAGATCGCGTGCCAGGTGTTGTTGTAATAGATGTCGGAGCGACTGACGTCCCACTTGTTGGTGAAGTTCAGCCGCTCTTCGGGGTGCTCTTCAAGGTGCTTGGTCAGCGCTTCGTAAGCGGTCGGCGAAGTGCGGCATTCGGGGCGCTGCGGGGCGATTGTGGCCATGTCTCTCTCCTTGTGGCGCGACTCCCGCGCGGGGGCCGCCCTCCTTTTGTGCTCGCATCCTGCCTTAACTGACACGTGTGTCAATAGTGCGTTGCAAATCGCCACCCAACTAGCAGGTTCGTGCTTTGCGTGATTGCACAGGCGCGACGGATCAGGCGGGCTTAGCCGTGGCCGTTTTGCCTTTCGCCGCGCGGCCGCCCTTGCCCGATTTCATCACCCGTCGGCGGAACAGCAGAGCGCCGACTCGCACGAACAGGACGACGCACAGCGCCTGCCAGGCGAGGGCCAGCGCGTGCGGCCAAAGCGCTTCGGATTGGGCGGCGCGTGCCAGCATGGCGAAGGGGGACGACAGCGGGAAGATCGCGGCCGTCAACTCCAGCGGGGAACCGGGCCGGGTGATCGACGATGCGGCGAGGAAGAACACCAGCAATTGCATCATCGTGACGGGCATCGACAGCGTCTGCACTTCGCGAACCGTCGCGGCCATCCCGCCGATGGTCAGGAACAGCGACCCCAGCAGCAGATACCCCATCGCGAAATAGGCTATGCCCAACCCGACGAACGCTGGCCAACCCAGCGCAGGTTCGGGCAATTGCGGCAATTGTTCGCCCGCAAGCAGGGCGATCGCGCCCCCGAAGACCGCCCAGACGGTTATGCCCACAAAGCTGACGCCCAGCATCGCCACCAGCTTGCCCAGGAACACGGCGTCCATCGGGATAGCCGCGGCCAGGATCTCGATGACCTTGTTCGCTTTTTCTTCGACCAGGTTGGACAGCACCATCCCGGCCAGCAGCATCATCAGGAGGAACAGCAGCAGCTGCCCCGCCTGCGCGGTGCGGATGCGGTCGGTCCGCGCGGCGGCCGCGCTGGTCGCCACCGGTTCGCTTTCCACCTCGGGGAAAACGCTGGGCGAAGATCCGACCGCGGTCGCGGCGATCATGGCGACCGGCCCCTTCCAGCGTTCGATCTGTTCGGCAGGCGCGGTCACGCGGGGCGCCTCGAGCGTGCCGGAAATCACAGCCGCGTAGTTCGCGCCGGGCTGCTTGAGAATTTCCGCCGGCGCTCGTGCGCTGGTTTCTCTGGCCATGACCGGAAGGGCAAACCCCATCTGCGGGCCGAGCTGTTCACGCGCGGCAAGCATGGCTGCGCTGTCGCTGTCGGACATGGCCAGCGCGACCATGTTGGTCACCGCTTCGCGCTGGACCTGCCCGCCAATGCCACCGGCGAGCCCGCCGATAAGCAGCGGGAAAAGGGGGCCGAGCAGGAAGAAGAAAAACGCGCGGCTGAACAGGATCGCGTGGAAATCGCGACGGGCCACCACGCGGGCGGCCTCGAACAGCGAAAGACGGCTCTTGTCGCTCATCGGATGGCCTCCATCGCGTTGTCTTCTTCAAGGGCGCGGGCCGCCGCCTCGCCGGCGATTTCGACGAACGCATCGTGCAGTCCGGCCCGTTCGATCGAAAGCGACAGAATACCGGCCTTGCCGTCAATCAGCCGCTTCAGCAGCGCCTCGACGCCGGTTTCGGGAACGGGGAAATACCAGAAATGGCCGCCGCCAGCCTTGCTGTCGTGGCGCGCGTCGTCCGGCAGGGCCGTCCGCCATTCGCCATCCGCTTCGCGCGTTTCCAGGCGAACCTGGGCCGCGATACGGTCGCGCGCCGCGTCGACCGAACCGGCATAGGGCACCCGCCCTCCGGCAATGATCGCCACCTCGTCGCACAGGCGTTCGGCGTGATGGATGACATGGGTGGAGAAGATGACCGTGGTGCCGTCTGCGGCAAGATTGCGGATCATCACTTCCAGCTTGCCCTGGTTGATCGCGTCGAGACCGCTGAACGGTTCGTCGAACACCACCAGGCGCGGACGGTGGACCAGCGTGCCGAGCAGCTGGACGGTCTGGGCCATGCCCTTGGAAAGCTGGCGGATCTGCCGGTCGATCGCGTAACCCAGCCCGTGGTTTTCGAGCAGTTCGCGCCCGCGCACCTTGCCTTCGTCCAGCGGCAGCCCGCGCAGCGCGCCCATGAAGGCAATGGCTTCGTCGCACTTCATCGACGGGTAAAGGCCGCGTTCTTCCGGCAGGTATCCGATCAGCTTGGCAACATCGTGCGGCCGATCGTGCCCGAACACGCGGCGCACGCCTTCGTCGGGGTCGATGATGCCGAGCAGCATCCGCAAGGTCGTGGTCTTGCCCGCACCGTTCGGACCCAGAATGCCGTAGATCGCACCTTCGGGCACGGAAAGGTCGACCCCGTCGACCGCCAGCGTGTCGTCAAATCGTTTCACCAGCCCGCGGGCCTCGATGGCCAGGGGTTTCGCATCTGCAATCGGGGGTCGCGCCATGGCACCTGTCTCGGTAAGCATGCGAAGGGCAGTAACCGCTGCCAGTGAACGGGAGCCCACGCAACCTTGGTTAACGCCGCCTCAACACGCGAATTGCAGGACGCCTTGCGCGAGGAGGCTGTACGGCTGGGTTTTGCCGCCTGCGGTTTCGCCTCGGCCGGGCACGATCCCGTGCGTGCGAAGCGGCTGGAAGAATGGCTTGGCGAAGGCCGCCACGGCGACATGGAATGGATGGAGGCGCGCAAGCACCAGCGAGCCAGCCCGCAAGGCCTGTGGCCCGACGCGCGCAGCGTCATCGCTCTCGGCATGAGCTACGCGCCAGACGGCGACCCGCTGGCGCTGGAAGGTTCTCCCGACAAGGCCCGCGTTTCCGTCTACGCCCAAGGCCGCGATTATCACGATGTCGTGAAGAAGGCGCTGAAGGCTCTGGCGCGGTGGATGGTCGCACGCGAACCGGCCAGCGAACTGAAAGTCTTCGTCGATACCGCGCCGGTCATGGAAAAGCCGCTGGGGCAGGCAGCGGGCATCGGCTGGCAGGGCAAGCACACCAATCTCGTCAGCCGCAACCATGGCAGCTGGCTGTTCCTCGGCGCGATCTACACCACCCTGGAGTTCACGCCCGACGCGCAAGGGCGCGACAATTGCGGGTCGTGCCGCGCGTGCCAGGACGCCTGCCCCACCGATGCTTTCCCGGCGCCCTACCGGCTCGATGCGCGGCGCTGCATTTCCTACCTCACGATCGAGCACAAGGGCCCGATACCCGAGGAACTGCGTCCCGCGCTGGGGAACCGGATCTATGGCTGCGACGATTGCCTGGCGGTGTGCCCGTGGAACAAGTTTGCCGATATCGCGCATCGGCACATCAAACTTGCCCCGCGCTCCGAGCTGATCGCGCCCGACCTCGCCGAATTCCTGGCCTTCGACGACGCCGGATTTCGCCAGTTCTTTTCCGGATCGCCGATCAAGCGGGTGGGCCGGGGGCGGTTCGTGCGTAATTGCCTGTATGCGGCGGGCAACAGCGGCAACGCGGGCCTGCTGGCGCAGGTCGATCCGCTGTGCGCCGATCCCGATCCGGTCGTGGCCGACGCAGCGCGCTGGGCGGCGGCGCGCCTCAACCCATCTGCTTGAGCGGAACGTCCACGTCGGCGAGCAATTCGGGCGCGATTTCGGCGCGATCCATCACCAGCTTGCGGCCCTGGACGTAATCCTTGGTGTTGTTGACGCAATCGAGCGCGATGACGTGGCCTTCCTTGAGGTAGATCACGCTGAATTTCCCGTCCGCCGGATCACCGCGCAGCACTGTGGCATCGTAGCCTGCCGAAATGCCCACGGTCTGCAGCCTGAGGTCGTACTGGTTTGACCAGAACCACGGAACGGCATGGTAATCCTGCTTGTCGCCCATGATCGCCTTGGCCGCGGTCGTCGCCATGTCGTTGGCGTTCTGCACCGATTCCAGGCGGATGACGGCGTTGTCGGCATAGGGGTTCGCATGGGTCGCGCAGTCGCCGATGGCATAGATATCGTCGAGCGTGGTGCGGCAATAGCTGTCGACATCGACGCCTGCCGTCCCCGCCGCACCCGCCGCGATCAGCGGGCCGACCGATGGCACGATACCGATCCCTGCAATCACGATCTCGCAGGCGATGGCTTCGCCGGAATCGGTGACGACGCCGGTTACCCGCCCGTCTTTACCCTCAACCTTCTCCAGTCCGGTGGAAAGCCTCAGGTCGACACCGTGGGCGCGGTGCTGCGCGGCGTAGAAATCGGACAGTTCCGCGCCCGCGACCCGTGCCAGCACGCGGTCCTGCATCTCGATCACGGTGACCGCGCATCCCAGCTTGCGAAGCACCGCCGCCGCTTCAAGCCCGATATAGCCGCCACCCACGATCACGGCGCGCCGTGCGCCTGCGGCCAGTTCGGCCTTCAGGGCGTCAACATCGCGGCGGGTGCGGATATAGTGGATACCGTCAAGGTCGCTGCCCGCGCAGGACAGCCGACGGGCATCGCCGCCAGCCGCCCAGATCAGCTTGCGATAGGTGACGCTGGTGTCGTCGGACAACGACAGTTCGCGGGCCACCGGGTCCACTTCGTTGACGTTTCGCCCCAGCCGCAATTCGACATTCTTGTCGGCCCAGAATTTCTCCGGCCGGATCTGGATACGCTCGAACGGCTTTTCACCGGCGAGATATTCCTTGGAAAGCGGAGGGCGTTCGTAGGGTGGATTGCGGTCGCGGCTGACCATGAGGATCGTATCCTCGTGGCCATTCTGGCGCAGGGCAATCGCAGCCTGGGCACCACCATGCCCGGAACCCACTATGACGACGTCGAAATGGTCCATCGTGGCGCTGGCTGGCGCTAAAATCGGCCGGGGTCAAGCGCCCGGCCGATTTGGCGTCACCGTCCAAGCAGGTTGCGCGCCATGCTGGCTATCTGCGCGAGCATGGCCGGTGCGACCGGCGTGTGCGCCTGCGCGCGGCCGATCATGCCGCGAAAGGCGCGCACCGCGATACCCTGTTCCTCGGCCCATTTCTCGACCGTTCCGGGCATGTCCTTCTTCGCGTCCTTGCGCCGTGCGAGCCGCCTCAGCAGTTCGATCCGCATTTGCTGGAAGTCACGCGCCAGCCCGGACACGAGCAGGCGTTCCCACACGTCCGACGGGCTCATCAGCGCAGCGGTCGATTGCGCCCAGTCGATCCCCAGGCGGATACCGATTTCGGTGAAGGCGCGGGTAAGGCCCTTGGGTTCGATCTGGGTGTCGCGGGACAGGCGGGCCAGACCCACCGAACCATCGAGATCGTACAGGCGCGTGACCCGTGCAGCGAGCTTTTCCGGCGCGCCCGCTTCGACCAGATGAGCCTGGAGCCGCGCCGATTGTAGCCGCGATTCGGGCGAAAGCAGTTCGTCGGTGGCATCGGACAGGATTTTCACGCCCTTGCCCAGTTCCGACACCAGCTCGCTCGGCTCGACCTTGCCGGACGCGCTGCGGAGCACATCGGACATCAGGTTGCCGACTGCCGCAGCCAACCGGTCGAACAGCAGCAGGCGCGCCGATTCCGGCATCGCCGTGCTGTCGATCGCGTCCCACAGATCGCCCAGGTGGAACAGGTTCTCCGCAGCCACGAAAGCCGCGGCCACTTCGGCCAGTTCAACCCCTTCTTCTTCCGCCAGTTCGAACGGATGGATCGTGCCCAGGCGGTTGACGATACGGTTGGCGAGTTTCGTGGCAACGATTTCGCGGCGCAGGCGGTGGCCTGCGATCTGGGCCTTGTACTTGCCCCGCATGGGTTCAGGGAAGCTGTTGAACAGCGTGTCGGCCAGGAGCGAATCGTCGGCCAGCGCGCTACGTTCGATCGCGTCCTGCAGCACCAGCTTGCTCGACGACAGGAGAACGGCGAGTTCGGGCCGGGTCAGGCCCTGGCCGTCGGCGGCGCGCCGGTGCAACGTCTGGTCGTCGGCCAGACCTTCGGTCCGGCGATCGAGATTGCCGCCCGCTTCCAGCGTTTCGATCAGGTGCCGCTGCGATGCCATGGCGCGCGGTCCGCCGATTTCGGCGATGGACAGCGCCAGCGCCTGCAGACGGTTATCTTCCAGCACGATCCTGGCAACGTCATCGGTCATCGATTCGAGCAACGCCACGCGCTTGGGTTCGGACAGCTTGCCCGCCCGCTTGGCAGCGGCCAGCGCGATCTTGATGTTCACTTCGTTATCGGAACAGTCAACGCCGGCCGAATTGTCGATGAAATCGGTGTTGCTGCGTCCGCCATTTTGCGCGAATTCGATGCGGCCAGCCTGGGTGATGCCCAGGTTTGCCCCTTCGCCGATAACCTTTGCCCGCATGTCGCGTGCATCGACACGCAGCGTATCGTTGGCCGGGTCGCCGACCTGCACGTTGTTCTCGTGACCGGCCTTGACGTAGGTTCCGATGCCGCCAAACCAGACAAGATCGATCGGCGCCTTGAGGATGGCGGAGATAAGCGCTTCGGGCTCCATCTCGGCATCGGAAACGGCCAGCTTGGCCTGCATTGCCTTCGACAGCTTGATGATCTTGGCGTCGCGCGGGAACACGCCGCCGCCACGCGAAATCAGGTCGGCGTCGTAATCTTCCCAGCTCGATCGGGGCAGGTCGAACAGGCGCTTGCGTTCCTTCCAGCTGGCGGCCGGATCGGGATCCGGATCGAGGAAGATGTGCCGGTGGTCGAAGGCCGCCACCAGTTTTATCGACTTCGACAGGAGCATCCCGTTGCCGAACACGTCGCCCGACATGTCGCCGCAGCCCACCACCTCGATCGGGTCGTTCTGAACATCGACGCCCATTTCGAGGAAGTGGCGCTGGACCGAAACCCACGCACCCTTGGCGGTGATGCCCATGGCCTTGTGGTCATACCCCTTCGAGCCGCCGCTGGCGAAGGCATCGTCGAGCCAGAAGTTGCGGCTTTCCGCAATGGCGTTGGCAACGTCGGAGAAGGTCGCGGTGCCCTTGTCGGCGGCGACCACGAAATACGGGTCCTCGCCGTCGGTGATCACCACCGATGCGGGATGCACGACCTTGTCGTTCACGATGTTGTCGGTGACCGACAGCAGCGTGCGGATGAAGATTTCGTAGCTGGCCCGCCCTTCGGCAGCCCAACCTTCGCGGTCGAGCGCCGGGCTGGGCAGTTGCTTGGGATAGAACCCGCCCTTGGCGCCGGTTGGCACGATCACCGCGTTCTTCACGCGCTGGGCCTTCATCAGGCCGAGGATTTCGGTGCGGAAATCGTCCCGCCGGTCGGACCAGCGCAGGCCGCCGCGCGCCACGGGGCCGGACCTCAGGTGGATGCCTTCCACCCGGCGCGAATAGACGAAGATTTCGCGGAACGGGATCGGCTTGGGCAGGCCCGGGACTTTCGAGCTGTCGATCTTGAATGCCAGCGCTTCGTGCGCCGCGGGGGCGAACGCGTTGGTCCGCAGGATCGCGTCGATAACCGAATTGTAGAGGCGCAGCAGCCGATCGTCGTTGATCGCCTTGACCTTCAGCAGGCCGCGCTTGATCGCGGTGCGGGCATCCTCGACCGCCTTGTCGCGGCCGCTTCCGTAATCGGGATCGTGGCGCGCGGTGAACAGCGCGATCAGGGCGCGGGTTACATCGGGCGCCGCGGCCAGCGCATCGACCACGGTATAGATGGTGAAACCCATGCCAACCTGGCGCAAATACCGATAGATCGCGCGCAGCCAGTTGGCTTCGCTTGCCGACAGGCTGGCTTCGGGGACGAGCCGGTTGAAGCTGTCGTTTTCCGCTTCGCCGTTGAGCACCGCGGCAATGGCTTCCTCGATCGCCCCGGCCCGGTCGACCAGCGCCTTCGGGTCGGCATCCTGCCGCAGGTCGAGGCGGAAATCGTGGATCGTGCCCAGCCGCCCTTCGTCGAGCACGGTGGGCATTTCGGATTGCACGTGGAAGCCGAAATTCTCCAGCGCGGGCACGCCTTCGGACAGCGGCAGGCTGCCTTCGGACTGGTACAGCTTGAGGCGCAGACAGCCGTGGATGTCGCGTTCGCAATAATACATGCGCGCGCCGCGCTTGACGTCTTCGTGTTCGGGATGGGCGCCCAGATTGTGCAGGCGGGCAATGTCCAGCGCGGCCTCGTGTGCGCCGAAACGGCCGCGAAACTGGGTCGGGAAGCATTCGGCAAAACGCATCGCCAGCGCGGCGGCGCGCGAAGGTTCCTCGATCTCTGCCAGTTCGACCTCGACCGCTTCGGTCCACCCGCGCAGCAACGTCTGGAGGCGGT
The DNA here is from genome assembly GCF_035607565.1 of Qipengyuania zhejiangensis. Taxonomy (NCBI): domain Bacteria; kingdom Pseudomonadati; phylum Pseudomonadota; class Alphaproteobacteria; order Sphingomonadales; family Erythrobacteraceae; genus Qipengyuania; species Qipengyuania zhejiangensis. The sequence goes on along the minus strand of NZ_JAYKGO010000003.1, from coordinate 935,824 downwards.
CCTCGAGCTGGGCTTCGGCGGGCACCGCGTCGGCGTCTCGGATATCGAGCACGAAGCGCAGCATCGCCAGGTTCCCGCCTTCGACTTCCAGGCTCCAGTCGAGCAATCGTGCCGAAGCGCCCTGTTCCAGCAGGGCCTGGATTTCCAGCCGGACCTGGGTGGCCAGCATATCGCGCGGCAACCACACGAACGCGAACAGGTGGCGGGCCAGCGGTGCTTCCACCAGCGCCAGGCGCGGGCGCGGCCGGTCGACCAGGCTCATCATCGTGGTGGCGACGCGTTCAACATCTTCTTCGGGGAAGCCGATGAGCAGATCGTGCGGCAGCGCGGTCAGCGCATGGACCAGCGCCTTGCCCGCATGGCCGGTTTCGTCGAACCCGTGGCGGTGGCGCAGATCGTCAAGCTGGTGGCGCAGGCGGGGCACGCTGCGGGGCGGCGCGGCCAGCGCGGCGCTGGTCCACACGCCGGCGTGAATCGACAGGGCGACCAGTTCGCCGCCTTCACGCAGCGGCACGATCAGCAGGTCGAGCGGGACGCGGCGGTGCACATGGCTGAGCCGGTTGGCCTTGATGATCAGCGGCACGCGGGTGTTCGCGGTGTTTTCGAACCAGGCGAACGCCCGGTCGTAGGATGATGCGGCGAGGAGGTCCGCGGCGCTCTTGCGGCAGATGCCGAGCGCCCTTTCCTGCGTCCCGTCACGGCGGCGCACCACGTGGCCCAACTGGGTCAACATGCCGGAATTGAGCCAGTCGAGAAGCGCGGCGCCTTCGCTGTCGTCGTCTGCGATGCGCCGGGCATCGGTGGCCATCGATTTCTGCAGCTTGGGCCAGTCGTCCACCGCCGCGCGAACATCGCCGAGCGCTTCGCGAAGCGTGGCTTCGAGCGTGCGGCGGGTCTTGGCATCGACGCGCGCGGTTTCGACGTAGATCACCGATTCCCAGTAGGCGTCCTCGGGATCGCCTTCGGGGATGGCACAAAGCGTGTGATCCTTTTTGCGTTCCACCGGAATGACGGGGTGCACGAGGCGATCGATCGACAGGTTCATCGATGCGATGGCGGCCGCGACCGAATCGACCAGGAACGGCATGTCGTCGTTGACGATGGCTATGCGCGTGAAGCGGCGGTTGTCGCTCGCGCTTTCGACCGTGATCGCCGATTTGCCGAACTGCCTTTGCCACGCCGTTTCAGCGAGGAAACGCGCGGCTTCCTCCAGCTTGTCCTTCTCGAACGGGGTATCGCCGCGCAGCAGCGACAGGCGCATCCGCTCCGTGATATCGGCGAGAAGTTTCTTGGGGAGCTTGACCGGCTTGGCAGTCTCGGCGCGTTTCGAACCCATGGGGCCTCATCTCTCTCGGCGTATGATCATGTCCTGATCGCGCAATTATCGAGTCGTGCGAAGATGGACATACACGGCGCGCCTAGGCCTGTTGGACTGGCGCCGCAAGGCTCTGCATCGCGCCATCTGCAATCGTATGCGCCGCGCGGCTCGACGCTACGGCATCTCAGCCTGCCAACGCGTCCATCGCAAGTTCGAGCGACCGGATACGCGCTTCGGGCTCGAACGCGCTGCCGCCGAAAATAATCTCGTCCGCATCGGTCCGCGCGATGAACGCTTCGACGTGCGCGCGGGCCATGGCGGGCGTGCCGATCGCGCTGGCCTGGCCGATATGGGCCAGCATCGCCTGCACGTTGGCGGGCAGGCTGGCGCGGTAATCGCGGATTGGCGGGGGAAGCTTGCCCGGGCGCCCGGTCCGCAAGGCGACGAACGCCTGCAATTGCGAACTGGCGACCAGTTCGGCCTCAACCTCGGTCGGGGCCACGAACAGGTTCATCGCCGCCATCACATGGGGCTTTTCGCATGCTTCGGACGGCTGGAAATCGCGGCGGTAAATCTGAAGCGCGGCATCGAGGTGGTCGGGCGCGAAATGGCTGGCAAAGGCATAGGGCAGGCCGAGCCTGGCGGCGAGCTGCGCGCCGAACAGGCTGGACCCCAGCATCCAGAATTCAGGCTTCGCGCCAAGGCCGGGCGTGGGATGGATCGCGGTTTCGCCGCGCATGAACGCCTGAAGTTCGACGACATCCTGCGGGAACATCTCGGCGGCGCGGTGCAGGTCCTTGCGCAGCGCGCGCTGCAATTCCGGCCCTGCGCCGGGTGCGCGGCCAAGGCCCAGATCGACCCGGTCCGGAAACAGCGCGTCGAGCGTGCCGAACTGTTCCGCAATCTGGAACGGCGTGTGGTTGGGCAACATGATGCCGCCCGAACCGATGCGGATCGTGGAGGTGGCGTTGCCGATATGCGCCAGGACGACCGATGTCGCCCCGCCGGCGATCCCTTCCATCGCGTGGTGTTCGGCCACCCAGAAGCGTTTGCAGCCGGCATCTTCGGCGGCCTTTGCCAGCGCGGTGGCTGCCGAAAACGCTTCGCCCAGACTGCCGCCTTCGCGGACCGGAACCAGATCGAGAACGGAAAAAGCGGTCATTGTCCCAATTGCTCCAGATAGCCGCGTGCGCGTTCGGCCTCGGCGCTTTGGGGCGCAACATCAAGGACCGATTCAAAGCTGCGACGCGCGTCGGCTTCGCGCCCGGCGAGCGCGGCAATGATCCCGGCTTCAAGTCCCGTTGCCGGATCGCGCGGGTCCAGCTGGGCGGCTTGCTCGATCTGCTGCTGCGCTTCGCCAAGCCGTTCGAGCCTGCGGGACAAGGTGGCCGAAAGCAGCCACGCGCGGGCGTTGCGCGGATCCGCTTCGCGCGCAGAACCAAGGGCGCCGGCTGCATCGTCGTTCCGGTCCAGCGCAACCAGCGCGCGGGCGTGATCGATGTGAAGGCTGGCGGTCAGCGCCGCATCGGCGGCGGGCTGGGCGAGAGCGACCGCATGAGCGAACAGGGGATCGGCGGTTGCCGGCTTGCCCGACGCCAGGGCCGCGTTTCCGGCCATGGCGGCCAGGCGGGCTCGATAGGCGGGCAGCCCCTCGGGCGCTTCCGCGCTGGCGACTTCGAAGATTTCGCGCGCTTCGTCGAAGCGTTCCAGGCTGACCAGGGCCAGCCCCAGGCAATGGGCGGATTGCGCCATTTCAAGGTCGCTTTCGACCATGGTGCGCCACGCGTTGGCGAAATCGAGCGCCTCTTCCGGCTCGTTCGCCGCCAGCGACAGGCAGCGCGGAAGCTGGCTCGGGCCGGGGGCGGCGCTCCGATCCTCGATCACGCCCGTCTCACGCGCCGGGCGGTTGCGGAGTTCATCGGGAACGCCGGGCACGGCACCGGTGGCGGGATTGGGTCCGACCTGCATGATCAGCAGGGCGAGGGTGGTTGCGATCACGTTACGGTCTCCACAAGCTGTTCGACTGTCCGCAGGAGCAGGGCGACATCCTGATCGCGCGACAGCCGGTGGTCGCCGTCCTTTACCAGCGTCACCTGTATGGCATCCGAACGCAGGGCTTCGGCCAGCCGCAGGCTGATCTGCCACGGTACATCCGCATCGCGTTGGCCGTGGAGAAGGCGCACAGGCGCATCGATCGGTATCGTGCCGCCAAGTTGCCGTACCGCCTGCCCGTCAGCGAAGAACGCCGGATGCATCGGTGTAGGGTGGGGGCCATAGGGGTTGGGATCGAACACGGTTTCGCCTGCTTGCAGCCGCGCCTTGTCGCTCTCGCTCCGGCCCCAGTCGGTGAAATCGGGCGCGGAAGCGATCCCGACCATACCGGCCAACCGGTCCCCCAGCGCAAGACCCACGAGGAGCATCAGCCAGCCCCCCATCGACGATCCCGCCACAATCACGGGACCGTTCACCTTGGCGTCGACCAGCGCCAGCACCTCGTCCCGCCAGCGCGAAAGCGTCCCGTCGGCAAAATCGCCATCGCTCTCCCCGCAGCCCGAATAGTCGAGCAGGAGGCAGGACCGGCCGGTGTGGCGGGCCCAGTCGAACAGCGCGGTCGCCTTCCCGCCCGCCATGTCGGACATGTATCCCGGCAGGAAAACGATTGTCGGGCCGGAACCGGACGTGTGGCGATAGGCGATGCGGCGCCCGTCGGGCATCGGGTGGAAATGCGTTTCGCTCATGGCGTCACGCTGTCGAGCCTTGCGTGGGCGAATGCAAGGGGAGAGGGCGTCACCCCTCCCGCAGGAAGATTTCCTCTATGGCGAGGCCGAACACATCGGCGATGCGGAATGCCAGTGGCAGAGATGGGTCGTAGCGGCCAGTCTCAATCGCGTTGACGCTTTGCCGACTGACGTCGAGCCGTTCGGCAAGCTCCTGCTGGCTCCAGTCGCGCTCGGCGCGGAGCACCTTGAGCCGGTTCTTCACGCGCAATCCCCCGTGGTGCCGTACTGAAAATAGTTGGCCAGCGCGCCGACCCCGATGCCGAAGAAGAACCCGATCGGCCACCAGTACGCATCGACGTGGACCACGAGTCCGAAGTTTTCGAGGAAGCCCCAGACCGATGCGGCCGACAGGGTGATCGCGGTGCCGATCAGAGACTGGCGAACCATCAGCATCTTCAGAAATTCATCTTCCAGGTCGATGAGATACCGCCCCATCGCCCAGAAATAGCCGGCCACCGCCAGCCCGGGGACGAGCGCAAGGATCAGGGTGACAGGGGTCAGTCGATCGCCGTCGGCAATGATGCTTTCCGCAGCAAAGAGCGAGACGAGGTAGAACAGGCTGAGGACCGCCATCCGGATGAGATACTTGCGTTGCGCGGCGCCGGAACCGCCGCGCCGTGCCGCTCTGGCCAGCGAGTTGCGGAACATCGGGACCAACAGGACAAGCGGCGCGACGAGAAGGCCTGTCGCCAGCAGGCGATCCTGGATGTCGAATGTGTTGATCAGCACGGCCATGCCGGCCGTCACGGCGAGATAGGCCAGGAACCACGGCACGATGCGGCCTGTCGGCTTTTGAGCCTGGTCGGTCACAGGCACGCCCCACAGCTGCGTTTGCCGCGGTATATCGAACTGACGGCGGCACCCGAAAGGCCCGCGATCACGCCGAGCACGGCACCATCGCTCATGCCGTTCGAAACCGAAACGAATGTCGCCCCGAGAATTGCGGCGGCCCAGAGGAGGGATTTCTGAACTGTGGACATGGTCAATGCTCCTTTTCAATGTGTAAAGTGTGTTTGTCACGATTCGTTCATTTAGTCAAGTTTGCTTTCCATAATGGAACGGGCGCTTTCCCTTCGCCGATTTTGACTTGTCACTGCAGGGTCATCCGGCGCAGGCATGGCTGCGAGTGAGGAGACACCCCGTGATCGCAACCGAACCGCCTGCTTCCCCCCGCCTGCCCGCGCTTGACCGGCGCACCTTGCTGCGTTCGGGGGCGCTCGGCATCGGGCTTGCCGCCGCGCCGACCCCGGCCTTTGCGAACGCGAACGGCTTCACCCACGGCGTTGCCAGCGGCGAACCTGCGGCCAACACGGTGCTGTTGTGGACCCGCTTTCGTGCAGGCCATGACACCGCATTGACGTTCGAAGTGAGCGAGACGATGGATTTCCGCGCCCCTTCGGCGGGCGGAAGCGTGACCGCCAGCGCCGAGCACGACTGGTGCTGCAAGGCGCAGGCAAGCGGGCTCGCGCCGGGCACTTGGTACTATTATCGTTTTGTCGCACCGGACGGGTCCGCATCCGATATCGGCCGAACCAGGACCTTGCCGCAGGGCCCCACGCAGAAATTCCGCATGGCGGTCTTCTCGTGCTCCAACATCGGGTTCGGCTGGTTCAACGCCTATGCCCATGCCGCGCAGGCGAACGAGTTCGATTGCGCGATGCACCTCGGGGATTATTTCTACGAATATGGCCCCGGCACCTATCCTTCGGCAGGGGAAGCGGTTTCGGGCCGCACGCTCGATCCCGGCCACGAAATTGTCGCGCTGGCCGATTACAGGGCGCGCTATGCCGGATACCGCAGCGATCCCGATCTGCGTCGCCTGCACCAGCTTTATCCGATGATTTCGGGTTGGGACGACCACGAATCCGCCAATGATTCGTGGCAGGGCGGTGCCGAAAACCACCAACCGGATACCGAAGGCACATGGAGCGCGCGCAAGGCGGCGGCGGCCCGCGCCTACCGCGAATGGATGCCGGTTTCGGACGAACCGTGGGCCGCCTACGAGATCGGCGATCTGGCCACATTGTTCCGGCTCGAAACGCGCCTCACCGCACGGGCGGAACAGTTTTCGATCGGCAAGATCATGGCGGGAAAGACTTCGCGCGACGATGCGATCGCGGCGCTGGTTGCGTTCCGCGACGGGGCCTATCGCGATCCCTCGCGCGCCATGCTTGGCGCGGCGCAGGAAAGCTGGCTGGCTGACGGGCTCAAACGGTCGAGGGCAGGGGGCAAGGCGTGGCAGGTGCTGGTCCAGCAGGTCCTGCTCGGGAAGGTCTCCACCGCCCCGCAACTGGTCGAAGGCTTGCCCGCAGATCTTCCGGGTTACATCCGCCAGCGCATCCTGGCAGGGGCCATGGCATCGGGCGCGGGGCTGCCGCTCAACATGGATGCGTGGGACGGGTATCCCGCCGCGCGCGCGCGCCTGTTCGAGGCGGCGCTGGCTGCCGATGCCAATCTCGTCAGCCTTGCCGGTGACACCCACAACGCCTGGGCTTTCGATCTCGAACACGACGGCGCGGCTGTGGGGGTCGAATTCGGGGGCCATTCGGTGACGTCGCCCGGTTTCGAAGCCTATGTCTCACATATCCCGCCCGCGCAGGTCGAAGCGGGCACCGTCGGGCACAACCCCGAACTCAAATGGATGGACGGATCGCGGCGCGGTTACATGGCGGTCGAACTGACGCCGGCACGCGCCACCAGCGAATACCGTTTCCTGTCGAGCGTGCGCGAGAAGGGCGCCGGCGTGGTTGCGACCAAGCGGATCACCACGCTCGCGGGCAGCCGGAAACTCGATATCGGTTGAGAATTCGGCCTGCACCGGCTATCCGGCATGCATGATGCATCTGCGCATCTCGACCACGACTACCACCACCCCGGATTTCCGGGGGTGGGTGCTCGCGGCCTGATCCGCAGCCCCGCCGCCCGGTTTCGGGCGGTTGGCGTTTACCCCCGAAACCGGAAATTCTCGCAAACGCCGCTTCAAGCGCGCGCGTGGCTGTGCCATGGGCGCGCCAAGCGAAACGGATGACACGATGACGGAACTTCTGAAGATCAGCCTGCCCGATGGATCGGTACGCGAAATGGAACGCGGGTCGACCCCTGCCGACGTTGCCGCCGCAATCGGACCCGGCCTCGCCAAGGCGGCGATCGCTGCACGCGTCGATGGCGAACTGCGCGACATCAATCGCCCCTTCGAAGGCGATGCCGAACTGGCGCTGGTCACCAGCCGCGACGAGGACGATGCGCTGGAACTGGCGCGGCACGATTTTGCCCATGTGCTGGCCGAAGCCGTGCAGGCGTTGTGGCCCGGCACGCAGATCACCTTCGGACCGGCGACGGACGACGGGTTCTATTACGACGTGAAGGCGCCGGCCACGCGCGATCCCTTCAGCATGGACGATTTGCCCGCCATCGAAGAAAAGATGCGTGAGATCATCCAGGCGGACAAGCCGCTCACGCGTGAAGTGTGGAGCCGCCAGCAGCTGATCGAGAAGTGGGAAGCCGACGGCGAAAGCTTCAAGGCCGAATGGGCGCGCGAACTGCCCGAAGGCGAAGAGCTGACGGTTTATCGCAGCGGCGAAGACTGGCTCGACATGTGCCGCGGACCGCACCTTGCCAGCACGGGCAAGCTCGATCCCCAGGCGTTCAAGCTGATGCGCGTTGCCGGCGCCTATTGGCGCGGCGACCAGAAGAACGCCCAGCTCACGCGCATCTACGGCACTGGGTGGCTCAACAAGAAGCAGCTCAACGCCCACCTGATGCGGCTGGAAGAGGCCGCCAAGCGCGACCACCGCAAGCTGGGCCGCGAAATGGACCTGTTCCACCTTCAGGAAGAAGCCCACGGTTCGGTTTTCTGGCACCCCAACGGGTACAAGATCTGGCGCGAGCTGGAAGCGTACATGCGCCGCAAGATGGACGGTGCCGGCTATCAGGAAATCAAGACGCCGCAGGTGATGGATGCCCGCCAGTGGGAGCAATCGGGCCACTGGGGCAAGTATCGCGAGAACATGTTCGTCATTCCCGACGAAGTGCCGAATGTCGAAGACGACGGTCCGGTCATTTCCGGCGACGCGGCATGGATGGCGCTGAAGCCGATGAACTGCCCGGCACACGTGCTTGTCTTCAAACAGGGCATCACGTCCTATCGCGACCTTCCGATCCGCCTGGGCGAAATGGGTTGCTGCCACCGCAACGAACCGCACGGCGCGCTGCACGGGCTGATGCGCGTGCGCCAGTTCACGCAGGACGACGCGCATATCTTCTGCACCGAAGCCCAAGTGGTCGAAGAAGTGCGCGCCTTCTGCAAGCTGGCGGACGAGGTCTACCAGGACTTCGGCTTCACCTACGAAGTCAAGCTGGCCCTTCGCCCCGACCAGCGGTTCGGCAGCGAGGCGGACTGGGACAAGGCCGAACAGGAATTGCGCGATGCCGTGGCCGAGGCGGGCATGGCGAACGAGGAATACGGCTGGGAAGAATTGCCCGGTGAGGGCGCGTTCTATGCCCCCAAGCTGGAATGGCATCTCACCGATGCCATCGGGCGGACGTGGCAGGTCGGAACGATCCAGGGCGACCGCGTGCTGCCCGAACGGCTCGATGCGACCTTCGTCGGCGAAGATGGCGACAAGCACCGTCCCGTCATGCTGCACCGCGCGATCTTCGGCAGCTACGAACGCTTCATCGGCATCCTGATCGAACATTTCGCCGGGCGCCTGCCCGTGTGGCTTGCGCCGGTTCAGGCCGTGGTGGCGACGATCGTTTCGGATTCCGACGAATACGCCAAGGACGTGACGGCGAAGCTGGCCGCGGCCGGAATTCGCGTGGAAAGCGACCTTCGTAACGAGAAGATCAACTACAAGGTGCGTGAACACAGCCACGCCAAGGTTCCGCACCTTCTCGTGGTCGGCAAGCGCGAGGCGGAGGAAGGCACCGTCGCGGTCCGCACGTTGGGGGAACAGCATCAGAAGATGATGACCCTCGACGAAGCGATTGCCATGCTCAGGGCCGAGGCGACGCCGCCCGACCTGCGATAGATTGCTGAACCGCGGCGATGGAGCTGCTGGCCAATTACAGCGCGGTCCAGCTGGCGGCAGCCCTGGCCGCCGCGCTGGTGTCCGCCTTCGTTCGCGGGCTGACCGGTTTCGGCATGGCAATATTGCTGGTGCCGATACTGGCGCTGGCGCTGCCGCCGCTCGAGGCGGTGTTGCTAGGGAACTTTCTCGGCCTGTTCATCGGTCTGACCGAGATCCGCCGGTACAGGCGGCACGCGGAAAAGAGCGCGCTGACAATTTCCGCCTTCGTGTTCGTGACAACCCCGCTGGGGCTGTTCGCGCTTGCGGCTACATCGCCGGACATGGCGCGGTTTCTGATCGCCATGATCGCGCTGTCCGCCTTCTTCGCCATCCTGCTGCCCCGCCGTGCAGCCGAAATGCCGGGTCATGTCGCCACCGGCAGCGTTGGAATTGTCAGCGGGTTGATGACGGGCTTTGCCGGAATGCCGGGGCCACCGGTCGTGCCGTTTTATGTCGGGCGGGCAATTGCGCGCGAAACCGCCAAGGCCTCGATGCTGATGGTGTTCACCGCTGCCTGCATCGCCGGACTGGTGTCAGGGGGCGTGATGGGTCTGCTGGAATGGAGGTTGCTGGCGCTGGCGACATTGCTGTTTCCGGCGATCTTGGTCGGCAACTGGCTTGGACAGAAGGCATCGGGGCACATCGGCGATGCCGTGTGGCGTGCGCTTGTCGGCCTGATCCTGGCGGGTGCTGCGGGGGCCGCGCTGGTGCGACTGGTCTAGCGGCCTAGAAAGGCAGGGCCGGTCCGGCGAGGACCAGCGCGAGACCAAATCCGCCCACGATCAGCGCGCGCGCAACTTCGACCACCGGAAGAGGTGCGACATGCGAACGAGCAAGAGCGATAGCTTTGGCCATGTCCGCATTGTCTGCCCGAAACCCTAACGAAGCGTTAAGATGCGGGCGGTGAAGCGGGCATCTGCTGGCTTGCGCAGTGGAACCCGCCGCCGCCTGCCAGCACCGCATCCCCCGGCAGGCCGATCGTGGCGCGGTCGGGGAAAAGTTCGGCAATCGCGGCCACCCCGTCCGCATCGTGCGGGCTGTCAAAGGTTGGCACCACGACAAGATGGCTGGTGATGGCGAAGTTGGCGTAGCTTGCGGGTTCGATCCGGTCGCCGCTGGTGACGAGGCCGGGGGACGGAATTTCCCGAACCTCGACGCCTGCGTCCTGCGCGCGCAGCTTGGCGTCGGCATAGATGGAGGCGTTGGGATCGTCCGGCCCCGTGGCCCGCGGCAAGCACAGCGTGTTGGGCGCCACGAAACGCGCGAGATTGTCGACATGCCCGTCGGTGTGATCGTTTATCAGCCCGTCACCCAGCCACAGCACGCGCGAAAAACCGAGATCGCGGTGGAGGCGCTGCTCGATCTCCTCGCGCGTCAGGTCCGGATTGCGGTTGGGGTTCAGCAGGCATTGTTCGGTGGTCGCCACCAGTCCGGTACCGTCGCCATCGATCGCGCCGCCTTCGAGTATCCAGTCGCAGATCGACAGCGGCAGGCCAGCGTCCTCTGCCAGCCGGGCGCCGATGGTCTGGTCGCCCTCCATCAGATATTTGCCGCCCCAGCCATTGAAGCCGAACCGCCGCGCGGCGCGGTTTCCAGCCTCGTCGGCCAGGACCAGCGGGCCGGTATCGCGCAGCCACACGTCGCCAAAGGCGCGCCGCTCCAGCTTTACCCCGCCGGTTACCAGCGATCTTGCCCGCGCTTCGTTCAGCCCGTCACGGACAAGGAGGCGCACTTCCTGACCGCTTTCGGCAATCGCGCTGGCGAAGGCCGCGATCTGTTCCTGTGCACGCGGCAGCACTTCGGGCCATTCGTCCGCATCGTGCGGGAAGCCGACCCACAGCCAGTCCTGCGGCGCCCATTCGGGCGGCATGGTGAACGCCATGGATCGGCCTTTCGTCGCAGGCTCAGGCGCCGCAGGATGCGCCCTGGGCGGCGCAATCCTGATCGCGGGTGGCCTTGAACTCGTCGCCTTCGTTCCAGTTGGGGAAGCTCGTGCTGTCGCCCAGCATACGGCCGATGCGATAGAACAGCTTCAGGTCGGCCATCACGCCCGACCAGTTCCAGTTGGGGTCGTATTCGTCCTTGGGGCCGTGATAGCGGTTTTCGGTGTAATCCGCCGCAACCTTGGCACCCGCTTCGGTCCCGCCTTCGACCAGGTCTTCGCCGCCGTCGACATAGAGCATGGGCACGCCGCGCTTGGCGAAGGCGAAGTGGTCCGAACGGTAATAATAGCCCGCTTCCGGCTTGGAATTCGGTGTGGCGACGCGGCCATCGGTTTCCAGCGCCTTTTCGAGGAAGGCATCGAGCTGCGACTTGCCCGGCCCAACGACCGTCACGTCCTTGCTCGGGCCGGCGATCATGAACGCGTCCATGTTGATGCCGCCAACGGTCTTGTTGAGCGGGAAGACAGGGTTTGCGGCATAATAATCGGCACCCAGCAGGCCCGATTCCTCAGCCGTCACGGCCAGGAAGACGAGGCTGCGCTTGGCGGGCCCCGCCTTGCCGTGCGCTTCGGCCAGCGCGACCAGCGCCGCGGTTCCGGTCGCGTTGTCGACCGCGCCGTTGCAGATATCGTCGCCATCGGGTGCGGGAGTGCAGCGGCCCAGATGGTCCCAATGCGCGGTGTGGAGGACGTATTCCTCGGCGCGCTCGGTGCCCGGAAGCATACCGATCACGTTCTGCGATTCGAACGTGCGGATGTCGCTGCGGAAGCTGGTGGATGCGTTGAGGCCCAGCGGTACGGCCTTGAAGCCCTTGGCCTTGGCGGCCTTGGACAGTTCGCCAAGATCCTTGCCGGCGGCGGTGAACAGGCGTTCGGCGACCGCTTTCTGCACCCAACCGTTCATTTCGGTCATCGGCGCTGCGTTTTCGCCGCGCTGGGCGTAGGCCTGTGGACCCGACCAGCTCGATTCCACGACATTCCAGCCGTAGGCGGCCGGTTCGGTATCGTGGATGATGATCGCCCCGGCTGCGCCCTGGCGCCCGGCTTCCTCGTACTTGTAGGTCCAGCGGCCATAATAGGTCATCGCCTTGCCGCCAAAGGGGCCTTCCAGCGTTTCGGCCCCGAAGTCGGGATCGTTGACCAGGATCACGGCCGTCTTGCCCGCCATGTCGAGGCCTTCGTAATCGTTCCAGCCCTTTTCGGGGGCGTTGATGCCGTAACCCACGAACACCAGTTCGCTCTCGTCGAGCTTGGTGGCCACGTCCTCGCGGTAGGTCACGCCGACCCAGTCCTTGGCAAACTCGAGGTCGACAGGGCCGCTGTCGCCGCCCGAAATGGTCAGCGGCGCAAAGTCCTTGGCGGTGATTTCCACCAGCGGCACCTTCTGCACCCAGCTTCCGTTGTTGCCCGGCTCAAGCCCCGCCTTCTGGAATTCCTCGATCAGGTAGGCGACGGTCTTCTCTTCGCCGGCGGTGCCCGGCGAACGGCCTTCGAATTCGTCCGAAGAGAGCTTTTCGGTAACCCGCTTCATCGTTTCTTCCGACAGCGTACCATCGGCAACCGTGGGAATATCGAGCGCGGAGCCTGCGTCGGGCGCGGCCTCCATCGAGCAGGCGGAAAGCAGCAGGGCTGCGGTGGCGGCAAGGCCGAGGCGTTTCATGGTGGGCGTCCTCTCTCGTGGTATGCGATGTTGCGCGGGCTTTTGTCAGGCTCGCGGTGCAAGGGCAAGCTTGCACGCGGGGCCGGGCAACGGCAGGGGTGGAGACGATGGTCACCGACTGGACTTCTGCGCTGGATCGCGCCCGCGACCACGCCCCCTTCCTCGCCCGGGCGCTGGAACGGCGGCCCGCGCTGGCGCAAATGCTCGCCGCCGGCGACGGCCAGGCTGCGCTGGATGCGGCCAAGGCCGAGGCCGGCCAGCCCGACGTGGCGGTAGCACTGCGGCGCGAACGGCTTGGCCTCGCGCTCGTCCTGGCGGTGGGCGATCTTGCCGGTGCGTTCGACCTTGGCAAGGTGATGCGCGAACTGTCGTCTTTTGCCGACCGTGCGCTGCATGCCGCGATCGGCGCGGCCATCGCGCGCCGTGTCGAAGGGGCGGAGCCTGCCGGCATGATAGGGCTTGCGCTGGGCAAGCACGGCGCCGGCGAACTCAACTATTCGTCCGACATCGATCCGATCCTGCTTTACGATCCGGCGTCCCTTCCCCGGCACGAGCGGGATGAGCCGGGCGAAGCGGCGCAGCGGTATGCGCGCGAAATCGTCCGATCGCTTTCCGAAGGCACCAGCGAAGGGTACGTTTTCCGGGTCGATCTGCGCCTGCGCCCCGCATCGGAAGTCAGCCCGCTGGCAATCTCGCTCGATGCGGCGACCGCGCATTACGAAAGTTCGGCGCTTGCCTGGGAACGCGCCGCCTTCATCCGGGCGCGTGCCTGTGCGGGAGACATCGGCGCGGGCGAGGCATTCCTCGACCACATCCGGCCCTTCGTCTGGCGGCGCAGTCTCGATTTCGGGGCGATCGACGAAATCCGCCGCCTCACGCGCCGCATTCGCGACAAGCAGAGCGGCCCGCGCGAGCCTGCACCGGGGTACAATCTCAAGCTGAGCCGGGGCGGCATCCGCGAAATCGAATTCTTCGCCCAGACGCATCAGCTCATCCATGGCGGACGCGATCCGTCTCTGCGGCTGCGCGGCACCCGCGCCGCGCTCGACGCGCTGGCGGCTACGGGGCGGATATCGGCCGAGGATGCGGACGTGCTGGGCCGCAGCTACGATGGGTTGCGAACGATAGAGCACCGTTTGCAGATGGTTCACGACAACCAAACCCATTCGCTGCCCGCGGGCGATGCGCTGGATAATGTCGCGCGGTTGCACGGTCTGAACGATGGCGGTGAGCTGCTGGAGCATGTGCGCGCGCTGTCCGCCCCGGTGGCGGAACGGTTCGATGCGCTGCTCGACGAAGACCGTGTGTCGGTCCCGGCGAGCGCGCCGCACGTGGTCGCCACGCCTCCAGACGGGCCCGAACCATCGCCCGAACTGATCGATCGCGTAGCGGGCTGGACCGACGGGGCCATCCCGGCATTGCGCAGCACGGCTGCCATCGCGGCGTTCGATACGATCCGCCCCGCGTTGCTGGCGTCCATCGCCGCATCGGGAGAGCCCGACCGCGTTCTGGCGCGCTGGGAAACCATGCTCGGGCGGCTACCCAGCGCGATCAACCTGTTCCGTCTTCTGGAAGCCCGGCCCGGCCTGTTCGATCTGATCGCCGATTGCCTGACGCTGGCCCCGCCACTGGCCGACGATCTGTCGCGAAGGCCCGACCTGCTCGATGCGCTGATAGATCGCAGCGCCTTCGACCTGCCTGGCAGTGTGGCGGACATTGCGGGCCAGATGATGCGGCGTGAACGGGGGGACGATTACGAGGACCGGCTGGACCGGATCCGCATCGTCACCGGAGAGATGCGCTTTGCGCTGGGCGTGCAGTTGATCGAAGCGGCCCATGACCCGCTGGCCATTGCCGCGGCCCTGTCGCGCACCGCGCAGGCCGCGCTGCAGGTCGCGCTGGAGGCGGCGGAAGAGGAATTCGCGGCGAAACATGGCCGCATCGAAGGGAGCGAACTGGTTGTGCTGGGTCTGGGGCGCCTGGGCGGCGGCCTGCTGACCCATGCGTCCGATCTCGACATAATCTATCTGTTCACTGGAACGCACGAAGGCGAATCCGATGGCGAACGACCGCTCGGCGCTACGCTCTATTTCAATCGGCTGGCCCAGCGGGTCAGCGCCGCGCTGAGCGTGCCGACCGCGCATGGCGCGCTCTACGAGGTGGACACACGCCTGCGCCCGCAGGGCAATCAGGGGCCACTGGCGGTCAGCGTGGACAGCTTTGCCCGTTACCAGCGCGAGGACGCCTGGACCTGGGAGCACATGGCGCTGGAACGGGCGCGGGTGCTTGTCGGCGGCGATGCGGCGCGCGAGCAAGTCGGCGCGGTCGTGACGTCAATCCTGCAAAAGGAACGCGATCCCGCGGCTCTGGCAACCGATATTCTGGCCATGCGCACCGAGATGGCGCAACACAAACTGCCCAAGGGCCCGCTCGACGCCAAGCTGCTGCGGGGCGGGTTGGTGGACGTGGAATTCCTCGTCCACTTCCTGCAACTTCGTCATCGCCGCGCGCTGACGCCAGACCTGGCTGACGCGATCCGCGAGCTGGCTGGTGCCGGTTATCTGCCCGACACGATCGGCGTTGCGTACGACTTGATGACGCGGGTACTGGTAGGTACGCGGCTGCTCGCACCCGAACTGGCGCGGCCATCCGATAGCGCGGCGGCCATCCTGGCGCGGCAAAGCGGGTGCGAGGATTACGACACGCTGGTGCGCCGATTGTCCGCTGCGCGCGGTGACGTCGCGGCGGCGTGGCAGGACATTTTCGGCGAGAAACTGGAGATTGCATGATGACCAAATCCTGGCCCGACGTGGGCGACGCCATGCCCGATTTCGCAATGGAAACGCCCGATGGCGGCGTTTTGCGCCTTGCGGACCTCAAGGGGCACAAGGCCGTGCTGTTCTTCTATCCCAAGGACAACACACCCGGCTGCACCACCGAGGCGAAGGATTTTTCCGCGCTGAAGGACGAATTCGAAAAGGTGGGGGTCAGGCTGATTGGCGTCAGCAAGGATTCGGCCAAGAAACACCAGAACTTCATCGCCAAACACGGCCTCACCGTGGGCCTTGCCACCGATGCGGAAGAGGGCGGCCTCTCCGATGCGCTGGGTATCTGGACCGAAAAGCAGATGTACGGGCGCACCTACATGGGCATGGTTCGATCCACCTATCTGCTGGACGAGGACGGCACCATCGCGCGCATCTGGCCCAAGGTTAAGGTGAAGGGGCACGCCGCCGAAGTGCTGGAAGCCGCGCGCACCTGACCATGCCGGACATGACGCCAGTGCGGCGCAGCGTTGCGGCGGCCATTCGCGATGCGCTGTCGACAGGCGAGACAAACGCAAAGGTCTTTGCTGCCCGCGCTGTGGCGCGTGACTGGCGGCTGGGCCGGCTGGCATTCGCGTTCGATGTGCCCATGCCCGACCGGCCGAACTGGCCCGACGGGCTGGAACTGCGCTTGCCCGGCAAGATGCCGAAGCGCGGCAAGATGGGCACGCAGGGCAACCGTGTCGCCTTGTGGCACGCGCTGGCGCACATCGAGTTCGTCGCGATCGACCTGGCGCTCGACATGGCGGGGCGGTTCGGGGAATCGATGGGCGAAGACTTTGTTTCCGACTTCCTTTCGGTCGCCGCCGATGAAGCGATGCACTTCGCGCTGCTGGCCCGAAAGCTCGATTCGCTGGGGGCACCCTACGGAACGTTGCCTGTGCACGATGGGCTGTGGAGCAGCGCGGCGGACACCGCGCATGACGTCACGGCGCGTCTTGCGATCGTTCCCATGGTTCTGGAAGCGCGCGGCCTGGACGTCACGCCGGCCACGCTGGACCGGGTGCGGGCGCAAGGTGATGAAAACGGGGCGAAAATTCTGGAACGAATCCTTGACGACGAGATTCGTCACGTCGCCTTCGGTTCAAAGCATTTTCACCGGATCTGCGCGGACTCCGGCTGGAACCCACGGGAAACATGGCAAAATCTTGTCGAAATGTATTTCTGGGGAGCGTTGAAACCACCATTCAACGACTCGGCGCGTTTCGCAGGCGGCCTACCGCGAGACTACTACGCCGCTATTGCGTGATTAACTTTTCCGCCGATAACCCAAACTCACGAGATGCCGGGGGGTTCCGGCGAAAATGAAAAAGACGATCTGGAGCATGGGGCGCTCCTCTTCGTCTGGGATCGAAAGGCGCGAAAAGCGCCAGATGGATGGGTTTGCAATGACTTCGAAGCGCAACACGCTTGCACTCGCAATTATGGCTGCCGGCATGACGATGGCTGCCGCTCCGGCTCAGGCCGGCGACACCAATGCCGCCGCCGCGATCGGTGCAATCGACATGAGCAAGGTAGCCGGCGCCACCCCGGACGGCGATGACGCCCAGTTCGAACAATTGTTTGCCAAGTGGGAAGAGCTCGACCAGCCGGTTTCGTCCCGCTCGACCGTTTCGGTTCCTTCGCGCATGCCCCTCGACGATGCGCGTCTCAGCAGCGACTACGGTATGCGTACCCACCCGGTTCTGGGCGGACGCCGCAATCACAAGGGCGTCGATCTTTCCGCCCCCACCGGTACGCCGATCTATGCGACCGCCGATGGCTTCGTCAGCAAGGCCGGCCCGTTCAGCAGCTACGGCAATTTCGTTTCGATCGAACATGGCGCGCAGCTGCAGACCCGTTTCGCACACATGTCGCGCATAGCTGTCGAAAGCGGTTCGCGGGTGAAGAAGGGTGAAATCATCGGTTACGTCGGTTCGACCGGCCGTTCGACCGGCCCCCACCTGCATTACGAAGTCCGAATCGCCGGTGAGGCGGTTAACCCCATCCCCTACATGGTCGAATCCGACGCCCAGCGTGCTTACGCGCTCGCCATGGGCACCGGCGGCCAGGGTGACGGCGACGATTAAGGTCGCGGGCCCTTCGGCAACGCAAAAAAGGGGCGGCGGGGAAACCCGCCGCCCCTTTTTTCTTGCCCACTCCGGCACGTTAGGTAGGTTTCTTCTCGCAACCGAGCGAGTCCGCCCAGAGACCGCCGGAGGAGAGAGACCAAAATGCATCCGATAGCCCACGCCCAATCGCGCCCCGACCATCCCGCCCTGATCATGGCAGGCAGTGGCGAGACCGTCACGTTTGGCCAGATGGACGAATACGCCAACCGCTTTGCCCGCCTCATGCGTTCGCGCGGGTTGGGCAAGGGCGACCATGTTGCGATCCTGATGGAAAACAACGTCCACTACCTGCAGCTTGTCTGGGGCGCGCAGCGCTGCGGCATCATGATGGTGCCGATCTCTACCCGGCTTACCGTCCCCGAAATCACCTATATCCTGCAGGACAGCGACACCAAGTTGCTGCTGACCTCCACCTATTTCGACAGCATATTGCCTGCCCTTCGCGCCGAATGCCCGGACATCCCGATGCTGGTGGTCGGCGGCGAGGGCGATGAAAGCCTGGAAGGCGCGCTGGCGGCGCAATCGCCCGACGCAATTCCCGATCAGCAACCGGGCCAGTACATGCTCTATTCCAGCGGTACGACCGGCCGCCCCAAGGGCGTTCGTCCCGCCCCGCCGACCGAAGACGATATCCAGGTGGTCACGCCGCTGGTCGGTCTTGCGGTGATGGGGGCCGGCTGGCCCGCGGATGGATCGATGATCTATCTGTCGCCCGCGCCGCTTTATCACGCAGCGCCGCTGGGCTGGTGCACGACAGCGCACCGTGTGGGCGGAACCGTTGTGGTGATGGAAAAATTCGATCCCGAAGACGCGCTGGCGACGATCGAGAAATACAGGATTACTGACAGCCAGTGGGTCCCGACCCATTTCGTCCGCATGCTGAAACTCGATCCCGAGGTTCGCACGCGTTACGATCTGTCCAGCCACCAGCGCGCGCTCCACGCCGCCGCGCCGTGTCCAGTGCCGATCAAGCGCGAAATGATCGAATGGTGGGGGCCGATCATCAACGAATATTACGCTGGATCGGAAGGCATCGGCATGACGCTGATCAAGGCCGAAGACTGGCTTGCCCACCCCGGCAGCGTGGGCAAGGCGATCCATGGCACGCTGCACGTCTGCGATCCCGACGGCAACGAAGTACCGGCCGGCACGGACGGGCTGCTGTTCTTCGAGAACGACACGGTGCCGACCTATCACAACGATCCGGAAAAGACCGCCGAGGCGATGCACCCCAAGGGCTGGATGACGCTGGGTGACATCGGCCATGTCGACAAGGACGGCTATCTCTATCTGACCGACCGCAAGAGCCACATGATCATTTCGGGCGGGGTCAACATCTACCCGCAGGAGATCGAGAACCTGCTGGTGACCCACGAAAAGGTGATGGATGCCGCTGTGATTGGCGCGCCCTGCCCCGATTTCGGTGAAAAGGTCGTGGCCGTGGTCCAGCCGATCGACATGGCGCAGGCCGGCGAGGCGCTGGAGGCAGAGTTGCGCGATTTTCTTGCCCCCAGCCTGTCGAAGATCAAGATGCCCAAGCTGTTCGATTTCCGCGCCACTCTGCCGCGCGAAGCCAACGGCAAGCTCTACAAACGCGAACTGCGGGACGAGTACAAGGCGAAGGCCGAAGCCGAGACGGAGCAGGCATGATGGCAACGCAAGATCGCCCCAAACTCGACCCTGCAACCGCGCGCGCAGTGATCGATCCGCAAAGCTATGCCGAATGGGACGGGCTGCTCGACACGTTCGACCGGCTTCGCGAGGAAGCACCGGTCGCCTGGGTGGAAGCGGACGCTGATGCCATCCACCCACCGTTCTGGCTGGTCACCCGGTATGACGACGTGATGCGGATATCGAAGGACAACGCAACCTTCCTCAACAACCCGCATACGGTGGTCTTCAGCCTCACCGAAGGCATCGAATTCGCCAAGCAGTTTTCCGGCGGCAGCGAACATATGGTCGCCAGCCTGGTGACCTTCGATGCGCCGATCCACATGAAGTATCGCAAGCTGACGCAGGACTGGTTCATGCCCAAGAACCTGCGCGGCATCGAGGACGAGATCCGCGGCATTGCGCAGGCCAACGTGCAGCGCATGATCGACGCCGGGCCCGAAATGGATTTCTGCAAGCTGGTCAGCGCGCCTTACCCGCTGCACGTGGTCATGCAGATCCTGGGCGTGCCCGAAGAAGACGAGCAGCGTATGCTGACGCTGACCCAGCAGATGTTCGGCGGTTCCGACGAAGACCTGAACCAATCCGGCATGAAGGACCTTCCGCCCGATGTGATCACGCAGATCGTTGCCGGTGCGGTGCGCGATTTCGAAGCGTATTTCGCGAAGCTCACGGCGGAAAAGCGCGCCAATCCCACGGGCGATGTTGCAAGCACCATCGCCAACGCCATGATCGACGGTGAACCGCTCAACGATCGTGACATGATGGGCTATTACATCATCGTCGCGGCTGCGGGCCACGATACCACATCGGCCAGCACGGCGGGTGCCATGCTCGCGCTGGCCAAGGACCCCGATCAATGGGCGAAGGTAAAGGCGGACAGGTCGCTGCTGGGCGGGATCGTGGAAGAAGCGATCCGCTGGACCACACCGGTGCAGCATTTCATGCGGACCGCGGCGCACGATACCGACGTCGGCGGCCAGAAGATCGCGGCCGGCGACTGGCTGATGATGAACTACGTTGCGGCCAATCACGATCCGGCGGTGTTCGACGACCCGCGCCGCTTCGATGCCGCACGCAGCCCGAACCGCCATCTCGCATTCGGCGCCGGCGCGCACCAGTGTCTCGGCCTGCATCTGGCCCGGCTCGAAATGCGTATCCTGTTCGAAACGCTGCTCGACCGGATCGACAGCATCGAACTGGCGGGTGAACCGGCCCGGTCGAAATCGACCTTCGTGGGCGGTCTCAAGACGCTACCGCTGCGCTTCACGACTTCCTGAAGTCGCGAACCCTTCCAGCCCAAGTCAAACCCGCGTTTGCGGGCACAATCGAACTCGTTTCATCGCATATTCCTACCGTCTGAACCCCAATTCCGATAGATAATTGGCATGGAAAAAGTCGGTAGATGTTCGTTTCTCGAACTCGTTCGGGGAAACGCCGTCTCTCGCCTTTAAAAAAGGAAGGAGGGAGGGGGGATGACATTACTTGAACCGCACAACATGCCGTTTGCGGCGGCGCTTGTGCTGATGGCGATACTTGCGCTCGTCCAGTTAATTGGACTTGGCGACATGTTCGGCGCCGATGCGGACCTGGACCTCGATGGCGGGGCCGACGCAAACGCTGCGATCACGCCCGGCCTGATGGATGGCCTGTCCAGCCTGATCGGCCTGGGGCGGGTGCCCCTGACGATCTGGGCGGCGTTGTTCCTGATGCTGTTCGCCGGGATCGGCGTCGGCATCCAGCAGCTTGCCGACAGCTTTACCGGCGCACCGCTCGATCGCTGGCTGGCCGCCGTGCTTGCCGCGGCGGGCGCAATCCCCGCCACCGGCGTGCTGGCCAGACCGCTGGGCGCGATATTGCCGCAGGACGAAACGACCGCGGTGAGCCTTGCCGCCCTGGTGGGGCGCCGCGCCGTGATTACCGACGGGATCGCCCGAACAGGCTCTCCCGCGCGTGCGCGGGTGCGCGATGTCCACGGACAGGCGCACTACGTCATGGTCGAACCGCACGAGACATCGTCCGAACTCCACGCCGGTGACGAGGTTCTCCTCGTCCGCCGCGAGGGAAACACATTCTACGCGACCGCGCTGGCCGAACGCCGCCTGTCGCCGACACCGAACTAAGAAGGAGAAGCAATGGAAAACCTGATCGACATGGCCATACCCGTAGGGGCGGTCACGCTATTCGTTCTCATCATCCTCGTGGCGCTCACCCGGCTGTACCGGCGCGCGTCGAAGGAAACGTCCTTCGTGCGCACAGGTGTGGGCGGCGAGAAGGTCGTCATCAACGGTGGCGCCCTGGTGCTGCCGGTGTTCCACGAAACCATGCCGGTGAACATGAACACGCTGGTGCTGTCGGTGGTTCGCCGCGATAGCGAGGCGCTGATCACGCTCGACCGCTTGCGGATCGATGTGAAGGCCGAATTCTACGTCCGCGTGAAGCCGGACGGCGAAGCCATCGCCATGGCCGCGCAGACGCTGGGCCAGCGCACCATGCAGCCCGAAATGCTGAAGGATCTGGTCGAGGGCAAGTTCGTCGATGCGCTGCGCTCCGTTGCGGCGGGCATGACGATGAACGAATTGCACGAACAGCGCGCCGATTTCGTCCAGAAGGTGCAGCAGGTGTCGTCCAACGATCTGGCGATGAACGGGCTGGAACTGGAATCGGTTTCCCTGACCGGTCTCGACCAGACCAGCATCGAGCATTTCAACGCCAACAACGCCTTCGACGCCGAAGGCCTGACCAAGCTGACCGAGCAGATCGAAGCGCGCAAGAAACTGCGCAACGACATCGAGCAGGATACGCGCGTTCAGATGGAAACGAAGAATCTCGAGGCCAACCAGCGTTCGTTCGAGATCGGCCGTGACCAAGAATACGCCAGGCTCGAACAGGAACGCGAAGTCGAGGTCCGCCGCGCCGCCCAGTCGGCCGAAATCGCCCGCGAACAGGCCGAACGCACCCGTGAAGCCGATGCTGCGCGGATCGAAGCCAAGAAGCAGGTCGATTCGCAGCAGATCGAAGCCGATCGGCTTGTCGAGGAGGCGCGCATCGACCAGCAGCGGGCGCTCGAAATAGCCCGGCAGGAACAGCAGATCGCGGTCCAGAACAAGAGCCGCGAAGAAAGCCAGGCCAAGGCCGAAGCCGATGCAGCGCGCGCCAAGGCGGTTGCTGCCGAGGAACAGGTTTCGACCAGCCGCGAAAGCGAGATCGCCGAAAGGCAGAAGAAGATCGAGCTGATCGAGGCATCGAAACAGGCCGAACGCGATGCGATCAAGATCCGCGTCGATGCCGAAGCGGAAAAGGACGCCGCGTCCAACCGCGCCGAAGCCGCAAGGCTCGAAGCGCAGGGCGAGGCCGAGGCCGAGAAGCTGCGGGCCGAAGCGGCGCGCGTGCGCTTCGAAGTCGAGGCCGCGGGCCAGCGGGCGATCAACGAGGCGGCCAACATCCTGTCGTCCGACCAGATCAGCCTGCAGACCAAGATGGCCCTGCTCAAGGTTCTGCCCGAACTGGTGCGCGAAAGCGCGAAGCCGATGGAAGCGATCGAGTCGATCAAGATCGTCCAGGTCGACGGGCTTACTAATGGCGGCAAATCATCGGGCGGCGGCGCCAGTGTCGGTGGCAGCGGCAATCTGGCGACCGATGCGGTCAGCGCCGCCCTGGCTTACCGCGCGCAGGCCCCCGTGCTTGACGGGCTGATGAAGGAACTGGGCCTCGACGGCAGCTCGCTCGATGGGCTGGTGAAGGGCCCGGCCAAGGCCGAAAGCGCGCCCCGGCTCGCCGAAGTGCTGGCCGATGTTGCCGATCAGGTCGAGGAAGCCGAAGCCACGGCTGCGGCCAAGCCGAAGGACAAGGGCAGCACGCCGGACGCCTGAGGTTTATCGAACAGGCAAAGAGAAAAGGGGGCGCTTCGGTGCCCCCTTTTTTGCGCTCCGGCTCAGCCGTTCAGCAGGCGCTGCGCCATCGCGCGAACTTCGGCGCCCATGTCTTCGCGTTCCAGCGCCAACGCCAGCGTCGCTTCCACGAAACCGGTCTTGCTGCCGCAATCGAAGCGGCGGCCGGCAAAGGTCACCGCGTGAAACGGCTGGTTGCCGATCATGCGCGCCATCGCATCGGTCAGCTGGATTTCGCCGCCGGCGCCCTTGCCCTGCGTTTCCAGGGTACGCATGACCTCCGGCTGCAGGATGTAGCGGCCCGAGATGATCTTGTTCGAAGGCGCTTCCGCCCGCGGGGGTTTTTCAACGAGGCCGGTAACTTCGGTCAACGTATCGGAGATTTGCGCGCCAGGTGCGATGACGCCGTAGCTCGACACCTCGTCCTCGGGCACTTCGAGCACCGAGATAAGATTCCCGCCGACTTCGTTATAGGCTTCCACCATTTGCTTCATGCAGCCCGGTTCGCCGACCATCAGTTCATCGGGCAGCAGGATGGCGAAGGGATCGTTGCCCACGATCGCCCGCGCGCACCAGATCGCGTGGCCCAGACCCAGGGGGACCTGCTGGCGCACGGTGATGATATCGCCCGGCGTTGCCCGCGTCGCGTCGAGGACGCTCATGTCCTTCCCGCGCTCGGCCATCGTGGCTTCCAGTTCATAGGCAACGTCGAAATGCTCAACGATGGCGGTCTTGCCCCGGCCCGTGACGAAGATGATCTGTTCGATCCCGGCTTCGCGCGCTTCGTCCACGGCGTACTGGATCAAGGGGCGATCGACGATCGGCAGCAATTCCTTTGGGATCGCCTTGGTCGCGGGGAGGAACCGCGTGCCCAGCCCGGCAACGGGAAAGACGGCTTTTTTTATCGGCTTGTGAGTGGTCATGGCGGTGAGAGGTAAGACCGGTCACAAGCAGGGTCAATGAACATAGGATAGTGCCGGACGACTTAAGGTTGCGCGGGCATCGTCAGCGTGACGCTTGCCACAAGCGCAGGCGCGTTTATGGAGTTTGCCCCATGGACAAGCTTCTCATTCGCGGCGGTAACCGCCTGTCGGGCACGATTCCCATTTCCGGTGCAAAGAACGCGGCGCTCACGCTGATCCCCTGCGCCTTGCTGACGGAAGAAGCGGTAACGCTGCGCAATCTTCCGCGCCTGGCGGACATCGACGGGTTCCAGCACCTGATGACGCAGTTCGGGGTCAGCCATACCATCCCCGGTACACGGCCCGAGGATTTCGGCCGCAATGTCACGCTCGAAGCGATGCGGATTACCAGTTCGGTGGCGCCGTACGACCTGGTGCGCAAGATGCGCGCATCGATCCTCGTTCTCGGCCCGCTGCTGGCGCGGACGGGCGAAGCGACCGTTTCGTTGCCGGGTGGTTGCGCCATCGGCAATCGCCCGATCGACCTGCATCTCAAGGCGCTGGAGGCGTTCGGCGCGCATATCGAACTGGCGCAAGGTTACGTGAAGGCATCTGCGCCCGATGGCGGCTTGCTTGGCGGGGAATTCGATTTTCCGGTGGTTTCGGTCGGCGCGACGGAAAATGCGCTGATGGCGGCGGTGCTGTGCACCGGCACCAGCAAGCTGATCAACGCGGCTCGCGAACCGGAAATTGTCGATCTGTGCAATCTGCTCGTCGCGATGGGGGCGGAGATCGAGGGGATCGGTCAGTCCGAACTCACCATCCATGGTGTGAAGCGGCTGCACGGCGCGACCTACCGCGTCATGCCCGACCGGATCGAAGCCGGTTCCTATGCCTGCGCTGCGGCGATCACCGGGGGCGAAGTGCGCCTGGAAGGCGCCAGGGCCGAAGACATGGGGTCCACGATACACGCGCTGCGGAACATCGGGGTCGAGATCGAAAGCGACAAGGGCGGCATCGATGTGTCGGCGAAGCACCCGCTCAAGGCGCACAATCTGACCACCGCGCCGTTCCCAGGCCTCGCCACGGACATGCAGGCCCAGTTGATGAGCCTGTTGTGCAAGGCGGAAGGCACCAGCGTTCTGAAGGAAACGATCTTCGAGAACCGCTTCATGCATGTGCCCGAACTGACGCGGATGGGCGCGGATATCGAAACTGCGGGCCGGACGGCCATCGTTCGCGGCCCGGTGGAGCTGACAGGGGCGGAGGTCATGGCAACCGACCTGCGTGCTTCGATGAGCCTCGTGATCGCCGGTCTTGCCGCCAAGGGCGAGACCACCGTGCGCCGCCTCTACCATCTCGATCGCGGCTACGAACGGCTGGAAGAGAAGCTTCAACTGGTGGGCGCAGATATCGAACGGGTGGGCGACGATTGAGGGCATAGGGCGGAGCTTTTTCCCGGCTCATTCGTTGGGTCGCAAAGGAAGGAGTCCATCCTATGTTGATCAAGCTAGCCGCTCTCGGCGCGCTCGGCTTTGCCGGGTACAAATACTTCGAAAAGAACCAGGCCAAACCGGCATTCGCAAGGAATCAGGGCGACGCCCAGATCCGTGATGCGGGTCCGGAATCCATGCGCGACGAAACCAATCGCGACTGGGCCAAGACCGACGAGGAAAGCGACCAAAGCTTTCCCGCCAGCGACCCGCCTGCCAACTACTAGTTTGCAGGCCCGCGGCCAGAAGGGGCGACCGGAGCGATCCGGTCGCCCTTTTCATTGGTCACGAGCCAGATTCGGATTGCGCCGGCCAGGCCGGGGGGATTTTCGGCGCGAATGCGCTCCGCATCGATTTCCGCCACAAGCGCGTTGATCGACTTGCTTCGGGCATAGGCGGCCTTGCCAAGCATTTCCCAGAACAGCGGCTCCAGGCTGATGGACGTGCGGTGCCCGGCAATGCGGACGGAATACTTCTTGGGGGGGTGGTAAGGGGGAATCATCGGCGCCGCTCTAATGGCAGGGCGGGTCTGCCGATACGGTTTTTTTGCGCGAACGTGAATTGGCCTTGGTCACGTCCCGTTCCTGCCGAACCAGGGAACGTGCGCTTGCTTCGCGCACCGGCGCAGTCATCGCGCCCGCGCCGACGCGGACAAGCGGCCAAAAGGGCCGACCGGCGGGGCGCACATGGCGCCCCAGCGATCAATACATGTGCTGACCGCCGTTGATGCTCATCGTCGAGCCGGTGACGAAACCAGCCTGCTCGCAGCACAGGAAGGCAACGCCGCGCGCGATTTCTTCGGCCTGGCCAAGCCGGCCCACAGGGATCTTGGCGACGATTTTTTCCAGCACCGGTTCGGGCACCGCAGCGACCATATCGGTATCGATGTAGCCGGGTGCGATGGCGTTCACGGTGATGCCGAAGCGCGCACCTTCCTGCGCCAGCGCCTTGGTGAAGCCGTGGATGCCGCTTTTCGCGGCGGCATAATTGACCTGCCCGTATTGGCCCGCCTGCCCGTTGATCGACCCGATGTTGACGATGCGGCCCCAGCCACGGTCCTTCATGCCGGGAAAAACCGCCTTGGCCATGTTGAAGCATCCGCCAAGATTGGTCCGCATGACCGCATCCCAATCGTCATAGGTCATTTTCAGCAAGGTACCGTCGCGCGTGATCCCGGCGTTGTTGACCAGGATGTCGATCGGGCCGTGTTCCGCCGCAACTTTGGCGCAGCCTTCCTGCACGGCATCGAAATCGCCCACGTCGAACTTCACCGTGGCAATTCCGGTTTCCTCGGTGAACTTGCGCGCTGCTTCGTCGTTGCCGGCGTAGTTGGCGATCACGGTGCATCCGTGTTCATCCCGCAGCATTTCGCAGATGGCGCGCCCGATACCGCGCGATCCCCCGGTCACGATGGCTACACGTCCCATAGTCACTCTCCCAAGCTTTCCGTAGCGTTATGCTGCGGTAGTAGGCACGGGATCGTGACGAGGTAAAGGCAATCCGGCCCTGTGCAGGCCAGTTCAAACGTATTCTTTGGGAAATCGGTGCAACCGTCGCGGTTGCGGATCAGAAGCGGATCTGCGTTCCGACGTAAACCGCCTGATCGTCTTCCACGCCGTCCGTCAGCGGGGCAAGACGATTGCGATCCTGCGACAGGCGGACACCGGCCGTCACGTTGAGGTTGCGGCGCAGGCTGTAGGACGTGCTGACATCGACGCTCTGTTCACCCAAACCGGAGATGGTGCGCGGTGAACGGCCGGCTTCGCCTTCGTTCGCCAGCGCGATCCGCGACTGGAAGCGGCTGGGCCTTGCGTCCTTGTCCTGCGTGTCGGGGCGATAGGCCGAAAGGTCGGGCATGGCCATGTCGCGAAGCCCGCCGGGCAGCGTCGTGGCCTTCGCCGGCTGGGCGAAGCTCTGATACCCGCGCGCAATGCCGAGGTTGTAGCTGGTCGGCGCGATGGCGAGAGCGCCTTCGCGGCTCTTGTCGGCGCTGACCGAATCGATCGCACTGCGGACCGAAAGGGCCCGTGCGCTGGCGGCGTCAACACGAACGGCCACGGTAACCGTGCGTTCGGAGGTCCGCTGAATCTTGTTGGCGGGGGTAAACCGCAGTCCGTCTTCGCCGATGATCGCGGCAACCTGGCGTGCCAGCTGCGGATCGACACGGGCGGGGGTGAACGGAAGCGCGCCGAGCTGGGGCGAAAATGCCGCCGTTTCTTCGCCGCGATCGACCGCCAGGCCGACGCCGGGAATGGCAAGCGCAAGACCCGCAGCCGCGAGCGCCGCGGGAATTGCCCGCTTCCTGCCCGTCGATGTGCTGCGAAGTGTCATGACTTTACCGATTCTCTCCAATTAGCCCGTATTCAAGCAGGTGCAGGGTTAACCCCGGCTGACCCGACTCGCCCCCACAGGCTCTTGTCTTATCCTTGAAGCTAGGACCGGTTCCCGGCCTTGGCCAGCTTTTCCACAGGGCCGCGGCGTCGAATAAGCGAATGTGTTGCGCCAATTCCACAAGATGGCCCGGCCTGCGTTGCCCGAGGAAAGGAATTCAGCGGGCATTCACGCGAGTCGCGCGCATTTGGGATCGCCGACGTCAATGCCTTGCCCGCACGGGTTGAGGCTTTATAGAGCGCTGGTAATCGCGTGATATGCGCATTGATACCCCGAGTGATACCAAGGATCGACATGAGCGCTTTTGCCAAAATCCGCCGCCCCGCCACCATCGCCCTGGCGCTTGCTGCCACGGCCAGCCTTGCAGCGTGCGGCGGACGCGAACGGCCCAAGGCGGACATCGCCGCTTCGCAGATTACCACGATCGGGGTCAATTCCTACCTGTGGCGCGCGGCGCTGGAAGCGGTGAGCTTTGCCCAGCTTCTCCAGGTCGACAGCAGCGGCGGCGTGATCGTGACCGACTGGTATTCCAACCCGTCGAATCCCGGTGAACGCGTCAAGATGACGGTCACCATCCTCGATCAGGATCTGCGCGCCGATGCCCTTCGCGTTGCCGCGTCGCGTCAGGTCAACCAGGGCGGCACCTGGGTCGAAGCCCCGGTCCAGGCCGCCACCGTTCAGCGCCTCGAGGACATCATCCTTACCAAGGCGCGCGAACTGCGCCGCCAGGCTGTTTCCTGATTTCCTGACCGAAGGCTGCGAGACGCCTTCCAAAACCGCGCGAAATCCGTAAGGCCGCTCGCATGAGTGATACCCGTTTCGATCCGGCGAGCGCCGACGCGCGCTGGCAGTCCGCGTGGGACGAGGCGCAGACCTTCCGCGCCGACAGCGATTCCCCCAAGCCGAAGAGCTACGTCCTGGAGATGTTCCCCTATCCCAGCGGGCGCATCCACATCGGCCACGTCCGCAATTACACGATGGGTGACGTGCTGGCGCGCTACAAGAAGGCGACCGGGCACGAGGTCTTGCACCCGATGGGCTGGGACGCGTTCGGGATGCCGGCGGAAAACGCCGCAATGGAAAAAGGCGTCCACCCCGGCGGCTGGACCCGCGACAATATCGAACACATGAAGGCGCAGCTCAAGCGCCTCGGCTTCGCGCTCGACTGGAGCCGGGAACTGGCCACGTGCGAGCCCGACTACTACGGCCACGAGCAGGCGCTGTTCATCGACCTCTACGAAGCGGGCCTCGTCTATCGCAAGGAAAGCGAGGTCAATTGGGACCCGGTCGACATGACCGTCCTCGCCAACGAGCAGGTGATCGACGGCAAGGGTTGGCGCAGCGGCGCCGAAGTCGAGAAGCGCAAGCTCAACCAGTGGTTCCTCAAGATCACCGATTTTGCCGAAGAGCTGCTCGACGGGCTGGAAGGGCTTGAAAACTGGCCCGAGAAGGTTCGCACGATGCAGGCGAACTGGATCGGCAAATCGAAGGGGCTCGAGTTCAGCTTCGACCTTTCCAACGGCGAAAAGCTGCCGGTTTACACGACACGGCCCGACACCATCTTCGGGGCGACCTTCGTGGCCGTTGCCGCCGACCATCCGGTGGCCCAGGCAGTCGCGAGCCGCAGTGAAGAGGCGCGGGCCTTCATCGCGCAATGCAAGCGTGGCGGCACCACCGCAGCGGAACTGGAAACGGCCGAAAAGCTGGGCTTCGATACCGGCGTTACGGCCAGCCACCCGTTCACCGGCGCGGAACTGCCCGTCTACATCGCGAACTTCGTGCTGATGGAATACGGCACCGGCGCGATCATGGCGGTGCCCGGGCACGATCAGCGAGACTTCGAATTCGCGACCAAGTACGGCCTTCCTATCCCGCGCGTCGTTGCCGCGAGTGCTGATGCGGCGGACAAGCCCTTCGCCGGGGAAGCCGAAAGCGGTGAGGGCGTTCTGGTCAATTCCGGATTTCTCGACGGCATGGCTGTCGAGGACGCCAAGCGCGAAATCATCGCCCGCATCGAGGCCGACGGCCGCGGGCAGGGCAAGACCGTCTGGCGCCTGCGCGACTGGGGGGTTTCACGCCAGCGCTATTGGGGCACGCCCATCCCCTTCATTCACTGCACCGCCTGCGGCGTGGTGCCAGCGCCCAAGGAAAGCCTGCCGATAACCCTGCCCGAGGATGTCGACTTCCAGACACCGGGCAACCCGCTGCTGCGCCACCCCACGTGGAAACATGTCGATTGCCCCCGGTGCGGCGCGAAGGCGGAACGCGAAACCGACACGCTCGATACCTTCACCAACAGTTCGTGGTATTTCCTGCGCTTCGCCAGCCAGCCGGCAGACAAGCCGTTCGATCGTGACGAAGTCGCCAAGTGGATGCCGGTCGAGCAATATATTGGCGGCATCGAACACGCGATCCTGCACCTGCTCTACGCCCGCTTCTGGACCCGCGCGCTCGAGCGGATGGGGATGCTCGATGTGAAGGAGCCCTTCGCCTCGCTGTTCACGCAAGGCATGGTGACGCACGAAACCTACAGCCGGGCCGAAGGCGGCAAGACGGTCTATTACGCGCCGGACGAAATCAGCCGCGAAGCCGAGCGCGCACTGCTCAGGGAAGATGGCGGCGAGGTCGAGATCGGCCGCGTCATCAAGATGTCCAAATCGAAGAAGAACGTCGTCGACCCCGATACCATCATCGACACCTATGGCGCGGACGCGGTGCGCTGGTTCATGCTGTCCGACAGCCCGCCCGAACGCGACCTGCCCTGGTCCGAAGCGGGGATCGAGGGCTGTTCGCGCTTCGTCCACCGGCTGTGGCGCCTGTTCGCGGCATACGATGGCGGCGCAAAGGGCGATGACAAGGCGCTCGACCGCAAGACGCACCAGACCGTTGCGGCCGTGGCGGACGATATCGAAGCGCTCGGCTTCAACAAGGCGGTTGCGCGGATATACGAACTGACCGGCGCGGTCGAAAAGGCCGCACCGTCGGCCAGCCGCAGCTTGGCCATCCGCACACTGGTCCAGCTTGCCGCACCGATGATGCCGCACCTTGCCGAAGAAGCCTGGGCCGCCATGGGCGAAAGCGGGTTGATTGCCGATGCGCCGTGGCCCGCAGTCGATCCGGCGCTGCTCGTGGAAGACGAAGTCACCATCGCCGTCCAGCACATGGGCAAGCTGCGCGATACGCTCACCGCACCCAAGGGGGCTTCGAGGGAAGACCTGGAGGCCATGGCGCTGGCGTCGGAAAAGGTGCAGCGGTCGATCGACGGGGCAGAAATCCGCAAGGTCATTGTCGTGCCGGACAGATTGGTGAATATCGTCACCTGATGCGCGCGCTGATCCTCACCTTAGCCTGTCTGGCGCTTTCCGCCTGCGGACTTTCGCCCATGTATGCGGGCGGCGGCAGCGGCGCCGTGGCGCAAGGGTTGGCCGCGGTGGAAGTTTCCGCAATCGAGGGGCAGTCGGGCTGGCTGGTGCGCAACGCGCTCAACGACAGGCTGACTGCGGCCGGTTCCGCAAGCCCGCAATACCGCCTCGATGTTCGGCTCGACGACCAGCTCGAAGGGCTGGGTGTCCTGCGTGACGATACGATCAGCCGCGAACGGCGCACCTTGCGCGCCCGCTACCAGCTTATCGACCTGTCGACGGGGGACATCCTGCTGGATGCCACCGCCGGTTCGGACGCGGGCATCGACGTCGTGTCGAGCGAATACGCAACCATCGCCGCCGAACAGACCGCGCTGGAAAACTTGGCGCAGGATGTCGCGCAACGCATCGTGACCCGCGTGGCCCTGGCGCTGCGCAAGGAGCAATGAAGCTCACCAGCCGCGACTTTGCCAGCAAGGGGCGCAGCGCTGCGGATGCGTGTTCGATCTTCTTCTTCTGCGGGCAGGACGAAGCGGGCGCGAGCGCCGCTGCCGCCGAGCTTGCAAGCTGGCTGCCCGATGCCGGAGAGCGGGTCGAAATGAGCGGTGCGGACGTGCGCAGCGATCCCGCCAGACTGGGCGATGAAGCCCGATCGACCTCGTTGTTCGGGGACACGCGCCACATCTGGGTGCGGGCCGCGGGGGATGAAGCGCACGAGGCGCTCAAGACGCTGATCGAAACGGGCGACATGGGCGCGGGCGAAGCGTGCCCGGTGATCGTCGTGGCCACATCCGCCACCGACAAGTCGCGCACCGCCAAACTGCTGGAAAAGCGCAAGGATGCGCTGGTGGCGCTGTTTTATCCGCCCGATCTGATCAGCGTGGTGCCCACGGTGCGCGCCATGGCCGACGCGGCGGGTGTTCGCCTCAGCGGCGATCTTGCCGAACGGATCGCGCGCGCGTCCAACCTCGATGTGCGGCTGGCGCAGAGCGAAGTAACCAAGCTGGCGCTCTATCTCGATGCCAATCCGCAAAGCCCCAAGAACGCCGGGCCCGAAGAACTCGAGGCCATCGGCGCAGTGAGCGAAGAGGACGGTTTCATGCCGCTCGTCAACGCGGTGATGAGCGGCCAGGGCAACAAGGTTGCGTCCGAAATCGCACGCATGAAACAGCTCGGCCTCAACCCGGTTGGCGTGCTGCTGGCGTTCGAACGGCGCGCGGCCCAGCTGGCGCGGATCGCGGCGGTGCTGGGTTCGCGTCCCTATGGCGATCTCGACAAGGGCGAAAAGGCGCGGCTCGGCATCTTCTGGAAGGAAGAACGCGAGATTGGCCAGCAGGTCATGCGCTGGCGGCAGAAGAACCTGCTCGATCGGCTGACCCACGGCCTGACGCGCCTGCACCGAGATCTGCTGACCAATAGCCAGGCAGCCGAATTGCTGCTGGCGCAGGGCCTGACCAGTCTGGCCCAGCTTGCCGGGGCCGGGCGCCGCTAGACGCCGCGCATCCAGCGCGCGATGTCTGCCGCTGCAAGGCCATCGCGGCGCGTTGCCGGATCGATCAGGCTTATGGCAACGGAAACCCCGCGACCGGCCAGTTCGCGTGCGCGCGCAAGCGGGCTTCGCACCATAGCCGCCTCGTCGAGATGGTGCTGTTTCAGCCGTCCACCCGCCCCGTCCAGCGCCAGCCCGGCGATGGCGTTGATGTCCTTTCGCGCTTCGGGGCGCTGCGCCAGCAGGTGGCTGGCCTTGTCCAGAATGTCGGCCTCGATCGTTAGCGGGCATCCGCTTGTCTCAAGCAGGCCCGGGCGAAACCATGTATCGACCAGCGCCAGCACCAGGCCAGCGTGCCGCTGGAAGCCATCCGCGTCCGCGCGTGCCCAGAAGGCCGCCCAGTCCGGTGTGTTGGCATCCAGCCAGTACGCGATGTCAGCCAACGCCGGGGGTCCGACATTGAAAAGGTGCGACGCGGCGCAATGGACGATCAGATGGGCCAGCATATCCTCGGCTGCGGGCACATGAATCGCCTGCTCAGGGTCGAACACCGCCCGCGCGAGCAGGCCGGCATCGTCGCTGCGCGGCATGGGCGATCCGGACAAGGGGGGACTTGCCCAGACGCGGGCGTGCAATTCGCACATCACCCCGTCCGGCGAAAATACGGGGGGAAGATGGGTTTCGCTGCTGGCGATCCGTTCCAGCAGGGCTGGCGCTGCGTCGGGCGCCTGCCATCCCGCCCCGCGAAGGATGCCATACGCATCGACGGCCCGGTGTGCAGGAACGAGCACGTCTATATCGCGCATCACCCGTTCGGCGGGGGCGGGCCACACACTCCACGCAAGGGCCGAACCCTTGAGCGCGACCGACGTGATCGATTCCGCCTCGAGCAAGGCCACCGCCTGCAGCAAGGCCCGCCGCTGGACGAGAATGGCGATTGCGTTTGCACGATGGGCATTGCGCCAACCGGCGGCGATCGGATCGGGCACATCGGCCGCGATCTCGCCGCGCGTCAGCCGTCCGTGCAGATGCGGCCTGAGGCGGTGACCGTCGGCCAGCGCGTCGAGCGCGTGCCATTCGGCCAGCGACACGGCGCCAATGTCACCCGCGCGGCACCCCGCCAGCGCAAGCAACCTGTGTCGCATCAGTCCTGCGGGACGGAGAATGTGCCCGTAACGCGGCCGTCCGAAGTGGTCCCTGTACCCGTGACCGAGGACGATCCGCTGGCCCGTCCGTCCACGCTGGAGACACCGCTGGCCAGGTCGATCACCAGCCGTCCGCCGTTCAGCGTATCGCCGCCGCGATTGAGGCGGACATTGCCCGCCATCGTGATGATCCGGCGGTTGAAATCGTAAACTGCCGTATCGCCGCGCGCGCGTTCGTTGCCGCGTTGCACGTCGACCCCGCCGGTGGCCATGATCCGCTGGATGCTGAGATTGCCCCCGTCGGAATAGTTCACGATGGTCCGCGACGCGCTGAGGCTCAGGCCGGCCTGCGTGATCTGGACATTGCCCGACAGCACGACGCGGTTCTGCCTGTCCTGCAATTCGATCCGGTCGGCGGCATAGGATACCGGCGCGTTGGAATTGTGTCCGCCGATGCCTTGCGCGCTCAGGCCGATGCCGCCCAGCGTGGCCGCGGTGGCGAGAAAGCCTGCCATGCCCCAGCGGGCGGCGGTCGGGAAAAGCTGCTTCATCAGGGCATCCTCAGCTTGCCTGGCTCCATGCGCAGCCGCGCATTGCCGGAAAGGGAAATGGTGCGTGCGGAAAGATCGGCGGTCAAGCGGTCGCCGCTGAACGTTCCGGCCGGAATGGCCCCTTCGACCCCGCCCGACCCGGTCAGGGTCTTGTTCTCCAGGTTCACCGACACATCGCGCGCCACCATGCGGTATCCATCGGCGGCAACCATGCGCATGGGGCCGATGACCGACACGGTCTGCTGGTCGATATTGTACTGGCCGGCCTCGGCTTCCAACCGTGCCGGTCCATCCTGCAACAGCAGACGGGCGACGATATCGTCCATTCGCACGATGCCTTCGGCGCTGGACCGCTGGACGGCTTCGCCCGCGGTGAGCGAAAAGGGCCGGCCCTGGTTGTCCTCGCCCCGGTAGAGAGCGTTGTCGACGCGCAGGCGTTCCTTGATGACCGCCACCTTGTCCCGGTCCAGCAGGAAGCTGATTTCGCCGCGGGGGCCAAGCGGGGTGATGACCATAAAGGCTGCCAGCACGCCGACTGCCATGGGCAGGGCACGCGCAAGGAAGTGGACCAGGCGGTCATGGGTGCCGCCAGGCTCGGCCCAGTGGCGTCGCTGGCTGCGAAGCTGCGTCGCCTCCTGCGTCTCGATCCTCTGCTGGCCAGTCATGCGCGCCGCCTGCCTTCTTGTGCCTTACGCGTGGCTGAAGATATCGTGATCCGCCCAGCCGGCGATATCCAGCCGTGCGCGCGCGGGCAGAAAATCGAAGCACGCCTGCGCAAGTTCCATCCGGCCTTCGCGTTCCAGCCGGCGGTCGAGTTCGACCTTCATGCGGTGCAGAAACCGCACGTCCGATGCCGCGTAATCGCGCTGCGCGTCGTTGATGACGGGACCACCCCAGTCGGACGATTGCTGAACCTTGGACATGTTTTCGCCAAGCAGTTCGTCGACGAGGTTCTTGAGACCGTGACGGTCGGTATAGGTCCGCACCAGCTTGCTGGCGATCTTGGTGCAATAACAGGGCGCCGCGGTCACCCCGAGGTAGTATTCGATTGCGGCAAGATCGAAGCGCGCGAAATGGAACAGCTTGATGCGCGCCGGATCGGCCAGGATCGCCTTGAGATTGGGCGCGTCATACGCGCTGTCCGGGCCGAAGCGGACGAGATGTTCGTCGCCCTTGCCGTCGCTGATCTGCAACAGGCACAGCCGGTCGCGGGGCGTGATCAGCCCCATGGTTTCGGTGTCAACCGCGACCGGGCCATCGGCCAGCACGCCTGCGGGAATGTCTTCTTCGTGAAAATGCACAGCCATGGGGCAGCGCCTTAGGCGCATTGGGGATTGTAGGGAAGTGCGGACTGGCCCGCCCATCCGGCGCGCGGCAAGATGGCCGGTATGACCGATAATGTCCCCGAAAGCTGGCGCGGTGTTCTGGGCCCGGTGCTGGCCACGCCCGAGGCGCGGGAACTCGGCGGCTGGCTGCGCGGGGAAGAGGACTCGGGCAAGGCGATCTACCCGCCGCGCGGCAGCCGACTGAAAGCGCTCGAGCTGACGCCGCTCGAAACGGTCAAGGTCGTCATTCTCGGACAGGATCCCTATCACGGGCCGGGCCAGGCGATGGGCCTGTCGTTTGCGGTGCCGGACGGAGTGAAGGTGCCGCCGAGCCTGCTCAACATCTACAAGGAACTGGAAGCCGATCTTGGCATTCCCCGCCCAGCGCATGGCGATTTGAGCAAATGGGCGCGGCAAGGCGTGTTGTTGCTCAACAACACGCTGACGGTGGAAGGCGGTCTGGCGGGCAGCCATGCGGGGCGCGGCTGGGACGCGGTGACCGATGCCTGCGTGGCTGCCGTCGCCGCGCGCGCGGCACCCAGTGTCTTCATCCTGTGGGGCAGCCACGCGCAAGCCAAGGCACGGCGGATCGGCGGGCTTCGCGATCCGCGCCATTGCGTGATCGAAAGCCCGCACCCCAGCCCGCTATCGGCGCATCGCGGTTTCTTCGGGTCCAGGCCTTTCAGCCGCGCCAATGCCTTTCTGGAAGCGGCCGGCCGCGCAAGCATAGACTGGAACCCGTAGGTTAAACCGGACGCGGCAACCGGCCCGCACCGGCTGGATCAGTAGATCGAATATCCGCCGTCGATCACCACCGAATCGCCAGTGTGAAACGCACTTGCATCGCTGGCGAAATACACGGCGATGCCGCTGAAATCCTCGCCTTCGCCCCACCGGCGCATCGGCACGCGTCCGATCGCCTTTTCGTTGAACGCGTCCCAGCTTTGCAGCCGTTCGGTCATTTCCGTGGCAATCCAGCCGGGCAGCACCGCGTTGGCGCGGATACCGTACCGGGCCAGTTCAACCGCTGTCCCGCGCACCATTGCCAGCACGCCGGCCTTGGTCGCGGCATAGGCCTGGTTCTGGGGGGCACCATGGATCGCGGAGACCGACGAAGTGACCAGCAGCGAACCGCCCTTGTCGCCTTGTCCGGCACGTTCGACCATGTGCTTTGCCGCCTCGCGGAAAGTCCAGAACACCGCATCGAGATTGACCGCCGTGACCTTGCGCCACTGTTCGGTTGTCTGTTCCACCAGAGGCGCGCCGCCGCCGACCCCGGCGTTGGCGATGCAGGTGTCGATCCGGCCCAGGCGCGACAGCGATTCGGCCATCGCATCGACCACGGCTTTTTCGTCCGCCACATCGACCTCCAGCGATTCGACCCTGCGGCCATGCACCTTGAGCGCTTCGCAGGCGGCCGCGTTCTTGTCCGCGTTGCGGCCCCAGATCGCGACGTCGGCTCCGGCTGCGGCAAGGCCCTGTGCCATGCCGAGACCGATGCCCCCGTTGCCGCCAGTAACCACCGCGCATTTGCCGGTGAGGTCGAAGGGTGTGAATGCCATGTATGTTTCTCCTCTCGCCTGACAGTGAACGCCACTGCGCGCATGATTGCAAGCGGCGCGATTGTGGTTAATCTGGGGGCATGACCGATCTTGTTCTCACCGAAATCGCCGATGGTGTCGCCACCGTCACCCTGAACCGGCCCGAAGCCATGAACGCGCTGTCGAAAGCGCTCCGGCATCGCCTGTTCGAAGTGATGACCGCGCTCGACGCGGATGACAGCGTGCGCGCCGTCGTGCTGACGGGCGCGGGGACGCGCGCGTTCACCGCCGGGCTCGATCTCAAGGAGCTCGGCTCGCAGGAAGGTGCCCTGGGTGCGGCCAACGCCGAAGGGGCAGACGAAAACCCGGTCAAGGCGATCGAGGTGTGCCGCAAGCCGGTGGTCGGCGCGATCAACGGCGTGGCGATTACCGGCGGTTTCGAAGTGGCGCTGGCGTGCGATATCCTGATTGCCAGCACAAATGCCCGGTTTGCCGATACCCACGCGCGGGTCGGGATCGTGCCGGGCTGGGGCCTGTCGCAGAAGCTGAGCCGGATGATCGGCATCAGCCGGGCCAAGGAATTGAGCTTTACCGGCAATTTCCTCGATGCCGACACGGCCGAACGCTGGGGCCTGGTGAACCGCGTTGTGGAACCGGACAGCCTCCTGGCCGAAGCGCGGCGGATCGCGGGCGACATCGCCAGCATCGATCCGGGTTTTATCGCGGCCTACAAATCGCTCATCAACGAAGGCTACGCCGCCAGCTTCGGCGACGGGCTGGCGCTGGAACACGCGCGGTCATCGGCGGCCAACAGCGCGGTCAGCCCGGAAGAGGTGGAAGCCCGCCGGGCCGCGGTTCAAGCGCGCGGTCGCACGCAAGGCTGATTGCACCCCCCGCGCTGGCACTGCGCGGACTGCGCGTCAGGCGATTTCTTCGCCGGGGAAATCACCCGCCACGATATAGCCCAGCGACAACGCCATGACGGACGCGCTGGCACGGTCCCCGACGCCGAACTTGGCAAACACGCGGCGCACGTATTCCTGAACCGAATGGGGCGAGATGCCCAGGATGATGGCGATCACGGCGTTGCTCTTGCCCATCGCCATATATTTGAGCACTTCGATTTCCCGCGGGGAAAGCTGCGGCAGGTCGCACCCGAACGGCGCCATCAGCGACACGTAGCGGCGGAAGGAAAGCCGTGCCCCGACTTCGACCCGCAGGCGGTTGCGGGGCGAGAAAGCTTCGGGGGAACTGGCCATTCCCACACCCACGAAACCGCACCGCGCAAACGGCCCGAAGCATGCCACGCCCAGCCCCTGTTCCATGCCGTAATCGGCCAGTCTGGCCATGTATTCGACCTGTTCTGCGGGCAGGATTCCCGTGGGAACTTCCTCGGGCCAGCGGATCGCCGTGTCGGAGATCATGGCGAGCCCGGGCAAGGGGTCCAGCAGCCTCCCGCTGACGCGGTATTCCGCTTCCCATTGGTCGGGGAACCCGATGTTGGATAACACCCGCCCCACGTTCGGATCGACCGAAATGGGGGCCAGGAAATAGGATGCCTGGAATCCGGCATCCGAAAACATGTCGGACGTTGCGTCGCGCAGCGTGGCCGTGTCTTCAGCCTCGCGGATCCGCTCTATCTTGGACCAGAATTGGAAGTCCCCCGCACGATCCACGAAATCCCCCCCAGCCAAGCCGAGAATGTCGCTCGATTTAGCAGGAAAAACTTCCGAGAAAACCAGATTCGTCGGTTAGCGGGGCAGTTCGCTCACACCCATCAACGCCTTGTCGACCGCGCGGGCGCATTGCCGGCCTTCACGGATCGCCCAGACGACCAGGCTCTGGCCGCGCCGCATGTCGCCGCAGGCAAAGACATTGGCTTCGCTGGTGAGATACCATTCGGTATCCGCAGCCACGTTGCCGCGCGGGTCGAGATCGACACCGGCACGGTCGAGCAGGCCGCGGCGCTTGGGGCCGGTAAAGCCCATCGCCAGCAGAATCAGGTCGGCGGGAATCGTAAATTCGCTATCCGCGACCTCCTGCATCCGCCCGTCGACCCATTCGACGCGGACGCATTCGAGACCGGCGACATTGCCGCCTTCTTCCACCACCCGCCTGGCCAGTACTGCCCAGTCGCGTTCCACGCCTTCTTCATGGCTGGAGGTCGTGCGAAGTTTCATCGGCCAGTCGGGCCAGGTCAGCGCCTTGTCTTCCTTTTCAGGCGGCTTGGGCATGATTTCCAGCTGGGTGACGCTGGCGGCGCCCTGGCGGTTGCTGGTCCCGACGCAATCCGATCCGGTGTCGCCGCCGCCAATCACGATCACGTGCTTGCCCGTTGCCGTCAGGCTGCCGCGCGGCGCGGCGCGCACTTCGTCGTCGCCCGCGTTGCGCTTGTTCTGCTGGGTCAGGAATTCCATGGCGAAGCGCACGCCGGGCAGTTCAGCGCCCGGGACATCCAGCATGCGCGCCTCTTCAGCGCCGCCAGCCAGCACGACCGCGTCGAAATTCTCCTGCAAGGCCTGGAAGCTCACCTCGACGCCGACTTCGCTGGACGTGCGGAACTGGACGCCTTCTGCCTCCATCTGGACCGCACGGCGGTTGATCAGGTGCTTTTCCATCTTGAAGTCGGGAATGCCGTACCGCAGCAGGCCGCCGATCCGGTCGCTCTTCTCGAAAACCGTGACGGCATGTCCCGCCCGCGCCAGCTGTTGCGCGCAGGCAAGGCCGGCGGGACCGCTTCCGATCACCGCCACCGATTTGCCGGTGCGCCGTTCGGGCAGCTGCGGCTTGACCCAGCCTTCGTTGAAGCCGCGATCGATGATGGCGCACTCGATCGACTTGATCGTCACCGGGGAATCGATGAGGTTCAGCGTGCAGGCCGCTTCGCACGGGGCAGGGCAGATGCGGCCGGTGAACTCGGGAAAATTGTTGGTCGAATGCAGCACCGCGAGCGCATTTTTCCAGTCGTCTTCGTAAACCAGATGATTCCAGTCCGGGATGATGTTGTTCACCGGACAGCCGTTGTGGCAATAAGGAATGCCGCAATTCATGCAGCGCGCGGCCTGCGTCCGCAGTTCCTTTTCGGAAAGCGGAACGACGAATTCCTTGTAATTGCCGACGCGTTCCTCCGGCTTGAGGTAGCCGCGATCGTGCCGCTCGTATTCGAGGAAACCGGTTTCCTTGCCCATGACCTTTACTCCGCCGCTTCCATGGCGGCTTCTTCGCGTTCCGTTTCGAGTGCCTTGAGGGCGCGGGCGTAATCGCGCGGCATGACCTTGCGGAAATTCGCAAGTTCGTTCGCCCAATCGTCGAGCAGCGCCTTGGCCCTGGCCGATCCCGTATGAAGAAGGTGGCGTTCCACCAGCACCTTCAACCGTTCGGCGTCGTGATAGAGCGGGTCGCCCATGCCGCAATTGTCGACCGAGACCGGCCGCTGCTGCGGCTTGCCCCGGCTGTTTTCGGCTCCATCGCCGTCGCCCGGGGCCACGTCCAGCACATCGACCTGGGCATGGTTGCACAGCTCGTTGAAGCGCCGGTCGGGGTCATAGACATAGGCGATGCCGCCGCTCATCCCTGCGCCGAAGTTGCGGCCGGTCGGGCCGAGCACGCAGACAACGCCGCCGGTCATGTATTCGCACGGATGATCGCCGGTGCCCTCGACCACGGCGACCGCGCCCGAATTGCGGACAGCGAACCGTTCGCCTGCGACGCCGTTGAAATAGGCTTCCCCAGCGATCGCGCCGTAGAGGACGGTGTTGCCGACGATGATGTTCTCGCCCGGTGTGCGCGGCGCGCTGCCGGGCTGCGCCACGATGATCCGGCCGCCGGAAAGCCCCTTGCCGACGTAATCGTTGGCATCGCCCGTCAGGCTCAGGGTCACGCCGTGGGCCAGCCATGCGCCGAAGCTCTGTCCGGCAACGCCGGTGAAGTCGACGCGGATGGTGTCGGGCGCAAGACCCGAATGGCCATGCGCTTCGGCGATGCGCCCCGACAGCATGGCCCCGACCGTGCGGTTCACATTGCGGATCGAGCGGGTGAGCTGGACCGCCTGCCCGCTTTCGATCGCGGGCTTGCACGCCGCGATCAGTTCCACATCGAGAGCGGCGGCAAGGCCGTGATCCTGCGTTTCGGTGTGATGCAGCTTCTGCCCTTCGGCCAGCGGAACCGAGTGCAGGATACGCTTGAGATCGACGCCATGCGCCTTCCAGTGGCGTTCCACCCGGCGCATGTCGATGCGATCGACCCTTCCGACCATTTCCTCGACCGTGCGGAAGCCCATTTCGGCCATGATCTGCCGCAACTCTTCGGCCACGAAGAAGAAATAGTTGATGACGTGTTCGGGCGTGCCGACAAAGCGCTTGCGCAAGAGCGGGTCCTGCGTCGCCACGCCCACCGGACAGGTGTTGAGGTGGCATTTGCGCATCATGATGCACCCGGCCGCGATCAGCGGTGCGGTGGCGAAACCGAACTCGTCCGCGCCCAGCAGCGCGCCGATGGCCACATCGCGCCCGGTCCGCAGACCGCCGTCGACCTGAACGGCGATACGGCTGCGCAGATCGTTGAGCAGCAATGTCTGCTGCGTTTCGGCAAGCCCGATTTCCCATGGCGAACCCGCATGGGTCAGCGATGTCAGCGGACTGGCGCCGGTGCCGCCTTCGTAACCCGAGATGGTCACATGGTCGGCCTTGCACTTCGAAACGCCCGCGGCGACCGTTCCCACACCGACTTCGGACACCAGCTTCACCGATATGCGGGCTGCGGGCTGAACGTTCTTCAAATCGTGGATCAGCTGCGCCAGATCCTCGATCGAATAGATGTCGTGGTGCGGCGGCGGCGAGATAAGGCCGACGCCCGGCGTCGAATGGCGCACCTTGCCGATCCGCTTGTCGACCTTGTGGCCGGGCAGCTGGCCGCCTTCGCCGGGCTTGGCGCCCTGGGCCATCTTGATCTGGATATCGTCCGAATTGACCAGGTATTCGGTTGTCACGCCGAAGCGGCCCGATGCGACCTGCTTGATCCGGCTGCGCATGGAATCGCCGTTGTCCAGCGGCTGGAAACGCTCGGGCTCCTCGCCACCTTCGCCCGTGTTCGAACGGCCGCCCAAGCGGTTCATCGCGATGGCCAGGGTCGAGTGCGCTTCGTGGCTGATCGAACCGAAGCTCATCGCACCCGTGCTGAAGCGCTTGACGATTTCCACCGCCGGTTCGACCTCGTCCAGCGTCAACGGCTGTTCGGCGGGCTGGAGTTCCATAAGCCCGCGAATGGTCAGCAGGCGTTCGGACTGCTCGTTGATCGAGGCTGCGAATTCCTCGTAGTTCTTCGCGTTGTTACCGCGCACCGCGTGCTGCAGCTGGGCCACCGATTGCGGGGTCCAGGCATGGGCTTCGCCGCGGATACGGTATTGGTAGATACCGCCCGCATCGAGCATCCCTGCGTAAAGCGGATCGTGACCGTACGCCTGCCCGTGGCGCCGAACGGCCTCTTCGGCCACTTCGGCAAGGCCGATGCCTTCGATGGTGGTGGCGGTGCCGGTGAAGTAGGTATCGATGAAATCGGAACACAGGCCGACCGCGTCGAAGATCTGGGCTCCGCAATAGGACTGGTAGGTCGAAATGCCCATCTTGGACATGACCTTCAGGATACCCTTGCCTACCGCCTTGACGAAATTCGCCTGGACCTTTGCCGGCTCCATTTCCGGGAAGCGGTCGGTGCGCAGGCTTTCGAGCGTTTCGAGCGCGAGATAGGGATTGATACCTTCCGCCCCATACCCCGCCAGCGCACAGAAATGGTGCACTTCGCGCGCTTCGCCGGTTTCGATGACAAGGCCGGTCTGCATCCGCAGGCCCTGCCGCACCAGTTGGTGGTGCACCGCGCTGGTGGCGAGAAGCGCGGGCATCGGTATGCGCCCGGGCCCCTGATCGCGATCCGACAGGATCAGGATGTTGGCATCGCCCAGCACCGCCTCGGTCGCGGCCCAGCACATTTCCTTGAGCGCCATGGCCAGGCCATCGGCCCCGGTGCTGGCATCCCAGGTGATGTCGATGGTCGCAGTGCGGAACGCGCCGTCCAGCGCCACTCCGACCGAACGGATCTTTGCCAGATCCTCGTTGGTCAGGATCGGCTGGCCGACTTCGAGACGTTTGTGCGTGCCCCCATCACGGCCAAGCAGGTTGGGACGCGGGCCGATCATCGACATCAGGCTCATCACCAGTTCTTCGCGGATCGGATCGATCGGCGGATTGGTGACCTGCGCGAAGTTCTGCTTGAAGTAATCGTACAGCAGGCGGCTGCGGTTCGACAGGACAGCGATCGGCGTGTCGGTGCCCATCGACCCGATCGGATCGTCGCCGCCGGTGGCCATCGGTTCGAGGAAGCGCGAAATGTCTTCCTGCGTGTATCCGAACGCCTGCTGGCGATGCAGCAGGGAAAGTTCCGACTTCGGGATTTCCGAAAGGTCGGGTTCGATATGGTCGAGATCCTCGAGCTTGTACTGCGCCTTCTCGAGCCATGCTTCGTACGGTTCGGCAGCGGCAAGCTCGGCCTTGAGTTCCTCGTCCTCGACGATGCGGCCTTCCTCGAGGTCGATCAGGAGCATCTTGCCCGGCTGCAGGCGCCATTTGCGCGTGATGTCGTCATCGGCGAACGGCAGCACGCCGCTTTCCGATGCCAGCACGACCAGATCGTCCTTTGTCGTGCACCAGC
The DNA here is from genome assembly GCF_035607565.1 of Qipengyuania zhejiangensis. NCBI lineage: Bacteria > Pseudomonadati > Pseudomonadota > Alphaproteobacteria > Sphingomonadales > Erythrobacteraceae > Qipengyuania > Qipengyuania zhejiangensis. The sequence goes on along the minus strand of NZ_JAYKGO010000003.1, from coordinate 891,657 downwards.
GCGCTGGACGCAGGCCGTTGCGATCGAGGCAGGCGCCGATCTGGCGCCCGTCGGTGAAACAGACCGCGGCGGGGCCATCCCATGGCTCCATCAGTGCGGCGTGGTATTCGTAGAATGCGCGGCGGGCCGGATCCATCAGAGGGTTCTTGGCCCAGGCTTCCGGCATCAGCATCATCATCGAATGGGCAAGCGAATACCCGCCCGTGACCAGCAGTTCGAGCGCGTTGTCGAGGCACGCGGTATCCGACTGGCCATGCGGGATCAGCGGCCACATCTTGTCGAGGTCCGCGCCCAGCAGTTCGCTTTCCATCGTACGGCGGCGGGCTTCCATCCAGTTCACATTGCCGCGAACCGTGTTGATTTCGCCGTTGTGCGCCATGAAGCGGTAGGGGTGCGCGAGCCGCCAGCTGGGAAATGTGTTGGTGCTGAAGCGCTGGTGGACGAGGCCCAGTGCGCTGACGCAATCGGGATCGCGAAGGTCGTCGTAGAAGCTGCCGACCTGCGTGGCCAGCAACAGGCCCTTGTAGACCACCGTCCGGCTGGAAAAGCTCGGGATATAGGCGGACGACAAGCCGGTGATGCCATGCTTGGCTTCAAGCGCCTTGAGCGGGTTGAGCGTCTGCTTGCGAATGACCACCAGCTTGCGTTCGAACGCTTCCTGGTCGGTGCAATTGGTGCCGCGCGCGATCACGCACTGGCGGATGACCGGCATCGAATCGACGACCGCCTTGCCCAGACCGTCGAGCGTGACGGGCACATCGCGCCAGCCGATGACACGCTGGCCTTCCTTGGATGCGAATCGTTCAAGTTGCTGTTCGACGAATTCGCGCGCTTCGCCCTGCTGGGGGAGGAAACACATCGCGACGGCGTAATCGCCAGGCTGGGGCAGATCATACCCCTTTTGCCCCGCCCACTCGCGCATCAGCGGATCGGGGATTTGCAGCAGTATTCCTGCGCCATCGCCCAACAGCGGATCAGCACCGACCGCGCCGCGGTGGTCGAGATTGGCGAGAATTTCGAGCGCCTGCGTGACGATCGAGTGGCTCCGGACGCCCTTGATATGCGCAACCATGCCGACGCCGCAGGCATCGTGTTCGTTGCGGGGGTCGTAAAGACCATCCTGGGGCAGGGGCGGCGTGCGTCCCATCGGCGAAACGTCCTTCTCCGTGCCCGCCGTGCCGCCACGCCAAGCGGGCGGTCGGTGGAGCAGGTTGAATGGTGCCACCTGGGCGACACCGGCAAAATTGCGCGAGGGGACGTATTGGCGGCACGAATCTGATTTTGCAACTGCGAAGGCTGAAGCAAAATTTCAGGCGCGCCAAGATTTCTGCGCTCCGGTCGTGCCGGTCAGAAACGGAGGGGCGGCTGCGCGAGGGCCTGCGGCGCAGCGATTATTGCGCTTTGCCAACCTGCGACAGGCGGTCGAGGGCGCTTCTCAGCGCGCTTTGCGGGTCGGTTTGCTCGGCCTCGTCATCGCCCCGCGTGGTCGCCCGGTCCGCTTCGCGGCGCAGGAAGGCGATTACCGGATCGGCATCGTCGTCCTGGGCAGCAGGTGCGGCTGCGGCGAGTGCGATATTGGCCTGCAAGGCCTGGGCCAGGCGGTCGGTCAATTCGCCGAGCGACAGATCGCCAAGCGCCTCGGTTCTGATCGGCATGGGCGGCGATGAAGCGGGAATCGCATTCTCGGCGTCACCGGTTTCGACCGCATAATCTGAGGCTTCCGTCCCGAGATCGGCATCGAAAGCGCCGCCGGCGGTATGGTCGGACATCGGATCGGACTCTGCGCGAATCTCCGGCAAATGCCCGGCTTCGTCATCGTCGGTCTCGGCTTCGATGGCGCCTTCGGCCAGATATTCGCGCGGATTGAAGGGGCGGCGGGGCTGGTCCTCCTCCTCCAGCAACGGAGCGGGGGTTTCGGGTTCCGATTCGTCGGCCAGCCAGACGGTGTCGAATTCGGCGAACTCTTCCGTTGGTGCGGCATCGAAATCGGCTTCGTCGCTTTCCGAGATCAGCAGCTGGGTTTCGTCAGGATCGTCGTCTGCGATCGCGGCGTTGAGGGCGGAGACGCGCATCGCCAGGGCCAGGCCCAACAGAAGTCCGAACAGCGCCGCCGCCGCGGACACGCCGGCCTTGCCCGCGATACCGCCAGGCACGATGCCTTCAAGGCCAATCGCGGCGCGAATGGCGGCGTGAACGCTGTCGGGCATCACGAACAGCCCGCCGCCCAGCAGCGCGGCAAACCACGCGCCCACGGCCCAGCGAAACGCGGGGTGGCTGCTGATCGGCGAAGAATGCTCGGTGGCCATCGGTGTACGTGTATGCCTCTGTTACGCGCTCGGGGCGGCAGCGGACTGCCCCATTCCCTCGCGTCCTAGCAGTTCTTGGTAAACATCGAGATAACGATTCACGTTCCGCGCCCAGTCGTGGCGCGCCGCGACATGGGACCGGCCGCGTTCGCGCATCGCGGGCCAGCGGTCCCTCGCATCGATAAGATCGGCCAGGGCGGCCGCTATGGCCTGCGGGTCATCCGGCGGGAACAGCAGGCCCGTGATCCCATCCTCGATCAGTTCGCGGTGACCGCCCACATCCGATGCGGCGACAAGGCGGCGCTGGGCCATCGCCTCGAGCGGCTTGAGCGGGGTCACAAGGTCCGTCAGCCGCGATTTCTTGCGCGGATAGGCCAGCACATCGACCAGCGAATAATACCGTTCCACTTCGGCGTGCGGAACGCGGCCCGTGAACACGATGGCGCTTGCGGCCTGCGACGCGGCGGCTTGCGCACGCAGCGCCGTTTCCATCGGGCCGCCGCCCACCAGCAGGAGTTGCGCGCCGGGGTGGCGCGTTCGCAGCGCGGGCAAGGCGGCGATCAGATCGTCCAGCCCTTCGTAATCGTAGAAGCTGCCGATAAAGCCGATCACGGGTCCGGGTCCGATACCGATTTTGGCCGTCAGGGGGTCGTCACGCGGCGGCGGGTCGCCAAACAAGGTCAGATCGACGCCATTGGGCGAAATTGCGATCTTGTCGGCCGGATGGCCCCGCGAAACCAGATCGTCGCGCAAACCGTCGCAGATCGTGAAGACGGCATCGCCGCCTTTCACCACGTGGTTTTCAAGGGCGCGCGTCAGGCGGTATTTGATCGATCCTTCGCTGCCGGTGCCATTGCCTACGGCGGCATCTTCCCAGAAAGCGCGGATTTCATAGACGAACGGCAGGCCAAGTCGTCTGGCGGCGCGCAGTCCGGCCATGCCGCACAGGGCCGGCGAATGCGCGTGGAGAATGTCGGGACGCCATTGCTCCGCCAGCCGCTCGATGCCCGCCTGAAGCAAGGTCACCTCGCTCCATTCGCGCAGGCCCGGCGGCCCCGATGGCTGGCCGGGCGTGCGATGAAACGTCAATCCCTCGACCTCCTCTGTCGGCGGACCTTCCCCGCCATGACGCACGCCGGTAATCGCGCGCACATCCAGCCCCCTGGCCTGCTGCGCCTTCAGGATGGCGCGCGTGCGGAAGGTGTAGCCGGAATGAAGCGGCAAGGAGTGATCGAGGATGTGGAGGATGCGTGTCATTTGCCCAAGCATGTGACACAACAGGCTTAACGCCGCGTCAACCCTGCGGTGGTAGGCGGCAATGGCTGGAAAATCCCCGCCAGCGGCAGGCTGGAACTTCGCGTGATCGACTATTTCGCCATCGGACTGAGCCACGGGTTGATCCTGCTCGCGTGCTGGCGCCTGATGAAACGGGACGATCTGGACGATCCTTCGGTGCCGCCGCCCGTGCCATCCGACACGCGCCGCACGCGCCGGTCGCGCCGTTCCCGCACGGCGGACGCCGCCGATGCTTGATCTTGTCCTGCTGGCGTTTCTCGCCGCGATGCTGGCGCTCGGGTTGCGCCGCCCCTTCGTATGGGTTCTTGCCTACATCTATGTCGACATTGTCGCCCCGCAGAAGATCGGCTGGGTCATACTGCCCTCGGTCAAGGCGTCGCTGGTGACGTTCGTGCTGGCCTTTTGCGGCTGGCTGCTGTTCGACACCAAGCAGGGCAGCCGCATCACGTTTCGTCAGGGCTTGCTGCTGATGCTGCTGATCTGGTGCGCCTTCACCACGTCCATCGCCGATTTCCCCGAAAGCGCCGCGACCAAGTGGGCCTGGGTGTGGAAATCGATGCTGTTCGCCCTGTTCATCCCGCTGGCGCTGCGGACCCGGTTGCGGCTGGAATCGGCGGTGCTGGTCATGGTCCTGTCGCTGTCCGCCATCGTGATTTCGGGAGGCATCAAGACGGCGCTGGGCGGCGGCGGCTATGGCCTGCTTGTCACCTTGTCGAGCGACAATTCCGGGATTTACGAAGGCAGCACGCTGTCGGCCGTTGCGGTCGCCTCGGTGCCGCTTGTCTGGTGGTTGGCGCGCCACGGTTCGATCTTCCCGGCGAAAAACCGGCTGGTGATGCTGTTCGCCATCGCGTTGACCGGTGCCTGCATGCTGATACCGATCGGCACGCAAACCCGCACGGGGCTGCTGTGCATCGCGTTCCTCGGGGTGTTGATGATGCGGACCGTGCGCCACCGGTTCCTGTATGCAGCGGCGGCCGGCGTGCTTGTGCTGGCGTCGATCCCGTTCCTGCCGCAATCCTATCAGGACCGGATGACGACGATCGTCGATCACCAGTCCGACCAGTCGGCATCGACCCGGGTCGAGGTGTGGAAATGGACGCTGCGCTACGTTGCCGAAAACCCCCTCGGTGGCGGGTTCGATTCCTTTTACGGCAACAGCTTCACCTATGAAACGGTCAAGCAGGTCCAGAACGGCAGCGTCATAACCACCGAGCGCCAGGAAGTCACCGAAAGCGGGCGCGCGTTCCACTCGGCCTATTTCGAGGTTCTGGGCGAACAGGGCATCCCCGGCTTTGCCCTGTGGGCCCTGCTCCACATCACGGGTCTGATTTCGATGGAGCGGCTGCGGCGGCGCGGCCGTGCATCCGACGATCCCGACATGCAGCGGTGGGGCAGCCTGGCCAACGCCTTGCAGCAGGTGCAGCTCGTCTACCTCATGGGTTCGTTGTTCGTGGGCATTGCCTACCAGCCGTTCATCCTGATGGTGCTGGGCGTGCAAATGGCGCTTTCGACGCTGATCGCGAACGATGACAGCGCCCGGCGGGAAAGGGATCGCAAGCAGCGCCTTGCCGCCAACCGCAGTCGTGCGCAGGAACTTGCCGTATGATCGCCGCACCGATCCGGCCCGCCATTCCCCAGCTTGACCAGTTGACCGGACTGCGCGGGATCGCGGCGTGGTTCGTCGTCCTCTATCATGTTCGCCTGGCGACGACGGGGCTGTTCCCGCCGACGATGATCGACGTGTTCGCCAAGGGTTATCTCGCGGTGGATCTGTTCTTCATGCTGTCGGGCTTCGTCATGTGGCTCAACTATGGCGCGCGCCTTCGCGCGGACGGATGGCCGGGTGCGCGCCGGTTCTGGTGGAAACGCGTCGCGCGGATCTGGCCGCTGCATCTGCTGGTGCTGGCCGCCATGATCGCCTTTGCCGCAGTGCTGGTCGCGACCGGCCGATCGACGGCGGGCTATCCCTTCGCAGAGCTGCCGCTGCACATCCTCCTGTTGCAGAACTGGGGCTTCACCGCGGACCTTGCCTGGAACCATCCGGCCTGGTCGATCAGCACCGAACTGGCCGCCTACCTGCTGTTTCCGGCGCTAGTGCTGGCGGCGCGGTGGGAAACCATGGCGCTGACGAGCCTGGCTCTCGTGGCGGCATTCCTGCTGGCCGGATTGCACAGCGTATTTGCGCTGGCGGGCTATTCCGAACTCGGCATGGCGATCCCGCAATTGGGGCTGTGGCGCTGCCTCGCCGGGTTTGCGACCGGATCGGTGCTGGCGCTTGTCTGGCAGCGGCTGGAGGGTGGTAGAGGGCGCACCGCAGTGTCGTTCGGCCTGGTTTCGGTGGCATTGGCGGTGGGCGGCATCGCAGCCGATCTGCCTGAAACCGCATTCGTGCCTGCGGCCTTTGCGACCGGCCTGCTGGCGCTGGCGCTGGGCACCGGGCCGTTTGCCCGTCTTCTGGCATCCAGCCCGCTGCAGTGGCTGGGTGACCTCAGCTACGCCACCTACCTGTCGCATTTCTTCCTCTTCATCCTGTTCAAGATCGTGTTCGTGGATGACGACGGAATGCTTGGCGCTGGCGAGCTTGGCCTGTTCCTTGCCGTGGTCCTCGCGGCTTCGGCCGCGCTCTTCCATGGCTTCGAAAAACCGGCGCAGCGTTGGCTCAACGCGCGTGCGCCCCGCGGTTTCGAGCGCGATACGCTCAAAGCACCGTCCTGACCCGCAGCATCACGCCGCCATGCCGTAACGGCACGGCGCGCGCGGTTGCACAGCCCCTCTCCTTGCGCCATGACTCGCGCCGCCAGCGCGGCCGGAGTCGCGCCAAACCGTGCATTTTTGCCTAGTGAAGGAGAGGCCCATGACCCCGCAGGAAGTTGCAGAAAAGGTCGGACAGAACATCGGCACCAGCGAATGGGTCGAGATGAGCCAGGAGCGGATCAACCAGTTCGCCGAGGCGACCGGCGACCACCAGTTCATCCATATCAACGAAGAAATGGCCAAGATGACGCCTTTTGGCGGCACCATTGCCCACGGCTTCCTGACCCTTTCGATGATCCCCTATCTCAGCGCCAATTCGGACCTGCCCAAGGTCGAAGGCGTGAAAATGGGCGTCAACTACGGCGGCAACAAGACGCGCTTCATCGCCCCGGTTCGGTCGGGCAAGCGCATCCGCGCCCACTGGAAGCTGCTCGAACTGGTCGAAAAGCGTCCCGGTCAGTGGCAGCAGACCCATGAAATCACCATGGAGATCGAAGGCGAGGAAAAGCCTGCCCTGATCACCGAGTGGATCATGCAGTTCTTCGTCTGATCGCTCTCCTCCCCGGCGGGATCGGATCCAGAAACAACCAAGGAATTACCCATGTCACGCGATGCAGTCATCGTCTCCACCGCCCGCACCGCCATCGGGCGTGCCTACAAGGGCGGCTTTAACGACACCAAGGGGCCGACGCTCGGTTCCTACTCGCTCAAGCCGGCGATCGAACGCGCCGGGATCGAAGCCGGCGAAATCGACGATGTCCTGTGGGGCTCAGCGCTTCAGCAGGGCACGCAGGCCGGCAACCTCGCCCGCCAGGTCGCGCTGCGCGCCGGCTGCCCGATCGGCGTTTCCGGCATGACCATGGACCGTCAGTGTTCGTCGGGCCTGATGACCATCGCCACAGCCGCCAAGCAGGTCATCACCGACCGCATGGACATCGTTGCGGCCGGCGGTCAGGAATCGATCAGCCTCGTGCAGACCAAGGAAATGCGCGTGATGCCCGATCCCGAGCTGATGGCGATGCACGGTGCGATCTACATGCCGATGCTTCAGACCGCAGAAACCGTGGCCCAGCGTTATGGCATCAGCCGCGAAGCGCAGGACGAATACGCACTCCAGAGCCAGCAGCGCACCGCCGCGGCGCAGGATGCGGGCAAGTTCGAAAACGAAATCGTCCCTGTCACCACCACAATGAAGGTGCAGAACAAGGAAACCGGCGAGATTTCCGACCAGGAAGTCACCATCGCCAAGGACGAAGGAAATCGCCCTTCGACCACCCTCGAAGGCTTGCAGTCGCTGCAGCCGGTGATGGGCCCGGGCACCACGATCACCGCGGGCAACGCCAGCCAGCTGTCGGACGGTTCTTCCGCTTCGATCCTGATGGAAGCCAAGGTGGCCGAACAGAAGGGCCTGACCCCGCTTGGCCGTTATGTCGGCATGGCGGTTGCGGGCACCGAACCCGACGAAATGGGCATCGGTCCGGTCTTCGCCATCCCCAAGTTGCTGAAGCGCTTCGGCCTGACGGTCGACGATATCGGCATCTGGGAACTCAACGAAGCCTTCGCCGTGCAGGTGCTGTACTGCCGCGACAAGCTGGGCATCGATAACGACAAGCTCAACGTCAACGGCGGCTCGATCTCGATCGGCCACCCCTATGGCATGACCGGCGCACGCTGCACCGGCCACGTGCTGCTCGAAGGCAAGCGCATGGGTGCCAAGTACGGCGTCGTCACCATGTGTGTCGGTGGCGGCATGGGCGCAGCAGGCCTGTTCGAGATCTTCTGATCGAACGTGCGAAACGAACGAATGCAGGGGCGGCTCGGGAAACCGGGCCGCCCTTCTTCGTTGGGGCTATGGGCAGCGCAGGTTCGCAGGGCGCCTCTGTTCGCTCGCCTCGGGAGTGTGTGGCATGGGCATAATGGAAATTATCGGTATCGCGGGAAGCGTCAGCCTGCTTTCGGGCTGGCGGCTTTACCTGTGTATCTTTGCCACCGGCCTCGCGATGCGGGTCGGCGCGCTGCCACTGCCCGAACACCTTGCCGCTCTGGATGTGCTGGCCAACCCCTGGGTGATGGCCATTGCGGCCCTGGGCGCCACGGCGGAGTTTCTGGCGGATAAGGTGATGTGGCTCGATTCGATCTGGGATGCGGTGCACACGCTCGTGCGCCCGATCGGCGGCGCCCTGCTCGCCCTGGCGATTGTCGATCCGTCCGATCCGGCCGCGCAGGTGATCGCGTTTCTGCTCGGCGGCGGGGCAAGCCTTGCCGCTCATGCAGGCAAGGCCGGTGCGCGGGGCGTGGTCAACGCCAGCCCCGAACCCGTCAGCAACATCGCTGTGTCGTCGATCGAAGACGTGGCGACCGTCGGCCTGCTTTACCTGGCGTACGAATACCCCTTCGCGGCAGGCGGGATCGCGCTGGCGTTGCTGGTGCTCGTCATCGCCCTGCTGGTGATGGCGCGGCGCGTGCTTGGCAAACTGTTCGGCGGGCGCGGGCCGACGGGCCCTGCCTGACCGTACCGGTTGCCGCCCTAGGCGTGGGCGGCGATGAATTCCTCGACCACCGGGGCGATCTTTTCGCGCCAGCGGCTGCCGTTGAAGATGCCGTAATGCCCGGCGCCTTCGGCCATGTAATAGCGCTTCTTGCTGCCGGGCAGGTTGGGTGTGAGTTCCAACGCGGCCTTGGTCTGCCCCAGGCCTGAAATATCGTCACGTTCGCCTTCGATGGCCAGCAGCGCTGTGGCGGTGATCTGTTTCAGATCGACCAGCTTGCCGCGGTGCATGAAGGTGCCGTTGGGAATGGCGTGCGTCTGGAACACCTCTTCCACCGTCTGGAGATAGAATTCGGCGGTCATGTCGCACACGCTGCGATATTCGTCGTAGAAATCCTTGGTCGCCTGCGCGCTGGCTTCGTCGCCCACGGTGAGATGCTTGTACATCTCGTAATGGCTCATCATGTGATTGCCCAGGTTCATGGTCATGAAGCCGGCCAGCTGCATGAAACCGGGGTATACCCGCCGACCGGACCCGCGATACTGCATCGGGACCGTGGCGATCACATTGTGCCGGAACCATTCGATCGGCCGCTCCATCGCCAGATCGTTGACCGTCGTGGGCGAACAGCGGGTATCGATCGGACCGCCCATCATCGTCAGCGTTACTGGCGCGCACGGGTGCCGGTCAGCGTTCATCAGCGCGGTGGCGGCGAAAACCGGGACCGACGGCTGGCACACGGCCATGACGTGGGCACCTTCACCGATACGCTCGAGGAATTCGATGACGTAATCGATGTAATCGTCGAGATCGAAAGTGCCTTCGTGGAGCGGCACTGTCTTGGCATCGGCCCAGTCGGTGACATAGACGGTATAGCGTTCGAGCATCCGTTCCACCGTGCCGCGCAGCAGCGTGGCGTAATGTCCGCTCATCGGCGCGACGACCAGCAGGCTGGGCGCATCGGCGGGCAGATTTTCGCGATGGAACCGCTTGAGATCGCCGAACGGCCGGTTGACGACCGTGGCTTCCACCACCGCGTCCATCGCGCCATCGACTTCGATGGCCTCGAGGCCCCAGGCAGGTTTGCCGCGGGGGGCCGCCGCATGGGCGAACACTTCGAGGGCAGACGATGCCATGGGGCCCAGGCCCATGTAATCCATGGCTCCGGCGAAATTCATCGGGTGGACCGGATTGGACAGCATTTCGGCCCCGATCGAGGCCAGGGCGCTGGCCGAGTTGAGCCAGCTGCGCTGCATTTCATAGGCGTGGTAAAGCAATGCGTGTCCCCTGCTGGCCGGGCATGTTCTATTGTCTGGTGCCGACCGGAATGGGGGCATCCTGACGGGCTGGCCGCATTTGTGCAATGCACAATCGCCAAGAATGTGCCTGGGGGCCGCCTCGCCAGTGGATTTTCCGTTCCGCGCAACCTACGTGGGGGCGATGGACGGGCAAACAGTATCGGACGCGCCGAAACGGCGCAGGCTGGGGCGCAAACAGGTGGATGCGGAGCCGCGTCAGCGCTCGCTCAAGCCGCTTCGCATGGTGTGGGATGCAGGCAAGCGCTATCCGGGGCATGTTGCCCTGGCGTTGCTCGCCCTCCTGATCACCGCTTCCGCAACGCTGGCGATCCCCGCCGGTTTCAAGATGGTGGTCGACAAGGGGTTCGCGTCGGGTTCCGATCCGGCGGCAATGGGCCGCTGGTTCCGGTATCTTCTGATGATCGTCGTGGTGCTGTCCATGGGGACCGCGATGCGGTTCTACTTCGTCAGCTGGCTGGGTGAACGCGTGGTCGCCGACATACGCCTGAAGGTGCAGGAAAACCTGTTGCGTCTCGCGCCCGGTTTCTACGAGGAAAACAGCCCCAAGGAAATTTCCAGCCGGATGACCAGCGATACCGCGCTGATCGAACAGGTGGTGGGGACGACCGTGTCGGTCGCCCTGCGCAACCTGCTGATGGCGATTGGCGGGACGGCCTATCTGTTCTGGCTGGTCCCCAGCCTGACGATGGGCCTGTTCCTGATCATCCCGGCGGTGGTCATACCGATCACCATTTTCGGGCGGCGGCTGCGCAAGGTCAGCCGCACCAGCCAGGATCGCGTCGCCGATATCGGCGCGATGGTGACAGAGGTTCTTGGCGCGATGAAGATCGTGCAGGGTTTCAACCAGGAAGAACGCGAGCACGAACGTTTCCAGGAAGCGGTGGAGAACACCTTTACCACGGCCAAGCGGCGCGTGATCATCCGCGCGGCAATGACTGCCATCGTGATCCTGTGCGTATTCGGCGGGGTCACCATGCTGGTCTGGCGGGGCGCCGAAGCCGTCAGCGAAGGCACGATTTCGGGCGGCACGATCGCCGCCTTCGTCCTGACGGCGGGCCTCGTGGCCGGCGCTTTCGGGGCGCTGACCGAAGTGTACGGCGATCTGCTGCGCGGGGCCGGGGCTGCCAGCCGCCTTGCCGAACTGCTCGAGGAAAAACCCGGCATCGCGCCGCCCGCGCGGCCACAGGCGCTGCCCGAACCGCCGCGCGGCAGCCTGTCGTTTCGCAATGTCACCTTCCGCTATCCCACCCGGCTCGAAGCCCCGGCCATTTCCGACTTCAACCTCGAGGTCGAACCGGGCGAAACGGTGGCCATCGTCGGGCCTTCGGGTGCCGGCAAATCCACGATCTTCCAGCTGGCCGAACGGTTCTATGACCCTCAGGCGGGGTCTATCCGTCTCGATGGCGTGCCGTTGACCAGCGCCGATCCGGCGGCGATCCGCCAGCGCATGGCCTATGTGCCGCAAGAAGGCGTACTGTTCAGCGCCAACGCCCGCGATAACCTGCGTTACGGCCGCTGGGATGCAAGCGATGACGAGATCTGGGCAGCGGCGCGTGCGGCCAACGCCGCCGAATTCCTCGAAAAGCTACCCAAGCGGCTCGACACCTATCTCGGCGAAAGCGGGACCCAGCTTTCGGGTGGTCAGCGCCAGCGTATTGCGATCGCCCGCGCGTTGTTGCGCGATGCGCCGATCCTGCTGCTCGACGAAGCGACCAGCGCGCTGGACGCCGAAAGCGAACGCCTGGTGCAGGACGCGCTGGAGCAGCTGATGGAAAATCGCACCACGCTGGTCATCGCGCACCGGTTGTCTACCGTCCGCGCGGCGGACCGCATCGTGGTGATGGAAGATGGCCGCATCGTGGAACAGGGTAACCATGCCGAACTGGCCGGAGCCGACGGGCTCTACGCACGCCTCGCCACGCTGCAATTCGGCCTCGAAAACGTCTGATTCTTCTGCGGAACGTGCGTAGCAGCCGATGAACTGCATCGCGCCCGCGGGGGCCTCTGCTAATCGAACGCCATTCTGACACCGGTCCGTTCGGGCCGGCGTCGATTTTTGGGAGACTGCCTACATGTTCCGCACCATTCTGGCCGCTGGTGCCAGCGCCCTTGCGCTGACGCTCGCGACACCGGCCCTGGCCGAACACCACGAAGAAAAGAAGGTCGAAGAAAAGACCCCTCTGCCCACCATGAGCTTCGGCACTTGGGGTTTCGATCCGCAATACCTTTCGGCCAATGTCGATCCGGGTGACGACTTTTTCGCCTATGCCAACCAGAAATGGCTCGATGCGAACCCGCTTCCGGCCGAATTCAGCCGCTTTGGTGCGTTCAACCTGCTGCGCGAAAAGTCCACCAGCGATGTGTCCGCGCTTGTCGAGGAACTGACCTCCAAGGACCCGGCATCGCTCACCGCGGACGAAAAGCGCATCGTCGATGCCTATAAGTCCTATCTCGATACCGCTGCGATCGACGCTGCGGGTCTTGCCCCGGCGCAGCCCTATATCGACCAGATCCAGGGCGCCAGCACATTGGCCGAACTGGCCGTTCTGTGGGGCACGCCCGGTTACGCATCGCCCATCGGCGGCGGTGTCGGCGTCGATGCCAAGGACCCGACGCGCTATTCGGTCTACTTCGGATCGGGCGGCCTCGGCCTGCCGGACCGCGACTACTATCTCGACGAGAGCGAGAAGGGTGTCGGCATCCAGACCAAGTATCGCGAATACCTGACCTTCCTGTTCACCGAAGCGGGCTATGCCGATCCTGCGGCCATGGCGCAGACGGTCTATGACTTCGAAGACAGCATCGCCCGCAAGGTAAGCTGGGACCGTGCCACGCGGCGCAACCGCGACCTGACCTATAACGCCCTGACGCCGGAAGAGATGACGGCAATCGCCGCCGGCTTCCCGCTGACGTCGGCCTTGGCCACGAGCGGTTTCGGCGATGCCGACCGGTTCATCGTCGGCGACCTTCCGCCGAGCACCGAACGCGCGGCGGAACTGGGCCTGAGCGAAGACACGCTTGGCAAGATCGGTGGCGGTACGCCGGCGATGTTCGAACTGATCGTCAACACGCCGATCGAAGTTCTGCAGGCCTGGACGCTCAAGGAATTCCTCGACGACAACGCTTCTGTCCTGCCCACGCGCTTCGATGAGGCCGATTTCGCGTTCTACGGCACCGTGCTGAGCGGCACGCCCGAACAGCGCCCCCGCTGGAAGCGGGCCATCGATGCCACCGAAGGCCAGCTGGGCGAACTCGTCGGCGCATCCTATGTCGAGCGGTACTTCCCGCCTGAAAACAAGGCCGCGATGGACGAACTGGTCGTCAACCTGCGGCTCGCGCTTGCTGCCAGCATCGACGAAATCGACTGGATGAGCGAAGAGACCAAGGACGAAGCGCGCGCCAAGCTGGACAGCTTCACTCCGAAGATCGGCTATCGCGACAATCTCGACACCTATCAGGGGCTGGCGATTTCGGGGACCAACCCGCTTGCCAACCGCATGGCGGTGGCGCGCTGGAGCTGGGACAAGGATCTGGCGAAGCTGGGCGGTCCGATCGACCGGACCGAGTGGTTCATGCTGCCCCAGACGGTCAACGCGTACTATTATTCCACGCTCAACGAAATCGTCTTCCCGGCGGCCATCCTGCAGCAGCCCTTCTTCGGCATCACCGCCGATGCGGCGGTGAATTACGGCGGAATCGGCGGCGTGATCGGCCATGAGATCGGCCATGGCTTCGACGACCAGGGTTCGAAATCCGATGCCCAGGGCGCGCTGCGCAACTGGTGGACCGACGACGACCGCGGCGCTTTCGACGCGCTCGGCAACGCGCTTGTCGAACAGTACAACGGCTTCTGCCCGCTCGATGATGGAGAAACCTGCGTAAACGGGCGTCTGACACTGGGCGAAAACATTGGCGACCTCGGTGGCCTCAGCCTCGCCTACCGTGCGTACAAGCTCCACCTCGGCGGCAAGGAAGACAAGGTCATCGACGGCCTGACCGGCGACCAGCGCTTCTTCCTGGCGTGGGCGCAGGTGTGGCGTTCGCAGCAGCGCGAAGAAAGCTACCGCAACCGTCTCCGCACCGATTCACACAGTCCGGAAGAATACCGGACGAATGGCGTCGTGCGGAACATGGACGAATGGTACGAAGCCTTCGGCGTGACGCCGGACGACGAACTTTACCTGCCGCCGGAACAGCGCATCCGCATCTGGTAAACTCACTTCATCGCTAAAAACCGCTACGGGCGGGACAGGTCGCTTGACTTGTCCCGCCCGTTTCTCTTGTGGCTGATCGCGATGAACGACATTTTCACCGCGATCTTCCTCGGCATTGTCGAAGGGCTGACCGAATTCATTCCCGTGTCATCGACCGGGCATTTGATCCTCGCCACTGAACTGAGCGGGGCGGACCCGCAGGAATGGGCGATGTTCAACGTCGTCATCCAGTTGGGCGCGATCCTGGCAGTGGTCTACCAGTATTGGGGCACCTTCTGGAGCGCGGGTATGGGCGTCCTCAAGGGCGAACGCGAAGGCCTGATGTTCGCGCGCAACATCCTCCTCGGGTTCCTGCCCAGCGCCGTGATCGGCTTCACTTTCTACAAGAATTTCGAACAGATGCTGGGAACGCCGATCATCGTGCCGTGGGCGCTGATCGTGGGCGGGATCGCGATCCTGGTGATCGAACGCACCGCCAATCCGCACGGCGAAGAAACCGTTGCCGACCTGCCCTTGCTCAAGGTTCTCGGCGTAGGCTTTGCCCAGTGCCTTGCGATGGTGCCGGGTGTCAGCCGTTCGGGCGCCACGATCATGGGTGCGCTCGCGATGGGCATCAACCGCAAGACGGCGGCGGAATTTTCCTTCTTTCTAGCGGTGCCCACGATGATCGGCGCATCGACCCTGGAAATCGCAACAAAGTACGAAAGCCTCATGGCCGGCAGCACCCGGGTGGGATGGGGAGAGATCGCGGTCGGCTTCGTCGTCAGCTTTATCGTCGCGCTGGCGGTGATCCGGGCTTTCGTCGCCTATGTCGGCCGCAGCGGGTTCGCCCCGTTCGCGTGGTACCGCATCGTCGCCGGATCGGCCGTGCTGGCCTATCTGACCTTCGGCTGATCGCCTTCGATCACTTTTGGCGAAACGATCTCGGAACCTTTTGTGCGGATCGGATTTGTTACGTTGATGTGAATGCGAAGGATAAAGACCCATGGGCCTTTTGATTCTGATTGTTGTGGGTGCCATCCTCGGTTGGCTTGCGACAATCATATTGCGCGTTGAGGACGGCCGCAGCATTCTGGCACACGCCATTGCGGGCGTTGCCGGATCGCTGGTTGCCGGCATGATCGCCGGGAACGGCGTCATTTTCGGTGCGGTCAGCGGAGTTGCCCTGTTGTGGGCTGTTCTGGGAGCCGCCATTGCGATTGGTATCTACAGTCTGGTAAAACAGTACGCAGTTCACTGATTTTCAATTCAAATTTTATCGGTATTACGTTATCGGTATTACGAAGGTGTGCCCGTTTCTTGCGGCATCACCAAAACAAAGGGGAAGACTACCATGAAGTTCAACAAAGCAACGATCGTCGCTTCGGCCGCCGCTCTCAGCCTCGGCCTCGCAGCTTGCGACGGCGCGAACGAAAACGCGATGGAAGATGCCGGCGAACAGCAGGCTGAAGTCGTGAACGAACAGGCAGAAGCCATGGAAGACGCCGGTGAAATCACCGACGCCCAGGAAGATGCCATCACGGACCAGGCTGAAGACCAGGCCGACGCCATGGAAGAGCAGGGCGAAGCCATGGACGAAGCCGCCGAGTAATCGGAACGGCTCCAAGCCATACGAAAACCGGCCCGGAAGCAATTCCGGGCCGGTTTTTTGTTGGCCGTTCTTGTTGGCCGATGGATTTATCGGTCGAAGCGCACCCGCGATAAGTGTCAGACAGGCTTTGCCCCGCTGCCGCGCCCACCGCGAAGGGTGTATTCAAGGGTGCCTTCGTTGACCACGTAATCGACATCGATCACCGCGGTGTTGGCATATGTGAAACCGGCGCCAAGGCTGCGGTACAGCTTGTCGAAATCCCGTTCGACTGTCTGGCGGTAGAGATCTTCGAAGCTGTCGATGACGAAATAGGTCGGTTGCAGATCGCTGATCACGTAATCGGTGCGCATCACGCGATCGACGTTCAGCATGATGCGATTGGGGCTTTGCGCCTCGATGGCATAAACCACCTCGGTCGGGCCTGACAGAATGCCTGCGCCATAGGCGCGCAGATCGCCGGGCGCCTCCTGGATCAGGCCGAATTCGACCGTGTACCAGTATAACGATCCCAGCGCCTTCAAGCGGTTGTACCGCATCGCCTTCCAGCCGGCGCGCCCGTATTCCTGCATGTAATCGGCGTAGACCGGATCGGTCAGCATCGGGACATGGCCGAACACGTCGTGGAACACGTCCGGTTCCTGGATGTAGTCGAAGGTTTCGCGCGTGCGGATGAAGTTCCCGGCGGGAAACCGGCGGTTGGCAAGATGCCAGAAGAACACATGATCGGGGATCAGCATCGGCACGGGCACCACGCTCCACCCCGTCAACTTGCCCAGATCTTCCGAAAGCTGGCCGAATTCGGGAACGCCGCCGCGCCCCAGATCGAGTTTTTCGGTGCCGTGCATGAAGGCGGTGGCTGCACGCCCGGGCAAGACGTCCATCTGGCGCGCGAAAAGATCGTTCCAGATCGCATCGTCTTCGGAATCGTAACGCGTTTGCCGCGGCTCCAGCCAGTCATCGCCAACATGGTCCGGCTTTTTGAGCGGCGCGGTAAAAACGTCTGCCGGAAGATCGGGAAGACGGCTAAAGTCCTGTTCGGGATCTGCGAGTGTGGCCATATCGTTGCCGATGATACTACCATTGTGGCCGGCACACAAATCGCGAGGGAGAACGCCATGAAGACCAGCGAATACGAAGCCGCCCTCGATCCGATGGAGGAAGAGCTTGTCGCGATGGCGCGGTGGGCCAGGGCGACCGGTCAGCGCATCGTGATCCTGTTCGAAGGGCGTGACACCGCGGGCAAGGGCGGCGCGATCAAGGCCGTGCGCGAACGGTTGAATCCGCGCCAGTGCCGGGTGGTGGCCCTGTCGAAACCCACCGAAGCTGAGCAGACGCAATGGTATTTCCAGCGCTATGCCGCGCACCTTCCCAGCTCGGGCGAAATCGTGTTGTTCGATCGCAGCTGGTACAACCGCGCCGGGGTCGAAAAGGTCATGGGCTACGCCGACGACAAGCAGGTGGACGATTTCCTGCGTCAGGCACCCATATTCGAACGCATGCTGGTCGATGACGGGATATTGCTGTTCAAATACTGGCTCACGGCCGATCAGGACCAGCAGGAAGAACGGCTGCGCGAACGGCTGGAAGATCCGCTCAAACGCTGGAAGCTGTCCCCCGTCGATCTCGCGGCCCGCGCCAGATACGCTGATTATACCGCCGCGCGCGAAGCGATGCTGGCCGCGACGCACACCGATTGGGCGCCGTGGACGCTGGTCGATTTCAACGACCAGAAACGCGGGCGTCTGACCCTTGTGCGCGATCTGCTCGACCGGCTTCCCGACACGCGGATTGAGCCTGCTGCCATAGACTTCCCGCCGCTCGCCGGAGAAGCGCGTGCAGAAAGCTATTCGGTGATCGATCCGATCGCCAGTTTTCCGGAAACCTAAGCGAGGCTGGCCCGCGCCTTGACGATTTCGCGGCCGTCGGCGGCCACTGCGGCCAGTTCTATCCCAGCGCTTTCCTGGCGCATCACCAGGTGCAGCTCGTCACCCGCGATGGCCGGGCTCATGGCACGAAAGCCAAAGGTGGCAAGGCGATTCTCGCCCAATTCCTCGCCCGCCATCTGGAGGAGCAAGGTGGCCATGAGCGGGCCGTGGACCACCAGGCCACGATACCGTTCGATCTCGCTTGCATAGGGGGCGTCATAGTGGATGCGGTGCGTGTTGAAGGTCAGCGCAGAAAAGCGGAACAGCAGCCGCGGGTCGGGGACCAGAGTGCGGTGCGTGTCCCATGATCCCGGATCGAAACGATCGCCGGACACGGCCGGCGGGGTCAGCGGCGCGTCGGGCGCAGCGGCGTCGCGGTACACCAGTGTCTGGCGTTCGGTGACGGCCAGTTCGCCGTCGGCGCGGGTTTCATGGGTCACGTCGACAAAGACAAGCGATCCCGACTTTCCCGATTTCTCTTCGACCGATGCAATGCGCGAGGTGCGACTGATGGCCGCGCCGGTGGCGATAGGCGCGGCAAAGGAGATCGCGCTCGATGCCCACATCCGGCGCGGTTGGGGAACGGGCGGAAAGAAGCTTGCGGCGGTATCGTCGCGTTCGGGATGCCCGTCATCGCCCAGCTTGCGTGTCGGCGCATCGGGTGTGCAGAGGCAAAAATGGACACCCTGCGGCATCACCCCGCCAGAGGGCAGCGCGCGGTCGAACGTGGCGCACCACCGCGCCGCCAAGGCAGGATCGAGCGTGTCGAGGGCAGTATGCTCGCGACCGATCCAGTCCACCCATGCGCCCATCAGGCGGCGCGCTCGAACACCGCGGCCATCCCTTGTCCGCCGCCGATGCACATGGTTTCCAGGCCGTAGCGCACTTCGCGCCGCTGCATTTCATGCGCCATGTCGGCCAGAATGCGAATGCCGGTCGCGCCGATGGGATGACCCAGGGAAATGCCCGATCCGTTGACGTTGAGGATATCTCGGCGCGAATCGTCCTTGGACCACCCCCAGCCCTCCAGCACGGCGAGCGCCTGCGGGGCGAACGCTTCGTTCAGTTCGACCAGCCCGATATCGTCCCAGCCCAGCCCGTTGCGTGCGAAAAGGCGGTCGACTGCCGGAACCGGGCCGATGCCCATGCGGCTCGGATCGCATCCGGCCGCGCTCCATGAATGGAACCACAGTTTCGGCTCGAGGCCCAATTCCTCGACCTTGTCTTCGGCAACGACAAGGCACGCTGCCGCGGCGTCGTTCTGCTGGCTGGCGTTGCCGGCTGTCACGATGGCATCGGGGTCACGCTTTAGGTCGATGGCGCGCAGCGCCGCGAGGCTTTCTTCGGTGGCGTCGGCGCGGAAACCTTCGTCCTTGGCGAAAACCACCGGGTCGCCCTTGCGCTGCGGCAGTTCGACCGGGACCAACTGTTCGTCGAACTTGCCTTCGTCCCATGCGCGGGCGGCGTTGCGGTGGCTTTTCACCGCGAAGGCATCGGCCTCTTCGCGGGTGATGCCGTAATCCTTGGCGAGATTTTCTGCCGTCTCGATCATGCCGGTGATGACGCCGAACCGTTCGATCGGCTGGCTCATCAGGCGGCCGCGCGTCAGCCGGTCCCACAGGGCCATGTCGCCCATGCGCGCGCCATGGCGGGCCTGCGTGGTGTAATGTTCCACGTTGGACATGCTTTCCACCCCGCCGGCCAGCACGCAGTCGGCAACGCCGGTCTGGACCATCATGGCCGCCGTCGCGACCGCCTGAAGACCCGATCCGCAGCGCCGGTCGAGCTGGAATCCGGGCACTTCGATGGGATAGCCGGCGGCAAGCCAGCTCCATCGCCCGATCGCCGGGGCTTCGCCGCTGCCGTAGCCCTGGCTGAAGACGACATCGTCCACGCGCAGCGGATCGACGCCGCTGCGTTCGATCAGCGCCTTGATGATGACGGCACCCAGCTGGCCCGCTTCGAGCGGGGCGAGCGAACCGAGGAATTTGCCCACGGGTGTGCGGAGCGGCTTGCAGATGGCTACACGGCGAAGTGACGTCATGATCTATTCCTTGTCGGAAAGGCGGGCGATACCGCGGTCGACGAGCGTGCCGATCGCGCCGGAAGAAAGGCCGAGCCGGTTGGCCAGGACTTCTTCGGTATGCTGGCCGAGATACGGGGCAGGGGCAGGGTTGCCCACGTCCCGTCCGGGCATGTTGGCAAAGCTGCGGGTTGCCGGGTAATCGAAACCGCTGGGGTTGGCAGGGGCCGGGCCGAACAGGGGATTGTTCGTCACAAGTTCCGGATCGCTCGCCGCTTCGTGCATGGTGCGATACCGCTCGAACGTGGTTCCCTGCGCTGCCAGGCGTGCGGACAGGTCGGCCCAGTCAGCGTTTGCGGCAGCGTCCTGGAACAGGTCGAACAGGCGGTGCCGGTTTTCGAAGCGCGGCCCGTCCCCATCGGCGAACCGCACACCCAGTTCGCCTTCCAGTGCGGTGATGGCGTCACCGAGCCCGAAGGCTGCGACCAGCCCGTCCCACTGCTTTGGCGTCAGGGCGGCGACCATGAAGCGAACGCCGTCACGGCTCCTGAAATCGCGCCCGAACGCGCCCCATATCGCGTTGCCGAGCCGTTCGCGGTCCGCGCCCCGATACAGCATTTCCGCAAGGGCGCCGCTGTTGGCCATGGTGCCGATGGCGACGTCGCCGAGCGGAACCCTCACCTCGTTGCCTTCGCCGGTGGCGTCACGGTGGCGCAACGCGGCGAGAAGCGCGAAGGCGCAATAGGCACCCGTGATGAAATCCCACGCGGGCAGCACCTGGTTGACCGGCGGCGCATTGGCCATGTCCCAATCTTCCGGCCCGCACATCAGTGGATAGCCGCTGGCGGCGTTGACCGTGAAATCCATCGCCTGCCGGCCATCGTGCCAGCCCATGATCCGTACGCTGACAAGATCGGGCGCGCCGTCGGGCTGGCGCGCCGCAACGGCGCCATGCGACAGGAAGCTTTTTTCCGGCAGGTTCGTGATCAGATTGCCAGTCGTCGCCGCCAGTTCGACCAGCAATTCGCGCCCTTCGCCGCTGCGAAGGTCGAGCGCGACCGATTTCTTGGCCCGGTTGAGGTTTTCCCAACTGAGCGATCGGCCCGCTTCGGTCAGCATGTAGCGATCGTAGTCGAGGCCGCCTTCCTTGTGATCGACCCGGATGACTTCGGCCCCCATCTGCGCGCAATACAGACCGGCGGTGGGTGATGCGACGAAGCTCGAGGTTTCGATGACGGAAAGACCCGAAAGGAGATTGTACATGCCCTACGCCTGCGCTGCGTATTCGCGCAGCATGTGCTTGGCGATCTGGAGCTGCAGGATTTGCGTCGTGCCTTCGTAGATCCGGTAGATACGCGCGTCGCGGAAGAACCGCTCGGCGTCGTATTCGGCCAGGTATCCGGCGCCGCCATAAACCTGCACCACACGGTCCACCACGCGGCCGCACATTTCGGACGCGAAGACCTTGAAGGCGGCGGCCTTGCGCAGGATGTTTTCGCCCGCGTCGGCGCGCGCCGTGACATCGGCCATCATGCATTCGGCGGCGTAGATTTCGGTCTCGCTTTCGGCGAGCATTTGCTGGATCAGCTGGAAATTGGCGATCGGTTCGCCGAAAGCCTTGCGTTCGTTGGCGTAACGAAGCGCGGAATCGAGCGCGCGGCGGGCGTAGCCGGTGGACGCCGC
The DNA here is from genome assembly GCF_035607565.1 of Qipengyuania zhejiangensis. Lineage (NCBI taxonomy): Bacteria > Pseudomonadati > Pseudomonadota > Alphaproteobacteria > Sphingomonadales > Erythrobacteraceae > Qipengyuania > Qipengyuania zhejiangensis. The sequence continues at coordinate 870,054 of NZ_JAYKGO010000003.1, read as the reverse complement.
GCCCACAGAAATGCGCCCGTTATCGAGGCTCATCATGGCAAAGCGGAACCCCTTGCCGGTTTCCCCGCCCAGCAGCGCATCGCCGGGGACGTGCACATCCTCGAGGATGATGTCGGCGATGTGGCTGCCGGCCTGGCCCATCTTCTTGTCCGCGCTGCCAACGGTAACGCCGGGCGTGTCCATCGGGACGATGAAGGCGGAAACATGCGCGTTCTTGGGCAGCGCCTCCTTCTCGGTGCGGGCCATGATCAGGCCGACCTCGGCGTGGGGCGCGTTGGTGATGTAACGCTTGGTCCCGTTGAGAATCCAGCCATTGCCATCGGGGTCGGGGCGGGCGGTGGTCTGCATGGCGGCGCTGTCGCTGCCCGAACCGGGCTCGGTCAGGCCGAAGCAGGCAATCTTGCCTTCGGCGACCTGCGGCCACCATTCGGCCTTCTGCGCGTCGGTACCGCCGTTCTTGATCGCGGAATTGAACATACCGACGTTGATCGAGAAGATCGAACGGAAGGCGGGCGCGGCATAAGCCATCGCGTGGACGACCTTGGCGTATTGCGTGGTGTTGAGGCCCGCGCCGCCAAAATCTTCGGGAACGGTGAGGCCGAACAGGCCCATGTCCTTCATTTCGGCAACGATTTCATCGGGGATGCGATCGTCGGCGATGACGTCGGCTTCGGCGGGGATCAGGCGTTCACGGACATACCGTTCGAGCTGGTCGAGGAACTGGTCGAAGATATCCGCGTCCATCCCCGGGTTCGGCGCAGTGCTCATTGCTCGGTCTCTCCCTCGTTCGTTTCGCCCGTATCTGCCCCGTCCGCTTCTAGCGCTTCGGGTGGCAGGCGCCGCTCCTCCAGCATTGCCGCTGCATCGTCGAGCGCCTGGGCTTCCGCCGGTGTGACGGCGTCGACCGGCTGGTCCCCCCCGTCCGAACAGGAGGCAAGCGCGGGCAGCGCGGCGAGAAGCAGGGCGAGTCGGTTCATAGGCGCAAGCTAGTGCGTGCTGCGCGTCACGGAAAGGACGCTACGGCACGTGGGGTCGGCGGGGCGCGATGTGTGCGCGGCCCCCGATCCGTCCTCAGTTTTCCAGATCGTCGCCCATGGCTTCCATGGCCGCTTCGGCGGTGGCAGCGGCTTCGTCACCGGCTTCCTCGATCGACGCGGCTTCGGCGGCCTCGCGGCCTTCGCCCGCTTCGGTGTCGGCGGCGGTGGCATCGGCATCTTCGACGGCTTCGGCATCGACATCGGTCAGCGCGTCGTCGGCAGGGATTTCAACGGTGTCGGCTTCGGCTTCGACCGACGCGTCTTCGGTGTTGCCGCAGGCTGCGAGGACGAGGGCGGCTGCACTGGCAATCGCGATACGGAACTTCATGGTCGTTTCTCCTATTGGCGCCCCGGCGCAGCGCCGGGCTTTCGCAAAGGTCTAAAGCGCGAGTGGGGCGCATGGGGCAAGGGGAAAATGCGCCGCAGGCGCTTGCGCGCAGGCGCCGGGACGTCGATCAGGCACCATGCCCGACAACGCCAGCCCCGCCATGATCGACACCGCGCGTGCGCGGCTGAAGGCAATTTTCGGTTTCGATGATTTTCGCGGACGGCAGGCGGAAGTGGTTTCGCGCGTGCTGGCGGGGCAGTCGACGCTGGCGGTGATGCCCACCGGGGCGGGCAAGTCGCTGACCTATCAACTGCCCGCCGCCATGTCGCACGGCACATGCGTCGTGATCAGCCCGCTGATCGCGCTGATGCACGACCAGCTTCGCAGCGCACGCGCCAACGGCATCCGCGCCGCCACGCTGACCAGCGCCGATGCGGACTGGCGCGAAACGCAGGATGCCTATCGCAGGGGCGAACTGGACCTGCTGTATGTCGCGCCCGAGCGGGCCAGCCAGCCCGCGTTCCTCGATTTTCTGTCCGCCGCGCCCATTTGCCTGTTCGCCGTGGACGAGGCGCACTGCGTTTCCGAATGGGGGCATGATTTTCGTCCGGACTACCGCCTGCTGCGCGGATTGCTCGACAGTTTCCCCGATGTTCCCCGCCTTGCCCTGACCGCCACCGCCGACCGTCAGACCCGCGCCGACGTGATGGCGCAGCTTGGCATTCCCGAGGGCGGGTTGGTTCTGGCCGGGTTCGACAGGCCCAACATCCGCTATGTCGTGCGCCACCGCGACAACCCCGTGGCGCAGGTTACGCAGTTGATGGCCGAACACGCCGGGCCGGGCATCGTCTACGCCCAGACCCGCCGCAAGGTCGAGGATCTGGCGGAAAAGCTGGCGGCAAAAACGGGACGGCCTGTGCTTCCGTATCACGCCGGACTGGCGCCGGAAGTGCGGGCCGCGAACCAGGCCGCCTTCGTCGGTTCGGAAGACATGGTGATCGTCGCCACGGTCGCGTTCGGCATGGGCATCGACAAGCCTGATGTGCGCTTCGTGGCCCATGTGGGCGTGCCCAAGTCGATCGAATCCTATTACCAGGAAACCGGACGCGCGGGCCGCGATGGCGACCCGGCACGCGCGGCGATGTTCTGGGGCGCGGGCGATTTCGCCACCGCACGCCAGCGCCTTGCCGAAGTGGACGAGGAACGCCGTAACGCAGAGCGTGCCCGGCTCGATGCGCTGGCCGGCCTGGTGGAAACCGCCGAATGCCGCCGCGCCGTCCTGCTGCGCCATTTCGGCGAGGACCCGCCGGCTGCCTGCGGCAATTGCGATAACTGTCTGGAGCAACCCGGCGTCACCGATGTGAGCGAACTTTCGCGCAAGCTCCTCAGCGCCGTCTACCGGACCGGCCAGAGCTTCGGCATGGGACATCTGCAAAAGGTCCTCACGGGGGTGGAGGACGAGCGTGTCCGCCAGCGCGGGCACGACCAGCTGTCGGTCTTCGGAATTGTCCAAGCCGACGAAGCCGGCCTGCTCCAGCCGCTGGCGCGGGCGTTGCAGGCGCGCGGGGTTCTCGTGGCGACCGATCATGGCGGGCTGGCGCTGGGCGGCACGGCCCGCGCCATCCTCAAGGGCGAGCGCAATGTCGAGATCGCGATCCCGCCGAAGCGGGAACGCCGTGGCCGCCGGGGTGATGCGACGCCCAATCCGGTGGGCGACCCCCTGTTCGATGCCTTGCGCGAACTGCGGCGCGAACTGGCGATCGAAGGGCAGGTGCCGCCCTATGTCATCTTCCACGATGCCACCTTGCGCGAAATGGCCGCGCAGCGCCCGCAATCCCTGGCCGCGCTGGGCCGGATCGCCGGGGTCGGGGCCAAGAAGCTGGAAGCGTATGGAGAGCAATTCCTGCGCGTTGTCGAACGCCATTGACGCCCAACTTCTCTTGATATAAATATGATATCATAATTATATTAAAGGAGGATTCGTCATGTCTGTCGAACTCAGGGGAATGAACGTCAGCCGCGAACGTGCGGCATCAAGTTACAACGGCTACATCATGCTCGCCGTCCTGGCGGCGCTGGCAATTTTTGCCCTCGTGGCCTTGCCGGGCATGGTGCCCGACAGCGGCGCATCCAAAGCGGCCAAGCTGGTCTTCGTGGGCTCGCTCCTGGGGACGCTGATTGGATTGATCCTGGTCGCTTCGGGCTTCTTCATGATCCAGCCCAACCAGGCGGCGGTTATCACCCTGTTCGGGGAATACCGCGGCAGCGAACGCACCGAAGGCCTGCGCTGGGTATGGCCGTGGATGATGCGCAAGAAGATTTCCGCCCGCGCGCACAACATCCATTCCGAACGCGTGAAGATCAACGATCTGCGCGGCAACCCGATCGAAATCGCCTGCAACGTCGTGTGGCGTGTGGCCGATACCGCGCAGGCCAGTTTCGATGTCGACGATTACAAGCAGTTCGTGAACATCCAGATCGAAGCCGGGCTTCGCACGGTCGGTTCGCGGCACCCCTACGATGACTTCGAAAACGAGGAAGTCACCCTTCGCGGAAGCGGCGAAGTCGTGAACAACGAACTGCTGATCGAATTGAACGAACGCCTGAAAACGGCTGGCATCATCGTCGATGAAGCGGGTCTCACGCATCTTGCCTATGCGTCCGAAATTGCCAGCGCCATGCTCAAGCGTCAGCAGGCCGAAGCGGTCATCGCCGCCCGCGCCAAGCTGGTGATGGGCGCGGTGGGCATGGTCGAGGATGCCCTGACCAAATTGAGCCAGGACAAGATCGTCGAACTCGATGACGAGCGCCGGGCCGCCATGGTTTCCAACCTGATGGTCGTTCTGTGCGGTGAGCGCGAGGCGCATCCGGTGATCAACGCCGGTTCGCTGTACTAACAGGCTGAAGAAGGAGCGCGCACTGTGCAGAAGAAGGCCTTCGCCCTGCGTCTCGATCCGGCGGTGCATGCCGCGGTCGAACGGCTGGCGGCTGCCGAACTGCGCAGTGCGAACGCCCAGATCGAAATGCTGCTGCGCGAAGCGCTCGACAAGCGTGGAATTGCCGTCGGAAAGTCCAGCCCGCCTCAAAGGGGGCGCCCACCCAAGGGAGATGACACATGAACGACGACACTGGTGATGATGGCGCGTGGTTCGCAGCCAAGCGGTATGGTTTGGGATCGGGAATGCCCGTCGCGTGGCAGGGTTGGGCCGTCCTGTTGGGATATTTTGCCCTGCTCGGCCTTGGGGCCGCGTTGTTCGCCTGGGACTTTGTCGTCGGCGGGGTGGCGTTTGCGGCGATAGTGTTTTCGTCCACGATCGTCCTGATGCTGATCGCTTCGCGAAAGACGCGCGGCGGATGGCGTTGGCGCTGGGGCGAAGACGACTGAACGTCCCTGACGCGGCGTTAACCCTTGTGGCGTATGGTCGCGCAATGGCATCGCCCTTCACCACTCCCGCCGAACGGTTACCCTTCTGGTCGGTGGCCCTTGTCGCCTGTTTTGCGCTGGCAATTATCCCGCTCGCCGCGCTGCTGGCGCAGGAACCGGCCCGCGCACCGTTCGTGGTCGTCGAGAGCGGCCGTGGATATGGCACTTTGCAAGAGGCCGTGAACGCGATTGGCGACGCGCAAGGCACCATCGAAATCGCTGCCGGCAACTGGCGCGATTGTGCCGTCCAGCAAGGCGGGGTGATAACCTACCGGGCTGCGGCCGCTGGCACGGCGCTGCTTGGCGGCAAACCGTGCGAAGGCAAGGCGGCGCTGGTGCTGCGGGGCCGCGGCGCGCGGGTCGAAGGGCTGGTTTTTGCCGATATCGCCGTGAGCGACGGGAATGGCGCGGGCATCCGGCTGGAACGGGGCCCGCTCGACGTGTCGCAAAGCTGGTTTCGCGACAGCCAGCAGGGCATCCTCACCCATGACGATACCGCCAGCGCGCTGACCGTCGACAAGTCGACCTTCACGCGACTGGGCACGTGCGAAAATTCGGCGGGGTGCGCGCATTCGATCTACGCCGGCGATTACGGCAGCGTGACGGTTACGCGCAGCCGGTTCGAACAGGGCCGCGGTGGCCATTATTTCAAATCGCGGGCGGCGCGAAACGTGGTGATCGATTCCAGCTTCGACGATTCGAACGGGCGCGGCACCAACTACATGATCGATCTGCCCAACGGCGGCAGCGGGATGATCCGCGGCAACTGGTTCGTCCAGGGCGCGGACAAGGAGAACTGGTCTGCCCTGATCGCGGTTGGCGCCGAAGGCGCCCGCTACAGTTCCGATGGGCTGGTGATCGAAGGAAACGACGCCCGTCTCGCCCCCGGGCTCGACCGCACACCGACTTTCGTGGCCGACTGGACCGGTGACCGCCTGGCCATCGGCGAAAACCGCCTCGGGCCCGGCATCAAGCGTTCCGACCGGCGCTGAGGAACACGCGGCGCCCCTTGTCCGTTGAATTGGGCAGGAGGCTTTCACATGGCAGGCGGTTGGGCGCGCGATGGCGCGGTTCAGGATCAGATTGACGACACGGTGAACGATGCGGTCGCTGCGGCACGCGCACGCCTGCCGCGCGGGCCGAGCGCGGAAGTCTGCGACGAATGCGATGAACCGATCCCTGAAAAACGGCGGGTGGCCATCCCCGGCGTGCGAACCTGCGTTCAATGCCAGTCCGGGCGCGATACGGCGGTGCGGCATTCGGCCATCAACCGGCGCGGCAGCAAAGACAGCCAGTTGCGCTGACGCGCACGCGGGTCCACAGGCACGCCCTCATGGCATCTCCCTTCATCTGGCTGCAGCACGCTCTGCCCCATCACGCCATTTCGCGCGGGGCCGGTTCGCTGGCCGCCAGCACGGCGGACTGGATCAGGAAGCCGCTCATCCGGCGCTTCATCGATGCGTATGATGTCGATATGTCCGAAGCGGCGCGACAGGCGGACCAATTCACCAGCTTCAACGACTTCTTCACCCGCGAACTGAAGCCGGGCGCACGACCTCTGGCCGACCCAGCCCGGTGCATCCTCTCCCCCGCCGATGGTGCGATCAGCCAGATCGGTGCGATCGACCATGACCGTATCTTCCAGGCCAAGGGGCATCACTTCACCACCACCGAACTGCTCGGCGGAGACGAGGGGGCCGCACGGCGGTTCGAGGGTGGACAGTTCGCGACCATTTATCTCAGCCCGCGCGATTATCACCGGGTCCACATGCCAACCGCCGGATCGCTATCCGCCGCCACCTACGTGCCCGGTGACCTGTTTTCCGTAAACCGGATCACGGCAGAGAATGTCGACGGTTTGTTCGCCAGAAACGAACGCCTCGCCTGCCTTTTCGAAGGCGAAATCGGACACTTCGCCAGCGTGATGGTGGGCGCGATGATCGTGGCGGGGATAGAAACGGTCTGGTCGGGCCGCGAGGAAACCCACGCCAGGAACATTTCGCGCAAGACCTTTGCCGCGGGCGAACACGCCTTTGACGCCGGCGACGAAATGGGCCGCTTCTTTCTCGGCTCGACGGTGGTTCTGTTGTTCGAACCCGGCAGGGCCGAATGGCTCGACCAGTTCCGCCCCGGCACCAGCGTGCGGATGGGCGAGGCGATCGGACGGCGCACCTAACCGAAAGCGGGCGGGTATTTCACGATGCCGCGTGGCGGGCGTCCTTCGAGGACCAGCCGCTGGAAGTATTCGGGCGGTGTGCCGGGATAGGCAAGCTGCGGGTCATGTTCGAAACCGAACCGCGCATAATAGGTCGGACTGCCGAGCAGCACGATTCCGTGCGCGCCCCGTTCGCGCAATTCGGCAATTCCATGCCGGATAAGCGCGGACCCGATACCCTGCCGCTGAACCTCGGGCCACACGCTGACCGGGCCAAGATCATACCAGTGCGAACTGCCATCGGAAATCGACACCGCGGAAAACGCGATGTGGCCGACGATGCGATGGGCGTCTTCTGCCACCAGCGACAGGGCGAGATCACCATCGCGGCGCAGGGCATCGACCAGATCCTGCTCGTCCCCGTCCGAAAAAGGCATGTCGCGGAAGGCTGCGGCGGTCAGGGCATGGATCGCGGGTTCGTCCCCGTGCGCCTCGTGCCGGATCGCGATGGCGCTCACGGCAGCAGGTGGCCCGCCCGATCGCGCTTGGTGGCAAGGTAACGCGAATTGTGGGGGTTGTCCGGCAGGCTGTGCGCCACGCGTTCGGCCACGCTGACGCCTTCGGCTTCCAACGCGGATACCTTTGCCGGGTTGTTCGTCATCAGGCGGATTTCCCCGACGCCCAGCAGGTCGAGCATCCGTGCGGCGGTGGGAAAATCGCGCGCCTCGTCGGGCAGGCCCAGCCGCGTGTTGGCATCGACCGTGTCGAACCCCTGGTCCTGTAACCGGTAGGCCCGCAGCTTGTTCACCAGGCCGATCCCGCGACCTTCCTGCCGCATATACAAAAGCACGCCCCAGCCGCCTGCGTCCGCTTCGTGCGCCATGGCATGAAGCGCGGCGTCGAGCTGCGGACCGCAATCGCATTTCAGGCTGCCCAGGATATCGCCTGTCAGGCATTCGGAGTGCAGGCGGACCAGCGGGGCGCGATCCGATTTCTGCTGCCCGATCACCAGCGCCACGTGTTCACGCGTATCGTCCGGGCTGCGAAAGGCGACGATGCGGGCACCCTCGGCGGCGGCAACCGGCAGCCTTGCGCGTGCGGCGATCTGAAGCCGCGAGGCATCGCTGTAGGCCGCCACATCGGCCGCGTTGAGCGCAACCGCCTCGGCCGCGCCATCCGGGTTGACGAGGAAGGCGGGCAACACCCCTGCAATCCGTGCAAGTTCGAGCGCGGCCTGCGCCTGGATTTCCCACGCCAGCGGCATGGCCTTGAACGGACCTTTGAGCGGGGTCTGCAGATCGAGAGCCGGATCGGCCACCGCGAGCGCAGCCGCAAGGTCGAAGGTTTCCGCACCGCGCAACAGCACCGGCTGGCGCGGCGCGGCCGCTTCGATCTGGTTGGCCAGTTTCAGCGTGGCCGCGCGGCTGGCGGATACCAGCATTGCCGCCCCTGAAATCGGACCGAAAGCGGTTTCCACCGGCTGGAGCAAAGGCGCGCCGTCAATCGCCAGGGGCCAGCCGTGGCGCAGCGCGTCGACGGCCTGCGCCGCCCGCCGCGACGCGCTGGGCGCAGGCGTATCGTCGCTCAGAGAGAGAACTCCGTCACAAGCGGCACGTGATCGCTCGGCTTGTCCCATCCACGCGCGTATTCGTGGATCGAATGACCGGTGGCCTGAGCGGCGAGTTCGGGGCTGGCCCACATATGGTCCAGCCGGCGCCCGCGATCGTTCGCCTGCCAGTCCTTCGCGCGATAGCTCCACCAACTGAAATAGCGTTCGGGATCGGGAATGTGCTGCCGGCCGATATCGGCCCAGCCGTGCGCGTCCATGAAGCGCTGGAGCGTTTCCACCTCAAGCGGCGTATGGCTGACGACCTTGAGCAACTGCTTGTGGTTCCACACGTCGCTTTCCAGCGGCGCGATATTGAAATCGCCCACGATCAGCGTTGGCCGATCGACCGCGTCCGCCCAGCGCGTCATGCGTTCCAGGAAGTCGAGCTTCTGGCCGAATTTCGGGTTCACTTCGCGATCGGGTTCGTCGCCGCCTGCGGGCACATAGACGTTTTCGACAATCATGCCCTGATGGGCCGGATCGGTCAGTTCCACGCCGATGTGACGCGCCTCGCCATTGTCCTGCCAATCGTGCCTGGAAAAATCGCGGAACGGGATTTTGCCCACGGTTGCGACCCCATGATAGCCCTTCTGCCCGTGGATCGCGAAATGCTCGTACCCCAGCGCGCGGAACGCCTCGAAGGGGAACTGGTGTTCCTGGCACTTGATTTCCTGAAGGCACAGGACATCGGGTGCCTGCTCCTCGATGAAGCGCTGAACGATCGGCATCCGCAGGCGGACCGAATTGATATTCCATGTGGCAACAGAGATCATGAGTTGCGGAATAGGCAGCGTCGCGCCAGCGGTCCACCCTTCACCACATACAAAAAACCCTCGCGCCGGGGGCATTGGCACGAGGGTTCCTTGTGAGCGTTCGTCACGCTTGGAACGAGGCGAACCAGGGCGAGGGGATCAACAGGGGGGAAATCCCGCTCGCTTCGTCTCGTAGATTTAAAATTACGCCTCCCCCGCTTGCTGTTCAATGAACAACCGACGGCAGGATGTCGCATATATGCACCTGCCTGCCGTCAATCCGTTCATCGCGGGCGACGGGACGTTTTTCTGGGGTCCTTGAAGGTAAACGCGCTGTCAGCAACGGCCACGCCGTAACGCTGATTCCGCAGGCGCACCGTGGTCCGGTGATTCTGCGAATCGAGCGCGACCCAGTGGGTCAGGCGCAGGCCGCCCGGGGCGCTGGAATCGCGGGTGAAGATCATGGTGATCACGCCGAATTCGGGGCGCTTGGTGTCACGCACCTCGATGCTGACCACGTCGGGATGCCCGGTGGAGACCAGCTTGCCGTATTTCTTCACGTCCCGGCCAGGATCGAGCAGCGCGCCGAGCGGCGAATTGCTGATCGGCCAACGCTGGACCTGGTTCACTTCGTAATCGACCAGATACATCGACTTGCCGTTCGACACGACCAGCATCGGTACGCCCTTGGCGTATTCGAACCGGATCTTGCCGGGGCGCTTGAGCGTCATCACGCCCGCGACGGACTGGCCGTTGCGGTCGGTCTGGACGAAATCGGCCTTCATGGTGGAAATGCCGCGCAAGGCGGCGACCGCCTTGTCGAGATCGCCCGCGGTGGCTTCAACCGGCACGGGGGCGAACGCATAGGTGGCAGGGATCGCAGCGGCGAGCGCAATGGCCAACGCGGTGCGAATCGGTTTTTTGTTTTTGAAAGACAAGTTGCTCATGCTCCTTGAACTAGGGTCGGAGCATTGAACCGCCACTGAACCCGGTCTGTTCCCGGCGTTCAGATTGGCGAGGGGTCAACCGACCCGGCTTACTTGATCTTGGCTTCCTTGAACTCGACGTGCTTGCGCGCGACGGGATCGTACTTGCGGAAGGTGAACTTTTCCGTGTGGTTACGGGGGTTCTTCTTGGTCACGTAATAGAAGCCCGTGTCGGCGGTCGAGACGAGCTTGATCTTGACGGTTGCGGGCTTCGCCATGACGTATTCCTAAGATCGATTGAGGCCGCTAGCGGGCCGAAAAAATAAGGGCGGCGCGAAAGAGCACCGCCGTTCGGCGCGCCCATTGGGTGATTCACGATAAAAAGTCAAGCACCCAGCGGCCAGCCAGGCGATGCCGCGCTACAGTTTTACCGGCCCGCGATTGGCCTTCACCGTGCCGCGCACCTTCTTCGCCTTGAGCCGCTTCACCTTGCCCACGCGGTTGACCCGGCTCTTCTTGCGCGCACGGGGCGGGGTCAGCGCCTCGTCCAGCAACGCGAGCAGGCGTTCGCGCGCCGCCTCGCGGTTCTGATCCTGCGTGCGGTATTCGTTCGCGGTGAAGACGATTTCGCCGGCCTTGGTAAACTTGCTGCCGGCCAGGTCCTTGAGCCGTTCGAAAGCTTCGGGGGGCATCCCGAGTTCGAACACGTTGACGCGCAACTGGACCGCCGTGGCCACCTTGTTGACGTTCTGGCCGCCAGGACCGGACGAAGCGATGAACTTCTCCTCGGCAATCTGCATTGCCCGGTCGGCTATCCTACCCACGCTGGTCCACCCGCTCGCGTTCAGCCATCGGAAAAACCGAGCGCCGTGAAATCGGCTGGCATGGGCGCGGCGGCATCGACCGGCGGTTTCCCGTCGCGTGGAATGGTGATCGCCGCAGCATGAAGCATGGTTCGGGCTGCGCCCTTGCCCCGCAATCCCTCCGCACCGTAAACCGGATCGCCGAGCAGGGGGATGCCGAGGCCCGCTTCGCAATGGATGCGAATCTGGTGCGTTCGACCGGTTTCGGGCCGGAATTCCACCAGGGCGCGTCCGTCCACCACCGTCACAAGCCGCCAATGGGTGATCGACGCCTTGCCCTTCTTCGCCGCGATCATGCGCCAGCCCTTTTCGGCGCTGCTGATCTTGGACAGGGAAAGTTCGATGATGCCTTCTTCGCCTTCGGGCACGCCGGCCAGAATGCCGAGGTAGCGTTTTTCGACCTTCCTTTCCTCGAAGCTTTTCGCGAAGCGCTTCAGGGATTTCGGATTGCGGGCAAGCAGGAGGCAGCCGCTGGTGTCGGTGTCGATCCGGTGCACCGGCACGGGGTCGCGCTGGAACCCCAGCCGAAGCTGTTCGAAATGTTCTTCCAGGCTGCGGCCGCCCTTGCGCGGGCGTTCGATCGGCAGACCGCCCGGCTTGTTGATCACCAGCGCTTCGCCATCCTCGAACAGGATCGGGATATCGGTCATTTTCTGAGTTCAGCTTTCATCATCAGCCGGAGGGAATTGCCGAGGAAAAAGCCCCGGTCGAGGTCCTCCACGGTCAGTTCGGCTTCGCGCGCTTCGCCGCTTTCGAGCAGCGTCTGGCGCAGGATGCCCGGCAACAGGCCGAGCGTGGCGGGCGGGGTCAGCAACACGCCATCGTCCCCGCGCACGAAGATATTGGTCACGCAGCCCTCGGTCACAAGGCCATCCTCCCGCACGAACAGCGCTTCGTGCGCACCATGGCGCCGGGCGGTGGCCTGGGCGTCTTCATAAAAACCGCGGTCGCTGGTCTTGTGGCGCAGGCGCCAGTCGCCGGGATCGACCGGTAGCGGCATGATGATCGCTTTTGCCGGATCGTCCCACGGGTCGGGCATATCCATCACTTCGAGCGCGATGGCGCCCTGCCGCGAAGCCAGCAGCCGCACCCGGCCCGGCTTTTCCAGGACGAAGCACAGCGCGTGAAGCTGGTTGCGCGCTTCGTGGCGGTCGAACGAAAAGCCCAACTCGGCCGCGCTTTCCTTCATGCGCGCAAGGTGCGCCTCGAGAGACGGAATACCGCCTTCGGGCATGAACCGCATGGTTTCGATAAGATCGAATTGCGCCGCGCGGTGATCGGGTGAACTCTTGCGGACGAAAGCCCCCTTCAGGATGGCCTCGCGCCATTCTGTGTGGGCTTCGCTGTCGGCCACGATGGCACCGCCCACGCCCAGCACGGCCTTGCCGCGCCCATTCTCTATTTCCGTAAGGCGAAGGGTGCGAATGGCGACGTTGAACGCCGCATCGCCGCTGGCATCGATCCGGCCGATGGCGCCGCAGTACGGGCCGCGCGGGTCCCGTTCGACCGCGTCGATAAGCTCCATCGCCCGGATCTTGGGCGCGCCGGTGATCGACCCGCACGGGAACAGCGCGCGCACCAGGTCGATCGCGCCGTGGCCATCCGCCAGTGTCGCGCGCACCGCGCTGACCATCTGGTGGACCGTGGGATAGCTTTCGATGGCAAAGGGATCGTCCACACGGACGCTGCCCGCCTGCGCGACGCGGGCGAGATCGTTCCGCATGAGGTCGACGATCATCAGGTTTTCCGCCCTGTCCTTCACCGAATCGGCCAGTTCGTCCCGCATCGCGCGATCCGCAACGGGATCGGCCACGCGCGGGCGGGTTCCCTTCATCGGTTTGGCCTTGGCTTCGTGCCCCTTGAGCGACACGAACAATTCCGGGCTGAGGCTGAGCAACCAGTGCGACCCGTCGAACACGACGCCGCCATACCCGGCCTGTGCGGACGGGCGCAGCGCCGCATAGAGACCCATCGGGTCGCCGGTGAAATTCCCGGCGAGCGGGAAGGTCAGATTGGCCTGGTAGATATCGCCGGCGCGGATCGCTTCCTGCAACCGGCCGAAAGCCTCGGCATAGCCGCCGGGCGAAAGCTGGGGTTCCAGCGGGCCGACACTGCCGGTGCCTTGCGCATGGGAAGAAAGCCATTCGGGCATGTCCGCTGCGGCAATGCGCTCCGACTCGTCGAACAGGCCGAGCCAGATCAGCGGCCCCGCCCCCCCGCTGCGTGCCGCGGTGAGACCCGCCAGCCTGGGTTCGAGCGCAAGGCCCGCCTCGTAGGCGATGTATCCGGCCAGTGTGCAGCCGTTCGCGCGCGCAGCATCCGCCCGGATCAGCACCTCTTCCACCTCGTCTGGGCGGTGCGCCACGAACACTTCGCGCGGCTGGGCGAACAGCAACGCGTCGGCGGCGCCGCTTTCGCGGGCATCATCGAGGAGGACGAAGGGATGCCGGTCGGCCATCGGCTCAAGCCTTTAACGCCCCTTACGCCTGTGTCGAGGGATAGCTTGACCATCGATGCGCCCGTGCGCCACACGGCAGCCACACCAACACAGCGGAACAGGCATGAGCATGGGCGAGATTTTCCTTGGATTGGGCGAAAACGGCGAGCGGCAGAAACTGCTGCTGGAACAGGCAAACCGGCACGGGCTGATCGCCGGCGCGACAGGCACCGGCAAGACGGTCACTCTGCAAGGCCTCGCCGAAAGTTTCTCTGCCAATGGCGTTCCGGTTTTCGTGGCCGATGTGAAGGGGGACCTTTCGGGCATTTCCATGGCCGGATCGCCCCAGTTCAAGCACGCGGACAAGCTGGAAGGGCGGGCAAAGGAACTCGGCATGGACGATTATGCCTATGCCGATAACGCCGCCGTCTTCTGGGATCTTTACGGGGAAAAAGGCTTCCCGATCCGGACCACGGTGTCCGAGATGGGGCCGCTTCTTCTGGCCCGCTTGCTGGACCTCAACGATACGCAGGAAGGCGTGCTCAACATCGTGTTCCGCCATGCGGACGATGAAGGGTTGCTGTTGCTCGACCTTGGCGATCTGCAATCCATGCTGGCCTTCACGGCAGAGAACGCCAAGGAACTGTCCGCCAAATACGGCAATGTTACGCGCGCCAGCGTGGGCACGATCCAGCGCCAGCTGCTCAGCTTCGAAAGCCAGGGCGCGGACATGTTCTTCGGCGAACCGGCGCTCGAAATCGACGATTTCCTGACCGTGGACGAACAGGGCCGCGGCGTGATCAATGTGCTGGTCGCGGATAAACTGATGCGCGGGCCCAAGCTTTACGCCACCTTCCTGCTGTGGCTGCTGGCCGAACTGTTCGAGACATTGCCCGAAGTGGGCGACCCGGAAAAACCCAAGCTGGTGTTCTTCTTCGATGAAGCCCACCTGCTGTTCGACGATGCGCCCGAAGCGCTGGAAGACAAGGTCGAACAGGTCGTGCGCCTGATCCGTTCGAAAGGCGTGGGCGTCTATTTCGTCACGCAGAACCCGATCGACATTCCCGAAAAAATCGCCGGCCAGTTGGGCAACCGCATCCAGCACGCGCTGCGCGCTTTTACCCCGCGCGACAAACGCGCCATCAAGGCGGCGGCTGAAACCTTCCGTATCAACCCCGATCTGGATGTCGAACAGGCGATCACCGAATTGAAGGTCGGCGAAGCGCTGGTATCGACGCTGAACGAAGATGGCGCGCCATCGGTGGTGCAACGCACGCTTATCAAGCCGCCGCATTCGCGCCTTGGCCCGGTGACCGACAAGGAACGGGCGATCATCAATTCGGTCAGCGCGATCGACGGGAAATACGATCAGGCCGTGGATCGCGAAAGCGCCGAAGAAGTGCTCGCGGCGAAAGCCGTGGACGCGGCCGAAACGGCGGCGGAAGTGGAAGAAGTGGGGCGCGAGGAAGTGGCCAAGCGCAGCCGCAAGACCACGTCCTTGTGGGAAAAGGCCGGCAAGGCCGCGATGGGCGCCGCCGCCAGCAGCGCCGCAACGGTCGTGGCCGCAAGGATCACGGGCCGAAAGTCCCGCGCGGACCCGATGAAGACCGCGGCAACATCGGCCGCCGGGACCATTGCGACCGGGTTCGGCGGCGCCATCGCGGGCCGCTTCGTGCGAAACCTGATCGGCGGATTGATGCGTTAAAGCGGGAGGCGGATGTCCGCCCGCAAGCCGCCTTCGGGACGGTTGGTCAGCACCAGGGTGCCCCCGTGCTGTTCGGCTACAGCGCGCGCAAGCGTCAGGCCCAGGCCCGCGCCGCCGGTTTCGCGATTTCGGCTCGCTTCGCCGCGGGTGAAAGGCTCCATCATGGCGGCGATGCGATCTTCGGGAATCCCCGGGCCATCGTCTTCCACCCGCAAGACCGCCTCGTGCCCGTCGCGCAGCACGGTAACCCGCGCCGCGCCTGCGTAACGCAGGGCATTGGTGACAAGGTTGCGCAGCCCGCGTTTTAGCCAGGTAAGCTGGACCGGCGCGGCCAGTCGGCCATGCGATTCCAAAGTCACGGGCTGGCCCAGATCCTCGAATTCCTCGACTACGGAGGCGGCCAGAGCGCCAAGCTCGGTCGGTTCGGGCGCGGAATTGCCGCGGCCCACCCGCGCCAGGATCAGAATTTCGTCCAGGGTCAGGGTGATTTCCTCGATGGTATCGGCCATCTTTCCGCGCGCCACTTCGTCTTCGACACTTTCGATCCGCACCCGCAGGGCGGAGAGCGGCGTTTTCAGATCATGCCCGATCGCGCCGAGCATTACGTCCTTTTCATCGAGCATGGAGCCGATCCGCGCCTGCATTGCGTTGTGCGCATCGATCAGCCTGCGGACGTCCTGGGGGCCGCTGGGGGTGAGCGGTTCTTCGGGCGCTCCGGCCCCCGAGAACCGCTGCGTCCTGTCGGCCAGCACCGCCAGCGGACGGGTAATGCGGCGCAGGACGAAATACAGCAGGCCGACAAGGACGAGGAACTGGATCAGCGTCTGGACCACAAGCGTGCGGCCGAACGCGCGGTCGCGTGGCGGCACGGCGATGCGGGCGATCTGCCACACCCGCTCGTCTTCGCGCCTGAGGCCGACAACCATCAGGTCGCGCGGCATTTCGCGCAATCGGCTGCGGGCTCTGGGAAAACTTTCGATAAGGTCGATCACCTGCGGATCGGACAGGAAAGGCCGCGTCGCGACGACGATTTCGTCTGCCGCAATCCCCTGTTGCGCCAGAATCGCACCAAGTTCGGTTTCTCGGCGTGAGCTGCGCTGATCGCCGGCCACCAGCGGGGTCGTGTCGCTTTCGCGATAGCGGATCTGGCGGGGCAGGCGCGGTCCGTCCGCACCCTGCCACCTGACCCGCGGTGGCCTCGTGCGGGCATCGCGGTTGCCATCGGCCATATCCGCGCGCCGGGACCCGGCAATCAGCTGGAACGCAGCGGCATGGAGAAGGGTGGCTTCGCGTCGCTGTTCCGCCGCGCGATAGAGCAGGGTGGCCGATATCGCCTGCGCGACCAGCAGCGCGACGGCCATCGCCAGCATGACCTGGCCAAGCAGGCTTTTCGGCAGGAAGCGCATCAGCCGTCCTCGCGTTGGACGCGCGTCACGTCGGCGCCGAAGCGGTAACCGCCGCCGCGCACCGTCTGGATGAATTGGGGGTTGCGGCTGTCTTCTTCGATCTTGCGGCGCAAGCGGCTTACCTGGTTGTCGACAGCCCGGTCGAAAAGTTGCGCTTCGCGGCCCTGCACGATGTCGAGCAGGCGGTCCCGGTCGAGAACCTGGCGCGGGTGTTCGCAAAAGGCGTGAAGCATCCGGAATTCGGCGGTCGAAATCGGGACAAGGTTGTCATCGGGATCGGTCAGGCGACGCTTGAGCGGATCGAGGTGCCACCCTTCGAAACGATAGTTCAGCTCTTCGCCCGGCGCATTCGCGGGACGATCCGCGCGGCGCAGGACCGAACGGATGCGCGCCACCAGTTCGCGCGGTTCGAAAGGTTTGGTGACGTAATCGTCCGCCCCGATTTCGAGGCCGATGATCCGGTCCATCGCTTCGCCCCTGGCGGTGAGGAGGATTACCGGAAGCCCACGGGTTTCGACCAGGTGGCGGCACAGGGAAAGGCCGTCTTCACCCGGCATCATGATGTCGAGCAGGACAAGGTCGGGCAGGTCCTGCGCCAGTCGGGTACGGGCTGCCGCGGCGCTTTCGGCCTCGTGCACGACGAACCCCTGGCGAGTAAGATACTCGGCCAGGGGTTCGCGAAGCGAGCGCTCGTCGTCGACGAGCAGGAGGGTGATGGGCGCGGGATCGGTCATGATATGTCTGTTCCCGCGCCTATCGTGTGGATCGCCCAAGGGGCAAGGGCCTTAGCGACGCTCGCCGCGGGTGCCCCGCTCGGCGCGCATCGCATCGCGTGCAGCCTTGCGTTCGTCCTGGGTCACCGATCCGTCGCCATTGGCGTCCATCGCGGTAAAGCGGGCGGCCAGTGCGGCACCGAATTCCGCACGGCTTACCGATCCGTCGCCATTGGCATCGGCCTTGGCCAGCATTGCATGGCCTCCGCGCTGGCCGTGGCCACCCCGCTTGCCGCGGCGGTCTTCGCCGCGTTGGCCGCGGGTTTCGTGCATCGCCTTGAGTTCGGCCTGCGACAGGCTGCCGTTGTTGTCGGTGTCGATCGCGGCGAAGCGTTCGGCCTGCCGTTCGCTGCGCTTTTCACTGCGCTGTTTGCGGGCTTCGTGCATCGCCGTCATTTCGGCCTGCGAAAGTTCGCCATCGCCATTGGTGTCGGCACGGGCGAACATTGCCTCACGCCGCTCGGCCCGGTCGGCAGCGTTGAGCACGCCATCGCCATTGGTGTCCATCTTGACGAACATTGCGTCGCCATGCGCCTTCATTTCGGCAGAAGCGATAACGCCGTCGCCGTTGCTGTCGGGGTTTGGCCGCTCGCCGCGCTGGTCGGCATAGGCTGCGCCGGCCCCGGCAAGGGCCGCGACGGCTGCGGTGAGGGTGAGTAGGGACTTGCGCATCTTCATTCTCCAGTTTCGTAGATCAGGAGAGCTGCGACGCACGAAGGTCGGGGGAGGGGGGAGGTCCTGCGCCCGCCGCAACTCATGTGATCCCTTCTAGAGGCGTAATGTCGCAGCATTATCGCGGATAACCGGCAATTTGTAACGCCTTGTAACGGCGGCGGACCTGCGTTCACCCGCCCGCAAGACCGCCGCAATGCCGTGCGCCAGTTCGGTCAGGCCACCTTGTCCATGAGGAAGGCGTTCAGCTTGTTTCCATCGGGATCGCGGAAATAGGCGGCGTAGAAGACCATTCCGTTTTCGTCCGGCTCGCCGCGTGGCCCGGGTGCGCCTTCGTCGGTGCCGCCATGCGCGATAGCAATATCGTACAGCCGCTGGACCTGGCCGCGATCCTTTGCCTCGATAGCCACCATTGTCCCGTTTCCGGCGGTGGCTTGGCCGCCATCGAAGGGTTTGGTCGCGGCGATACCGGGTGCGCCGCCCATTTCGCCCCAGGCGATGAAGGTATCGAATTCCATCATCCGCCCCACGCCCATTTCGGCGGCGATGGCATCATAGAATTGGGCGGCCCGTTCGAGATTGTTGGTCCCGAGGGTTACGTATCCGATCATGGCAATGCTCCTTTTCCAGCGACTCGCGAGAAGCAGAACATTACGTGAACGCGCAGCTTCCTACAAGGGCGCACACTGATCTTCGAGCCACGCCAGATCCGCACCCTCCAGCTGCGGGGCCAGGATGGCGCGGACCTGTTCATGATACCGGTTCCACCACCCCGTTTCCTGGTCGCTGAGCATGGAGGGTTCGACCAGCGTGCGGTCCAGCGGGACAAAGGTGAGCGTTTCGAAGCCGAGGTAATCGCCTTCGCTTTCAATCGGCGCGGGCACGACGAGGACGAGGTTTTCGATGCGGATGCCGTATTCGCCCGCCTTGTAATACCCCGGTTCGTTGGACAGGATCATGCCGGCACGAAGCGGCGTTTCGCTGCCCGGGAATGCGCCGCCGGGCTTGGAAATACGCTGCGGGCCTTCATGGACCGAAAGATAGCTGCCGACCCCGTGGCCGGTCCCGTGACCGTAATCGACCCCGCCCTGCCACAGATGCATCCGGGCCAGCGCATCCAGCGCGCCGCCGCTGGTGCCATCGGGAAAATACTGCATCGCAAGCTGGATGTGGCCCTTGAGCACGCGGGTGTTGCGCTCGACCATTTCCGCGCTCGGCTTGCCGGGGCCGACCCACACGGTGCGGGTGATATCGGTGGTGCCGTCGGCGTACTGGCCGCCCGAATCGACCAGATAGATGGACGAAGGGGGGATCGGGATATTGCTGTCCTCGTCCACCTTGTAGTGCGGCAGCGCGGCGTGGCCCGCTGCGGCGCTGATGGTGTCGAAGCTGACATCGCGCAGGATGCCGCATTCCTCGCGAAAGGCGCGCAACTTTGCCGCCGCCGCCAGTTCGTCGATCCCGCCCTTCGGCGCTTCGATCGACAGCCAGCGCAGGAACCGCACAACGGCCGCCCCGTCCCGGGCCTGCGCGTCGCGGTGGCCCTGCTGTTCGGCGGCGTTCTTGATTGCCTTGGGAAGAACGGTCGGATCGCCTTCGCGGACCACCTTCGCCCCGCCCGCCTCGAGCGTGTGGAAAATGCCCGCGACGGCGTGCTTGGGGTCCACGGCCACGGATTTGCCCGCCAGTCCGGCAAGCGCCGTCACGAATTCATCGCGCGGCCGCACGGTGACCGCGTTGCCGAGATGCTGCGAAAGTTCGGGGGTTACCTTTTCGGGGGCGATGAACAGATCCGCGGTCCCGTCCGCGCGGGCCACCACATACGACAGGGCGACCGGCGTGCTGTCCACATCGGTGCCGCGCATGTTGAGCAGCCAGGCCACCGAATCGAGCGCGCTGATCACGGCCGCATCATAGCCTTCGCGTTTCAGCCAATCCGCCACTTCGGCGCGTTTGTCCGCGCTGGACCGGCCCGCAAGCGCTTCGTCGTGCGGGGTTGCCGGGGCCAGCGAGGCTTGCGGCCGATCGTCCCAGATCGCATCGATCGGGTTGCCGTCGACCGGCACTAATTCGATGCCCTTCTTGGCGAACAGAGCCTGCGCCGTTTCGGACCAGTCGATCCCGTGAAGCCATGCGTCATAACCGATGCGCGCGCCGTTGGGTGCCTGCGCGGCGATCCATTGCGCCGGCGATGTGGCGGGCACATCTTCGTAATCGTAGAGCTTGCCGTCGACCTGTTCGCGAACCTGGACGGTATACCGGCCATCGGTGAACATCGCGGCGTGATCCTTCAGCACGACCGCGCTGCCGGCGCTGCCGCCGAACCCGGTCAGCCATTTCAGGCGCTGTGCGTAGGAGCCGACGTATTCGCTCATGTGTTCGTCGGAAATCGGGACAACGAAGCCATCCAGCCCCCGGCGCGCCAGTTCCTTGCGCAGGCCATCGAGGCGGGCTTCGTAGGTTTGCATCAACATGCGAAAATTCCTCTTGTCGGTGCCGATCGCCCTAACGGCAACGCGGCGCTTGCAGCGGTCGGTCCCGCCGCTTAGTCATCGCGCCATATTAGACACGGGCGGCGCAGGTTTCCACCTTTGTGCCGCTCAAGCCGGGTAATCGATGGCGTATATGCGACTGACTGCTTCCCGAGTGCTGCGATGCCAGCCCTTGCCCCGCCGATCACCGCCCAGACCACAGAAGGACAATTCGTGAGCCAACCCACTTCGCCGCCCAAGGCCGAACAGCGCGAACATTCCTCTTCGCATCACGGAATCACGATATCCGATCCCTACGCATGGCTGCGCGACCAGAGCTATCCGGTTGTCGACGACAAGGCGGTGCTCGACCATCTGGAGGCTGAAAACGCGTGGTTCGAAGCGCGGATGAAGCCCCACAAACAGCTGGTCGATACCCTGTTCGAAGAGATGAAGGCGCGGATCAAGGAAGACGATTCCACCGTTCCCCAGCGCCGCGGGGAATTCCTCTACTGGTCCGAATTCGAAGAGGGTGCGGAATACAGCAAGCATTACCGAAAGCCCCTGGCAGGGGGCCATCCGCAGCTCCTGCTCGACGAAAACGCTCTTGCCGAAGGGCACGAATATTTCCGCCTCGGTGCCTTTTCGGTGTCGAAGAACGGGCGCCTGCTGGCCTATTCGGCGGACACCAACGGATCCGAACGGTTCACCGCGCGGATCAAGGATCTCGAAACGGGGAACCTGTTGGCCGATGAGATTCCGGGAACCCTGTCGGGGCTGACCTGGGTCATCGGCGATACGGCCATCGTCTATGGCCTGGCCGACGAGAACTGGCGGGTGCGCGATGCCACCCTGCATGTGCTGGGCACCGCGATGGCGGACGATGTCACGCTCTACCGCGAGACGCAGGATGAAGGTTTCCGCGTGGGCGCGGGTCTTTCGGCGCAGGAAGACTGGCTGGTCATATCGACCGGTGACAACGAAACGAGCGAGATAAGGCTTGTGCCGGCCGACAGCCCGAGGGACGAGCCGATATTGGTGAAGCCCCGCAAGAAGGGTGTCGAATACGACGTCGATGTGCGGGAAGGGGTGTTGTGGATCCACACCAACGACGATCACGTCAATTTCCGGCTGGCCAACGCCAGCCTTGACCGACCGGGCGAATGGGACACGGTGATCTCCGGATCGGACGAATTCTATCTCGACGGGTTCGAACTGTTCAAGGACTTCTATGTCACCGAAGGGCGGCTCGCCGGTCTCGACCAGATACAGCTGCGATCCTATGCCGATCCGGCGCAGGTGAAGCCGATCGCCTTTGGCGAGGCGAGCTATACCACCGGACTGTCGGACAACCCCGAATACGATCAGGACACGCTGCGGCTCGACTATGAAAGCATGGTCACGCCGGATTCGGTCTATGACTATCACGTCGGGACCGGCGATCTGGAACTGCTCAAGCAGCAGGAAATCCCCAGCGGATACGATGCCAGCCTTTATGTGACCGAACGGCTCGAAATCGAAGCGCGGGACGGGACCATGGTCCCGGTCAGCGTGGTGATGCGCAAGGATCGCGATACGCTGAACGGGGGCGCTGGCGGGCCGCTGCATCTCTATGCCTATGGCGCTTATGGCTATGCGGTGCCGCCGGGCTTCTCGACCACTCGGCTGAGCCTGGTCGATCGCGGCTTTGCCTATGCCATCGCGCATATTCGCGGCGGGGATGATCTTGGCCGCAAATGGTACCTGCAAGGCAAGCTCAACGAACGGATGAATTCGTTCAACGATTTCGTCGATGTGGCGAAGGGGCTGATCGCAAAGGGGTATACGAGCAAGGGGCGCATCAGCATTTCCGGCGGATCAGCCGGGGGCGAACTGATGGGCGCGGTGGTGAACACCGATCCCGACCTGTGGGGCGCGGTGGTGGCGCATGTGCCGTTTGTCGACGTGCTCAACACCATGCTCGATGAAAACCTGCCGCTGACGCCGGGCGAATGGCCGGAATGGGGCAACCCGATACTGTCGAAGCAGGCGTTTGCCTTTATCCTCAGCTACAGCCCCTACGATCAGGTGATCGCCCAGGATTACCCGCCGATGCTGGTGACAGCCGGCCTGAACGACCCGCGCGTAACATATTGGGAGCCCGCCAAATGGGTCGCCCGGCTGCGCGAATTGAAAACCGACAGCAACGAATTGCTGCTCAAGACCAATATGGGCGCGGGTCATGGCGGCAAGTCGGGGCGGTTCACCTCGATCTACGAAACGGCGGAAGAAGTGGCTTTCATCCTGTGGCAAATGGGCAAGGCCGAGTGACGTCGCGGTTCGAGAAAACCTTCGCCGCCGGGCCTTCGCACATTGACGAACTGGGCCATGTGAACAACGCGGTGTGGGTCCAGTGGATACAGGATCTGGCGACCGCGCATTGGGATGCGGTGGCCCGATCGCAGGATCGTGACGCCTTCTTCTGGGTCGTGACGCGGCACGAGATCGATTACCGCGGCAACATCGGCGCCGGACAAAGCGTCACCGGCGAAACATGGATCGAAGGCGCGGGCCGCGGTGCCACGTCGATGCGGCGCGTCGATTTCCGCAACGCCGAAGGCAAGGTGATCGTATCGGCGGCCACTACCTGGGCGATGCTCGACCGCGCAACGCAGCGGCTGGTCCGCGTGAAACCCGACGTGCTTGCCCCGTTCGTCGGGGACTAGGCGGCCGCCTCTTCGCGTTCCTCGTTTTCCGGATCGAACAGTTCGAGAGCGTATTCGACGGTCCGGTTACGGCCCGCGCATTTCGCTTCGTACAGGAGCTGGTCGACGCGGGTGTAAAGCGTGGCGAAATCGATGCCGGCTTCGTGGGCGACGGGCGCGAAATCGAGAAAGCCCATGCTTGCGGTAACGGGCCGGTCGAGGCCCTCCATTTCGGCCAGCGTCCGGGCGGTGATGGCGCGTCGGCGCGCCTCGGCCCGTTTGGCCGCATCGGTTCCGCGCAGCAGCAGCAGGAATTCTTCCCCGCCGATCCGGAAAGCCAGCAGGTCGGGATCGCGCACGGCTTCCAGCGCGTCGGCGGTGCACCGCAGCACCGCATCGCCCACCGGGTGACCGTAGATGTCGTTTATCGCCTTGAAATGGTCGATATCGACCACGGCCATGGCATGGAAACCATCGTCGACAAGGTCGGGATACCGCGCTTCGAGCGCCCGCCGGTTGAGCAGGCCGGTCAGTTCGTCATGTTCGCTCAACGCTTCCAGGGTGCGCGCCTCGCTCACCGCCTTGTCGCGCTCCTGCTTGATCGCGATGAAGCGGTCTGCAACGGCAAGCGCGGTCGCCACGACTTCGAACAACAGGGCGAAATTCTGCGGCCAGGTTTCGTCGAACACGAATTGTGCGGGCAGCGTGAAGACGCTGACGATCTGGATCAGCACGATGAACGCAAACGGCGCGAGGCCCAGGATCAGATACGGCGCCGCGCGGCTGCCGCGCCGCCGGGCCGATGCGAGAACCGCGAAATAGCTCGACAGGATCACGAAATACGCCCCGAAATAGACGTGATCGATCCAGAAGCCGAACAGGCTCGGTCGGAAGGTGGTCAGCGCTCCGATTGCCAGTGTCAGGGCCGTGATGGAGACCAGGACGATACGTTGCCGCCCGCCCAGCGCGCCCTTTTCGATGAAATTGTAACCGAACAGGATGGTGGCCGCGACCATGAGGTCGAGGCTGAAATAGGTCACCATCAGCTCCATCTCGAGCGGTATGCTGATCATCAGCGGAACGAGCCCCGACAAGGCGGCGGTCTGCAGGAAGGCCATGACGCAGAACAGGGCGTGAAACAGCGGGAAGGGTTCGCGAAGCGCGCGGTAATAGCCGAGATCGAACACCATCGGCGCAATCAGCAACCCGCACAAAAGGGCCGCGATCAGGTGCGGCAGCCCCGCGATGATGGGAATGGTGGGTTCGGACATCAGGCGGGCGCCGACCAGCGCCTCCGGATAGTCCCCGCCATCGAGGGTCATGATCACCGCGACCGGGGTGGCGTCGATTTCGGGCAGTTCCACCATCGAATAAAGGTTGGATGCCCCCAGCTTGGTGTCGCCGAACGTGTAGCTTCGTGCCCGGCGGGTCCCGTCATCGCCGATGACCTCCACCGTCAGCCGGTCGAATTCGTGCCGGTCGAATTCCGCGTGGCGCGGTGCCGGTGCGCCAACCGGCCGGTCGCGCAAATCGTGGCGGATGAAATTGCGGGCTGCCTTCCAGTCGACTTCGCTGCCCGCGCACACCCACTTCGCCACGTCCGCCACGTCTGTCGTTAGGCTGCCCGAAGCATGGCATACGGATCCCGGCGCCACCGCGGTCTGCGCCGAAACCGGCGAGGCCACGAGCCAGAAACACGCCAGAAGCGCGGGCAGAACCCGCCGGATGAAACCGGTCAGGCAGGCGGAAGGGTGCAGTCCCATCCGACGGCCTTAAGGTAATGGACTTAAAGCAGGGTTACGAACCCCAGCGGATTATTTGCCCATTCAGGCAAGGACTTCCGAGACCGGGCGGTAGGCGTAGCCCAGCTCGCTGGCCACGGCCTCGTAAGTAACCTCGCCAGCGTGAACGTTGAGCCCTTCGGCAAGGTGCGGGTCGCGCCGCAGGGCTTCTTTCCAGCCCAGGTCTGCGATCTGCAACGCGTGGGGCAGCGTCACGTTGTTGAGCGCATAGGTGCTGGTTCGTGCGACGGCACCCGGCATGTTCGCCACGCAGTAATGGACGATGCCGTCCACCACGTAGGTCGGTTCGGCATGGGTGGTCGGCTTGCTGGTTTCAAAGCAACCGCCCTGATCGATGGCCACATCGACCAGCACCGCGCCCTTTTGCATGTCCTTGAGCATGTCGCGCGTAACCAGCTTGGGTGCGGCAGCGCCCGGGATCAGCACGGCGCCAATGACCAGATCGGCTTCGCAGACCGCGTCATGCAGATTGGCGACGTTGGAAAAGCGCGTCTTGGCGCGGCTTTCGAAATGGGTGCCGACGCGTTCGAGCACTTCGGGGCTGCGATCGAGAATGGTTACGTCGGCGCCAAGTCCGGCGGCCATCTGGGCCGCGTTGAAGCCGACCACACCGCCGCCGATCACCACGACCTTGCCCGGCATCACGCCCGGTACGCCGCCCAGCAGGACGCCGCGTCCGCCGTGCGCCTTTTCCAGCGCGGTGGCACCGGCCTGGACGCTCATTCGGCCCGCGACCTGGCTCATCGGTTTGAGCAACGGCAGCGTTCCGCCGGGTCCGGTGACCGTTTCGTATGCGATGGCGGTGACGCCGCTGGCCACCAGATCCTTCGTCTGTTCGGCATCGGGGGCAAGGTGAAGATAGGTGTAGAGGATCTGGCCTTCGCGCAGCTTTGCGCGTTCCACCGCCTGCGGTTCCTTGACCTTCACCACCATTTCGCATTCGGCGAAGATCGGGTCGGGCCCTGCAACGATCGTGGCACCGGCGGCGATGTACTGTTCGTCGCTGGCGTCGATGCCGCAGCCGGCTTCGGTTTCGATCCACACTTCGTGTCCGCGTGCGGTCAGCTCGCGCGCGCTTTCGGGCGTCAGGCCGACGCGGTATTCGTGGTTCTTGATTTCCCGGGGGCAGCCGATGCGCATGACACGAGTCTCCTTCTTGCCGCGCTCGTTACAAGTGAAACCACTCAGCCGCAAGACGAGAGGGGCGGCTCAGCCACCGCCCGCCCGCCGCGCCCGCCAGGCCTGAAAACGAAAAAGAGGGACGCGTCTTCGCAGGGCTCCGCCCGGTTGCGGCGGGCGGGCTATTGCGCGCGCGTGGTCCAGCTTGCACGGACGCTTTCCGCATTCGGCGTGACCTTGGTCGTTACCGATGATGCCTTCGCCGACAGTTTTTCCGCGATGTCCTGCGTGGCTGGCGCCGGACCCTCAAGCTCGACCCCGACCCCCGTCCGCGATGCCGCCCAGCCGATCAGGTCGAGCGCTTGTTCCGCGCTTTCCGATGGTGCCCCGTCTTCCAGGCCGAGCGACGGCAGGGCGGCCAGCGGTGGCCGCAATTCGATCTTCCAGCCGGGCGTATCGACGGCGATACGCGATTCAAGCTGGCGATATCCTGCCAGGGTCAGGCCCGGCAGCGGACGCGCGGTGGCTATGGCCCGCTGGTTCTCCCGGTCGACCAGCACGTCCTTGCGTTCGACCCCGGCTACCAGCGCCAGTCGCTGGGCGAGCGAGGAAATCTGACGCTCGGTCGCTTCGGCCTGTTCGCGGGCGCGGGCCTGGGCCAGCGCGGCCTGCTCTGCCGCGCCGGGATCGGTGCCCACCTGGAACTGGTCGATCGAAACACTCACCGCTTCGCCCAACCGCCGTTCGAGCGCACGGGCGACATCGGTGTTGGCGCTTGATGAAAACTCGGGCGTGAACACGCTTGCGGCAATGGTGACAGGTTCCGCATCCCAATTGACCACCGGCTGTTCCACCCGGGCCCGGGCGCTGAAGGCATCGGTGATTTCCTGGTTCACTATGCGCTGTCCGTTGGCTTCCCAGGCGATCTGCCGCAGGGAAAATCCCAGCGGAACGGCCAGCACCACGAATACGGTCACAATGACCAGCGACTGGAGGCGGCTCTGCCGTTCGGTCAGGCCGGTGCGATAGCCATAGATGCGGGCCATCACCGCGGCGGTCAGCGCAATGGTCACGAGGTTGGTGACGAACAGGCCCAACGCCCCGCCGAAGACGGTGCCGTTCATCGTCGCAAGGCCGAAGCCGACAACCGCCAGCGGCGGCATAAGGGCGGTGGCGATGGCGACGCCCACGATCGTGCCTTCGCGCCCGCGGATGACCGCGTAACCCCCCGCCATGGCGGAGAACAGGGCCACCAGCAGGTCGAACAGGTTTGGCCGTGTGCGTGCGGCGATTTCCTCGGTCACGGTTTGCAAGGGCGACGCGACGACAATGAGGGCGCAGAACAGGATCGCGAAGATGCTGCCGACCGCCAGCGCCTTGCCGCATCGCCGCAGCCAGTCCGCATCCCCCGTTGCCAGCGCGAAACCGAGGCCGATGATCGGGCTCATCAGGGGGGACAGCAACATGGCGCCAATCACCACAGCCGGCGATGACAGCAAGAGGCCGAGGATCGCGATGCCCGCGGACATGGCGGTCATGAAAATATAGCGGCTGGTCAGCAGCGATTCGCCGCGCACCCGCTCGATCGTGGCGGCATGGTCGGTCTGTTCGACCACCGATTCGCGCCACCACATGCGCAGTTCGGCAAACACCCGAAGAAGGGTGTACTTGCTGATCGGAGGACGCTTGCGTTCCGACGCTGGTTCTACGGCGATGTCGTCAGCCATTGCGATGGATATTCCCCGTCATCCACTTGAGCGGAGCAGGCTTAAAGCGGATTTCCATCGCGGTCACGGTAGATTTCCCTGCGCCCGACATGATTGGCCGGGCCGACAAGTCCATCCCCCTCCATCCGTTCGATCCACTTCGCAGCCGTGTTGTACCCCACGCCCATCTGGCGCTGTAACCAGCTTCCCGATGCCTTCTGGTTTTCGAACACGATCTGGCAGGCCTGGCGATACTTGCGTTCCTCAGGATTGTCCGAAGCGGTGAAGTCGTCTTCGAAATTGTACCCGCCGTCTTCGGGCTCCTCGGTCACGGCGTCGACATAGTCGGGCTTGCCCTGCGCGCGCCAGTGGTCGGCAACGCGTTCCACCTCTTCGTCCGACACGAAGGGGCCGTGCACCCGAACCATCGCGCCGGTGTTGGGCTTGTAGAGCATGTCGCCCTTGCCCAGCAGTTGTTCGGCACCCTGTTCGCCAAGGATCGTGCGGCTGTCGATGCGGCTGGTGACCTTGAAGCTGATGCGGGTTGGCAGGTTGGCCTTGATCACGCCGGTGATGACGTCGACCGACGGGCGCTGCGTGGCCATGATCAGGTGGATGCCGGCCGCACGGCTTTTCTGGCTGAGGCGCTGGATCAGCACTTCGATTTCCTTGCCAACCGTGACCATGAGATCGGCCAGTTCGTCGACGATCAGGACAATCAGCGGCAGCGGCGCGTAATCGAGCTGCTCTTCCTCGTACAGTTCCTCGCCCGTTTCGGGGTCGAAGCCGGTCTGCACCCGGCGGCCCAGCGGCTTGCCCTTCGCCTCGGCAGCGCGGAGCTTCTCGTTGAAACCTGTGATGTTGCGCGAATTGATGCTGCTCATCATCCGGTAACGCTTTTCCATTTCCTCGACCGCCCATTTCAGGGCGCGCACGGACTTGTGCGGTTCGGTAACCACCGGGCTGAGGAGATGGGGAATATCGTCATAGGTCTTGAGTTCGAGGACCTTGGGATCGATCAGGATCAGGCGGCATTCGTCGGGCGTGAAACGGTACAGCAGCGATAGAAGGATTGCGTTGAGGCCGACCGACTTGCCCGACCCGGTCGTGCCGGCAACCAGCAAGTGGGGCATGGCGGCAAGATCGGCGACGATCGGTTCGCCCCCGATATCCTTGCCCAGGATCATCGGCAGCGCCCCGCGCGAATCGACGAAAGCGGCGCTTCCGGCCAACTGCTTGTAACTGACCATCTGGCGATCGGCGTTGGGCAGTTCGATGCCGATCACGGTCTTGCCGGGGATGGGCGAGACGCGCGCGGAAATGGCGGACATGTTGCGCGCAATATCTTCCGCCAGCCCGACGACGCGGCTGGCCTTGATGCCGGGCGCAGGCTCGAGTTCGTACATCGTCACGACCGGACCGGCACGGACAGCGGTGATTTCACCCTTCACGTTGAAATCGTCGAGCACGTTTTCGAGCAGGCGCGCGTTGCGCTCCAGTGCCATCTTGTCGAGCTTGGGCGCGGTATTTTCCGGCACATCGTCAAGCAGATCGTGGCTGGGCAGCTGATAATTGGCGAACATGTCGCGCTGCTTGGCCTGGGCTGCGCGCGGCGTGGCGGGCGACGGCGCGGGATCGGCGATTTCAGGCGCCCGGCGCGGTTCGCCGAGCGTGACCTGTGCATCGGGTCCGTCATCGTCACCAACAGCTGCGGGCTTCACGCGCTTCGTGCGCCTCGATGTCACGGGCAGGTCCGTGTCGGTTTCCCGCGGGGTGCGTTTCAGGAATTCGGGAAGGGTCAGGAACTGCACCCAGTCGAGCGCGAAAACGCGTGTGACCAGCGCAATACCGCCGCCCGCCGCGACAAGCGCGAGAGCGAGAACGATCCAGCCGGATGCCGTCTCTCCGAACCGGTTGGCCACCGCTTCTATGCCGAGCGCGCCCAGTTGCCCGAACAGGCCGCCGAGCCCGGCGGGCAGGCTGCCGGTCGTGGGTTCGAAGATCAGCGCGAACACCGCGCCAAGGAGGACGACAGCGGCCAGGAGCATGGCGAACGGGCCCCACCAGCGGCCCGGAGTGACTTCCTCATCCTCGCGTTCGACGCCGGTCCACAGCCGCCGCGCCGAGATGTAGAGCAACGGAAGCAGCAGGATCGCCGGGATGCCAAGGAAATTGAGCACGCGTTCAGCAGCCCAGGCACCGCTTGCGCCCATCCAGTTGCCGACATCGGCCCCGCTGGCGGCGGTGGACGGGCTGGGGTCTGTCTGGGTATAGCTGGCCAGCGCCAGCGTAAGGAAAACCAGAACGGCAAACAGCACGCCTGCACCGGCCATATGGGTGGCGCGCCGGAAGGATCGGCGAAATGCCGCCCGCCAATCCGGTGCTGCGCCTGCGCGCGAGGCCATTAAAATTCCCCTGTTGAATCGAGAAAGCGCAGTATGAATCCTCGGGGACTCCGAGGTCAAGCGGCGTTCGATCAAACGAGTCCGTCGATCGCCCCCCAACGCGGCCAGTCGAGCTCCTGCGCACGGGCGCTGTTCATCCCGCCAAGGGCGATAACGGCTATGGGCGATTGTTGGGCCAGGACGTGAAAGCCATGAATCCCGAGTGTCGCGGCCCCGGGATGCGATGCGGTGGGAAACACCGGCGAAAGGAAAACGCCATCGGCGCCCCGGTCGGCCGCGGCCTGAATTTCGGCGCCGTCATGGGCGCTTGCAAGCCGGACCATGCCATCGGCACCGGCCAGGGCATCGGGCGCGCCATAGATACCGTCGGCGCCCCAGTCGCGGGCAAGCTGTGCGTCGCCGGACAGCACGATGCAGTGGTTCCTGCTTCGCGCAATCGCGGAGAGCGCCGCAAAACGCGCGCGACGTTGGGGCGCGGGCAGATGGTAGTGACGAAAGACGAAGCCCGAACCTTTCGGCAGGCGCACCAGCGCGTCTTCGAGGCCCGCGTCGTTGCGGGCATCGGACAAGAGCCACACGAGGGGCAGGGGCTGGTGCTGGTTCACAGGAACGTTATAGCGCGCAACCTATGGAAAAGGCAGACTCTCCCCTTCAGCAGGTTCAGGCGAACATCGCCAAGGCCTGCAAGATTGCCCGGCGCGATCCGGGTGACGTGACCTTGATCGCGGTCAGCAAGACCCGTTCGGCCGGGGCGATCACCCCGCTCCTGATCGAAGGTCAGCGCCATTTTGGTGAAAACCGCGTGCAGGAAGCGCAGGAAAAATGGCCCGCGCTGCGTGACGAACACCCTGCCGTGCAGCTTCACCTCATCGGGCAGCTCCAGTCGAACAAGGCCGAAGACGCGGTGCGCCTGTTCGATGCGATCCACTCGCTCGACCGGCCCAGTCTGGTCACCGCGCTTGCCAAGGCGTTCGACAAGGTGGGGCGGCAGGTGCCGTGTTTCGTCCAGGTCGATGTGGGCGACGAGCCGCAGAAGGGCGGCTGCCCGGTGGCCGAACTGCCCGCCTTGCTCGAAAACGCGCGCGGCGCCGGTATACCCCTGGCCGGTTTGATGTGCATTCCGCCCGCCGATATCGAACCCGCACCGTTTTTCGCCTTCCTCGACACGCTGGCGCGCGACCACGGGCTGGTAGGGCGCAGCATGGGAATGAGCGGGGATTACGAAACGGCGATCCGGCTGGGCGCGACCCATGTCCGCGTTGGAACCGCCCTGTTCGGCGAACGCGACACATAATCCTGCACGCAGGTCAGGCGTTTTCGAGGCGTTCCTGCATCGCGTCGCTCGCCGCTTCGATCAGCTTGGCTTCGAGACGGTTCATCCGGTCCCCCGCTTCCAGCTTGTGCCCCGTCAGGTCGGTGACATAAAATGTATCCGCCGCACGCTCGCCGTAGTTGGTGATGTGCGCGGAATGGACCACCAGACGGCTTTCGAACAGCACACGGGCCAGCCTGTTGAGCAGCGCCGGCCGGTCGCGGGCGTTGACCTCTATCACGGTGAAGCGGTTCGATGCCTTGTTGTCGAACAGCACCCGCGGGCTGACATCGAAGGCCCGGGCACGGCTGTGGGCCAGCGGGCGCTGGGCGAGGCGCGGCGCCAGGTCGATCCTGTTGGCCAGCGCATCGGCAATGCTTTTCTTCAGCCGCTCGATCTGGCCGTCTTCCGCAAACGGCGCACCGTGCGGGTCCTGCACCAGGAAATTGTCGATCGCCCAGCCCTGCCGCGTCGTGTGGATGCGCGCATCGATGATGTTGCCGCCTGCAAGGTGGATGCCGCCGGCGATGCGATAGAACAGGCCCGGGTGATCGGCGGCGATCACCGTTACCAGCATGGCCCCGCGCGCCTCGTAATATTCGCAGTGCACCGACAGATCGTGCTCAAGGCTGCGCGCGGCATCGTAATGGACCAGGTTGAGGGCAATGATGTCGACAGGTTCGGCGATCCAGTAGGCTTCGCCCATGGTGGCCGCCAGCTGGTCGACCAGCGCAGCCTTATCCCCCAGCATTCCGGCAACCTGTTCCTTCTTTGCCGCAATCGTGCGCTCGCGGCCCTGACGCATGTGGCCCAGCCGCAGGCGTTCGGTCGCGGTGTCGTAAAGTTCGCCCAGAAGCTGGCCCTTCCAGCTGTTCCAGGTGCCCGGCCCGACCGCGCGAATATCCACCGCGGTGAGGATGGCGAGATGGCGCAGGCGTTCCGCGCTCTGCACATGCCCGACGAAATCCTCGATCGTCTTGGGGTCGGTCAGATCGCGTTTCTGCGCCGTGTGGCTCATCAGAAGGTGGTTGAGCACCAGCCATGCCACCAGGTCGGTCTCGCTGTCGGTCAGGCCGAAGCGCGGACACAATTCGCGCGCCACTTCGGCGCCCAGAACCGAATGATCGCCGCCGCGGCCCTTGGCGATATCGTGCAGCAGCGCCGCGACATAGGCGACACGGCGCGAATTGACCTTGTGGATCAGGCGGGTTGCGCGCGGATGGTCTTCCGCCAGTTCACCCTTCTCGATCGTGTTGAGCAGTCCGATGGCGCGGATCGTGTGTTCGTCCACCGTATAGTGGTGGTACATGTCGAACTGCATCTGCGCGTTGACCTTGCCGAAATCGGGCACGAATTTCCCGAATACGCCGGCTTCGTTCATCCAGCGCAGCACCATTTCGGGGTCGTTGCGGCCGCACAGGAGGTCGAGGAACAGGGCGTTCGCCCGGGCATCCTTGCGTATGGCGTTGTCGATCAGGCCGCTGTCGCGATCGGCCTGGCGCATGGTGTCGGGATGAATTTCCAGCCCCTCGGCCTCAGCGATCTGGAATATCTCGACCAGCCTGACCGGGTCCTTGCGAAACCAGTCGTCGGTCGGTGCGGCGATCTTGCCGCCGAAAACGCGGTATCCCTTGAGGATGCGGGCGCGTTGTTTCCAGCCGGCGAAAAAGCCCGACTTGGCGCTCTTGGCGGCGAATTGTTCGTCGATATGCGCCAGGAACACGCCGGTCAGCGATCCGACGCGGCGGGCGTGCAGGAAGTAAAGCTGCATGAACCGTTCGACCGAGCTTTTGCCGGGCCGTTCGGCGAAATTCATCCGTTCGGCGATGCGGCGCTGCATGTCGAACGTCAGCCTGTCTTCGGCCCGCCCGGTCAGGACGTGGAGATGGCAGCGCACCGCCAGCAGGAAATTTTCCGCCCGGCGGAAACTGCGGTACTCGGCCGGCGTAAACAGGCCCACGTCGACCAATTCGGCGGCCGAGCGGACGCGGTGAATGAACTTGCCGATCCAGTAGAGCGTGTGCAGGTCGCGCAGGCCGCCCTTGCCGTCTTTCAGATTGGGTTCGACCACATAGCGGCTGTCGCCCATGCGTTTGTGCCGGGCGTTTCGCTCGGCCAGCTTTTCGGTGACGAAATTGCGTTCGTTGCCGCGCACGACTTCGGCCTGGTAGCGGCGCGAACCTTCGTCGAACAGCTCCTGGTCGCCCCAGACGTAGCGCCCTTCGAGCAGCGCGGTACGAATGGTCAGGTCTTCTTTCGACAGCCGCAGGGCTTCGTCCATCGTGCGCGTGGAATGGCCGACCTTGAGGCCGAGATCCCACATCAGGTAGAGCATGGCCTCCACCACCTGTTCGCACCACGGGGTCCGTTTCCCGCCGACAAGGAACGCGATGTCCACGTCGGAATGCGGTGCCATTTCGGCCCGGCCATACCCACCGACCGCCATCACGGCGAGCCGTTCGGCCTTCGACCGGTTGGCCGAAGGGTAGATGTGCTGGGTCGCGTGGTCGTGGATCACGCGCACGAGCTGGTCGATCAGGAAGGACTGCCCGCCTGCACACTCGTGCCCGGCGGACGGCTTGGCCTCAAGCCGCCGGGCAAGTTCGGCCCGACCGCTGTCGAGCGCCGCCTTGAGCGCGGCCACGACATGCGGGCGTGCCTTGTCGCCGTATTCCCCGACCAGCGCCTCGATCGTTGCGGCGAGTTCGCGGCGGTCGATGATCGCGCGCTGTGCGGGGATACGGATGCGGTTCAAGCGGGGAGATGCTCCTTGGCGAAGGTCGCCTTGACAGTACGCTTGTCGACCTTCTGCGTGCCCAGGCGGGGCAACTGGTCCTCGCTCTGCCACAGCAGCGACGGGATCTTGAAGGGGGCGATATGCTCCCTCAGGAACGCCGTCAGATCTTCAGGCGTCAGGGTCTTGCCGGGGTGGACGTAATAAACCGCCGCGGGCACTTCGCCCATCCGTTCGTCGGGCAGGCCGAACACGCTGCATTCAGCCACATCGGGATGGGCATAGATTGCCTCTTCCACTTCGATGCAGGCGATATTCTCGCCGCCGCGAATGATGATGTCCTTCTTGCGGTCGACGATGAACAGGTAACCGTCCGCGTCAAGGTAACCGAGGTCGCCGGTGCGGAAATACCCGTCGTCGGTATAGGCGGCGTCGGTTGCTTCCTCGTTCTTCCAATAGCCCAGGAAATTGCAGACCGAGCGGATTGACACTTCGCCCACCTTGCCCGTTGGCAGGGCGTTGCCGTCATCATCGAGGATCGCAAGATCGACCAGCGGCTTGGAAGCCATCCCGGTGGAACCCGGCTTGGCCATGTAGTTTTCGTTCAGATTGCCGCAGCCGACGCCGTTGGTTTCGGTCAGGCCGTAGCCGAGCAGCGGGAAGCCCTCGGGGAACGCTTCCTTGATCTTGGTGACATGTTCGGGCGGGCGCGGCGCACCGCCAGCAGCAAAGCTCTTGCATTGCGACAGGTCGAACTTGTCCCGTTCGGGGTGGGTCGCCAGCTCGTAGCTCATCAGCGGAACGCCGACGAAATAGGTCACCTTCTCCTCGTCCAGCAGACGCAGGGCCTCTCCGGCATCCCACTTGGGCATCAGCACCAGCTTGCGGCCGATCGCCAGGCTCTGGAGGAAAACCGGCACTTCGCCGGTGACATGGAACAGCGGCACGCTGACGAGGGCGCTCGGCTGAACGGTGGGCGCTTCGCCCTTTTCGGTCAGCAGGCCCAGGATCATCGCGGTCTGCGCGACGTAATTCATCACGCCCGACACAACGCCAAGGTGGTCCGAATAGGCGCCCTTCGGGTGCCCGGTGGACCCCGAGGTGTAGAGGATCGTGGCAAGGTCCTGCGGCCCGATTTCGCCGAGCATCCTCATTGCCGTGTCGCCTTCGGCCCAGATCGGCGCCAGGCCTTCTTCGGGCAGGCCATGATCGAACACGACCAGCTTGGCCGGATGGTCGACCCCGTCGAGGCGCGCGGCACGCTGCGGATCGGCAAGGACCAGCGAACATTCGCACAGCTCGATGCCGTAGGCGAGTTCCTCGCCCGTCCACCAGCCGTTGAGCAGGGTGGCGCAGCCGCCCGCCATCAGCGTGCCCATGTAGGCAAGGATCCAGTTGATCGAATTGCGCGCCGCAATGCCGACCCGGTCGCCCTTTTTCAGGCCGTGAACCGTCGCCAGGCCATGCGCGACCCGGGATGCACCGGCGTATATCTCGCCGAAGGTCATCCGCTGGTCACCGTCCACGATGAAGACGGTGTCCTTATGTTCGTTGCAGAAGTGCGCAAAATAATGCGCCAGGCTTGGTGGGGCGTTCTTGAACGCCGGCATCATCACGCCGCGCCGCTCGATGTCGATTGTCTCGAACATCTGGCCTGGGGCGGTGACAGCGGCGGTAAAACGATTGATGTCCTTGTCGAGTTGTGTGGGCATCGGTCCTCTCGAATCCTCTCCAATTCAGGCGTGCGGCTTCGCTTTCGAAGCCCGCGCATGTGCTACGGCTCGACGCAGGCTTTCCCCAAATCCCCTGCTATGCCAAAAGCCGCCACCGATGGGTCGCCGGTTGCGGCCTTCACAACGTCTCTAAGGGGAATAGGACTTGCTGTCACTACTGGCCGCATCGGGCGCTTCGGACCCGATCTACTGGGAAAACCTCGGTCTTCGACCCTACCTGTTCGAGATCGGCAGCTTTCAGCTTCGATTCTATTCGCTGGCCTATCTGCTCGGCATTCTGCTGGGTTACTGGCACCTGTCGAAGATGATCAAGGCACCCGGCAGCCCGATGGCGCAGCGCCATGCCGACGACCTGTTCTTCTATTGCACGCTGGGCATCATTTTGGGCGGACGGCTGGGCTACGCGGCGTTCTACAAGCCGGAACTGTTCGGCGGGATGGACCTGTTCAAGCTGTGGGAAGGCGGAATGAGCTTTCACGGCGGGGTGATCGGCGTGCTGGTTGCGATCAGCTGGGTCGCATGGCGTGGCGGGCTGAACTGGCTGCGCGTGTGCGATTACATTTCGGTCAACGTGCCGCTTGCCTACATGCTTGGCCGCTTCGCCAACTTCATCAACGGCGAACTTTACGGCCGCGCGGTGGAAAGCGACCTGCCGTTCGCGATGATTTTCCCGACCGATCCGGAACAGCTCGCGCGGCATCCCAGCCAGCTTTACCAGGCGGGTCTCGAAGGCCTGATGCTGGGCTTGCTCGTGATCGGCCTGTTCTGGAAAACGCGCGCACGATACCGGCCCGGACTGCTGGTCGGCATCTTCACGCTCGGCATGGGCGTGGGACGGTTCGTCAACGAATTCTTCCGCGAACCCGATTCCCAGCTTGCGGAATTCGCCCGCGAAACCGGCTTGTCGATGGGCCAGTGGCTTAGCCTGCCGATGGTTGCCGTCGGCCTGGCGGTCATCGCCTATTCGCTGATCCGCCCATCCATCGGCGGCGCGGGAGCAGCCAAGCCGCGGGCCGCATGACCGGGGGGCAGGACACGCCCCTTGCGGCCAGTTTTCGCCGCCTGATCCAGCGCCACGGGCCAATGCCCGTGGCGCGATACATGGGGGAAAGCAACGCGCGCTACTACACCACGCGCGATCCCCTGGGGGCAGCCGGCGATTTCACGACTGCGCCCGAAATCAGCCAGATGTTCGGCGAAATGGTCGGGTTGTGGCTGGCCGATATCTGGGTGCGCGCGGGCCGGCCGCCCGATGCCATCTATGTCGAACTGGGGCCGGGCCGGGGCACCTTGGCCAGGGATGCGTTGCGGGCGATGGCCAGCCAGGGTTTGCGGCCCGATGTGCACCTCGTCGAAGGATCGCAGGCCCTGCGCGAAGTCCAGGCAGGGGTCCTGGGCGCAGCCCAGTTCCACGACGGCATCGACACCTTGCCCGATGACCGGCCGATCCTTCTGGCGGCCAACGAATTTCTCGACGCATTGCCCATCCGGCAGCTGGTTCTGACTGAAAAGGGGTGGCGCGAGCGCATGGTCGCGCTGGGCGAAGACGAACGGTTCCTGTTCGCTGCTGGCCCCAGTCCGATGGACGATGCCGTTCCCGATCGTCCACGGGCCACCGATATCGGCACAGTGCTCGAAACCTGTCCCGCCGCAGCCGCGATGATCGAAGCGTTGTCGAACCGGCTCGACGTACAGGGCGGCGCGGCGCTGTTCATCGATTATGGCCATCTGGCACCGCGCACCGGCTCGACCCTTCAGGCGGTGCGGGCCCACGCCAAGGTCGGTATCTTCGATGCGCCGGGGGAAATGGACCTTACCGCGCATGTCGATTTTCCCACCTTGAGCGAAATTGCTGCGCGGTCCGGGCTTGCCACGGCAACCACCACGCAAGGCGCATGGCTGACGGCGATGGGGGTGGTATTGCGCGCGCAGGCGCTCAGCGCGCGTTCACCTGAACGGGCACAGGATATTGCCGCAGCGCACGACCGGCTGGTGGGAGACGACGCCATGGGTGATCTGTTCAAATGCATGGCGCTGACCCCGCGCGATTGGCCGCGCGGTGCAGGGTTCCCCGAAGGTCCACGCAGGAAGGAAACCGCATGAAAAAGGTTCTCGCACTCGCCGCTGCGATGATGGTGTCGCAGCCGCTGGCCGCGGCCGAGCCGGTGCAGGGGCGCTGGGTCACGGCGGAAAAGGATGCCGTGATCACGATTGCGCCATGCGGGGCCAAGCTGTGTGGACGCATCGCCGAATTCCTTGTCCCGCCGCCGCAAGGGCTGGACCAGCGCGACGTCAACAACCGCGATCCGGCCAAGCGGATGCGCAAGTTGCTGGGTATGCCTGTGTTGACGGGTTTCACACAGGACAGTGACCAGTGGCGCGGGGAAATCTACGATCCGAAAAGCGGCAAGACCTACCGTTCCATCCTTCGCCGCAAGGGGTCGAACGTGCTGGAAGTGAAAGGCTGCATCGGGCCGTTCTGCCAGACGCAGGTCTGGCGCAAGGCCGGTTAGAGACCGGCGCGTTCGGCCAACATCCGCGCTGCTTCGTCGAACCCGGATTTGTTTTCCTCGCGGTCGACCGCAAGGTTCGCCTCGCGCATGGCCTCGACATCGATTGCCCCGATAAGCGGCGTCAGCGCAGCGACCAGATCGGCATTCCTCCCCGTGTCCGGGCTCAGCAGGACAATAGCATCGTAATTGGGGAACGCACGGCGCGGATCGGCAAGTATGGTGAGATCGTCTGCCGCGATCCGCCCGTCGGACGTGTAGGCGCCGATCACGTCGGCTTCCCCCGATTTCAGCGCGTTGTACATGAACGTCGGCGAAAAATTCCGCGTCTCCGCAAACCGCAGGCCATAGGCTTCGCGAACGGCGATCCATTCGGGCCGTTCGAAAAATTCGGGGTCCCCGCCAATCGTCAGGCGGGATGAAACGGGCGCAAGATCATCGATGTTTTCGATAAGGCCTTCGCGCGCCGCTGTGGCGGGCATCGCCAGCCCATAGGCGTTTTCAAACCCCAACCTGCCCAGCACGCGCGCGCCGCTTGTGGCCTCTTCCCACTTCGCGATCTGGTCCAGCATGGTGTCGCGATCGGGATTGTCGGTGCGCTTCATCTGGTTGGTCCAGATCGTACCCGTGTAATCCACCAGGATATCGATTGCCCCGGTGGTGACGGCCTGATGCGCGACGGCCGACCCCAGCCCGTCGCGATAATCGACGGCAAATCCGGCCTGCTCCAGCCGTTGGCCGATCAGGCGGGCGAGGATGTACTGTTCCGAGAACCCCTTGGCGCCGATCACGACGCGGCGATCCTGTCCCCCGCCGAACTGCACGAACAGCGCCGCCGCAACACCCAGCAGGACAATGGCCAACCCGCCCAGCGACAGCGTGCGGTTGCGCGTTGCCAGCCCCCGTTCGATCGTTCCCAGCAGCGCATCGGCAACCATGGCCAAGCCCGCGCTGGCAAAGCACCCGGAAAGCACCAGAACCCAGTTCTGGGTCTGCAATCCTGCAAAAATCGGATCGCCCAGGCTCTTTTGGCCGATGGTCGTCGCCAGTGTGGCGGCGCCGATCGTCCACACCGCAGCGGTGCGGATTCCGGCCATGATGTAGGGTGCCGAAAGCGGCGCTTCGACCAGTCTCAGGCGCTGCCAGAAACCCATGCCCACGCCATGCGCCGCCTCGATCACGCCAGGGTCGAGATTGGCCTGCGCCGTGACCGCGTTCCGCAGGATCGGCAGCAGGGCATAAAGGGTCAGCGCCAGAAGCGCGGGCAGGAACCCCAGTGTCGGCAGACCTTCACCGAAGACGGCACGAAGGCTCAGCAGGATCGGGAAAAACAGCGCCAGCAACGCAAGCGCCGGGATTGTCTGGACCAGACTGGCAAAGCCCAGCGCGGCGCGGGATACGGCAGGCGACCGGCTGGCCCAGATCGCCAGCGGCAAGGCCAGGGCAACGCCTAACGCGATGGCCGATGCCGACAGCAGCACATGCGCGGCAAGCTGGCCGCCCAGTCCCTGCAAGGTGTCCCACAGCCCGTTCACCGTGAAAGCTCCGCCAGCCGGTCTGCTTGCGAACGGGGCACGGCGACAAGGCCCTGGGCGATTTCGCCGCCCTTGCCGGCCAGCAGATCGCGCGGCGTTTCGTCGGCCACGATGCGTCCGCCATCCATCACCAGCACACGCGTGGCCAGCAACAGCGCCTCGGCCATGTCATGGGTGACCATGACCGTCGTAAGGCCCAGTTCGATGTGCAATTGGCGCACGCTTTCCCCCAGCGCATCGCGTGTCACGGGGTCGAGCGCGCCGAACGGTTCGTCCATCAGCAACAGATGCGGATCGCCGGCCAGCGCGCGCGCAACGCCCACTCGCTGGCGTTGACCGCCGGACAGGGCATCGGGCAACCGCGTGGCCATTCCTGGTTCCAGATCGACCAGTTCGAGAAGCTGCGCGATGCGCGACGGGGGCAGCTTTTCCCCAGCCAGACGCGGCCCGATGGCGATGTTTTCCGCCACCGTCATGTGCGGGAACAGGCCGATGGACTGGAACACGTATCCCACGCGCCGGCGCAGGGCCGGCAGCGGCAGTTCGGCAACGTCGTCCCCTTCGAAAAGAACTGCGCCGCTATCGGGCTCCACCAGGCGGTTGACGGTTTTCAGCAGCGTCGATTTGCCCGACCCGGATGCCCCGACCAGCGCCACGAATTCGCCGGGCGCAATGGCCAGCGACACGTCGATAACCGCATCGATCCTGTCGTAACGCTTGGAAATTTCGCGAAATTCAAGCTGCGGAATTGCGGGATCGATCACTCCGACGCGCCGTCTCCTTCGTCGGCGGGCGCGTAGTCGATCTGCTCCAGCTCGATCCGGTGGCCGTCCGCAGCGGTTGCGGTCATGACCTTTCCGCGCATCTGACCGGGCAACCAGCAGCGTTCGACGCCGCCTTCGTCTTCGGGTGTGAAGCACAGCAGCTTTTCGCCCGGGTTTTGACCGAACGTCCACGTTCCCTGCTGATAGGGATCGCCGTTGCGAAGGTCGCGGTACGTGCCGGCATCATCAAGATAGGTGGTGTAACGCGCCCCATCATCGCCGGTTGTTCGCCAGGCGGTTGCGGCGAAGATTTCCGGCACCTGCCCATTGGGCGTTGCCTGCTGTGTCGGCGCAGGGGTCGGCTCGCTTTCGGCCGGGGCGTCTTC
This sequence comes from Qipengyuania zhejiangensis, assembly GCF_035607565.1. Classification (NCBI taxonomy): domain Bacteria; kingdom Pseudomonadati; phylum Pseudomonadota; class Alphaproteobacteria; order Sphingomonadales; family Erythrobacteraceae; genus Qipengyuania; species Qipengyuania zhejiangensis. The sequence continues at coordinate 828,806 of NZ_JAYKGO010000003.1, read as the reverse complement.
GGCGGGTTGCGCGCAGGCGGCAACCAGCATGGCGAGGCAGACGGCGGCGGTGGGCAGGGTTCGCTTGGTCGATTTCATCGCAAGACCATAGCAGCCGCGCCGCCATACGCGAGCCCCGCGAAACATCCGCTTTCAGTCGGTGATGCGGGCAGCCGGGAAGGAGATGTCGATCTCGATCCCTTCATCGGTGAACTTGCGCCCGAATTTGCCGCCAAGCTGGCCTTCGATGGCCATCCTGAGGAGGCGCGAGCCAAAACCTTCATGCGATTCCTGATCGCTTGTGCGGCGCACGACCGTATCTTCGTGCCACGTCACGCAAATGCGATCGTCCCCTTCGCAAGGGGATGCGATCTCGACGGTGACGCGGCCATCGTTGCTGCCAAGAGCGCCGTATTTGGCGGAATTGGTCGCCAGTTCATGGAAGATGAGCGCCAGCGGCGTGGCCGCCCTTATGCCAATCGGAATGTCGTCGCCGCGAATGGTGATGCGCCCCTGGGTGCCGTCGTCATACGGTGCCAGCAGGTCGCGCATCAGGCCCTGCAGGCATTCGCTGGAATTACGGCCTTCCATCGGGCGGACATAATCGTGCGCGGTGCCCAGCGCGCGGATGGCGGCGCCCAGCTCCTTCGCGAAATCGGCGACTTCCGCCTTGCCGCGCGAACGGATCGCCACAAGCCCGGAAATCACCGCAAAAATGTTCTTGATACGGTGCGACAGTTCCTTGGCCAGAAGGTCGTTTGCTTCGCGCTGTGTGTGTTCCCTGTCGTTATCGATCAGGGTTCCGACCCAGCGCAGGCCTTCGCCATCGGTTTCCACCGGGACGACGCTGGCCTGCATCCATCGCCAGTCGCCAGTCGCGGTCTGCACCCGGAACTCCCCTTCGTAGGGTTGCTTGCCAACGACGCTCTCGAGGAACTTTTCCTTCGCCTTGGCGAAATCTTCCGGGTGCACGAAGCTTGCCCATTCATCGAGCGTCCTGGGAGATTCCGCACCGGTCACTTCGTGCCAGCGTGCGTTGAAATAGTCGAAATTGAGATCCCCATCGGCGGACCATGCGATGCCGGGCACCGAATCGAGAACCTGTTGCACACGCTTCTGCGCCTGCGTCTGCGCCGCAATCGTGTTGGCGTGCTGGCGCTGGGACGACAGCCTGCGCATGACCGCCTGCGCCAGCACCGCGAGCGTCTCGTGCTGAAGCGGGTTCAGTCCTTCGGGCCGGGCAGTCGGGGATATGACGCACAGCGATCCGATCGGCGCGCCTTCTGCGGTAATGAGCGGGTACCCGGCATAAAACCGGATGTGCGGCGCGCCGGTAACCAGGGGGTTGTCCGCGAACCGCGCGTCCTTCGTGGCGTCGGGAATGACCAGCGCTTCGCTGCCCAGCATCGCGTGGGCGCAGAAACTGGTCGGGCGGGGTGTTTCAAGCGCGTCCAGCCCCAGGCGGGCGAGGAAGAACTGCCGATCGCGTTCGACGATGGAAACAAGGGCTATCGGTGTATCGCAGGCCTTGGCGGCGAGCGATACGATGGCCGCAAGCTCGGTGTCGTCGACAAGCGTGTCTGCACCATGCGCAGCGAGCACCGAAAGACGTTCGTCTTCGCCGCAGAATGCCTTCGCGGGTTCATCCCCGCGTGGCCAAAGATCGTTAGTTTTGCGATACATCTTAGTCGTTCGCGAATTATAGCGCCCCAACCGGCGCTTGACAAAACAATTGCGTAAAGACGCCATCGGACGCCTTATCGGTTTGCCCCGAAGCCCCCCCTCGGCTATCGGCGCGCGCACCGGTTTCATCGCGAACGCACGAGGAGAGAGCATGCGCGCGACCCCTGATTTCGATTTCCAGCTTGGCGAAAGCGCCGAAATGATCCGCGAAAGCGTTGGCCGGTTTGCCGACGAACAGATCGAACCGCTGGCCGAGCGGGTCGACCGCGACGACTGGTTCCCGCGTGACGAATTGTGGGCCGCGATGGGCGAACTGGGCCTGCACGGCATGACCGTTCCCGAGGCCGATGGCGGGTTGGGCCTCGGCTATCTCGAACACGTGATCGCGGTCGAGGAGGTCAGCCGCGCAAGCGCGAGCATCGGCCTGTCCTATGGCGCGCACTCGAACCTGTGCGTCAACCAGATCGCGCGCTGGGCGAACGACGAACAGCGTGCGAAATATCTGCCAAAGCTGATATCGGGCGAGCATGTCGGCAGCCTTGCGATGAGCGAAGCGAGCGCCGGGTCCGACGTAGTCTCGATGAAGCTCAGGGCCGAGAAGGTCGATGGCGGATATGTGCTCAACGGAACGAAGTTCTGGATCACGAACGCCCCCTACGCCGATGTGCTGGTGGTCTATGCCAAGACGGGCGAGGGATCGCGCGGCATCACGACATTCCTGATCGAGAAGGGCTTCGAAGGGTTTTCCATCGGTCAGAAGATCGACAAGATGGGGATGCGCGGCAGCCCGACGTCGGAACTGGTGTTCGACGATTGCTTTGTGCCCGAAGAAAACGTGATGGGCCCCGAAAACGGCGGCGTTGGCGTGTTGATGAGCGGGCTGGATTACGAACGCGTGGTCCTGTCGGGTTTGCAGCTCGGGATCATGCAGGCCTGCCTCGACGTGGTGATCCCCTACCTTCGCGAACGCACGCAGTTCGGCAAGCCGATCGGCAGTTTCCAGCTGATGCAGGCCAAGGTGGCGGACATGTATGTCGCGCTGCAATCGGCGCGTGCCTACACCTATGCCGTGGCCAAGGCCTGCGACGCCGGGCAGACGACGCGTTTCGACGCGGCAGGCGTGATCCTGCTGGCCAGCGAGAACGCGTTCCGCGTGGCCGCCGAAAGCGTTCAGGCGCTGGGCGGCGCGGGCTACACCAAGGACTGGCCGGTCGAACGCTATTTGCGCGATGCCAAGCTGCTCGACATCGGGGCCGGGACGAACGAGATACGCCGGATGCTGATCGGGCGTGAACTGATCGGGGCGGCGGGGTAATTCGGCCCGGGGGAGAGGGACCAATGACCAGACTTCTGACAATGTTCGCCGTGCTGGCCGCCGCGCTGGCCAGCATTCCGGCGTCAGCCCGGGTCGAGACGATCATGGTCTACAGCGCCTCGATCGACGGAAACCTCGAGGGCAACGACGCGACCCGCAAGGTTCACGTCGTGCTGCCGGACGGTTATGACCGTGATCCGGATGCCCGGTATCCGGTCGTCTATTTCCTGCATGGATACACCGCGACGGCCGACCGATATCTCGACATTCTCGCCCCGCAAGAGGCGTTGGCATCGGTCGAGGGTGCCGGCATGATCGTGGTCATTCCCGACAGCTATACGAAACGCGGCGGCAGCTTTTATGCGTCAGGTCCGACCGTGGGCAATTTCGAGGCCTTCATCGCGGACGAGCTGGTGGCCGCTATCGACGGACAATTCCGCACGATTGCGGATCGGGCAAGCCGCGGGATCGCAGGCCATTCGATGGGCGGATACGGGGCGCTGCGGATCGGCATGAAGCACGCCGACACGTTCTCCTCCATCTACCCCATGGCCCCGTGCTGCACCCAGCCCCGCACCGCCCGCGATGGCGATGCGAAGTACGAAACGATGGACCCCGATACGCTGACCGCCGAGCAGTTCTTCGATTTCGGATATTTTGCCTACGCGGCCGCATTTTCCCCCAACCCCGACAAGCCGCCCTACTTCCTCGATCTGGGAACGGACGGCGGCCAGCCGGTGACCTTGACCGAGGCCCGCTGGGCCGCGAACGCGCCCGCGGCGATGATCGCGCAATACAGCGCGAACCTGAAAAGCCTGGAAGCGATCGCCATGGACGTTGGCGATCAGGACTTCCTTCTGGAAGAGGTGAAAGCCATGCACCGGCAGCTGGAAAATTTCGGCGTCGAGCACGAGTTCATGCTCTTCGGAGGCGACCATAACAACCGCGTGAGGGAGCGTTTTCGAAGCAAGCTGCTGCCCTTCTTCGCCAAGCATCTGGACAGTGAGGCCAAGTGACCGCACCCGCTCTTACTTCGAAACTCGACCGCGAAGCGCCTGACGCGAAAGCACGGTTCGATCACAACAAGGCCCTGGCCGACGATCTGCGCGCCAAGGTGGCGGAAGCCGCGCTGGGCGGGCCGGAGAAGCATCGCGAACGCCACGTCAGCCGCGGCAAGCTGCTGCCGCGCGACCGGGTGGAGCGGCTGCTCGATCCGGGTTCGCCGTTCCTCGAAGTGGGCCAGCTTGCGGCGAACGGCATGTACGAAGGCGATGTCAGTGGCGCGTCGATGATCTGCGGGATCGGGCGCGTCAGTGGCCGCCAGTGCATGATCGTCGCCAACGATCCGACCGTGAAGGGCGGATCCTATTACCCGATGACGGTCAAGAAGCACCTGCGCGCGCAAGAGATCGCCCAGGAAAACCGCCTTCCGTGTATCTACCTCGTCGACAGCGGGGGCGCGAACCTTCCCTATCAGGCCGACGTGTTCCCCGATCGCGACCACTTCGGGCGGATATTCTTCAACCAGGCGAACATGAGTGCGCTCGGCATTCCGCAGATCGCCTGCGTCATGGGCAGTTGTACCGCGGGCGGCGCTTATGTCCCGGCCATGTCGGACGAAACCGTGATCGTGCGCGAACAGGGCACGATCTTCCTTGCCGGACCGCCCTTGGTCAAGGCCGCGACGGGCGAGGAAATCAGCGCCGAAGATCTGGGCGGCGGCGATCTGCATGCACGAAAATCCGGCGTGGTCGACCATCTGGCCGAAAACGACGAACACGCGCTGACCATCGTGCGCGACATCGTCAGCCATCTTGGGGCCAACCACGCGGCGGCCACGGACATCAGCTTGCGCGAACCGCGCCCGCCAAGGTTCGATGCCGACGATCTCTATGCGCTGGTGCCTGATGACGTGCGCGCGCCCTACGACGTTCACGAGGTGATCGCCCGGATCGTCGACGGCAGCGAGTTCCACGAATTCAAGCAGCATTACGGCAGCACGCTGGTCTGCGGTTTCGCGCACATCTGGGGCATGCCGGTGGCGATCCTTGCCAACAATGGCGTGCTATTTTCCGAAAGCGCGCAAAAGGGCGCGCATTTCATCGAGCTTGCCTGCCAGCGCCGCATACCGCTGCTGTTCCTGCAGAACATCTCCGGCTTCATGGTCGGCGGCAAATACGAAGCGGAAGGGATCGCCAAACACGGCGCGAAGCTGGTGACGGCGGTTGCCACGGCATCCGTGCCCAAGGTCACCGTGGTAATCGGCGGCAGTTTCGGAGCGGGCAATTACGGCATGTGCGGGCGCGCCTACAGCCCGCGGTTCCTGTTCACCTGGCCCAATGCGCGCATCAGCGTAATGGGCGGCGAACAGGCGGCGTCGGTGCTGGCCACGGTCCACCGCGATGCCGATAGCTGGACGCCCGAACAGGCGGAAGAATTCAAGGCCCCCATCCGCCAGAAATACGAGGACGAGGGCAATCCCTATTACGCCACCGCCCGCCTGTGGGACGATGGCGTGATCGACCCGGTCCAGACCCGCGACGTACTGGGCCTTGCCTTCGCTGCGACGCTGGAGGCACCGATAGCCGACCGGCCGCAGTTCGGCGTGTTCAGGATGTAATGGCCGTTTCGCCATCGAAACTGTGGCTGGCGGCCTTGCTGGCGGCCATCGTCCTGCATAATCTGGAAGAAGCGATCGCCCTGGCGGCAATGCCCCAGGCGCCCGCGATTGCCGCGCAGGCTCTCGGGCTGGACGTGGCCGTTCCGCCGGTTTCGCGGATCTATGCGGGCCTTGCCCTTTTCACGCTTTTCCCGATGGCGGTCCTATGGCGCGCCATGCGGCATCCCACCCAGCGCCTGACGTTTCTGGCCTGCATGATAGCGGCGATGGCGGCCGTAAATGCGCTGGTCCCTCACATCGCGGCAACCGCCATACTGGGACAATACATGCCGGGGTCGATCACGGCGGCGTTCGTCTCGCTGCCGGTTGCAGCCGGCTTCCTGATTACGGCCCTGCGCAAAGGCTGGGCCGCGCTGCACGTCTGGTTGGCCGCCATCGCGGTCGGCCTGGCGATCCTTCCGCTGGTGCTGCTCGGCTTCTGGGCGCTTGCGCGGCTGGTTGCGGAACTGGCGCGATGATCGAGCGACCCCGACATTGCGCCTCTCGCATTCTGCCGAACTTGTGTTAGGCAAGCGCGTGGGAGAGAACATGTCGCAAGATCAGCGCCGCAAGCGTTCGGTCCTGTCGCGCATCGTGCGGCGGATCATCATATGGGTCTATCATGCCAAGGGCTGGACGCTCGATGGCGGTTTGCCCGACATTCCCAAATTCGTCATCGCCGGCGCGCCGCATTCGTCGAACTGGGATTTCGTGTTCTTCACCGGCGCCACTGCCGAAGAGGGGGTGGAGCCGAACTTCATGGGCAAGCACACGCTGTTCAAGGGTATCATGAAGAACTTCATGTACGACATGGGCGGCATCCCGATCGACCGCACGAAGCGGGCCAATTACGTGGAACAGGTGGCGGATGAATTCGCCCGCCGCGACAAGCTGGCGCTGGTCATCGCCGCCGAAGGCACGCGCACCACCGATGGCAGCTGGAAATCGGGCTTCTACCACATCGCGCGGGCGGCCAACGTGCCCATCGTGCCGGCATGGGTGTGCAACGAACGCAACATCCTGGGTTTCGGCCCGCCGATCATGCCAACCGATAATTACGGCGAAACGCTGCTCGAAATTGCCCGTTTCATGCGCTCCAAATTGCCGGAATACGGACGGTACAAGGTCCTCGAGGAACAGGCGCTGCGCCTTGTCGCAGTAGGGGGGAAAGAACAATGATCCTGGAAGCCATGATTGCCAACGCCGCCATCCTGCTGGGTACGGCGCTGATCCTGTGGGCGGTTGCCGTGCAGATCGACGACGTGTCGTTCATCGACAGTTTCTGGGGCTTCGGCATGGCGCTGATGGCGTTCACCAGCTGGATGCAGGTTGCATCGCCCGGGCCGCTGGCCACCCTGCTGATGGCGATGACGGTAATCTGGGGCCTGCGCCTGTCCATCTATCTGCTGCTGCGCTGGCGCCGCGAAGGCGAAGACAAGCGCTACGAACGGATGCTGAGGAAGGATCGCGAGAAGGGACGGTTCGCGCTCGCCGCGTTGACCAAGGTATTTCTCGGACAGGCTGTGCTGCTGTTCATCGTCTGCAGTCCCGCGCAATACGGCATTCTTGAAGCGGCAACGCAAGAACCGGTCAGCGGGCTCGCCCTTGTTGGCGTGGCCGTGTGGCTAGTGGGGATCGGCTTCGAATGGATCGGGGACTGGCAGCTGTCACGGTTCAAGTCGGACCCGGCCAACAAGGGGCAGGTCATGGACCAGGGCCTGTGGCGGTACACCCGGCACCCCAATTATTTTGGCGATGCGTGCGCCTGGTGGGGTATATGGATCGCGTCCGCTTCGGCTGGCTGGTGGGTGGCGGCGGCCACGGTGGTGGGGCCCTTGTTCCTCACGTTCACGCTGATGAAGTGGTCGGGAGCCGCCCTCCTGGAAAAGGGGATGAGCAAGACCCGGCCCGGCTACGAGGAATACAAGCGGCGCACATCGGCATTCGTGCCACGGCCACCGAAAAAGGCCGGTTGAACGCAAAAAGCTGGCGGTAACGGGTTTAAACCGGGCCGCGCCTTGTCTAGATTGTCTGTTGCCTAATGGAATGGACGGGGCCGGAATGACCGAGGCTGAAATTGCCAAAGAACGCGAGCGGCTGGCCGATCTCGCCCTGGAGATCGCGGCGCGCCGCGGCGAGGAAACCACCCGCGCCGCGCTGGTCAGCGAAACCCGCCTGACGCGCGCCCGGATCGAAACGATCTTCCCCGACGAAGAAGACCTGTTCGACGCGACGGTCGAACGCTGGTTCGATCCCGAAATCGCGATGATGGAAGACGTTCTCGCCAGCGATCTTCCGGTAAACCGCAAGTTCTACGAATTCATCGCCCGCCGTTTCGTGCGCCGCCGCGAGGAATACGCACGCGATCCCGGGCTGTACCGGATGCTGTGCGAACTGGGCGCCGCGCGGTACGAACGGGTGCGTTCGTTCGTCGATCTGGCCGACCATTACCTGTGCGAAATCATTGCGCAGGCGCAGGCCGACGGACACTTTGCCGGACTGGAGATCGAAGATGCGCGTTCGCTGATCAGCCAGATGGTGAGCTGCTACACCATGCCCGACATGGTGCCCTTGCTCGAAGACCGGCTGACCGAAGACAAGCTCGGTTCGATCGTGGATACATTGTTCGCCGGACTTTCTGCGCAGAATGGCGGCGCGCGCGGGACGCGGGATTTGCGCGCCGCGTGAACGCCGGACTGCCGCGCAAGATCCTGTTCGTCGGGCTCAATTACAGTCCCGAACCGATCGGGATCGGACCCTATACCGCGGGCCTCGCCGAAGCGCTCGTCGATCGCGGGCACAAGGTTCGGGCGGTTGTCGGCCAGCCCTATTACCCCGAATGGAAACTGTACGAACGGTTCAAGGGGCGCTGGAAATCCACTGAGGAACACGGCGTCCAGATCACCCGCTGCCCGCATTACGTGCCCGCCAATCCGACTGGGGGGCGGCGGCTCGTTCATCACATGAGTTTTGCCAGCAGCGCCTATGCCCCGGCGCGCGCGATCCGGCGCGAATTCAAACCCGATATGGTTTTCACGGTCGCGCCGTCGATGGTCGCGGTGCCCGTGGCCTTGCGCATGGCGCGGCGCGCAGGGGTGCCCTTGTGGCTGCACGTGCAGGATTACGAAGTCGGGGCGGCGTTCGCCACCGGCCTGCTCGACAGCGGCGGCACCGCGGCACAGGCGGCGTTGCAGTTCGAGGCGCGCATGCTGCGCGCCGCCGATGTGGTATCCACCATCAGCGAACCGATGTGCAGGCTGGCGCGCGAAAAGGGCGTCGAGCAGGACCGTATCGTGGAAATCCGCAACTGGGCCAACCATGGGGCACCGTCAGGTCCGGTGCAGGGCCGCGGGCTTCGCGCCGAATGGGGTCTCGAAGGCAAGTTCGTTGCCCTGTATTCGGGCAATATCGCCAACAAGCAGGGCCTGGAAATCGTCATCGATGCGGCGCGCAAACTGGCTGATCAGGAGGATATCGCCTTCGTCATCGCGGGCGAGGGGCCGAACAGGGCCCGGCTCGAAAGGCTCGCCGGCGGTATGCACAACCTCCAGTTTCGCGATCTCCAGCCGTCGGACAGGGTCGGCGAACTGCTGGCGATGGCCGATGTCCACCTCCTGCCGCAGCTGGCCGGCGCGGCTGACCTGGTGCTGCCCTCCAAGCTGGGCAATATGCTTGCATCGGGCAGGCCCGTCGTCGCGACGGTGCTGCCCGGAACCGGCATAGCGCACGAGCTGGAGGGTTGCGGCGTCATCGTGCCGCCGCAGGATGCCGATGCGTTTGCATGGAGCATCGCCACGCTCAGGCGCGACCCCGCCCTTCGCGCAAGGCTGGGCCAGTGCGGCCGCGATCTTGCCGCCGAACGGTGGGGCAAGGATTCGATTGTCGACCGCTTCGAAGACCGCATGGAGCGGTTGCTTGGCGAAGCGACCGAACCGGAAATACCATTTTCCTACAGCCCAATGACTGATTAACCGATCTGGCTCCTTTCCAAAGCAGGAGCTAACCAAATGATCACCGATCCTGTGCCAATCGAAGCCCCCGGCGGTTTCGCGCCCGTCGTCGCCTTCGGAAGCGACGACGGCAGTGGCCATCTAACGCTGGCCTCGCCGGACGCGCCGATCCCGACCGTCGCCCTCGCTCCGGCCGCGCCGTCACCGGTGCAGGGGTCGGCCACCTCCCCCGGAATTGCGGGGCCATTTGCTCCCGCCCCGTTTTCGCCGGTCTATCTCACCCTGTCGGGCGATTGGGAGGGGCGGGTCCAGGTCCTGCGATCCTGCGATGGTGGGATGACCAAGCATCCGCTCACGCTGGGCGGATCGGGCTGGGGCGGTTTTTCCGCCAACGCCTGCGAACCCGTGTGGAGCGAAAGCGAACGCGGCGCCGAGCTGTATCTCCAGCTTGCGCCCGTTTCGGGGACGATCGCCTATCGGGTGGCGCAATGAACGCGCTTGCGATGTCCGCTCTGGCACTCGCAAACCGCAGCGCGCAGGCCCTGCCGGCGCTGTTTGCCGATCTGGCCACGCGCAGTCCGGCAGCGGAAATCATCCGTCTGGACAGTGCCGGGCACGGGCGACCCGGGCAGGGGGCGGGCCGGTATATCGCGGACGATCTGGCCGATGCGGAAATGGCCGCGGCCCATCCGCGTTTCGTGTTCCAGTGCGCAAACGGCCGGATCTTCCGCCTCGAGGCCGAGGGGCAATCGCTGTCGGTCGAACAGGGCGGCGCGGCGGGAGACGGCGATGGCGACGATCGCGACGCGATCCAGGCCGCGATCGATTACGCCCAGGCGATCGACGCGCGTGAGCTGCGCTTCGAAAGCGCCCGGTATCGCGTGGACTGCCCCATCCGCGTTTCACCGGCCAAGGATATCAGGGCAGAGGACGGTCATCCGCTCGTCGTACGCGCATCGCTTGCCCTGCGCGGCTGCGCGGCCTTGCGCAGCGTGCTCGACTTTCGCGGACCAGGCGGGGTCGATCCCGACACTAATTGGCAGATTGTCGCCACTTCGGCCACCGATCCGGCGCCTGCCGTATGGCGCGGCGGAGGATTGTTCGTTCAGGGCGACACCGCGCGTCCCGAGCCCGCCGAGCGCCGGATCGCCCGCCTGGAAATCGACCGCCTCGTATTCCAGGGCAACCGCAGCCGGACCGGCCAGTATGTCTTTCCGGCCAACCCGGCGGATGGTGACGGGTGGGACATTACCGACAAGGGTTTCTGGTTGCAGGACGTATATGTCGGCGAAGTGATCTGCCGCGACACCGATTTCATCGGCTGGCGGGGCGAGATTTTCTACGCCGTAGGCGCGGACGACGCGATCGAGCAGCTGGAACTGGCGCGGTGCAGGATTGTGACCGGCAACGGCAATGGCCTTAACCTCGGCTGCGATCCGGTAGTCTCGGCCCAGGATTGCGAATTCGGCGACTGCAAGATCGCACAGGAAGACACGGGCAAACGCCGCGGCCATTTCCGCAACTGCCTGTGGCGCGACTGCGAATATGTCTGGATCGGCGGCGGCTCGACCGATGGCCGGCTGTACAGCTACAAATACCCCACGCGTGACCTTGCCGCCCCTGTCCCCAGCACGGTGCTGGACGGTTGCCGGTTCGAGGATTGCACGCTGGTGTGGGTGAACAGCTGGGTTTCAGGGCGGATCCGCACCGTGGATACGGCGGTCGCGCTCAGCACCACGCATGGCCAGGCGCTGCGCGACGTGGACCTGGAAGTGGACGCATGGCTCGACAGGCGCGCCGGCTTCCACGCACTGGCGCTCTATGGACCCGCCAGTCTGACCGAACCGGTTGCCGGTGCTCCGGCGGGCACATACCAGCAGCCCCCACGACAAGTGCGCCTGAAAGTGCGGCACTTCCGCTCCGCTCACGCGCAGCAGCAGGGGCTGGAATGGTTGGGTGCGATCTGGACCGGGCACGTCGATCGATCCTGCCGCATCGCGGTGGAGGGCGATTACGGAAACGCCCGGTCACCCAACGGGTTCGACAATCCGCTGTCGTTCCCGCGGGTCGATTTTCTGGGCGGCAACGCGACCACCGCATACACCGCGCATGGCTTCTACAAACCGGCCAATCTCACCGCGTCGGGTGTGGTGCCGCCCTGCGGCCCGGTGATGGCGCTTGGGCTGGCGAGCGAGATCGCGGTGGATGTCACCTTGCCGCCGCACCCGGCAGCGGGGCCTGCCTTTGGCTATGCGGACGGGCAATCGGTCCGGATCGTCAAGCAATCGGACACCGGCTCGATCAGGTTTGCCAAGGGGGCGAGCGCCAGCATGGCGATGGCGGGCGACCGGACGTTGGACAAGGCCTTCGACTGGATCGAGTTCGCTTACAACCGCACCCTTGCGCGGTGGAAGGAATCGGCCAGCGGCCTTTACGGCTGAGGTGCGCGATCGCGCTGTTCGGCCAAAATGCCCCATCCGGCAAGGAACAGGCCTGCCACCAGCGGGCCGACGACGATGCCGGACAAGCCGAGCAGCGCGATCCCGCCGAGCGTGGTGATCAGGATCAGCCAGTCGGGAATGCCGGTGTCCCGGCCGACCAGTATCGGACGAAGGATATTGTCCGCCAGGCCGATCAGCGCGACACCCGAAACGATCACCGCGACGCCCTGCCAGATCGCGCCGGTTGCGAGCAGGTAAAGCGCGGCCGGCCCCCACACGATTGCGGGTCCGATTGCCGGCAAGAGCGAAGCGATCGCCATGACGAGGCCGAGCAGCAGCGCAGAAGGAATGCCGACGACCCAGAACGTCAGCGTGCCCAACGCGCCCTGAACCAGCCCGACCACCACCGAACCCTTGATCGTGGCGCGCACGATGCCGGTGAAACCGGTCGCCAGCCGGTCTGCGATCGGGCGTTCGAAGGGCAGGCAATGCAGCACCGCCGCGGATATCTTGCGCCCGTCCCGCAGCAGAAAGAAGCTGACATACAGGCCAATGCCGAAGGCCAGCACGAAACCGAACACGCTGCCGCCGATGGACACCGCCTGGCGTGCGATGAGGCCCAGGCTTGCCTGCGCGAATTCCTGGGCACGCTCCTGCAAGGCGACGAGATCGCCCCAGCCCGATGCGTTGAGCGAGGCCTGAACATTGGCGGGCAAGGCCCCGAACACCTGCGCGAACCATTGGGCTACGTTGATGTCGCCTTCCTGGAACGCCACGATCAGGCCCGCCGCTTCATCGACTATGGCGCTGCCGATAAACAGCGCTGGAAGGATCACCGCCACGGTAATGACCAGCAGGGTCGCGATTGCGGCCTGGTTTTCGCGCCCGCCGCTGCGTTCATGGAAACGCCGGAAAAGCGGCTGGAACATGATCGCCGCTAGCATGGCCCACAGCAGGGGCTGCAGGAACGGCATGATGACCACGATGAGGGCCAGAGTGACCAGCCCCAGGAACAGGAGGAAGCCCCCTTGTTCCAATGCGTGTGCCTCGCCGCGCTCCATCCCTCCGCCCGCTATCGGTCAGACATCGAGGTTGGCGACGTTGAGCGCGTTGGTCTGGATAAACTCGCGCCGCGGTTCGACCACGTCGCCCATCAGGCGGGTGAAGATTTCATCGGTTACGTCGGCGTCTTCGACCTTCACCTGCAACAGCGCGCGGTTGTCCGGATCGAGCGTGGTTTCCCACAGCTGCTCGGCGTTCATTTCGCCAAGGCCCTTGTAGCGCTGGATCTTCTGGCCCTTGCGCCCCGCGGCCATCACCGTTTCCAGCAATTGCGTCGGCAGGATGATCACGTCGTCGCCCTGGATCGGGGTTTCGGTCTCGGTTTCGTTTTCCTCGCCATCGGCATCGTCAGCCTGTTCGTCACTGCTGCTGCGAACGAGGCGCACGGGCGAAGCGTAGACTTCGGCGTGTTCGGCGGTGACGCGGTGAAGCTTGCGCGCTTCGGCGCTGTCGAGGAACGCAGGGTCGATTTCGTGGACGTCGGTCACGCCGCGCCAGACACGCCTGAAACGCACCATCGCGTCCTCGCCGATTTCCGCCGACCAGCGGCCATCGGGATCGGCCATCTGCAAATGCGCCGCCGCGCGCTGAAGGCCGGGAAGGCGATCGCCGCCCGCCGGGTCGAGCGCACCGGCCAACGCCATCGCTTCGATCAGGTCGCTCTTATACTTGCGCGGTACGAAGGCCAGCAGGTTGCGCATCCGCAGCCCGTGTTCGACCAGCGCTTCCAGTTCGCCGCCGCCGCGGGCACCGCCCGATGTTTCCAGAATGCGGCCCTGCAGGCCCATCTGGATCAGATAGCGGTCATAGGCGGCCTGATCCTTGAGGTAGACTTCGCTCTTGCCGCGCGCGACCTTGTAAAGCGGCGGCTGCGCGATGAAGAGATGCCCCGCCTTGACGATTTCCGGCATCTGGCGGTGGAAGAAAGTCAGCAGCAGCGTGCGAATGTGCGCCCCGTCGACGTCGGCGTCGGTCATGATCACGATCTTGTGATAGCGCAGCTTTTCCAGATTGAATTCGTCGCGCAGGCCCGTGCCCATCGCCTGGATCAGCGTGCCGACTTCCTTCGATCCGATGATCCGATCGAAGCGTGCGCGTTCGACGTTGAGGATCTTGCCCTTCAGCGGCAGGATTGCCTGCGTCTTGCGATCGCGGCCCTGTTTTGCGGACCCGCCCGCCGAATCGCCTTCGACCAGGAAGAGTTCGCAGTTCGCCGGGTTGCGATCCTGGCAATCGGCCAGCTTGCCGGGCAGGCTGGCGATGCTCATGGCGCCCTTGCGGCTCATTTCGCGGGCGCGGCGCGCCGCTTCGCGAGCGGCGGCGGCGTCGATGATCTTCTGGATGATCGCCTTGGCGTCCGCCGGGTTTTCTTCCAGCCATTCGCTCATCTTTTCGCCCATCAGGCTTTCGAGCGGCTGGCGCACCTCGGATGAAACCAGCTTGTCCTTGGTCTGCGATCCGAATTTGGGATCGGGCAGCTTCACGGACACGATGGCGGTCAGGCCTTCGCGCATGTCTTCGCCCGACAGGGTGACCTTTTCCTTTTTCATCAGGCCGGAATTGGTCGCGTAATTGTTGAGTGTGCGCGTCAGCGCGGCGCGGAACGCCGCCAGGTGCGTACCGCCGTCGCGCTGGGGGATGTTGTTGGTGAAGGTCAGCACGTTTTCGTAATAGGAATCGTTCCATTCCAGCGCGACGTCGATGCCGATGCCATCCTTTTCCGCGCTGACCGAAATCGGTTCGGCGACCAGCGCCTGCTTGTTGCGATCGAGGTATTTCACGAACGCCGCGATGCCGCCTTCGTAGAACAGGCTGTGTTCGGCCACTTCTTCGTGGCGCTTGTCACGCAGCAAAATGCGCACGCCCGAATTCAGGAACGCCAGCTCGCGGTAGCGGTGCTCGAGCTTTTCGAAATCGAACTCGATGACGTTCTTGAACGTGTCTTCGCTTGCCTTGAAGGTGACGCGTGTACCCTTCTTGAGGCCGTCCTCGTCGCCGTTGGATTCGACCGCCGGTGCGTCGCCGACAATGCGCAGGCTTTCCACCGCATCGCCATGTTCAAAGCGCATCCAGTGTTCCTTGCCGTCACGCCAGATCACCAGTTCCAGCCATTCCGACAGCGCGTTGACCACCGAAACGCCGACGCCGTGCAGGCCGCCCGACACCTTGTAGGCGTTGTCGTCGCTGGTGTTTTCGAACTTACCGCCCGCGTGCAGCTGGGTCATGATGACCTCGGCGGCGGAAACGCCTTCTTCCCTGTGCAGACCAACCGGAATGCCGCGGCCGTTGTCTTCCACGGACACCGAGCCATCGGGGTTCAGTTCGATCAGCACGAGATCGCAGTGGCCCGCCAGAGCTTCGTCGATGGCGTTGTCCGACACCTCGAACACCATGTGGTGGAGGCCCGATCCGTCATCGGTATCGCCGATATACATGCCAGGCCGTTTGCGGACCGCATCCAGCCCCTTGAGGACCTTGATCGAGTCTGCGCCATACTCGCCGTTCTGGCGCTTGCGTTCCGGGGTAACCGAAGTGTTTTCGTCCATGCCGATTATATAGGCAGGAGGGCGACAAACCGAAAGGTGCATAGACGCCTTTCTTCCACAGGCAATTGCGGTAGGATGCAGCCCGCATCTGGAGGGGGAACGGGAATGAAACGACTGGTATGGGCGGGTGTTGCCGCCGCGCTTCTGGGGGCATCCGGCACGGCTGCCGCATCGGACGCGCAGCCGGGCGAATTGCGGCCCGACCAGAAGGAGTTTCGCGGCCTGTTCAAGGAACTGGTCGGAACGGACACTTCGCTGAGCAACGGCAGCTGCACACTTGCATCACAGCGCATGGCCGCCCGGCTGAGCGAGGCGGGTTTCACGGAGGACCAGCTGACGCTGTTTGCCACGGCGGATGCGCCGCGCGAAGGCGGCCTGGTGGCGGTGTATCCCGGCACATCGACCAGCCTCAAGCCCTTGCTCGCCATCGCGCATATCGACGTGGTGGAGGCCAAGCGCGAAGACTGGGTCCGCGATCCCTTCATTCTCCATGAGGAGGACGGCTACCTCTATGGCCGCGGCGTGGTCGACAACAAGGCGATGGCGGCCAGCCTGGTCGACACGCTGATCCGTTTCCACAAGTCCGGCTACCGCCCGCAGCGCACGATCAAGATCGCGCTGACCTGCGGCGAGGAAACCAACGGCGCGTTCAACGGGGTCGAATGGCTGGCGGCCAACAAGCGTGACCTGATCGACGCCGAATTTGCCATCAACGAAGGCGGCGGCGGCGTATCCGACGGCAAGGGCAATGTTGTCGAACAGGCGATGCAGGTGGGCGAGAAGATCTTTGCCAATTACGTGCTGGAATTCACCAATCCGGGTGGCCACAGTTCGGTCCCGCGGCCCGATAACGCGATCTACCAGCTGGCGAACGCGCTGGCCAGGATCGGTGAATATAGCTTCCCGCTTCAATTCAACGACACGACGCGCACCTATTTCAGACAGGCCGGGGCAGGCCGCGGCGATGCGGTTGGCGCGGCCATGGTGGCGCTGGCCGAAAACCCTGCCGACGCCGCGGCCGAAGCCGTCGTGAATGCGGACCCGTTCCTGCATTCCAACCTGCGGACGACCTGCGTGGCGACCATGCTCGACGCAGGTCACGCCCGTAACGCGCTGGCGCAGCGGGCGCAGGCCAATGTGAACTGCCGCATCTTTCCGGGCAATTCGATCGAATTCATCGGCGAGGAACTGGCCCGCATCGCCGGTGACGAAGCCATGACGGTCACCATCCTGGAACCGCGCCGACCCGCACCCCCGCAACCGCCGATGGACGAACGCGTGCTTGGCCCTGCGCGCGACCTGGTGGAACGGTATTTCCCCGGTGTCCCGCTGGTGCCGGTGATGTCCAACGGATACACCGATTCCACCTTCCTGACCGCCGTGGGCATTCCCAGTTACGGCGTGCCCGGATCGTGGGGCGATCCCGATGGCAACGGCGTCCACGGCCTGAACGAACGGATCAGCGCCGCTTCGCTTTATGTCGGGCGCGATTTCCTGTTCGACCTGGTGAAGGCGTTGGCGAATCCCGACTGATCCGGTTCATCGCTTGACCGTTTGACCGGCGCGGAGCAGGGCGCGACACCATGCTATCAGTGCTCGACATCTTCCGGATCGGAATCGGGCCGTCGTCTTCGCATACGGTCGGGCCGATGCGGATCGGCGGAATGTTTCTGCGCGCGCTTGCCAAGGCGGGCAAGATCGATCGTGTGGCGCGCCTTACCGTGGAATTGCAGGGGTCGCTGGCCTTGACCGGCGTGGGCCACGGCACGGTGGACGCCAGCGTGCTGGGCCTGGCCGGGTTCGTGCCCGATCGCACCTGTCCGGACGAAGCGGCGCGGGTGCTCGATGCGGTGCGCACCGGCAAACGTCTTGAACTGGGGGCAAGGCGCTCCATCGATTTCGACATCGCCCGCGACATCGACCTGGCGGGCCACATCATACCCGATCTGCACCCCAACGGCATGAAGCTTGCGGCCTTCGATGCCGATGGGGCGGTGCTTCTTGCGCGCACCTATTATTCGACCGGGGGCGGGTTCGTCGCATCCGAGGCGCAGTTGAAGCGCAAGCCCAAGAACGACCGTATCGCCGCCGGTGCCAGCGTGCCCCATGATTTCGGCAGCGCGGAACAACTGCTGCAACTTTGTGCGCGGAACGCGGCGACCATTGCCGATCTGGTGCTGGCCAACGAAGACGCCCTGCGCGCCCGCGACACGACGCTGGCCGGGCTGGACCGTATCGCGCAGGCGATGGACCAGTGCATCGATCGCGGGCTGCACCAGCGGGGGGTTCTGCCGGGTGGCCTGAAGGTGGCGCGCCGTGCGCCGGACCTGTGGGAAAAGCTGTCCGCCAACCCGCAATCCAACGAGCGCGAACAGCTTTTCGACTGGCTCAATTGCTACGCGATGGCGGTGAACGAGGAGAACGCGGCGGGCGGCCGGGTTGTCACCGCGCCTACCAATGGCGCGGCGGGCATTATCCCGGCAGTCATCCGGTTTTATTGCGTCACGGCGGAAGAAACGCCCTGCCGCGACAGCCGCCGCACCTTCCTGCTTACAGCGGGGGCGATCGGCCTTCTGTACAAGCAGCGCGCCAGCATTTCGGGTGCGGAGATGGGGTGCCAGGGCGAAGTCGGGGTGGCGTGTTCCATGGCGGCTGGCGGGCTTGCCGCGCTGTGGGGGGCAACGCCCGAACAGGTCGCCTGCGCAGCCGAAATCGGAATGGAGCACAACCTTGGGCTGACCTGCGATCCCGTGGGCGGCCTGGTGCAGGTGCCGTGCATCGAACGCAACGCGATCGGCGCGGTGAAGGCCGTAAACGCCGCGCGCCTCGCGCTTCATCGCACCGAGGCGGAAACCTGCGTCACGCTCGACCAGGTGATCGAAACGATGCGCCAGACCGGGCTCGACATGTCCTCCAAGTACAAGGAAACGAGCCAGGGCGGACTGGCGGTCAACGTCATTGAATGTTGATGGCCCGCGCATCGGCGATGCGCATTCGATCTTTAGCCGTCGCAAGGATTTAGCAGGGTAGACACCGCCCAAAGTGCCGATAGTGTGCGGCTCATGGGAGAAACCAACACAGCCGCCTTGCTCGCCGAATCGTTCGGCAGCTTTCCCGCAATCATCGCGCGCAACGCCGCCACGCTGGGCGATGCCGTCGCCATTCGCGACGACGATGGCGAAGTGAGCTGGAGCGAACTGGGCGATCGTGTCGAACGCCTTGCCGCCCGCCTGATCGAAGCGGGCCTTGCGCGCGGGCAATCGGTCGCGATCCTGGGCTATTCCTCGATACCCTATGCGTTGGTGTTCCTCGCCGCGGTGCGCGCGGGCGGGGTGGCCGCGCCGCTGACGACCAGCGCCAGCCCCGATCAGCTTGCCGGCATGGCGAAGGATTCGGGGGCGAGTCATATCTTCATCGATCGCGCCAAGCTGGCCGAACTGGGCGATGATTGCTTCCCCGGCATGACCCGCGTGGTGCTGGACGAAGATCTGGACGCATGGATGGCGCCGGCCGGCACACGCGCGCCCGATTTCACGCCGGAACCGGGCGATCCGTTCAACATCATCTATTCCAGCGGCACCACCGGCGTTCCCAAGGGCATCGTGCATTCGCACCAGATGCGCTGGCGCCAATTCTCGGCAACCGCCGCAAGCTGGCTCGAAAATGGATTGCCGGTGCGCAGCCTTGCGTCCACGCCGCTCTATTCCAACACCACCATGGTCGCTTTCCTGCCGCCCCTGCTGGCCGGCGGCACCACGCGGGTCATGCGCAAATTCGACGTGACCCGCTGGCTCGAATACGCGGCTTCCGATCGCACGACCATCACCATGCTGGTTCCGGTCCAGTATCGCCGCCTGATGCAGGAACCGCAGTTCGACGAATTCGACCTGTCGGCGCTGCAGATCAAATATTGCACATCGGCACCCTTTCCCGCCGACCTCAAACGCGAAGTGCTCGACCGGATGCCCGGCGCATTGATCGAGATTTATTCGATGACCGAAGGCGGCGTCGTCTGCCTGCTCGAAGCGCACAAGTTTCCCGACAAGCTGCACACCGTCGGCCGCCCTGCTCCGGGTAGCGAGCTGAAGGTTCTGAATGACGATGACGAGGCTGTGCCGCCTGGCACGCCCGGCAATCTGATCGGACGCAGCCAGACCATGATGATGGGATACAAGAACCAGCCGGACAAGACGCGCGAAGGGTATTGGACCGATCCCGAAACCGGCGATGTGTGGCAGCGCATGGGGGACATTGGCCGCGTCGATGCCGAAGGGTTTGTGGAATTGGTGGGCCGGGCCAAGGACATGATCATTTCCGGTGGCTTCAACATTTTCCCGGTCGACCTCGAGGACGAGCTTCTGAAGGAGGCTGACGTCGTCGAAGCGGCGGTGATCGGTGTGCCGTCGGAACGCTGGGGCGAAACCCCGGTCGGCTTCGTAACGGTCAGGCCGGACGCGCGCGCACCCGATGCGATCCGCGAAAGCGTGAACGCGCGGCTGGGCAAGACCCAGCGCCTGGCGCAACTTCACGCGATAGATGAAATGCCGCGCAGTCACATCGGCAAGCTGCTGAAGACGGATCTG
This sequence comes from Qipengyuania zhejiangensis, assembly GCF_035607565.1. Lineage (NCBI taxonomy): Bacteria > Pseudomonadati > Pseudomonadota > Alphaproteobacteria > Sphingomonadales > Erythrobacteraceae > Qipengyuania > Qipengyuania zhejiangensis. The sequence continues at coordinate 808,588 of NZ_JAYKGO010000003.1, read as the reverse complement.
CGCGAAGAAGCCGGTCGGCGCGGACTTCCCGACTGACCCGCATCCCGGTGGCGCAGCGTTCGAGACGCGGCGCCAATACTGGGGGGGGAGGGAGAGGAGGTATTGGCGGCCGCGTCTCTACTCGCTGCCATATCGCCTTGCACGGGCGGCGGGCCGTTATGGCGGGCCGCGGGGGCAAGGAAGGCCAGTCGGGGGCGCGCATAGGGGAGCGCGGGCCCGGCTGTCTCTTGATCCGAACACCGTGGCTAGGAGACCGCGGCGTTCGTTTGTAAGGCTTGTAATAATATTGCCGCTGCGCGAACTAAAGTGAGAAAACGCGGACGGGTGTTGCGTTTTGCGCAATCAACTCCGCGCGTTCGTTCGCGCGGCGTACAGAAAAACGCAGAGCATCGCAGCAGCGATGATCGCGGACGCCACCAACGGCATGGCGGGGAAGGGGATGATCGCGTCCGCACCCGTGAACCGCGCGAACAGGATCGTGTAGAATGGCGGTCCGACAATGGCGGCAAGGCTCCCGACCGCCTGGGTGGCACCCTGCAGTTCGCCCTGGCTCGATGCGTCGACCGCCCTGGAGTTGAGCGCGTTGATCGAAGGCATGATCAATCCCTGAAATCCGCCCACGGCAATCCCGACAAACACCACCCAGTCCGCCCAGGCGACGGAATAGATCAGCGCCGCCGCGCACACCGATCCCACACCCAGCGCCACCGCGCCGCGTTCTCCCAATCGCGGCACCAGAAGGCGCAGGCCAAACCCCTGAACCAGCGCGCTGGTGATCCCTACCATCATCAGCGAAAGGCCGATTTTCCATTCGGTCCACCCGAAGGCCGCGATGGCGAAATACGCCCACACGGCCGGGTAAACCAGATGGGCAAGTTGCCACAGCGCCAGCGCGGCGACGAACCACAACACCTTCGGGCTTTGTCCGGACAAGGCCCGAAGCGCGGAAAACGCGTTGGCGCGGGCAAGGCGGAACGGCCGGCGTTTTTCAGCCGGAAGGCTTTCTTCCAGCCAGAACCATCCGAACACGAAATTGGCCAACGCCAGCGCCCCCGCCGCGTAGAACGGAATGCGCGGGCCGAATTCGCCCAGCAGGCCGCCAATCGCCGGGCCGAGGATGAAGCCGAAGCCGAACGCCATGCCGATCGTGCCAAAGCTTTGCGCGCGTTTTTCAGGCGGCGTGATATCGGCCAGATAGGCGTAGGCAGCGGAAAAACTGGCCCCGGTGATACCGGCGAAGAAGCGCCCGATCACCAGCCACCAGATGTTGGGCGCGAACCCCATCACGATGTAGTCGATGCCGAACCCCAGCAACGCGGCGAGCAACACCGGTCGTCGCCCGAAACGGTCCGATAGATTGCCCAGGATCGGCGCGAAAATGAACTGCATCGCGGCATAGCCCGCGCCGAGCCACCCTGCCCACAGCGCCGCCTTGTCGATCGGAATCTGGCCGAGGTGCATGATCAGTTGCGGCAGCACCGGCATGACGATCCCGAACCCGATCATGTCGATCAGGACGACCGCGAACAGGAAGGTCAGCGCGCGGCGGTGTTCTTTCATGCGCGCTCCCTCCCGCGTTTCCGGCTTGCAACGCCTATGCCGTCATCGTGCATGTGGCAATTGCCGGTGCTGGACACGGCCTTGGCCATGCGCCTAACGGCTGGAACATGAAGCCCGAACATCTCCCCGATTCCATCCTCATTGTCGATTTCGGCAGCCAGGTCACCCAGCTTATCGCGCGCCGCGTGCGCGAAGCAGGGGTCTATTCCGAAATCGCACCCTTCACCCAGGCGGAAGAGGCGTTCCATCGCCTCCAGCCCAAGGGTATCATCCTGTCCGGGTCGCCCGCGGGCGTTCCGGAAGACGGATCGCCCCGCGCACCGGAAATGCTGTTCGAAGCCGGCGTGCCGATCCTGGGCATCTGTTACGGCCAACAGGTGATGAGCCACCAGCTGGGCGGCGAAGTGCGCCCCGGACACGAAACGGGCGAAGGCGGCGAGTTTGGCCGTGCCTTCCTCACCGTGACCAAGGATTGCGCGCTGTTCGACGGGCTGTGGAAGGTCGGCGAACGCCACCAGGTGTGGATGAGCCACGGGGACAAGGTCACCCGTTTCGCCCCGGGTTTCGAAATCGTCGCGACGTCCGATGGCGCACCGTTCGCCGTCATCGCGGACGAGGAACGCAAGTTCTATGGCACCCAGTTCCATCCCGAGGTCGTCCATACGCCCGATGGCGGCAAGCTGCTGGCGAATTTCGTGCGCCACGTCTGCGGCCTTGCAGGCGATTGGACCATGGCCGAATTTCGCAAAACCAAGATCGAGGAAATCCGCGCGCAGGTGGGTGACGGCAAGGTCATCTGCGGCCTTTCCGGCGGTGTCGACAGCGCGGTTGCGGCGGTCTTGATCCATGAAGCGATCGGCGAACAGCTGACCTGCGTGTTCGTGGACCACGGCCTCATGAGGCTGAACGAGGCCGAGCAGGTCGTCACCCTGTTCCGCGATCACTACAATATCCCGCTGGTCCATGTGGACGCCGAAGAGATGTTCCTCGGCGGTCTCGAAGGGCTGACCGACCCGGAAAAGAAGCGCAAGTTCATCGGCGGCGCGTTCATCGACCTGTTCGAGGCCGAGGCCAGGAAAATCGGCGGCGCGGATTTCCTGGCGCAAGGCACGCTTTATCCCGACGTGATCGAAAGCGTCAGCTTCACCGGCGGCCCCAGCGTGACGATCAAGAGCCACCACAATGTCGGCGGCCTGCCCGAACGCATGAACATGCAGCTGGTCGAACCGCTGCGCGAACTGTTCAAGGACGAGGTTCGCGAGCTTGGCCGTGAACTGGGCCTGCCGGAAATCTTCGTAGGTCGGCATCCCTTCCCCGGACCGGGCCTGGCCATCCGCATCCCCGGCGAAGTCACCAAGGAACGGTGCGACATCCTGAGGAAGGCCGACGCGATCTACCTCGAGGAGATTCGCAACGCCGGTCTCTATGACGCGATCTGGCAGGCGTTCGCCGTGCTTTTGCCGGTCAAGACCGTGGGTGTGATGGGCGATGCCCGCACCTATGACAGCGTGTGCGGCCTGCGTGCGGTGACCAGCACCGACGGCATGACGGCAGACGTCTATCCCTTCGACGCGGCCTTCCTGACCGGCTGCGCCACGCGCATCGTCAACGAAGTGCAAGGCATCAACCGCGTGGTCTATGACTACACGTCAAAGCCGCCCGGCACGATCGAATGGGAATGAAATGTGGCCGCGTTCGCCCGCTTGGCGAACGCGGCCACATGAACCCTTGGCGCGGAAGACCGCGCCGAAGCGCGCAATCAGGTGCGCGTCAGTTCCACCGGCAGATGCTTGTAGCCGTGCACGAAGCACGCGGGCACGCGCTCGGGCTCGCCGACCACGTTGACGCGCAAATTGCGCCTGGCCATTTCTTCCATCAGCGTAACCAGCTGCAATTCGGCCACGCGCGCGCCCACGCAGCGGTGAATGCCATAGCCGAACGACAAGTGCCGGCGCGCGTTCTTGCGGTCGACCTGGATCGCCTCGCCATCGTCGAAGATGTCCTCGTCGCGATTGGCGGATAGATACCACAGGGCAACCCGGTCCCCCTTCTTCATTTGCGGACCGAACATGTCGGTATCTTCCATCACCGTGCGGCGCATGTGCGACAGCGGCGTTTGCCAGCGGATCAGTTCGGCCACGGCGTTGGGAATGAGTTCGGGGTTTTCTTCCAGCTTGCGCCGCTCGTCAGGGTATTTGTCGAGGCCATAGGCGTAGGCCGACATCGAATTGCGCGTCGTGTCGTTGCCGCCCACGATCAGCAGGATCAGATTGCCGATGAATTCCTGTTCGCTCATGTGGCTCATCGCGTCGGACTGGATCATCACGCTGATCAGATCCTTGCCTGGGTTTTCGAGCCGCTGCTGCCACAGGGCCGCAAACGCCGCGCCCATTTCCCCCATGCGCGCGTTGCGTTCAGCCAGACCGCCCGGCGTGCGGAAGCGTTCGACATCGCCGCCCACGTCGGACCAGTGGGTAAGATCGTCGCGGCTTTCCCAGGGGTAACCGAAGATGCGCGCCAGCATCCCGGTCGTGAGTTCGATAGACACCTTCTCGACCCAGTCGAATGTCTCGCCAACGGGGAGCGAATCGAGCACATCGCCGGTGCGTTGGCGGCATTCCTCCTTCATCGCGGCGACTTCGGACGGTCCGAAGCTGGGGGCCACGGTGCGCCGCTGCGCGGTGTGGTGCGGCGGGTCCATCGCGATGAACATCGGGCTGCGTTCCTCGTCCGGCAGCAGCCGGTCGGATTCGGTGGCGATGGATATGCCGCCGTATTCCCAACTCGACGAAAACAGTTTCGGCAGCGATTCGATGTGGACGATGGGTTTGTAGGTCGACACCGACCAGAAGGCGCCGAACTTGCTTTGCGGCACCCATTGGATCGGCGCGTCGCGGCGCAATTTTCGAAAGGGTTCCTGCCACCGGTCTTCGGTATAGAGTTCTGCCCGTGTAACGTCGATCGGATCGATCGCCGCCTGCTTGACCGTCAGGTCCGCTGCCGTCGCCATAGCCGTCTCTCCTCTTCCGAGTCGGAAGTAGACCTTTTTTCGCGATTGCAGGCAAGCGGGCGGTTGCGTTGCTCCGCCTCGCGTACCACCTTCGATCCCGATGCAGCTTCCCCTTGGCCCGGACCCGCGCACCGATGCCTTGCGCCGCCTGCAGGCGCTGCTGGTTCAGCGGTTCGGACGGATCGAACGGGCAGCGGCCGAATGGCGCCAACCGGAATGGGTTCTGGTGCAAGGGGTTATCGGCGCGCGCACCAAGTCGCCCGTGTCCAACGCGGCGACCGACCGCCTGCTGACGCGGTATGGATCATGGGAGGGTGTGGCGGCCGCACCGCTTGGCGAACTGCAGGCGGAACTGACGACGCAAACTTACCCGAATATTGCGGCCGAGCGGTTGAAGGCGAGCCTGACCGCCCTGATCGAACGGCGCGGCGCAGTGGATCTGTCGCATCTGGCGCAGATGGACACGCAGCCTGCAATGGCGTGGCTGGAAACGCTGCCCGGCATCGGACGCAAGATCGCGGCGGGCGTGATGAACGCGTCGACCCTCGACCGGCGCGCACTGGTTCTCGACAGCCACCATCGCCGCATCCTGCAGCGCATGGGCCTGGTCCCGGCAAGGGCGGACACCACGCGGACCTATGCCGCGATCATGCCGGTCATGCCGGAAGAATGGTCTGCCGCCGATTTCGACGAACACCACCTGTTGATGAAGAAGCTGGGCCAGACATGGTGCCGCCCCACCGCGCCCGATTGCCCCGGTTGCGCGGCACAGGCGCTCTGCGCGACCGGCCGCCGCATCGAGGCGATCAACCCGGGAAGCTGACCCCGGTCATATCTTCCGACGTGCGCCACAGGTCCCGGGCCAGCCGTTCGTCGCGGATATGCGGCCATGCCCCGCCGCCGCGCGGGTTTTCAGGATCGGCTGGGCCGGCGATATTGCAGTCTTCGCAATAAACCCCGCCCATGCCGTCAAGCAGGGGCGATGTGGCGCACCACACCGTGGTGGACGCGCCTTCTTCGGTCGATTTGAACGCTTCGTGGACGTTTCCGTCAGCATCGTACCAGCCCATCGCCGTCTGTTCTTCCATCGTCAGATGGCGCTGGAGCGGGGTGGCGATGCCGCCGGGGTGAACAGCAAAGGCGCGCACGCCCCTGCCTTCGCCCAGCCGATCCAGCTGGAGCGCAAACAGCGCGTTGGCCGATTTCGCCTGACCGTAGGCCAGCCACTTGTCGTAATCGCGGCGCTCGAAACCGGTATCGTCGAGGTCGAGGCCGTGCAGACGGTGGCCGATCGAGGACAGCGCCACCACGCGTGCACCGCCATCGGCCACCAGCAACGGCCACAGCCGGGCGGTAAGCTGGAAATGGCCGAGGTGATTGGTTGCGAACTGGGCTTCGTAGCCGCGGGCGTCGCGCGCCAGCGGGCTGGCCATGATCGCCGCGTTGTTGATGAGGATATCGATCGATCCGGTCTGCCCGGCAACAGCGTCGGCAAACGCGTCGATCGATGCCGGGTCTGACAGGTCCAGTGGCAGGATCGTGATGTCCCCTTCCATGTCCTGCAACACGTCGCGGGCCTGATCGACGCGCCGCGCGCCGACGATCACCCGCGCCCCTTGCCCGGCAAGCGCGCGAACCGTTTCGGTGCCGATGCCCGAATACCCGCCGGTAACGACGATCATCTTGCCCGCCACATTTCCCGCGGCGGCGACTTCGCGGGCCGTGGAACGGTATCCGAACGGGGAATCAATCGGGGTCTGCGGGCTGGTCATGGCACTCTCCTTCTCGGCGTTTGTATGCGCGCCGCGCCGGTAAAGCGCCAGCCTGCAAGGAAACAAGCGCGGAGCAGACCGTTGGGGGTGGAGCGGGTGCCGATAATCAGTCCCTGCGACATAGGAGAGAATTCGATGACCAGGGTACGCATGACGACATTGGCCGCTGCGGCCGCCGCGCTTTCGCTGGGCGCTTGCGCCACGATCGAAGAAGGCACCGCCGAAACGTTCGCCGACACCTATTACGCCGATCTTACCGGCGCGCAGGAAGTGGGCGGCGGCGATCCCGACGGGTCGGGCCGCGCAGAAATTTCGATCTCCGACGGGTTCGGCCAGGTCTGCTGGGATCTCAACGATATTCGCGGGATCGGTCCGATCACGGCGGCCCATGTCCACGTGGGCGGAGCCGGTGTTAACGGCCCGCCGGTCTTCACCTTGCGCGCAGCCAACGAAGGCGGCTGGAAAGGCTGTACCGACGGCAGCGAATGGACGCAGGACCGTATCGAGGACGTCCCCGGCGATTTCTACGTGAACGTGCACACGGCCGAATTCCCGAACGGGGCAATCCGCGGCCAGTTGCGCGACTGATAACGACAAAGGCCCCCGTCACACGGTGTGACGGGGGCCTTGCGTTGTTTCGGGTTGCGGCGATCAACCCTGATTGTCGGGCGTGCGATACGGCACGAAATCGTCGAGGAAAATCACCCCGGTGAAATAGCCGCCAAACCGGTCGATCAAGGTGATCTGGTCGGTGCGGCACAAGTTGCTGGCGTCGAACCGCTTGATCACCATGATTTCATCGGAATCGATCTGGTCCGGCGTACGGGTGCGATTGACCCACAAGGTATCGCCCGCCTTGTACACCAGCGCCGTCCCGTCGATCTGGCGCAGGGTGCGGCTGCCGATGGTGCGGATGCAGCGTTCCGGTTCGCCTGCGACACGACCTTCGAGCAGCTTCGCAAGCTTCGCCTCGCCCTTGGTTATCCCGGGCGCGGCATGGTCATCCGCCGATACGGGCGCGGCGAACAGGGTAAGGGCGGCAGTGGCGGCAATCACGGGCTTGAGCATGGCGATTCTCCTTGCGAGGATGCGGTGTTACACGAACCGTGCTGAACCTGCGATGAGCCGCGCACGCGGCTACGGCGCGGTTCAGGCGGTGCCGCCAACCGTCAGACCGGCAACCAGCAGGGTCGGCTGGCCCACGCCGGCGGGCACGCTTTGCCCACCCTTGCCGCACATGCCGATCCCTTCGTCCAGCGCCATATCGTTGCCGATCCCGGTCACCTGCGTCAGCACGCTGGGACCATCGCCGATCAGGGTCGCACCCTTGATCGGGGCCACGATCTTTCCCTTTTCGACCTTGTACGCCTCGGTGCAGGCGAAGACGAATTTTCCTGAGACGATGTCGACCTGTCCGCCTCCGAAGCTGGTTGCGTAGATCCCATCGTCAACGCGGGAAAGAAGCTCCGCCGGATCGTCGTTCCCGCCCCGCATGAAGGTGTTGGTCATGCGCGGCATGGGCGCGTGTTCGTAGGATTCGCGGCGGCCGTTACCGGTCGGCTCGACCCCCATCAGGCGCGCGTTGAGGCGATCCTGCATATAGCCCTTGAGGATGCCGTCCTCGATCAGCACCGTCTCGCGCGTCGGGGTGCCTTCGTCGTCGATCGACAGCGAGCCACGGCGTTCGGTGATGCTGCCATCGTCGACCACGGTCACGCCGGGCGCGGCGACGCGTTCGCCGATTCGACCGGAAAACGCGCTGGTCCCCTTGCGGTTGAAATCGCCTTCCAACCCATGGCCGATGGCTTCGTGGAGGAGGATGCCCGGCCAGCCGGGGCCGAGCAGCACGGTCTGTTCGCCCGCGGGCGCGGGCACGCTTTCGAGGTTCACGAGCGCCTGGCGCACCGCTTCGTCCACTGCGCGCAGCCACGCGCCTTCGTCGAACAGGCGGTCATAGAGATAGCGACCGCCGAAGCCGAAGCTGCCGGTTTCGCGGCGGCCGTTGGATTCGGCCACGATCGACACGTTCAGGCGGACCAGCGGGCGAATGTCGCGCGCGGTGAAACCGTCGGCGCGCACGATCTCGATTGCGCTCCAGCTGGCGGACATGCTGGCCGAAACCTGCGCCACGCGCGGGTCCTTGGCACGCGCAATCGCGTCGATTTTCTCCAGCAGCGCGACCTTCTCGCCAAACGGCACCAGGTCGAGCGGGCTGTCTTCGGTGTAAAGGTGGCGGTTGGTGCGTTCGGGCGGGGCGGCGTGCGGCCTGGTGGTCGCATCGAGCAGCTGCAGGGTTTCGCCTGCGCGCGCAATCGCGGCGGCGGACAGGTCGTTGGCGTGGGCGAAGCCCGTCGTTTCGCCCGATACGCCGCGCAGGCCAAAGCCCGAATCGCGCGAATAATCGGCGGTTTTCAGGCGGCCGTCATCGAAGGCGAAACTCTCGCTCGCCATGAACTGAAGGTACAGCTCGCCATCGTCGCACGGTTTCAGCAACCGCGCGGTCAGCGCCTTGGCCTCGTCGGGGGAAAGCTTGCTGCCGTACAGCAGCGCGAAGGGATCGTTCGCTTGCGTCATGCCCCTGTATGTAGGGAAGCATGGCCGCCGCGAACAGGGGCTACCTGTGGCCCGGGTCCGCGCCTTCGGAAATGTCCATCAGGGTCGACTGGTCGACACCGTCGGCAGGGCCGCCTTCCAGCACGAAGCGCCGGTCGCAGTAACCGCAATCGACATAGCCGTGCTCGTCGATCTCGAGATAGATCTTCGGATGGCCGAGCGCGGCAGGCTTGTACGCCTCGCCGCTGCGGATGTCGTTCGCACCGTCACACCAGACGCGGCGGGTTGTCACCTTGGACACTTCGGGAGGGGGCAGGCTCATGGCGGTGCGCGATAAAGATTCGTGCGCCTGCGCGCAAGCACTCCGCGCTTGCCCCGGCATGGGCGCGGGGCCTAGGGCAACGGACATGACCACACCTCCTGCGATCCGGATCGACAATCTCGTCAAGCAATACGCCCCTGCCGGGCCGGGCGAACCGCCCAAGATGGCGCTCAAGGGCGTCAGCTTCGATGTGCCCCAGGGCGGAATTTTCGGCCTGCTCGGCCCCAACGGCGCGGGCAAATCGACGCTGATCAACATTCTTGCCGGGCTTGTCGGCAAGACGGCTGGCAACGCCGAGATCTGGGGCTTCGACATCACCGATAATCCGCGCAACGCGAAGCGTTCGATCGGGATCGTGCCGCAGGAAATCGTTTTCGACCCGTTCTTCACGCCGTTCGAAGTCCTGGAAAACCAGGCCGGTTTCTACGGCGTCCCCAAGGCCGAACGCCGCAGCGAGGAATTGCTGAAAGCGGTGCACCTGTGGGACAAGCGCGATGCCTACGCGCGCACGCTGTCGGGCGGGATGAAGCGCCGCCTGCTGATCGCCAAGGCGATGGTTCATTCGCCGCCGATCCTGGTTCTGGACGAACCGACGGCCGGGGTCGACGTGGAACTGCGGCGCCAGCTTTGGGAACTGGTGACCCAGCTGAACCGCGACGGGGTAACCGTTGTTCTGACAACGCATTACCTCGAAGAAGCCGAACAGCTGTGCGACAGGATCGCGATCATCAACCACGGCGAACTGATCGCCGACAAGCCGACGCGCGAACTGGTGAACATGGCGCGCGAGAAGATCGTTGCGGTCACGGTCGACAAGGACCTGGCCGGCCCGATCATGGAAGAAAGCTTCGTGCGCGCCGAGGTGGTGGAGCCGCGGCGGCTGGAAATCACCTACGATCGCGACAAGGTGAGCGCCGGACAGGTTCTCGCCGTGGTGCAGAGCCACGGCTACACGATCGAGGATGTCACGACGCGGGAAGCCGATCTGGAAGATGTCTTCGTCCAGCTAACCGGCGGCTAGTAGCCGCGGCGCCTGGCGGTCAGGATGCGTGGTCGTACGAACGCCACGTGTTCTTGCGGAGACGCCTGATGGGCGTGCCGCAATCGTTGCAGTGACCGACATAGTTGAGGCCGTCCCAGACGACGTTCGGTCGGTCGGGACGATGGCGGCCGGCAAGGCAGGCTATTCGGGCGAACACCACGGTATCTTTTCTCCAGCGTTACGCTGAACAGAATGCGACCCTGTTCGTGGCGTTGCGCGGCGAATACGCGCAGATTGCGTCCGCACAAGCGGAAAGAACGTGCGGTTGCGAAAAGCAGATCCGCAACCGCACGAAATATCCTTCAGCGAAGCCGGTGGCTCAACCCGGCATCGCGCACCTGCTGCACTTCCCAGTAATTGGGGGCGACCTGTTCCAGCGGTGTGGAGCATCGTCCGCAACGGGCCACGACCCCGCCTGTGACGCGCCTGATGGCGTCCTGGTCGACGCGATGTCGCCCGAACGCGCAGGCGAGGTATCCGATTTTCATAAGTTTGCGACCTTCCCGACTCGTATCCCCTGCAAAGCCGCCGATACACACGGGCAACGCGGTGCACAGGCCGCTAGCGGCAAGCCGTTCTGTTCTTGCCGCGCGCCGAAAGCGTCGGCATGGCAGCGGGCATGACCCACGACGTACTTGTCATCGGATCGGGCGCCGCCGGACTTACGGCCGCACTCGCGCTTGCCGAACACCGCAAGGTTCTGGTCCTTGCGAAGGGCGACCTCGCGAGCGGTTCGACCGCCTGGGCGCAGGGCGGCATTGCCGCCGTCCTCGATGCGGGGGACACGTTCGAAAACCATATCCGCGACACGATGGTTGCCGGCGCGGGTCTGAACGACCTGGAGACGGTCGAGTTCGTGATCGAGCGCGCCCCTGCCGCGATCGACCGCCTGTGCGAACTGGGGGTTCCGTTCAATCGCGAGAAGGACGATCTTCACCTGACCCGCGAAGGTGGGCATTCGCACCGCCGCATCGTCCATGTGGACGATGCAACCGGCTGGGCGGTGCAGGCCGCCCTGCTCAAGGCCGCCGAAGAAAATCCGAACATCACCCTGCTTCCCGGCCAAAGCTGCGTGGACCTGATTACGGCGCGCAACCAGGTGAACTATTCGGGGTCGGGCCGCGTCTGGGGCGCTTATGCGCTGGTCGAGGAAACCGGAGAGGTGGTTGCCCATGTCGCGCGCGCCACGGTGCTGGCTGCCGGCGGTGCGGGACGGGTCTACCTGTTCTCGACCGCCCCGCGCGGGGCCACCGGCGATGGCATCGCGATGGCCTGGCGTGCGGGCGCGCGCGTTTCCAACATGGAAATGATGCAGTTCCACCCGACCTGCCTCTACAATCTCGAGGTCAAGAATTTCCTCATCACCGAAGCCGTGCGCGGCGAGGGTGGGCGCCTGTTCAACCCGGTGACGGGCGAGCGGTACATGGAGAAATACGATCCCGAGCGGATGGAGCTTGCCCCTCGCGATATCGTGGCGCGCGCGAATGACGACCAGATCAAGCGCTATGGCCTGGATTATGTCCACCTCGACATCAGCCATCAGCCGCCCGAATTCGTGAAGGAGCACTTCCCCACGATCCATGAAAAGCTTCTCGGCCTTGGCATCGACATGACGACAGGCCCGATCCCGGTCGTCCCGGCCCAGCATTACACATGCGGTGGGGTGAAGATTTCGCTCGATGCGAAAACCGACCTGCCGGGTCTGTGGGCGGCGGGGGAATGCACCGAAAGCGGCCTGCACGGCGCCAACCGCCTTGCCTCCAACAGCCTGTTGGAATGTTTCGTGTTCGGCGAAGCGGCGGCAAAGGACATCCTCGAATGCTGGGACACGCTCGACGATCCCCCCGAAATCCTGCCGTGGGATGAAAGCCGGGTTACCGATTCCGATGAAGAGGTGGTCATCAAGCAGAACTGGACCGAAATCCGCCGCTTCATGTGGAACTACGTCGGCATCGTGCGGACCACCAAGCGGCTCGAACGCGCCGCTCACCGCATTCGGCTGCTGCGCGAGGAAGTGGAAGATTACTACGGTCACTTCCGCGTCACGACCGACCTGATCGAACTTCGCAACCTGCTGGAATGCGCCAATCTGATCGTGCAGAGCGCGCTCCACCGGCGTGAGAGCCGTGGGCTGCATTTCATCCTCGATCACCCGAAAACCGATCCGGTTGCGCGCGATACGGTGCTCATCCCCTGACGTAAGCCGTTCGTCGGGTTACAGATGTGGTCAATAGACGGGCGTCGATCGTTCGGCGGGTCGATGTTGTAACTTTATTCCGGAAATGGTCTCCAGAAAGACAGAAGCAGTCGCACGGTGCGGCGCTTCGATCGACCATATTAGCCTCCGCACGAGCTTCTGGGACTGTGCTCGGCTTTCGGTCCAACATGGCCGGTCATCCCGATACCCCCAAGGAGGATGATCCGATGAACACGTTTGCAAAGCTTATTTCCGCCCCTGCACTGGCCGCAGCCCTGGCGCTCGGCGCGGCCCCCGTTTCCGCCGCAGGCGACGACGGTATCGTCGTTACCTCGCCCGGCGCCATGAAGGCATGGCAGGAACAGACCACCGACCGCCTCAACCGCCAACTGGACCGCGTCGATGCGTTCTCCCGTGGAACGGCGCTGGTCGGCACCGTGCAGATCCGCTTCACGCTCGACGATCAAGGGCGGCCTTCCAACTTCGAGACCGTCCATGCATCGGGCGATCAGCGTGCGATCCGCGATGCGCGGATGGCCCTTCGCAACCTGCGCGGTCTTGACGAAGCGCCCGTAACCAACGTCGGCGACGCGGTATTCCAGGCCAACATGATCTTCGCCCGCGATGGCGAGGAGAAAGAGCGGCTTCTCGCCGAATTGACCGGTGTGGAAAGCCAGCGGCTGGCTGCCGGCGGCAGTCGGGCGACCGTGACATTCGGGACCTGATCCCGGCCATCCCCACAAGACCGCCCGGTGCCGTGCGCGCCGGGCGGTTTGCCACATGCGCCGCGTGAATCGCGATTTGCCATGGACAAGAGCGCCGCTTTGCGGTGAATCAGTTTCGTAAAGCAACGATAAGGGAGAACGCCCGATGCCCAAGGTGACCGCGAACGACATCGTGATCCATTATGAAGAGCACGGCGATCCCGCTGCACCCCCGATGTTGCTGATCATGGGTTTCGGCGCGCAGCTGACGCTCTGGCCCGACGAGCTGGTCGAAGCCTTGGCGGGGCACGGCTTCCGCGTGATCCGGTACGACAATCGCGACATCGGTCTCAGCCACAAGTTCGACGGCGTGAAAGCGCCCGGCATCGTCAAGATGACGCTGCTTTCGAAGCTCGGCATCAAACCCAAGGTCCCCTATACCCTGGCCGACATGGCGGATGACGGTGCGGGCCTGCTGGATGCGCTGGGCATCGAAAAGGCGCATATCGTTGGCGCCAGCATGGGCGGAATGATCGCCCAGCATTTTGCCTCGCGGCACGCGGACAAATGCCTGTCGCTGACCTCGGTTTTTTCCACCACCGGCAATCCCAAGCTTCCGCCGGCCCGCCCCGAAGCGATGAAGGCGCTCATCACCCGCCCGAAAAGCATGGAAGAAGATGTGCTGGTCGATCACGGGGTGATGGTGGCGCGCACGATCGGATCGCCCGGCTATCCGTCCGAAGAAAAACGCCTGCGCGAACGCACCCGCACGAGCGTGCGCCGCAGCTTCTATCCCGAAGGGCCGACGCGGCACCTGTCCGCGATCGTCGCCGATGGTGACAGGCGTGCTATGCTCAAGGATGTCAGCGTACCGACGCTGGTGCTGCACGGCGAGGACGATCCGCTGGTGCCGGTCGAAGGGGGCCGCGATACCGCCGCCAGCATACCGGGCGCCAAGCTCAAGACCATTCCGGGATGGGGCCACGACCTGCCGCTGGAACTGGTCGATGAAGTGGCCGATGCCATCGCGGACCATGCCCGGTCCAGCGTCGGCTGATCCGTCAGGACGGCGGTACGAACCCTTCGGCGAACACCATCACACCTTCGGAATTGTCGGTCCGGTGGTGAATGATCGCCTGGTATTCGGGTGATCCGTACCAGGCGTGCAGCGCGTCTCTGGATTCGAACTTCAGCACGATGGTGGATTTGCCCGGGCGCCCTTCGGCGGCTTCGCTATGGTGATCGGCCACCAGCACCTCGGCCCCATGCGCGATCAGCGTCGGGACGACCTTGGGCGTGTATTCGGCGTATCCGGACGCGTCGGTGATGTCGTAGCTGGCAATGACATAGGCAGCCATGTGGCGTTCCCCGCGAATGAAGCGTGTGACGACCCACCCGTTCCATGCGCGGTAATTGGCACGCCGACAAGGGCGCCGCCGAACTTGCGGGCGCGGAAAACCGCGCTCCTCTGCAAGGACGATTGACAAGCCCCGCCCGTGGCCTACGCCTGCAGTCGGGTCCGGGGGGAACTATCACATGCATGCACCGACGGCGCGTAGCCAGGAACGTATCTGGGGCCATCCCAAGGGGTTGATCTTCCTTGCGCTCACCGAAGCGTGGGAGCGGTTCAGTTTCTACGGCATGCGGGCGCTGCTTGTGCTGTACATGGTGCAGGAACTGCTGCTGCCGGGCCGCATCGAAAATGTCGCGGGCATGGGTGCCTATCGCGGCTTCGTCGAAGGCGTCTTCGGCGAACTGAGCACGCAGGCCTTCGCCAGCCAGACCTTCGGCCTTTACGCCGGTTTCGTCTATTTCACGCCGCTGTTCGGCGGTTTGCTGGCGGACAAATGGCTGGGCGCCAAGCGGGTGGTCATGCTGGGCATCGCGCTGATGACCCTTGGCCATTTCGCCATGGTGTTCGACTGGTCGTTCCTGCTCGCGCTGCTGCTGCTCGTGCTGGGTTCGGGGTGCCTGAAGGGCAATATCGCCGCACAGGTCGGGCATCTGTACGAACGCCACGAAGAAGCCCTGCGATCGAGGGGCTATGCGATCTTTTCGACCGGCATCAATATCGGTGCCACCATCGGGCCGCTCGTGTGCGGCCTGCTGGCGCAGGTTTACGGCTGGCATGTGGGCTTCGGCGCCGCGGGCGTGTTCATGCTGGTGGCCGCAGTCGTCTATTTCTCGGGCTTGAAATACTTCGCGGCAGATCGCGCGGTCGCCCCGGAAGGGGAAACCCTCCCGCCGCTCACGTCGGCGGAATGGCGCCTGATCGGCCTGATCATTGCCGTGATGATCATCACCATGTTCCAGAACCTCGCTTTCGAACAGCTGTTCAACGTGGGGCTTTTGTGGGTGAACGAACGGGTCGACCTGACGGTTGGCGGGTTTGCCGTCCCACCGGCGTGGTTCGCATCGGAAGACAGCTTTGCATCGATCCTGGCCTTGCCCGTGCTGCTGGCGATCTGGGGCTGGCAGGCCCAGCGGGGGCGCGAGCCGGACGACCTGGGCAAGATTTCGACCGGTGCGCTGATCATGGCGGCATCGGCGCTGATGCTGGCGCTGGGTTCGCTCAGCGCGCCGGACGGGAAGGTTTCGATACTGTTCCCGCTGGCCGCCTTCTGCCTGTCGGGCTTTTCCTTCATGTACCAGTGGCCAACCGTCCTGGCGCTGGTTTCGCGGCGGGCACCGGCGAAGATCAACGCCCAGATGATGGCCGGCGCCTATCTCTCGCTGTTCTTCGTGGGCATCGCGTCAGGCTTTATCGCGCGGTTCTACGAGCCGCTGGGGGATACCGCATTCTGGCTGCTGCATGTCGGCCTGTCGGCTACCGGTGCCGTGATGGTGATGGTGTTCGGCGGGACGCTGCGGCGGCGGATGGACGCGCTCGAACAAGAGGGCTGAGAGCCTGCCCGGCGGGCCGACAAGGTCGATTTTTCGGCTGGTCTGACCATCCGTCGAACGGCCGCCGAATCCAATCCCGAGTCGCTTGCGCTGCGCTGTTGTTACGTTGCGGCCAGCACCTCTACTCGCGCATCGCGAGCCTGCGAAGACACCCGTGTGCGGAAATTTTGTTCCGCATTTGGAAGGACACGACAACATTATTTCAGGCTTTTGACAAAGCCGTCAGGAAGCGTAGATTTCGCGTTGCCTGGCGGTTTCCGCAGACATCGCCGGAGCGATCGACCCTAGACCGTCATCGCATTGATAAAAATCGACAGTCGCAACCTGTGTGATACCTTCTGCGGCCGATCATCTTTTGATTAGAAAGGATGATCCCATGAACAAGCTTACCATTCTTGCGTTATCTGCCGCGGCCACCGCCTCGATAATCGCGGTGCCGCTGGCCTCCCAGGAAATTGTCGTGTCCCCGCGCGGCACGACGACATTCGTGCAGGAGGTCTCGAACGACCTCAACCAGCAGTTGGAGCGCATCCCCATGGGGCCGCGGTTCGACAGCCATGGCATCGTCAAAATCCGCTTCCGCTCCTCTGAAGACGGCCGGCCGGTCGACATTTCGACCTACCAGTCTTCGGGGCGCAACCAGCTCGACGCGGCTGCCCGCCGCGCCGTCCGGGGTCTGACGAGCCTTGCGCCGCTGCCGCGCGGAGCCAACGGGGCCAACGTGATCCAGGCAAACATCATCGTTGCCCAAAGCGAACGGCAAATGGAGAACTACACCAGGCGGCTCGCCCGCGAGGAAGCCGCACGGATCGCCTCATCGCCCGAAGAACGCGCTGTGCTCGCCCTGACCCTGGGCGCAGACCCCGTTTCCTGACCCCTCAGATCTGGGGCAGGGGCCTTCTCGGCGCAGGGGCGGTGTCTGTCTGCGGGGTGCCGCCCCGCGCCGGGATCGCAATTTTAAAGACCATGGGCTCCGCTTCGGCGGGGCCCATTTGCATCCCGCCCGGATTCGAAAATTGCGCGCCCGGATTCCGATGATTCACAACCCGGACATCGAACTTTTGCCCGCAAAATTTTTTTCACGGATTCATTTTCCGGGTTGCACACCGCGCGAGTCCAGCTTGGTCCACGCGTCGCTGCGTTGCAGTGGCCTAGGACACCGTGACCAATGGCCTTCCGGCAGCGTTAAATTTTCATTGACCCTCTTGCGCAGGAGTCGCCAGTGATTCAGTATATAGTGGTCGGTTACCTGGGGGCACCCACAAGACCTAGCGGATGAGGCGTTTCTCCCCATATGGGGTGCAAGCCGGTTGTGCGCTGTCCTGTGGGGAAAAAGGGGATAAGTTTTCGCCCTTGGAGACACGAAAATTGCTAGGCGGGGATTGCAACCGCCGACTCGAACACATGTGGAACATGCGCATGGACATGCGCGGTTCTTCCAGGGCTTAAAACGGCGGGGATGATGATGGATTTCAAAAGCGGGGACGACACGGCGATGGCACTGGATCTGGATACACAGGATACCGCCGAAGACACGGCCACGAACGATGCGAAAGCACCTGAGAAAGCGGTAACGATGGACAAGGGCGATACAGGCAGCGAAGCGCTGGTAAGCGCAGCTGCAGGCGAAGCGCTGGCTGGCGCGATGGCCGAAGCTGCCAAGGCCGACAAGGAAGACAGCAAGAAGATCCTCGATCGCCGGTTCGATGTCCGCACCGATCCTTCGCGTGACGAAAACCTGACGGATTTCGGCCGCGAAACGCTGATCGATCGCTACCTGCTGCCCGGTGAAAGCTTCCAGGACCTGTTCGCCCGCGTCGCCGATGCGTTCGCCGACGATGCCGAACACGCCCAGCGCCTCTACGATTATATTTCGAACCTCTGGTTCATGCCCGCGACGCCGGTCCTGTCCAACGGCGGCACCACGCGTGGCCTGCCGATCAGCTGTTACCTCAATTCGGTTTCCGACAGCCTCGACGGTATCGTCAACACCTGGAACGAGAACGTCTGGCTGGCGTCGAAGGGCGGCGGCATCGGCACCTATTGGGGCAATGTCCGCGGCATTGGCGAACCGGTTGGCCTGAACGGCAAGACCAGCGGCATCATTCCCTTCGTTCGCGTGATGGACAGCTTGACGCTTGCGATCAGCCAGGGTTCGCTGCGCCGCGGTTCGGCCGCCTGCTACATCGACGTGTCGCACCCCGAAATCGAGGAATTCCTCGAGATCCGCAAACCGTCGGGCGATTTCAACCGCAAGGCGCTGAACCTGCACCACGGTGTGTTGCTGACCGATGCCTTCATGGAGGCGGTTCGCAACGGGGAAGAGTTCGACCTGCTGTCGCCGCGTGACCAGTCGGTCCGCAAGACCGTGGATGCCCGCAGCCTGTTCCAGAAGCTGGTTGAAACCCGCCTAGCCACGGGCGAACCCTACATCGTGTTTTCCGACACGGTGAACCGCATGATGCCCAAGCATCACCGCGAACTGGGCCTCAAGGTTTCGACTTCGAACCTGTGTGCCGAGATCACCCTGCCCACCGGGATCGACCACCTTGGCAACGACCGCACGGCGGTGTGCTGCCTGTCGTCGCTCAACCTTGAAAAATGGGAAGAGTGGGAAGGCGACAAGCAGTTCATCGAAGACGTCATGCGCTTCCTCGACAACGTGCTGCAGGATTATATCGACCGTGCGCCTGAAGAAATGGCCCGCGCGAAATATTCCGCCATGCGCGAACGCAGCGTCGGCATGGGCGTGATGGGCTTCCACTCCTATCTCCAGAAGAAGGAAATCGGCTTCGAAAGCCCGATGGCCAAGGTCTGGAACCTCAAGATGTTCAAGCACATCAGCGCCAAGGCCGAAGAAGCCAGCATGGTTCTTGCCAAGGAACGCGGCCCGTGCCCCGATGCCGAGGAAACCGGCGCGATGGAACGGTTCAGCTGCAAGATGGCAATCGCACCGACGGCGTCGATTTCGATCATCTGCGGCGGCACCAGCGCCTGCATCGAACCGATCCCGGCGAACATCTACACGCACAAGACCCTGTCGGGTTCGTTCGTGGTGAAGAACCCCTATCTGGAAAAAGTCCTCCAGAAGAAGAGCAAGGATTCCACCGCCGTGTGGAATACGATCCTCGAACGCGGCGGTTCGGTCCAGCACCTCGATTTCCTGACGACCGAGGAAAAGGCGACGTTCAAGACGAGCTTCGAAATCGACCAGCGCTGGTTGCTCGAATTCGCGGCCGACCGCGCGCCTTATATCGACCAGGCGCAGTCGCTGAACCTGTTCATCCCGGCCGATGTCGACAAGTGGGATCTGATGATGCTGCACTTCCAGGCATGGGAAAAGGGCATCAAGTCGCTCTATTACCTGCGGTCCAAGAGCGTGCAGCGCGCTGGCTTTGCGGGCGGCGTGGAAGCCGACAACACCGCCGATGCGGCCCGGATCGAGCTTATGGCTGCCGGAGCCGAACCGACCGATTACGAGGAATGCCTCGCCTGCCAGTAACGCGGCCGGCAACGGGCGAACATCACAAGCCGCTTCCCTCCGGGGGAGCGGCTTTTTCGTATCTGACGCAATCTGTTCGAAGGCGTCCGGTTTCAGGTCGCTAACACGGCGCCGTCCGCAAAATGGCAGAGCGCCCTCTGCCTCGCCCTCAGTCCAGTTCTTCCATTGCGGAATACGCCAGTTCGACCCTGTTCCGCCCGCGTTGCTTGGCGCGATAGAGCGCTTCGTCGGCGCGGGCGATGAGGTGGCCCATCGAATGCGAACCCGATGCGGCGCAAACACCGATGCTTGCCGTGATCGCGCTGCGCATGTGCGGTCCGGCGATAATGTCCAGCGCGGCGATCTTCCGGCGCAGTTCCTCCGCCACGACCATCCCCGTCCGTGGTCCGCGTTCGATCAGGATAGCCACGAATTCCTCGCCGCCGAACCGGGCGGCGTGCCCGCCGTGGCGCAACAGGCAATATTCGATCTCGCGGCAAACCTGGACCAGGCACTGGTCCCCCGCCTGATGGCCGAACTGGTCGTTGAAGCGCTTGAAGTGGTCGAGATCGATCATCATCACCGCGATTTTTCCATCACCGGCGCGATCGGCCATTTCGGCATAAACCCGTTCGATCGTGCGGCGGTTGGCCAGACCGGTGAGCGGATCGCTTTCCGACAGTTCGCGCAGCAGGCTGTTGCTTTGTTCCAGGTCGAGACGGACGAAGCCATGCTTCAGGCTCCGCAAGAAGTCGCGCGCCTCCAGCATCCAGACGCGCCGGGCCAGCATGACGGCACCGACCGCCGAAACGGAGAGGAACACCATGTGCTGGAGCATGAGTTCTGCCGGCAGGGCGTGCGGCAGCAGCCCGGCGATGAACGTGGCGAGCGAATAGACGAGCGCAAAGCGCACCTTTTCCGTCATCGTGAAGGGGAGCGCCTGAAGCGCCATCGCCAGAAGCACAACCGTTGCCATGCTGTAGCGCGCGATCACGTCGGACGATCCGAAGCTGGAGATGGATATCGCCGTGGCCGCGAAGAACGACAGCGTCGCCATCACGGCCAGCTTGGCCGGTGCCACCTTTCCGCGGCGCAGCAGCCATAGGGCGATGTAGGTCAGGGGAAGGGCAAACGCGGCGCGAATCGCCAGAACGATGATCGCCACATCCGGCATCACCAGGAAATCCAGCAGGCTCGACACGGCGATGACGGCAAGGCCAAGCTTCAACTGGAAAGCCAGCTCGGTTGCCGCCGTGCTTTCGCGGTGCCTGTTCCATTCCTGACGCAGCTCTTTTGGCCAATCGCTCACCCGGCGCGTTTCAGCGAGAGCCGCATCCACGGATTTGCGCAAGGCAAGGTCAGGGGGTGAGAACAGGTCCATGGTGACCCGGTTAATAATCCGCACAAGTTAAGCCCGTGCCGAAACCCTTGGTGTCCGCGGTGTTGCGCGAGATGGTGTCGAAAAGGTTAAGCGCCCGTTTAGGACAAATGAAAACTTCGCTTATCCGGCGGGGTTTTGCGGTTGCGGCCGCCAGTCTGGGCCGTGCCCATTGGCCGGTTCACCACGGCTCCGTCGGGTGGGACGGATAGCACGCGGCGCGGCGCGACACGGTGCGACAATTCTACTCTTGCGCCAAACAACGCTCCTGTTATTTGCAATTGCAAATCACTCGCAAAAAGGAATTCTCATATGCGCAAGTGGCACCGCTGGCTGTCGCTCTTTTTCGGCGTTTTCATGCTCTTCATCGCGGCGACCGGCCTGCTCAGCCACTGGGCAGCCTTGTGGCCCGTGGCCGAACCGACCGCGGCCGAACTGGCGTTGCAGGAGCCGCCCGCCGGGTTCGAATGCCCGGAAGCCTGGCGCTGTACGCCGCCGCGACCCGAAACCGGCCCGCGCAGCCTGGTGGGCTTCTTCCACCATCTGCATTCTGGCGACGAATTTGGCCCCGTCGGTACCGCGATTTCGATCCTGTCGGGCTTTGCCCTGTTGTTCTTCTCGTTCTCGGGGCTGTGGCTCTATATCCAGATGTGGCGCCAGCGCGCGGCAAGGGGCGCACGGGACCGCTGGTTCTGGAAGTAACGCGGCGGCGCCTTGCGCGCGGCCCTTCGCGGATAGAATTGACGCCCCGCCTCGATCGAGGCGGGGCGCCGGGGTTCGCAGACAGGGTCCGCAAAGGGGGGGAAACCGAACCACGCCGCTGTTCCCCGGAAAATCGATTGGTCTTTAAGGACTTGGCTGGTTAACGGACGAAACGGGGCTGCGTTCCACCGGCTGCCGCTTTCAGCCCACAGCTTATCCCCGCCGAATCATTACCCCTTGCCTTCGATTCCGCGGCATGATTCCCTATATGAGTCGCTCGCGCCTGATCCATGGAGACCACAAGATGTCGTTGCTCGAAGCCCGCAAGACCTACAAGCCCTTCGAATACCCCTGGGCTTACGAGTTCTGGAAGCGGCAGCAACAGATCCACTGGATGCCGGAAGAAGTTCCGCTCGGCGAAGACTGCCGTGACTGGGCTCAGAAGATCACCGAGCACGAGCGCAACCTGCTCACCCAGATCTTCCGCTTCTTCACGCAGGCCGACGTCGAAGTGCAGGATTGCTATCACGACAAATACGGGCGCGTGTTCAAGCCGACCGAAGTGAAGATGATGCTCACCGCGTTTTCCAACATGGAAACGGTGCACATCGCGGCATACAGCCACCTGCTCGACACCATCGGCATGCCCGAAAGCGAATATTCCGCTTTCCTCGAATACGAGGAAATGAAGGACAAGCACGATTACCTGCAGCTGTTCGGCGTCGACACGGACGAAGACATTGCCCGCACGCTGGCGGTGTTCGGCGGCTTTACCGAAGGCATGCAGCTGTTCGCCAGCTTCGCCATGCTGATGAACTTCCCCCGCTTCAACAAGATGAAGGGCATGGGCCAGATCGTCAGCTGGTCGGTCCGAGACGAAAGCCTGCACTGCGAAGGCATCGTGCGCCTGTTCCACGAATTCGTGCGCGAACGGGACTGCTACACCAAGGCGGTCAAGGAAGACATCATCGACATCTGCCAGAAGTCGGTGCGCCTCGAAGACAACTTCATCGATCTCGCCTTCGAAATGGGCCCGGTTTCCGGGATGACGCCGAAGGAAATCAAGAAGTACATCCGCTACATCGCCGACTGGCGTCTGGGCCAGCTGGGCTTGCAGCCGATCTACATGGTTGAAGATCACCCGCTGCCCTGGCTCGCCCCGCTGCTGAACGGTGTGGAACACGCCAACTTCTTCGAACAGCGCGCCACCGAATATTCCAAGGGCGCGACCAAGGGCGACTGGAACACCGTGTGGTCCAGCTTCGACAAGCGCAACAAGGCCAAGGCCGCGAACGAGGAAGTAGTCGTCGACGAAGGCCCGGGCCTGTTCGGGGACGACGCGGGGGCGCAGGCAGCGGAGTAGTAAACTCCGAACGTTTGATCTCACGCGGGTTGCATTCGCCGCATAGGATCATAGCCGGGGCAGGGGTCTGAGGATCACCTGCCCCGTACCGTTCTGCGGGCATGCGCGACCATGTTCACGCTTGCCCGGAACGCCGTGACAAGCCGTATCGGGACGGCCATGGATCTTCGGGCAAACTGCAAACACTTGTTCAGAATTTGCAGATAGAGATCCCTGCATATTCAATCGCATGGACGCTCCAATGCTGCTTGCAGAACTCGCCACCTACTTCCTGATAGCGATCAATTTCCTCGCGTTTGCCGCTTTCGGTTGGGACAAGGCGCAGGCGGAAAGTGGTGGGTGGCGTGTAACCGAGAAGACACTCGTAACGCTCGCATCGCTAGGCGGCATATTTGGTGCCTTGGCCGGGCGCGCTGTCTTCCGTCACAAGACCAGAAAGCCGGGCTTCAACGCAAAACTGTGGGCCGGGGCGCTCAACAGCCTGGTCGTCGCAGGCTTCTGCTACTTTCTGTTTATGAGCGTTCCCGGCCCCCGGTCGCCGGAGGACGAAGCCCAGATGGAAACCGTCATGGCCAGCGTGCAATATTCGGGTTGCGACGAAGTGAGGGCGGCGGGCAAAGCGCCGCTGCATTACGGCCAGCCGGGTTACCGCGCGGAGATGGATGGTGACGGAGACGGCCTTGCCTGCGAACCCATCCGTTAACGATGCAAATTGATCCAACGCAATGACGCCTCAGCCGAGTGGGTTAGGGTTCTTTATAAATTTCGAGGAAGGACCCCACATGTCGCAGCACACGCCCAACGAACTCACCACGATCTTTGCCCGCGACCGCGAACTGGTTACGCGGTTGAAGCAGGAGGATGCGCATTATGCGCGGCTGGCGGACGAATACCACGAGGTGAACCGCCAGGTGCACCGCATCGAGGCCGAGACCGAGGCGGCGAGCGACGACCGCGCCGAAGCGCTCAAGAAACAGCGCCTCGCCCTGCTCGACGAGATCACGGCCATCGTTTCCAGGGCTCGCGCCGCCTGACGCCGCGCGGTGCGGGTCAGCGGCACCAGTCGATCCGCTCGGTTCGCCACCCGCCCCCTTCCGCAAGGCCCAGCCCGATCATGTGGTCGGCAAGGTAATCGCTGCCGCGCCGCACTTCGCGCAGTTCGCGGCCGTAAAATTCGCGCGGGGGATTGGTGCCGCCGGACCATTCGAACGGGCCTTGCGCCAGCCAGTCGTGGAGCGCGCGCTTGGCGATAATCGCCTTTTCCCGTTCGGCCGGGCAGGCGCCTTTCATTTCCGGCGTATCGAACCCCTTGAGCCTGATGCGCCGGTCGTTTGAAAGATGCCCGTAACGCACCGTGTCGCCGTCGATCACGCAGGCGCTGTTCGCCCCCGGTCCGCATAATTCGAACCGTGTCAGCACCTGCACCCAATCGTCCGACGCGCGCGGCCCATCCTGCGAATACGGACGCCGGGGGCCTTCGACGAAGAACCAGACGCCGAGCAAGATGCCGAGCAGCAGGAAGGGCGGACCCAGCCACCGAATGCGCCGCCATGTTCCGCGCCACCGTTGCCGCCGCTGCCAGCGCGCATCGAATCGAAGCGGCTTGGGCGGCTTACGCCCCCACTTCGACCGGCGTGTGCTTCCCCGTGCCATGGCCCTGTCCCCGCGCGTCGTCAGCGCAAGGTGCGGTTACCAGCCCCACGCGGGCGGCGGCGCGGGGGCCGGCTCGCTCGCGTCGAATTCCACGCGGAAACGGCGCGTCGGATCGTTGCGGCGGGTAAGCTGATAGACGAAGCGGGCGTCGGACGTGCCCGCCGGGTCGATCTCGATCCGCCAGACATTGGTCAGCGATGCGTCCAGACCTTCCTTCTGGAACAGGTCGATGCTGTGCCGGTCGACCGGGAAATTCTGCGCGGTCGCCGTGCCTCGATCACCGGTCGTGCCGCCATAGAAGGTCACCGCATCGCTCTCGCCGTCGGCATGGCGATGGTCATGCTTGAGGGTGAGGAATTTCGTGCCCGGCTCGCTCGTGGTGACGATCTCGCCGCGCGTCACGATCCAGGTGCGCGACCGGTTCCACCCGCCGGGTGCTTCGGTATCCTCGACATGGAACGCGATGGCGATACGTGCCTCACTGCATTCGGCCCAGTGCGCCACCATGCGTTTGCCCGCCCAGTCCGCGTCGCGCGCATCCTCGCTCGCCATGCCGCCCGTGTAGGCCTTGCCGCAATGGCTCGACAGGGCGGACCAGAAGGCATCCTGCGGCGAAGGGCCGGGCGCCGGTGTGGTGGCGCACGCGGCGAGCGCAAGGGGGGCAAGCAGGGCGGGCAGGTGACGGGTGCGGATCATCCGCGCACCGTAAAGCCCTGGCGGCCAAAAGAAAGCGGGTTGCTCTCGCGTTTGCTAACTGTATTAATAAAGCAATACACAAATTTGAAAGTTTCCGCCCATGCTGACCAGCCTCGTCCTCGCCGTATTCCTTGCCCAGGCTACGGTCCCGGCACCTAGCACCGCGCAAACCACGCCCGTGGGGGAGGCGATGGAAGCGGCCATCGCAGCCAACGACGCGAAGCTGTTCTGGGCCTTCTTCGAAGGCTGCGATCCCGATGCGGTGGCAGACCTGATCCACCCCGATTACCGTATGCTGCACGACCTTGCGGGAATGCCCTTGTCGAGCGGCGCGCAGACGATCGACCAGCAGCGCGACCGGTGTGCGAGGCGTGCCCCGGGCGGTGCGGAGGAAGGGTACCGCAATCGCCGCATTCTGGTGCCGGGGTCGCGCCGGATCCAGAAGCTGGGCGACTGGGGCGCGCTGGAAGAAGGGCATCACACCTTTTACGAATGGAGCGCGTCAGGCAACAAGGGGACCGGCGGGTGGGAGATGACCGGCGGCGGGCGCTATATCCACACGTGGCAATGGATGCCGCACGAAGGCCGCTTCCGACTGCTCGAAAGCCTCAGCATCGATCACGGCGCGGCCGCGCCCTACCCTCCCGCACCCCGGTAACGCGGGCGGCCTCGTGCCGGGCGCGTCAGCGTTGCGGCACGCGGTCTCGGATGCGGTCGAAGCCTGCGGTGATGTTGGCGAAACGTTCGGTGACGATCGGTTCGAATTCGGTATCGGTGAGGATGTACGGCCAGTCGCCTTCGATCCCTTCGCGCACCAGTTCGCCGACGTAACGCGGGTCGATCCCGTGGGCGATGGCCTCACGCGCGGTTTCGACGATCTCGTTCGCGCCTTCGTTCATTTCCTCGATGTCACCGAAGCGGGATGGGAGGTTGCGCCGCGAATCCATGATCTGCGTGCGGATGAAGCCGGGGCACAGCACCGAAACACCGATCCCGCGCGCGGCCAGAGTCGGGCGCAGCCCTTCGCTCAACGCGACGACACCGTATTTGGTGACGTTGTAGGACGGGTTCACCGCAGCCACCAATCCGGCGATCGAGGCGGTCGAGACGATCTGCCCGCCTTCGCCGTGGCCTTCGATCAGCGGGCCGAAGATCTCGACCCCCCACACGACGCTCATCAGGTTGACCCCGATGGTCCAGTCCCAGCTCGAATCGGTCCATTCGCCGTAATCGCCGCCGCCGCCGACCCCGGCGTTGTTGACGAGGATGTGGACCTTGCCGAACCGTGCGACTGTTTCGTCGGCTGCGGCCTTGAGTTCGTCTTTCAGGCTGACGTCGGCGCGAATGCCCGCCACGTCGGCGTTGGTGGCGGCAAGTCCGGCAACCGCGGCGTCGAGCGCGGCCTGCTCGATATCGCACAGCATGACCTTGACCCCGGCTGCCGCCAGCGCCTGCGCAATGCCCAGGCCAATCCCCGATCCGGCGCCCGTTACGAACGCCACCTTGCCTTCGAGTTGCTGCATCTCACCATCCTCTTTCGCACAAGCGCCCCATCGCGGAACATGGACCTGACCCGAGGCAAGGGCAATGGCCGTGACTTTGCCCGCCGGGTCATGCAATAATCGTGCGGGGCGCGTTGGATAGGGGATCGACCATGACCGGTGGAGTTGGGCGCCGCGCGCGCACCATGGAAGAAATGGGCGCCAACATGGCGGCGTTGCACGAGGGCGAGAAAGCCAACTTTCGTACGCACGAACCCCGGCCCGGCGATGTCTTCATCACCAGCTGGGGCAAAAGCGGCACTACCATGATGCAGCAGATGTTCCACCAGTTGCGCATGGGGCATGCCACGGGCGCAGGCGATATGGATTTCGACGACATCAGCCGGATGACCCCGTGGGAAGACACGGCGTTGATGCTGGATTTCGACATGACCACGCCGCAGCGAGCCGAACCGCGCGGCTTCAAATCCCATCGGGAATACGAGCGCCTTCCAGCGGACGCACGGTATGTCGTCACTCTGCGCGATCCGAGGGAAACCTATGTGTCCTTCCACCGCTTCTTCGATGGCTGGCACATCGAGAGCGGTGCCTTCACCCTCGAGGAATTCTTCCCGATCTGGATGATGGGCGGGCCAGGCGGGACCGATTATTTCACCCATCTGCTGAGCTGGTACGCGCGCCGCAACGAACCGGACACGCTGCTTGCCACCTACCGATGGGCAGCAACGAACAAGACCGCCATGATCCGGCGGCTGGCGCGTTTCATCGGCATCGAACCGAGCGACGATCTTGTCGCCCTGGTCGAGGCGCACACCACGCGGGAATTCATGCATGCCCACAAGGACCGCTTCGACGATGCGATGGTGTGTGCGGCCATGGAAGAAAAGCTCGGCATTCCCGCCGACAGCGATTCCACGAAGGTCCAGGCCGAAGGCAGCGACGCCAGGCAGGTTCCGCCCGCGATCGCCGCGCAGATCGACGCCATGTGGGCCGAACGGGTCACACCGATCACCGGGCACGTCGATTTCGCCAGCCTCGCTGCTGAAATCGACGCTCTGGCAGGGTAAGGCTGGCGCTATGCAGGCAGGGGCAATCGGGCTAGGGCGGCGCGCAAGTTAACCCGGAGACCGTTCCCGCCATGGCGAGTGACAGCACAATTGGCCCCGACATCCACGCCAAGGCGGAAACGCTGATCGAGGCGCTGCCGTATTTCCAGCGTTATGCCGGGCGCAGCTTCGTGGTGAAATACGGCGGCAACGCCATGGGCGATGAACGCGCCGCGCGCGAATTCGCCGAAGACGTGGTGCTGCTGAAGGCGGTCGGGATCAATCCCGTGGTGGTGCACGGCGGCGGCCCGCAAATTGGCGCGATGCTGGAAAAGCTGGGGGTGGAGACGAAATTCGTCGACGGCCTGCGCGTCACCGACAAGGAAACCGCCGATGTGGCCGAAATGGTCCTTTCCGGCGCGATCAACAAGGCGATCGTCGGATCGATCGCCCGGGCAGGCGGCAAGGCCATCGGCATTTCGGGCAAGGATGGCGGGCTGGTCACGGCGACCAAGCTGAATCGCACGATCAAGGACCCGGACAGCAATATCGAACGGGTGCTGGATCTGGGTTTCGTCGGTGAACCCTCCAAGGTCGACACCACCATTCTCGAGACCGCGACAGCCGCCGGCATGATCCCGGTGGTCGCGCCGATCGGCGTGGGCGAGGATGGGCACACCTACAACATCAACGCCGACACGATGGCAGGCGCCCTTGCAGCAGCGCTCGGCGCGGCGCGGCTGTTGCTGCTGACCGATGTTACCGGCGTGCTCGACAAGCATGGCAAATTGCTCACCGATCTGAGCCCGAAGGACATTGCCGCCTTGCGCGCCGATGGAACGATCAGCGGCGGGATGATCCCCAAGCTGGAAACCTGCGTCAGTGCGGTCGAGGCTGGGTGCGAAGCGGCGGTCGTCCTCGACGGGCGCGTGCCACACGCAATGCTGCTCGAATTCTTCACCGCCCGCGGCGCGGGCACGCTGGTCAGCGCCGGCTAGGCACACGCCTTTGAGGGTAGCGCGCAGCGTATCGCTCTTGTAGGACACGCAGCAGGCACAAACGACGGGAACGCGACTGAAATGACAGGCCTCGTGGCACTCTACCAGATCATCGACATGATCACTTCGGTGGTCATCATGCTGATCATCATCCAGTTCATCATCGGGCTGTTGTTCGCCTTCAATGTCGTGGGTCGCTCGAACGAGTTTCTCACCGCGTTCTACGATGCGATCAACCGCCTGTTCGAACCCGTCCTGCGGCCAATCCGCAACGTGTTGCCCAACACCGGCGCGATCGATTTTTCCCCCATCGTCCTGATCATCGGCCTCAACATCCTGCTGATCGTGCTCGGCACGGTGGCTTTCGGCTGATGACGGACATTATCGACGGCAAGGCCTTCGCTGCAAAACTGCGCGATCGGGTCGGCGAACAGGCGGCGAAGTTTGCCCGGGCCGCCGGTCGCAAGGCGGGGCTGGCCGTGGTGCTGGTGGGCGAAGATCCCGCCAGCCAGGTCTATGTGCGCAGCAAGCACAAGGCGACCGTGGCGGCCAACATGGAAAGCTTCGAATACCGGCTTCCGGCCGATACCGCCGCGGCCGACCTGCTGGCGCTGATCGAAAAGCTGAACGCGGATCGGGCGGTGGACGGAATTCTGGTCCAGCTCCCTCTTCCCGCCCACCTGGACGAACAGGCGGTCATCGCCGCGATCAGTCCGGACAAGGATGTCGACGGGTTTCACGTCACCAACGCGGGACGCCTCGCCGTTGGGCAAAGCGGGTTCGTGCCCTGCACGCCGCTGGGCTGCATGATGCTGCTCACCGACCGGCTGGGCGATCTGTCCGGTCTGGAGGCTGTCGTCATCGGCCGCTCGAACATTGTCGGCAAGCCGATGGCCCAGTTGCTGCTCGATGCCAACGCAACCGTCACTATCGCGCACAGCCGGACGAAGGATCTGCCCGCTGTAGTGCGCCGTGCAGACATCGTGGTTGCCGCCGTCGGCCGCGCCGAAATGGTCAAGGCCGACTGGCTCAAGCCCGGCGCGACCGTGATCGACGTCGGCATTAACCGCCTTCCGCCTGCCGAAGGCGAGGAAAAAGGCCGTCTGGTCGGCGATGTCGATTACGCCGGCGCGCAGGACGTGGCCGGGGCCGTAACCCCGGTGCCCGGCGGTGTCGGGCCGATGACTATCGCGGTCCTGCTGCGCAACACGCTTGTTGCCGCGCACCGCGCCGAAGGTATCGATCTGCCGGAAGGCGCGCTGTGAGGCTGCTGGCAGCTGTCCTGATGCTTGCGCTATCCGCCTGCACGGCCGGACCCAACGGACGCGACCGCTACGCCCGCCTGCTGACCCCCACCGCCAATCCGAGCGAGGTCGTCGCCACCGAGCTGGCCTTTGCGCGCGCGGCACAGGAAGATGGGCAGTGGACCGCATTCCGCGAATACGCGACCGAGGATGCGGTGATGTTCGTGCCCCAACCGGTCAACGCGCATGACTGGCTCAAGCAGCAATCCAATCCGCCCGAAGCGGTGCGTTGGCAGCCGCATGAACTCTGGTCGAGCTGTGACGGTTCGCTGGCGGTAACGAAGGGTGCCTGGCAACGGCCGGACGGGACGACGGGATATTTCACCACGATCTGGCAACGCCAGCGCAGCGGCAAATACGAATGGGTGCTGGATCAGGGCGACGTTCTGACACAGCCGCTGGTCGAACCGGACTTCATCAGGACGCAGATCGCCGATTGTGCCGGTGAACGGCCCGCAGGCCAGCCGCAGGCAGGGCCACAAGGGTCCGGTAACGGCGCATCGGTGGATCGCACGCTCGATTACAGCTGGACGGTGAACGCGGACGGATCGCGCAGCCTTTCGGTTCGCCTCCTCAAGGGCGGAGCGATGAGCAAAGTCCTGCTGTCGCGTGTTTCCGCACCGACGTCATGATGACCCAGCTTTTCATCTCCGCCTTCATCACGCTGTTCGTGGTGATCGACCCGCCCGGCTGTGCGCCGATCTATGCCGGCCTGACCAAGGGCGCCACGCAGGCGCAGCGCCGAAACATGGCGATCCGCGCAACCATGATCGCGGCCGTGATCCTGCTGATCTTTGCCCTGTTCGGGGAAGACCTGCTCGGCGCGTTGCATATCGAACTCGACAGTTTCCGCATTGCGGGCGGGCTGATGCTGTTCTGGATCGCCTTCGAAATGGTGTTCGAGAAACGTACCCAGCGGCGCGAAGAACGCGCCGAAAAGGTCGCGGCGACCCCCGAGGTCGAGGACGTTTCTGTCTTTCCGATGGCAATGCCAATGCTGGCTGGGCCCGGTGCGATCGCATCGATCATGCTGCTGACCAGTTCGGCCAAGGGGATCGAACAGACGTTCGTGGTGCTTGGCGCCCTGGCGGCGGTGCTGCTGTTGACGATGCTGGCGCTGATCGCGGCAGGGCCGTTGATGAAGCTGTTCGGCGACCGTGTCGAAGCGGTCATCACGCGTCTGCTGGGTGTGCTGCTGGCCGCGCTGGCCGCGCAATATGTAATCGACGGGCTGAAAAACAGCTTCGGGATCTGACGCCTTATTGCAGCGTGACGATTTCGTCGCCGTCATCGCGCAAGGCGAAGAACTGCATCAGCTGGATCATCAGTTCGCACCGACGCGCAAGGTCCGGCGCTTCCAGCAAAGCCTGCTTCGATGCCGCGTCGAACGGCACGATCTGGGCCACGCCGTTGATCAGCGTTTCATCGTCGAGCCTTTCGACCGAATTCCAGTCCACCGAATAGCCCTGCAAATCGGCAAAACGGCGCGCCTCGAATTCGAACCCGGCTCGCTCCACGCTGGAAAGCACCTGGTTTTCCGCGTCTTCGATCAGTTCGGCCTCAACCTGCCTGAACGGGGTTTTCACATCGAGTTCCGACAGGACGCGAAACCGCGATTGCCCGTCGAGCACGATGTTGTAGCGCCCGTCTTCCAACGCCTCGACATCAGCGATCCGGCCAACACAGCCGACGTCGTACAGCGGCGCTCCGTCGCGCGACGTCTGCGGCTGGATCATGCCGATCAGCCGGTCTTTCGCCAGGGCGCTGCCGACCAGTTCGCGATAGCGCGGTTCGAACACATGCAGCGGCAGTTGCAGGCCGGGAAACAGGATCGCCCCCGGCAGGGGAAAGATCGAAAGGCGTAAACTCATGTGCCGCTTATCCGAACAGCAACCGGGACAGGCGCCTGCGGGTGGAAACCACCCACGGATCTTCCAGTCCGACCGCTTCGAAAATCTGCAACAGCTTGGCCTTGACCGCGCCATCGTTCCATTCACGGTCCGCTTCGAACATCGCCAGCAGTTCATCGGCGGCGGCATCGCGGTTGCCGGCGGCAAAAGCGGCTTCGGCATAGGCGTAGCGTGCATCCATATCAGCCGGATTGGCAGCGGCCTTGTCGCGCAGGCCAGCCAGCTCGCCATCGTCCACCCTGTTTCCGGCCAGCTCCAGCGCGCTTCGGGCCTGTGCGATCTGCGGATCGCCGGCGATGTCGGGGTTGGCTTCGGCGGCTGCCAGCGCGGCACCGGCTTCTTCCACCATGCCCGCCAGCACAAGCGCGCGAACCAGACCGGCGTGCGCGGCGGCTTCGCCCGGGGCCATCTGCACGACCTGCCCGAATACGCCAACGGCGCGCTCGGCGTCGCCCTCGGCCAGCATCTGTTCGCCCATGGAGACGAACTGGCCGATGTCCGGTTGCTGCTGCGCGCCTTCCTGGCCTTCTGCGGGGAGAGGGATCTGGGACAGGATCTGGTCGAGGGCCTGCTTGAGCTGCGATTCGGTGCGTGCGCTGGTCAGGTCGGCCACCGGCTGGCCCTGGAACATGGCATACACCGTGGGGATTGACTGCACCTGGAACTGGGCGGCGATAAACTGTTCCTTGTCGACATCGACCTTGCGCAGTTCGACGCCCTTGTCCGCGTATTCACCGGCGACCTTTTCCAGGACCGGGGCGAGCGCCTTGCACGGCCCGCACCATTCGGCGTGGAAATCGATGATGACGAGCTTTGTCATCGATGGTTCGACGATATCCTGGCGGAAACGGTCCACCGCCTTTTGTTCGTCGATACTCAAACCCATGCTCGCCACTGCCAATCACCTTTCAATACGGAATTCGATAGCCTCCCATGTGGGCGCTTTTGCGTGAATGTGAAGGAGCAACCGGCATGCGGCAAGGGCAGCGCAAAAGAAGCGTTTTTTGGGCTTGCGGGACTCAAGAGCCGCTGCTAGTTGCGCGCCTCCCCACCGGATCGCCTGATCCGGCAGAGCGTCAGTGAGCGGGCGTAGCTCAGGGGTAGAGCACAACCTTGCCAAGGTTGGGGTCGGGCGTTCGAATCGCCTCGCCCGCTCCATTTTTCCAGACCGATCGACAACGCTTCGTGCGCCGATGGCGCGCGCGAAGCCATTCGTCGCTTTGCAGGCATCATTCGTCCAAAGTTGGCAGCTGTCTCTTGTGTGGCCAGTTTCACGCCCTATTAGGGGCGTAATGTTGTATCATGCATATCCCCGCACCGCCCTTCTGCTGACCACAGCTGTCCTTGCTGTTGCCGCGCCCGCGCACGCGCAAGACGCCGTAGCCGAGCCTGATCCGGCAAAATCCGAAGCCCAAGACCGCGCGAACGACGATCTCCACGACCGCCGCATCGACTACCAGGGCGAAATCATCGTCACGGCTGCGGGCCTGCGCCAGTTCGACCTCCTTGCAGGCACCGATGTCATCGAAGGCGGGGAACTGCAGCGCAACATGGCGGGGCAAGTCGGGGAAATGCTGGTCAGCATTCCCGGCGTTTCGGCATCGGGTTTCGCGCCCGGCGCGTCGCGGCCTATCCTGCGGGGGTTTTCCGGTGAGCGGGTCAAGGTGCTCGTCGACGGGATCGGCGCTATCGACGCATCGAACACATCGGCCGATCACGCCGTTTCGATCGATCCGTTAACCGCTGAACGGATCGAGGTCCTGCGCGGCCCTGCGGTCCTGCTTTATGGCAGCCAGGCGATCGGCGGCGCGGTCAACATCATCGACAAGCGTATCCCGCGCCGCATCCCGGACGAACCGGTGCACATCGATGCGATGATCAGCGCGGACACCGCGAGCGATCTGCGCGAAGCAGGGGCTTCGGTCGATTTCCCGCTTGGCGGCGGGTTCGTGGCGCATGCCGACGGATCGTGGCGCGAAACGGGCGACCTCGCCATTCCCGGTTACGCCGTGGCGCCGACCCTTCGTGCCGAATTGCTCGAACAAGCCGACGAAGAAGACGCCGAAGGCAATGGCGACGAGGCGGCGGAGCTGCGCGAAGCGGCCCTGCTGCGCGGAACCGTGCCCAACACCGCGACCGAAACCTGGACCGCCAACGCGGGGCTTGCCTTCTTCCGCGGCGATTCGACCATGGGCTTCTCGGTCGGTGTGTACGACACATCCTATGGCATCCCAGGCCGACCCGGAGCGGGGGGGCATCACGGCGAAGGCGAGGACGCAGGCGCCGAGGAAGAGGGCGAAGTGCCCGTCAGCATTGGCCTGCGCCAATACCGCGCCGATTTCCGGGCCGAGGTCGATCTGGGGGAGGGGTTCTTCGAACGCCTGCGCCTGCGGGCCGGATATTCCGATTACACCCACACCGAATTCGAAGGCGCCGAAGTGGGCACCGTCTTCGACGTGGGCGGCATCGAAGCCCGTGCCGAACTGGTCCAGCAGGCACGCGGCGTCTGGCGCGGCGCGACGGGTGTGCAGTACACTGCGCGCGATTTCGACGCTGTCGGGGCGGAAGCCTATGTCGCGCCCAACCGGACCGAACAATTGGCCGTTTTTGCCTTGCAGGAATACGGCGACGGGCCGGTCCAGCTGGAAGGGGCGCTGCGGTATGAAGCGACCGACGTCGATTCCAGGCCGCTCGGTCTGACGCGCAGCTTCGGCACCGTCTCCGGGGCGCTGGGACTGGCGTACGATGGCCCCAATGCGTTGCGTGCGGGTATCAACCTGTCGCGCGTGGGCCGTGCGCCGAGCGCGGAAGAAATGTTCTCAAACGGACCGCACGTGGCAACCCAGGCTTTCGAGGTCGGCGATCCCGACCTGTCGATCGAACGCGCATGGGGTGTCGAACTTTTTGCCCGCGGCCAGGTTGGCGATCTGGAATTCAACGTCTCGGCGTTCAAGAACTGGTTCGACGAGTACATCTACCTGTCCGAAACCGGGCTGGAAGAAGATGACCTGCCGGTCTTTGCCTATCTCCAGCAGGATGCCACCTACACCGGCATCGAAGGCGAGGTGCGCTACGCCTTTCTGGATACCGGCGACGTCAGGCTGACTGCGGATCTGCGCGGGGAATACGTTCGGGCAAAGCTGAAGGACGGCAGCAACGTGCCGCTCATTCCGCCGCTGGGCCTGATGGGCGCCCTTGAAGCGTCGACCGCGCGGTTCGATGTGCGTGGCGAAGTCGAATGGTTTGCCGACCAGAACCGCACGGCCGCCTTCGAAACCGCGACCGACGGGTTCACCATGGTCAACGCATCGGTCACCTGGCATCCCTTGCGGGGGAACGACGGGGTGAGCCTAGTGCTGAAGGCCGACAACATCTTCGACACCACGGGTCGCCGCCACGCCAGCTTCACCAAGGATTTCGTGCCGCTGGCGGGACGCAACTTCACCGCCAGCATGCGCCTGAGCTTTTGATCGGCGGCCTGAAAATTCAATCGGCGGCCTGAATGCTCAATCCGCGGAAGGAGCCGTTTCGGCCCGGCCCTCGGCGCGCGCCGCGCGCACCTCGGCGTCGTGTGCCCGGTCACGTTCGCGCCACATGCCGATCTGGCCGCGGACCTGCCCATAGGCGAAGACCATCATCAAGCCGCCGATAATCGCGAGGTTTTTCAGCGCCATGGCCGCCTGAACCTCGTTGGTGACCTGTTCGTGGAAGAACAAGGTCGCAACGGCTGTGAAACCGATCAGCAGGGCGCTGGCAATGCGGGTCATGAAGCCGCTGGCCAGCACCAGACCCGCGACGATCTCGAAAATGCCCACGGCCATCGCGAGACTGCCCGGAAACGGGGATTCCGCCTCCATGTAGGAAGCGGTCGACACGGGATCGATCACCTTGCCGAAGCCGGCAAAGACGAACAGCGCCCCGATCAGAATGCGCCCGAGAATGGCGGCGATAGTAGCCATGGTAATTCTCCCCTTTATCCCCGTTACAGCGCGTGATGCCGCAGCCGGTTCCTCAATCTTCGACCGCAAACGTCAATTCGGCGTGATCGCGCAGGCGTTCGACGAGGTCTTCCCCGAGGAACGAGCCGGGCGTGCCGACACCGCCTTCGGCCTTGGATTCGAGCAAGGCCATGCCGGTTTCGGCAAGCATCCGGCTGGTCGAGCCGTATCCGGGATCGTAGCGCCCCTTCACGCCGTAATGGATCGTTGCGCCGTCGGGCCATTCACCGACGAACAGGACATCGTAGAAACCGTTTTCGCGTTCTTCCGCGCTCGGCCCTTCGCCGGGCTTGGGCGGTTTCGCGCCGAACGGGTTCTTGAGCATTTCGGTGACCGCGTTGGCCGCCGCCTTGCCCGCTTCACCCGGGCTGGTGAGCATCATTTCATCGTAACGGAAGTCCTCGCCGTAAGGGTGGCCGCGCAGGAAATTGGTGCGGTGGACGTTCTTGGTGTTGATCGTGGCCATGATGAACGGTGCCGCCCATTTGCCCAGCTTGTCTTCGTAGCGCGGGATCAGGCCCGACGGCTGGTCCGGCCCCTTGAAGCCGGGCGTCAGGCCGAACGGGTCGTTCAGGACCTTGATGATGCCGGGGTTTCTGGCGGCGGCCTTCATCGTGGCCGTCAGGCTGGCGGCGGTGCCTCCGGAAAAGGTGCCCTGCATTGCCCGGACACGTCCCTTG
This sequence comes from Qipengyuania zhejiangensis, assembly GCF_035607565.1. Taxonomy (NCBI): domain Bacteria; kingdom Pseudomonadati; phylum Pseudomonadota; class Alphaproteobacteria; order Sphingomonadales; family Erythrobacteraceae; genus Qipengyuania; species Qipengyuania zhejiangensis. The sequence goes on along the minus strand of NZ_JAYKGO010000003.1, from coordinate 771,813 downwards.
ACCCGCGGGGCAGGCGATCCGTGCCGCGCGACCGCTTCCTTTTGCAGCATCAGCACGCCGAGATCGAACGGGATCGAATCGAAGCCGGACGACAGGCAGATCCGCGCGCCGCTGGCCTTTGCCGCTTCATGGTGTGCGTCGATCTGTTCGCGCATCCATGCCGGTTCGCCGCACAGATCGGCATAATCGGTCCCGGTTTTCACACAGGCGGCGACCAGCGCATCGCCGTAAAGCTGGTACGGGCCGACCGTGGTGAGAACGACCTTGGTGCTTTTGCACATGGCTTCCAGGCTGGCCGGGTCGTCGGCGTCCGCCACGATCAGCGGCGTCGATTTCGGCGCACCGATTTCGTCTCGCACGGCTTCCAGCTTGTCCATGCTGCGGCCCGCCATCGCCCATTTCGGCCCGTCGTCGCGGCTGCCGTATTCGCGCACGAAGTGTTCTGCCACGAGCCGCCCGGTGTAACCGGTTGCCCCATAGACGACGATATCGAACTGGGTGTCTGCCATGATGTCTCTCCTTTGCGCCCATGAATGCGCGCCCGCGCCGGGAGAGTCAAAGACGTTACAGTGTGCGTGGTATGCGGGGCAGAACGCCCGTCTGGCTGGAGATTGCCAGCAGGCGTCCGTCCTGGGAGAAATGCCGGGCCGAACCATGCACCACGCCGCGATCGAACGCGGCGAGCTGTGTTACGGACAGAACCCATCCGGGTTCTGCGCCCTGGACGAAACGGAACATGGCATCGAGGCTCGATCCGCCGCGCGACGCCGGATGCGCGCCAAGGAAATAATCGGAGATGATCGCCAGCCAGCATGCATCGATGGCGAAACCGGCCGCCGAACGGGTCCACACGGCTTGCAGGCCGGCGGCGTTGTCCTCCTGCGCGATGCGGTAATCGATCTGGTCGGGCAGGCTGCCGGGGGCGGACCAGTTCACTTCGACCGGCGTGCTTTCGTCCGGTCCCGGTACATCGGGCATCTGTGCGAACACGGTCTGTTCGCAAGGCTCGCGATAGCCAAGCGCCGCGCTTGCGCGATGGGTGGGGCGGCCATTCGACGAAACGGTGGCCGCGTATTGCGCCACGGCCTGCCCGCCGCCGCATTGTTCGCACGCGATGACAAGTTCCGTGGCGTGCTGCGTCGGGCTGAGGAACTGGGCCTGTGCCCACAGAACCGGCAATTCGCTGTCGAGCTGCATCGCATCGATGATCGCGGCCAGCGCTACCCCGCCCATGACGTGCGGTGCGCCTTCCGGCCCGGTGGTGGCCGGCGGCATGACCGGCAGGATGACTTCGCCGGGCCGCTCTGCCGGCACGATGCGCCAGAACGGGAACCGCGATACGGTCATAACCGGGGCAGGGTCACGCCGCGCTGGCCCATGTATTTGCCGGCGCGATCCTTGTAACTCGTCTCGCACCGCTCGTTCCCCTTGAGGAACAGGAACTGGCAGGCGCCTTCGTTGGCGTAGATCTTGGCCGGAAGCGGCGTGGTGTTCGAAAATTCCAGCGTGACGTGGCCTTCCCAGCCCGGTTCCAGCGGGGTCACGTTCACGATGATGCCGCACCGCGCATAGGTGCTTTTGCCGAGGCAGATCACCAGCACGTCTTCGGGCACGCGGAAATATTCCACGGTCCGCGCCAGGGCAAAACTGTTGGGCGGGATCACGCACACGTCGGTCTTGCGATCGACGAAGCTGTTGGCGGCAAAATCCTTGGGATCGACGACCGCCGAATCGACATTGGTGAAGATCTTGAATTCGTCGGCAACGCGCGCGTCATAGCCATAGCTCGACAGCCCGTAACTGATCACGCCTTCGCGTCGCTGCGCCTCGACGAAGGGCTCGATCATGCCTTCGCCTTGCGCCTGCGCGCGGATCCACTTGTCGGAAAGAATCGCCATGGGCCGACGATTCCCCAGCAACGCGGAGCCGACAAGCCCCGCGCCGCCCTTATCCGCCGATCTAGCTCGCCAGCAGTGTGGCGTTGCCGCCCGCCGCCGTGGTGTCGATGCACACCACGCGCTCGGTCGCGAAGCGCGCGACATAGTGCGGCCCGCCTGCCTTGGGGCCGGTGCCGGACAGGCCTTCGCCGCCAAAGGGCTGGCTTTCCACCACCGCGCCGATCTGGTTGCGGTTCACGTAGAAGTTGCCGACGCGGGCGTGCCGCTCGACGAATTTGCGCGTTTCCTCCAGCCGCGAATGCAAACCCAGGGTGAGGCCGAAACCGGTGGCGTTGATGTCACGCACCACCTGCCCCAGATCCTCGGCCTTGAAGCGCACGACATGCAGCACGGGTCCGAAGTTTTCGCGCTTGAGATCGAGGATGGAATCCATCTCGATGATCGTCGGGGCGACGTAGCAGCCGTCGGACAGCGTTTCGGGAACATCCAGCCGCCAGATTTCGCGCCCGCTTTGCGCCCGCCGCGCGACATGACGTTCGAGCGCGGCCTGCGCGTCGGGGTCGATCACCGGGCCGACATCGGTGGTGAGATCTTCGGGATCGCCGATGGCCAACGCCTCGAACGCGCCGCGGATCATGGCGAACATATCGTCCGCCACATCGTCCTGCACATACAGCACGCGCAGCGCCGAGCACCGTTGCCCCGCGCTCTGGAACGCGGAACCGACCACGTCGCGCGTGACCTGTTCGGGCAGGGCGGTCGAATCCACGATCATCGCGTTCTGGCCGCCGGTTTCGGCGATGAAGGTGGCAATGGGGCCTTCGCGCGCGGCAAGGCTGCGGTTGATGGCCTGGGCGGTCTGCGTCGATCCGGTAAAGGCGACCCCGGCAATGCGGGGGTCCGACGTGATCATTTCACCCACATCGCCCGCGCCGGGCAGGAGCTGGAACACGGCTTCGGGAATTCCGGCAGCGTGGCACAGCTTCACCGCCAGAGCGGCGATCAGCGGGGTCTGTTCGGCGGGCTTGGCCACGACCGTGTTGCCCGCGGCCAGAGCGGCTGCGGCTGGACCGATGAAAATGGCGAGCGGGAAGTTCCACGGACTGATCGTGGCGAAGACGCCGCGCCCGGCCAGCGACAGGCGGTTTTCTTCGCCCGTCGGTCCGGGAAGCATGACCGGCGCTGCAAACAGGCGCCGCGCCTCGCCCGCATAGTAGCGCAGGAAATCGACCGCTTCGCGCAGTTCGAGCACCGCGTCGACCAGTGTCTTGCCCGCTTCGCGCTGGCACAGGCTCAGGAAATCGTCGGTATGCTCTTCGAACATATCGGCCGCCGATTCGAGCAGGAGCGCACGCTTTTCACCGCCGAGCGCATCCCATCCCGGCTGGATTTCATCCGCGCGGCCGATCGCCTCCTCGACCTCGAACGGCAACGCATCGCGCCGCGTGCCGACGGCCTGGGTAAGGTCGTGCGGCTTGGTGATTGGTGCGGTTTCGCCCTCCGCGCCGGACACGAATGTCGGCTCCGCATGCCAGCGGACGCTTTCGAGGGCAGCAAGCCGCTCGACAAGCGGTTCGCGCACCAGCGGGTCGGCCAGATCGACGCCCGCCGAATTGATGCGGTTGGGAAAGATATCGCCCGGCAGCGCAATGGCCGGGTTGCGATAGGGTTCGATGGCAGCAAGATCGGTTACCGGATCGGTCACCAGTTCGCTGACCGGCACATCGGCATCGGCCATCCGGTTGACGAAGCTGGAATTGGCCCCGTTTTCAAGCAGGCGCCGCACGAGATAGGCGAGCAGATCCTTGTGCGTTCCTACCGGAGCGTAAATGCGCACATTGGTACGGGCGTTACCTTCCGCCTGCGCCAGCGCGTCATAGACGTCTTCGCCCATGCCGTGCAGGCGCTGGAATTCGAACGGCTTGGCCCCGGCAAGCGCCTTGATCGCGCCCACCGTGTAGGCGTTGTGCGTCGCAAATGCGGGGTAGATCGCATCGTCCGCCTCCAGCATCTTCTCCGCGCAGGCGAGGTAGGACACGTCGGTACCCAGCTTGCGGGTGAAGACCGGAAAATCATCGTATCCGCCAACCTGGCTCAGCTTGATTTCTGTGTCCCAATAGGCGCCCTTCACAAGGCGAACGAAGAACCGGCGGTCATGCTTGCGGGCAAGCCGGGCAACCCATTCGCACATGGGTACGCCGCGCTTCTGATAGGCCTGGACCGCCAGGCCGAAACCGGTCCACTGCGACCCGTCGGGGCGGGTGAACAGATCGTCGTCCGCGGCGAGCGCCTCGATGATGTCCATCGATAGTTCCAGGCGTTCGGCTTCTTCGGCGTCGATCGTGAAATGGATATTCGCGTCGCGGGCCTTGCCGGCCAGATCGCGGATGATCGGCACAAGGTCGGCAGCGGCCTTCGCCGCGTGGAGGAAATGATACTTTGGGTGGAGCGCGGACAGCTTCACCGAAATGCCCGGCGAGGTTTCGACCTTGCCGGTCGCTTCGGTGGCAAGGCGTTCGATGGCGCGTTCGTACGACTGGCGATACCGTTCGGCATCGTCATAGGTCATCGCACCTTCGCCCAGCATGTCGAAGCTGTGGGTCAGGCCGCGGGCGCGTTCGGGCGCGGCGCGCTTGAGCGCTTCGGCAATGGTGCGGCCGAACACGAATTGTCCGCCCAGGATCTTCATCGCCTGCAAGGTCGCCTTGCGGATGACCGGTTCGCCAAGGCGGTTGACGGTGCGCTTCAGCGTCTTGCCGAGGCCCCTTTGCGCTTCTTCGGGGCGCTCCAGCACCTCGCCCGTCAGCATCAGCGAAAACGTTGCCGCGTTGACGAAGGTGGACGAGCTTTCCCCGACGTGTTCGCCCCAGTCGATATCGCCGATCTTGTCGCGGATCAGCGCATCGGCGGTGGCCGCATCGGGCACCCGCAGGAGCGCTTCGGCAAGGCACATCAGGGCGATGCCTTCTTCGGTCGCGAGGCCGTATTGCTGGAGGAACGCGTCAAGCCCGCTGGCCTTGCGCGCCCGCGCCCCTTCGATCAGCTTTGCCGCCAGCCCGGCCGCTTCGCCATGCAGCTGGGATGCGCGCGAAGCCTGCGCCATGCGCTGTGCCGCGCAGGCGTTTTCCTCGGCGCGATAGGCGATCCGCACGTCCTGACGGGAGATGGGCTTGGAAGCGGGGGTTTGGGTGGTCATGCGGCTCAATTCTTCGATGGATATGCGATGCGCGGCCCCTTGGACCCGCAGGCATGCGCAATCAAGCGAAGTCGGCGGCAGCCGTAGCGTTATCGGCCATCCATTCGCCGACCCGATCGATCGCCGCGGCGGGCAGGTGAAGGCCCAGCTTGCTGCGCCGCCACAGCACATCGTCGCCGGTGCGGGCGTATTCGCGCTGCGCCAGATACCGCAGTTCCGCTTCGTAGAGATCGCCGCCGAAATGCTCGCCAAGATCGGCCAGGTTTTCCGCGCCATCCAGGATTTCCGCCAGCCGTGTGCCGTACGCCCGCCCGAGCCGGAACAGCATTTCGGGCGGGACCCATTCGTAATGCTCGCTCGACCCCCACAGGAAGGCGGCAAAACTGGCATCGCCTATTTCGCCGCCGGGCAGGGGGGCGTGGGCGGTCCACGGTTGCCCTTCGATCGTCATCACCTTGCCCAGCTTTTCGAGCGCGTGTTCTGACAGCTTGCGGTATGTGGTGATCTTGCCGCCATAGACAGACAGGATCGGCGCGCCGCCGTCGGTTTCCAGTTCGAACACGTAATCGCGGGTCACCGTCGAATTGCTGGCCGCGTTGTCTTCGTACAGGGGGCGAACACCCGAATAGGTCGACACTATCTCTTCCCGCGTTACGGCGCTGACGAAATACCGGGAGGCGGCTTCGCACAGATAGGCGGTCTCCTCCTCGGAAATCTCCACCGTATCGAGGTTGCCTTCGTACAGCATGTCGGTGGTGCCGATCAGGGTGAAATCGCGTTCGTACGGGATGGCGAAAACGATCCGGCCATCGGGCTGCTGGAAGATGTAGGCGTGTTCGCCGGGGAACCGCCGCGACACGATGATGTGGCTGCCCTTGACCAACCGCAGGTGCGCCGGCGTTCCCTGCCCCAGCGCCCGCTTCGCCACGGTGTCCACAAACGGTCCGGCCGCGTTGATGACGGCGCGCGCGGTAACGACGCGTTCGCCCGAACTGTCACGCAGCGTTGCGTTCCAATGGTCAGCCGTGCGCCCGAGCGCGACACATTCGGAGCGCGTGAGAACCGTGGCCCCGCGCGCCTCTGCATCCATGGCGGTCACCACCACGAGCCGCGAATCCTCGACCCAGCAGTCGGAATATTCGAACCCCGATGTCAGGCGATCCTGCAAGACGCCGCGATGCGGTGCCTGCCGAAGGTCAACCGCATGGCTTTTCGGCAGGCTCATCCTTCCGCCGATCCGGTCGTAAAGCGCAAGGCCCGCGCGCAGCATCCACTTGGGCCGCATGCTGGGTTCGTGGGGCATCACGAAGCGCAGCGGCCAGATGATATGCGGCGCGTTCCGCAGCAGCACTTCGCGTTCGCGCAGCGATTCCGAGACCAGGCGAAATTCGTAGTGTTCGAGATACCGCAGGCCGCCATGAACCAGCTTGGTGCTGGCCGACGAGGTGTGCGATGCCAGGTCGTCCTTTTCGACCAGCAGTACCTTCATCCCGCGACCCGCGGCATCGCGGGCAATGCCGGCGCCGTTTATCCCGCCGCCAACGACAAGAAGATCGTAAATCGGCGTCATCCCTGACGCAGCAACCGACCGGCAACCGCATCGAGTTTCGTGAGCAGGCCCCGGTCATGCTTGTCCGGGGCGGTAATCACCGCATCGGTCAGCGCGTGATCGATGGGCGAGGGGTTGCGTTTCTTCGGGAGGCCCTTGCAGAACGCCTCGACCGTCTTGCGGGCCACGGCGGAATTCTTGTTCATCTGTTCGATCACTTCGGCCACATCGACGCTGGCTTCGTTGTCGCGCCAGCTGTCCCAGTCGGTCACCATCGCGAGCAGCGCGTAGGGCAGCTCGGCCTCGCGGGCGAGCTTGGCTTCGGGCATTCCCGTCATGCCGATCACTTCGGCACCCCAATGCCGGTACAGCTTGCTTTCCGCGCGGCTGGAGAATTGCGGCCCCTCCATCGCCAGATAGGTCGCGCCTTCGCTGCACTGCCCGCCCGCCTTGGCAACCGCCTTCACGGCGTATTTCGACAGGCGCTGGCAGACCGGTTCGGCCATGCTCACATGCGCCACAAACCCGTCCCCGAAAAAGGACGAAGGGCGGCCCTTCGTGTTGTCGATGAACTGGTCGACCGTGACGAAACGGCCCGGCGGCAGATCTTCGGACAGCGATCCGACCGCGCTGATCGCCAGAAGGTCGGTGCAGCCCGATCGTTTCAACGCATCGATATTGGCGCGCGCGTTGATGGTCGACGGGGCAACCCGGTGGCCGCGCCCGTGCCGGGGAAGGAACCGCACGCGCACATGGCCGATCGTGCCGCACAGGATTTCGTCGGATGCTTCGCCCCAGGGCGAATTGATCCGGATCCACTGCGCATCTTCCAGCGCATCCATTTCATAGAGGCCCGATCCGCCGATAATCCCGATGGTCCAGTCGCTCATGTGTTGGTTCCTGCGTTGCGTGTGGCGTCGGCCGCATGGGTGGAGCCTTGCGATGGCCGTGTCCAGCCCCCTTGCCACCCCTGCCACCGCATCCGTATTCATGCACCCCTGCCGGTGGCTCGCCTTGACACGGCGGGCGTATTCCCGCCGAACACCGGTCCAGGAAAACGAGGAAATTCCCAATGGCCGAAATGCCGCTCCAGACCACGCTTGCCGCATTGAGCGATCGTCTCCGCACCCTGCACAAGCAGACTGCGGAGACCCCGCTGTTCAATCCGGTGTTCCAGATGTCGCTGGATCTGTCGCGCCAGTTGGAGAACGGCGAGACATCGATCGCGGACCTTGCATCGCTGGTCGAGGAGCTGGAGGCAAAATCGCTCGAGGCGCGGGCCGACAGGCTGCGCTATCTGGTCGAACCGGAAACCACCGGCAACCGGATTGACAAGCTGGCGGGCGCCACAGGCGACTTCGCGGCGTTCAGGACATTCTGGGAACAGCCCCACCTGCATGCGGTGTTCACCGCCCATCCCACCTTCCTGCTGTCACCCGACCAATCCGCCGCGGTCGCCGCATCGGTAACCACCGGCGCGGCAATCGCGCCCGGCGGGACCGGCGAACGGCCCGAAATCACGCTGCGGTACGAACATGGCCGCGCCATGGCGGCCATCGCCAACGCACAGGACGCGCGCGATACGATCGTGGCCCAGGCCCTCGGCAATGCCCAATCCGCCTGGCCCGACCGGTGGCAGGACATTGCCCCCATGCCGTTCCGGTTTGCCAGTTGGGTCGGATACGACATGGACGGCCGAACCGATATCAAGTGGTATACATCGATTGCCTTTCGGCTTGCGGAAAAGGCCCAGCGCCTGGACCGCTACGCGGCTTCGCTGGCAGCGATCGACAGCGCCCACCCGCTGCTGGCGACCTTGCGCGCTTCCCACGCGCGCACCGCGGCCAGCGCGGATGAATTTTCCGGAGACCTGACCGATCCGGCGGCCCTTTCGGCTGCCGCGAACCGGCTGACTGCGGGCGGTGACGACAAGCTGCTCAGCCTCGCGCCGATTATCGCCCGGCTGGAAGACGATGCGCGCTCCGCCGATCCGACAAAGGCGGTGGCCTTGCGTACGCTTTGCGCTGCGATGCGGGCCGACGGGCTGGGGATGGGCTGGATCCACTTCCGCGTGAACGCCAAGCAGTTGCACAACGCCATCCGCCAACGCCTGGGCGATGCGCAGGACATCGATCTGGGTAGCCGGGGGGCGATTGCGGCGCTGCGCGAATTGCTGGCCAAGGTCGATCCGGTCACGGCCAATTTTGCCAGCCTCGCGGTCGAAAGCTCGACCGCGGTGCGCCAGTTCCTGGTCATGACGCAGATTCTCAAGCACATCGATGCCGATGCGCCGATCCGCATGCTGGTGGCCGAATGCGAACAGCCTGCAACCGTGCTGTCCGCGCTCTATTTCGCCCGGCTGTTCGGGATCGAAAGCAAGGTCGACGTGTCGCCGCTGTTCGAAACCGAAACCGCGCTGGAGCATGGCGGCCGCTTTCTCGACCAGCTCCTGGCCGAAGACGATTACCGCGCCTACGCCAGGTTGCGCGGACGGGTGGCCATCCAGACCGGATTTTCCGATGCCGGGCGGTTCGTGGGGCAGATCCCGGCCAGCCTCGCGATCGAACGGCTGCAGGGCCGGCTGGCCGAAGCGATGGCGGCCAACGGATTGACCGATGTCGCGGCGCTGATTTTCGACACGCATGGCGAAGGAATGGGCCGCGGCGCCCACCCTTCCAGCTTCAGGGACCGGCTCGAATGGCCGCTGTCGGCATGGGCGCAGCGGCGGTTCGTGCGCGCGGGCGTGCGGCTGGAACCCGAAGCCAGCTTCCAGGGGGGCGATGGCTATCTGTTCTTCGCCACGCCCGAACTCGCCCTCGCCACGTTGAGCCAGATCGTTGCAAACAGCCCTGCGCACACCGATCCCGACGTGCCGACCGACCTGTTCTATCGGCGCACCGATCTCAGTCTCGATTTCTACCGGGCGATCAAGGAACACCAGCGCGATCACCTGGAAAGCCGCACCTACAGCCGCGCGGTAACCGCTTTCGGTCTCGGACTGCTGAACCAGACCGGCAGCCGCAAGGCGCGCCGTCAATCCGATCTTGCGGCGGACCGTGACATGTCGCTGCGCCAGATCCGCGCGATTCCGCACAACGCGATCCTCCAGCAACTCGGCTATCCGGTGAATATCATCGCCGGTGTCGGCAGTGCAGCCGAGGGCAATTACGAGGACATTGCGGCGCTGTTGAACGAAAGTCCGCGCGGCCAGCAGATCATGCGGCTGGTGCGCGCCTCCAACGCGCTGGCCAGCATCAAGACGGTTGCCGCCTTCGGCGAGCTGTTCAATTCCGCCTATTGGGCCAGCCGCCCCTATCGCGGCACGGAAGATCACCTTGCGACCGCGTGCGAGGCGCTGGCGGAATACCTGATCGCGGATGACCGCAACGGGGTATTTCGCCGTCTCGCGTCGCGCCTGCGGGTCGATGCGCTGAAACTGCACCGCCTGTTCGATCTCGTGCCGGACAACGATCCCCATCCCGAACGCGAAGGCGTGCGGCGGATCATCGGCGTGCTCCAGGCGGTTCGCCTTGCGCTGCTGCAGCACATCTTCCTGAAAGCCGTATCGGTTCCTGCGTTCAGCCGCGCCAACGACATCAGCCGCCACGACGTGCTGGAAATGGTCTTTTCGCTCAGGATTGACGATGCGCTGGCCCAGTTGCGCCGCGCCTATCCCACCAGCTTCCCGCGCAAGACGGATTTCGCGGTGGACGAACCGGGCGATTATCCGCGCGGCGCCGGTGAAGGCTACGCCGCCATCCGCGAACAATTCATCGATCCGATCGACGATGCCTACGCCCTGTGCCTGCGGATTTCGACGGCCATCGCCAATGAATTCGGCGCGCATGGCTGATTGAATTCCTGGCCATTACGGCGCAGGGTCGTTCCTCATTGTCGATTTGGGGAGCGACAGTTGAACGATTTCCTGTGGGGGGTGCTTGCCACCCTCGTGATATTGGCTGTGTTGGGGTTCCTTGCATTCAAGGTGTTTCAACGCGGCGCGCTGCGGTTCGATATCGATGGCTTCTACAGCCATGTGATGGACGGCGATCCCGGCCCGATCATTCGCGATGTCCAGCGCGATGCGGCGGAACCCGAAATGTGCCGCATCGACGATCCGCTGGCCTGTGCGATCAAGGAAGCGGTCCTGTGCCACCAGCAGGACGGGAGCGCGAACTGCAATGTCCTGCTCCTGTCGGGCGGGGGGCAATGGGGTGCGTTCGGTGCGGGCCTGTTCGACACGCTGAGCAGGCAGAGCGGCGCACGGGAACTGGCGCTCGATGGTATCGGGGTCATCACCGGCATTTCCACCGGTTCGCTGCAGGCATTGATGCTGATGGTGGCGCTCGATGGGCAGCAGACACCGGCGATGCGGCGCTTTGCGCTCGACCGGCTGGTGTGGGGGTATTCCCCGACCAGCGAGAGCGAGGTGGTGAACCGTTCGGGGCTCCCGTTCGTGCCTTTCTTCGGGTCGGCGGCAGGGACCGCGCCGCTGCGCAGGCGCGTCACGCAGGCGCTTGCGCCCGACGGGGATTACCGGCTGGTCGAAGCGATCGGCAATTCCAGTATCGCGGGGTATGCAGGGTTCGTGGAAGCGGAACGCGGGGTGCTGCGTTACGCCGACCTGCGCGAACTGGTGAACAAGGCGGCCAGCGCGAAAGCGGCAACCCAGGCGCTGGTGGCGGCAACGATGGCATCGTCCGCCATGCCGGTGTTCCATCAGCAATTGCAGGTGGCTGGGTCCGATGGAAAACCCCTCTCGCTTTACGACGGCGGGGTACGCCGGTCGGTTTTCTTCGATCGCGCGATGTCGCTGGTCGACAAGGAAGTGCGGGCCGACATGGCCAGCCATGGCGTGGCCAAGAGCGCGAGCGTCTCCCAGGAGGCCTTCGCCGAGGAATACCGCCGCCGTGCGCCGCGTATCTACGTGGTGCGAAACGGGCCGACCGTGCGCCACCGCGATGCCGACCTGAACGGCAATGCGGGCCCGCTGTCGAACGGCCAGCGCGGGTACGACCTGCTGGTCAACGAAAGCGAGATCGGCGCCATCGCGGCGCTGCGGCTGAGCAATCCGTATGGCGAGATCGTGCTGACCACGGCGGACAAGTACGACACGTTTCCCAGCGACGTGGGCGAGAACTTCAAGGATGACGAGATGTTCAAGCCCGCCTTCATGGCGCGGCTCCGCGATCTCGGGCGGTTCAAGGCGGCACGCAGCGGTGGTCCCTGGTGGGCGCTCAGCACCCTTCAGGAATTGCCTTGAGACGGCTGATCGCACGGCGCAGTGCGGCATTTGCAGCGCGATTGACTTTGCAAGCGACAGCCGGATATTCACCGCTTGGGGGGATCAGCGGTGAAATCAGCGTTTAGGTACCTGTTGCGCAGCACGCATAGAGAGCCCGGCCGAGCGTGAGCGAAAGGCCGCTCAGGGTCGCCGTCATCGGCGGTGGGTGCGCTTCGATGGCCACCGCCTGGGAGCTTTCACGACCCGAGCATCGCGGCAAGTACGAGGTAACGGTCTACCAGGAAGGGTGGCGACTGGGCGGCAAGGGCGCGTCCGGCCGGGGACCCAGCGGCCGGATCGAGGAGCACGGCCTCCACATATGGCTGGGATTCTACGACAACAGTTTCCGCATGATGCGCGAATGCCATGCCGAACTCGACGCGGGCGGCATGGGCGATCTCTATGGCGATTGGCAGGATGCCTGGACGCCCGAAAACGATATCGCCCTGTGTTCCGCCAGCGAACAGGGCGGTTTCGCAAACTGGCGCGCGCACATGCCGCCAAGGCCGGGCTATCCCGGCGATCCCCTGCCGCAGGGCCAGGTGTTCACGCTGCCTTATTACATGGCCAAGGCCTTCGACCTTTTTCGCGCGTTGATACTGGATACCACGGTAAACGGTCACGGTGTGGCGACCGCGACCGAATCGACCGGCGAACCGGACCAGCTGGCGCGCCGGATCGCCAAGCTGGTCAAGCTGGGTTCCTTCGCCACGACGGCGGCACTGGCCGAAGCGCTGGGCTTGCTCGCATCACTCAGCCGGTCTGCAACGCCGGACGACGCGGGCACCCTTCTGACCAGCCTCGAACGGGTGTGCGCCTCGATGCGGCAATGGCTCGAAGACCAGTGGCTGGCTGACAGCAGCAACCGGTTTCTCTGGGAAGTCGCCGACCTCACGCTGGCCACCGTGGTGGGCATGACGCGGCACAACGTCTGGTTCGATCCGCGCGGGCTCGATGTGATCGAAGATTTCGAATGCCGCGAATTCCTGCATATGCACGGGGCGTCCATCCGCTCGCTCCAGTCGCCTTTCCTGCGCGGGCTCTACGATCTTTCGATGGGCTACGTGAACGGGGATCTGAACAGGCCGTCCCTGTCTGCCGGGCAGGGCTTGCGCGGGACGTTGCGAACCTTTTTCGGATACCGCGGCGCGTTCATGTGGCGGATGCGCGCCGGGATGGGCGATGTCGTGTTCGCGCCGCTGTACACCGCGATGCGCGCCCGCGGGGTGAAATTCGAATTCTTTCATCGCCTCACCAACATGGGCATGGCGAAGTCGGGCGACCACGTGGAAAGCCTGACGTTCGACGTGCAGGCCAGAACCAAGGACGCGCGCGATTACGACCCGCTGGTGCCGGTCGCCGGACGTCCGTGCTGGCCCTCGACCTTCGATCCCGACCAGCTGATCGACGGGGACCGGATGGTGAGCGAAGGCTGGAATCCCGAATCCCACTGGGACCGCCGCCGGGCCGACGAAGTGACGCTGGAGGTGAGCGAGGATTTCGACTTCGTGTCGCTCGGCGTCGGCGTGGGCGCGGTGCCCCATGTGGCGCCCGAATTCGTGGCCCGCGATCCGCGCTGGAAGGCCATGTGCGAGGAGGTCAAGACGGTCGCATCGCAAGCCTTCCAGGTCTGGATGACCGAAGATCTCGCCAAGCTCGGCTGGCCCGGTCCGGCCTATATTACCGGGGCGTTCGAGAAACCGTTCGATACCTGGTGTGACATGGCGCATGTGGTGCCCGAAGAAGGCTGGAAGGACCGGCCGGCAACATCCGTCTACTTTTGCGCCGTGCTGCCCGACCCGCCCGAGCCGCCCGGTGACGAGGACGGCGATTATCCTGCGCGCCGCACCGAAGAGGTGCGCGGCAACGCCGAAGATTTCCTGCAAGGTCCGATCCGCGAAGTGTGGCCCGGTGCCTTCGATTTACAGGGGAATTTCCGCTGGGAAATCCTGAAAGCCCCCGATGACGGATCGATTGATACAGCGCCCGTCGGGAAGGATCGCTTCGCCACCCAGTACTGGCGGGCCAACGTCAACCCGTCCGATCGTTATGTGATCCACACACCCGGCAGCTACCGTTACCGCATTTCGCCGCTCGACATGACATATGACAATTTGACAATCTGCGGCGACTGGACCGATAGTGGCTTCCACTCGGGTTGTGTTGAAGGTGCCGTCATGTCGGGGCTTCTTGCCGCACATGCCTTGTGCGGTTCGCCCAAGCTCGAGGATATCACAGCCTATGACCACCCCTAAGAGCACGGGTTCCAGGCCGAAGGCCGCGGGCCACGCGAAGCGTCCGGTTCCCGGCCGATCCGATCCGATCCGGACCGCTGCGCGGATCGAAGAAGCGCATCGGCCGCCATCGCAATACGCCGAACCGGCCGACCAACCGCCGCCGCTTGACGAAATGGCGATCGACCAGGCGGTCGCCAACGTGGTCAAGAACGCGGACGATGTGCTCAACCAGACCGTTGCACAGGCCCGGATCGCCGCGCAGCAATTGCGCGAAGGCAATTACAACATGCGCGATGTGCCGGTGGATGTGCAGATCATGGGGCTGCGCATGATCAGGCTGGCCCGCGAACTGAGCGAGACGACGCTCAACGTGTGCGAGCAATTGCTGCGCCAATTCACCAAGGTGGGACGGCCGCCCGTACCGGGCCAGCCGGGCAAGGTTCCCCCGTTCCCATCGACGAAGCCGACGGGGTACGGCTATTCGCCGGCTTCGCAAGCGGCCCCGCCATCATCGTACGGCACACCGCAGACCGCGCCGCCGCCCGAACGCACCGGGCTGGAACTCACGGTCGAATTCGACAGCCAGGCCAAGGCCATCGCGCATCCCGCGCACCTGGCCAAGCCGCGTCTGCCCGTCACTCCGGACGAGATTTCCGTTACCCCCCTGCGCCACCCGACGGACAAGGGCGATGCTATCGTGGATGTGGCGTTCACGGTCGATATCGGGGGCAGCCTGATCGCCCGGATCGCGATCCCGCCGGGTCAGCACCCGGGCGTGTATTCGGGGATGGTGGTCACCCACAAACAGGATGTCCCGCTCGGCATACTCGTGATCGAAGTGATCAAGTAGGCGTGGAAATTCGGCCGCAATCGACCTGGGCAGCCGCCGAACCACCCGCCGGAAGCCTGATTGCGCGCTACGCCACCTCCACGCGCGCGGAACTCAGCCGTTATCTGTCAACCGAAGGGGATGCCCCCTTCCTTGGCACGTTGATGGCCGATTACCCGTCGCGCGGAGGCAAGATGATGCGTCCGGCGATCTGCATCGCCAACGCCCGTATCTTCGGGGAAGGTCTTGGCGAAGACTATGAACCCGCGATCCGCTGCGCCGCGGCGATCGAATTGCTGCACAACGCGCTGCTGATCCACGACGACGTTCAGGACGGCAGCGAGGAACGTCGCGGACGCCCGACCTTGCACGCCCTGCACGGCATACCGTTGGCCATCAACGCGGGCGATGCGCTGATGTTCACCGCGTTCCAGCCCCTGCTCGACGCCGTGCGCCCCCTCGGCAGCGAGATCGCGCGCCAGGTCCTCGACGTGACGATGACCATGGCCCGCCACACCGCCGAAGGGCAGGCGCTGGAACTGGGCTGGCGTGACAGCAACGCCACGGACCTGACCGAAGCGGACTATCTGCGCATGGCGCTGAAGAAAACCGCATGGATGGGGATGATCTGGCCCGCGCAACTCGGTGTCATCATCGGCTCGGATGGCATCGTCGATCCCGAAAGAGTGCTGCGCTTCGGATACTTTCTGGGGCTCGCGTTCCAGATCGAGGATGACCTGCGAAACCTTTCCGACGATCCGGGCTACGGGAAGGAAAACAACGGCGATCTCCTGGAAGGCAAGCGGACCTTGATGCTGATCCACGTTCGCAACGCCTGTTCGCAAACGGAGCGCGCGAAGCTGGACCATTTCCTGTCGCAGCGCCGCGAGGAACGCGCGGCGGACGATGTCCTGTGGCTGGCGCATCTGATGGAAACGCATGGTTCGGTGAAGTACGGACGGCAGGTCGCCCAGGCGATGGGCGGCGCTGCGACCTATGAATTCGAGCGCGCCTATGCCGGCAAGCCGCCGTGCGAGGATCTCGAATTCCTTTCGGGTCTGGTGCGCTGGGTGTTCGAACGGCCATGAGCGGACGCGTTCTTCTGTACGGGGCGACGGGCTTCACCGGCGCGGAAATTGCCCGGCATCTGGCGGGAAATGTCGACCTCGTGCTGGCAGGCCGCAATCCGGAACGCGTGGGCGCAATTGCCGAACAGCTTGGTGTCGGATGGCGGGCCTTCGACCTGTCGGACGCCGCCGTACTGGATGCTGCGCTCGGCGATATCGACGTGGTTCTGCACGCGGCCGGCCCCTTCGGGACGACGGCGCAACCGATGATCGAAGCGTGTCTGCGCGCAGGCGCCCACTATCTCGACCTTGGCGGGGAATGGCCCGTCTTCATCGACGCGATGGGATACGATGGTGCGGCCCGTGCCGCAGGCGTCATGATCCTGCCCGGCGTCGGCCTGACCGTGGCGGCATCGGATTGTCTGTTCGCGCTGGCGATGGAACGATGGCCGGATACCACCCGGCTGTATCTGGGCATTTCGCGGGCGCAGGTAATTTCGCGCGGAAGCGTTGAAAGCGCCGCCCGGATGGTCAGCCCCCAGATCATCGTCCGGCGCGGCGGGGAACTGACAAGCGTTCCGGCCGGCAGCCTGGTGCGGGCGTTCGATTTCGGCGACGGTCTGAGCGAGGCGGCCGCGATGAGCTGGGCGGACGTGGTGACGGGATCGGTTTCCACCGGCGTCGACGACATCGAAGTCTATTCGGAAATGCGGTGGCCGGAACGCGCAAGCTACCGGGCAACTGGGATGACCATGGATGTTATCGGGGCCGACCCGATCAAGGCGATCGGCACGGTGTTCTCCAGCGTCTGGGGCCACGGACCCGACGCTGCCGCACGCGAGCAGGCCAGTTTCGTCATGGTGCTCCACGCGCTCGATCCGTGGCGGCGGGTGCGGCGGCTGACCATGCGAACCCGCGATGGATACACGTTCAGCGTGCTGACGGCTGCCGATGCCGTGCGCCGGGTGCTGGCGGGTGAAGCGGCCGCCGGTTTCCAGACGCCCGCCCGCGTTTTCGGGTCGCGCTTCATCTTCGATGCCGATGCGGCACGCCTCGAGGGACCGGCATCCGGGCAGGAGGGCGTGGCGGCGTGATCCAGGGCCCCCAGAACATCCCTTTTGCGCAGTCTTCGGACAGCCAGCAGGTGCCGCCGCCGTACCATTTCCCGGACGTGACGGTGAATGCCTTTGTCTGGCCTGCCAACATGAAGCGGGTGCAGGCCTATTGCGACCAGACATTCAACCTGGGTTCCGAAGAGGAGCGGGGCTTCGTCTATCGGCCCGCTGCGATGTGGCCTTACGCCACGCTGCTGTTTCTCGAATACCCGATCATGATCAGTTCCAACCCGCTCCCCCAGCATTTCGATGAAATGCCGTATTCGGACCGGGGCATCATCAGCCAGACCGAAGTGTTCATCGCGGTGCCTGTCATCCGGTACGGCACCGACCCCGTCACGCTGATCACGGAAACGACGCTGGAATGGGCGCTCCCCTTCATCGTGGTGGGCAATCCGATGTCCAGCGTGTGCGGCCGCGAAATGCTGGGCCTTGGCAAGTTGCTGGCTGACATCAAGACCCGCGAAGGCCGGTTTCCCAACAGCTTTCACGGGACGATCAAGATGCCCGGCTGGAGATCGCTCGAGCCGGGCGCGCAGATGGATCCCAAGCTCAAGTTCGTCGACGTCAAGACCAACCCGGTCCTGCCGACGTTCCGCAGCAGCGAGAACCAGAGACGGTCGCTTTCCACCTTGTTCGAGAGCCGCGAGGCGAGCTGGCTGATCGAGGAAATGGGCAGCCTGTCGAATCTCGTCGACGATATCTCGTTGGGCATGATCCCGACCACCATGCGCACCGTCGGCCTGAAGCAATACCGCGATGCGATCGACCCGACACGCGCGATCTACCAGTCGATCGTCACCTGCCGCGCCAAATATTCGAATATCAACACCTTCAGGATGTACGACGAAAAGGACATCGACATCGAATTCAACGACGTCGGCAGTTTCAACGAAATCCTCCAGGTGTTCCTGGAGGTGGGCGACACGCCGAGCGGCAGGAAATACCCGCTGACGCCCGTCGCCGGGTTCCAGTTCAAGGCCGATATCGATTACGATCAGATGCGGGTGATCCATTCGTTCGCAATCGATCGGGAAGGCGGACTGCCGCCGATCCCCGCGCAAAGCGATCTGGTGTCCAGCTGGGCGCGGCCATGGAAAGGTTTCTTCGGCCCGCTCACCCATCCGATGCGGAATGTCGAATGACCCGGTTCGTCGGCAATTTTTCGACCCAGCAGCTGTTGCCTCCATGGGTGTCGCTGCGGGCGAAAAGCTGGGTGTTCATCATCAAGGTGAAGCGAAAGTGCCTTCAGCGGTATCTCAACACGCATTTCAACGCGGCAGCGCCCGATCAGGCCCCGTTTCACTATGAGGCGCTGAACTACACGTATGGCCTGATGCGGGTGACGCAGCATCCCGATTTTTCGAGCTGTCACAACAACCGGCCCGGCACGCAAACCTTGAGCAAGATCGATATCGACTGGGCGTACCCCTGCTATCGCTGGCGGGTATCGCCGGAAAACATCCGCTATGACCGGAAGATCGTCTGGGTCGAGCCACTGTCCTTCGACAACAACAGCTACACCATGTTCTCCAGCCGCGAGATATGGGGGACCGAGACCAACATGGCGCACATCGAGGTCGATGAAAGTCTCACGCGGGGCAAGCTGCACATCGACATGGCGATCGAAGGGCTCAAGAAATTCACCCCCAAATCGCACAGCCATTTGCTGGGCTGTCTTCACATCCGAGTGGACACCGAAACCCAGTCCACGCTGATGGAACAGATTGAAAAGGACCGGGACCTTGCCGCCTTTGCCGGCGTCCTGTTCGCCAGCGTGGGGCTGCAGGGGCAGAGCCTGGTTACCCATGACAGCGAGCTCAACACGCTCAAGCAATTCCGCGATGTCTTCAACATGAAGGTCGCCGTGTATCGCGCCATCGTCCAGTCGCGCAGCGATCACGAAAATGTCTCCGACATAAAGATCTACGACGGCAGCAACGTGAAGCTCGATTTCATGTGGTCGCAGACGATGGCGGAATCGCTCCACAGGCTGTTCGGCCTTCGCAAGAAACACGCCAAGACCGCCGAACGGGGCCATCCCGGCGGCACGCGTTCGATCGACGGGCACGAAGTCGACTGGGACTTGCCCTGCCTGAACAAGGACGTGGTGCTGGCGGCATCCTTCACGTCGGATATCCGGTACGATGTAACCGGCACCTTGCACACTTACGGGAATTAACCCGCTATGCGGACCTTGCGTATGACTTCCGCCTTGAAATCGTACGGCGTCCAGTCGACGCAATCCGGCCACGCGCCGGTCTGCATCCAGTATTCGCACAGGCCAAGCCGGTAACACAGATCGACGAAGCGGACGGTCTTGTTGAGATCGCTCCACCTTCCCAGGACCACGCCGGGATAGATGGCGCTGGGGCGGTCGCCCTCGGGCTGGAAAATGTGCGAATACGATGCACGCTCCGCCAGGGCCAAGGCCTCTTCCTTCATCCCCAGGCTCGACACGCTGTCGACGATGTTGAGCGGGATGGTGCCGGTTTTCTCCAGCAGCGTGGTGTAGCTGGCAAGCCGATCCTGCTTGAGCGCATCGTCGCCCGAACGCAGTGCTTCGGCATACAGCTTTGTCGCCTTGAGCGAGCGCATCTGCCAACCGTCGAACGTGGCGATATCGCCCACGGCGGCATCATAGGCATCCCAGAAACCGAGGGTTGCGGAAAACCCCAGCAGCGACAGCAGGATGCCCGCGTTTTTCGGCCACCGTTGGTGCAGGTCGGCAAGCATGCGGATCGACGCTTCGTAATCGCCGACATAGGTCCGCATCTGGGCAACGTGCAGCCGGGCGGACGGCATGATCGGATTGAGTTCGCACGCCCGTTCCGCCAGGCGCAGCGCGTCGCGGAACCGGCCCACGCTCCAGCAGAACGTGCTCATTTCGTTGAGCGCTTCTGGATCGTGCGGGGCAACCGACAGCGCGCGATTGAGCAGCTCCTCGCGCGCCTTGTAGGCACCCCACGGTTCAAGCCGGGCGAGGGCGACGTGGGCACCGGCCCGTTTCGGATCGAGCCGCAACGCCGTGTTCGCCGCGTGAAGCACACCGCTTCGGCCATCTTCGTATGAGCCGGTCGCATGCGCGGATCGCAAGATCCATGCGCGCGCGCTGGCCAGCAATTCCCAGGCCAGGGCAAAGTCAGGCGCCGAATGGACGACCTCCTCCAGCAGCGGGGCGGCACTTATCGCGGAATCGTCGAACTCCGGATCGCCATCGGCAAGTATCCCGCGGGCGCGCAGGAATTGCTCGTAAACCACCGGGTCCAGAACCGGGGCCTTGGTTGGCGGTGCCAGTTTGACCTTCAGCGCTTCGGCCACCGCTTCGGCGATGTTTTCCTGCAGTGTGAAGACGTCGTCCAGATCCCCGTCGAAACGATCGGCCCACAGCGCATTTTGCGACGCGCATTCCACCAGTTCGGCCGTGATTCGGACCTTCGATCCGCTGCGCCGGACCGTCCCGTCAAGCAGGTGGGTGCAGCCGAGTTCGGCCGCCACCTTGGGGATCGACTTGTGGGCGCCGCGGAACTGGAAGCTGGACGAACGGGCAACCACCCTCAGTTCGGTGGAGCTGGCAACGGTTCGCTGGATTTCTTCCGATACGCCATCGCAAAAGAAGGTCAGTTCGGGATCGGACGAAAGATTGTCGAACGCCAGCACCGCCAGCAGGGGACTGGTGGTTTCGCTGAGCGGCGGCGCGACCGGGGCTGGCTGCGGAACGGGCCGCGGCTGGTGCGGATGCCGTGACGGTTTGCTGATGAATTTGGCCAGATCGTCGACAAAGGCCAGCCAGGCCGCATCGTCGGCCGCACCCTGCCAGTGGCCCAGTTCGGCGGTCTGGGTCAGTTCGAACATGATCGGCCGCTCGCACGGTTCGATCATCGCCGGGACCAGCGTCTTGTTGCGATCCGCAATGGTCGCTTCGGCGCGGACCCACCGCGACACGACGGAGCGGGGCGACCACAGGACGACGACCGCCTTGGCCCCCCTCAGCGCCGCCTCGGTGACCTCGTCGTATGCTTCGCCAGACCGCAGCGCCTGGTCCCACCAGACGGTAAAGCCCTCCCGCTCCAACCCTTCGGCGAAGCGGCGCGCCACATGTGCGTCCTGGCGGTTATAGGAAAGGAAGATATCGGAAATACTGCCCACCTTCGACCGACGGCGTGAAAGACCGGCGACACCGAATTCCAGTGTGCCGACGAAGCGGCCTTGCATCAACCGATATTGGGCGCACGGTCAAATGAGTTCGCGCACGCCGGGCGGCGCGGTCGGCTACGCAAAGAGAACGTTACCAGACGGACCGCGCCCTGGGCACACGATCACGCGCCTGTTCCGTGCGGAGATTTGCTGGGGGGCCCGAAGCCTATGATCCGATTGCATCGGAAACTGTTTGGTGCGGTCGAGAAGACTCGAACTTCCACGGCCTTTCGGCCACAACGACCTCAACGTTGCGCGTCTACCAGTTCCGCCACGACCGCACACAGTCTTGCATCGGAAGCGCCTGTTGAAAGGGCTCCCGCCGGTAGGAGCGCGCCACTAGCAGCGCGTTTGCCCCCTCGCAAGCACCTTTATCGCGGGTTAGCGCGGGGCCCAGCCGATATCCGCGAAAACCGCCGATTTCGGCACGTCGGTCACCGCTTCGTTGATGGTCAGTTCCTCGCCCGGCGCCAGCGTCGCCTGCGGCGGGTTGACGACCCAGCTGAAAACCTGGCGTTCACGCTGGTCGCGCAGCACGATCAGCACCGGCGGCACCGGGCGCGATTCGCGGGCGGTGTTCTTCACCACGATGCGGGCGCCGAAAAATTCGGTACCGTTGGGAAGGGTACGCCGTTCCTGCTGGTCGACCGGAAAGGACAATTCCAGGTCGGGCTGCGCTGCACCGAACAAGGGTTTGGTGACGGGCACCCAATCGGGCAGGCCGACAAAATTCACCGCACCGATCGTGGCCACTGCCAGAAGAGCGAAAATCGCCGCCGCCCAGGTCCACATCTTGGTGACGTTGCGCCGCGGGCGGAAGGGTGGCGCATGGTCGAACTGCGAAGGGCTGTCGTCGTCTTCGGGTTCCGGCGGCGGGGGCAGATCGTCCTGCACATCGCCATAGGGCGGTGCCGTTTCATCGAAATCAGGCCCATCATGCGGCTCGTCCGTTTCCGGTTCGTCGGCAATGGGGCGACCGGCTGGCGGAGCGGCAGCTGGCGCAGGATCTGGTTGCGGCGGTGCGGGCGGTGTCGGGCGCGGGACAGATTTCGGCTCTGCACCAGTGGAAATCAGCTGCTCTGCCCCGGGGCCGTCCTGGAACCAACTGTGCTTGCATTTTGCGCAGCGCACCGTCCGTCCTTCGATCCCGATGGCGCTGTCCGGGACGACGTAGCGCGTATGGCAGGCGGGGCAGGCGATTATCATGGTCAACAAGGCCTTAGGCGCGTGTGCGAATCACGACAAGCGACGAGCCTGTTCGCAAAGCCACCTTGCCGCTTTTTTCCACATCGAAGCGCGGGTATAGCCCAAATGACAATGGCGGGCGCAACACAACTTCTCGGCGAATGGGCATTTCGGCTATGAACGCGCCGGAAAGCGAAATCGTCCAGTTCGACAATGTTGGCCTGCGTTACGGCACCGAGAAAGAGGTGCTGTCGAACATCAGTTTCACCCTTTATTCGGGCCGGTTCTACTTCCTCACCGGGGCAAGCGGCGCAGGCAAGACGTCGTTGCTCAAGCTGCTGTATCTCGCGCAGCGCCCCTCGCGCGGGGCAATCCGCATGTTCGGCAGCGATGTCATCACCCTCCCGCGCGAACGCCTGCCTGCCTACCGCCGGCGGATGGGCGTGGTGTTCCAGGATTTCCGCCTGGTCGATCACCTGTCGGCGTTCGACAACGTCGCCCTGCCGCTGCGCGTGTCCGGCGTGCGCGAGGCGGATTTGCAGGGCCCCGTTTCGGATATGCTCGATTGGGTCGGCTTGTCGCACAGGTCCGATGCGCGCCCGGCCACGCTTTCGGGCGGCGAACAGCAACGTGTGGCCATCGCCCGGGCGGTCATCGGCCGGCCCGACATGCTGGTGGCCGATGAACCGACCGGCAACGTCGATCCCGAAATGGCGCTCAAACTGATCCGCCTGTTTGAAGCTCTTAACCGGCTGGGCACGACCGTGGTTGTCGCGACCCATGACGTCCACCTGCTGCGAAAGGTGCCCGAATCGCTGATCATGCGGCTCGACAAGGGCACGCTTGCCGATCCGACCGGGGCGCTTCGCTATCCCCCGCGCCGCGACGGGGGGCTGGCGTGACCCGTCCACCGGTCCTGACCCGCGCGGCCGAACGGGGCCTTTCGCCGTTTCGCGGAAAACGCGCCGCGCATCTTTTGCCGCGCGCGCGGTTGGGCGGACCGATGCCGTGGGTGATCGCCATCATGGTCGCCATCACCGTGCTGGCCGCAAGCGGCGGGCTGGCGCTGGCCAATCTGGTCGAGCGGGCCAGCGGCGATCTGGCGGGCAGCGCCACGGTGCAGATTATCGACGCCGACCGGGTGAGCCGCGCTCGGCAGGCGGACGCCGCGGCGGCGCTTCTGTCGCAGGATCCGCTGGTGGCTTCGGTGGCCGTGTTGCCCGAAGAACGGGTGGAGGCGCTGCTCGAACCATGGCTTGGCAGCGGCGCGGGCGACGATGCCCTGCCGATACCGGCCCTCATCGACATCAAGCTGCGCGGCCAGGCCGATGCCGCCATGCTCGACCGGTTGCGCGACCGGCTGGCCGAAGCGGCGCCCGATGCGCGCATCGATGCCCAGTCCGATTGGCTGGCACCGGTGCTGAATGCGTTGACGACCTTGCGGTGGATGGCGGTGGGGTTGATCGCCTTGCTGGCGTTCGCGGGCGGGGCCGCGGTGTGGCTGGCAGCTCGCAACGCATTGGGCACCAATCGGGCCACGATCGAGGTGGTTCACCTGTTGGGCGGCAATGACGATCAGATCGCGCGAATATTCCAGCGCTCCATCCTGCTCGATTCGATCGTCGGCGGCGCGCTCGGCCTGGTCATCGGACTTGGCGCGGTGATGCTGATGGGCGCGCAGTTCGACGCGCTGGATTCGGGCCTTGTCGCCGGTGGGGGGCTTGACCTGCTCGACTGGTTGGTCTTGGCGTCCGTGCCGCTTTTCGCGGTCGCGATTGCAGTCTACACGGCGCGCATGACCGTTCTGTCCTCGCTCAGGAAGATGCTGTGATCCTCCGTTTCTTCGCGGCCTTCGTGCTGGTTTACGCTTTTGGATTCCTCGGCTTTGCCGTGTCCCTGCCCCAGCCGCTTGCCGGGCAGGAAACCGATGCGGTGATCGTGCCCACCGGCGGCGCAGGGCGGATCGCCCGCGGGATCGAGGTGGTGGATCAGGGGCTGGCCAAGGAATTGTTCGTGTCCGGCGTGGACCCGGAAGTGAAACCGGGCGAATTCGCGGCCCAGTTCGACGTGCCACAGCGCATGATGAACTGCTGCGTGACGCTGGGGTACCTCGCCGTCGACACCCGCAGCAATGCGGGCGAAGCGGCCCAGTGGCTGAAGGAAAACGAATTTCAATCCGTGCGCCTGGTCACGACCGATTGGCACATGGCCCGCGCCGCATCCGAATTCAGCAATTCGCTGCCCGAAGGCATCGTGATCGTGCGCGACGCCGTGCCGTCCAACCCGGACCTGGCGACGCTGTACCTTGAATACAACAAGCTGATCGCCGCGGCGATTTCGCAAGGATTGCCGGTCTGAGTTTGCTTATGCGGATCCCGCGCAACCTCCTCTTCTACGCTGCGTTCTATCTCGGTTCGATCGTGATCACTTCGTGCGCGCTGGCATCCCTGCCCTTCAGCCGCGATGCGTTCCGCGCGCGTGTGCGCAACTGGTCGCAATGGCAGCGCTGGTGCCTCGTCAACCTGCTGGGATGCGAGATCGTGCTGGAAGGCGCGCCGCAGGACGAACCGGTGCTGTATGCGATCAAGCACGAGAGTTTCTTCGAGGCGATCGATGCGCCCGCCCTGTTCGATTGCCCCAGCGTGTTTGCCAAGGAAGAGCTGTTTCGCATTCCCTTGTGGGGACGTGCGGCGGCGGCTTTCGGGCTGGTGCCTGTCGCGCGCAACCAGGGGGCCAAGGCGCTGATGCAGATGATCCGTTCGGCCAAGGCGCTGGCGGCCGAAGGACGTCCGCTGGTGATCTTCCCCGAAGGTACGCGCGTCCCGCACGGCGAACACCGGGAACTGCAGGCGGGTTTTGCCGGCCTCTACAAGATGCTCGGTCTGCCGGTCGTGCCGGTCGCGGTGGACAGCGGGCCGGTTTACCACCGATTATGGAAAAAACCCGGCCGGATCACCTATCGTTTTGCCGATCCGATCCCGCCCGGCCTGCCGCGCGGCGAAGTGGAAACGCGGGTGCGCGAGGCAATCAACGCGTTGAATTAATGATCCGACCGGCCGAAGTCCGGGCGCGCATCGTCCTGGCCTTCCTCGATGATCGAGCGGCGGATTGCGCGGGTGCGTTCGAACAGGTCGAACAATGTGTCACCGTCGCCATTGCGGATCGCCCGCTGGAGCGCGGTGAGATCTTCGGTGAAGCGCCCCAGCACTTCGAGCACGGCATCGCGGTTGGACAGGAACACGTCGCGCCACATGGTGGGATCGGACGCCGCGATGCGGGTGAAGTCGCGAAAACCCCCGGCGGAATATTTGATCACTTCGCCGCGGGTCACATCCTCCAGATCGGAAGCTGTGCCGACGATGGTGTAGGCGATGAGGTGGGGGATGTGGCTGGTCACGGCCAGGACGAGATCATGATGCCCCGCCTCCATCACCTCGACCTTGGCACCCAGACCTTCCCAGAAATCGGAAACGCGCTGCAGCGCCTCGGGCGGGGCGCCCTCGGGCGGGGTCACGATGCACCAGCGGTGGCGGAACAATTCGGAAAAGCCCGCGTCGGGGCCGCTCTTTTCGGTTCCGGCCACGGGGTGGGCGGGAATGATCGTCACTCCCGGCAGTGCGCGCGCCAGGCCTTCGGCAACGCTGCGCTTCGATGAGCCGACATCGCTGACCACGGCGTTCTGGGGCAAGGCATGGGCAATGGCTCGCGCTGCGCCTTCCATGGCACCCACCGGTACGCACAGGATGACGAGTTCGGCGTCGCGAACGGCGTCTTCGGCGGTGTCGCAAACGGTGGTGACGAGACCGCGTTCAGCGGCCCGGCGGCGGACATCGGGATCGGCATCCCATCCCGTTACCGCGATCTGTGGCAGCATCGCCTGCGTGGCCAGCCCGACCGAACCGCCGATCAGCCCAAGGCCGATGATGGCAACGCGCTGCGTGGTCATGCGCCGGCCTCGCACAGGCCGCGCAGGATAGTGGCGATGGTGTCCATTTGTTCTTGTGTTCCGATCGTGATGCGCAGCGCCTCGGGCAGGCCTTGTCCGGGCAGGTGCCGCACGGCGAAGCCGCCTTCGGCGATGGCGTCGAGCGCCTGGGGCGCGCGCACCGCGCCCTCGAACAGCACGAGCACGAAATTGGCCTTGCTGGGAAGCGCGCGGAGCCCGTGATTGCCCAGCGCTTCAAGCTGCCCGACGAATCGTGCGCGAACCGCGTTGTTGGCATCGCGCGAACGGGCAACGAATTCCGGATCGCCAAGAGCCGCCATGGCGGCCTTCTGGCCGCTCTCGGTAACATTGAATGCCCCGCGCAAGCGGTTCAGCGCATCGACCAGATGCGGCGCGCCGGTGGCCCAGCCGACCCGTTCGCCAGCAATACCGAACGCCTTGGAGAAAGTCCGCGTGACAAGCACGTTGTCATGCGCGGCGGCGAGGGCGAAACCGCCGTCGTCCTCGCCCTCTTCGAGATATTCCGCATAGGCCTGATCGACCACCAGCAGCACGTCGCGCGGCAGGGCGGCATGGAGGCGCGCGATTTCGTCTTGCGGCAGCCAGGTCCCGATCGGGTTGTTCGGATTGTCGACCAGCACCACCCGCGTTCGCGGGGTAACCGCCGCCAAAATCCTGTCCACATCGGGCGCATAGTCGTTGTCTTGGGCCAACACGACATCGGCCCCCACCTTGTGTACCAAGAGAGGGTAGAGCGAGAAGGAGAAGCGCGGAAAAACCACCTCGTCGCCCGGTCCCGCAAATGCCTGCACGGCCCCGTGCAGAAGTTCGCCCGAACCCGTGCCGCACACGATGCAGGCCGGATCGATGCCGTGCGCCGCGCCGATCGCCTGGCGCAATTCGCGTGCGTCGGGATCGGGGTACAGGTGCGGCCCATGACCCGTGGCCAGGGCTTCCAGCACGTCCGGGCTGCACCCCAACGGATTTTCGTTTGCCGACAGTTTGGCCAGCGGGCGACCATCGGCCGCCTTCGACTTTCCGGGGACATAGGCGTGGATTTGTTCGATCCACGGTTTCATGATGGGTTTGTCTGCCATTTCGGCTTTGCGGCATGAAAGAATATCGGCCCTTCGACAAGCGCAAGGCTTGCGGTTAGAGGCAGGGTTTGATTGTTTCGCCCCAAGGTCCGATTTTGTCCGCCACTTCGCAAACCCTTGTCCTGCCGGATTCGCTGCCGCTCGATGGCGGCGGTGAACTGGCGCGGGTCGAGGTGGCGTTCGAGACGTATGGCACGCTCAACGAAGACCGTTCGAACGCCATTCTGCTGTGCCATGCGCTGACCGGCGATCAATATGTCGCCAGCCCCCATCCGGTGACCGGCAAGCCGGGCTGGTGGGAACGCATGGTCGGACCCGGCAAGCCCATCGATACCCAACGCTTCCACGTGATCTGTGCCAATGTCATCGGCAGTTGCATGGGTTCCACCGGCCCCGCCAGCGCAGCGTCCGACGGGCGCCCCCATGCCATGCGATTCCCCGTGATCACCGTGCGCGACATGGTGCGCGCGCATGTCGGCTTGCTGGATGCGCTGGGCATCGCGCGGCTCCATGCGGTGGTCGGCGGATCGATGGGCGGGATGCAGGCACTCAGCCTCGCGGCCAACTGGCCCGATCGGGCCGCGCGCGTGCTGGTAATTGCATCGACCAGCCGCCATTCCGCGCAGAACATCGCTTTCCATGAATTGGGGCGGCAGGCGATCATGGCCGATCCGCGCTGGAATCAAGGCGATTACTATGACGGCGAATCGCCGGACAGCGGTTTGGCCGTGGCGCGCATGGCGGCCCACATCACCTATCTTTCGGAAGAAGCGCTGACCGAAAAATTCGGCCGCAACCTGCAGGACCGCGACGCCAAGAGCTTCGGTTTCGACGCCGATTTCCAGGTCGAATCCTACCTCCGCTACCAGGGCAGCGGGTTTACCCGGCGTTTCGATGCCAACAGCTATCTCTACATCACCCGCGCCATGGATTACTTCGATCTTGCCGAAGAGCATGGCGGGCGGCTGGCCAACGCCTTCGCGGGCAGCGAGGCGCGCTTCTGCCTCGTCAGCTTCGACAGCGACTGGCTTTATCCCACGGCGGAAAGCCGCCATGTGGTGCACGCGCTGAACGCCGCAGGTGCCGCGGTGAGTTTTGTCGAACTGTCCGCGCCGCACGGGCATGACAGTTTCCTGCTCGACGTTCCTGCGCTGGATCGGGTTATCGGGGGCTTTCTCCATGGCTGACCAGACGGGCACCCTGCGCCCCGACCTTGCGGTGATCGCCCGCCACGTGCGGCCCGGTACCCGTGTCCTCGATATCGGGTGCGGCGATGGCGCGTTGATGGCGGCGCTGCGGCAGGACGGCTGCGACGTTCGCGGGATCGAGATCGAAGGCGCGCTGGTCGAACGCTGCGTCTCGCAGGGGCTTTCGGTGGTGCAGGGCGATGCCGACAACGATCTGGCGGATTATCCCGACAAGGGGTTCGATTATGCGGTTCTGAGCCAGACGCTCCAGACCGCGGCGCGGCCCGACCGGATGCTCGACGAATTGCTGCGCGTCGGCACCCGTGCGTTCGTCAGCTTTCCCAACTTCGCCCACTGGCGCACCCGCGCTGCGTTGATGTTCGGCGGCCGTATGCCGGTGACCCGCGCGCTGCCGGTCAGCTGGTACGAAACGCAGAACATCCACCACGTGACCGTGGCCGATTTCCGCGAACTGGCCGCCGAAAAGGGCGCCCGGATCGAGAACGAATGGTTCTTTGCAGGCGGGCGACCCATCCGGCGCACGGCGGCAAACGGCCGGGCGGAATTCGCGGTGTTCGAATTGTCGCGCTGACGCGCCGACCTGTCAGGCCCCCAGGCGCTCCGCGTGCCAGGCCACGTGCTCGGCCATGAAGGTCGAGATGAAATAATAGGAATGGTCGTACCCTTCCTGCATCCGGATCGTCGGTTTCATGCCCGCTTTTGCGCACGCCAACGAAAGCAGTCCGGTCTTCAGCTGGTCCTCGAGGAAATTGTCTGCCGTGCCCTGGTCCACCAGCAGGTGATGCGCCCGCGCGCCGTCTTCGATCAGCGCAACCGCATCGTATTCGCGCCAGGCTGAACGATCGTCGCCCAGGTAGCGGGTCAACGCCTTTTCCCCCCACGGAACCTGCGATGGAGCCACGATTGGCGAAAAGGCGCTGATCGACCGGAACCGGTCGGGATTGCGCAGGCCGATGGTCAGCGCGCCGTGGCCGCCCATGGAATGGCCCGTGATGCCCTGGCGCGCCATGTCGGCGGGGAAATTCGCCGCGATCACGGCGGGCAGTTCGCTCTCGACATAGCTGCGCAAACGGTAGTTTCTGGACCACGGCTGTTGCGTTGCATCGACATAGAAACCGGCGCCTTTGCCAAAATCGTACTCGTCTGCCGCATCGGGAACGCCCTCGCCGCGCGGGGACGTGTCGGGAGCCACGAAAATGACGCCGTGTTCGGCGCAGGCGGCACGGCATTCACCCTTCTCGGTGACATTTGCGTGGGTGCAGGTCAGCCCAGAAAGATACCACAGCACCGGCAATTTCGCCCCTTGCGCGTGAGGCGGGACGTAGACGGAAAAGGTCATGTCGGTCCCGGTTGCCTGCGAGGCGTGCGAACACACGAATTGCGTGCCGCCGAAGGCGATGTTCTGGGACTGGTATTCGATGATCATTGCGGCTCCGATGCGGGAATCTCTGCGATGCGCGGCCCGTGGCCCCAATGGCGCAGCAGGTCGAGTATGTGCGCGCCGGATAGCCCCAATGTCGCGGTATTCCGCAAGGGATGGACGTTTACGCGGCCCTGTGCAGCCAGGCGGGCGTCCAGCACCACGGATACGCTGCCGGGTTCCGCGTTGATCATGGCCAGCGGGGTGACCGAACCGGGCGTAATGCCCAGCAATCGGTCCATGTCCGCCGGTTTTCCGAAACTGACCCGTTTGCAGCCGATGGACTCGGGCAGCGCCTTGAGATCGACACGCGCCGCAGCGGGCACGGTCAGCAGCCAGAAGGCTCCGCCGGTATCCTTGAGAAACAGGTTCTTGGTGTGGGCGCCGGGAATGTCGGCGTCGACCGCCCGGCTTTCCTCGACCGTGAAAACCGCTGCGTGTTCATGGGCGGCAAAGGGGATTGCCAGCGCCGAAAGGTCGGCCAGCAATCCCGCTTCGCCGCGGTGCTTCAAGCGTTAGGAACCCATGCGGTGCAACGCGCACAGCTTGTTGCCGTCGGGGTCCCGAAGATAGGCCAGATACATGCCCGAACCGGGGCGTTCGCCGGGCGGATCTTCGATCGCCGTGCCGCCGGCTTCGACGCCCGCCGCGTGCCAGGCATCGGCCTGTTCCGGCGTCATCGCCAAACCGATCGTGCAGCCGTTACCCGCCGTGGCAGGCTTGCCGTCGATCGGGGGGGTCACGAGGAATGCACCGCCGTTGTGCAGGTACATCAACCGGCCCTTGTCGTCCTTGATTCCTTCGCGGCCGCCAATGGCCTTGAAGGTCGCGTCGTAGAACTTCTTCGAACGATCGATGTCGTTCGTTCCCACCATCATGTGACTGTACATCGGCTCTCTCCTTGAGTTTCGATTCGCTACCTTACCGGCCCGTTCGATCCGTTCAATAGACCACGACGCTGCGGATGCTTTCGCCCGAATGCATCAGGTCGAAGCCCTTGTTGATTTCATCGAGCGTAAGCGTGTGGGTGATCATCGGGTCGATGGCGATCTTGCCGTTCATGTACCAGTCCACGATCTTGGGCACATCGGTGCGGCCCTTCGCTCCGCCGAACGCGGTGCCGCGCCAGTTGCGCCCCGTGACCAGCTGGAACGGGCGCGTGGCGATTTCCTTGCCCGCTTCGGCCACCCCGATGATGATGCTGGTTCCCCACCCCTTGTGGCAGCATTCCAGCGCCTGGCGCATGACATCGGTGTTGCCGGTGCAGTCGAAGCTGTAATCCGCACCGCCATCGAGCAGTTCGACGAGGTGGGCGACCACGTCCTTCGTTTCCTTCGGATTGACGAAATCGGTCATGCCGAACTTTTCGCCCCATTCCTTTTTGGAGTTGTTGATGTCGACGCCGACGATGCGATCGGCGCCGGCCATCCTGGCGCCCTGGATGACATTGAGGCCGATCCCGCCGAGGCCGAACACGACCACATTGTCGCCCGGCTGGACCTTGGCTGTGTTGACCACCGCGCCGACGCCGGTTGTGACCCCGCAGCCGATGTAGCAGCTGGTTTCGAACGGCGCGTCCTCGCGGATTTTCGCAACCGCGATTTCCGGCAGCACGGTGAAGTTGGAAAAGGTCGAACAGCCCATGTAGTGATAGATCGTCTGGCCGCGGTAGCTGAACCGGCTGGTTCCGTCGGGCATCAGGCCCTTGCCCTGCGTTTCACGGATTGCGCTGCACAGGTTGGTCTTGCCCGAAAGGCACATTTTGCACTGACGGCATTCGGGCGTGTACAAGGGAATTACATGATCGCCGGGCTTTACGCTGGTAACGCCGGGGCCGATCTCGCGCACCACGCCGCAGCCTTCGTGCCCCAGCACCGACGGGAACAGCCCTTCGCTGTCCAGTCCGTCGAGGGTGTAGGCATCGGTGTGGCAGATGCCCGTTGCCATGATTTCCACCAGGACTTCGCCTGCCTTGGGGCCTTCGAGGTCCAGTTCGACGATTTCGAGTGGCTGGTTCGGTGCAAAGGCAACGGCGGCGCGGGTCTTCATGGGCAATGTCTCCTGTTGCGTCGGGGGTTAGGGAAGCCGCGCGCGGGCCGCAAGCGAAGTTGCTTGCGGTTAAGGCGGCGCAGGATAGGCTGGCGTTCATGACACTCATTCTTGCCGCATCCTTGCTGGCCGCGCAGGTCGCGGCACCGCAGATCATCGAAACGTCGCCCGTCCCGCTCGATCAGACGCAGCAGATCGCCCTGCGCTGTTCGGTCGCCTTTGCGCTGGCATCGCGGCAGCAGCAGGACGGAACCGTCGCGGATGAAAGCTGGCCCGAACTGGCCGAGCGGGGCCGTGAGTATTTCGTGCGCTCCATGGCCCGCATAATGGACGAAACCGGCGCAACGCGGACCGGGCTGGGCGAATATTTGCGCCCCGAGAGCGAGGCCTTGCAGCAACCGGGCAGGCTTGAGGAAATCATGCCTTCCTGCCTGCTGATGCTCGACGCATCGGGATTGTAACCGCCGTTCAGCGGCAAGTCAGCACGGCTGCCTCAGGTGGGCGCATCGCAGAACGTCTATTTCGGGGAACCCGGTCATGCGCACACTGATCCTGCCTGCCGCCATCATGGCGATGGTTGCCACACCTGCCGCCGCGCAGGCTGCACCACCGCAAGACGCGCCGCCGCTGGCGGACATGGCCGACCAGATGCGCGATCCCGATCGCCAGCGCGACATGGCGCTGATGGTGCAGACGATGACCGAAGTGTTGCTGGATATGCCGATTGCCTCGCTGGCCAAGGCTGCGGCCGAAATGGCGGGCGAACAGGCCGAAGCGGTCGATCCCGATCTGACCTTGCGCAAGATGGCTCCCGATGCCGGACAGGTCAGCGAAGGCGTGGCCGTTGCGGTCCCGCGTGCGATGCAGGCGATGGGCGGTATGGCCGAAGGTCTGGCAGCGATGATGCCCGCCTTGCGTGACATGGCGGACCAGTTGAAACGCGCCCTTCCGCCCCAGGACTGATTTAACCGGAAAAATCGCCGTTCGCCCCGTGCGCACCAGTGGACGCGCGGGCGCCGCTGGTGCATGGGTATACGTTCCATGTGGCAGCTCCATCAGTTCCCTTTGTGCCCCTTCAGCCGCAAGTTGCGCCTGCTGATGGGCGAAAAGAATGTCGCCTATGAACTGGTGCGGGAAAATCCGTGGGATGCGCGCGAGGAATTCTGGCAGCTCAATCCTGCGGGCCGTACGCCAGTGCTGCACGATCCGTCACGGCGGATCACGCTGAACGACAGCCAGGCAATCTGCGAATTCCTGGAAGAAACGGTCGAACGCAATCCCATGATCAACGGGTCCGCACTCCAGCGTGCGGAAATCCGCCGTCTGGTCGCCCTGTTCGACGAAAATTTCTACAACGATGTCACTATGCCGCTTCTTCATGAACGGATGAAGAAACGCCTCTTCCTGCGCCAGCCGCCCGATTCGCGCGTGCTGCGCGAAGCGATGAAGATGGCGCACGGTCATCTCGATTACATCGACTGGCTGGTGGACACGCGCAACTGGGTCGCGGGATCGACCCTTGGGTTGGCCGACCTTGCCTGTGCCGCTCAGATTTCGGTTGCCGACTATCTCGGCGGGATCGACTGGAAGGGCCATGACCAGGCGCGCCACTGGTATTCGGTGATGAAAAGCCGCCCCAGCTTCCGCCCGCTCCTGTCGGAAAAGATGGAAGGCCTGCCGCCGCCCGCGCATTACGCGATGGTCGACGCCTGACCCTTCATTTCTGGCACACCGGGCAGAACCACGTGCTGCGCCCGCCCTGGACAAACCGCCGGATGACGCCGCCGTCGTCGCGGTGGCAGGCCTGCCCCTCGCGCCCATAGACATCGAAGCGCGTCGCAAAATAACCCAGCTCCCCGTCGGGCTGCGCGAAATCGCGCAAGGTCGATCCGCCATCCCGGATCGATTGTTCGAGCACCTCGCGGATCATCGGCACCAGTCGTTCCAGCTGCGGCATGGTCACCTTGCCCCCGGCTTTGCGCGGGTGAATGCCGCTGCGCCACAACGCCTCGCACACATAGATATTGCCAAGACCCGCGATAATCCGCTGATCGAGCAGCAGCAGCTTGATGGCCTGTTTGCGCCCTTTGGTCGCCGCGCGCAGATGCGCGGCGGTCAGCAGGTCGCCCAGCGGCTCGGGGCCGAGCGCTGCGAACGGCGGCCATGCATCCAGTTCGGGCGCCAGCAACAGGTCGACCGAACCGAACCGGCGCGGATCGTTCAACGCAAAGACGTGCTCCGCCGTTTCCAGGACCAGGTGATCGTGCTTTTCGGGCTGGTCAGGATCGATCCGCCAGCGGCCACTCATCCCCAGGTGGAACACCATGGCATGATCGCGATCGGTATGAAGGATGCCGTATTTTGCGCGCCGCGTCAGCCCCGATACCGTGGCGCCGGTCAGGGCCTGGACCAGATCGGGCGGGAAGGGGCGCCGCATGTCGGGCCGGTTGACGCGGACACTGACGATCCGTTCCCCCTGCAGGAACCGGGCAAGGCCGCGGACGGTTGTTTCGACTTCGGGCAGCTCTGGCATGGACTTCCCTCTAACACCCTTTGCGCTGGTCTCAATTCCCCCTAAGGCACCGCCCCATGAACGAAACTGTTTCCTTCGGATACGAAGACATCGATGCAGAGGAAAAGACCGGTCGCGTGGGCGAGGTCTTTTCCAACGTCGCCGCCAAATACGACATCATGAACGATGCGATGTCGGGCGGGATGCACCGATTGTGGAAAGACCGCTTCGTTCGCCGGGTGAAACCCCAGCCGGGCGAAGCGATCCTCGACATGGCGGGCGGCACGGGCGACATCGCCTTTCGCATGGCCGAAAGGGGCGCCAGCGTCACGGTGTCCGATATCAATCAGGACATGCTGGATGTTGGTATCGAACGCGCGATGGATCGCGGGATCGACGGGCTGGTGTGGAGCCGCCAGAACGCAGAAGAACTGGCGTTCGAGCGCGGCGTGTTCGACGCCTACACGATCGCGTTCGGCATCCGGAACGTGACCCATATCGACCGGGCCCTGAAAGAAGCGCACCGGGTTCTGAAATACGGGGGGCGGTTCTACTGCCTCGAATTCTCGACCGTCGAATGGCCCGGATTCAAGGAAGCGTACGACCTTTATTCCCACAAGCTCGTGCCGCGGATCGGCAAGGCCATCGCCGGGGACGAGGAAAGCTACCGTTACCTGATCGAATCGATCCGCCGATTCCCCGACATGCCCGGTTTCGAAGCGATGATACGCGATGCCGGTTTCGCAAACACGCGGGTCGAACCGATCATGGGCGGCCTGGTTGCGATCCATTCGGGGTGGAAGGTCTAGCCGCGTGGCACGACCTTCGACCCATATTTTCCGCCTGCTGACGTGGGGGCGCACGCTTGCCAGGCACGGCGCGCTGCGCGGGATCGAACGCGATCCCAACACACCGCCCCAGGTCAAGCGCCTTGCACGGATCGCGCGGTTCGGAACGGTCCAGCCGCGCGAGCCGGATTACGCGGGGGCTTTCCGCGACATCGGTCCGGCTGCGATCAAGCTGGGCCAGACACTGGCCACCCGCCCCGACCTTGTGGGCGAGGATGCAGCACGCAACCTGCTGAGCCTGCAGGACGACCTGC
Source organism: Qipengyuania zhejiangensis (assembly GCF_035607565.1). NCBI lineage: Bacteria > Pseudomonadati > Pseudomonadota > Alphaproteobacteria > Sphingomonadales > Erythrobacteraceae > Qipengyuania > Qipengyuania zhejiangensis. The sequence continues at coordinate 735,922 of NZ_JAYKGO010000003.1, read as the reverse complement.
CCCCGGTGGCCTTCGAACTGATCAGGCAGAGCATCGAGACGAGCTTCGAACAGCCTCTCGAGGCGCTATACAGCGAATTCGATCCTGTGCCCGTTGGCGCCGCGTCCATCGCGCAGGTTCACCGCGCCGTGACGACCGAGGGGCGTGCGGTAGCGGTCAAGGTGCTGCGCCCCGGCGTCCGCGAACAGTTTGCGCGCGATATCGACACCTACGAATGGGCGGCGGCCCATCTCGAAAGCCTGGGCGGGGAAGCCACGCGGCTGCGGCCCCGGCTGACCATCGCCAATTTCAAGCGGTGGACCAACCGCGAGCTGGATTTGCGGCGTGAAGCGGCTTCGGCATCCGAACTGGCCGAGCACATGATCGGCACAGCCGGGTACGAAATTCCCGATATCGACTGGGACCGGACCAATGGCCGGGTGATGACCATCGACTGGATCGACGGTATCAAGATCAGCAATGTCGAGGCGCTAAAGGGCGCCGGCCACGACACCGCCGAAATCGCCAACCGCCTTGTGCTGGCCTTTCTGAAGCAGGCCATTTCCGCGGGCTTCTTCCACGCGGACATGCATCAGGGGAACCTGTTCGTGAAAGCGGACGGGACCATCGCGGCCATCGATTTCGGGATCATGGGCCGGATCGACCGGCGTGCGCGCATGTGGCTGGCGGAAATTCTCTACGGCCTGACCACGGGCAATTACAAACGCGTCGCGGAAATCCACTTCGAGGCGCAATATGTGCCCAGCTATCACAATGTCGATGAATTCGCGACGGCGCTGCGCGCGGTGGGCGAACCGATGCGCGGCAAACCGGTGAGCGAGCTTTCGGTCGGCCAGATGCTGGACGGCCTGTTTGCCATCACGCGCGATTTCGACATGCAGACCCAGCCGCACCTGCTGTTGCTGCAGAAAACCATGGTGATGGTCGAAGGGATCGCCACCCAGCTCAACCCCAAGATCAACATGTGGGATGTGTCCGCGCCGTTCGTGCGCAGCTGGATCCGTGACGAACTGGGCCCCGAAGCCGCCATCGCCGACCGCATCCGCACCGATACCGAAACCCTGTTGCGGATCCCCGAACTGGTCCGCCGCATCGAGGATACCTACCCGGCCAAGGGGGGCGCGCCTGAACCGCCGCCGCTGCCCGACATCCAATTGATGTGGGAAAAGCGCGCCGCAAAGGAGAATTCCCGGGGGCTGCTGGGCTATGCCGTGGCCGCACTGGCAGGGGGTCTCGCAGCATGGGCGGCGATAACGCAAGGGTTGATCGGCTGACGGGGACCGATGCGGCGCCCGCCTGGGACCGCTTCGCCCACTGGCGCGCATGGCCTGCGCGCGCCGTAATTGTCGCGCTGGTCGGCCTGATGGTCCTGGCGGCCCTGACCCCGCTTACCGCGAGCATGGACGGAACGCCGTCCGAAGTGCCTGAATTTTCCGCGCCAACGGCGGGCGCTCCGGCAAAAACGCCCGAACGCGACGAAGACCTTGCCTTCTACGATCGCGTGATCGAGCGGATCGAAGGCGGCGAAAACTATTACGACTTTATCGTCGAAGAACAGCGGGTGCGCGATTATCCGGTGCATCCGGGTGTGGCCGTGCGCTTGCCGACGCTTGCCTATATTCACGCCGTTGCCGGCGAAGGCGGACTGATCGGGTTGGCGGTTGCGTTGATGCTGGCGGTGGTGTGGGCATGGTGGCGCAGGCTGGGCGATGAACCTGGCGGCGAACCGGTCAGGCGGATCGGGGCGGCCCTCATGTTTCTTGGCGCATCGCTGGGCCTCAACCGGTATTATTTCGTCCTCCATGAATTGTGGGCCGGGATGCTGGTTGCGCTTGCCTTCGGGCTGCATCGTCCCGGTCGCTGGGGTTGGGCGCTGGCTGTGTCCGCGCTGGCACTGGCCATTCGCGAACACGTGCTGCCCTTCGTGCTGCTGATGGGCGCGATGGCGGCATGGCGTCGCGATTGGAAAGAAGCAGCGGCCTGGTCCGCGCTGGTGGCGATTTTCCTGGCGGCAATGGCGTGGCACCTGGCGCTGGTTTCCCCCCATGTCCTGCCGGGCGATCCCGAAAGCCCCGATTGGCTTGTGTTGCGCGGGCTGGGCGGCTGGCTGGGCAATATCGTATTGTCGTCGAACCTGCGTTTTCTGCCGCATGAATTGGCCGGACCCCTGGTCCTGCTGATGGTTCTGGGCTGGGCCGGATGGAAATCGGATGCGGGTGCGACCGGCACCTTGCTGTATCTTGGCTATGGCCTCGCCTTCATGATCGCGGGGCGCGCCAACAACTTCTACTGGGGCGCCGTCATCGCGCCGACGATGTTCGTCGGGCTGGCGTTCGTGCCGATGGTGCTTCGTTCGCTCTTCTCGGCTGCGCGAGGTGCACGATGACCTTGCCCGACCGCCCACTTGCCCGAATGCCCCGTTGGCTGGCGGCGGCCATCGCCGCGCTGATCATTGCCGCATCGGCGTGGAACGCGTGGGCGCTCGAGGTTCGCGACACGGCGCACACGAGCGATATCGCCCAGCGGCTGGACCGCGGGGAAAAGATCGACATGGATCTTTACCGGCAGGTCCACGCGCAGGTGGCGGCGGGCCAGGATTATTACGCCGTGGCCACCGCCGGAAACCGCGAATTCACTTTCCCGACCAAGCCGTTCGTGACGGTCCGGACGCCCGTGCTCGCGTGGACCAGTGCGCTGTGGGGTGAATGGGGGTGGCGCGTGGCCGCGGCGCTCCTGTGGAGCGCAAATATCGCGGCGTGGTTCCTTGCCCTCGGCCCGCTTGCCAGTGGGCGCGAACGCGATGCGGCCATGGTCTTGTCCGCCCTGTTCGGCGCCGTCGCCTTCATTCCCATTATCCCGTATTCGCACGAATGCCTGGCCGGGCTGTTCGTATCGCTCGCGCTGGCGCTTTCGGCCACGCGGTGGTGGGTTGCGGGCCTGGTCCTTGCGGTAATCGGGGTCGCCATACGCGAACTGGCCATGCCGTTCCTGTTCGCCTGGGCCGCCATCGCGCTGGTGGCGGGCCATCGGCGTGAACCCGCCGCGGTGTTCGCCGCGATAGCGCTGGTCGTGGCCGGCCTGTGGCTTCACGCCAACGCGGTCGATGCGGCCCGGCTTCCCGGCGACATGACTTCACCCGGCTGGAAGGGCCTGTTTGGCCCATCGCTGCCGCTCTATGGCATCCACATCACAACGCTGCTGCAAGTGCTGCCGTCGTGGCTTGCCGGACCGCTCGGCGTCCTGCCCTTGCTTGGCTGGGCCGCGCTCGGCGGCCGCCTCGGGGCGTTTGCCACGCTGTGGTTTGCTGGCTTCATTTTTGCCGTTGCCGTTTTCGCGCGGCAGGAAAACTTCTACTGGATGGGGCTGTTCGTGCCCGCATACGGTGTCGGTCTTGCCTTTGTGCCGCGCGCATTCGGCGATCTGGCCGCCTCGTTCAGGCAGACGGCTTCGGCCAGCCCCACGACCTGATCGCCACCAGCAGCACGATGACCGTGATGCCTTCGACCGCCATCGGCATCATCCATCCGGCATAGGTTCCTTCGGACGCCAGGTTGATGGCCCGACCGGTAAAGGCGATGCCGTAAAGCCCCAGAGCCGCCAGCAACACGTCGCCCCGCCTGCGCCACGCGCCCCAGCCCATCGAAAGCGCCGTGATGTAGAAGAACGCGGTCATATCGCCGCGCAAGGTCGAACTGCCGTGAACGCTGGTGACGGCCAGGCCGAAATCGGCCCCCGCAGTCGCAGGATTAACAAGAAACCCCGTTCCGATAACCAGGTTCAGTATCGCACCCAAAAGGATGATCGCGCTAAGAATTACGTGCATTGGCCCCTCCCGTTTCCCTTTTTTAAACCATAGGGCGCTACGGCCTGTGGAGCAATCGGAGAGCGCAAGGCGCTGGCCATGATGAACAGGGGGCGCTAGCAAGCGCGTAGATGAGACGATGGGAATGCATTCGCCGATCCGCGTGGAACCCCGCGCGAGTGACGAAACCAAGCGGGGCTCCGGCGTGAGCGGCCCGCGCATCCTGCTTGTCATCGGTGGCGGCATCGCCGCTTACAAGGCGTGCGAACTGGTGCGGCTTATCCGCAAGGCGGGCGGGTCGGTAACCTGCGTGCTGACCGATGGCGGGCAACAGTTCGTCACCCCGATGGCGCTGGCCGCCCTGTCGGAAAACAAGGTCTATACCTCGCTGTTCGACCTCAAGGACGAGGTCGAGATGGGGCATATCCAACTCAGCCGTGAGGCCGATCTGGTGGTTGTGTGCCCGGCCACCGCGGACCTGTTGGCCAAGATGGCCGCAGGCATCGCCGACGATCTCGCCACCACGCTGATTCTGGCGACCGACAAGCCGGTGTTGACCGTTCCGGCAATGAACGTGAAGATGTGGGAGCATTCGGCCACCCAGCGCAACGCCGACTGGCTGCGCCAGGCAGGCGTGAAGGTGCTCGATCCCGACGAAGGGCCGATGGCGTGCGGTGAATTTGGTCCGGGCCGCCTGCCCGAACCGGCCGCGATCCTTGCGGCGATTGCCAAAGAACTCGATCTCGACATCGATCTTCCCGAACTTCCCGCGCCGCCACCCGCGCAGCTTGAAGCGCCCGATGCCGCTGCCGACGACCTTGCCGCCGAAGCTCTGGAGCCGGAGGACGAAGAAGAGGTCGAGGAATACGTCAGCAAGACCGGCCGCAGCCTGAGCGGTCTTCTTTCCGCGATCATCCCCCGCAGCACCAGCCGCCGCAGCCACGAGGAAATCGAGGCCGAGCTGGAAGAACTGCCCGAAATCGACGAAGCGGACGTCGCCGAAGATGCCTTCGCCGACGAAGGCGACGCACCTGCCGAAGACGCCATTCCAGCGCCCGCACCCGGCGGACCGCTTCTGGCAAAGAAGGGCAAGGCCGCATCGGCGCCGCCGACCGATCCCGAAGCGATCAACCACGAAGTCGCCAGGCTGGATATGGCCGCGCGTCCGCAGCCTTTTGCCGAAGAAGTGCAGCGCGCCGAAGTCGCGTTCGAGGATTCGCCGCTGGCTGGCCAACCCGAATTCGATCCCGATCCCGAACATCGCCCGCTCTACGGGAAGCATGTGCTGATCACCGCCGGCCCCACGCGTGAGCCGATCGATCCGGTGCGTTACATCGCCAACCGGTCGAGCGGGAAACAGGGCTTTGCCATTGCCGCCATGGCCGCCGCCGCGGGTGCGCGTGTCACGCTGGTGACCGGCCCGGTGCATTTGCCGACCCCTCCGGGCGTCGACCGTATCGATGTCGAAACCGCCGACGACATGGCCGAAGAAGTGCGCAACGCGCTTCCGGCCGATATCGCCTTCATGGTCGCCGCTGTCGCTGACTGGAAGAGCAAGCATATCGCAGGCGAAAAAATGAAGAAGCGCGGCAGCGCGCCGCCGGCCCTGATCCTGGCCGAAAATCCCGATATCCTCGCCAGCGTTGCGGCTGGGCGCAAGCGTCCGCCGCTGCTGATCGGCTTCGCCGCCGAAACCGAAAACGTGATCGAAAACGCCAAATCCAAGCGCAAGCGCAAGGGCGTGGACTGGATCATCGCCAACAACGTATCCTTCTCCGAAGGTGAAAGCGTGATGGGCGGCGATATGAACCAGGTTCACGTGGTCACTTCGGGCGGCGTGCAAAGCCTGCCTGAAATGCCCAAGGAAGATGTAGCGCGCACGCTGGTAAAGATGGCCGCAGATGCGCTTGCCACTGTCGGAGATGACGAGGATGACTGACCCCGTCGGGGTGCGTATCAAGCGCCTTGAACATGGTCGCGATGTGGCGCTGCCGGCTTACGCAACCACCGGCGCCGCCGGGATGGATGTGGTCGCCGCCGAAGATGTTACCTTGCAGCCGGGCCAACGCCACGCGGTGGCAACCGGCCTGGCGGTGGCTATCCCCGAAGGGTATGAAATACAGGTGCGCCCGCGTTCGGGCCTCGCGCTCAAGCATGGTGTGACCGTGCCCAACACACCCGGCACGATCGACAGCGATTATCGCGGTGAACTGAAAATCATCATGATCAACCATGGCGCGGCCGATTTCGCCATCGCGCGGGGTGATCGCATCGCGCAACTGGTGCTTGCCCCGGTGACGCAGGCCGCATGGCACGAAGTCGACGATCTTGACGAAACCGCCCGCGGAACGGGCGGGTTCGGTTCAACCGGTGGGCACGATACGCTGGCCTAGTTGAAGATGCCTACGGCCAGTTCGGCCCACACCAGCAAGAACGCCATCACGATGGCGGCGCACACCAGCAGTCTGTTACGCGGGGATCGAACCAGCCGAACCGCGGCTTCGACGCCCAGGCCAACCGCTGCCAGAAGAACGCCCATGACCACGAAATCGCCCGGTCCCCAGGCCACCTCGCGGGTAAACTGCATGGCAATAGCGGGCACCAGCAGCAGCGCCAGAAGCCCCGCCCAGCCGATGATCCGCCAGTTGGGTTGTCCGGTTCTGGCCAGGTCGTTCATCATGCCCGCTCCCAAAATCTGCGCTGGGGTATCCTAGCAGCTTCGATGAAACCGAAAAGGGCGGCCCGATCCGGAGCCGCCCTTCCTTGGTTTCGGTTTGCTGTCCGATCAGTCGATCCGGCGCACCGTGGTCTTTTCCGGCGCGATCGAAATGCGCACGGTTTCGCCCGAATTGCCGGGGAAGTCGGTGAACATGGCTTCGACCAGGTTCGGGACGAGGTATTGCAGGCGATCCGAAGTCGACATGGCCTGGGCCTTGCCTTCGAACAGGCGTTCGCCGGTCGCGGCGCGGTCGATCTTCATGTCGATGCCGCTGGTGTACACGGTGTAGCTGTGCACTTCGGGTCCACCGAACCACGGATCATAGAACCCGTAACCCCAGCGGCTGCCAAACGAACGCGGGCGGTAGAAACCGAATCGCGAACTCATGCGCGAGCCATAGAAGGGGCTGCGGTAGCCGTACCACGGCGAATAGAACGGGTCGTGGAAGCCCGTGGTCTGCACGCGTTCCCGCCCGTTATCGACACCATAGTCGAAGCGAACGAGCAGGGTCGCGTTGTCGGGCGAAGCCGCTTCGGCATAGCCAAGCCGGTTCATCTGGGCTTCGACAAGATCGGCGTATTGCGCGAATTCGAGGCCACCGGCGAGCGCCGGATCGTCGGCCACGACAAAATAGCTTTCGCCCTGCGGAGCCGGTAGCTGCGTCTGGAAACGCGATACATCGGCCTTGAACGGCGTGGCGCAGGCGGCAAGGCCTGCCAGGATCATCGGAACGGAGGCGAGCTTGAGTTTACGCCCCCAACCCCTGGTAAGGTCAGTCATCTCAGTCCCTTTCGAAAATCGAACGGATGGTACACGCTTTTGCGCGACCGCGAAGCCCGCTCTTTCCCCTTGGCATGGCCTTAGCGAATGGCTGGATAACTACCGGTCTGTCGATGAACCCGGATTGAATACCCAGATTCACATATGTTGCAGTATTCGCGGGCGTTTTCAGCCGCGGACGAGGCCAAGCGCGCGGTACGCCGCGTCGAGCGTGGGGGTGCCGATTTCGCGCGCTTGCGATGCCCCGCGCGCCAGGATCGCATCGAGCGCCTCGCGGTCGGTCATCAGGTCGGTGAAGCGGGCGGAAATCGGACGCAGCGTTTCCACCAGCAATTCCCCCAGCGCCGGCTTGAAGCTGCCAAAGCCCTGTCCGCCATGATCGGCGAGCACCTGGTCGATCGAACTGTCGGACAGCGCGGAATAGATGGTGACGAGATTCAGCGCCTCGGGCCGCCCGCCAAGTCCGGCTTGCTCGGACGGCAGGGGTTCGGGATCGGTCTTGGCCTTCTTGACCTTCTTCATGATCGTATCGGCATCGTCGGCCAGGTTGATCCGGCTCATTTCCGAAGGGTCGGATTTGCTCATCTTGGCCATGCCATCGCGCAGGGACATGATCCGTGCGGCCTGCTGGGGCACGATTGCGTCGGGCAGCGTGAACACCGGCGTGCTTTCCGATGCGAAATCGTTGTTGAACTTCTGGGCAATGTCGCGCGCCAGTTCCAGATGCTGCTTCTGGTCTTCGCCAACCGGAACATGCGTGGCCTGATACAGCAGAACGTCGGCCGCCTGGAGCACGGGATAACCGAACAGCGCCACCGATTGGCCTTCGCGGTTCTTGCCTGCCTTGTCCTTCCATTGCGTCATGCGGTTGAGCCAGCCCATGCGGGCCGTGCCGCTCAGCAGCCATTGCAATTCGGCATGTGCGGGCACCTGGGCCTGGTTGAACAGCACCGAACGCTGGGGATCGATCCCGCAGGCAACCAGCGCGGCGGCCATTTCGAGCGTGCCCTTGCGCAATTCGGCGGGATCGTGCGGCATCGAAATCGCGTGAAGATCGGCCAGAAAGAACAGGCACTGGCTGCCTTGCGCCATGTCGTCCTGCATCCGCACCCAGTTGCGGATCGCCCCCAGATAGTTGCCAAGATGGAGATTGCCCGTGGGCTGGATGCCGGAAACGACGCGCATGACGGTCCTTGTGCAGTAGCGAATGAAAGGAGGCCGTGCGGTCTAGGCCGTAGCGACGATTGTCAAGCCTGCCGCTTGGTCAACCGCTCCAGCGTTTCGCGGTTCACCACGCCGAGGGCGGCGGCCAGGCTGAAATAAACCACCGCGCCCAGCGCAACCAGCGCCAGGATGGTTCCGATCCGTTCCAGCGCGTCGCCTGCGTAGAGCCCGGCACCGAATGGCATGGCGAACCACAAGGCTGCGCCCATCAACGTCGCTGCGATGATTATCCGGGCAAGCCGTCCAACGACCCGCGCGGTCATGTGGAAATAGTTCTTCCGTCTCAGAATGATGTAAAGCAAGGCGGCGTTGGTCCAGGCCGCTGCCGATCCGGCCAGCGCAAGCCCCACCACGCCCAGCCGCGGAACCAGCACGAAGTTCAGCGCCACGTTCAGGATCAGCGATGTTCCGGCGGTGAAGACCGGTGTGCGGGTATCCTTGCGGGCGAAGAAATTGGGGACCAGCACCTTGATCAGGACATAGGCGGGAAGTCCCACGACCAGCGCGCTGACGACCGCGCCCGTGTTCATGGCATCGGCCAGGGTAAACGCCCCGCCGGTGTAAAAGGCCTGGGTGAAGGCGCTGCCTGTCACGAACAGGGCGATTGCGGCAGGGACGGTCAGCAGCATGGACAATTCGATGGCGTTCGACTGCAGGCGCTGGGCCGCATCGCTGTCATCGGTCGCGATGTGGCGCGACAGCGAAGGCAGGATGGCCGTGCCGAGCGCGATCCCGATGATGCCGAGTGGCAACTGGTTCAGCCGGTCGGCGTAGGCAAGGAAACTGTATGCCCCGTCGGGCAGGGTCGAGATGAAGAACAGGTCGATGAACCGGCTGATCTGATAGACACCGGCACCGAACACGGCGGGCAGGATCAGCAGGCCCAGTTCCTTGACTCCCGATGTCACGCGCGGGCGGCGCAGTTTCATCCGGAACCCGGCGCGATGGGCGAACCACCACAGCCACAGCAGTTGCAGGAGGCCGGAAATCGTCACGGCGATCGACAGGTAGAAACCGGTCATGCGTCGCGCATCGATGCCTTCGCCAAGCGACATCCCCAGGATCAGCGCGGCGATCATGCAGATGTTCAGCAGGATCGGCGCAGCGGCGGCCGCGGCGAAGCGGCTGAGGGAATTGAGCACTGCGGCAAACAGCGTCGCAAGGCTCATGAAAGCCAGATACGGGAACGCCACCCGCGCCATCAGCACGGCCAGATCCATCAGGCTGGGGTCGGATTCGATCCCTTCGTTGGCAAACAGGCCCGCGATCCATGGCATCGCGATCAGCGCCAGCGCGCCGAACACGATCAGGACCGGGATCAGGAACGCCAGGACTTCTTCGGCAAACCGGCGCGCTTCGCCGATGTCGTCATCCTGTCCGGCAATGCGGCGGTTGAACAGCGGAACGAAGGCGCTGGCGAAGGCCCCTTCGGCGAACAGGCGGCGAAATATGTTCGGCAGCTGGAAGGCCAGCTGCCAGGCATCGGCCACGCCGCCCGCGCCAAGCACGCGGGCGAGCAACATGTCGCGCACGAAGCCGAAGACGCGGCTGACCATGGTCAGCCCGCCGATCGTTCCGACGTTCTTGAGCAGGCTCATTGCCGCTCCCCGCTCACGCGGTCAGGCTCAGGCCTCGCCGGCTGGCGCGTTTTCGCCCTGCTGCTGGGCGCGGTTGGCCAGCTGCTGCTGATAAAGCGAACCGAAGTCGATCGGGTCGAGCATCAGCGGGGCAAAGCCGGCTTCGCGCGTGGCATCGGCCACGACGCTGCGGGCGAACGGGAACAGCAGGCGCGGCGCTTCGGCGAACAGGAACGCGTGGGCGTGTTCGTCGGGCAGATTGCGAAGGCCGATCAGGCCGCAATAGGTCAGTTCGACCAGGTACAGATTGCCCTGGCTGGTGGTGGCCGTTGCGGTGACCTTGAGGCTGACTTCGTGCACGTCATCGCCAGCCTGTTCGGCCCCGATGTTGAACTGCACGTCGAGCTTGGGCTGTTCGCCCCACTGGAAGGATGCCGGTGCGTTGGGGTTCTCGACCGAAAGGTCTTTCACATACTGGGTGATGATCCCGACCTGCGGCTGATTGTCGGCGCCATTGGCACCAGCTGCGGGATCCATGTTCAGGTTGGTGAGAACGTCGCCTTCGTCGGCCATGATGTGTGTTTCCAATCCAGTTGAAAAGGTGCCCCGCCCCCGACCATGTGGCCGCGGCAGGCAATTGCAGCGCGCGCCTAGCACTTGCCGGCGGGGCAGGCAATCCGCGCCGAACGGGTGTTATTTCGTGCCCTCCCGGTCGCGGAAGGGAACATTGCCGGTTTGTATTTCGTACCTATCTAGGGCAAACAAAGCACACGCGCGTCATCAGGACGCTCACGATGCACGCGCCCGGACAGGAACCAGTTACGTGATTACCGAAATCGTCATCCTTGCCATGATCGCCGCCTTTCTGGGGCTGCGCCTGTATTCCGTGCTTGGCCGCCGGTCGGAACACGAGGAAGAGGTGGTCCCGCACCGCTTCGAACGCGGCGAAGTGCCGCCTCAGGTCTCCGGCGAAGGCGAACAGCGCCCCATGGTCCAGCCGACAGCGCTGCGCGCGACCGACAACCGCGTGCCTGCCAACGAAGCTGGCGTGCGCGCCATTGCCGCGGCCGATCCACGTTTCGATCTGCTGTCCTTTCTCGAAGGCGCCAAGGGTGCGTATGGCATGATCCTCGAAGCGTTCTGGAAGGGCGACCGCGAGACGCTGCGCGAACTGACCGATGACGATGTCTACGAAGGCTTTGCCAGCGCCATCGACGCGCGCGAGGAAGCCGGTGAAACGCTCGACAATCGCCTGATCCGTATCGAGGACGCGACCATCCGGTCCGCTGATCTGGACGGGCGCACCGCGCGCATCGCGGTGCTGTTCGTGGCTGATATCGCCGCCATCACGCGCGACAAGGACGGCAATGTTGTCGCCGGATCGCTCGACGATGCCATCGAAAGCCGCGACGTGTGGACTTTCAGCCGCAACGTTAGCGCGTCTTCGCCCGACTGGGTTCTCGACGAAACCGACGAAGGCTGATCGCCTTTCATCTGTCACGGGGGGGTAGGATGCGCGGCTGGCTGGTCCTTGCGGCATTTGCGCTGCTTTCGGCTTGTGTCCGTGTCGTGCCATCGGCGGTCCCGCCGCCGCCGACAGGTGCCGCTGCGCCCGTCCCCATAGTCACCAACGCCGCCCTTGCGGGGCTTGTTCGCGGCCCCGATATCGGCGGGCTGGGCATTGCCCCTGCCGACGCTCGCACAGCGCTGTCAGCTTTCGTGGAATCCTGCCCCAGGCTTTTGCGCCGTACCGATGCCAGCGGTTTGACGCTGGCCGAGGATTGGCGGCCCGCCTGCGACGCGGCGGCCAACTGGCCTGCAGGCGATGCAGGGCGTTTCTTCACGACGTATTTCGAATCCGTCCGGGTCGGAGACGGCGCTGCGTTCGCCACCGGATATTACGAGCCGGAGATCAGCGGCAGCCGTACCCGTGCGCCGGGTTACGACGTGCCGGTCTACAAGATGCCGCCCGAACTGGTCCGCGCCTGGCCTGACGACATGCCCGAAAGCGAACGCACCGGGCGCGCACCGCTGGGCCGCTACGATGCATCGGGGGCGTTTGTGCCGTATTACGAACGTGCGGAGATCGAACAGGGCGCGCTGGCCAACCGCGGGCTCGAAATTGCCTGGGCGGCCGATCCGGTCGAATTCTTCTTCCTGCAAATCCAGGGATCGGGCCTGCTGCGCCAGCCTGACGGAACGTTGATGCGGATCGGCTATGCCGGTCAGAACGGTCGCGAATACGTGGGCATCGGCGGGGTCATGCGCGAGCGTGGCCTTCTGGGCGATGGCCCCGGCCAGTACGCCGGTTCGATGCAGGGGATCATGCAATACATCCGCGAAAACCCCGAAGCGGGCGCGGATCTGATGCGCCTCAACAAGAGCTGGATATTCTTTCGCGAATTGACGACCGACGGGCCGCTGGGCGCGCTCGAAGTGCCGGTGCGGCGCGAATCGTCGGTGGCCGTCGATCCGAATTTCGTGCCGCTCGGCGCGCCCGTGTTTCTCGATCTCGACCGCAACGAAGCGGACGGGCTGTGGATTGCGCAGGATACCGGCGGCGCGATCAAGGGTGCCAACCGTTTCGATACCTTCTGGGGCAATGGCACCGATGCGCGAACCATCGCCGGCGGGATGAGCGGGCGGGGACAGGCCTTGCTGCTGCTGCCGCGTGGTACCATCGCACGCCTGCAATCACGATGAGCGCGCCGCGCGGCCTGACGTCGGAAGAAGCCGCGGTGTGGGACAAGCTGGCCGCCACGGTCACTCCCCTGCATCCTGCGCGCATCGCCAAGCCTGCTGTCGTAGTGCCTCCCGCACCGCCTGCGCCGCCCAAGCCTGTTCGGGCAAGTGCCGCACGCCCTGTTCGCCAGGTCCCGCGCACCCCTCCGCCGCCGCGCCCCCAGACCCCCGGCCTCGATTCGCATTGGGACAGACGCCTCAAGACCGGCGTGATCCAGCCGGACTTCACTTTGGACCTTCACGGGCATGGGCTCGACGCTGCCTACCAGCGGTTGATGAGCGGCGTTGCTCAGGCGCGCGCCATGGATGCGCGCACGATCCTTCTGGTCACGGGCAAACCAAGGCCTGTCGACCCGGCGGACAGGGGCGAAAAGCGCGGGGCAATCCGCGCCAAGGTGCTGGACTGGCTGGCGGCGTCCAGCCACCATTCGGCCATCGCTGCGGTGCGCCGCGCGCACCAGCGCCACGGCGGCGATGGCGCGCTCTACATCGTGCTCAGGCGCGGGCGCTGACCAGACGCCGAACGCCCAGCAGCGCGGCACCCATCGCAACGAAGAATAGCGCAAGTCCAACGATGTTGATCGCAAGCTGCGACCAGCCGAGAGCTGGCTGGTCGAGGAAGAAATAGGGATAGAACCCGCTGCTGGCGCCGTAGATCAGGGCGAACACCGTGTACGCTATCGGTGCCGGCGTCACGATCGTCAGCGACTTCCACAGGAACGCGTCGGCGCGGTAGAACGCGATCCACCAGGCGATTGTCGCGGCGGGAACCAGCGTGTGAAAGGCCAGGTTCGTCCACCAGTCCAGACCGACAGGATGATGATCGGGTGACAGCAGCGCGTGATACACCAGCGCGACCACGGACAGGGCCGTCGCCAGGGCGAAAACGGCACGCCCGGGCGCACGGCCACCCAGTGCAACCCAGCCCAGCATCAACCCGGCCGTCAGATTGCTCCAGATCGTGAAATACCGCAGCAGCAACCCGAACGCGGCAAGCGGCGAGCCATCCTGTTCGAGATTGATGGTGGTCTGCACCGCGAGAGAAACGAACACGAGGACCGCGATGACGCCGGCCAGGGCGCGTTCGAGCGAAAAAGGGGGTCGCGCGGGTTCCACCGATTCGGTTTAGCCCCGAACGCGAATCGCGCAACTGCCGGAGACAAAAAAGCCCCCGGCCTGGTGCCGGGGGCTCTCGGTGGACGACCAGCCGGGCCGTCTATCCTATCAATTGTTATACTTTGCGTAGGAAATGTCAAAGCGATCTGCGTCCATGACCTTTTTCCATGCCTTGACGAAATCGCTCACGAATTTCTCTTCGTTGCCGTTCTCGGCATAGACTTCCGCCACGGCGCGCAATTGCGAATTTGCGCCGAAAACCAGGTCGGTGCGTGTGGCCCGCCATTTCTCGTCGCCCTTGAGACGGCAACGGCCCACGAATTCCTCGTCACCGCTCTCGTCGACCACCTGCCAGGCCGTACCCATGTGCAGCAGGTTGGTGAAGAAGTCGTTGGACAGAACACCGGGCTTGTCGGTCAGCACGCCGTGGCCGGTGTTCCCGGTCACCGCGCCCAGAACGCGCAATCCGCCGACCAGCGCCGTCATTTCCGGCATGGACAGGCCGAGCAAATTCGCCTTGTCGATCAGCATGTCTTCCGTCTTCACCGATGCCTTGGTCTTCAGGTAGTTGCGGAACCCGTCGGCAAACGGCTCCAGCGGCTCCCAGCTTTCGGCATCGAAGTGTTCGGGCAAGGCATCGCCGCGGCCGGTGGTGACATCGACGTTGACGTTGAAACCGCCGTCCCTGGCCGCCTTCTCGATTGCCGCAGCCCCGCCCAGCACGATGGCGTCGGCCATCGACAGGTCGCCGCGAAGTTCGTCCAGCTTGGCCAGGACCTTGCCCAGTTCGGCCGGATCGTTGGCCTTCCAGTTCTTCAGTTCATCGAAGCGGATGTGCGCGCCGTTGGCGCCGCCGCGATGATCCGAATTGCGGTATGTCGAAGCCGAAGCCCAGGCTGCCTTCACCAGTTCCGACACGGTCAGGCCGCTGGCCAGGACTTTCGCTTTGAAGTCGTTGACGGCGGTCGTCGTCGGGGCGGTGCCCGCAGGGATCGGATCCTGCCAGATCAAGTTTTCGGCGGGAACTTCAGGTCCCATGTAACGGACCTTGGGCCCCATGTCTCGGTGGCACAGCTTGAACCATGCGCGGGCAAAGGCATCGTCGAGGGCGGCCTGATCGTCGCGGAACCGTTCGGAAATCTTGCGATATTCCGGGTCACGCTTCAGCGCCATGTCGGCGGTGGTCATCATCGTCGGGACCTTCTTGGACGGGTCGCGCGCATCGGGGGCCATGTCCTCGGGGTCCGGGTTGATCGGCTGCCACTGGTTGGCGCCGGCAGGGCTTTGCACCAGTTCGTAATCGTATTTGAACAGCAGCCGGAAATAGTCGCCCCCCCACTGGGTGGGGTTCGGCGTCCATGCGCCTTCGATGCCCGATGTGGTGATGTGACCTTTGCCGATTTCGTCCGCATCGGTCAGCCAGCCAAAGCCCATCGTCTGCAGGTTTTCGCCTTCCGGGGCCTTGCCGAACGTATCGGAAGGCTTGGCACCGTGCGCCTTGCCGAAGGCGTGGCCGCCAGCGGTAAGCGCCACGGTTTCCTCGTCGTTCATGGCCATACGTGCGAAGGTTTCGCGCATATCGCGGGCCATGCCTGCATCGTCGTGCGGATTGCCGCCCGGTCCTTCGGGGTTGACGTAGATCAGGCCCATCTGGATCGCCGCGAGCGGGTTTTCCAACGCCTTGCCTTCATCGGGAAGGATGCGCGTTTCGGCGCCCGTATCCACCCATTGTTCTTCGGTGCCCCAATAGACGGTTTCGGGATCGAACACGTCGGCGCGGCCGCCGCCAAAGCCGAACACCGGCCCACCCATCGATTCGATCGCGACATTGCCGGTGAGGATGAACAGGTCGGCCCAGCTGATGTGCTTGCCGTACTTCTGCTTGATCGGCCACAGCAGGCGGCGCGCCTTGTCGAGATTGCCGTTATCCGGCCAGCTGTTGAGCGGCGCGAACCGCTGTTGTCCGCTGCCCGCACCGCCGCGCCCGTCGCCGGTGCGATAGGTGCCCGCCGCGTGCCACGCCATGCGGATGAAGAACGGGCCGTAATGCCCGTAATCGGCCGGCCACCATTCCTGGCTGTCGGTCATGAGTGCGAGGAGATCGGCCTTGAGAGCGCTGTAGTCGAGTGCGTTGAACGCTTCGCGATAGTCGAAATCCTCGCCCATCGGGTCGGCGCTGCGGCCACCCTGAGTCAGGATTTCAAGCTGGAGGGAATCGGGCCACCAGTCGCGGTTGGTCCGGCCAAGCAATCCGCGTGTGCCGCCATTGCCGTGGAAGGGGCAGCCGCTCATTTCACCTGTTTTTGCGTCCATGATGTCTCTCTCCTCTGGTGGGAATCGGGATTTATTCCGAATTACCCGGGGAAGATGACGGTTCGCCGCTTATTCGTCCAATCGATTAATCGGTTTTAATTGATTGGCAGAAGCGATTGCAAAAAGTGGCGGGGCGTCAATACGCAAAACGCCGCCATCCATGGGGATAGCGGCGCTTTGTCGAGCGGTGGCGGACGCGTCAGGCTGCCTGGGCGATATCCTCCACCGGTTCGGTGCGGATCAGGTAATCGAAGGCTGAAAGGCCCGCCTTCGAGCCTTCGCCCATGGCGACGACGATCTGCTTGTAAGGCACGTCGGTGACATCGCCCGCGCCGAAGATGCCGGGCAGGTTCGTGCGCCCTTCCGCGTCGGTCGTGATTTCGCCGAACTTCGTCAGCTCGAGGCCGCTGGCCTGCAACCATTCGGTGTTCGGCACGAGCCCGATCTGGACGAACACGCCCTCCAGTTCGATGCGGCGTTCTTCTGCGGTTGCGCGGTCCTTGGCGACAAGGCCGTTCACCCGGCCCGCACTGCCGGTAATCTCGGTCGTCTGGGCGTTGGTGAGGATTTCGACATTGGTCAGGCTGCGCAGCTTGGCCTGGAGCACTTCGTCGGCGCGCAGGGCCGTGTCGTATTCGATCAGGGTGACGTGACCGACGATCTTGGCAAGATCGATCGCCGCCTCGACGCCCGAATTGCCGCCGCCGATCACGGCGATGCGCTTGCCCTTGAACAATGGCCCGTCGCAGTGGGGGCAATAGGCCACGCCCTTGTTGCGGTATTCCGCTTCGCCCGGAACGCCGAGATTGCGCCAGCGTGCGCCCGTCGCCAGGATCAGGCTGCGGGCCTTGAGGCGCGCGCCATTGCCCAGTTCGACCGTGTGCAGGCCGCCCTCCCGCGTTGCCGGAACCAGTTTTACGGCCTTGGCCAGGTTCATCAGGTCGATGTCGTATTCGCCGACATGGCGTTCCAGTTCGCCAGCCAGTTTCGGCCCTTCGGTGTACGCGGTGCCGGGCAGGTTTTCGATGCCCAGCGTATCGTGCAGCTGCCCGCCAAAGCGTTCCGCCGCAATACCGGTGCGGAAGCCCTTGCGTGCGGTGTAGATCGCGGTGGCCGCGCCTGCGGGCCCGCCGCCGACGACGAGTACTTCGAACGGGTCTTTTGCGGCCAGCTTTTCGGCGGTTCGCGCTTCGACGCCGGTGTCGAGGCGACCGAGGATTTCGGCCAGTTCCATCTTGCCGTTGTAGAAGGACGAGCCGTTGAGGAACGTGGCCGGCACCGCCATGATCTCGCGTGCGTCGACCTCGTCCTGGAACGTGCCGCCTTCGATCAGGGTCGCGGTGATGCGCGGATTTTCCAGCGCCATCAGCACCAGCGCCTGCACCACGTCGGGGCAATTATGGCAGCTGAGCGAGAAATACATCTCGAAATTGAAATCGCCTTCCAGCGCGCGGACCTGTTCGATCAGGTCGGCATCCACCTTGGGCGGGTGGCCGCCGGCCCACAGGAGGGCCAGCACCAGCGAGGTGAATTCGTGCCCCATCGGAAGGCCGGCAAAACGCACCCACTTTTCCGCGTCGCTCGCGCGGCGGATGACAAAGCTGGGCTTGCGCTCGTCGGTGCCATCGAAGGTGGCCGAAACCATCGGGTGCAAAGCGGAAATTTCATCCAGCAATTCACGGGTCTGGCGCGATTTTTCGCCTTCGCCGAGCGTGGCGACAAGTTCGACCGGTTCGCGCAGATTGGCGAGATAGGTCTTGAGCTGCTGCTTCATCGTGTCGTCGAGCATGGGCGCACTCCGGGTGTCGGGTGAGATGGTGTCATGGGAATGTGGGGGATGGAAAAGGCCCGGAGCGGGGGGGGGAGGAATGCTCCGGGCCTTCCAGCGACCCGAGATATTCTCGGGCGGTTGTGCGGATGGCTATACGCCATCCGATGTGAACACAGGCTTTAGATCTTGCCGACGAGGTCGAGCGAGGGAGCCAGCGTTTCGTTGCCTTCTTCCCACGCGGCCGGGCAGACCTGGCCGGGGTTGGCGCGAACATACTGGGCGGCCTTGATCTTGCGGGCCAGTTCGTTGGCGTTGCGGCCCACGCCTTCGCAGGTCTGTTCCATGATCTGGATCACGCCATCGGGGTCGACCACGAAGGTGGCACGATCGGCAAGGCCGACGCCTTCACGCAGCACGTCGAAATTGGTTGCCAGCTGGTGGTTCTGGTCACCCAGGAACGGGAAGGTCAGCTTGCCGATCTTGTCGCTGGTGTCGTGCCATGCCTTGTGGCTGAAGTGCGTGTCGGTCGACACGCCGTAGACTTCCACGTCCATCTTCTGGAGCATGGCGTACTGTTCGCCGAGGTCTTCGAGTTCGGTCGGGCAGACGAAGGTGAAGTCGGCCGGGTAGAAGAAGAACACGGCCCACTTGCCGCGCACGTCTTCGTCGGTGACTTGGAAGAAGTCCTTGCCGGCCTGAAATGCGGTGGCGTTGAACGGTTTGATCTGGCTTCCGATGATACCCATGATTTTGATTCTCCGTGTGTTCGGGATGGAACTGTCGGAACCCAGATAGGGCGTGTTGCGATGCACAAAAGCGATTTTGTGCGATTGCGAACATCGGAATTTTCAATCAATGCCGTGGAACTTTTGCAAAGCGCAACGCAGCGCGCGTTTCATTGCATTTTTTGCATCCGCCTGACTCACAGGGGTTTTGGGTAATGGCCGTTTATGGGTGGAAAGCGGACATTCGCGGGATCGCATGATCGTGGTCGGCTAGTTTTAGAAGCAGACCCGTGCCGGACAGATCAGGCAGGAAAATGAATTCCGCACAGTTTGTTGCCGTCTGGATCACGAAAATAGGCCAGTTCGATGGTGCCCATGGAAGCAGTTTCGCGCGGTCCGGGCGGAGCTTCGATCGAAGTTCCGCCAGCGGCAACGGCGGTATCGTGAAGCTGCTTCACCTGCTCGGGCGAGTCGCAGGAAAAGGCGACTGTGCTGCCGTTGGCGACGCTTGCCGGTTCGTCGTTGATCGGCTGGCTGACGATGAAGTTGGTTCCGTTGCCATTATTGTAGATCAGACGGGTATGGCCGCTGTCGGCGATGTTCCGCGTCCCTTCCCCTGCACCCAAGGTGCCGAGCACCGTGTCGTAGAAGCGCTTGGATCGCTCAATGTCGTTCGATCCGACCATGGTGTGAAAAAGCACGCATACTCTCCTGAAGGCTGATCGACTTCCGATCGCCATTAACGGCCTCACCTAACAGGCACGTAACTCGCAGTCACCCCTGGCCCTCGGATGTTCGCAATCGGGTCGTTAGCTGCCAGTCCGCTATCCGCACTGCGCCCGGTGCAGCAGTTTGTGATCCGCCAGCACCAGCGCCATCATCGCTTCAACCACCGGCGTGCCGCGGATGCCCACGCAGGGGTCGTGGCGGCCCTTGGTACGGACTTCGGTCGCCTTGCCTTCACGGTCCACGCTGGCGACGGGGGTGAGGATCGAACTGGTCGGCTTGAAGGCGACGCGGCACACCACCGGCTGGCCGGTCGAGATGCCGCCTGCAACGCCCCCTGCATGGTTGGCGGCAAAGTCTGGGCCATTCTCGCCGGGTGACATTGCATCGGCGTTCTGTTCGCCGGTGAGGCGCGCTGCGTCGAAGCCGTCGCCGATCTCGACGCCCTTGACCGCATTGATGCTCATCATGCCAGCCGCAAGGTCGCCATCGAGTTTGGCATAGATCGGTGCGCCCCATCCGGCGGGCACGCCCTCTGCAACGCATTCGACCACCGCGCCGAGCGATGACCCCGCCTTGCGCGCCTTGTCGACCAGTTTCTCCCAGCGCTTTGCCGCCGCCGCATCGGGGCACCAGAACGGGTTGCGGCCAATCTCGTCCGCATCGAAATTGGCCGGGTCGATCCGGTCTCCGCCGATTTCGCTCACATAGGCGAGGATGGTGACCTCCGGGATGACCTTGCGGGCGACCGCACCCGCCGCCACGCGCATCGCGGTTTCGCGCGCGCTGCTGCGGCCGCCGCCGCGATAATCGCGAAAGCCGTACTTCGCGTCATAGGCATAGTCGGCATGGCCGGGGCGATAGGAGTTGGCGATCTCGGAATAATCCTTCGATCGCTGGTCGGTGTTTTCGATCAGCAGCGACAGCGACGTGCCCGTCGTCCTGCCTTCGAACACACCCGACAGGATGCGCACGATGTCGGCTTCCTGGCGCTGCGTGGTGAACTTGTTCTGTCCGGGCTTGCGCGCGTCGAGGAAGGGCTGGATGTCGTCTTCGGACAGGGCCAGGCCGGGCGGGCACCCGTCGACCACCGCGCCGATCGCGGGGCCGTGGCTTTCGCCCCATGTGGTGAAGCGCAACACGCGTCCGAATGTATTCCAGCTCATGGGTGCGCTTCATGCCCGCAATTGTGGGCGCAAGTCCATTGCCGCTGGACCAAATCCTTCTTGTAGCCCAAGAACAAACCATGATTGCGAAGCTGAAGGGCCTGCTGGACGAGACCGGTGCCGACTGGGCGGTGATCGACGTCGCGGGCGTTGGCTATCTCGTCCATTGTTCCACCAAAACCCTCTCGGCGCTGGGCGAGGTGGGGGAGGCCTGCACGGTCTATACCGACCTCCAGGTTTCGGAAAACGACATGCGGCTGCTTGGCTTTGCCGAAAGCGCGGAACGCGACTGGTTCCGTCTGCTCACGCAGGTGCAGGGCGTGGGTAGCAAGGTCGGGCTGGCCATCCTTTCCGCACTGTCGACGGGCGAAGTGCAGCAGGCCTGTGCCAATGGCGATGCTGCGATGGTGGCACGCGCCAATGGCGTTGGCCCGAAGCTGGCGGGCCGGATCGTCAACGAATTGAAGGACAAAGCTGGCGCGCTTGCCGGCGGCGGCGTGGCGGGGGCCGGCGCAGCGCCTGCGCCTGCCGGCGCTGGTGCCGACGCGGTCAGCGCGCTCGAAAACCTGGGATTCAAGCCTGCGGTTGCCGCGCGCGCGGTGGCGCTGGCGCAAGCCGAACTTGGCGAAGGCGCGGCGGAAGGCCAGCTGATCCGCGTTGCCCTGAAGAAAGCGGCAGGATGAGGAGAACGACTATGCGGTTTGCCCTGATCGTAGCGGCGGTGATGCTGTCCGCACCAGCAACGGCCCAGGACATGAGCGTGTTCAAGCCCGGACCGGTGTTCGCCGGTTTCGGCCCGCACGCGCCTGTCGAAGGGATCGGCACGGTGCCGGGCGATACGGAATTCTCGATCGCCTTCGACGTGGCGAGTGCCGCGGATGATGGCACGCGCAACCGCGGTTTCGAAAGCGCGGCGCGCTTCATCAACATGCATGTCGCCCACGGTGTGCCCGAAGAAAATATCCGCATCGCGGTGGTGATCCACGGCAAGGCGGTGAACGATCTGCTTTCGGCTGACGGGCGTGCGGCGCATGATCTGGGCGAAAACGGCTCTGCCGCCATGGTCCGCGAAATGCTGGACCGCGGCGTGCGCTTCATCGTCTGCGGCCAGAGCGCGGCGGCCTATGGGGTCACGCAGGGGCAGATGATACCGGGCGTCGAAATGGCGCTGTCGGCCATGACCGCGCACGCGCTGCTGCAACAGCGCGGCTACACGGTGAACCCGTTTTGAGTGAACCTGTCCCCCTTCACACGCCGGACCGCCAGCCGGAAGACCCGGATGCGGCGCTGCGGCCGAAATCGCTCTCCGAATTCGTCGGGCAGAAGGCGGCGCGCGAAAATCTGCGCGTCTTCATCGAGGCGGCGAAAGGCCGGGGCGAGGCGATGGACCACGTGCTGTTCTTCGGCCCGCCGGGTCTTGGCAAGACCACGCTGGCGCAGATTGTCGCGCGCGAACTGGGTGTGGGTTTCCGCGCCACCAGCGGACCGGTTATCGGCAAGGCGGGCGATCTGGCGGCGTTGCTGACCAATCTCGAACCCAACGACGTGCTGTTCATCGACGAGATTCACCGCCTCAATCCCGTGGTCGAGGAAGTGCTTTATCCGGCGATGGAGGACCGCGCGCTCGATATCATGATCGGGGAAGGCCCTTCGGCGCGCAGCGTGCGGATCGACCTGCCACCCTTCACCCTTGTCGGCGCCACCACGCGTCAGGGGCTGCTGACCACACCCTTGCGCGATCGGTTCGGCATCCCTGTCAGGCTGAATTTCTACACCGAGGATGAATTGCTGCGCGTGGTCACGCGGGGCGCCGGCCTGCTCAGCATGGGCATCGACGATGGCGGTGCGCGTGAAATCGCCCGCCGTTCGCGTGGTACGCCGCGCGTGGCGGGGCGGCTTATGCGCCGTGTGCGCGATTTCGCGCATGTCGCGGGCGATGGCACGGTGACCGCGAAGGTGGCGGACGATGCGCTCACCCGGCTGGAGGTCGATGCCCTCGGCCTCGATGCGATGGACCGCCGCTACCTCACCATGATCGCGACCACCTACAAGGGCGGGCCGGTTGGTGTCGAAACGCTGGCTGCGGGCCTTTCCGAACCGCGCGACACGGTGGAAGAAGTGATCGAGCCTTATCTCATCCAACTCGGCCTGATCGCCCGCACGGCGCGTGGACGCTGCATCAACGACGGCGGCTGGGCGCATCTTGGCATGTCTGCGCCGGCCAACGCTGCATCCGGCCCGCAGAGCGACATGTTCGATGAAGACGGTTAGGGGCCGGGTAACGCGTGCCTGAAAAGCGGTCCCGAAACGGGACGGGACCGCCTCGACGCTCGCATTTCCGCGAAAAATTTACTTTCTGGCCCGATGTGAGATGAATAGGACTGCGTTAACCCACTGGATTGGGGGAAACGCAGTCCGGATTACGGATCGCGGCGGAGCGGGGGAGGGCCTTCGTTTCCCGATCACGAGAGGAAGTCGAAGCAATGTCGGTTAAATCAGCCCTTGCGAAACTGTCGGCCACCGCTGCGGGCGGTGCCCTGCTTGCCGGCGGCGCGGTCCACGTGGCGGAAAAGCCGATCACCGACGCCCCCCAGTACAAGACCGCACAGGTCAAGTATGTGAAACAGCCCAAACCGGTGAAGCGCATCCCGCGCCGACCGGTGCCCGCCGAACGCATCATACCCCCGCGTCCGGTGGAATGCATTCCGGCCGAATCGCCGGAAGCTGCCTACAATCCCGACAACATCTGTCCGCCGATCTATCGTGAAGCGATGATCCCCGTCCCGATCCCGCCGCTTCCGCAGGAACGGCCGATTTCCGGTGGTGGCGGCACATCGACGTCCTTCCCCGGCGGTTATGGCGGCGGATTTGGCGGCGGCTTCGGTGGCGGCTTCTTCGGTGGATTCTTTACCGGATCGGGCGGCGGGGGCGGCAGCGTGATCGTCAATTCGACGACGACCACCGGCGGCGAACTTCCCGATATTGTCGTTTCGACCTCTACATCGACCTCCAGCGGCGGCGTTTCGACCACGACCGGCGGCAGCTCCACCTCGACATCCACCGGCGGCAGTTCCACGTCGACCTCGACCGGCGGCATCACCTCGACAACCAGCACCGGCGAAGTGTCGACCAGCACGGGCGGCGTTTCCACATCGACCGGATCGGTCAGCAGCAGTACGGGCGAAGTCAGCAGCACGACGACCTCGTCGACTTCGGGCGATGTCTCGTCGTCTTCGTCGACGTCGAGCAGCAGCAGCACCTCCTCGTCAACCAGCGGCGACGTTTCGACCAGCACGTCGACGTCGGGCAATGTGACCACGAGCACAAGCACATCGACCAGCAGCTCGAGCTCGAGCAGCTCTTCCACGTCCTCTTCTTCCGGCGCGACGAGCACCACGGGCGGAGACCCGCCGAGCAGCAGCGGGACCGATGTTCCGGCGCCCCCGATGATGGCGCTGTTCGGCCTGGCATCGCTGGCGATCCTTGGCCGGCGCAAACTTCGCGTGAAGCGCGGCAGCTAGCTTCGGTTTGCCGTGACGGACAAAAAAGGGCGGCCTCGCGGGGCCGCCCTTTTTCTATCCGACGATGCAGGCCATGGTTCAGCGCTGAACGGGAAGATCCATGGCTTCCCAACCGACAATCCCGCCTTCGAGATGAACCACGGTTCCGCCATTCGCTGCGGCAAGCTGTTCGGCCGCGATTCCCGATCGGCGATCCGACCGGCAATAGAGGACGCGCTGCGCCCCCTCGGTATCCGGCAGGCTAGCAGGGTCGAACCCGTCGAGCGGGACGTTGATGGCGCCCGCCAGATGGCCCTCGGCAAATTCTTCCGGCGTCCGCACGTCGATCAACTGGATCGGTTCGCCCGCATCGATGCGTGTGGCGAGCGCGCCGGCTTCGATGGTGAGCACGCCCGCTTGCGAAGGCGCAGCCATATCATCGCCCGCAGGAGTCGCCCCGGCCGAGCAGGCGGCGAGCAAGCCCGCCGCCATGCCGGCAAGGACGATCCGTCCCGTCACGAAGCCAGCTTGCGCAGAACGTAATGGAGGATGCCGCCGTTGCGGTAATATTCCATTTCGTTGGCGGTATCGATCCGGCACAGCGCGTTGAAGCTGAAGGTCGAACCGTCTTCGCGGACCACTTCGACTTCGAGGTCCTGGCCCGGCGTCAGGCCGGCAAGGCCCTTGATGCTGAAGCTGTCGGTCGACGTAAGGCCCAGTGTTTCGCGCGTGTCGCCGCCCTTGAACTGGAGCGGAAGTACACCCATCCCGACGAGGTTCGAGCGGTGGATACGTTCGAAGCTTTCCACGATCACCGCGCGCACACCGAGCAGGATCGTGCCCTTGGCCGCCCAATCGCGGCTCGACCCGGTGCCGTATTCCTTGCCGGCAACCACAACCAGCGGCGTGCCATCGGCCTTGTGCTTCATGGCGGCATCGTAAATCGCCATCTGTTCGCCGTTATAGGTGGTGTAACCGCCTTCGACGCCCGGGACCATTTCGTTCTTGATGCGGATGTTGGCGAAGGTGCCGCGCATCATCACTTCGTGGTTGCCGCGGCGGCTGCCGTAGCTGTTGAAGTCCTGCTTCGAGACCTGGTGGCTGTTGAGGTACGAACCGGCGGGGCTGTCTTCCTTGATCGAACCGGCGGGCGAGATGTGGTCGGTGGTGACCGAATCGCCCAGGATCGCCAGCGGCTTGGCATCGTTGATGTCGGTGACCGGCGCCGGGGTCATGCTCATGCCTTCGAAATAAGGTGGGCTGGCGACGTATGTGCTGGTCGGATTCCAGCGATAGGTGTCCGATGCCTCCACCTTGATCGCCTGCCAATGCTCGTCGCCCTTGTAGACGTCGGCATAGCGGGTGACGAACATGTCGCGGTCGATGTTGGCTGCGCGATGTTCGCGCACTTCATCGTTGCTTGGCCAGATATCGGCCAGCATGACGTCGTTGCCGTCCTGGTCCTGGCCGATCGGGGTTTCGGTGATGTCCTTCGTCACCGTGCCGAGCAGCGCATAGGCGACCACGAGCGGCGGGCTGGCAAGGAAGTTGGCGCGCACGTCGGGGCTGACGCGGCCTTCGAAATTGCGATTGCCCGACAGGACCGACGCGGCGACGATATCGTTGGCGTTGATCGCTTTCGAAATCGGCGGGGCGAGCGGGCCGGAATTGCCGATGCAGGTGGTGCAGCCATAGCCGACAAGATCGAAACCGAGTGCGTCGAGATCGGTCTGGAGGCCCGACTTGACCAGGTAGTCGGTGACGACCTGCGATCCGGGCGCGAGGCTGGTCTTGACCCACGGCTTGGGCTTGAGCCCCTTGGCGTTGGCTTTCTTGGCCACGAGGCCCGCGGCGATCAGCACGTCGGGGTTCGAGGTGTTGGTGCAGCTGGTAATGGCGGCGATCACCACGTCACCGTCGCCGATGTCGTGATCCTTGCCGTCGACATCGACGCGGGCGGGTGCGTCCTTCTTGTAGATCGACTTGAGGTCGCCGTTGAACAGTTCGTCCACTTCGGGCAGCGCCACACGGTCCTGCGGGCGCTTGGGCCCGGCGAGGCTGGGCACGACCTTGGATACGTCGAGCGAAAGGGTCTTGGTGAAGACCGGTTCGTTCTCGGGCGTGAACCACATGCCCTGTTCTTTCGAATAGGCTTCGACCAGCGCGATCGTTTCTTCGTCGCGGCCGGTGAGGCGCATGTATTCCAGGGTCTTGTCGTCGATGCCGAAGAAGCCGCAGGTCGCACCGTATTCGGGTGCCATGTTGGCGATGGTTGCGCGGTCGGCCAGGGTCAGATTGGCGACGCCTTCGCCGTAGAATTCCACGAACCGGCCGACCACGCCGACTTCGCGAAGCATTTGCACGCAGGTCAGCACCAGGTCGGTGGCGGTAACACCTTCGGCCATCGCGCCGGTCAGCTTGAAGCCGACGACTTCGGGAATCAGCATCGAGACCGGCTGGCCCAGCATTGCAGCTTCCGCTTCGATGCCGCCAACGCCCCAGCCCAGCACGCCAAGTCCGTTGATCATGGTGGTGTGGCTGTCGGTGCCGACGCAGGTATCGGGATAGGCCACCATCTGGCCATCTTCACCGGGCGTCGACCACACGCCCTTGCCGATATATTCCAGGTTTACCTGGTGGCAGATACCGGTGCCCGGAGGCACGGCGGAGAAGTTCTGGAAGCTCTTGGAGCCCCATTTCAGGAAGTCGTAGCGTTCCGCATTGCGGGCATATTCCAGCTCGACGTTCTTCTCGAACGCCTTGGGGTGACCGAATTCGTCGACCATCACCGAGTGGTCGATCACCAGGTTCACGGGAACCTGCGGGTTGATCTTGGCGGTATCGCCGCCGAGCTTGCTGATCGCATCGCGCATCGCGGCAAGGTCGACCACGCAGGGAACGCCGGTGAAATCCTGGAGCAGGACGCGCGCAGGGCGGTACTGGATTTCCTTGCCGGTCGCGGGGTTCTTCTGCCAGTCGGCAAGCGCCTGTGCGTCTTCGACACCGACGGTAAATCCGCCATCCTCGAAGCGGAGCATATTCTCCAGCAGGACCTTGAGGCTGAACGGCAGTTTCGACACATCGCCGATCTGCTCGGCCGCCTTGGCGAAGGAATAATAGGCGTATTCCTTGTTTCCAACCTTGAGGGTGGAGCGGGTTCCGAGCGTGTCCTTGCCGACCTGGGTCATGCGTTATGCGTCCTTTCTGTTCGGAGCCGCGCCTCGCGCCCTTCGCAAGTGCGGCGAAATATGCCGCGCACCTGCGCGCAAAGCGGCAAAAAATCAAGGGTCGGACGCGGTTGGAAAACCACTGGGCGGGAACCGGCCCCCCCTTCATCCGTCATTAAGGCAAAATCAGGGCAAGCGCGCCGCAAAGGTCGGGCGCAGCCCGCACGAGGAGCTCGAAATGTTGATGTCCAGCCACAGGATCGCACCCGCCAAACAACCGATTCGCGCCGCGGTATTTGCCGCCGCACTGGTTGTCGCAGGTTGTTTTACCGCTGCGTTCACCTTTGCCGAACAGCCGGCGAATGCGGAAAGCCAGGTCCGCTAGAGAACGCTTTGTTCGGTGCGTCCGCGCGTGGTCGCGATCCAGCAACCGGCCACGATCAGCACCGCCCCTGCAAGCGTGGTGACCGTCACACGCTCGCCCAGCAACAGCCAGCCGAACAGCGCCGCCCACAGGAAGCCGGTGTATTCCAGCGGCACCAGAACCTGCGCCTGCGCGCGGGCATAGGCCCACGCCATCGTCAGCGCGCCGCCCACCGACAGGACTGCGGCAACGGCGACATCGCGTGTCGCCTCGATCGGCGGCATCACGAACAGCCACGGGGCGGCGACCAGATACGTCAGGCTGGCGATGCCCATGTAGAATGTCGCCACTTCGGCAGGTTTCGCGACCAGCGCCTGCTGGCGTTGCAGAACCAGGTTCCAGGCATAGAGTAGGGCGGAAACGATGATTGCCGCCAATCCCAGCGCGGTTTCATCGGTCAGGTTTCCGCGATCGAACTTGCCGCCGACTATGACCAGCACCCCGCCCAAACCAAGCACCGCGCCCCAGATCGCCCGCGGCCGGATCACTTCGCCCAGCAGCAAGGCCGCCAGATACAGCGACAGCAGCGGCGCGATGAACGAAATGGCGATGGTTTCGGCAAGCGGCAGCTTGGTGAGCGAATAGAAGAACGTCAGCGCCATCATCGCGCCGGCCACGCCCCGTATCGCGTGCAATTTGAGGACGCGGCGTTGCGGCCAGCGCGGTTTGCCCAAACGCCAGATCGGGAAAACGATCGCAAAGGCGATGCCCGATCGCAGCAGGGCCGCGCTGTACGCACCCAGTTCGAGCGCCGCGCTTTTCATGAAGGCGTCCATCAGCGAAAGCAGCGCAATACCCGCTGCCGTTGCGATAATTGGCCGGACAGGGGATACGGAATCGCTCACGCGCATTCGCATAGGGCGGGTGTGGCGTTTCGTCACCAATTCCCGAAACAGTTCAGCCCTGTGCAAGCCGCGGTGTTGGATGGTGGGCGCTAAACGTTTACAAGGCACTGTCCGCACGCAAATGCTGGCAGTTCAATCGGTAGGGCAGATGATTTTCAAACGTATTCTTTTCGGCACCGTCGCAGGCACGGCACTTCTTGCAACCTCTGGTCTGGCGCAGGACCGTACACCGGAAAACCTGTTGCCGGCCGAACCTGCCAAGGTCACCGAAAAGCTCCCCGATTTTTCGCAGCCCCAGCAAAGCGTCGACGAGGCGTTTGACGATATTCGCATGGAATCGGGCGAAGTGGTCCAGGAAATCCCCTCTCTCGAGGGCGTCTGGAGCGCAGAGAACGTTGCGAAACTGCTGGCCTTCATCCCCACGGTGAAGGCTGAAGGGCTGAACCCGGCGGATTACAGGGCCAACGAATTGCGCGAAACGCTGGCGGCCAAGGGGCCGGGCGATGAGCTGAACCGCCTGGCGAGCGAGACGTTCGTCTGGCTGGTCGAGGACCTGCGCGATGGCCGGACCCCGATGGAGGCACGCAAGCAGTGGTTCGTGGTCGATCCCGATACCGATGTCCTGCCGACGCACGCCATTCTGGAACAGGCGCTGGCAAGCGGCGATATCGCGGCGACGCTCACCTCGCTCAATCCGGTTTCGCCCGATTACGCCAGGTTGAAGGCTGAACTGGCCAAGACAAAGGACCCCGCCAAGTCCAAGCTGATCCGGGCGAACATGGATCGCTGGCGGTGGCTGGGCCAGGATCTGGGCAAGAAATATCTGCTGACCAACGTGCCCGAATACCAGTTGCGCCTCACGGTGAATGACCGGATCATCAAGAACTACCGCGTCGTCGTGGGCAAGCCGGGCCGCACCGCGACCCCGCAGCTCGCGGAAATGGTTGAAGCGGTGATCTTCAATCCGACCTGGACCGTGCCGCAATCCATCGTGAAGGGCGAAGGCCTTGGCGCGAAGGTTCTGAACAATCCCGGATGGGCGCGTTCGGCTGGCTACAAGGCAACCAAGGGTGCCAACGGGTGGGTTTCCGTGGTCCAGCAGCCGGGACCGGGCAATTCGCTCGGCCTGATGAAGCTCGACATGCCCAACGAACACGCGATCTTCCTGCACGACACGCCCAGCCGGCACCTGTTCGCGCAGGACGACCGGGCGTTGAGCCATGGCTGCATCCGCGTTCAGGGCGCGCGCGAACTGGCGATGACCATGTCCATGCTGGGCAATGCCAAGTCCCGCGACGACATTGCGCTGATCCAGGAAGAAGTGTCCGAAATCACCGCGAGCGGGGTCTACACCCGTTACCCGATGGCGAACCAGTGGCCGGTGTATATCACCTACTTCACGATGGGTGTGGACGTGAACGGCCAGCTGACCAAATTTGCCGACATCTATGATCGCGACGCACCGGTTCTCGCCGCGCTCGACGCGCCGCGTCAGCGCGAACGCGCCCGCAAGACCAGCGAAGAAGTGATCGAAATCGTCGACGACATGCAGACCTGAGGTCCACCCGGCTGCCTCAATAAGCCCCGGGTACGCCTTGTTCGAACATGCCGCCGCCGGGGCGGCGCATGAGATCGACCTGGGCAATCGGCGGGGCGAGGCGTTTGCCGTCGCTGCCGATACCCAGGCTATCGGCGTAAAGCAGTCGCCCGCCCCCGAGATCGATCAGGGCGCGGCCGAACTGTTCCGGTCCCATGGCGAAGCATCCGTTCGAGCGGCCAAGGCGGCCAAAACGACCGACATGCTCCGGCCGCGCGTACTCCGCGCGGTGCAGCACGATGGCGCGCTGGAGCGCGTTGGTGTTCGTCGGATCGAGCCCGTCGAGGCGAATGGAGGTACCGAACTTGCCCACGTACCAGCTGCGGGTCATGTACGCGCCGCGGCTGGTGCAGTGCGAACCTTCCTCGTTCGAATAGTATTTGAGCCAGCCATCGTGCTGCGGATCGGACCCGTCGCCATGGCTGACGTGGAAGCTCTGCACCCGTTCGTTGTCGACATCCACGAAGTGGAACCGTTCCTGCGCCGAATGAATGCCGAAATCGGCAATCCCGACGATGTCCTTGCGCCAGATGCGATCGCCCACCCGCGCCAGCTGTTCGCGCGCCACGTCCAGCAATGTCCGGTCGCGCGCCGCGGTTGGATTGACCTGTGCGAACACGCGCGCCGGAGCGACGGTCAGGGCGCTGAGGGCAAGGCCCGATTTGATAAGATCGCGGCGGTTCATCAAAACCAACAATAGCAGCTTCTGCCTGCCACTTCCATTAACAAGCGCGTGGCCATGGCGCAGCTAACCGCCCAACAGCATCGTTTCGCCTTCGATACGGACCGATGGCACCGTCGAAAGGTAGCTTTGCCCCAGCAGCGAGACGCCCAGCCCTTCGGGCACGATCATGGCGGACACGTTGGTGGCGCTGAACCCTCCGATATCGACACGGTCGAGCACCACGTTGACGCCGTAGACCGGTCCGTTGGCACCTTGCGCCACGGGGCGGATATCGCCTTCGGACCAGTAGAGGCCCAGCGTCCGGGCATCGTCCCCCGTCAGCGCCACTGTGCTGGCGCCCGTATCGACCATGAACCGCAGTGGCTGCCCGTTCACGTCGGCAACGGCGTAGAAGTGGCCATTGCTGCCACGAGAGATTTCGAATTCGCCTGCGTTCCAGGCAGCGTTGCTCTGGGCGGCAGGTCCCTCATCGACCGGATATGGAACCGCGCCCGCGGCCTTCGCGGTTGGTTCAGTGTCGATATCGGCGCTGGTGCCGGGCAGGAAAGCGGCCCCTGCGAAACAGGCGGCGGCAACACCAAGAAGAACGAGTTCGCGCATCGCGGCATCATGGCGGATATCGTTTAAGACCGCGTAAAAGCGGCGGGCTACTATCGGGCGGCGTTTTTCTCACGCTCGTGCTCTGCCAGCGCAAGGCGCTGGAGGTTGGGAACCGCAGCCATGGTCAGGTCACGGATCGATGCGGCCTTGCCCCTGATTTCCGCCGGTGCGCTGCCAAGATCGCGCATCATCCGCGCGCCGGGATCAAGCCGGTTCGTCGCCAGCCATTCGAGCAGGGCAGGGCTTCGGCTCCACAGCATGCGGTTGGTCGCGTTGACCAGCAAGGCTTCGGGAAAATGCTCCACCGTGTCGGTAATCCGGCCCGGTGCGGCCAGCGCGTTCTTCTCCTCGTCGGTCGCGAAGCTTGCTTCGATAAAGCCGCAGGCCGCCGCGCTCAACGAAACCAGCGGCACCTGCATTAGCTGCGGAACGATGGTATCGTCCTGCCACAAGGGTTCGACCGTGCCACGCGGTGCCGCGGTCGCGGTGCAATCGATAAACAGCGCGTTACGGGGCACGCTCGCCGTGCCGTCGACGCCGTGCAGTACCCCCGGTTCCACGCGCTCGACACGCCCGATGCGGATCACGTCCTCGATTTCGGCGAGCAGATCGACTTCACCTTGTGAAATGACGGGAAAGTGGAACTTGGTGGGTTCGGTCTGCGGATCGATCCGCAGCATGTGCCCGTCCGCTTCCATCATGCGGAAAATTTCCGCCCCGCTTGCGGCCTGCCCGGCTGCGCGCATCTGGGAGGCGGGAAAATCGATTGCGCGGGCCATGTTTTCGGGCCCCGGTTGCAGCGATGCGCGGTTGAAGAACCACGTTTCACGCGGCCTTACCCAGCTTATCATGCTGGCCGGAACGCCCATCTGCCGAAGCCAGACGCCAACATCGCACGCTGTCTTGCCAGCGCCCATGATCACGTAATGTCCCGGTATGTCCGCACCGCCGAGGGCGAGCTGGCCCAGTTCGCCGGGCTTCATCACGGCCACGCCTTCGGCTTTCCACTTGCGTTTGGTGATCGCCGGAACCTGCGCGGCGAACTTACGTCCGTCCACCAGCTTGCGCGCCTTCACCTCATGCACTTCACCCGAAAGGATGGTGCGGAAGCGGTGCGTATCGCCGTCCCTCCCGACGTAATCGGTCATCGGAAGATAGCGCACCCGCCCGCTGGGCAGGAACTTGTGCCGCATAACCCCATCGTAATAGGCGCTGACCTGCGCGCCGGTGGCCAGTTCGTACAGGCCCTTGTTGGGGCCCACCTTGTCGATCACGCCGTCGCCCAGCTCTTCGTGGCTGAGGCCGTAGGTCACGCTGGGCTGGTGCAGCGTGACGAAGGGATAGGATGTGTTCCAGTGGCCACCCGGCTTGGGGTGGCGATCGAGCATGATGATATCGCCAGCGCCATGATCAATCAGGCTGTCGACGAACGCCATGCCGATGGCGCCAGCGCCAACCACCAGATAATCGGTTTCGTAAATTGCCACAGTCGTCTCCCAAGCTCCAGTGCGACCGCGGAGTGTCTATTCGGCGGCGACGGCCTCGGCGGCGGTCTGCGCTTCGATTTCGGCGGCTTTCTTCTCGACCAGATCGACGATGTGATCGAGCATGTCGGCGCTTTCGACCGTGTGGTCGGTCACGCCGGACAGATAGACCATGTGCTTGCCCGCACCGCCGCCGGTGATGCCGATATCGGTTTCACGCGCTTCGCCGGGGCCGTTGACCACGCACCCCAGGACCGAAAGGCTCATCGGGGTCTTGATGTGTTCGAGCCGCTTTTCCAGCGCTTCGACCGTGCGGATCACGTCGAAACCCTGCCGCGAACACGACGGGCACGATACCACGCGCACGCCGCGGGTGCGCAGGCCCAGCGCCTTGAGCATTTCAAAGCCGACCTTCACTTCCTGTTCGGGTTCGGCGGACAGACTGACGCGGATGGTGTCCCCGATCCCCGCCCACAGCAGGCTGCCCATGCCGATCGAACTCTTGACCGTTCCCCCGATCAGGCCACCGGCTTCGGTGATGCCGAGGTGGAGCGGACAATCGACCGTTTCGGCCAGCCCGTGATAAGCCGCCACGGCGAGGAACACGTCGGATGCCTTTACCGCCACCTTGTATTCGTGGAAGTCGTGATCCTGCAGCAGCTTGATATGATCGAGCGCGCTTTCGATAAGCGCTTCGGGGCAAGGTTCGCCGTATTTTTCCAGCAGGTCCTTTTCCAGGCTGCCCGCATTCACGCCGATGCGGATCGCGCAGCCGTTGGCCTTGGCCGCGCGCACAACTTCGGCGACGCGCTGGGAAGACCCGATATTGCCGGGGTTGATCCGCAGGCAAGCGGCACCCTTGTCCGCCGCTTCCAGCGCCCGTTTGTAGTGGAAATGGATGTCGGCCACGATCGGGATATTCGAAGCGCGCGTGATCTTGTCGAAATGTTCGGTTGCCTCGGCGGTCGGGCAGGACACGCGGATAATGTCCGCGCCTGCATCCTCGCACCGGCGGATCTGGTCGATCGTGGCGCCCACGTCTTCGGTTGGCGTGTTGGTCATGGTCTGCACCGTGATCGGTGCATCGCCGCCGACGGGGACATTGCCGACCATGATCTGGCGGCTCTTGCGGCGCTCGATATCGCGCCAGGGACGAATGGAAGACATACGCCGGGATATAGGCGCAGGCGCGTGACGGGGCAATGACCGCGTGACGGGGCGAAGGCGGCGCGGTGGTCCGCACCGCACGCCCCTGCAAACCTTATGGTCAAACGCGGCGCCATGCTGCACTTAGCGAACGATGACCCCACCGACAGACGATATCGATTCCGGCTGCCCTCTCCTGTTCGGACGCGTTCTCGATGGGAACGGCGGAGGGCGGATTATAGAATGGGCCGAAGCGCAAAAATGGGTTCCGGCCGGCCCGAACGAAGTCATCTGGTTGCATGTGTGCCGCACGGAACCGGGCGTGCAGCAATGGTTGGAAGAAGGGCTGGGCATTCCCGAATCCACAGCCGAATTGCTGACGAGCGACGCCACCCGCCCGCGCGCCTTTCGTGACGGCGAAACGCTGGTCGCCACCTTGCGCGGCATCAATTTCAATCCGGGCGCCGAACCCGAAGACATGATTTCCATGCAGCTGTGGAGCGATGGCCGCCGCCTTATCACCCTGCGGCGCCATGCCCTGCAAACGCCGCGCGAAGTGCTGGCGATGATCGATCGCGGGGTGGGGCCGCCCGATGCGGGCGCAACGATTACCCTTCTTGCTGAAATGCTGATCACGCGAATGAGCCAGGCGATCGTCGACATGAACTCTGTGCTCGACGAACTCGAAGATGACGATCCGGACGAGCACGCCGAAGCCATGCTGAAGCGGATTTCCACGATCCGGCGCAATTGCCTGGGCCTGAAGCGTCACATGGCCCCCCAGCATGAGGCGCTGGAGCTGATCAGCCGCGATGCCCCGTCCTGGTTCGAAGACGACGACCGTCGCGAAATCGCCGAATCGATCGCGCGCCTGCGCCGTTATCTCGACGATATCGATATCAGCAAGGAAAGCGCTCTCGTGCTGCAGGACGAATTGCGCGCCCGCAGCCTCGCCAGCAGCGAACACGCGACCTACATGCTCACGATCGTGGCGGGCATCTTCCTGCCGCTCTCCTTCCTGACCGGACTGCTGGGAATCAATGTGGGCGGGGTGCCCGGATTGGACGATCCGGACGCATTCTGGCAGGTGGCGGGACTGTGCGCGCTGCTGTTCGTGGCGCTGATCGTGGTGTTTCGCCGGTTGCGCTGGCTCTAGGCCAAGGCAGGCCGACCTACCCGGCCTCTATCGAATGCAAGTACGGGCCTGACCGGGGTGAAGCGGCGGCGATGCTGGCGCGTCAACCCGGCGTCGGCATCGCCCGGCCACACTCAATAGGCGAACGTCTCGCCGACCATTTCTTCCGACATGGCCCACAGTTTCTCGGCCTTTTCCGGGTCGATGGCATAGCTGCGCACGCCGCCGGCAGGATCGTCGTCGGTCTGGTTCGCGACATGGCAATCCTCGCAATAGACGCCGCCTGCGCCTTCCAGATCGTCGGCGGTGGCAACCCAGCACGTGGTGGCCGCGCCTTGCGGGATGGTTTTCATGCCCTGGCCTGAACCGCCGCTTTCCTCGGCGCTCTTGCGCATGCGTTCCATCATCCAGGCGATGTCCTGTTCGCTCATGTGGCGACCCAGATTGGTCATGATGCCGCCCGGATGAAGCGCGTAGGCGTGGATGCCCTTGTCCGCGATCCGGCGCTCCAGCCCCACGGCAAACAGGATGTTGGCCGTCTTGGACTGCCCATAGGCAGCCCATTTTTCATATTCGCGGTTCGCGTAGTTGGGATCGTCGAAATGCACCTGGTCCAGGTGATGGCCGCGGCTGGACAGGTTGATGATGCGCGGACGTTCGCCCTTCTCGACCAGCGGCATGAGCAGGTTGGTAAGCAGAAAATGGCCGATGTGGTTGGTGCCGAACTGGGTTTCGAACCCGTCTGCCGTGTGCCCCATCGGAGGCGCCATGACACCGGCGTTGTTGATCAGCAGGTCAATCTTGTCGAACCGTTCGTTCGCCTCCTTGGCGGCAGCGCGCACGCTGTCGAGCGAGGCGAGATCGCACACCAGCGTGTCGACCGTCGCGCCGGTGCCTTCGGAGATTTCCTTGGCCGCGGCGGCCAGCTTGTCCGCGTCGCGCCCGGACAGGATGATGTGCGCGCCCTTGGCCGCCATCGCCCGCGCCGTTTCGTGGCCCAGCCCCGAATAGCCGCCCGTGATGAAGGCGGTTCGTCCGGTCAGGTCCTTTCCCTCGAGGACTTGATCGGCGGTGCTTTCAAAACCGAAATCGGACATGGGCTCTCTCATCACATTTTCATTTCGAACAGGAATTCTTCGTCGAGCTGTTCGCCGACCTTGAAGTGGATGTCGGCGATCTTGGCAAATCCGTACCGTTCGTAAAACCGCTGCGCGCCGGTGTTGCCACTCCACACCGACAGCAGGATGGCATCGTGCCCGCCTGCGCGCGCCACGTCGATAGCCCAGTCCATCAGCGCCGCGCCGATGCCTTGCCCGGTACGTCCCGGGGCCGTGTAGAGCTGGCCAAGTTCGATCGGGTTCGACGCGTCGCTGTGCGCGGCCAACTTGCTGGGGCGGCGCATTTTGCAATAACCGGCCAGCGCCTCGCCATCCATGGCGAGCTGGTGAATGCAATCGTCTCCGGCGATTTCTTCGGCCACGCTGGCGGGGCTGTAAACTTCCTCGATGAAGGCAGCCAGATCGCTTGCGGAGTAAAGGTGGCCGAAGGCGGCGGTGAAGCTCTGTCCGCCGAAAGCGGCGAGGGTTGCGGCATCGGCCAAATAAGCGGGGCGCAGGATCATCTCCTGCGCCCCTATGCGACCTGTCCGGGCTTTGGAAGTTTTTTTGCTCCGGTCGGTTAAACGTCGTCGGGTCTTGGCGCGGCCTTGCGGCGCGGCGCCGGCTTGGATGCAACGGGCATGCCGCCCAGGTCGCTGTCCATCTGGTCGAGCTTGCGCGCGGCCCAGTCGCGGCCGCCAAGGCCGAAGGCTAGCGCCCCGGCCACGGCGATACCCGCGATCATGATGGTCAGCGCATTGGCCGGGATCATTCCGCCGATGCCCGTGAACTGCAGCCCCATGAAGGTGAACAGGATCACGGTGGCCCATTTCACGATCGTCGCGGCTGTCCCGCTGCCGGCTTCGCCCGCGATCAGGCGGGACAGAAGGTTGGCAATCAGGAAGCCGAAGGCAATGACTACCGCGCCGAAGATGACCCGTCCGCCGAGAACCAGGAGCTGGTCCAGAATGGCGGTCAGTTCGGGAAAGCCGAGCAGCCGTGTGGCGGCAATGGCGAAGAACAGGATGATCGCCACCTGCACCACGCGGGCGATAATGCCCGAAGCGGTGGTGCCTTCGGAAACCAGGCCAGTTTCCGCCAGCGCCCGGTCGACGCCCAGTCCGGGCAGGATTTCCTTGATGATCTGCACCACGAACTTGCTGATGAGATAGCCGATGCCGAGCAGGATCGCCGCAGCGATGATGTTCGGGATGGCGGCAAAGATCATCTGCAACATGCCACTGGCCGGTTCGCTGATCGACTGAATGCCCAGCTGTTCGAGCGCCGCGATCGCCACCGGAATGGCGATCAGGACATAGACGATGGTGCCGATGGTCTTGCTGATCGTGGAATTGCCGGTGACGTTATCCACGCCCCCGCGATTGGCCCATTTGTCGAAATCGACCGTCTGCAAGGTGGTGACCACGAGGTCGCGTGCGATCCGTGCCACCATCATGCCGATGAAGAAGATCAGCCCGGCCCACAGCAGGTTCGGAAGGAAGGCGACGACATTCTCGAGCAGGCTGTCGATGGGTCCCGCGACCCCGCCCAGTTCAAGGATGTTGAGTATGATCAGAAGGCCGAACAGCCAGATCAGCAGGCCGACGATCTTGCCTAGCGATTCACCCAGCGACTGGCCGTTACCGGTCCCCCGCTTGAAGAAATCCACTGTGTCGACGAGCTTGGCGAAGGCCCATTTCGCAGCGCGTGCTGCCGCCCAGGTGATGATAAGTGCGATCACGGCGTAGACGAATTTTTCGCCCAGCTCTGCCGCCAGATTCTGATCGAACCGGTATCTGTCGAAAATCATGAAACCTCTCCCCATTGGTTCCGCTACGGAATGGCTAACACGCTGTCGCTTATTTACAAAACCGGGCGCGGGGATTGAGTGGATAACTTTGCGTGCTATCTCCTTCCGCATGAAGAATATCATCGCACGCGCCGCCGCGATTGCCGCTGCGCTGGGTATCGCCTGGGGGACACCGGTCATGGCGCATGACGACGGCACATGGTCGCTGGCCATCCACGGCGGGGCAGGGACGCTGGAACGCTCGGACATGTCGCCCGAACGCGATGCGGCCTACCGCGCGGCCTTGCAGACGGCGCTGGATGCAGGGGCGGCGATCCTGAAAAATGGCGGCAGCGCCGTGGACGCGATCGAGGCCGCGATCCTCGTGATGGAAGACGATGCGCGGTTCAACGCCGGTCGCGGTGCGGTGTTCACCTGGGACGGGACCCACGAACTCGATGCCTCGATCATGGACGGGCGCGACCGGGCAGCAGGTGCGGTCGCGGGCGTAACCGGGATCCGTCACCCCATCACCCTGGCGCGCAAGGTGATGGCCGATGGCACCCACGTCATGCTTTCGGGCAGGGGCGCGGAAGAATTCGCCGCCGAACAGGGCCTGGAAACCATGCCGCCCGAATGGTTCGATACCGATGCCCGCCGCGAGGCGCTGGAGCGGTTGAAGGCGGAAAAACTGTCCGCGATCGATGTCGATATCAAGTTCGGCACGGTGGGCGCCGTGGCGCTGGACAAGGACGGCAATCTTGCCGCCGGCACGTCGACCGGCGGAATGACCGGCAAGCGCTGGGGCCGCATTGGCGACGCCCCGGTGATCGGGGCGGGCACCTATGCCGACAATTCGTCCTGCGCGGTTTCGGCCACCGGCTGGGGCGAATACTTCATCCGCGCCGGCGTGGCGCGCACGATCTGTGCACGGGTCCACATGCTGGGCGAAAGCGCGCAGGCCGCTGCCGACGCCGTCATCGCGGACGTGGGGCAAATGGGCGGTGACGGGGGCGTTATCGTGGTTGCCCCCAATGGCGATGCGGTTTTCAGCATGAACACGGGCGGCATGTATCGGGGTCGCGCCACCAGCGCGGGCGCCAGCGAAGTCGCGATCTTCGCGGACGAGTAATGTCCGCTTTCGTGCGAGTCGCCAATTCTGACGAGAACTGCGCGAGGCGATAAACGTCCCATTTAAGAGTGGGTTAGCGCGCCGGTTTGACTCGCGCTTCCCTGCGGCCCAGCTTCCCGCCTGCGTTGGGGGACATTCAACCAGAAAACGGGCCGTCACGGCCCTGACGCCTCGAAACGGGTCGCAGAACTCGTTGAACAGGAGTCATGTACCCATGAACCAATTCACCAAGATCGTACTCGCCGCCTCCGCTCTCGCGCTTGCCACGCCGCAAGCCGCCATTGCCCAGGACGAGTATCCCCTGACCGGGGCCGAATGGGTCGAAATCACCGGCATCTCGCTCGAGGATGGTGGCGGTCTCGCCTATGCGAACTGGCTGGCGGGCGAATGGCGCAAGCGCATGGATTACGCCGTTCAGCAGGGATGGATCGAAAGCTACGAAATCTGGTCGAACGCCTATGCCCGCAAGAACGAATCGGACATGTGGCTGATCACGCGGTTCAAGGAATTCGAATCCGATGCCGAATTCGAGGCGCGCAACCGGCAGATGCGCGAATATATGAAGCGCACGATCGCGCAGATGCAGACGGAATCCGGCGACCGTGCGAAATACCGCACCGTCGACAGCGATATCCTGGCCAAGCGTCTGGTCTGGCGCAACTGAAGCCGTGTGGGCGGGGCGGGCTTGGTCTCGCCCCGCCTGCCCTTCGTCTAGCCGCGCTTTCGGGCCTGGGCGTAGCTGCCCAGCAGGCGAACCTCGTTCGTCTGGAAGGCAAGTTCTTCCAGCGCGGTGTCGACCCGCAGATCACCCGGTGCCCCCTCGATGTCCGCGAAAAACGTCGTCGCCGCGAAGCTCGCGCCCTTCTGGTAACTTTCCAGCTTGGTCATGTTGACCCCGTTTGTGGCAAAGCACCCCAGCGCCTTGTAGAGCGCAGCAGGAATGTTCTTCACCTCGAAGATGAACGTCGTCATCGCCGCGGTACCGGCAAGGTTTTGCGGATCGCGCGCTTCCTTGGCGAGAACCACGAAACGCGTCGTGTTGTCATGCGCGTCCTCGACCGCGTTCTCGATGATGTTAAGCCCGTAAAGGTCCGCCGCCAGCGGTGGGGCCAGCGCCGCGATGGCCGGATCGCCGCTTTCCTTGACGAAGGCGGCAGCGCCCGCGGTGTCGGCATAGCTCATGCCGGTGATGCCGCGTTCGTACAGGAACCTGCGTGACTGGCCCAGTGCCTGCGGGTGGCTGTACGCGGCTTCGAACGGCCCTTCGCCCAGCGCCATCAGGGCGTGGGTGATCGGCATGAAATGTTCGGCAACGATGGCCAGCCCGCTTTCGGGCAGCAGGAAATGGATGTCGGCCACGCGCCCGTGCTGCGAATTCTCGATCGGGATCATGGCGCAGCCGGCGCGCCCGTTCTCGACCGCATCGAGCGCGTCCTCGAAGCTGAAGCACGGCAGGGGCAGGGCATCGGGCGCGAACTGCATGGCGGCCTGGTGCGAATTGGAACCGGGCGCGCCGCCGAACGCAATTGCGCGCATCGGATCGGCTGCGGCGGCGTCGCGCATCGAATCGACCAGGGCGAGTGCAGGTTTGGCAAACTGACGCATGGGAACGGCTTGCTAGGGAGGTGTTCCGATCCATTCAAGCGCAATTGACCACCGCGCACTTGCGCGAGCGCGCTGGCTTCACTAGAGCGACGCCCAAACACCAGGCACCAATTTTTCGCAGGCAATCACGCAATGGAAGATCGTTTCAACACCGCTGCAGGCTGGGTACTGGGCGCAGGCATCATCGCGCTCGGCGGCTCCATCGTCTCCGGTATGTATTTCCAGGCCGACAAGCATGCGCATGTCGAAGAGCCGGGTTTCTTCATCCAGGGCGAAGCTGAAGATGGCGGCGCGGATGCGGGGCCGGACCTCGGCACGTTGCTGGCCGCGGCCGATCCGGCTGCCGGTGAGAAGGTTTTTGCCAAGTGCACGGCCTGCCACACTGTCAACCAGGGCGGCGCGAACGGCATCGGTCCGAACCTGTGGGGCGTGCTGGGCAAGCCGGTGGGCAAGCATGTAGCAGGCTTTGCGTATTCGTCGGCCCTTTCGGGTCATGGCGGCGACTGGGATTATGCCAACATGGACGCGTGGCTCACCAGCCCGCGCGGCTTTGCCAACGGCACCAAGATGAGCTTCGCCGGCCTGTCCAAGGCCGAAGATCGCGCCAACGTGATCGCGTATATGAAAGCCAATGGCGGCGGCCCCGAATATCCCGCACCCGCAGCCCCGGCTGAAGAAGCAGCAGCGGATGCGCCCGGCGCGGGCCCCGGCCCGGTCGATGGCGAACCGGTCGATCCCGCCGAAGCCGCGGGTGGAATGGGCGCCGACCAGCCGGTTGCGGAAAACGCCCCCGCGACCTGATCGTCGGGCGTCTTGCACGGCCATACAAAAGCCCCGCTTCGGCGGGGCTTTTTCGTATCAGCCGACGTTGTCCTTGAACCCCTGGGCGATAACGTACCACTCGCTCGATCCCTTGCGGCTGGCGGGCGGTTTGGCGTGCTTCACGGTCTTGAAATGCTTCTTGAGCAGGGTCAGCAAGTCGGTGTCGGTGCCACCTGCCAGGACTTTGGCCAGATAGGTGCCGCCCGGCGCCAGGTTCTCGATGGCGAACCATGCGCCGGCTTCGACCAGACCCATCGTGCGCAGATGGTCGGTCTGCTTGTGACCCACGGTGTTGGCCGCCATGTCGCTCAGCACCAGTTCGGCCTTGCCGCCCAGCGCTTCTTCCAGGACGCCCGGCGCCTTGTCGTCCATGAAATCCATCTGGAAGATCGTGACGCCTTCGATGGGCTCCACTTCCAGCAGGTCGATGCCCACCACGATTGCCTTGGGCGCACGCTTGCGGACGATCTGGCTCCACCCGCCCGGCGCAATGCCCAGGTCGACCACGCGGGTCACCCCCTTGAGCAGGCCGAACTTGTCGTCCAGTTCGCTCAGCTTGTACGCCGCGCGACTGCGGTACCCTTCGGCCTTGGCCTGTTTCACGTACGGGTCGTTGAGCTGGCGTTGCAGCCAGCGCGCAGAACTCGCCGTGCGCCCCTTTGCCGTTCTTACGCGGGTTTCGCGATCTTTGCCCGATCGGCTCATACGTCCTGCTCCCGCATGTGTTGCAGGGCGGCGCGGCTGCGCTCGCCTTCTACGTCTGCGGCCATCAGGCTGCGCAGGATTCCTTCGCGAATGCCGCGATCGGCCACGCCCAGCTGGACCGATGGCCAGATGTCGAGAATCGATTCAAGTATCGCGCAGCCGGCAATCACGAGGTTCGCCCGGTCGTCCCCGATACAGGGCAGTTTCTGGCGTTCCGGCCCGCTCATCCGCGACAGGCGTGCGGAAATGTCCCGCATGGATTGCGAAGGCAGGATCAGCCCGTCGACCGCGCGGCGGTCGTATTGGGGCAATTCCAGGTGCAGGCTCGCCAGCGTGGTCACCGTGCCGCTGGTCCCCAGCAGGCGGATCGGAGCGGGCGACCGCGCGGCATCGGCGATGCGTTCGGCAAATTGTGCAAAGCTGCGCGAAACGGTGCGGCGCATCTCGCGATAGCGGTCGAGCCGGCTCGCTTCGCTTTCGTCGCTGCCTTCCACCGTGTCGGTCAGCGAAACGACGCCCCACGGAACGCTCAACCAGTCGAGGATGCGCGGCACCGGGCCGCCCGGTTCGACCAGCACCAGTTCGGTCGACCCGCCGCCGATATCGAAGATGATTGCCGGACCGGCACCATCTTCGAGCAGCACATGACAGCCCAGCACGGCCAGCCGCGCTTCTTCCTGCGCGGAAATGATGTCGAGCACGATGCCGGTTTCCTCGCGGACCCGGTCGATGAATTTCGAACCGTTGACGGCCCGCCGGCACGCCTCGGTTGCCACCGAACGGGCCAGCCGCACGTTGCGCCGTTTCAGCTTTTCCGCGCACACCTGCAACGCGGCCAATGTGCGCTCCATCGCCTCGTCCGAAAGGCGCCCGCTGGCGGCCAGGCCTTCGCCCAGCCGAACGACGCGGCTGAACGCGTCGATCACCGTGAAGTCTTCACCGCTGGGCCGTGCGA
Source organism: Qipengyuania zhejiangensis (assembly GCF_035607565.1). Taxonomy (NCBI): domain Bacteria; kingdom Pseudomonadati; phylum Pseudomonadota; class Alphaproteobacteria; order Sphingomonadales; family Erythrobacteraceae; genus Qipengyuania; species Qipengyuania zhejiangensis. Next base: position 692,573 of record NZ_JAYKGO010000003.1, on the reverse strand, counting down.
TCAGCAGGCGGCAATTGTTGGTCCCCAGGTCGAGCGCGGCATACGCCTGGCGATGCGGCGCGTGCGCCGGTGCGGGCTTCGTATCGGGGTTCGCAGGGTCAGCTGACGCGGCTTCGCGGCGCGGCGCGTGCGGTTTCCCAGCGCGCCTTTCGCCATGTTTTACATCGGGCCGGGAGGGGCGTTTGTAGCGAAAATCGGCTACCTTGCCGGACTTGCTGCCCCGTCGTTTTCCAGGCCCCCTTTTTACGTCCGGCGGAGACTGTTCCGCCATCGAAGGAGCTTTCTTTTTTCCTCCCGTGCCAACCATCGGGCGCGGGGACTTGGGCGCGATGCTAGCGATGAAGCGAGACCGGGGCAAGAGCGGGCACCGCGCGCGGGGTTGACCTTGGGGGGCGGCATATCTAGATGGCCGACCTCTCCCGCGCGCAGAGGCGATTCTGCGTGGCCCGGTGAGCGATGATGCCCCGTCGTCTAATGGTAAGACTACGGACTCTGACTCCGTCAATTGAGGTTCGAATCCTCACGGGGCATCCATTCCGATATCAGCAGCCCAGCCTTACGCGATTGCGGTGCGCTATCGTGTCGCGGCCTGCGCGCGGCGCTGGATTCCCGCTGCAAGCTCGTCTAAGCCCGCTTCATCCCCGGGGAGCCAGCTACTGGCTGAGAGGGACGGGATAAGCGCCGTCCGACCCGTTGAACCTGAACCGATTAGCATCGGCGGAGGGAGTGGGCGTTCGCGAACCGGACATCCGCACTCCGCCACGAGGAGAACACGCGCATGGCCGACATCAACAGCACATTCGACATCGGCGTCACGACCGGCCCCATCCGCGGCAGCCGCAAGGTGCATGTCGGCGCCAAGAGCGGCAGCGGCATCCGCGTCGCCATGCGCGAAATCGACCTCGAGGGGGGCGAGCCGAGTGTGCGGGTCTATGATACGTCCGGCCCCTATACCGATCCCGATGCCACGATCGACATTCGCAAGGGCCTCGAACAGAAGCGCCGCGAATGGATCCTGGCCCGCGGCGACGTGGAGGAATACGACGCGCGCGAAGTGAAGCCGGAAGACAACGGCCAACTCGGCCCCGACCGCAGCGGCGGCGTCCCGGCCTTCCCCAATGTCCACAAGCGCGTGTTGCGGGCCAGGCCCGGCACCAACGTCAGCCAGATGCACTATGCCCGCCGCGGCATCATCACGCCCGAAATGGAATACGTGGCCGAGCGTGAAAACCTTGGCCGCGACATGCTGCGCGACGAGGCCGCCCGGCTTGACGCGCGCAACGATGGCCAGCCCTGGGGTGCCCAGCTGCCCGATTACGTCACGCCCGAATTCGTGCGCGACGAAATTGCCCGCGGTCGCGCGATCATCCCCAACAACATCAACCACCCCGAAAGCGAACCGATGGCGATCGGGCGCAATTTCCTGGTCAAGATCAACGCCAACATCGGCAATTCCGCCGTCGCATCCGACGTCGCGAACGAAGTCGACAAGATGGTCTGGTCGATCCGCTGGGGTGCGGACACGGTGATGGACCTTTCGACGGGCCGCAACATCCACGACACGCGCGAATGGATCATCCGCAACAGCCCCGTGCCCATCGGCACCGTGCCGATCTACCAGGCGCTGGAAAAGGTCGGGGGCGTGGCCGAAGACCTGACGTGGGAAATCTTCCGCGACACGCTGATCGAACAGGCCGAACAGGGCGTCGATTATTTCACCATCCACGCCGGCGTGCGCCTGCCCTATGTGCCCATGACCGCCAAGCGCGTAACCGGCATCGTGTCGCGCGGCGGTTCGATCATGGCGAAATGGTGCCTGTCGCACCACAAGGAGAGCTTCCTCTACGAGAAGTTCGACGAGATCACCGAGATCATGAAGGCCTACGACATCGCCTATTCGCTGGGCGATGGCCTGCGCCCCGGCAGCATCGCCGACGCCAACGACGAAGCGCAGTTCGCCGAACTCTACACGCTTGGCGAACTGACCAAGCGGGCCTGGGAACAGGACGTGCAGGTGATGATCGAAGGCCCCGGCCACGTGCCGATGCACAAGATCAAGGAGAACATGGACAAGCAGCTGGAAGCCTGCGGCGAAGCGCCCTTCTACACGCTCGGCCCCCTCGTCACCGATATCGCGCCGGGTTACGACCATATCACCAGCGGCATCGGTGCGGCCCAGATCGGCTGGTACGGCACGGCGATGCTTTGCTACGTCACGCCCAAGGAACACCTCGGCCTGCCCGACCGCGACGATGTGAAGGTGGGCGTGGTGACCTACAAACTGGCCGCCCACGCCGCCGATCTTGCCAAGGGCCACCCGGCCGCCAAGGTCCGCGACGACGCGCTGTCGAAAGCCCGTTTCGAATTCCGCTGGCGCGACCAGTTCAACCTGTCGCTTGATCCCGACACGGCCGAACAATACCACGACCAGACATTGCCGGCAGAAGGCGCCAAGACCGCCCACTTCTGCTCCATGTGCGGACCTAAGTTTTGCTCGATGAAGATCACGCAGGAAGTGCGCGACTTCGCCGCCAAGCAGAACTCGGACAGCTATCTGGCGGCCACGGCGCCCAGTGAAAAGGCCGAGGAGGGCATGGAGGAAATGGCTGAGAAGTACCGCGAGGGGGGCGATCTCTATATGCCGGCGGCCCCGGCGGAATGACCCGCTCCGTCATATCTGCGCTTGTGGCAATGGCGCTCGTGCCTTGCGCCGCGTTGGCGCAGGATGAAGGACCAGCTGGCCCGATTTTCACCCAATCCGACCTTCCCTATCCGTTCTCGAATGCGGTTCAGGTGGGTGATGTGCTGTACCTTTCGGGGGACATCGGCGTGGACGAGACGGGGAAAGCAGTTGTTCCCGGTGGGGTTGAGCCAGAGACGCGCCGCATGTTCGAACGCATCGGAGCGACACTCGCGGCGCACGATCTCGGTTTCGAGGACGTGTTCAAGTGTACCGTCATGCTCGCAGACATGTCCGAATGGCCCGCCTTCAATGCGATCTACGCCGAACATTTCAAAAAGGGTCGTTACCCCGCACGTTCGGCCATGGGCGTAAGCGGGTTAGCGCTCGGTGCGCGGGTCGAGATGGAATGTTGGGCTTGGAAGCCGCAGGATTAGGTCAAGGCCAAAGGTACCTAACCCGCCGGGACCAGTTTCTCCACCAGCGCCCTCAATTCGCTTGGCGTCGTATGTCCCGCGACCACCTCGTGATAGCCAATGCCCGCCTTGCGCAGCGCTTCCTTCTTCACCGCATCGCGTGCGGCGGCGCTGGTGCCAGTGTGGTGGCCCGACCCCTGATATTCCAGCGCGTGAACCACGCAGCATTTCTCGTCCATCAACGCGAAATCGACCCGCTTTGAATTGACCGCGAGGTAAGCATCCTTGTCGGGCGAGGACAGGAATTCGCCAAGCGATACCTGCGCCATCACCTGCCACCCCGGATTGCGGGCAATTACAGCCTGATCGAGCGCCTGAAAGACGGTCGCTTCCGCCCTGTTGAGCAAAGATCGCGACGAGAAGCTTGCCCTGCTGACCGTCTTCAACTGGTCGGCTGCGAAGTCCGCGTCGGACACCTCGCTCTTCTGTTTCATGGTGCCAGCGGAGGGTTTCGCTTTCTTCTTTCCCCACTTCGCCGCGTTGCGCCCGCGCCAGTACGCTTTGCGTTTCTCGCGGTCGTTCTTCTCCAAGGCCCGTTCGACTGTGGCCCCGATCAAGGCCCCAATTACAAGCACCACGAGCAAGGCGACTGGGCGGTCTAAAAGGTATTGGACAGTATTCATGACGCTGTGACTGATGGCATTATTTTGAAAATTGGTGAAGTCATGGCGTGGCAGGCATCGGACCAAAGCGCCTGTGGAGGCCTTCAATCCCGCCAAATCCTCCCCATCTCGGTAGGTGAGAGAACACCAACCGAGAGGAGCATCCCCCAATGCAGGTCCAGTTCAATTCCGACAGCAGCGTCATGGGCACCGAAAACGTCGCGACACGGATCGAGGCGCAGGTGCGCGAGAAGCTTTCGCGGTTCGAGGATCGGCTCACCCGGCTTGAAATCCATGTGCGCGATGAAAACGCGCGCAAGGGCGGGGCGGACGACAAGGCATGCGTGATCGAGGCGCGGCCACGTTCCGGCGCGCCGCTCAGCGTCACGGCTCATGCCGCCGATGTCGACACCGCTGCGCGGGTCGCGGGCACGAAGCTTGCCAAGCTGCTCGACCGCCAGTTCGGCAAGGCCGAAAAGCACAAGCACGACCCTTCGCCTGATAAGGTGATCTGAACGATCGGGAGGCGGCGTCAGCCTTCGGGCTGCGCCGTCATCCGCACCAGTTCCCAATCGTAACCCAGTTCCTTCACGCGGGCTTCCAGCCTTGCGCGCAGCGGGGCATCGGGGCGCGCCTGGCGGGTGAGCATCCACAGGTAACGCCCGCTCGGTTCGCCCACGATGGACCAATCGTAAAGCCCGTCGGCGCCCGCCGCGCCGTGATCCAGCACCCAGTAATCGCCGTAGAACGGGCCGAAGAAGCTGACCTTCAGCTTGGCACCCGCCGCGCCTTCCACGATCTTCGCCTTGCCGGTGGACTGGTCGAATTTACCGTCGAGGCCACCGCGATAGCACGAGTTGACGACCTTGATCGTGCCGTCATCCTTCAGCGAATAATCCGCCGTCACCCCTTCGCACCCCTTCTGGAAGGGCGCTTCGTAGCGGCCGTATTCGTACCACTTGCCAAGATAGGCATCGATTTCGACTGGTTTGGCCGGTTGCGGGACGGCCGTGTTGCCCACCGGTCCCGGTGTGCCAACGCAGGCCGCGGTCAACAGGAGGGCAGGGGCGAGGGTGAGGATGCGCAATAGGTTCATGCCCGCGCAACGGGCGGTATCGTGCCGGGTTCCGCGCCGCGCGCTTGACCTTGCGGGCCAAAGGCGCATTCTCGCCCACAGGGTCGAGCGGGGAGAACGAAATATGGCGAAGCGGACGATTGGTGCAGCGATTGCGGGGCTGGCGTTGGCGGCCGTCACCGCCACGGGCGCACAGGCCCACGAACCAAAGCAGACGATAATGCCCGAAGACGCCGAAGCGCGCGCCTTCCAGGAAGCGGTCGGATATTCGGACGCGGTCATCCACGGGGACGTGGTGATCCTGTCCGGCGTGGTCGCGGTCCCGCAGGCTGGCGATGAAGGCATGGAGCCTTCCTTCGTGCGCGTTTTCGACCAGATCGGCCGCACCCTCGAACGCGCCGGTATCGGCTGGGATGACGTGATCGAGGTGGAAACCTTCCACACCGACCTTGCGGGACAAATCAACGCCTTCGCCGATGTGAAGAACCGCTACATCAAGGCGCCGTTTCCCGCATGGACCGCCATCGGCATTTCCGCCCTGTACGAACCGGCAGGACTGGTGGAGGTCAAGATCACCGCACGGCGCGCCGACCAGTGACCTCGCCGCTCCCGCCAGCCTACCAGGTCGATTTTCGCCACCCGCCGGGCGAGCCGGGACTGGTGCCCGCAGGGTCCGTGCAATGGCGCGTGTTCAAAAACTCCATCGCGCTGGGCATTGGCGGCGTCGCGGCGGTGCTGTTCGAATTCGCCGATGCGCGGATACGCTCGGGCGTATGGGACCATTCGATCTACAAGACCGATCCGATCGGCCGATCCCAGCGCACCGGCATGGCGGCGATGGTCGGCGTGTTCGGCCCGCAAAGCACCGCGCGGCAGGTCATCGGCGGGGTCAACCGGATGCACCGCAAGGTCGCCGGCGAAACGCCGACTGGCGAGGCCTATCGCGCGCTCGATCCCGAATTGCTCGATTGGGTCAGCGCCACGGCGGGCTATGGCTTTCTCGAGGCCTATCACCGTTTCATCCATCCGCTCAGCGCCGCCCAACGCGCGAGCTATTATGCCGACGGCGAAGCGGTGGCGCGGCTCTATGGGGTCGAACATCCGCTGACCAGCGATGCCGATTTCTTCGCGATGCTCGAAAGGTTGTTCCCCCGGTTCGAACCGCACGCGATCAACCGCGAATTCCTGGACATCATCATGTCGGGACAGGCCGCGCCCAGTATCCCGAAGTTCCTCCACCGGGCGATGGCGCGCGCATCGGTATCGCTGCTGCCGCCAAAGCTTCGTGAGCGTATGGAACTGGGGGCGGAATTCGACCTGTCCCGCCGCGAACGGCTGGCGCTCAGGCTTGCCGGGCGGCTGGCGGACCGCGTTTCGAGCCCGGCCATGCCCGCTTACGCCGCTGCCGAACGCCTGGGTCTGCCGGGGCGCTTCGCGTGGTATCGGCCAGAGCGCCAGAAAGCCATCCTCGCCGCGCGCAGCGCAGGCACACCACAACAAGACACGATTGGAACCGTTTCATGAGTGAAGCCCCCGTCTACCGCGTCCCTTTTGTCGAACGCACGGGGATGCGCCGTATCGAGGAACGGCGGGGGCATTCCAGATTGCTCATGCCGCTCGAACCCAACGCCAACCATGTCGACGTGATGTATCTCGGCGCGTTTTGCGTGCTGGCCGAAGCGGCGGCGGCGGGGCCGGGCATATCCATCCTCGACACCACGCGGTATTTCCCCATCATCAAGGACATCGCCGTGGATTTTCACCGCATGGCGGCAAGCGATGTCATCGGCGAATTCAGCCTGAGCGAGGACGCGATCGCGGACCTCCTCGCCGACCTGGACCGGAAGGGCAGCGCCACGTACCTAGCCGAAGTGCCCATGCACGATGCAGACGGGGTGCTGGTCGCAACCGGGCGGGTCACGGTGAAGCTGTTGTCGCACGAATGGAAGAAACCCGCCTGATGGGAGAGGCTGCATGATCAAGTTGAGTTTTTGCCTGCACCGCCGCCCGGACCTGACGCGGGAGGAATTTCAGCGCACCTGGCGGGAGGATCACGCACCGCTCGTGAAAGCGGCGGCATCGCATCTGGGCATTGTGCGCTACGTGCAGAGCCACACGTTCGATCATCCAATCATTGCGCCCAGCACCGCCGCACGGGGAATTCCGCATGGCGATGGCGAGGCATTCGACGGTGTCGCCGAACTGTGGTTCGAACACGAAACCTTCGATGCGGCGCCGACCGAGGAAGGCGCGAGGCACTCGCGAATTCTGGCCGAGGATGAGGCGCGGTTCATCGATTTTTCCCGCAGCCGCATGTTCATGGTCCGCGAAAACGTCGTCGTCGAATAGCTAGGGGGCAGACCGCCCCAGCGCCACCAGCACCCGATCGAGCGATTGCAGAAAGCGCGATCGATCCGCCTTGCCGAATGGCGGTGGGCCGCCGGTTATGCCGTCCATCCCGGCGCGCAAATCGGCCATCAGCGCGCGCGTGGCGATGGCGCTGCCAATGCTGGCGGCGTCGAACGGCTTGCCATTGTGCGCGAGCACCTGCGCCCCTGCTTTCAGGCAGCGTTCGGCCAGCAGGATGTCGGCGGTTATCACCACGCTGCGCGCATCGGCGGCATCGGCGATCCAGTCATCCGCGGCATCGAACCCGTCGTCCACCACCACCCGGCTAACCAGGGCGCTCTGGGGAATGCGGAAAGGGCTGTTGCTGACCACGCGGACCTGCACACGATGGCGTTCCGCCACGCGGTAGATTTCGTCCTTCACCGGGCACGCATCGGCATCGACGAGGATGATCGCGGAACTGGTACTCGAATTCATGCAAGGCGACCTAGCGGTTGGGGCGGCGTGCGCCGAGTCTTTTGCCTGTTATTCCAATTTGCTGTCCATGCGGGCGCAGTCCCGCTAGGGCGCCGGGCCAGCAAAAGGAGCCGTCATGGCCGATCTCTATCTCAAGGCGCTTGAATCGGAGCGCAGGCAATTGTGGGCGACCTGCCGGCTGAAAGGCCTGGCGAAGGGGACCCCCGAACGTGTGCGGATCGCACAGATCGACGAAAGCATCGCCGCGCACAAAGCCAAGAAAACGAAGGGTTAGCCAGGACAGTCGTTCTGGCTCCAGATCAGCGTTTCTTCACGAATTCGGCGCGTAGGACGAGACCCTTGATGCCCGGATACCGGCAGTCGATCTCCTGTGCATCGCCCGTCAGGCGGATCGACTTGATCAGCGTCCCCTGCTTGAGGGTCTGACCGGCACCCTTGACCTCCAGGTCCTTGATCAGGGTCACCTGGTCGCCATCGGCCAGGATGTTGCCCACCGCATCGCGCACCTCGATCTGGTCGCTGGCGGTCTGCTTTGCCGCCAGTTCGCTGGCGGGCATCCATTCGCCGCTGTCCTCGTCGTAGACGTAGTCCTCGTCGTCACCGCTCATGCTTGGCTCGCTCGTCGAAAAAGGGGATGTGGCCCATGCGCTACCGCAACGCGCCGCACATCGCCACACGGCGTTTGCCCTGGCCCCGGCTTGTCCACCGTGCTGCAAATAAAGGCGATCGAAACGGGAATTGGCGACAGGTCGTTTCGCGCCGCCGCAAAGGGCAAAAGGGAATTGATTAGGTAGAATGGCGTGCGCGTGCTAGTTGGGCCTCGCTGACGTCGAATTTTGCGACGGACTTCGAGATTTGACGACCGCCGCTTGCCTTTTTGGCCCCGGCGCAAACCAGACGACGACTTCCTTTCATCTGACGATACGACGCACGACCCATGCGGCACACTGCCGCGTGGGAAATAATCGTTCTTGAAAGGAACACTCCATGGCCAAGACTGGCACCGTAAAGTTTTTCAACACCGACAAGGGCTACGGCTTCATCCAGCCCGACGACGGTTCGGCCGACAGCTTCGTCCACATTTCTGCCGTTCAGGCAGCGGGCATGACCACGCTCGATAAGGACCAGCGCCTCAACTACGAAGTTGAGCAGGGCCGCAATGGCAAGGAAAGTGCAGTCAACCTCGGCCACGCCGACTGACGCCTAGCTTTCGTGTGCGCCGCCTTCCCGTTGGGGGGCGGCGCACATCTTTCGCTGTTGCAGTCACGGAGAAGCCGATGAGCCAGACTTACGAATTCTATGCCGCCCGTGCCCGCGAATCCGCCGCAGAGGCCGATGCAGCCACGCTCGACAATGTGCGCGACCGCGCGCGGCGTTCCGAAGCGACCTGGCGCGCACTGGCCGATCAGGCCCGTGATGTTGCAACCCAGCGTGTAAAAATCGAACGGCAGAAGGCCGCCCAGCGCGAAGCCGAAGCCGAGGCTGCTCAAGCCTGACAATTTCCCCGCCGCGCCCAGATCCGGCGCGCCATGCGGAACCATCGCCGGAACCGGAATGCTTCCAGGGGGGAAGACGCGTTCCTGGTAATGGCCAACTGCAGCCGATTTGCTGCACGGATTCAAAGGTACGGCACCCACGGTGCCCCATGCCCTTGCAAATCCGCCCTGCCTCTTCAATGATCGCCTCATTCCCCAAGGCTCGACCGATGTTTGGGAGTGAAACCGTTGAATGAGCTGCCCCGCATACGCACCGCCGAACCGCACGAGCGCGCCAGCCTGATCGCTACGGCCGTGCTTGGCTTCGTGGCGGATCCCATGGTTCGCTGGACGGTGCCGGACGCTTCGACATACATTGAAGCGATGTCCGAATTTTTCGACGCGTTCGGGGGACGGGCCTTCGAAAACGGCAGCGCCTGGGTGGCGAACGACGGGCAGGCGCTGGCCATGTGGCTGCCTCCCGGGATCGAACCCGACGGCGAACGTATGGTTGAATCGATCACGTCGCGCTCAGACCCAGACAAGGTCGAGGAAATCTTCACCGTTCTTGGGCTGATGGAGCAGTTCCATCCCAAGGAGGATTGCTGGTACCTGCCGGTAATCGGCGCCGATCCGGCCTACACCGGCCTCGGCCTTGGCGGGATGTTGATGAAAACCGCTCTGGAACGGGTCGATCGCGATCGGTTGCCCGCTTATCTCGAAAGCTCCAACCCGCGGAACGTCTCGCTGTACGAACGGCACGGGTTTTCGGTGATCGGTGAAATCCAGCATGGATCGTCCCCCGTGATGATCCCCATGCTGAGACCCGCACGGACCTGAACCGCCCTATTCCCTGCCAGCCTGGTAAGCCTTTCTCTCTTCACTCTGTCTTAACCCCGCCCTTGCACTTCGCCGCAATGGTTGAGCGGCTAAGTTAACAGCGCGGTCAGACTTTTCGGTTAGAGCAGCCGCACGACCCGCATGTGCGGGCCAGGGAGTAGAAGTCGGCCATGCATCCACTGCAACAGATCTTTGCAACCGCCGAAGGCGAAACCGGCTGGGAAGCCGACATGCACCTGTTGTTCGAACAGGGCGAATTCGACACGCTTCATTGCGAACTGGAAAACGCCCTTGCCGCTCTCGACAGCGATTTCGGTTCCCTGTGCCTGCAAACCCGCCCCGACATGGTGCGCCTTGCCGGATGGGAAGAGCTGGTCGAGGCAATCACGGTCCACGAAGGCGAACCGATCACCGGGCTGACGCTGGCGGTCGCCAACGAATCCGACCGGGTCTTCGAAAAGGGTCAGCTGCATCATCCCTACATGATGCTCGGCCTCTACAGCGACGATGCGTTCGAATTCAGCAAGGCCGATGCCGCCGCGCTGCTGGCCCAGACCCGCGCCGAGGACGGTCCGGCCTGGGACGGATATGACGAGGATGTCGAAGTCCATCTGGACATTGAAGGCCTCGATGCGATCAACACGGCCCTCCTGCACCACAAGCAGCGGCACTATTTCCGCGACGGACCATCGGGCGAAGCACCGCTGCGTTATGTGGAATATGTTCTGGGCTGCTGGTGGCGCGCCCTTCTGTTCCAGCAGGCGATTGCCAGCGAATGCGCTATCCATGGTCTGCCGGGCGGGATTCCGGTGATTTGCGGCATGGTGGAAATGCGGCCCGAACTGGTGGTGATACATGGCATCGGTGCCCGCGCGATAGAACCGGCACGCGTCAGCGAACTCAAGCCTGTTTCACCGCTCATCGCCGCGGATTTCATCCAGGTTCGTCCCATGGAAGAAGAGGCGAAGGAGCTGACCGGTGCCGATCTTCGCCGCCGGGTCATCGAAACCGGCCAGGAAGACGAACCGCCGGTCCGGCGCAGCTTCATCGCGCGCCTGTTCGGCCGCTGAGAGGCGCCGCCGCTGGACACTCCCTCCGCTTCGGCTAATCTGTAGCGGGACGATATGGGAGGACAGCGATGTCGGGAAATCAGGGTGGATGCCTGTGCGGCGCGGTACGATACAGTTTCGCAGGTGATCCTGCCGCCGCGATGGTGTGCCATTGCAGCCATTGCCAGAAGCAATCGGGCAGCGCCTTTTCGACCATAATCGGCGTGCCCGAAACCGCTTTCACCATGGACGGGGCACCGGTCACCTATCGTGACGAGGGAGAGAGCGGCAAAGCAGTCGAGCGGATCTTTTGCGGATCCTGCGGTTCGCCGCTGATTTCCAAGGTCGAAGTCGCGCCGGGGATGGTGTGGGTCAAGGCCGGTACGCTTGACGATACGTCCGCCTTCCAGCCGGCCATGCATATCTGGACCAAGAGCAAGCAATGCTGGGTCGATACCGGGGCAATCCCCGCGTTCGAAACCAACCCCGGTTAACGCGCGCATTGCCCGCCGTTTCTGCAATCAATCCACGATCCGAAAGACACCACGAACCATGGCAAGCATTCGCGCCCGACTGGTAAACCTTGCCCTGCCGCTGCTCGGCATCAAGAGCTTCTTTTCCCAGCCGGAAAAGCTGGATGAACGCATTGCCAAGCTCCGCACACAGGCTTCGATCAGGCCGCGCGCCAAATGGTCGGCCCAGTTCGACATATCGGAAGACGACAGCCGCGGTTATGCGGTGGTGACGATGGTGCCAAAGGGCGGGGCGCGCGCCGGTGCACCGCATCTGCTTTACCTGCACGGCGGGGGCTACGTGATGGATATCGCTGCGCTGCACTGGGATGCCATCGCGCGCCTGTGCGTCGATCTGGGCGCGAGTGCCACCGTTCCGCTCTACCCCCTCGCGCCGGAACACAAGGCGGCCGAAACGCTGGATGCGATGCGGGCGCTCTACAACGATATCGAGCCGGAATTCGGCGCCGGGAACATTACTGTGATGGGCGACAGCGCGGGGGGTGGCATGGCGCTGGCGCTGGCGCAGATGATCCGTGCCGATGGCGGCGTTCTGCCCGCAAGCCTCGTGCTGTTTTCGCCCTGGGTCGATGCCACCGCGACCGCCGAAGGCCAGCACGAGATCGAAAAGCGTGACCGGATGCTGGCGGTGAGCGGGCTCGAAGCGTGCGGGCGCGCCTATGCGGGCGAACTGCCGGTTGACGATCCGCGCGTAAGCCCGCTTTTCGGGCCGCTCGAGGGGCTGCCGCCGATGGCGATCTTCTCCGGGACCAGCGACATCCTGCTGGTCGACGGACGGCGCCTGTCCGCCAAACTTCACGCACCCGGGATGCCGCACCATATCTACCGTGAATATGACGGCATGTTCCACGTCTGGATGCTGCTCCCGATTCCCGAAGGCAAGCGGGCGCTAGGGGAAACCGCGGCGTTCATTCGCAACCCCAGGGGCGCCGCATGAGGGGCCGCTTCGCGGGCCTTGCCTGCGCCGTCGCTCTCGCTGCATGTCAGCCTGGTGGGGATGGCGCCTCGACCGGGGCAACCGAGGCATTCTCCGGGATCGCGAAGGACGAAACCGTCAGGATAACGGGTACCGAACCGTTCTGGGCCGGGGAAATCGCGGGGACCATGGCGCGTTACAGCACCCCGGAAAATCCCGACGGTTCGCGGTTCTCGGTCGAACGATTTGCCGGCCTGAACGGGGTAAGCTTCAGCGGGCAGTTGGGCGAGGCGCGCTTCGATCTGATGATCACGCCCGGCGAATGTTCGGACGGGATGAGCGATCGGACCTATCCGTTCACCGCCACGTTGATGCTGGGCAGCGAACAGCGGCTGGGATGCGCCTGGACCGACCGGCAACCGTATACAGGATCGGAAACACCATGACCGGTACGGGTTCGAAGCGCTGGCGCGTGTTTTTCCGGGTGGCTGCGGCCTATAACCTGGTCATCGGCCTGGGGGCGTTTCTCGATGCCGCGTGGGGATCCCCCGAGGCGGTCAGCGGCGTTCTCGTCTTCTGTTTCGGGCTGGTTTACGCCCTCGTCGGGAATGATCCGCGGCGGTATGCGCCCATGGTGATCGCGGGAATTGTCGGCAAATCGATGGTGGTTGCGATGCTCGGTCCGCCCAACTGGGCAGCCGGGGGCGATGCCGCAATCGGCGCGATCGTGGCAGGCGATCTGGTTTTCACCATCGGTTTCATCATCTTCTTGTGGCGGAACCGGACCCATGCGTGACATTCCCGCCTGGCCGCGCCTGCTCGGGCTGGCTGGTCTGCTGCCGCAATTTGCCTGCGTTATCGTGCTGTACGTCGGGCCGCAGGAATGGCGCTACGCCGCGTTGGCGATGGCGTTCGGCTATGCCGCCATCATCTTCAGTTTCCTTGGCGGAACGTGGTGGGGCATCGCCGCTGCTGCCCCCGCCGCGGAACGCAGAAGGGCGCTTGGGTGGTTGTGGTTCGCCGCAGTCGTGCCCAGCCTTGTTGCGTTTGCCGCGTTCCTGCCATGGGTGTTTGGCGAGGCATGGCCGGAACCCTCGATGGTCATGCTCGGCGGTGGAATCCTGTTAAGCCCGGCGGTCGATGCCCGGCTCGGCCCTCTCGCCCCGCGCTGGTGGATGCCGCTGCGGGTGCCGCTGTCGCTTGGCCTTGGCGTTGCCACGATTGCTGCCGCTCTGGCCTGAGCGCGGTCAAGGCCCGCCGCCCTGCCGCGGCGCGCATCAGAACAGTCCGGGAATTCGCAGCTGTGCGGCGCTGGGCTGGTCGGGGCGCATCAGGGTGCGTCTGGGCAGCTGTGCCTGAACCGTTCCATCCTTTGCGGCTGCCCCGATCGCCGTGCAGGCCCGCCCGGCAAGGAAATCCAGCGCGGTCGCAACCGATGCCTCGGCAGGATCGCCCAACGGCTTGGAAATATCGTCAGCCGCCGCGCAGGTCCGGGGCATGACGCTGGCCAGTCCGCTGTAATAATCGCCGCCGTTGTCGGCGTTGACCGAACGGAATGCCACCACGCGCAACCGGTCGTCGCACGAGGATCGGTCCCTGGCGATCTGGCCAACCGGCTTGCCGTAGGTATCGGTCCCGACCAGCGCGATATTGTTGCCGAGGAACGGGATGAACGCGTTGGCGACCAGTTCGCTGGCCGATGCGGTGCCTTCGGTGCCGATAACCGCGATCTTCATCGCCGGGATCGACTGCGACTGCGCTTCGAAAAGCCGGGTGCTGTTGTTGTCGCTCTTGGAATCGCGGAATAGCGTGCGGCTGAAGACCTGACCGTCCTTGTCGGCGCCCATCAAGTCGCCGAGCAGTTCGGCAATCGAGACCAGACCGCCGCCGTTGTAGCGGAAGTCGAGGATGACCTGTTCGATACCCTGCGCCCTGAATGTGCCGAACGCGGTCCTCAACTGGGGGCCGGCGTCCTGGATGATAAAGGTGCGCAGGTTGATGTAACCGACCTTGGTGCCGCCGTTGTCGATGATTTTCGCGCCGTAACGATCGGACACGGGGTCCAGCGAATATTCGGCCTTGGTGACCGTCACGTCGAGCTGGCTGTTGTCCGGCTGGCGGATCGTCAGGGTCCGGGTGACGCCGGGGTCTGCCGGGCCGAGCGCATTGGACACCGCCGCTTCGGGGAACTGGCCGCCCGCCTGCATGATGCTGGCCACGGTCTGTCCGTCGATCGCCAGAATTTCGGTTCCCCTGTCGATGCCTGCCGCAAACGCCGGGGCGCTTTCGAACGCTTCCACGATGAACACGCGCCGGGCGGTCGTGTCATAGGTCAGCCGGACGCCGAAACCTGCGTTGGAACCGCTGCTGATCAGCTGGTTCTCTTCCTCGATCGAGGTGATGTAGGTGTACCGGCGGTCGGCCCCGAACCGGGATGCGCTGGGCGCGGTCACCGCGTCGATATACGCCTGAACGGTGCTGTAGTTTGCCTTGTTCGCGGACGTGTTGAGCAGGCTTGGGAAAAGATACCATTCGTTGATCTGCGACAGCACCCAGTCCTGGCGCGCGCCGAGCGAACAATCCGCCGCCGTGCCGGTGCCCCCGCCGACACCGCTTCCGCTGCCCCCGCTGCTGGTGCCACCGCCGCCGCACGCGGCGAGCGAGAATGCAAGAGTGGTGCTGAGAATGGCGCGACCCATGGACATGGCCCAAAACTCCGGAACTAGAGGCTAAAATTGTGGCGGACCGCCATTTGCAAGGATGCGCGATTAACCCGCGGTGAGCAAGACAGCTGCAACTTTCACTGATTTGTTGGCCTTTTTTCGACAAAGCGCGCTGAAAACGGTGCAAATTCACCTCCGGCGCATGGCCATCGGCACTGCGCTGTGCCTTAACCGGCGCATTCGCGAGGTCGGCAAGCGTGCCGAAGCGTCAAGGAGTGTGCATGTCGAGTGGTGTTCCGTCCTGGGTTGAACAGGCTGTCGGTGGGGGAAGTGTTCCCGCAGGCTTGACGCTGGCACGCGTCGCCGAAGAACGGAATCTGGGCCGCTCGGGCTTCACCCTGTCGAGCGACGCGTTCCGCCATGGCGGCGAACTCGATCCCTCCTTCACCGCTTGCGAGGAAGATTCAGTCGCCCCGCCTCTGGAGTGGACGGCGCCGCCCCCCGGTTCGCAGGAACTTGTGCTGGTGGTGGAAGATGCCGAAAAGGGCCATGTCCACTGGCTGGTGTGGGGCCTGCCGCCGCAGAAGGGCAAGCTGCTCGAAGGCGAAGCGCCGCCGCGCACAGGCAAGAACGCCAAGGGCAATTCGGAATGGTTTCTGCCCGATCCGCCGATTGGCGAAGAACACCGATATGTTTTCCAACTCTTTGCGGTGGACCTCCCGCTCACACTGATGCCGGGGGCAACGCATGAGGAACTCGTCCGCAATCTGGACGGACACGTGACCGCCGCTGCGGTCCTCACCGCCCGTTTCGAAGGCCACGAGGTCGAGGAATGGGACGATGCGGGCTTCGGCGACGAAGACTGAAGTATAGCCAAGGAAAGGATGAATCATGGCTGGCAAGAACAACGCGCTGCAAAAGCCGGTTAACCTCACACCGGAACTGGAAAACGTCGTGGGCAAGGGTCCGATGACCCGCGCCCAGGTAACTTCCAAGGTTTGGGATCACATCAAGGCTAACGACCTGCAGGATGCCAAGGATCGTCGCATGATCAATCCCGACGCCAAGCTTGGCGCCGTGATCGGCAAGGATCAGATCTCCATGTTCAAGATGACGGGCGCCGTCTCGAAGCACATGAGCTGACCGGACTATCGGCGGCGTAGCGGCCAGTCCGTTACGCCGCCGGTCCACAAGGCCAGCCATACGATCAGTGGCTGCGCAACCATCCTGGGCAGATGATAACCCAGCCCCGCCCCGCCGTCGGGCCGCGCCATGTCGAGCGCGAAATGATGGATATTCGCCGGAAATACGCAGATGGCATAAAGCGCAAGGCCGATCGCACCCGCTTTCCTGAGCGGTTGCGAAAGCGGCTGCGCCAGGGCAGCTGCGCCCAGCAGTTCGGCCACGCCCGTCCAGAACACCACGGCTTCGGGTGCCGGCACCCAGGCGGGCATGATGGTCAGGAACGCAGCGGGCGAGGCGATGTGAAAATAGCCTGCGGCCGCGTAGCAAACGGCCAGCAACCAGCGCAGCCCCGTTCGTGCCCAGCTCATTCCTCAACCACCTCGACGCCTTTCCAGAAGGCCAATCGGTCCCTGATCTGGGCGGCTGCTTCCTTGGGGGTCGGGTAATACCATGCCGCGTCGATGTTGATCGCGCCGCCTGCATTGATCGAATAATAATGCGCCGTGCCCTTCCATGGACACGATGTCGTGGTGTCGCTGGGCACCAGCATGCCCTGCGCCACATCGGCGGCGGGGAAATAATGGTTGCCTTCGACCACGACGGTATCGTCGCTTCGGGCCAGGGTTTCGCCGTTCCATCGCGCTGTCACTGTCATAGTAGAGGCCTTTCCTTGTCCGCCCTCTTTGCTAGGACTGGCCACGTATCTGCAAGGGGTTCCTCAATAATGCGTCACTACCTTCTCTCGGCTGCGGCCGTTCTTGCCCTATCCGTGCCGGCGACGGCGAAGGACACGCCGGAAGATATCGCGGCGGCCGCTCTTGCGGCGGCGCCTGTCTGGGATGGGCATAACGACGTTCCGATCCAGCTGCGTTCGCGGTTCGGCAATGTGATCAACGAATTCGATTTCGCCGACACGCTGGACACCGGGACCACGGATAACAAGGCCATGCACACCGATCTGGCACGGCTGCGGCAAGGGAAGGTGGGGGCGCAGTTCTGGTCTGTCTATGTCAGCGCCAGCCTGCCCGAAGCCGAAGCGGTGCAAGCCACGATCGAACAGATCGATGTGACGCGGCGGCTGGTCGCGAACAATCCCAAGACGCTGCAGCTTGCGCTGACCGCTGCCGATGTGGAAGCCGCCATGAAAGCGGGCCGGGTGGCGTCGCTGATGGGAATGGAAGGGGGGCAGTCGATCGGCTCCAGCCTCGCCGTGCTGCGCCAGATGTATGCGCTGGGTGCGCGTTACATGACCTTGACGCACTCCAAGACGCTGAGCTGGGCCGATAGCGCCACGGACGCTCCGAAGCACGACGGACTCAACGGTTTCGGCCTGGATGTCGTGCGCGAAATGAACCGCATCGGGATGCTGGTCGATCTCAGCCACGTCAGCGAAGCGGCCATGCACGATGCGCTGGACGTGGCGCGCGCACCGGTCATCTTCAGCCACTCGGGCGCGCGGGCAATCAATGGCCATTCGCGCAATGTACCCGACGGCGTTCTGGCGCGGCTGCGCGATAACGGCGGCGTGATAATGGTGGTCGGCCTGCCGGGTTACCTGAGCGAGGAAGCGCGGCTGTGGAGCGCGGCCAGGCAGGCGGAAGATGCCCGTCTCAAGGCGATGTTCCAGGGCCAGCCAGACGCGGTAAGCGCGAAGCTTGCCACATGGGACGAAGCGAACCCGATGCCGCTGGCCACTGTCGGCGATATGGCCGACCATATCGAACACGTGCGTAAGGTTGCCGGTATCGACCACATCGGGATTGGCGGCGATTACGACGGCATGCCCACCGGGCCTGTCGGGATGGAAGATGTTTCGGGGTATCCGGCGCTGTTCGTCGAACTGGCCCGGCGCGGGTATTCCAAAGGCGATCTGGAAAAGATCGCGTCACGCAATGTGATGCGGGCCCTGCGCGAAGCGGAAGCTTATGCGAAAAGCCAGACCGGTGCGGCCCCGATCGAATACCGCGTGGGCGAACCGCGCGACAAGCAGGGCTGAACCGTGCGCGGCGCCGGGCCTAAAAGGCGAAAGCCGATCAGGCCCGGATGCGCACTGGCCTGAGCATGATTTTTCCGCGGTCGGCCCATGCCGGCTGACCGCGGGAACAATCAGTTTTCGATTACGTCGACACCGTCCTGCTGCGTCGCCTGATCGGTCGCAGTCGCTTCGGTATCGTTGCCGACATCCGTAATGATGCTGTCGGTGCCGGTGCCGTCGTCTTCCATCGACCGGATTTCGCCGCTCACGGTGGCTTCCTCCTCGACGTCGTCCTGCATCAACGCGGGGACGATCCAGGTGACGGACAGCAGGATGATGGCGAGCAACATGCCGCCTGCCAATACCCAGCGCACGACGCCTTCTTTCGAACCGCCACTTGCCTCGACTTCGTCGATGTGGATTTCGTTACCTTCCTTATGCACGGCTAAAACTCCCAGAATTGCGCGATCCCATGTCGCAAATTCCTACGATCCGTGACGCGGAATGTTCCGCACGAAGCGGTGGGCTAGTCGCGAAGCAGGTCGTTGATCGCTGTTTTTTCACGGGTTTGCGCATCGACGGTCTTGACGATTACCGCACAGGCAAGGCCCGGTCCGCCGTTCTTTCCGGGCATCGAACCGGGCACCACCACCGAATAGGGCGGAATGTGCCCGTGGATGATTTCGCCGGTATCGCGATAAACGATCTTGGTGGACTGGGTGATGAAAACGCCCATCGCCACAACGCTGCCTTCGCCCACGATCACGCCTTCGACGATTTCGCTGCGGGCGCCGATGAAGCAATTGTTTCCGATGATCGTGGGGTTGGCCTGCATGGGTTCGAGCACACCGCCGATGCCCGCGCCGGCCGAGATATGGCAATTCTCGCCGATTTGCGCGCAGGAACCAATGGACGCCCAGGTGTCGACCATTGTGCCCTTGCCGACATAGGCGCCGATGTTGACGAAGCTGGGCATCAGCACGCAGCCGGGCGCGATGTAGGCGCCTTCGCGGGCCACGGCACCGGGGACCACGCGAAATCCGGCTTCGCGGAAGCGGGCATCGTCCCACCCGGAAAACTTGCTGGGCACCTTGTCGAACGCAGGCTGGCCGGCGCTTCCGCCTTCCATCACGCGGTTGTCGTTGAGGCGGAAGCTCAGCAGCACGGCTTTCTTGAGCCACTGGTTGACGGTCCAGCCGCCCTTGCCGTCGGGTTCGGCCACGCGGCCTTCGCCGCTGTCGAGCAACTTCAGCGCGGCTTCCACCGCGGCGCGCACGTCATGCGACTGCTGGTTCACCTCGGCGCGATTGTCCCAGGCGGCTTCGATGGCGTTGGCGAGGTCGGCGGTCATGCGGGTCTCCGGCGTTATGCGTTGCCCGCGCTGTTAGCAGCCTTGCAGGCTCAGTCCATCCCCGCAGCCAGCGCGAATTCGTAAGCCCGTTCGACCAGCGGCGCGACACGTTCGGACATCGACTTGGCATGAGACGAAGACGCGGTCCCGTCGATCACGCGTTTCTTGATGCCTTGCATGATCCCCGCAAGCCGGAACAGATTGTACGCGAAGTACCAGTCCATCGGCGGAACCGGATACCCGGTGCGCGCAACATACCGTTCCACCGCTTCTTCCTGCGTCGGAATGCCGAGCGCCTGGAGATCGAGGCCGACCAGACCGGCGCGCCCGTCATGGGGGTTGTGCCAGTTCAGCATGAGGTAGCTGAAATCGGCGATCGGATCGCCCAGCGTCGACAGTTCCCAGTCGAGCACGGCCAGGACACGGTTGGCATCCTTTTCGAAGATCATGTTGTCGAGACGGTAATCGCCATGGACCACGCTGCTTTCATGCTGCGGTGGGATCGTTTGCGGCAACCATTCGATCAACCGCTCCATCTGCGGCATATGCTCGGTTTCGGACAGCTTGTACTGCTTGGTCCAGCGCCCGATCTGACGCGCGCAATAATCGGTCGGCTTGCCGAAATCGCTCAGCCCGATGGCATCGGGATCCTTGGTGTGCAGATCCGCCATCGTATCGATCATGGCGTTGTAGATTTCACGCCGTTCGGCCGGCGTGTTGTTGGGCAGGGAACCGTTCCACAGGCTGCGGCCATCGGCCAGGCCCATGACGAAAAACTTGCTGCCGATCACGTCCGGATCTTCGCACAGGCCATAGGTCTTGGGCACCGGGAAGCCGGTTGGGCCAAGAGCGTGCATCGCCTTGTATTCGCGATCGACCGCATGGGCGCTGGGCAACAGTTTGCCGAACGGCTGACGGCGCAGGACATAGGATCGACCCGGCGTATCCATCCGGTACGTCGGGTTCGACTGGCCGCCCTTGAACTTGGAATAGGTGAGCGGGCCTTCGAACCCTTCCACGTTCGCTTCGAACCAGGCGGTCAGCGTGTCGAGGTCCATCCGGTCCTGTTCGGGCACCTCGATGGTGCCGACCATTTCCTTGTCGAAATCGATCGGTTGCGCTGGATCGGCCATCAGTCGAACACCACCACGCTGCGGGCGGAATGGCCGCCTTTCATCTTCTCGAACCCTTCGTTGATCTTCTCGAGCGGAATCCGCTCGGCAATGATCGTGTCGAGATCGAGCAGGCCGCGCATGTAGAAATCGACCAGGCGGGGAAGGTCCACGGGGAAGTGGTTCATGCCCATGATCGCGCCCTGCAATTTCTTGCCCGAAAGCAGGTCCATCGCACCAAGGCCAACCTTGCAGTCGAGCGGCATCATGCCGAGAATCGTTGCCGTACCGCCGCGCCGCAGGACCTTCACCGCCAGATCGGCAGAAGCCTGCCGTCCGACCGCTTCGATCGCGTGATGCACGCCGCCGCCGCTGATCCTGATCACCTGGTCGACGGCATCGTCGGCCATGGCGTCCACGGCATGGGTCGCGCCGAGCACCAGCGCCAGTTCGCGTTTTTCGGCGATCGGATCGATGGCGATGACCTTGCCCGCGCCGGCGATCTTGGCGGCGTTGATCGCGGCCAGTCCCACACCGCCGCAGCCGACCACCGCCACGGTTTCACCGGGCACGACCGAACAGGCGTTGAAGATGGTGCCGGCGCCGGTCGTCACGGCGCAGCCGATGATCGCGGCGCGATCCAGCGGCATGTCCTTGTCGATCGAAACGCAGGCGTGTTCGTGGATCAGCATCTGTTCGCAGAACGCCGACAGGTTGAGCATTTGCGCGACGGGCGCGCTGCCATCTGCCCGCATGATGCGCGGCTTTGCGTCCACCGCACGGCGGGTGTCTGCCCCCATGCACAAGGCCATGCGGCCCGTGACACAGAATTCGCAGTGGCCGCAGAAGGCGGAAAGACAGGAAACCACGTGGTCCCCCGGCTTCACCGTCTTCACTTCGCTGCCGACGGCGCGCACCACGCCAGCCGCTTCGTGACCGGGAATGGCCGGAAGCGGATGGGGGTACGAACCCTCGATGAAGTGCAGGTCCGAATGGCACAGGCCACAGGCCTTTGTGTCGATCAGCACTTCGTGCGGACCGGGATCGGCGAGTTCAACCTCGCCGATCGTCAGCCCGCCGACCTGCTCGAGAATGGCTGCCTTTGCCATCAGCGCGCCACTCCCATGTCGCCCGAGCTGAGGTGATCGTCACCCATGTTGGGCGCGGCCCCCTCCCGCAGCGCGTTCGCGCTCGGGCCCTTTTCCGGCATGTGCTTGGCAAATTCCATCCGCGCAATCGAACGGGCGTGGACTTCGTCCGGACCGTCGGCCAGACGCAGCGTGCGCTGGTGGGCATAGGCGCTGGCAAGACCGTAGTCTTCCGAAACACCGCCGCCGCCGTGGGCCTGGATGGCATCGTCGATGATCTTCAGGGCCATGTTCGGCGCCTGAACCTTGATCATGGCGATTTCCTGCTTGGCATTCTTGTTGCCGACCTTGTCCATCATGTCGGCTGCCTTGAGGCAAAGCAGGCGCGTCATGTCGATATCTATGCGGGCACGCGCAACGCGTTCTTCCCAGACCGAATGCTTGTAGATCGGTTTGCCGAAGGCTTCGCGTTCCTGGAGGCGCTTGCACATTTTCGACAGCGCTTCTTCGGCCACGCCGATGGTGCGCATGCAGTGGTGGATACGGCCCGGGCCGAGGCGGCCCTGTGCGATCTCGAAGCCGCGGCCTTCGCCGAGCAGCATGTTCGTGACCGGTACCCGCACGTCCTTCAGTTCGACTTCCATGTGGCCATGAGGCGCATCGTCGTAACCGAACACGGGCAGATGGCGCAGGATGTTCACGCCCTTTGCATCGTTGGGCATCAGGACCATCGATTGTGCCGCATGGCGGCCGGCGGAAAAGTCCGTCTTGCCCATCACGATCGAGATCTTGCAGCGCGGATCGCCGAGACCCGACGACCACCACTTGCGGCCGTTGATCACGTATTCGTCACCGTCGCGTTCGATCCGCGTTTCGATGTTCGTGGCATCGGACGATGCGGTGAAGGGTTCGGTCATCAGGAAGGCCGAACGGATTTCGCCGTTCATGATCGGAGTCAGCCACTGGTCCTTCTGTTCGCGCGTGCCGTACCGGTGGAACACTTCCATGTTGCCGGTGTCGGGCGCGGAACAGTTGAACACTTCGGATGCGAAGCCGACGCGGCCCATTTCCTCGGCGCACAGTGCGTATTCGAGGTTGGTCAGGCCGGGGCCTTCGAATTCGTAGGTGTCATCGACATGATGATGGCCGTCGTTGCGGGGCGGCATGAACAGGTTCCAGATGCCCTGGTCCTTGGCCTTTGCCTTGAGCTCGTCGACGATGGGGATCACCTTCCAGCGATCGCCTTCGGCGTCCTGCTTCTTGTAGGTCGGCACGGCGGGGCGGACGTGATCCTCGATGAAGTTCTTCACCCGGTCGCGCCAGTATGCTTGCCTTTCAGTGGGCTGGAAATCCATCGTATCTGTCCTCTTCTCTCTTTTCAGAATGCGTTGCGTTAGGAAACTGGCAGAGCGTTGCGCGCTCGCCAAGGGTCAATTGAATTGAATCGTCATGGCGGGGTCACCGCAGCGTCGACATCGGCGCGGGCGGCCTGATCCAGAATGGCCAGCCGGGCTTCGTGTTGCGCCCGGTCGATCGGGAAACGACTCAGCCAGAATGCGGCCACGATACCCAGCACCGTTATAGCGCTGCCGTACAACAGGATGATCTGGTTGAGCACCTCGATCGGCACGCTGCCGGGCACCGCATGGCTCGACAGTTGCGACGCGGCAATCACCTGCCCGCTCAGCAGGATGCCGCCGCCTGTGGCGCATTTCTGCACGAACCAGTTGCCCGAATAAAAGCTGCCTTCGGCGCGGCGTCCGGTCCGCTCCTGATAGGCTTCGACGATTTCGGCGATCATCGAACTGCCCGAAATCATCACCACCACGCCCAGCGTGTTGGCGAACAGGGTAAAGGCGTAGAACATCGCGGTCGAGGCTATCGAGCCGGCGGCTGGCCATACGCCCGCCAGGAACAGCGAATAAGGGACCAGGGTAAGGCCCACCGATCCCAGTGACCCGATGGCCGCGCTTTTCGGTTTGCCCCATCGCCGGTGCATCGG
Organism: Qipengyuania zhejiangensis; assembly: GCF_035607565.1. Lineage (NCBI taxonomy): Bacteria > Pseudomonadati > Pseudomonadota > Alphaproteobacteria > Sphingomonadales > Erythrobacteraceae > Qipengyuania > Qipengyuania zhejiangensis. The sequence continues at coordinate 668,725 of NZ_JAYKGO010000003.1, read as the reverse complement.
CCCGACGATGAAGAACATCAGGATCACCGAAATGAACAGGATGACCGGGTAAAGCCGCAATTCCCACGTATCGAAACGCCACACGAAGACGTTCAGATAATTCGACAACGAGAACGTCAGCCCCTGGCTGATATAGGCGGCCAGACCGCCCACGGCGAAAATCAGGAACGCGCGTTCGCTGAAGGCGTCGAAGATTTCGCCGAACGCGCCCTTCCACGTAAACGGCGGCGCCTTGACCGTGGGGTAACCCGCAACCAGGCTGTGCTGTCCCAGCGCGGACCCCAGTACCGACACCACCATCAATATCCCGCCGACGAGGCCGAACCAGAAATACCCTTCGGGACGAAGCAGCCCTTCGGCGCCCGGCATGAACACGAAATAGGCCAGCACCATCATCAGCAATCCGCCGCACCAGCCGAACAGGTAGCGGTAGCGGAACAAGGTGGTGCGTTCGTCGTAATCGGCGGTGATTTCCGGCAACAGGCTGACCGACGGGACTTCGCAGGCCGACAGTAGGACCCGCACCGAAACCGCGATGGCCAGCAATTCCCAGAACGAAGGAGTCCCGCCGCCGGGCGGATGCCACATCAGCACCCAGGCAAAGGCAAGCGGTATCGGCGCGGCATACAGCCACGGAAGGCGTCTGCCCCACCGCGTCCACGTGCGATCGGACAAATTGCCCAGCAGCGGATCGACAAACGCGTCGATCACCAGCGCCATCGCCAGCGCCAGGCTGACGAGGCCCGCATCCATGCCCAGCGCCTGGTTGTAAAAGATCAGCAGGAAGAAGCTGAAACCGGAATCCTTCACCCCGAATGCCACGGCGCCAAAGCCGTGAACCAGCTTCAAACGCTGGGGAAGGGGGCCGGAAATGAACGGCATCAGTTGGCTTGTTGCGCCTTCTTTGCCTGTTCTTCCATCGCTTCGAGCGCAGCGAACAGGCGCGGTTCCTCGGGATCCCAGCTGTGTCGCGGGCCAAGCGTGATGCCGCCATCGACGATCATCGACGCGCCGGTCATGAAACCGGCCGCATCGCTGGCGAGAAACGCCACGGCTTCGGCAATATCGATCGGCTGTCCGCCGCGCGCCACGGGCTGCGCGTTGGACGACATCTGGGCGATCGCGGCCTTGGCCATGTCTTTCATCTCGCCGGTGATTTCCAGGCTGGAGGTGAAGATGTTGGTGTTGATGAAGCCCGGCTGCACCGCGTTCACGCGAATGCCGTACTGTGCCAGGTCGGTCGCCGCGCACTTGGTCAGGTGCAGCACGCCTGCCTTGGCCACGGCATAGGCGGTAGGCGAATAGCCCGGACCGACCGCGGCCACACTGGACACGTTGACGATGCTCGCGCCCTTGCGCCCCTTCATGTGCGGCGCGGCGTAGCGGATGCCCATCGCAACCGACCGCAGCAACAGGTCCATCGTGCGGTCCCACTCGTCGGGTTCGATTTCGTCGATCGGGGGCCGCGCGCCACCGGCGCCGGCGTTGTTGAACACCACGTCGATGCCGCCGGTTTCACTGGCAGCGCGATCCATGAGCGCCTTGATTTCGGCCGGATCGCACACGTTGCATTCGGCAAATCGCACGTCGCCTTCGGTCGCGGAAGCCAGCGCCTGGCCGCCCGCTGCGTCGATGTCACTGGCGAAAACGATGGCGCCTTCGCGTGCGAAAAGCCGCGTTGCTTCTGCACCAATACCTGATGCGGCGCCGGTGATGACGACTGTCTTACCAGAGAATCGCATGCCTACTCTCTCCCCGAATTTCTCCGTCGCCAGCTTACGGGAGCATCGGCCTTCGTCAACGCATTCCGGCTGACGTTACGGCATCGAGGGGCGTTGCGTGTCCCCTTGCACCCCTGCAACGAATCACCCTAACGTAAGCGTCAACATACCGCTGTTTTAGAAGAGAGAGGATTCGACCATGCCGGATACGGACCTGGAAGCCTTCCGCACACAGACGCGGGCCTGGCTTGATGCCAACTGCCCGCCTGAAATGCGTGAACCCGTTCGCGACGAAGACGATGTCTATTGGGGCGGCCGCCGCGCCACGTTCAAGAACGATGCCCAGAAAAGCTGGTTCGAAGCCTGCGTGGCAAAGGGCTACACCGTTCCTGCGTGGCCCGTCGAATATGGCGGTGCGGGTCTGACCCCGGCGCAGGCCAAGATTCTTCGTGAAGAAATGAGCCGCATCGGCGCCCGTCCGCCGCTGTCGAGCTTCGGTATCTGGATGCTCGGCCCCGCGCTGCTCCATTTCGGCATCGAGGAACAGAAAAAGCATTTTCTTGGCCAGATCGCCCGCGGCGAAATCCGCTGGTGCCAGGGCTATTCGGAACCCGGATCGGGGTCCGACCTCGTATCCCTGCAGACATACGGCGAAGACAAGGGCGACCACTGGGTGGTCAACGGCCAGAAGATCTGGACGTCCTATGCCGACCATGCCGACTGGATTTTCTGCCTCGTCCGCACAGACAAGGCGAACAAGTACCAGGGCATCACCTTCATGCTTTACGACATGGAAAGCGAAGGCGTCAGCACCAAGCCGATCAAGCTGATCAGCGGCAACAGCCCGTTCTGCGAAACCTTCTTCGACGATGTGAAGGTGCCCAAGAGCTATGGCGAAGGCATTCCCGGCTATGTCGGTGAAATCAATCGCGGCTGGGACGTTGCCAAGTATCTGCTCGGCCACGAACGCGAGATGATCTCGGGTGCCGACAATTCGGAACGCGGTGCCGGTATCGGTGCGGCGCTTACCCGCCAGAGCGGCGGTCTCGACCCCGTCCTGCGCGCCGAAATCGCGCAGTTCGATGTCGATGCACTGGCCTATGCCGCCATGGGCGAAAAATTCCTCGATGAAATCAAGGTCGGCAAGGCGCATCCCGCCCAGCCGAACATGATGAAATACGCCGGTACCGAGTTGAACAAGCGTCGCCACGAACTGGTGATGGCCGCAGGCGGCAGCCGGGCGCTCGAATGGGACAGCGAGGAGACCGAAGGCGGCAAGCCGTCGCGCGGGTGGCTGCGCACCAAGGCGAACAGCATCGAGGGCGGAACGTCCGAAGTCATGCTGAACGTCATTTCCAAACGCATTCTCGACCTGCCGGGAGCCTGATCCATGCCGCTGTATCACAATGAAGACCAGGCGATGCTCGCCGAAACCGCCAGCCAGTTCATGGCCGAAGAAGGGGCGATCACGAAACAGCTGCGCCATTGGCGCGATCGCGAATGCAAGGATGGCTTCGGCCACGCCCTGTGGAAGCAGTTTGCCGAAATGGGTTTCACCGGCATGCTGCTGGATGAAGACGATGGCGGCCTTGGAATGGGCACTGTCGAAGCCGGCATCGTGCTGGAGGAAATTGGCCGGAACCTCACCCCGTCGCCCTTCCTCACGTCGGCCGTGCTGGCGGCAACCGCGCTCAAGCACGCTGACGCCAATTCCCGCGGGCGCTGGCTTCCGGGCCTCGTTTCGGGCGACAGTGTCTTCGCGGTCGCTGTCGACGAAGGGGGCAAGCATCGCCCCGAACGCATCAAGACCAGGGCCGAAAAATCGGGCAACGGGTTCCGCCTTTCGGGCCAGAAGGACTTCGTAGTCCAGGGCGCCAGCGCGGATATGCTGGTCGTTGCAGCGCGTACGTCCGGTAACGACGATGATGCCGAAGGCATCACCTTGTTCGCCGTGCCGAAAGATGCGGCAAACATGACCCACGATGCCGTGCGCCTCGTGGACAGCTCGATGGCAACGCACACCCGGTTTGACGGCGTGGAACTTGATGGCGATGCGGTGATCGGCGAAGTCGACGGTGGCCGCGCCATTCTCGATGCGATGCTGATGGCAGGCCGTGTCGGTGCCGCCGCCGAAGGTGCCGGCGTCGCGCGCGGCGCGATGGACATGACAATCGATTACATCAAGCAGCGCAAGCAGTTCGGCCGGTTGATCGGCGAATTCCAGGCGCTGCAGCACCGTGCGGCGCACCTGTATTCGGAAGTGGAAATCGCCCGCGCGGTGGCGATCAAGGCGGCCCAGCTGGTCGACGCTGGCAGCGAACGCGCCGATCTCATGGCTTCGGTTGCCAAGGCCAAGGTCGCCAAGACCGCCGGCCTTGCGGTGCGCGAAGGCGTGCAGATGCACGGCGGCATCGGCATGACCGACGAATACGACATCGGGCTCTTCATGAAACGCGAAAGGGCGCTGCAGGAATTCCTCGGCGACCAGTATTATCATGCCGGCCGCGTCGCCGAAATGAGCGGATACTGATCAGGAGAATATGGAAATGAACCTTCAGAACCTGTTCGGCCTCGAAGGCCGTATCGCTCTGGTCACGGGCGGCAGCCGCGGCATCGGCAAGATGATCGTCGAGGGCCTGCTCGCCGCCGGGGCGGAGCGTGTCTATATCGTTGCCCGCAAGAAGGAGCAGGTCGACGAGACCAGCGCCGAACTGGGCGACAAGGTCATCGGGCTTGTGGGCGACCTTTCGCAGATGGACGGGATCAAGCAACTCGCCGATGAACTTTCCTCGCGCGAGGACCGTCTCGATCTTCTGGTCAACAACGCCGGTGCCGCCTGGGGCGAGCCGTTCGAGGACTTCACCGAAGCCGGCTGGGACCGGACGATGGACCTGAACGTGAAGACCCCGTTCTTCCTGACGCAGAAGCTGCTGCCGCTGCTCAAGGCGGCGGGGACTAAGGAACGTCCGGCCAAGGTGCTGATGATCGCATCGATCGACGGGATGAAGACCAACCCCTGGCCGACCTACCCCTACCAGGCGTCCAAAGCGGGGTTGATCCACCTCACGCGCCGGATGGCTGCCGAACTGGTCGGCCACAACATCATCGTGAACGGCATCGGTCCGGGTGCCTTCCCCAGCGCCATGAACCGCGCGGCGCGCGACAACGCCGAAATGGTGGAGCGCGGCATTCCGTCGCGCCGTGTCGGCGTGACGGAAGACATGGCGGGCGGGGCGATCTACCTGCTCAGCCGCGCGGGCGACTATGTTGTCGGGACCACCCTCGCGATCGACGGCGGCGTGGTGAACGCCAACGTCGGTGCGGGCAATTTCGTGGATCCGGCGGGTTGATGCGGCTTGCCTGACGCCGCGGTCACCCCCGCCGAAACGGTCGCAACCGGAATTTATTTCGGGGAAGGGCCGCGTTGGCACGTGGACGATCGCGGCGGGCGGCTGTGGTTTTCGGACTTTTTCGCCCGGCGCGTTTATTCGATGGATAGCGCAGGCGCGCTGACGACCGAACTCGAACTGGACGAGGCGCCTTCGGGACTCGGCTGGATGCCCGATGGATCGCTGCTGGTGGTCAAGATGGACGCGCGCGAAGTGTGGCGCCGGTTTCCCGATGGGCGCTTCGAACGCCATGCCGATCTTGGCGGCCATTCGGCGTTCAAGTGCAACGACATGGTCGTGGACGCGCAAGGCCGCGCCTATGTCGGCAATTTCGGGTTCGATCTCGACCACGAGATCAGCGCGCGCGGTGTCGCATCGGTGCTGGCGGACCATCCGACCACGCCGATCGCGCTCGTCTATCCCGATGGCACGGTCGTTTCGGCGGCGGGCGACGAGACGTTCGGGTTCCCCAACGGATCGGTCATAAGCCCTGACGGGCGCATCTTCATCGCTGCGGAGACGCTGGCCGGACGATTGACGTCCTTTCGCATCAAGAGGGACGGCACGCTGGTGGACCGGCAGACCTGGGCGGACGTGTTGCCGCGCGTCCCCGATGGCATATGCCTCGATCAGAGCGGTGCTGTGTGGGTTGCCAACCCTACGGCTCCCGAATGCGTGCGTTATGCGAAGGGCGGGGCCATTCTCGAAACGGTCAGCACCGGCAATCTCAACGCCTATGCCTGCATGTTGGGCGGCGAAGACGGGCGCGATCTCTTCGTGTGCGTCGCGCCGACATCCGCGGCGAGCGAAGCGGCAGTCGAAGCGCGCGGCCAGATCATGCGCGCCCGGGTCGAAGTTGCCCGGGCCGGCAAGCCCTAGCTCATCAATTCGCGCACGAACGGGATCAGTCCTGTCTGGCGCTGGCGCTTCATGCGTTCGGCGTCGAGGATTTCGCGGACCTTGGCGAAACAGGCACCCACGTCGTCGTTGATTACCACATAATCATACGCGTCCCAGTGGCTGATTTCCGCCCGGGCGCGCTCCATGCGGCTTTCGATGACATCGCTGGGATCGGTGGCCCGGCTTTCCAGCCGGCGTTGAAGTTCGCTGATGCTGGGCGGCAGGATGAACACGCGCACCACGTCCTGCTGGTCCTTCTGGTAGAGCTGCTGGGTTCCCTGCCAGTCGATATCGAACAGAAAATCCTGCCCTTCTTTCAACGCGTTGCGAATGGCGCCCTTGGGCGTGCCATAGCGGTGGCCGAACACGTGGGCCCATTCATAGAAATCGTCTTCCTCGACCATCCGGTCGAAGGTCGCGTCGTCGACGAAGGTATAGTGAACACCGTCGATTTCCCCCGGCCGCGGCGGGCGGGTCGTGACGCTGACCGACAGCTTGATTTCAGCATCCGCGTCCAGCAGCATTCGGCTGATCGTGGTCTTTCCAGCCCCGCTGGGCGAAGAAAGGATGAACATCAGGCCCCGGCGGGCAAGCTTGTCTGTGGGGGTCAAGGATTCGGCCATGAGCGCTGTTGCCGCATGGCGGGGTGCCAAATCAAGTCCGCGCAGGCGGTAAACGTCAGATTGCCTAGTCCGGGTCCGCCTGCTTGCGGAGCGATTTCCTGCCCGCATTGCGAGCCTTGCGGCGTGACTGGCTGCGATCGAAAAGCACCTTCACCGCAAGTCCGGCGCCAACCACCAGCGCTCCCGGCACCGATTTCGTCGCCATCTTGGTGACCCCGTAGGCGGCGAGCGTTTCGACGAGCGAGCGGTTTTCGACTGCGTCCTTGGCGAAACTCTTGCCGTACTGGCGGCCCAGCAGGGCCTTTTCCACCGTCATGCGTGACAGGCGGCCTGCGCTGCGCAGCAGAATGTCGTGAATCATCAGATTGGTTGCCGGGTTCGGGCTGGGCCCGGGCACTTCGTTCGCAACAGACGGCTTGCTGTCGGTTAACCGCTCGAGCGCCTTGCCCGCACGGTCGGTGATATGCGTCGCCTCGCGGCTTTTCTTGGCCATTATCTGCCCCCGGAATGCCGCGGGGCCGGGCCCCTGCGGTTTACTTCTTGCGGCCGAAATCGACCGTGACGACATTGGAACCGTCGTCTGCACCCTTAACGTCCCCATCGTCGCCCTGTTCCGTCCCGTCGTTTTCGGGATGTTCGGTCGAAGCGGGCGCCATGTCGGCCACGGTGGCCTGGAACTGCAAACCGAAATCGACGGCGGGATCGACGAATTGCGTGATCGCGGCATAGGGAATGTCGAGTTCGGCAGGCACCTGGTTGAACGACAATCCCACGGAAAATCCGTCTTCGCGCACGTTCAGGCCCCAGAACTTGTTCTGCAGGACGATCGTCATCTCGTCGGGGAAGCGTTCGCGCAGGCTGGCCGGGATGGTCACGCCGGGCGCATGGGTCTTGAAGGTGATGTAGAAATGGTGGGCGCCGGGCAATTCGCCGCCGCCGTCCTCGATTTCGCCAAGCACGCGGCCGACCACGGCACGCAGGGCCTCCTGCACAATGGAGTCGTAAGGGATCAGGCTATCGGGCGCATCGTCGCTCATGGGGGCCTAGGTGTATCCGCATGTGCCTTGGGTCAAGCGCTTTAAGCTACTCTTTACCCTGTAAGCAGGTTCAATTTCTTGCGCCACGCGGCGCTTGGCCTATAGGCCGTCGCCATGCGCACAGGCCGGATCGAACGCAACACAGCGGAAACAAAGATTCTCGTCGAGGTCAATCTCGACGGGACAGGCAAATACGATGTCGCCACCGGCATCGGTTTTCTCGATCATATGGTCGAACAGTTCGCCAAGCATTCGCTGATCGACGTCACCATGAAAGTCGATGGCGACCTGCACGTCGACCAGCACCACACCACCGAAGACAGCGCGCTGGCGCTGGGCCAGGCCCTTTCCGCCGCGCTCGGCGACAAGGGCGGGATCGCCCGTTACGGAAGCGCCTATTCGCCGATGGACGAAACGCTGGCGCGTGTGGCGCTCGATATTTCGGGGCGGCCGTATATCGTCTGGCGGGCCGGTTTCAGCCAGGAACGACTGGGCGAATGGGACACCGAACTGATCGAACACTGGTTCCATTCGGTTGCGCAGACGTGCGGCCTGACGCTGCATGTCGAACTGCTGTACGGCACCAACAACCACCACATTTGCGAAGCGATCTATAAGGGTTTCGCGCGCGCCATGCGGTCTGCGGTGGAAATCGATCCGCGCAAGGGCGGGGCAATCCCCAGCACCAAGGGGCAACTCGGTGGCTGAGGTGGTCGCTCTCGTCGATTACGGCGCGGGCAATCTGCATTCCGTCGAGAACGCGCTGCGGCGGGTCGGGGCCGAAGTGAAGGTCACCGCCGATCCCGATGTGCTGCGTGCCGCCGACCGGATAGTGTTGCCCGGCGTCGGCAGTTTCGGAGCCTGTGCTGCGGGTCTGCGCGCCGAAAAAGGCGTGATCGAGGCGATGCGCGAGCGCGTGTTCGTGGGCGGGGCTCCGTTTCTCGGTATCTGCGTCGGCATGCAATTGCTCGCCACGCGGGGGCTGGAGCATGGCGAAACCCCGGGGCTGGACTGGATCGCGGGCGAAGTGCGGCTGATCACGCCGACCGATACCACCGTGAAAGTGCCGCACATGGGCTGGAACGACGTGGCGCTTACGCCGCACGCACGCGATCATGACGTGGTCGAGGAAGGCGAGGCGTATTTCCTCCATTCCTACCACTTCCACGCCGCCAGCGGACGCGATATCCTGGCGATGACCGATCATGGCGGCGGACTGGTCGCGGCGGTCGGGCGCGACAATGTTCTGGGTGTCCAGTTCCATCCCGAAAAAAGCCAGCATTACGGGCTTGCCCTCCTCAGCCGCTTTCTGGAGTGGAAACCATGATCGTATTTCCCGCAATCGACCTGAAGGGCGGCCAGGTGGTGCGTCTTGCCGAAGGCGATATGGACCGCGCCACGGTTTACGGGGACGATCCGGCCCAGCAGGCCGTCGCCTTCGCGCAGGCGGGTGCCCAGCACCTGCATGTTGTCGATCTTGACGGCGCCTTTGCAGGCGAAAGCCGCAACCGCGAGGCGGTGGAAGCGATCGTCGAGGAATTTCCCGGCTACGTCCAACTGGGCGGCGGCATCCGCACGCCCGAGGCGGTGGAGGGCTGGTTCAACCTTGGCGTGGCGCGCATCGTGATCGGGTCCGCGGCGCTCAAGAATCCGCAATTCGTAAAGGACATGGCGCGCGAATTCGAAGGCGGCATCGTCGTTGCCGTGGATGCGCGCGACGGCATGGTCGCAACCGAAGGCTGGGCCGAGGTGTCCAACGTAACCGTGGTGGACATGGCCCGCCGGTTCGAGGACGCCGGAGTTGCCAGCCTGCTGTTCACCGATATCGGCCGCGACGGACTGCTCAAGGGCGTGAACATCGAAGCGACCGTGGACCTGGCGCGGCGCGTGGACATTCCCGTGATCGCCAGCGGCGGGGTGAAGGGGCTGGACGACATTCATGTCCTCACCCTCCACACGAATGACGGGATCGAAGGCGTGATTACCGGCCGCGCCCTGTATGACGGGCGGCTCGACCTCGCGGCGGCTCTGGCAATGGCCAGCCGGTGATGCCCGAATGACCGTCCGTATCCGCGTCATTCCCTGCCTCGATGTGCGCGATGGGCGCGTGGTGAAGGGCGTCAATTTCGTCGACCTTAAGGATGCGGGCGATCCGGTCGAACAGGCGCAGGCGTATGACCGTGCCGGCGCGGACGAACTGTGCTTTCTCGATATTTCCGCCAGCCATGAAGGGCGCGGCACCTTGCTCGACATGGTTCGCCGTACGGCAGAGGTGTGTTTCATGCCGCTGACCGTGGGCGGCGGGGTCCGCAGTGTGGAGGACGCGCGCGCGCTGTTGCTGGCAGGCGCGGACAAGGTGGCGGTCAATTCCGCCGCGGTCGACCGGCCCGAACTCGTTCGCGAGATCGCGGAGAAATTCGGCAGCCAATGCGTCGTTGCCAGCGTCGATGCCCGCGCGAAAACCAAGGGCGGGGGCTTTCGCGGCTGGGAAATCTATACCCATGGCGGGCGCAAGCCGACCGGCATCGATGCCATCGAACACGCGGTGCGCCTTGCCGACCTTGGCGCAGGCGAACTTCTGGTCACCTCGATGGACGGTGACGGAACCAAGGCCGGCTACGATCTGGAACTGACCCGCGCGATTGCCGACAGTGTGCCCGTTCCCGTCATTGCCAGCGGCGGCGTCGGTACGCTCGATCATCTCGTCGAAGGTGTGACCAAAGGCCATGCCAGTGCCGTTCTGGCCGCGTCGATCTTCCATTTTGGCGAACATACCATTTCGCAGGCCCATGCCGCGCTTCGCGCCGCGGGGTTGCCCGCGCGCGGCTGAAAGCGTGCGTCCCGCAATGGGACGCCGATGATGCGGACACTGCGGGTCGCCCTGCGCGGTGCCATGGCGCCAGCATGTCGAGCCAGGTCATATCGCTTTCCGCCCAATTTGCCGACATGGGCGGACCTGCGGGCCTTGCTGCGCGGCTGTCGGAACCCAGTGGCCTGGTGCTGATCGGGGTTGCCCTGGCGGGCATCATCGTTGGCCGCTTCCTGATCAACCGCGACCACGATTGATTGACGCCGCTCGGGCGCCGCGTGCATAGCGCGGCCCATGGACACACTCGCCCGCCTCGAAGCCACCATCGCCGCCCGCAAAGGGGCTGACCCCTCGAGCAGCTATGTTGCGCAGCTCAACCATCGCGGCCTGCCGGTGATCGCCCGCAAGCTGGGCGAAGAAGCGGTCGAAGCCGTGGTCGCCGCACTTGGCGATGACCGCGAGGACATGGTCGGCGAAGCGGCCGATGTCCTGTTTCACTTGATGGTGCTGCTGGCCGCCAAAGGCGTATCGCTCGACGAGGTTCTGGCCGAACTCGACCGCCGCGAAGGCACCTCCGGCATCGACGAAAAAGCATCGAGGAGCGCGTAATGCCGATCGACCCGACCCAGCCGTATGACGACACCAACATTTTCGCGAAGATCCTGCGCGGGGAAATCCCCTCGAACAAGGTCTATGAAGACGAATGGGCCTTCGCGTTCGAGGATATCAATCCGCAGGCGGAAATTCACACGCTGGTGATCCCCAAGGGGCGTTACGTCAGCTGGGACGATTTCAGCACCAAGGCCGGGGCGGAAGAAATCGCCGGTTTCATCCGCGCGGTGGGCCAGGTGGCGCGCGACAAGGGGCTAGTCGAGCCGGGTTACCGGATGATGGCGAACATCGGCGCCCATGGCGGACAGGAAGTGCCGCACCTGCACGTCCATATCTTCGGCGGGCAGCCGCTCGGCCCCATGATCCTGCGCCGCTGATCGCTGGATTACCTCACTTCGTCGTTTCGCGTTGCGGCGCGACTCCACGGTCGGCTAAGGGCCGACGCATCACATGACCATGCCCAATCCCCCTGACGGAGTGCTCGACGGTAGCCGCCACCTTTACGCGGTGCGTGTCTATTACGAGGACACCGACCTGTCGGGCATCACCTATCATGCCAATTACCTGCGCTGGTTCGAACGCGCGCGATCCGACCTTTTGCGCCGTCTGGAAATCGACCAGCGCGCCGCGATCGAAGCGGGCGAAGGCGCGTATGCCGTATCCGAACTTACGCTCAAATATCTTCGTCCGGCCAGGCTCGACGATGACGTGCTGATCGAAACCCGCTGCACCGAACTGGGTGCGGCGTCTTGCCGGATGCACCAGAAGGCGTATCGCGGCGACGACCTGCTGGCCGAGGCACATTTGCGCGTCGGCTTCGTTTCACCGGAAGGCCGGCCCCGTCGCCAGCCTCCAGAATGGCGCGCGGCCTTTGCGCGCTTTGCTGACCAAGGGAACACATGAGCGCACTTACCCTCCTTGCCGCTGCGGCGCCGACACGGCTCGATCCGGTCCGCCTGTTCCTCGATGCGGACATCGTCGTCCAGCTGGTCATGACCGGCCTGTTGCTGGCCAGCGTCTGGGTGTGGATGATCATCGTCAGCTTCAGCCTGAGGATGGCCAAGCTGCGCCGCCAGACGATCGCGTATGAAAGCGAATTCTGGCAGGCGGAAAGCTTCGACCGGTTTGCATCCGAACGCGGCAAGAAGGATATTCCGGCGGCACGCGTGGCGCAGGCCGCGGTTTCCGAATGGAGGCGTTCGACGAAGGGCGAAGTGCGCGACGCCGAAGCCCTGCGGGGCCGCATCGCGGGCGCCATGGACAGCCAGATCGCGCTTGAGGCGGACGATATCGCCGAACGGCTCAACTTCCTCGCCACGGTCGGATCGGTGGCACCTTTCGTGGGCCTGTTCGGCACCGTCTGGGGCATCATGAACAGCTTCTTCCAGATCGGCGCCCAGGAAAGTTCGTCGCTTGCCGTGGTCGCGCCGGGCATCTCCGAAGCGCTGTTCGCCACCGCCATCGGCCTGTTCGCGGCCATTCCTGCCGTGATCGCCTTCAACCGGTTCAGCCACCGGGTCGACCGTTACGAGGCGCGTCTCCAGCGGTTCGCCGACAAGCTGCACGCCAATTTCAGCCGCCAGCTGGAAACGCGCTGATGGCGATGGGTCTTGCATCGGGCGGGGCGCGCGGCAGGTCCCGGCGCGGGGCGAGACGGCGCCCGATGTCCGAAATCAACGTGACGCCGTTCGTGGATGTCATGCTGGTGCTGCTGATCATCTTCATGGTGACCGCGCCATTGCTGACCGCAGGGGTCCCGATCAACCTGCCCGACAGCCGTGCCGCCGCCCTGCCGCAGGAAGCCGAGCAGATCACGCTCAGCATCGATGAGGCAGGCTATGTCTACATCGACGACGAGCGGGTGCCCGTTGGCGGGTTGCCGCAGGCGCTGGCAAACCTGCCGCGTACCGGCGACGGTCCGGACATCACCCTGCGCGCCGATCGCGGGCTGGATTACGGCCGGGTCATGGCCGTCATGGGCGAACTCAACCGTGCCGGGCTCAATCGCATATCGCTGGTGACCGGCAGCGGTTCCGGCGCAGCACCAGTCAACAACAGTTCATCTGACGAATCATAGCGCGGTGGCCATGGGAGCAGCAGCCTTGCGGACAGAGGAAAGGGTGGGCCTGTTGGTCGCCGCGATCCTGCATCTGGTCCTGTTCGGCGTGCTCCTGCTTCAGCCGTCGGATCGCGAAGCTATCCCCCAGCCGCAGCGGATGACGGTCAATCTGGCCGAAGATGTCGGGATGGAAGCGACCGCGCCCGATCCCGTGCCGGAAAGCCGCGCGGCCACCGCGCCGACATTGTCCGACGCCCCGGCGCCTGCACCCCAGCTGGAACAACCCGCGCCGCGCGAGATCACCCCGCCTCAACCGCGCGTGCAGACACCAGTGCCCGCGCCGACCGCGCGCCCCGATACGCGCGAGCGTCGCCGGCCCGATCCGCCCCGCACGCAGCCGCAGCAACGCCGGTCCGAACGTACGGGCGGTTCGCGCTTGAGCGACAATTTCCTCGAAGGCGCGGGCGGCAGCACGACCACGGACGAAACCCGCGTCCCGGCCTCGCAGATTGGCGCCAGCGCGAAAGCCTCGCTCGTCCAGGCCATCGCACGCGAGATCAAGCCCCACTGGCAACCGCCCAGCGGGCCCGACGTGGAACGGATCACCACCTATTTGCGGTTCCGCCTCAATCCCGACGGATCGCTTGCCGGTGCGCCCAGCATCGTGCGCCAGACCGGGGTCAGCGATACCAATCGCGCCCAGGCCGGGCGTCATGGCGAACAGGCCATTCGCGCCGTGCAACTGGCTGCCCCATTCGACTTGCCGGATGAATATTACGAAGCCTGGAAGGTGGTTGGACCCTTCGGCTTCGACTGGAGACTAGCACAATGAAATATGTTCTTTTCGCATCGTTCGCCCTGATCGCATCGCCGGTCGCCGCCCAAAACCAGGATCTTGGCCAGCCGGTTCCCGAAGGCGGTGAAGTCGAAACCGTCGAGGAGAGCGAGGGCCTTACCGGTTCGGTCAGTTTCGAAGGCAATCTCGACGATCTTGGAATTGCCATCCCCGGTTTCGCCACGGACGCCGATGTTTCGACGCCCGCCCATTCCAACGGGACAGCGGCGTTGGGCAAGGAACTGGCGCGGGTCATCACGGCGGATCTTCGCAACAACGGCTTGTTCAAACCCACGGGTCCGGATTCGCTTCCCCAGCCGCGCTTCGGCGAAATCACCGATCCCGCTTATTCCACATGGTCCAATCGCGGCGCGGAAATGCTCGTCCACGGCTATGTGCGCGCGCGCAGCGACAACAAGCTGACGGTCGGGTGCTATCTCTACGACATGGCGCTGCAACAGCAGCTCGTACGCGAAGGCTGGGTGGTTCAGCCCGCCGACTGGCGCCGCGCGGCCCACAAGTGCGCCGACCTGATCTATTCGCGCCTGTCCGGCGAAAGCCCGTTTTTCGACAGCCGTATCGCCTATATCGCGGAAACGGGTCCGAAAGATAACCGGACCAAGCGGCTCGCCATCATGGACAGCGACGGGGCCAACCACCGCTTCATCACGACAGGGCAGTCCACTGCGCTCACCCCGCGGTATTCGCCCGACTACAAGAAGCTCGTCTATCTGAGCTATGTCGACGGCAACCCGCGCATTTACGTCTACGATATCGGAACGGGCCGCCAGACGCTCATCTCGCAAAGTTCGAACCCGACCTTTGCCCCGCGGTGGAGCCCGGATGGACGCTCCATTCTCTATTCGATGGCGGTCAACGGCAACACGGACATCTACCGCGTGTCGGCATCGGGCGGTGAAAGCCGGCGGCTCACCGATACGCCGGGCATCGACATCGGCGGGTCGTATTCCCCCGACGGCAGCCAGATCGTGTTCGAAAGCGACCGGTCCGGCAGCCAGCAGATTTATATCATGAACGCCGACGGTTCGAACCAGCGCCGCCTGTCGTTCTTCGGTGGCAGGGCGGCGACACCGGAATGGAGCCCCCGCGGCGACCAGATCGCGTTCACCCACATCGCGGGCAATTTCAACGTTGCCGTGATGAGCCCCAGCGGACGGGGAATGCGCAGCCTGACGCGCGGCTGGCAGGACGAAGCGCCGACATGGGCGCCCAACGGCCGCATCATTCAGTTCTTCCGTACGGAGCGCAACACTGGCAAGACGTCGCTGTGGCAGGTCGACCTGACAGGCGAGAACGAACGCAGCCTGCCCACTCCGGTCGATGCATCGGATCCGGCGTGGGGACCGATCCTGCCGTGAATGCATTGAATACTACAGGGGGCCGATTTCGGGGGGCAAGCCGACTTCACCACGCTGTATATAAGGGGACAGCATTATGAATACCCGTATTGCAACAAGCCTGATGCTTGCATCGACCATCGCCCTGGCGGCGTGCGCCAAGAAGGCACCCGAGGAACTGCCGCCGCCTCCGACGGAAACGACAACGCAGGTGCCCGACGAAGTTTATGCCGGTGCCGGCGTCGGTACGCAGCAGCATTTCTCCGAAGCAGTGGGCGTGGCCAACACCACCGTCTATTTCGACACCGATCGCTACAACATCGATTCCGAAGATTCGGCCAAGCTGCAGACGCAGGCCCAGTATTTCAGCCAGTATCCCACGCTGAACTTCACCATCGAAGGTCACGCCGACGAACGCGGCACGCGCGATTACAACCTCGCGCTGGGCGAACGGCGGGCCAATGCGGCGAAGAATTACCTGGTGTCGGTTGGCATTCCGGCCAGCCGCATCCGCACGGTCAGCTACGGCAAGGAACGCCCGGTTGCTCTGGGCTCGAACGAAGCCGCCTGGGCGCAGAACCGCCGCGCCGCCACCATCGTCATCAACTGACAAAAAAAGGGCTCCCGCAGCGCGGGAGCCCACCAATCGGTCACCCTGTTGGGGGGAGGGTCAGCGACCGATGGATACCGAATAGAGCGAAGCGCCGACCTCATTGTGACCGGGAAGTTCGGCACGAGTGCCGCCCACGCTCACGGCAAGGGCGAAAAACGCGGTCAGGATCACACTGATCGATGCGGACAGGTTTAGCTGCTTGCTCATTTCTCTTCTCTCGGCCAGCGCCTTAGCGCCGAATCGTCAACCAATAGTTGCAATGCAACATTTCAGATTGCAACTGGTTCCCTATCCTTGCGCTGAGCGCCACTACGCCTAGATTGACCGCCATGCCCGCCCGACAAACGACATTAGCCGCCCATGCCTAAGCCACGGCGTTCGAACGACTGGGGCTTCCCCAGATGGCGAGGATACGAATCCGCGCGCGAGGCGGCGCGGGTGCGCCTGTGCGACCGGCACGGTTGCGAAGAGCCCGGCGATTGCCCTGCGCCCAAAGCGCCCAACAGCCCGGACCGTTGGTATTTCTGCCAGAAGCATGCCGCCGAATACAATTCCAAGTGGGATTATTTCGAAGGTCTGGACAAGGCGGAAAAGGAAGAGCGCGCCAAGGCGGAACGCAGCGAAAACGCCGGTTATGCCGAAGCGCAGCATTACGGCTGGGCCGGCAGCGGGGACGGATCGCGCAGCGCGGACGAAATGCGCGCGCTGGAAATTCTCGAACTCGAAGCCGATGCCGAATTTGCGGCGGTGAAGAAGGCGTGGCGCGAAAAGGCCAAGACCGTCCACCCCGATGTCAAACCGGGCGACAAGGACGCTGCTGCCGAATTCCAGAAATTCCAGGTCGCTTACGAAGTGCTCAAATCGGCCGAGGAACGGCGCGAGTGGAAGGGCTAGGCCGCACGTAGCCTTGCGGCCACCGCCTTCGCCACGCGATCACCCAGGTCCGGTCCCTGGACGGGATACAGATAGGGTTCGATCATTTCCGCTTCCATCACGGCCAGCTCGCCGCCTGGCAGGCGGGCCATGTCGATCCGGCAATACAGCACGCTGTCGAAGGGAAGGGCGGCGACCACGGCCGTCGCGGTGGCGAGATCCTGTGCCGATGGCGAATAGCCGCATTCGAAGCCGCCATAGAGCGACTGGATGCGATATTCCCCCTGCGCGGCGCGTTTCAGCACCCCGTGCGAAAATTCGCGGTCGACAAAGACAAAGGTGTATTCGCCTTCGTCGACGACACTGGGAAGAAAGGGCTGGACCATGCAGGCCCGGCCCATGTGCCAGCCTGCATCGGGCAGGTCTTCGCGGGTGAAGCTGTGCTGGCCGAACCCGCCGGCCCCGACCAGCCGCTTCACCACCACCCGATCGGTTCCGAAATGGTCCATCGCAGCCACGACATCCTCGCGGCCGGCATCATCCAGCCACAGCGTGGGAACAATGGTCGCACCGCGCGCCGCAAGGTCATTCAGATAGGCTTTTTCCGCGTTCCACCGGACCACTTCGGGCGGATTGCACACGGCAATGCCGCGGCGTTCCAGAGCGTCCAGCCTGGCCAGAAATTCGTCCGGATGATCCTGATAGTCCCACGCCGTGCCGAGGAGGACGAGCGCCATCCCGTCAAACGCGCCAAGCGGCGCGCGCCAATCGATTTCAATCAGATCGAGACCAGCGTCTGCGAACGCCGGACGCAGCGCGGCAATCTCGAGGTCGTGCTCGAACGCATCGCCGCGCCGTTCGTCCACGCTGCCTTGTTCCGGCGGCAACGTGTCGGCGCACGCCAGAAATCCGATACGGGTCACACCGCCCCCAGCGCCTGGTCGAAATCGGCGATCAGATCGTCCGCATCCTCGATGCCGATGCTGATGCGGATAAGGTTATCGCCGATGCCGAGCGCGGCCTTGCGTTCGTCGGGAACCGACAGGTGCGTCATCGATGCCGGGTGGCTCGCCAAGGTTTCGGTCCCGCCGAGGCTGACGGCAAGCTTGGCGATCTTGAGGCTGTCGAGGAAGCGGAAGCATTCCGCCTCGCCGCCCTTGAGCAGCAGCGAGAAGGTCGAACCGGCGCCAAGGCAATGCCTGTCGTAGATGTCCTTTTGGCGGGTATCCTTGATCATGCCGAGATAGCCGAGGCCTTCGACCTTGGGATGCGCAGCCAGAAACTCGCACACCTTGGCCGCATTTTCGCCTGCGCGCTGCATCCGCAGTTCGACCGTTTCAAGGCTGCGGCACAGCATCCATGCCGTGTTCGGATCGCAAATCCCGCCCATCGTGTTGCGGAGCATCCGCACCGGGTCCATCCACTTCTTCGCGCCGGCGATGGAGCCTGCAACAAGGTCGGAATGCCCACCGACATATTTGGTCAGCGAATAGACGACGATATCGGCCCCCTGATCCAGCGGGCGCTGCCACAGCGGCCCGAGGAAGGTGTTGTCGATGGCGATCGGGCAGTCGGCGCCAAGCGCGGCGTCACGCGCGGCGCGCACCGCCTCGACATCGACCAGCGCGTTGGTCGGGTTCCCCGGGCTTTCGAGGTAGATCATGCAGACCTTGCCGCCGTTGCCGGCAGCCTGCGTCCTGGCCTTGGCCAGAACCGCGTCGATCTGTTCGCGGGTCGCGCCCGCGGGGAAATCGACATAGGTCACCCCGAACTTGCTCAGCCATTTGGCGATGAACCCTTCCGACGCGGCATAGAGCGGCCCGGAATGGACGATCACGTCCCCTTGCGCCGCATAGGTCAGCAGCAGCACGCAGATGGCGGTCATGCCGCTGGAAAAGCTCAGCGCGTCTTCGGCCCCGTCCCAGATCGACAGGCGATCTTCGAGGATTTCCTGATTGGGCGCGTTGAACCGCGAATAGACCAGTCCGTCCGCCCCGCCGGGACGCTTGCCGGTGATGCCTTCGAAATGGCGCTTGCCGTCGGCCGCGCTGGGGAAGGCAAAGGTGCTGGTGAGAAAAATCGGCGCTTTCAGGCTGCCTTCGGATAGAACGGGGTCATATCCGTGGCCCATCATCAAGGTGCTGGGCTTGAGGGGGCGGCCGTTGATTTTCGTGACGTCGCTCATGGGGCGAGCATCCTTCCTGCATAACACTCCCAGGAAGGCGGGAGCCGGTGGGGCCTCCGGCGGCGCCCGTCCCTAACCTCCGCAGGAACGCCTCTCCGACCGGACCGATCATTGCGCGACCGATTACGTAGCGGCGCGCGAGTTTTCAAGCGATCAGCGTGTTCATTCCCCAAACCACTGCAACGATCATCACGATCCCGAACAGGTCCAGCAACAGGCCCGCCTTGACCATGCGTTCGATGCGGATGCGCCCGGTGGACCAGGCGATGGCGTTCGGTCCGGTACCCGCCGGAAGCATGAAGCCCCAGCTTGCCGCCAGCGCGGCCGGCATTGCGAGCAGCACCGGATCGACGCCAAGGGCCACCACGAGGCTGGCGACAACCGGGATGATGCCGCTGGCGGTGGCCACGTTGCTGGCAAATTCGGTGATCAGCACCACCATGGCGACAACCGCGATGGCGACCAGCACCAACGGCCACGCTTCGAGCGGAAGCAGCGCCTGACCCAGCCAGTCGGCCAGGCCGCTGGCCGCCATCCCCGCCGCCAGCGCCAGGCCGCCGCCAAACATCATGATGACGCCCCACGGCGCACGATCGGCTTCTTCCCATGTCAGCAGAGGGCGGCCGGTCCCGTCGGGCAGGAGGAACAGGGTAAGGCCCATCAGGATGGCGATGGTCCCATCGGTCAACGACCCTTCGGGAAGGTAGGGCGCGATCCACATCTGCCCCATCCACAGCAGGAAGGTGACCGCCACCACGGGAACAAGCCGCCGCTCCGCGCTCGACCAGGCCGAATGGGTGTCGATGGCGGTGCGCGCCGCAGCCGTGTCAAAGGGCCTTGAAGCAACTTTCTGCACGCGCGCCACCAGATAGGCGGCAAGCGGCACCCCGAGCACGACCACCGGCAGCCCATAGAAGGCCCACTGCGCAAAGGTGATCCGCGTTCCCGTCAGCGTGTCGAGCAGGCCGACCGCAATGGCGTTGGTGGGCGATCCGACAAGTGTGCCAAGCCCACCGATGCTGGCGGCAAAGGCGATGCCCATCGGCAAGGCACCGGCCAGGCCTTCGGTATCGCCGTCCTGCGAACCCCCGCCACGCAGCACCGCAAGCGCCATCGGCATCATGATGAGCGCGGTCGAAGTGTTGGAAATGAGCATCGACAGGATCGCGGCCGTGCCCATGAAGGCCAGCAGCACGCCCGTCTGTCCGCCGCGCGATCCGACCATGCGCAACAGGGCGAGCGCCAGCCTCCGGTGCAGTCCGGTACGCTCGATCGCCAGGGCGATGAACGCCCCGCCCAGGATCAAGAACAGGATGGGCGAATAATAGGCAGAGGCGGTTTCCTTTGCCGTCAGGACTCCGGCAAACGGCAGCACCAGGAACGGCATCAGCGCGGTGGCCGTCAGCGGCAGGGCTTCGGTCATCCACCAGGCGGCCATCAGCGCGACCAGCCCTGCCGTCACGAACGCTTCGCGAGGCATCCCGGCGGGTGGCTGCACCACGCACGCCAACAGCAGCGCCAGTGCGCCGAGAATGAACCCGATCCGTTTGGCCGTCATGATGGCATCGCCCCTCTCTTGGCCCGTGCTACCAGCGGGCCGAGCCCAGGGCAACGTGGGCACTTGCCGTTCCTGCGGACTCGGCATACCCGTAGTGTGTTATTCGAATCATACAGGAGAATTGCCGTGGTCCGATCGTTTGCACTTCTGGCGGCGGTATCGCTCGTCGCCATCGCAGTGCCCGCCTCCGCACAGTCGCACGAAGGCCATGCCGCCGCCGAGCAGGTGGACATCAAGACCTACACCGCCGAGCAGTTCTTTCAGTCGACGTCCTATTCGGTCGGTTCGCCGGAAGGCTTCAATTTTTCGCCCGATGGCCGGTTCGTGCTGGTCAACAGCGATGCGACCGGTGTGTTCAACGCCTATCTGATGCCTGTCGATGGCGGCACCCCGGTGCCCCTCACCGCTTCTGCTGACGATGCGACCTACGGGGCCAGCTTCTTTCCCGGCGATGGCCGCCTGTTGTTCACGGCGGACAATGGCGGCGACGAACTCAACCACCTGTTCGTGCGCGAAGAAGACGGCACGGTGTGCGACCTTTCACCCGGAGAGAAGGTCAAGGCGGGTTTCGCAGGGTGGAGCGATGACGGCCAGACCTTCTTCGCCACGACCAACGAACGCGATCCGGCTGCGTTCGATCTCTATGCCTATGACGCCGCGACATACGAACGCCGCCGCCTGTTCACCAACGAAGGTGCCTTCAGTGTGGATGCGGTATCCGGCGATGGGCGCTGGGTCGCCCTGTCGAAAGCCAATTCGAGCGCGGACAGCGACCTTTATTTGGTCGACCTTGCCGCCGACGAACCCGCACCGCGGCTTGTCACCCCCCATGAAGGCAACGTCAGCTACGGCGCATACACATTCAACCGCGACAACGACGCGCTGGTCTACGCCACGGACGAACATGGCGAATTCAACCAGGCGTGGAGCCTCGATCTTCTGGACGGTGAACGGGCCGCGGTGATCGAGGCCGGCTGGGACGTTGCCTTCGTGCAATTTTCGCCGTCGGGCCGATACCGGGTCAGCGGCATCAACGCCGATGCGCTGACCGAGGTGGAAATTTTCGACGATGTCACGCAGAAGACCGTCACGCTTAAGGGTTTGCCCGAGGCAAGCCTGGGAAGCATCCGGTTCGACGCCGATGAAAAGCGTATCGCCTTCACCGTTTCGTCCGATACCTCGCCGGTCGATATCTACGTGGCCGACCTGGGCAACGGGCAGGCCACCCGCCTGACAACCGCGCTCAATCCGGCGATCGACGAAAGCGATCTGGTGACCTCCACGGTCGCGCGGTTCAAAAGCTACGACGGGCTGGAAATACCCGGCATCCTGTTCCGCCCCCACGGGGCAAGCGCGGATAAGCCAGTGCCCGCGGTCGTTCTGGTCCACGGCGGGCCGGGCGGGCAGAGCACGCGCGGTTACAGCGCGATGATCCAGCACCTCGTCAACAACGGATATGCCGTTTACGCGATCAACAACCGCGGCTCGTCCGGTTACGGAAAGACCTTCTTCCATCTCGACGACAAAAGGCATGGCGATGTCGATCTGAAGGATGTCGTCGCATCGAAGGGCTTTCTCCAGGGCCTGGACTGGGTGGCCAACGATCGCATCGCCATCATGGGCGGGTCCTACGGCGGTTACATGGTGGCCGCGGCGCTGGCGTTTCATCCCGAGGTCTTCGATGCGGGGGTGAACATCTTCGGGGTGACCAACTGGGTGCGCACGCTGAAGTCGATCCCGCCATGGTGGGGCAGCTTCCGCGATGCCCTGTACGATGAAATGGGCGACCCGGAAACGGACGAGACCCGCCACCGCGCGATTTCGCCGCTGTTTCATGCATCCAACATCGTCAAGCCGCTGCTGGTGGTCCAGGGGGCCAACGATCCCCGCGTCCTGCAGGTCGAAAGCGACGAGCTGGTTGCCGCGGTGAAGGCCAACAACGTGCCGGTCGAATACGTGCTTTTTCCCGACGAAGGGCACGGCTTCCGGGGCAAGACCAACCGCATCACGGCGTCCGAAGCCTATCTGGAGTTCCTCGACGAACATATCGGCCGCTGAACCGCCGGCTGTGCGCCAACGAAAAGGGGGCGAGCCACGCGGCTCGCCCCCTTTTTGGGTCTGGATGATGGGTCGTCGCCTTACTTGGGCGAGAGCACCATCAGCATCTGGCGCCCTTCGAGGCGTGGGAAGCTTTCGACCTTGGCGATTTCCTCGACATCGTCACGGACGCGGTTGAGAAGATCCAGGCCAAGCTGCTGGTGGGCCATTTCGCGACCGCGGAAACGCAAGGTGCACTTCACCTTGTCGCCCTGTTCGATGAACTTGACCACGTTGCGCATCTTCACTTCGTAGTCGTGGACATCGATGTTCGGACGCATCTTCACTTCCTTGATGTCCTGCGTCTTCTGCGTCTTGCGCGCGAGGTTCGCCTTCTTCTGCGCCTCGTAGCGATATTTGCCGACATCGAGGAACTTTGCCACCGGCGGGTCCGCATTGGGGGACACTTCAACGAGGTTGAGGCCGAGTTCGTTGGCCTGTTCCATCGCTTCGCGGGTGAACATCACACCAAGGTTTTCGCCTTCGTGATCGATCACGCGAACCTTGGGCGATTGAATGAAATTGTCAAAGCGCGGGCCGCTTTTCACGGGCATTTGCATGCTGCGCCGGGGTGGACGGGATATGGGGCTGTCTCCTTGATTCTGCCAATTACAAGGGCGCTATGTAGGGAGAAATGCGCCCTTCCGCTAGGGAGAAGCACGAGTCTTTTGATTTGGGCGCGCAAAGGCGGTTCCGCGCGTGTCGTTTCGCGCCGGATGGCAGGCAATCGGGCTGCTGGCGGCGGGTCCGAAGCGCGCTTTGCGTCAGGCGGCGCTGCGCCACAGGTTGAACCGCGCCAGCTTGCCCGCGGCCGGCACCACCGCATCGATCCGCTCGGCCGGTTGCAACGCGGTGAGGATCGCCGGATCGGCGGCGTTCATTCCGCCGGTAAAGGCACCGAACGCGGGCAGGATCATCCGGCCCGACGGCTTACCGTCAACGTCCTCGTTGGCGCTCACCACCGCGCACGGGCGGCGGATCATCCGCTGGCGGACCTTGACCTGAAGGCGCGGGTGGTAATGACCGGACAGTTCGGGGCGGGTTTCACCCTTTTGCGCGCGGTGGCGCAGGATGACCCCGCCGACCTCCAGTTCCTCGGCCAGGCTGCCGCCGCACCGCGCATCCATATCGGGATCGTGATTGCCGGTAATCCAGACCCAGTCGACCGCTTTGGTGAGCGCCTCCAGCATTCCGCACGCATGGGGTTCGAGCCGCGCCGAACCTTCCGAATCGTGGAAGTTGTCGCCCAGCGTGATCACCCGGCGCGCACCCGTTTCGCGGATGGCCAGCGCCACCCGCTCCAGGGTTTCGCGGCTGTCGTAAGGCGGGATCATCTGGCCGTGGCGGGCAAAAAAGCTTCCTTTTTCAAGGTGCAGGTCCGCAACCAGCAACGCACGTTCGCGCGGCCAGTAAAGCGCGCGGCCTTCGGTGAGGAGCCATTCCTCGCCAGCGAACGAAAGGGGAACCATGGCGGGCTATTGCCGCAGGCGCTCTGGAATGGCAAGTCCGCGCCATGACCGACTGGACCCCCCATACCGCCCGCGCGAAAGACTGGTTCGAAGCCCTGCGCGACAGCATCTGCACCGAATTCGAGGCCATCGAACGCGAGGCTGGCTCCGACGCCAGCTTCGAATACGACAGCTGGCAGCGCGAAGAAGAAGGCAATGCCGATCCCGGCGGCGGCACTCGCGGGCTGATGAAGGGGAAGGTGTTCGAAAAGGTCGGGGTCAATGTCTCGACCGTGCGCGGCAATTTCTCCACCGAATTTGCGGCGCAGGTCAACGGCGCCAGCGCGGAACAGCCCGGCTTTACCGCCACCGGCATCAGCCTGGTCGCGCATATGGCCAATCCGCACGTGCCCGCCGTGCACATGAACACGCGTTTCCTCACGACCAGCGCCGCGTGGTTCGGCGGCGGGGCGGATCTCAACCCGCCGATCCCTTACGAGGAAGATACCGAGCAATTCCACGCCCGCTTTCGCGCCGCCTGTGCCGCGCATAACCCCACCTATTACGAACGCTTCAAAAAGTGGGCGGACGACTATTTCTACATCCCCCACCGCGGGGTTCACCGCGGCGTCGGCGGGATATTCTACGACCATCTCGAATGCGCCGACGATGCCGCATTCGAACGCAATTTCGCCTTCACGCGCGATGTGGGGGACGCGTTTCTCGATATCTATCCCAAGCTGGTGCGCCGCCGGATGGACAGCGAATTCACCCCGGCCGAAAAGCAGACCCAGCTGGAGTGGCGCGGGCGCTATGCGGAGTTCAACCTCGTCTACGATCGCGGAACGCTTTTCGGGCTCAAGACCGGGGGCAACATCGACGCAATCCTGATGAGCCTGCCGCCCGAGGCCGTGTGGAGCTGACCCAGATCACCGTCACCGACGCCGACCGGGCGGACCTGGCGGGACGGAACCGGGCCATCGACCCCGCGGCTTTGGACGGCCTGCATTTTCTCGGCGCGTACAGGCGCGAAATCCCGTCCAATCTGACGCGCATGATGGAAAACGCGTATGATTGGGAACATCTGCCGTTCGTCCACCCGTCGTCCTTCGCCGCGATCGCGCCGGTGGAGACTGGAACGTGGGGCTGGCGCTGCAAGACCGCGCTACCGAACGGAGCGGGCACCCAGCTGATCGAATTGCTGGTGGACGAACCGCGCCACTACTGGGCAACGACCGTGGTCGAAGGGGCGGGCAAGGGCACGCAGATCCACACGCAGGCAAGCGCCAGTCCGAACGGCGGGATCACTGTCGATGTGCGGTTCTATCTACCGCAGGCCCCCGAAAGCGAACAGCAGGCGGCAATGATCCTCGCCTATCTGCAGGCGCAATACGCCACGCTTTACGACGAGGACGAAACCCTGATGCGCGGGCGCCAGGACGCGCTGGACGAGCGCAAGGCACGGCGCGGGTCAACCGCCGGGGTGGAGGATATTGCGGCCGTCGATATGGGGCCTGAAGCGGCTCTCGACCGGGGGCGGGTGCATGAGGGAATGTCAGGCGCGAACCGCGTGTTGGTGCGCTACGCGGGCGGCGCATGGCGGGCGCACGCGGCGCGTTGCCCGCACGCGCTGGCACCGCTCGACACCGCCACCGGCGACGATCAGGGCACCATTACATGCCCCTGGCACGGATATCGCTTCGACCTGACCAGCGGCGTGGAATCCCGTGGCCGCTGTGGCGCGCTGGCAATCTACCAGACGGCGATCGAAGATGGCCGTCTGGTCGTGCGTGGGGCCAACGGCACGGTCTAGTCTTCGGGCTGGTCCTTCGGCGCCCAGACGCGCACCCAGTCGACCAGCATCGCAACATTGCCCGCCTGCACCTTTTCGACCGTGGCGGCCGGAATGCCGTTGTACGGTTTCTCGATCCGGTTGGTCTTGAACGGGTAGGCGCCGCCCATTGCGAAATTCAGGATGATGTACTTGGGCGTATCGAAGCGCCACTTGCCGTAATTTTCCACCATCGGGCGGGTCACACGGTAGGTTACGTGGCCGTCGACTTCGAACAGGATCGCGTCTTTCGTCCATTCGACGGCGAAGTCGTGCCATTCGGTCACATCGACGCCTTCGGGGAAGAAGAACTTGTTCACCAGCGGCGTCTCGCCGGAATAGCCGGGGCCATGCAGGGCGACGCCGGTCCAGTCCTTTTCGCCAACATATTCCATGATGTCGATTTCGCCCGTGTCGGGCCACTTGCCGTTGCCCAGCAGCCAGAAGGCCGGCCACACACCTTCGGCATCGGGCATCCGGATGCGGGCTTCGGCCCGGCCATAGGTGAAGTCGAACTTCTCGCGGCTGTCGATCCGCCCGGAAACGAAATCGGCCTTGCGGTCGGGGTGGGGGTCGGCGCCCGGCTTGTGCAGCGGACGAAGCATCAGCACCCCGCCTTGCGCGCCTTTGACGCCGTCGACGAAGCCGATCACCGCGGGATCGTCGATATAGGCCTGCTGTTCGTTGTTGACCCAGAAATCGGGCCCGATGACGTTCCATTTGGTCCGATCGATAGCGGGCGCGTCAAATTCATCCGAAAACACCAGCGTGCGGTCCTGCGGGTCATCCTGGGCGGCAAGTGGGGCGGCAAGCGCACCGACCAGCGAAGCGGTGAATGCAAAACGGGTCATCGAAACTCTCCAATTCAGACCTTTGCGGTTCTGTGAACGTTATCATTGCGGAATTGAAACCCTGCGTCCAGCCTTGCGGATACGTTTTCGTGCGTGGCTCTGGCGCGCGGGCGCAGGATGGGCGATAGGCTGCCGCATTGTAACCAAGTGCCGGGTCGCCATCCGGTGCCGAACAGATAGCCCTGGAGACCTCCCATGCGCCGCATTGCTGCCCCCATCGCCCTGCTGCTCGCAAGCACCGCCTGCACGACCATCGACACCGAACCGCTTGCAAAGGCCCCGATGGATGCACGGGTTGCGCCGATCCTGACAAGCGCCGACGCGCTCGACATCGCGACATACGCGCGCCCGCAAATCGCGCGCGTGACGCATGTGGCGCTCGACCTTGCGCTGGATTTCGATGCCAAGCGCGTCGGCGGTACCGCGGTTCTCGATGTCATGGCGGCCCCGGGGGCCGACGAGATCGTGCTCGATTCCAACGGGCTTGAAATCTCCAGCGTGACCGGCGCGGACGGTACACCGCTTGCGTTCACCATCGGCGCGACGGCGACCGATGCCGAAAAGGGCGCGCCGTTGACCATCGCCATCGGGGATGCCCGCCAGATACGCATCGCCTATGCCGCGCCCGCCGATGCCGCCGCGCTGCAATGGCTCAGCCCGGAACAGACCGCTGGCGGCACGCATCCCTTCCTGTTCAGCCAGGGGCAGGCGATCCTCAACCGTACGTGGATTCCCACGCAGGACAGCCCCGGAATTCGCCAGACATGGGAAGCGCGGATTACCGCACCCAAGCCGCTCGACGTGGTGATGTCGGGCGTCGCCCAGGGTGAGCCCGAAGAGCTTGGCGATGGCCGCCAGGCGTTCCGTTTCGTGATGGACAAGCCCGTCCCCCCTTACCTGATCGCGATCGCCGCCGGGGATATCGATTTCGCCGCGATCGGCCCGCGCACCGGCGTGTGGGCGGAACCGTCCGTTCTTGCCAGCGCGCGTTACGAAGTGGCGGACACCGAAGACATGGTGACGGCCGCGGAGGGGCTTTACGGGCCTTACCGATGGGGCCGTTACGACATGATCGTGCTGCCACCGGCGTTTCCTTTCGGGGGGATGGAAAACCCGGTCATGACCTTCCTGACGCCCACTTTCATCGCGGGGGACCGCAGCCTGACGGGCCTGGTCGCGCATGAACTGGCGCACAGCTGGTCGGGGAACCTGGTGACCAACGCGGTGTGGGGCGACGGATGGCTCAACGAAGGCGTGACGTCCTATTTCGAGAACCGCATCGTGGAAGAAATCTACGGCACCAAGCGCGCCCGCCAGGAAGTCGCGCTCGACTACATGGCGATCCTCGAAACGCTCGACGAAGTGGGCGCGGATGCGCCGGGCACCGCGTTGCACCAGCCCGATGGCACCGACAGCGCCGGTTCGGCCATCGTCTACAACAAGGGCGCGGCGTTCCTGCGCACGCTGGAAAGGGCCGTGGGCCGCGAACGGTTCGATGCGTGGCTGCGTCAATGGTTCGATGGTCATGCGTTCCAGCCGGCGACATCGAACATGATCTACGAAGACATGAAGGCCAACCTTGCCGGCAGCGCAGCGGAAGCGGACCAATTGAAACTGAAGGAATGGATCTATGCGCCGGGCCTGCCGGACAACGTGGCCAAGCCCGATCCGGCCGCCTTCGCAACCAGCGACGCGGCGTCGCAGCGTTACGCCGCCGACGGTACGATCCCGTCCGACTGGGCCGCATGGACATCGGCAGAACGCCAGCGTTTCCTGCAGAACCTGCCGCAGGAATTGGACGGATCGCGTCTCGCCCTGCTGGATGATCGGTTGAAGCTGTCGGCCACCGGCAACAACGAGGAACTGTTCCTCTGGCTCGAGCTGGCGCTTGCCAACCGCTACGAACCCGCCGTCCCGCAGGCCGAGGCGTTTCTGGCACGCGTGGGCCGGGCAAAGTTCGTTCGTCCGCTGTTCGCCACCTTGTGGAATCAGGGCGATTGGGGCCGCCCCATCGCCACGCGGATCTACGCCAGGACGCGGGCCAGCTACCACGCGGTGACCCAGCGCGGTGTCGATCGGGTGCTGGCTTCGGATTGACGGGCCGCAGGCGGACCTTGCGAGGCCTTTGGGGCCCGCAAGGTCAGTGGCGGAGCGGGTGGGATTCGAACCCACGATACGGGGTTACCGTATACACACTTTCCAGGCGTGCGCCTTCGACCACTCGGCCACCGCTCCGCATGCCTGATCTGGCAGAGGCGCGCGTCTAGCGGCCACTGGTGGGAATCGCAAGCCGAAGCGGTGCCGGGACATTCCACTTTGTGAATTTAGTGATACAACCTGTTCCGGCAGCGGTGCTGCGCGGAATGGCATTCCCTGCGAACACCGCTTCAGAGCCCCTTTCCGCCCTCCAAAACGCGCGGGGAGGGGCTTTTGCATGACCCGTTGGCCAGCCGGCGGCCAGATGGCGGCCAGTTGACGGCGAAGCGGTGGCGCGGCCGGAAAATCGGTGGCAAGACAAGGCCATGACCAAACCCATCCTTACGCTCGCCGCGCTGCTTGCGCTGACCGCACCCGCCGCTGCGCAGGAGGAGCCGCAAGGTGCGCCTTCACCGAACGAGATCGTGGCGCAGGCGGAACCGGATGAATGGGTGGCGATCGCCGCGGAGGACCTGGTGGTGATGACCCTCGCTCCCGATGCCGAGGGAAAGGAACGCAAGGTCGTGATCCAGCTCATGCCCGCGCCGTTCTCGCAAGGCTGGGTCGAGAACATCCGCACGCTCGCGCGGGCCAAGTGGTATGACGGCATCAGCGTCAACCGCGTGCAGGACAATTACGTCGTCCAGTGGGGGGATCTCAATTACGACAACCCCGAGGCAGAAGGCGAACCGAAGCTGCTGCCCGAAGGGCTGCGGGTGATGGACGAGAGCGAATATGTTCAAGCGATCCGGAGTGACGACCTGCTTGCGCGGACCAGATATCCCGATCCCTACAGTGGATGGAGTGCACTGATCGGTGGATGGCCGATGGGGGCGCTTCAGGAAACCGTGCATTCCAATCAATACAGGGCATGGCCCACCCACTGCTACGGCATGGTCGGCGTTGGCCGCAACTACTCGCCGGACACCGGTTCGGGCGCCGAACTCTACACCGTGATCGGCCACGCGCCGAGGCATCTCGACCGCAATATCGCGCTGGTCGGGCGGATCGTGGAGGGGATGGAGCATCTCTCCTCCCTGCCGCGCGGAACGGGCGATCTGGGCTTCTATTCGGCCCAGGAGGCGGACAAGCGCACGCCGATCCTGACAGTGCGCGTAGCCAGCGACCTGGCCGAGGCCGAGCGCCCGGCGTTCGAATACCTTTCGACCGATGGCGAGACCTTCGCCCGCTATGCCGACGCGCGCGCCAACCGCCGCGATCCGTTTTTCATCGTGCCTGCGGGCGGGGCGGACATCTGCAATATCCCGGTCCCGGTACGCCGCACCGGACAGTGATCGAGCAGATCGCCTTTTCCGCCGAAATCGGGTGCTGGCAGGGCGAAAAGGCGGTCTATCACATAGTCACCGTGGGCGGAGGGGAGGCCGAAGCGATCACCATGCACGAACGCCTTCGCCACCTCGAATTCGGCGGCAGGCGCGGGTTCGGCTCGGTCAAGGTGATGGCGCGCATCGGCGACACAGGATGGAAGACATCGGTCTTTCCATCGAAGACCGGCGAATGGTGGCTGCTGGTGGGCAAGAAAGTGCTCAAGGCCGAAGATCTCGTCGCCGGAGACAGGGCGCAGGTGAAGCTGGAGCTGCTTTAGACCCGCTGCATCAATTCGATGCGGTTGCCGAAGGGATCGGCGATGTCGCCCCTCCGGTACCCATCCAGCGGCTTGCCCGGCTTGAACGGAATGCCTGCCTTGGCCAAGGCGATTTCCAGTGCGGCAAGGTCGTCGACGAGCAGCGCGGGATGCGCGCGTCGGGCGGGGAGGAACCCGTCTTCCACGCCGCAATGGATGGCCACCCCGCGGCCTTCGAACCAGCAGCCCCCGTTCACCGCAAGATGCGCGGGTTTGACCACTTCGGTCAGCCCCATGACGCTGGTCCAGAAACGGCGCGCGTGCGCCTCGCCGCCATGCGGCATGGCGAGCTGGACGTGATCGATGCCGACGATCGTCACACGCGTTCCGCCTGGGCGACGGAATCGCTGGCCCGAAGTGCACTGAGGATGCGGCTTATGTGCGCAAGATCCTGCACCTCGAGATCGACTTCGTAGGTGGTGAACGGGTGGTCGAGCTGTGTCTGCTCGAGGCTTTTCACGTTGACGTGGTTCTGCGCGAAGATGCCCGCCATTTCCGCCAGTGTGCCCGGCCGGTCGTACAAAGTCACACGCATGCGGCCCACGGCGCCGCGCGAACGCTTGCCCCATGACAGGTCAAGCCAGTCGTTATCGATGCCGCTGGCCAGCTGATGGCAATCGATCGCGTGCACTTCGACCCCCTCGTTGGGTTTGCGAAGGCCCACGATCCGATCGCCCGGAACCGGATGGCAGCATTCTGCCAGCTGGAATCCCACGCCGGGTGTGAGGCCGCGGATCGACAGAGCCTTGCCGCTTTTGGTCCAGTCGAGTTCGTCGTCCAGTTCGGCCGTACATCCGGGGACCAGCGCTTCCATGACTTCGCGGTCGCCGATGGTAGCGGACCCGATGGCGTAATAGAGGTCTTCCTCTTCTTCCATCTCCAGCCGCTTGATCGCTTCGCGGGTGGCCTTCTTGCCGATCTTGGCGGGCACGCGAAGCGCGATTTCATCGAACAGCTTCTTGCCGATTTCGGCCACTTCGGCGCGTTCCTTGAGCCGCACCGCCCGGCGGATCGCGGCGCGCGCCTTGCCGGTCACCACGAAACCCAGCCAGCTCATCTGCGGGTCGGCGTTGTCGCTCTTGATGATCTCCACCACGTCGCCGTTCTGGAGCTGGGTCCGCAGCGGCATGTGCCGCCCGTTGATTTTCGACCCCACGGTTTGCGCGCCCAGATCGGTGTGAACGGCAAAAGCAAAATCGACCGGAGTGGACCCCTTGGGAAGCTGAAACAGCGCGCCTTTGGGGGTGAAGGCGAAGATGCGATCCTGGTAGATCGCCATGCGCGTGTGTTCGAGCAGTTCTTCGGGATCGTGGCTGGCATCGACGATTTCGATCAGGTCGCGCAACCAGCCAACCTGGCCATCGGGACGGTTGCCTTGCTTGTAGGCCCAGTGCGCGGCAAAACCGAATTCGTTCAGCCGGTGCATCTCGCGCGTGCGGATCTGCACCTCGACGCGCATCGACTTGCCGTAGATCAACGATGTGTGGAGGCTGCGATACCCGTTGTTCTTGGGTGTCGAGATGTAATCCTTGAACTTGCCGGGCAGGAACTGCCACGTCGTGTGCAGGACACCCAGCGCGCGATAACAGCCCGCGATGTCTTCCGTGATGACGCGAAAGGCCATGATGTCGGTCACCTGCTCGAAGCTGACGTGCCGTTCGGCCATCTTGCGCCAGATCGAATAGGGGTGCTTCTCGCGGCCCGACACTTCGGTGGCTATCCCTGCTTCCGCCAGCGCATGCTTCATGTCGAGCGCGATGGCATCCACTTGCCCGCCGTCTTCGGCGCGGATCTGTTCTAGCCGGTGATTGATGGTCGCGAACGCTTCAGGCTCGATCTGTTCGAAGGCGAGCATCTGCATTTCGCGCATATATTCGTACATGCCCACGCGTTCGGCCAGCGGGGCATAGATATCCATCGTCTCGCGCGCGATGCGCTGGCGCTTCTCCGGGTTCTTGATGAAATGGAGTGTGCGCATGTTGTGCAGCCGGTCGCCCAGCTTGACCATCAGAACGCGGATATCCTCGCTCATCGCCAGCAGGAACTTGCGCAGGTTTTCCGCCGCGCGTTCGTTTTCCGGCATCTGCTCGATCTTGGACAGCTTGGTCACGCCGTCGACCAGCCTTGCAACGTCGGTTCCGAAGTTGGCTTCGATGTCCTCGATCGTCGCCAGCGTGTCTTCCACCGTATCGTGGAGCAGCGCGGTCATGATCGTTTCCTGGTCGAGCTTCAGGTCGGTCATCAAACCGGCGACTTCGACAGGATGGCTGAAATAGGGATCGCCGCTGGCGCGGGTCTGGGTGCCGTGCTTCTGCACCGTATAGACATAGGCACGGTTAAGCAGCGCCTCGTCGGCGTCGGGGTCGTATTCCTTGACCCGCTCTACGAGTTCGTACTGACGCAGCATCCGTCATAAATGTGCGGATCGCCACCAAGGGGCAAGGTATTTCCGGCGATCGGCGCGACATTCCGCCAGAATTTTCCCAATTTCGCGCGATGCGTGCCGGGGTGATGCAACCGCCCGGCATGGCCGCCTGCATCGGGCATTACAAAACGGGCACGCAAATCGAAGGGATTGCCGCAATCACCGGTCAGCAGAAGACCCGCGCCCGCTGCCATCCTTGCCGCAAGTAATGGATACCTCTGCGCTCTCATAATCGAAGGCGAACAGGGTGTCGCCGCGGCGGCGATGGCGGATATGGTCGGGCAGGGGTTCGGCAGGCAGGCCGGCGTCGCGCGCCGCGCGTTCGACCACGGCTTCGATGAAGCTGCCTTCGGGCCAGCAGGCGGCATAGCGGACGCGGCCATGCTTCCAGCAGGCGACCCGCCCGTCGATGCCCGTCATGTCGGGTGTGGCTTCGCCTTCGAGATGGTCGAACCAGCCGGTCGCCAGCCAGC
Source organism: Qipengyuania zhejiangensis (assembly GCF_035607565.1). Classification (NCBI taxonomy): domain Bacteria; kingdom Pseudomonadati; phylum Pseudomonadota; class Alphaproteobacteria; order Sphingomonadales; family Erythrobacteraceae; genus Qipengyuania; species Qipengyuania zhejiangensis. Next base: position 635,187 of record NZ_JAYKGO010000003.1, on the reverse strand, counting down.
CTTCGCCCTCGATGCCAAGGCCGGGGCGCCAGCTTTCGCTCAGCACCACGCGCCCTGCGACGAGCTGTTCCAGCTTTCCGGGGGCGAGCGTTGGAGGAATGGCAAAATCATCGCCGCGCGATCCGCTGCGCGGACCGATGACAACTTCGCCCTTGAAGCCTTGCAGGCTGGCAACCAGCGCGTCGGGCACGATCGGCAGGCACGGTACGATCACCAGCGCATAGCCATCGAGATTGGCGTCGGGCGAAAGGATATCGACGTTGAGCCCAAGGCGCCGCAGCGCCGAATAGCAGTTGAAAGCCGCCCAAAGCGCGGATTTGCCATCGCCCTGCGGCTGGATCTGCGTCATCCATTCGGCGGGGTAGGAAAAGATCACGGCGGCCTGCTTTGCCGGCGCACCGCCCGTGAGCGTGGCGAGATCGTCCGCCGCAGCGCGCGCTTCGGCCAAGGCAGGGGCCGGGCTGGCGTCGGGCCGAAGAAGCCCTGCGTGCATCTGTTCCTGCGCCTGCGGGAACTGGCGCCAGCGAAAATAACTGACCAGTTCGGCACCGTGGGCATAGGCTTCCAGCGTCCACAGCCTGACCATTCCGGGAAGCGGCGCGGGATTGTGACGCGCCCAGTTGACCGGCCCCGGCTGCTGTTCCAGCACCGACCAACGCCCACCCCTCGCGCAGCCGCGATACAGATCGTGGTGGAAGGCCGCGATGTCGGGGTGCCCCTGGTGGGCGAAGCGACGCTTGTCGTCCTCGCTGAAGCGGAACATTTCGAGGAAGCCAAGCGGATAGCTGTCCCACCCGAGCACATCGAGATCGGCGGCAAGATCGTGGTGATCGTAGCCGGTATAAAATCCCATCGCGTTGTGGGTGATGTCGCGGCCCGGACTGCATTGGCGCAGAATTTCCACCTGCGCCCTGTTGAAGGCGACCACCTGGTCGGACGAAAAGCGGCGGAAGGCCAGCCAATGCGCCGGGTTTGCTTCGGTCACGGTCAGATTGGGCAGGTCGATTTCGTCGAAACTGCGATATTCCATCGACCAGAAGACATTGCCCCACGCCTGGTTGAGGCTCAAGGCGGTGCCGTACCGGTCCGCCAACCAGCGGCGGAATGCTGCGCGCGCGGCGGACGAGAAACTCTGCGCGGTATCGTGGCACCCGTATTCGTTGTCCGTCTGCCAGGCGACGACACCGGGATGCGACCCGTAGCGTTCGGCCACCGCGCGGGTGATGCGGGCCGCCTCGCGGGCGTATCCTGTGTGGCTGAAGCAGTAATGCCGCCGCGATCCGAACCCGCGCGGCTTCCCGTCACGGTCGATGGCGACCATGTCCGGCATGGCATCGACGATCCACTTGGGCGGGGTGGCGGTGGGTGTGCCCATGATGATGCCAAGCCCAGCGCCGTGCAGCACGTCGATCGCCCGGTCCAGCCAGCCCCAGTCGAAGCGGCCCTGTTCCGGTTCGATCCGGCTCCACGCGAATTCACCGATGCGCACCCGCGTCAGGCCCGCCTGCACCATCAGCCGCGCATCTTCGGGCCACCGGCTTTCCGGCCAGTGTTCGGGATAATAGCAGACGCCCAGTTCCATCGCCTTGCGTCTATCGCCGATTGTGCGATTGATGCCAGCGGATTTCGGAGAGGGGTCGAGAATGTACGATACGGCGAACTTCGGCAGCGCGATTCAGTTGATCGTGTTCGCCGGCCTCACGGCCTTTGTCGGCGTGCTGACGTGGTGGAAAGTTCGCAGCGCCAGGCGCGACGGATCGGAAAAGGACGTCTACCTCGCGGGCAAGGGGCTGACGTGGTTCTTCGTGGCCGGTTCGATCACGCTCACGAACCTGTCGACCGACCAGCTTGTCGGCATGAACGGCAATCAGATGCTGCTTCTCGCGTGGTGGGAAATTGCCGGCTTCGTTGGGCTGATGGCCCTGGCCTTCGTTTTCGTACCGCTTTACTACCGCTACAATTGCACCACCGTCACCGAACTGCTTGAGCGCCGCTATGACGGGCGTTCGATCCGCACGCTGATTTCGGGCATATTTCTCGCCGGCAATATCCTCATCTACCTGCCCGCAGCGCTGTATTCGGGCGGCCTGTTCCTGCAATCGCTGTTCGGAACCGGTATTCCGCTGATCGTTTTTTCGGTCGGACTGGCGCTGATCGGTGCGGCGTACACGATCTTTGGCGGACTGCGGGCCGTGGCCGTAATGGACACGTTCTCCGGCATCGGAATCCTGTTCCTGGCGCTGGTGATCGTGTTCCTCGCCCTGGCCGCGGTCGATTTCGACATCGTTACCGGCGTGCCCCCCGAACGGTTGACCATGGTGGGCGCAACCGACAGCCCGATCCCCTTCCACACGCTGTTTACGGGCATGGCCTTCATCCAGATATTCTACTGGTCGACCAACCAGAACATCACCCAGAAGGCGATGGCCGCGCCAAACGTCAAGGAAGCGCAAAAGGGCGTTTTCGTTGCCGCCGCCATCCGCATCCTGGTGGTCCCGCCGATCGTGGTGGTGCCCGGGGTAGTTGCCTACAAGCTGTTCGGCGATGTGGGTGATGCCGCCTATGGCCGGCTGGTCGCCGAAGTGCTGCCAAGCTGGCTGTCCGGTGCCTTTGCGGCAATGGTTGCCGCCGCGGTGATCACCACCTTCAGCGCAGTGCTGAATTCCACCGTCGCGCTGTATTCGGTCGACTTTCACGAACAATTCGTGGGCAAGGTCCAGAACCACTGGAAGCTTGGTGCGGTGATGAGCACGCTGGCCACGGCGATGGCGATCATGCTGGTGCCGATGTACCAGAACGCGGACAGCATCATCAATCTGCTCCAGCAGCTGAACGGGCTGTCGTCCATGCCGATCCTGTCGGCCTTTATCGTCGGCTTGCTGTTCCGCAATGTCGCGGCGCGATCGGCCATCGCGGGCGTGGTGTGGGGCATCGGGCTCTATGCGGCATACACCTTCAACGATGGCTTTTCGGGCGCTGTCGGCCTCCATTATATCGACTTCATGGTCATCACGCTGTTCACGTCGGTCGCGGCGGCGCTGGCGTTCAACCGCGTGGCTCTTGGTCGGCGTGCCGAATGGATCGGCCTCGCGCTGTTCCGCGGGGCCGAGGAGGAAAGGGCCCGGGCATGAGCGACGCGTCGCTGATCGCGCTGCATGGCCCGGAATGGAGCCTTGTTCTCGAGCAAGGCCCCCGCCCGGTCCCGGTGTGGCGTCATCTTGGCGCGCGGGTCGATGCCGGACGGCTGCCGCCGCTCGCGGATTTGCGGGGCAGCGCCACGTTCTCGCTCGATGGCGATTACGCAATGGATGCCTTTCCCGTCCCCGGCCTCGGCTGGTTCGGGCCGTCCGCGCTGACGGTGGGCGATGCAGAAGGCGCGTTGATCCCCGTGTCCTTCGACACGTGCACGGTCGATGATGGGGAAGACCGGCTGGTCCTGCATGCCCGGGACAGTCTTTCGCGGATCGCCGCAACCGTGTGCTTTCGCAGGCTGTCGAGCGGTGCGCTGGAAGTTTCCACGGCCATCACCAACGAGGGCACACGGCCCATCGCGGTCGACCGGCTGGCCAGCGCGATTTTCCCGCTGCCGGCATCGTCGCAGCAGATCGTGTCATGGCGCGGCCGTCACAACGCCGAACTTGCCGAATGCCGGGAGGCCATGCCCGAGCATGGTTGGTCCCGCGAAACGCGCAGGGGGCTAACCGGCCACGGCGGGCCGTGCGGCTGCTATGTTCTGGGCAAGGATGCCGGCTGGCATTCGGGCCTTGCCATCGCCATGCAGATCGCCTGGTCGGGCGATTCAAGGATAGGCATCGAGCGTGACGATGAAGGGTTCTGGACCTGCATGGCCGAAGCGGTCCTGCAGCCCGGCGAGGTCCGACTTGCGCCGGGAGAAGGGTTTTCAGCGCCAACGCTGCTGGTGGCGATTTCGTCAAACGGCCGCAACGAGACCATGGCGCAGATGCACGGGGCGCTTGGCGAAAGGATCGCATGGGCGGGCGGCGCGATGGCACCGCGTCCGGTTCATCTCAACAGCTGGGAAGCGGTCTATTTCTCGCACGATGAGGCACGCATCGGCGCGCTTGCCGAAGCGGCGGCCGGGATCGGGATAGAGCGTTTCGTCCTCGACGATGGCTGGTTCAGGGGGCGCGATCACGATCGGGCGGGACTGGGCGACTGGACGCCCGACGTTCGCAAATATCCGCGGGGCCTGAAGCCTCTGGCGCAAAAGGTCCGCGGGTTGGGAATGCAGTTCGGCCTGTGGGTCGAACCCGAAATGGTCAACCCCGACAGCGATCTCTACCGCGAACATCCGGACTGGGTCCTGGCGCTGGAGGGGCGGGACCGGCCTACTGCGCGCAACCAGCTGGTGCTCGACATGCGGCGCGCCGATGTGCGCGATTACCTGTTCGCCTGCCTCGACGCGCTGCTCGGCGATGCGCCGATCTCCTATTTGAAATGGGACCACAACCGCGATCACGCGCCATCGGGCGGCGCCGCGCAGGTTCACGGCGCGTACGCCTTGCTGGAACGCCTGCGCGCCGCGCACCCCGATGTCGAAATCGAAAGCTGCGCGGGCGGCGGGGGCAGGATCGATGCCGGTATCGCTGCCTACACGCACCGCTTCTGGACCAGCGACAATATCGACGCCGTGGCGCGGGTTCCGATGCAAAGGGGCTTCCTTGCCTTCATGCCGCCAACGGTCATGGGGTCGCACGTCGGTGCCAGCCCCAGCCATGCCACGGGGCGCGCCCAGTCGCTCGATTTTCGCGCCGCAATTGCCTGCCAGGGCCATCTTGGGGTCGAACTCGATCCCGCCGCGATGGAACCCGACGACCGCGAAAAGCTGGCCCGCTGGATCGCGTTCTACAAACAATGGCGCGGCGTGATCCATGGTGGCCGCGTGGTGCTGGGCGAAGCGGATGACGGGCTGGTCTGGCAAGCGCAGGGCACTGCGGATGAAATGGTGCTGTGGCTGATACGGCGCGATCACGGTGCCAACCGCCGCGCGCAGCCGGTTGTGCTGCCGTTCGCACAGGCGCGCGACTGGGACGTGCAGCTGCTGCGTCATGCAGGGCGCAGCGGCGTGTTGACCCCACGCGCGGCGCCCGGCGTTGCGGCCATGCGCGGGGCACCCCACCGGTTCAGCGGCAGCTGGCTGGCAACCGCCGGACTACCGGTTCCCGCTCTCGCCGCGGAAAGCGCGTTGATCTATCACCTGAAGGCTGCGCCATGACCCATGCCGATTTCCCCCACCGCCGCCTCAACCGCCTGACGGGCGAATGGGTGCTCGTCAGTCCGCAGCGGATGAAACGCCCGTGGCAGGGCGAGACGAAACCTGCCGCCAGCGTCGAGCGGCCAGGCCACGATCCCGACTGCTATCTTTGCCCCGGCAACGAACGGGTCGGCGGCACGCGGAACCCCGATTATGACGGTGCCTTCGTTTTCCCGAACGACTTTCCCGCCCTGCTGCTGGAACCCGGCGGCGATCGCCGGGACGGCCTGCTGCGCGAAGAGCCCGCATGCGGAGAAGCGAGGGTCATCTGTTACGCGCCCGACCATTCGGCCACGCTGGCGCGGCTGGACCACGATGCCCGGCGCGCGGTGATCGACGGCTGGTGCGACCTTTCGGCCAGTCTCGGCCACAAGTGGGCGCATGTGCAGATATTCGAGAACAAGGGTTCGATGATGGGCGCATCATCGCCGCATCCGCACGGCCAGGTCTGGGCAGGCGATTTCGTGCCGACGCTGGTCGCGCGCGAGGATGGTTGCCAGCGCGCGCATTTCGATCAGCACGGCTCGGTCCTGCTGGAAGATGTCATCGCTGCCGAACAGGCCGACGCGCGGCGCGTGGTTGCAGACAATTCGCATTGGCTGGCGGTCGTGCCGCACTGGGCCGCCTGGCCCTTCGAAACGCTGGTCATCGCAAAAAACGATGTACGCAGGCTGGAGGAGCTGACGGGTCCGGCCCGCGATGCGCTGGCCGAAATTCTGGGCACGCTGCTACCGGCCTACGATGCGCTGTTCGATACCGATTTTCCCTATTCGATGGGGTGGCATGGCGCGCCGCATGGATCGGGCGAGGGTTGTGCCCATTGGCGGCTGCACGCCCATTTCTTCCCGCCCCTGCTGCGTTCGGCGGAAATCCGCAAACACATGGTGGGGTACGAGCTGATGGCCGAAACCCAGCGCGACCTGACCCCCGAGGCGGCGGCCCAGCGCCTGCGCGAGCTGGCCGAATGAGCGACCGACTGAAAGAAAAGGCCGCAAACCTGTTCGCGGCCCGGTTCGGTTCTGCACCGCAAGGGGTCTCGTTCGCGCCGGGCCGGGTCAACCTGATCGGCGAACATGTGGATTACAACGATGGCCTCGTGCTGCCGATGCCGGTGCGCGAAGGAACCGCCGCCGCGTGGTCGAAGGGCGATGTTGACCGGTTCGAGGTCGTGGCCGCCGATTTCGGGCAAGAGGATCGTTTCCCGCTGGCCCCGGAAAAACCCGGAACGATCGACTGGCGGTCCTACGTCCGCGGGATGATTGTCAGCTGCGGCCTTGCCCGTTCGGGATTGCGGATGGTGATTACGGGGGACCTTTCGCGGGGATCGGGGCTTTCGTCTTCGGCATCGCTGTGCATTGCCGTGGGGCGGGCACTGGCCGATGCGGTCGGTGCCGATCCGGGTCCGGCCGATCTTGCGAAGGCGGCGCAGCGCACCGAACACGAATGGGCCGGTGTCGCCTGCGGGATCATGGACCAGATGGCGGTCGCTGCCGGGCAGGCCGGTCATGCCATGCTGCTCGATTGCCGCGACCTTTCGTTCGAGCAACGCGAAGTGCCGCAGGACTGGGCCGTGGCGGTGACCGAAAGCGGTGTGAGCCGCGGGCTTGTCGATGGCGAATACAACACCCGCCGCCGCCAATGCGAAGCTGCAGCGGCGGCGTTGGGCATCGGATCGCTGAGGGATGCCAGCGTGCATCAGGTCGAAGCATCGGCGCTTGACGGCGTGACCCGCCAGCGCGCGCTTCACGTCGTCGCCGAAATCGCAAGGACGCGCGCCGCAGCGGCCGCTCTGGCTGCGCGGGATCTTGCCGCGTTCGGGGAAATCCTGCGCGCAGGCCACGCATCGCTGCGCGATCTGTTCGAAGTGTCCGTGCCAGCGGTCGATACCGTGGTCGACGAATTGCAGCAGGCGATCGGCCCCATGGGCGGCGCGCGGATGACGGGGGGCGGCTTTGGCGGCGCGGTGGTCGCGGTATTCGAAGCGGGCCGAATGGCCGATCTGGAGCGCGCCTCGGGCCGGACCTTCCTGCGCGTGCATTGACCGCATAGGAGGGTTCCCATGGAAAACGGCAACAGCAGCAAGGCGCGAAGCTGGCGTTTCGCGATCGACCGGGGCGGCACATTCACCGATGTGGTCGCAACCACGCCCGATGGCCGCCTGGTCACCGACAAGCTGCTGTCCGAAAACCCCGATATTTACGCCGATGCCGCCAGCGAAGCGGTGCGCCGCCTCATGGATCGCCACGGTGCCGGCCCGATCGACGAAGTGCGGATCGGAACCACTGTCGCCACCAACGCCCTGCTCGAACGCAAGGGAGAACGGCTGGCGCTGGCGATCACGCGCGGCTTTGGCGATGCCTTGCGCATCGGTACCCAGGCGCGGCCCGAGATTTTCGCGCGCCATATCGTCCTGCCCGAGCAATTGCCCGCGCGCGTGTGCGAAATCGTGGAACGTGTCTCCGTCTCGGGCGAAATCCTGACCCCTCTCGACGAAGCACGGGCGCGTTCCGATCTCGAGGCGCTGCGGCGGGATGGGTTCGATGCGCTTGCCATAGTCTTCATGCATGGCTGGAAGTATCGGGACCACGAAGTGCGGCTGGCCGCCATCGCGCGCGAAATCGGCTTTGGCCAGGTCAGCGTCAGTCACGAGGTCGCGCCGCTTATCCGGCTTGTGCCGCGCGGCGATACTACGGTGGTGGATGCCTATCTGTCGCCGGTGCTGCGGCGCTACACCGACACCTTGCAGGCCAGCCTTCCCGAAACGGGCCGGCTGCGCTTCATGCAGTCCAACGGCGGACTGGCCGAAGTCGGCGCATTTCGGGGCAAGGATGCAATCCTTTCGGGCCCTGCCGGCGGCGTGGTGGGCATGGTCGCGGCGAGCGAGCCGCTGGGTTACCGCAAGCTGATCGGTTTCGACATGGGCGGGACCAGCACCGATGTCGCGCATTACGCCGGCGGGTACGAATTGACGGGCGACAGCGTGGTGGCGGGGGTCCGCGTGGCTGCCCCCATGATGCAGATCCACACGGTGGCGGCGGGCGGCGGGTCGATCTGCCGGTTCGACGGGTCGCGGTTCCGCGTCGGCCCCGAAAGCGCGGGCGCCAATCCCGGCCCTGCCTGTTACCGCAAGGGCGGCCCGTTGACGGTCACGGACTGCAATCTGTTTCTTGGCCGGATCGACCCCGCCTTCTTCCCCAGCGTTTTCGGTCCGGGCGGAGACGAACCGCTGGAAGCCGGCGCGGCGACCGCGCGGCTGGAAGGAGTGGCGGCGGCAATGCCGCACGCACCATCGCTGGAAGATATCGCGCAGGGTTTCCTCGCGATCGCGGTCGACAACATGGCCAACGCCATCCGCAAGATCAGCGTGGCGCGTGGGCACGATGTAACGGAATATGCGCTCGCCTGTTTTGGCGGTGCGGGCGGGCAGCACGCCTGCAAGGTCGCCGATGCGCTGGGCATGGAAACGGTCCTGGTCCACCCGCTGGCGGGAATCCTGTCGGCGTACGGGATCGGGATTGCCCCGGTTAAGGCCATCCGCGAAGTGAGCCTGGTGCGGCCACTGGGCGAAGAATTTGCCGATGAACTGGCCACGCTCGAAAACGAGGCATGCGCGGCCTTGGTCGAACAGGGTTTGAGCAGGGACGCCATTGCGCTGGACCGCCGCGCCCGACTGCGCTTCGAAGGAAGCGACAGCGTGATCGCGGTCGAATGCGGCGATGCGGGCGCCATGGATGCCGCGTTCCGCGCGCAGCACCGACAGCGGTTCGGTTATTCGGACGCAGAAGCGCGCATTATCGTGGAGGCTCTAAGCGTCGAAGCCAGCGGTTCATCGGGTGGCCTTGTCCACGCCGACGCCGCGCCCGAAACCGTTGCCGAAACCGCCGCCCTTCTTCCGGGCGACTGGCCCGTCCGCTCGCGCAACGCGCTTTCACCGGGCGATAAGGTCACTGGCCCGTCGCTGATCATCGACCCGGGATCGACCACGGTGATCGACAGCGGTTGGCAGGCGCAGTTGGCACCGGACCGAAGCCTGCTGCTTGCGCGCACCGCTCCGCTTAAACGGGACCGTGCGGTCGGCACCACGGTCGACCCGGTCCGGCTGGAGATTTTCAACAATCTGTTCATGGCGATCGCCGAGGAGATGGGGGTCGTCCTTCAGTCCACGGCGACGTCGGTCAATATCAAGGAACGGCTCGATTTTTCCTGCGCCCTGTTCGATGCGGCCGGCAATCTGATCGCCAACGCGCCGCATATCCCCGTTCACCTCGGGTCGATGGGCGACAGCATCGCGCGGGTCATCGAGGCGCGCGGCGAGAGGAGAGACGGCCGCGGCATCCGGCGCGGGGATGCCTATGTCCTCAACGATCCCTATCGCGGTGGAACCCACCTTCCCGACATCACCGTGATCGTCCCAGTCTTTTACGGGGAATCGGGCGACGAGGCGGATGCGTTTGTCGCGGCACGCGGCCACCACGCGGACATCGGCGGCATCGCGCCGGGATCGATGCCGCCCGAGAGCCGCACCATCGAAGAGGAGGGGGTGCTGATCGACAACCTGCTCATGGTGGAAGACGGCGTGTTTCGCGAAGCCGCCGTGCGCGCGGTGTTGGCCCAGGGCACATTTCCGGCACGCAATCCGGACCGCAATCTTTCGGATCTGCGCGCGCAGCTGGCCGCTTGCACACGCGGGGCGGAATTGCTGGTCCAGGCGGCAAGCCAGCAGGGCCGCGCCGTGGTCGATGCATACATGGGCCATGTCCTCGCCAACGCGGAAGAAAGCGTGCGGCGTCTGCTCGATCGGCTTGATGACGGGGCCTTCACCTATGCCATGGACAACGGCGCACAGGTCTGTGTTGCCATTCGCATCGACCGCAAGAACCGATCGGCCGTGTTCGACTTCACCGGCACGAGCAGCCAGTTGCCGGACAATTTCAACGCCCCGCGTTCGATCACGCGGGCAGCGGCGCTCTATGTGCTGCGGACGCTGGTGGACGATACCATTCCCATGAACGACGGATGCCTGCGTCCCGTGCAATTGGTCGTTCCAGACGGTTCGATGCTCAACCCGCGCCCGGGTGCTGCCGTGGTGGCCGGCAATGTGGAGACGAGCCAAGTCGTGACCGACGCGTTGTTCGCCGCCACCGGCCGCCTCGCGCCATCCCAAGGCACGATGAACAACTTCACCTTCGGCAACGAGGCGCACCAATATTACGAAACGATCTGCGGCGGTTCGGGCGCCGGCCCCGACCATGACGGGACCAGCGCGGTGCAGACCCACATGACCAACAGCCGCCTGACCGACCCCGAAATCCTCGAAACGCGGCTTCCGGTCAGGCTCGAGGCTTTCGCCATACGGCCCGCTTCCGGCGGCAGGGGCGCGCATTGCGGCGGCAACGGGGTTGAACGGCGGATCGCGTTCCTCGAACCCATGCGCGCCAACATGCTGGCCAACCGGCGCCGGATACCGCCTAAAGGAATTTGCGGCGGCGGCGATGCCGCACCCGGCCGCAATTGGGTGGAGCGTGCCGATGGCACGTGCGAAACGTTGGGGGCGACGGGGTCGGCGCAGATGCATCCGGGGGACACATTCGTGATCCTGACACCGGGCGGCGGCGGTTACGGGGAGGAAAGGCGATGAATCACTGGCCGCTGCTGGGTATTGCGCTGGTCGTTTTCGGCTTTGCGCTGCGGTTCAACCCGCTCTTCGTTGTGGCGTTTTCGGCCCTGGTCACGGGCGTCCTTGCCGGTCTGGATCTGGTTTCCGTGATCGAGGCACTGGGCAAGGCGTTCAACGACAACCGTTACATCAGTGTCACGTGGATCATCCTGCCGGTCATCGGACTGCTCGAACGGTATGGCCTGCAGCAGCGCGCTCGCGCCCTGATCGAAGGCGTGCGGGGGGCGACGATGGGCAAGCTGCTCGTGCTTTATCTCGCGTTTCGGCAACTGACGGCGGCGCTCGGCATGAAGGATATCGGCGGCCACCCGCAAGCCGTGCGCCCGCTGGTTGCGCCCATGGCGCAGGCGGCGGCGGAAAAATCGCATGGCGAACTGGCCGAGGACGAACGCCAGAAGGTGCTGGCCATGGCTGCCGCAACCGACAATGTCGGCCTGTTCTTCGGCGAAGACATATTCTTCGCCATCGCTTCGATCCTCCTGATCCAGGCGGTGTTCGAAAGCGCGGGGTATCCCCTGACGCCGCTGCAATTATCCGTCTGGGCCATCCCCACCGCAATCTGCGCCTTCCTGATCCATGGCAGCCGTATTCTCGCCCTCGACAGGCGATTGGGCAAAGCGGCGGCGGGAGGGGGCGTGCGATGATCACGTACGAATGGCTTTACGTCCTTGCCGGGGCGTTCTTCGCGATCTGGTCGGCGCTCAGCCTGCGCGACAGGCGATGGGGCAACGGCGCGTTCTGGGCGCTGCTGGCCGCCAGCTTCCTGTTGGGCAGCCATGTGTCCGACATCGTCAACGGCCTGCTGGTTCTGGCCATGGTCGCCATTGCCGGCGCAGGTGGACTGAAGCGCAGCGATCCGCCGACCACTTCGGCGGGGCAACGGCTGGACTTTTCCGCCCTTCTCGGCAACCGGCTTTTCGTCCCGGCGCTCATCGTCCCGATCACCGCGGTCGCGGGCACGCTGCTCTACAATTATACCCCGCTGAACGAGACAGCGCTGTTCGAGGAACGGCGCGAGACGCTGATCCTTTTCGGGATCGGGGTCCTGTTCGCGCTGGCCGCAGCCATGGTCTGGCTGAAGCCACCCATTCTCGCCCCCGCCGAAGAAGGGCGGCGGTTGCTGGATTCAATCGGCTGGGCCGCGATCCTGCCGCAGATGCTGGCCGCCCTTGGGGCGGTGTTCGCGCTTGCCGGGGTGGGGGACATTATCGGCACCGTGGCAGGCGGCATAATCCCGCAAGGCAGCGTTTTCGTGACGGTGGTTGTCTTCGCGCTTGGCATGGCGCTGTTCACGATGATCATGGGCAACGCGTTTGCCGCGTTTCCCGTGATGGCGGCTGCCATCGGAATTCCGCTGCTGGTGGAACAGTACGGCGGCAACCCGGCCGTGATCGGGGCAGTCGGTATGCTGGCCGGTTTCTGCGGGACCTTGATGACCCCGATGGCGGCCAATTTCAACATCGTGCCGGCGGCCTTGCTTGAACTGAAGGATCAGAACGGGGTAATCCGGCAGCAGATCGGAACGGCGGTGCCGCTGTGGGTGTGCAATGTTGCAATCCTCTATGTGGGGGCCTTCCTGTTATGGAACTGACGCAAGACATCGGCGCCAATTTCGCCCGCATCGCGCTGGGCCATGTGGCGCGCGAATACCCGCACAAGCTGGATCACGCGATGGGCGAAGATACCGATGTCCTGCCGCCGCGCGCGCTGCATCCGGTGTTTTTCGGCAGCTTCGACTGGCACAGCTGCGTGCATGGCTGGTGGACGCTGCTCACGCTGCGCCGCTTGTATCCCCGCATGGCCGAGGCGGGCGAGATTACCGGGCTGGCCGACGCCACCTTTACCGAGGAAAAGCTGGCACGCGAACTGGCCTATCTCGAACGGCCGCTGTCCCGCGGTTTCGAACGTCCTTACGGGTGGGCCTGGCTGCTTTACCTCCATCTGGAGACCGAGCGGCACCTGGACCGTGCGTGGGGCACCCGGCTGGAGCCGCTCGCCCGTGCCTTCGCTTCGCGCCTTGGCGATTATCTGCGCGTGCTGACCTATCCGATCACCGTGGGCACGCACTTCAACACCGCGTTTGCACTGGTGCTGGCCCACGAATGGGCGATGCGACACGATACCGGGCTTTCGGCCGCTATCGAAGGGTGGGCCGAACAGGCGTTTGCCGGGCGTAGCGATTACCGCGGCTGGGAACCCGGCGGGGACGAATTCCTGTCCCCGGTGCTGACCGCGGCCTTGCTGATGAGCCGCATCCGCGACCGGTCGGATTTCACCCCGTGGCTCGAAGCCTTGATTATCGATGACGGATGGATGGAAAGGAATTGCGAACCGGTGTTCGTTTCCGACCGCAGCGATGGCAAGATCGCTCATCTCGACGGGCTCAATCTCAGCCGTGCATGGTGCCTGTCGGGCCTGTCGCGCGCACTTTCGCCGCACCCGCAGACCGATGCGATGGATGCCCTCGCCACGCGCCATCTGGACAGCGCCCTGCCGCATGTCGCGGGCGATTACATGGGCGAACACTGGCTCGCCAGCTTTGCCCTGCTGGCCCTTTTGGCCGATTGATCAGCCAGCTTTTCCGATCTGGAAAGGCAGGGTGACGCCCGCAGGGACACGGCCGGTGGTCATCGCGTCGGCAACCGCCTGGGGCACGAATATTTCGCCCACCTGGACGCGCTTTTCGCTCATCCCGATGCGGATTTCATACGCGCCCTCGGCCACGACAAGGCGGGCCTGGGCATCGTATTGGCCCAGTTCCGCTGCGCCTAGTTCGAAGGTCATGCGACCCTTGCTGCCCGCGGGCAGCAAGATACGCCGGAACCCGCGCAGCACGGGCTGGCCCGGCTGCCCCGGCGCGTCGCTGCGACGGATGTACAGCTGAAGCAACTGGCTCCCGTCAAGCTCGCCCACGTTGCGTATGGTCGTGCTGGCGACAACCCGATCGGCGCCCAGCTCAAGCGCGAAGTCCGTCTGCGCGAAATCGGTGTAGGACAGGCCATGACCGAACGGCAGGCGCACTTCGCCATCGCGCGTACGCATGGAATAGGGAAGGCGGGCCACAGGTTCGGTTTCGCCGGTGAGGATTTCTGCGATGGCATCGCCCGACCGGCTGCCCAAAAGCCCGGCGTGAACGACGCAAGGCAGCGGCTCGCCGCCAACATCGGGGTCAATGGGCCGCGGGCCGAGGGTGACCAGAATCACGTTGGGATTGGCGGCGCGCAGCGTTTCCAGCAACGTGCGATGCGCTTCGCCCAGCGGCGCTCCGGGGGTGCCGACCACATCGCCCAGCGTCACGATCACGGTGCGCGAACGCTTGGCCGCTTCGCCCGCCATGCCGATTGCCATGCGGTCTGCATCGATCATGCGATCGATTGCCGCCGGCCCGTGCCGCAGGGCCAGGCCGGGGACGAATTTGTGCACGATGCCCAGCGCATCCAGCCCGTCGACGAGGCTGGAAGCTTCGCCGTGTTCGCCGCCCATCGGCAGGGACCGGTCGCTCGCCGCCGTGCCGACCAGCAGCAATTCGCCGGAATCCACGGTTAGCGGCAGCATCAGGGGGCTGTTGCGCAGCAGGATGATCGATTTGCGCGCCAGATTGAGCGCCGGATCTGTGGCGCTGCGCGAAACCGCCGTCTGCTCCCGCTGCGGTTCGAAGGATGAGCGAAACAGGCCGAGATCGAATTTGGCGCCGAGCACGCGTCGCACCGCGTCGTCCAGCATGGCGCGCGATATGCGTTCGCTCTCGCACGCAGCGACAAGCCGTTCGACCGACAATCCGACAAATCCCGGGGCGGGCAGATGTTGTCCAGCCAGTTCGGCCATCAAGGCCCAGTCGGACAGGCCGATGCCATCGTATCCGCCGGGATGGGTGAGAAAGGCGAAGGGATCGCTTTGAGCGGTGTAGCCCTGCATCGCTTCGCGCGACGCGCGTTCCAGCGCAAGGCTGGCAGGGTCCGCTTCCTTGAGCGCGGCGAGGATCAGGCGCACGCGTTCCTGGTGGTCTGCCGCCAGGCTGCCGCCCTGCGCCGTGCGACCATCGCCTGGTGCCGCGGACAGCTGGAGGCAGGCGAGGATCTGTCGCCGCCGCGATCGGTCGCCCGACTGCAGTCCCAGGATGCGCGCAATGGCGTGGCGTTCGGCCAGATGCGCCGCTTCGCCGCTCGATTGTTCGAAACCCGATTGGGCCAGATAGCTGCGGGTCGCGGGCGACGGCGCGAGCGACCAGTTTACGCCCAGCGCAGCGGCCTCTTCGGCAACGAGCCGTTCGGCGGCCTCGATCGCTTCGGGGTCCCAGCTGGCAGCCGCGCTTACCGGCGCGGGAATGGTGGTTCGAAGACCTACGCCGGTGTCGGCCAGGATGAAGAGGGGGATGCCAAGGCGTGTTTCCTCGATCGCGATACGCTGCAAATTCTGAGCGTAGGCCTGCGTGATCGGCCCTACTACACCGCTGAGGAGACCGCGTCGCAACTGGTCGTGGAACGGATCGTCTTCGCCCGGTGACGCTTGCGGAGCCAGGGCCAGCTGACCGGCCTTTTCCTCAAGCGTCATGTAGGCGAGCAGATCCTCGACGAATCGTTCGCGCTCGGGCGCAGGATCGATGGGGCCGGACGACATCTCGAGCCCGTGATCGCCGAGAATGGTAAATATCCCGTTTGCACTGTCCCGGTTGGCGGAAAGCCTTTCTTCACGAGGCCCTAGAGCGCATTCGATTTACAGATATAAAAATACCTTTATATCCTCCACTCAATGCGAACCGAAACCATCTTCCGCGCGCTGGCCGATCCCACGCGCCTGCGCATCATGCGCCTGCTCGGCTCGATGGAGCTCGCGGTGGGCGAAGTCGCGCAGGTGCTGGGCCAAAGCCAGCCACGCGTATCGCGCCATATCGGCATCCTGTGCGATGCCGGACTTGCCGAACGCCGCCGCGAAGGCAGCTGGACGTTCGTTCGGGCGGGGAACGGTGTCCCCGATGCCCGCTCGCTCTGCGCGGGCATTTCGCACCTGCTGGTCGAAGCGGAAGCCGAAGATGCGGCATTCGGCGATGCCTGCGAAGCGGATCGCCGCAAGCTGGCCGAAATTCGCAGCCACCGCGAGGCGGAGGCGCAGGCGTATTTCGCCGGCCATGCGCATGATTGGGATGAGCTGCGCCGGATGCACAGTTCGGACGAGGTGATCGAGGCGGCGCTGGCCCGCGCCCTCGGCCCCGCTCCGTTGGGCCGACTGCTCGATATTGGGACCGGCACGGGGCGGATGGCGGAACTTTTCGCCGAGCGGGCGGAATATATCGTCGCGCTGGACAAGAGCCTCGCCATGCTGCGTGTCGCGCGGGCCAAGCTGCAACACCTGCCGACCGAACGGGTCGAACTGGTGCAGGGCGATTTCGCTTCGCTGCCGTTTGCCGCCGGAAGCTTCGACACCGTGTTGTTTCACCAGGTCCTCCACTTCGCCCAATTGCCCGCGGCAGCGCTTGCCGAAGCGGCGCGGGTGACGCGCCCCGGCGGACGCATTGCAATCGTGGATTTCGCCGCCCACCAGCGCGAGGAGCTGCGCGAGCGGCACGCCCATGCGCGGCTCGGCTTCGAGGACGGACAGATGGAAGCCCTGCTGGCGGACGCCGGGTACGATCCGGGCGCGCCAACAGCGCTGGAAGATGGCGAGCTCGTGGTGAAGATTTGGATCGCCGAACGCGCGTCCGAGCAAAGGAGAGCCGCATCGTGAGCCCGACCATGCACCAGATGCGCGAAGCCCAGCTGGCGCTCGAAACGCCGCTGTTCTCCGGACTGCCGGGGGACATCGACGTGAGCTTCGAATTCTTTCCTCCCAAAACGGAAAAGATGGCCGAAACGCTGTGGCACAGCGTGGAAATGCTCGCGCCTCTCGACCCGCGTTTCGTGTCCGTCACCTATGGGGCGGGCGGGTCCACCCGCGAGCGGACCCACGCCGCGGTACGGCGGATCGTGAACGAAACCAGCATGCCCGCCGCCGCCCATCTGACCTGCGTCAACGCCACCCGCGAGGAAGTGGACGCCGTGGCGCAAGAGTATTGGGACGAAGGCGTGCGCCACATCGTCGCCCTGCGCGGCGATCCGCCGGAAGGGCACCAGGCCTATGCGCCGCATCCCGGCGGATACGCCAACGCCGCCGAACTGATTGCCGGGCTGAAGAAGGTGGCCGACTTCGAAATCTCGGTCGCCGCCTATCCTGAAGTCCACCCCGATTCCCCCGATCGCCAGGCCGATCTGGATAATCTGAAGGCCAAGTTCGATGCGGGCGCGACCCGCGCGATCACGCAGTTCTTTTTCGATCCGGAATGCTTTTTCGATTTTCGCGATCGGGCGGCTGCGGCCGGAATTTCCGGCGAAATCGTTCCTGGCGTCATGCCGGTGCTGAGCTTTGCCGCCGTCCAGCGGATGAGCGGCCTGTGCGGCACGGCGATCCCCCACTGGATGGAAGGGCTGTTCGAAGGTCTCGATCAGAAGCCCGAGGCGCGCCAGCTTGTCAGCGCCACCATCGCGGCCGAAATGTGCCGCCGCCTTTATGCAGGCGGGGTGCGGCAATTCCACTTCTACACGCTGAACCGTGCCGAGCTGAGCTATGCCATCTGCCACATGCTCGGCCTGCGCCCGAAAGTCGGATCATGACCAAACGCGAAGAATTCGAGCGGGCTGCCGCCGACCATATCCTGATCAAGGACGGACCCTATGGAACCGAGATCCAGCGCGCGAAACTTGCACCGCAGGATTATGCGGGCGACACCGGTCTGGCGCAGGATCAGAAGGGCAATAACGATCTGGTCAACCTGACCCAGCCGCAGGTCATCCGCGCAATCTGCTACAGCTATATCGCGGCTGGCGCGCATATCCTTGCCACCAACACGTTCAACGCCAACCGCATCAGCCAGGCCGATTACGGGGCCGAAAACCTGGTTCGCGAAATCAACGTATCGGCGGCGCAGATCATCCGGGCAGCCGTTGACGAAGCGTGTGCAAGCGATGGCGTGGCGCGTTTCGTGGCGGGCGCGGTCGGACCGACGAACAAGACGCTGTCCCTGTCCCCCGATGTCGAAGATCCCGGCTATCGCGAAGTGACCTTCGATGAAATCGTCGAGGTGTACCGCGAACAATGCGCCGCGCTGATCGAAGGCGGGGCGGATTTCATCCTGGTCGAAACCGTTTTCGACACGCTGAACTGCAAGGCTGCGATCATGGCCGTGAAACAGCTGGAGCGCGAACTGGATCGCGACATACCGCTGATGATCTCGCTCACCCTTACCGATCTTTCGGGGCGCAATCTGTCCGGCCACACGGTCGAGGCGTTCTGGTACACCGTCCAGCACGCCAAACCCCTCAGCATCGGCCTCAATTGCAGCTTCGGCGCAGAACAACTGCGTCCGCACGTCCAGCTGCTTTCCGCAATCGCGGACACATACCTGATGGCGTATCCGAACGCTGGCCTGCCCAACGACCTGGGCGAATACGACGAGTTGCCCGAAACCACGGCTGCGCTAACGCGTGTCTGGGCCGAAAACGGCCGCGTGAATGCGCTGGGCGGATGTTGCGGATCGACGCCCGATCACATTGCGGCAATGGCCCGTGCGGTGGCGGGCATCGCCCCGCGCATCGTGCCGCAGGCAAGGCGCGACATGCACCTTGCCGGTCTCGAACCTTTCACGATTGCCGCATGATGACCGAGCAAAGCTCCGCCCGTTTCGTCAACATCGGCGAACGCACGAATGTGACCGGTTCGGCCCGTTTCAAGAAGCTGATCATGGCCGACGATTACGCGACCGCCGTGGAAGTAGCGCGCGAACAGGTCGATAACGGCGCGCAGGTGATCGACGTCAATATGGACGAAGGCTTGCTCGATTCAGAGCATGCAATGACCACCTTCCTCAAGCTGATCGCGGCCGAACCCGATATCGCGCGTGTTCCCGTGATGATCGACAGTTCGCGTTTCGAGGTGATCGAGGCGGGGCTGAAATGCGTTTCCGGCAAGCCGATCGTCAATTCGATCAGCATGAAGGAAGGCGAAGACGCGTTCCTGGCCCAGGCCCGCATCTGCATGGATTATGGCGCCGCCGCCGTGGTCATGGCATTCGACGAGAAAGGCCAGGCCGACACGCGCGACCGCAAGGTGGAAATCTGCACGCGGGCCTATGAACTGCTGACCGGGATCGGGTTTCCGCCCGAAGACATCATCTTCGACCCCAACATCTTTGCCGTGGCAACCGGGATCGAGGAGCACGATCGTTACGGTCTCGACTTCATCGAGGCTGTGGCACAAATCAAGCAGCGCTGCCCGCTGGCGAAGACCAGCGGCGGGCTGTCCAACCTGTCCTTCAGTTTTCGCGGCAACGAGACTGTGCGCCGGGCGATGCATTCGGTGTTCCTCTACCATGCGATCCCCGCGGGGCTCGACATGGCGATCGTCAACGCGGGCCAGCTCGACGTTTACGACCAGATCGATCCCACCTTGCGCGAGGCCTGCGAGGACGTGATCCTGTGCCGGCGGCCCGATGCGACCGAGCGGCTGATCGACCTTGCGGAAAGCTATCGCGGCAAGACCTTGGCCGAGGAAAAGGCGGAAGAGGAATGGCGCGGGTGGCCGGTTGCCCGGCGGCTCGAACACGCGTTGGTCAAGGGGATCGACGCGCATGTCGTGGCCGACACCGAAGAGGCGCGGCAGGCGTTCGCGCGCCCGATCGAGGTGATCGAAGGCCCGCTGATGGACGGGATGAACGTCGTCGGCGACCTGTTCGGAAGCGGTAAGATGTTCCTGCCCCAGGTGGTGAAATCGGCCCGCGTTATGAAAAAGGCGGTCGCCCACCTCATTCCGTTCATCGAAGCCGAGAAGGAGGCCAGCGGCCTTGCCGACCAGTCGAAGGGCCGGATCGTCATGGCGACCGTGAAGGGCGACGTTCACGATATCGGCAAGAACATCGTGGGCGTGGTCCTGCAATGCAACGGCTATGACGTGATCGACCTCGGGGTGATGGTGGCGTGGTCAACGATCCTGCAGACCGCGAAAGACGAAAACGCCGACATGATCGGCCTGTCGGGCCTGATCACCCCTTCGCTCGATGAAATGGTGACAGTGGCCGAAGAAATGCAGCGGTCGGGCATGACCATGCCGCTCCTGATCGGCGGCGCGACCACCAGCAAGGTGCACACCGCGTTGCGCATCGACCCCGCCTATGACGGGCCGGTGATCCATGTTCTGGATGCAAGCCGCGCCGTTGGCGTGGCCAGTCGCCTCCTGTCCGACACCCAGCGCGACGAATTCGTCGAAACGACCGCTGCCGAATACGAAAAGGTCCGCGATGCCCGGGCCGGCAAGGCGCAAAGCCAGTTGCTCAGCCTGGAAGATGCGCGCGCCAATTATTACGACGCGTATCTGTCCGACAAGGCGGCCCCGCCGCTGCACCCCGGCGTCCATGTGTTCGACGACTGGTCGCTTGCCGACCTGCGCGAATGCATCGACTGGACGCCGTTCTTCCGCGCCTGGGAATTGCATGGCACCTATCCGTCCATCCTCGACGATGCCGTGGTCGGCGAAAGCGCACGCAGCCTTAAGGCCGATGCCGACGCAATGCTGGACAGGATCGTTGCGGAAAAATGGCTGACCGCGCGCGGCGTGGCGGGGTTCTGGCCCTGCGCGCGCGATGGCGACGATGTGACGATCCACCGTGTGCGCCGCGAGGAACAGGTCCTGCTGCCGTTCCTGCGACAACAGGTGAAAAAGAGCCGGGACCGGGCGAACATGTGCCTTGCCGACTTCATCGATTCGGCGGGTGACTGGATTGGCGGCTTTGCCGTGGGCATCCATGGGATCGAGCCGCATTCGGCCCGCTTCCTCGCGGACAAGGACGATTATTCGGACATCTTGCTCAAGGCCCTGGCCGATCGGTTCGCCGAAGCGTTCGCCGAACGGTTGCACCAGCACGTGCGGACCGAACTGTGGGGTTATGCCCCGCACGAACAGCTGACCAACGAAGCGCTGATCAAGGAACAGTACCGCGGAATCCGGCCTGCTCCGGGCTACCCGGCGTGTCCCGACCACAGCCTCAAGCCGATCCTGTTCGACCTGCTCGACGCCGAAAGGAATGTCGGGCTGTCGCTCACTGAAAACTTCGCGATGTATCCGACCGCCGCGGTCAGCGGGTTCTATTTCGGGCATCCCGAGGCCCAGTATTTCGGCGTGGCGCGGATCGGACGCGATCAGCTGGAAGACTATGCGCAGCGTCGCGGGATCGATATGGCGACCGCGGAACGATGGCTGCGACCCAATCTGGACTGAGCGCGCTGCCCCAAGGGCGGCTGGTGTGGATCGGGGGGCTGGGCCTGCTGATCGCCTATGCTGCGCTGTGCCTCGTGGTCCCGTCCTCGCCCGAACTGATGCTTGCCTTGTGGTTCCTGCCCGGCGTGGGCGTGGTGGGGGCGATCATCGCCAACACCTCGGGAACGGGCGGCGGTGTCGTTTTCGTGCCCGTGTTCAACGCCTTGCGCGAACTGGACGTGATGAATCTGGAGCCGCTGCAGGTCGTCGGGGTATCGATGGCCATCCAGAGCTTCGGCATGACCATGGGCGCGCTGCGCTGGACCGACCGGCTGTATCACCAACCTCAAGCCGGCGCCTTGGAGGCGCAGGTCCGGGTGCGCGATTTCTTTGCCGTGGCGCTCGGCGTGCTGGCGCTTTCCCTGCCCGCCATGCTGGTGACCCAGCGGGCGACCGATTTCGATCAGCACGCGGTGCTGATGGCATACAAGGGCTTTTCCATCCTGCTCGGCATCGCCTTGATCGCGTCGACGTGGACCGTGAACCTTGCCCGCCCCGAAAAAGACAGGCTCGAGCGCGGTGACATGGCCGTGCTGCTTCTTCTTGCCATTCCGGGCGGGGCGCTGACGGCGCTGTTTTCGGTCGGCATCGGCGAACTGGTCGCCCTCTATCTCTTCATTCGCCATTATCCGGTGCTGCTGTGCACCGGCGCAGCCTGCCTGATTTCCTCGGTCAGCGTGATTGCCGGTTCGGTCTGGCATATCGGTGCGGGCACGATCCAGTGGGAAGTCGTCCTGCTCGCGGGGCCGGCGGCGGCGTTGGGGGGTTTCCTTGCGCGTCCCATCGCCCTGTGGCTGGGCGGGAGGCGCCTAAAGACGCTGGACGGGGCGTGGATCGTGCTGTCGGCGCTGTATCTCCTGTGGCTCAACTGGGGCTGATTGACAGGGCGGTGCGGGCGGCGGAATGTCCCGCCATGCGCATCGCTATCACCGCTGCAACTATCCTGCTCGCCGCTTGCTCGACCGTGCCGGAAACCCGCGTGCCGCCCGCCGCGGTGGCGGTTGCGTTCGACCGGGACGAAGTCAGCCCGGTGATCGTCGAAGGGCTGGCCGATCGGTCGAGCGCGCGCGCCGTTTCGGCAAACGATCCCGTCCGCATTGCCAGCGTTTCCAAACTGGTCATGGCGCTCGCCGCGCTGCGGCTGGTGGACGAGGGGAAGGTCGCCCTGGACGACAATGTCTCGACCTATCTCGGCTGGCAGGTTCGCCATCCCGGCTATCCCGATGCCCCAGTGACCCTGGCGCAGGTGTTGATGCATCGGTCCGGCCTGCGCGACGATGCGGGTTATGTCATTGCGTTGGGCGAAAGCCTGGAGGAAAAACTGGCCATGCCCGAGGCCTGGTATCCCGGCGCACCGCCGGGCGATGCGCCGTTCGAATATGCCAACCTCGGTTCGCCACTTGTGGCAACCGTGCTCGAGGCGGCGAGCGGGGAGCGTTACGACCGGCTGGTCGAGCGGACCGTCTTTGCACCGCTGGGCATCACGGCGTGTCTCAACTGGATCGGCTGTTCGCAAGGGTTCGCCGACGATGCGGTGACGCTTTATCGCAGCACAGGCGATATCGCGCGCGACGATGCGTCCGACCGGCCGCCCCATTGCACGATCCCGATCGCGGAAGCGATGCCGTGCAACCTCGACAATTATGTACCTGGCAGCAACGCCTCGATTTTCTCCCCCCAGGGCGGGGTGCGGATCGGGATGATGGATCTGGCCAGGCTGGGGCAGGCGATCCTGCGCAGCGACAGCCGCCTGCTGACGGCACAAGGTTTTGCAAGACTGAAGGAACACGTCCCGCCCTCGCCAGGAAACGCGCCGCATTTCTGTTTCTACGGCCTGGCGTTGCAGACGCTTTATCCCGGCCTGGAGGGCTGCAGCGATAACCTGTTCCCCGATACCGCGCGGCGGATGGGCCATGCCGGCGAAGCCTACGGATTGCGTTCCGGTTTGTGGATCGATCCCGTGGCGGGGAACGGACTAGCCTATTTCACCACCGCGGTCCCCGATCGGACGGTGCCCGAAGAAGGCGGCTTCGCGGCCGAGGAAATCGAACTGGTGCGGCGGGCGATGCAGGCGGGGGAATAAGAGAGTGCGGGCGTTGTAGGCGATTGACCGGCGCGGGCTTATCGCGCAGGGCAACCGGGTCGGCCATGGAAGCGATTCTGTGGCGGGCGCGCGCGGGAGAGATCGCGGGGCTTGCCCCTCGGCGCCGAAGGAGCAACCGCCCCGGAAACTCTCAGGCAACCGGACCGTGCGCATCGATCGACACTCTGGAAAGCGCCGCTGCCTTGGCAGTTGCCACCGAAGGGGTAAGCCCGCCAGTGCGCGGGTCAGTCTCTCAGGTTTCCCGACAGAGGGGGCATGGAATTTCGCCGCTCCGGCAACGGGGCCGCCATGCTGTCGGGATTGTTGATGAGCGAAGAAGACGAAATTTTCGAAGAAGAAATCGGCACGCTGCCGCTCGATGCGTGGCATCGGCGCAAGGGCGCGCGCATGGTTGCCTTCGCCGGTTATCACATGCCGATCCAGTTCGAAGGCATCGTGGCCGAACACGAATGGACCCGCAATTCCGCCGGTCTGTTCGATGTCAGCCACATGGGCCAGCTGATGGTTACGGGCGAAAGAGCGGCGCAGGAGCTGGAAAAGCTGCTGCCGGGCGCCATCGCCACGCTGAAGCCGGGCCGGGTGCGGTATTCGCTGCTTCTGAACGAAGAAGGCGGCATCATCGATGACCTCATGGTCACCAACGCCACGCCCTGGATCGCGGCGGACGAGGATGCGGGCACCGAAGGGTATTGGGGCGAACCGGCGTATTACCTGGTCGTCAACGGCGCGACCAAGTGGGATGACATCGCCCACTTGCGCGAATTCCTCGACGACGATGTGACGCTTACCCACCTCGACGAACAGGCCCTGATTGCCTTGCAGGGGCCCAACGCGGCCACCGCGCTCAACCGCGTGATGCGCGGCGTGCCCGACGGTCTGGTGTTCATGCAGTCGATGGAATACCAGTTCGGCGAATGGCCGCTGCGGATTACCCGTGCGGGCTATACCGGCGAAGACGGGTTCGAGATTTCGGTCCCCGCAGAACTGGCGGAATCGCTGTGCGATCGCCTGTGCGCCGAGATCGAGGTCCGTCCGGCGGGCCTTGGTGCGCGCGACAGCCTGCGGCTCGAAGCCGGCCTGCCGCTCTATGGCCACGATATGACCGACACGGTCGATCCGGTCACTGCCGACCTTGCCTTCGCGCTGACCAAGAAGCGGCGCGAAACGGGCGGCTGGATGGGTTTCGAGGCCGTGTCCGCTGTTCTTGCTTCCGGCCCGTCCGAACGGCGCGTCGGTCTTGCGATCGAGGGGCGCATGCCGGCCCGCGAAGGCGCGATCATCTTTTCCGGCGACACGCCGGTCGGCCGCGTCACCAGCGGCGGGTTTTCCCCCACGCTCTCACGCCCCATCGCGATGGGGTACGTCGCAGCCGATCACGCTGCCGAGGGCACCGCCCTGGAAATCGAAGTCCGTAACAAGAGACTGCCGGCGAAGGTCACCAGCCTGCCCTTCGTCCCCCACCGCTACTATCGAGGGAGCTGAACACATGGCCCGTTACTTCACCGATGAACACGAATGGATTGACGTCGAAGGCGATACCGCGACGGTCGGCATCACCGACTTCGCGCAAGGACAGCTTGGCGATATCGTCTTTGTCGAATTGCCCGAAGTCGGCAGCGTAATCGACAAGGGCAAGGATGCCGCCGTGGTCGAAAGCGTCAAGGCCGCCAGCGATGTCTACGCCCCCATCAGCGGCGAAGTGATGGAAGCCAATTCCGCGCTCGAAGACGATCCCGCTCTGGTCAACACCAGCCCGGAAGAAGATGGCTGGTTTTTCAAGATGACCATCGCCGACAAGTCGCAGTTCGACGGCTTGATGGATGCCGCAGCCTACAAGAGCTTCTGCGACAGCCTGTGATCTTACGCCCCCGATGCCGGGGACCTGAGGAAATACGATGCGCTACCTGCCCCTGACCGATACCGACCGTTCAGCAATGCTCGATACGATCGGCGCGCCCGACATCGATGCGCTGTTTGCCGATGTTCCCGAAGAAGCGCGGCTGTCCGGCCCCATCGAAGGCCTGCCGATGCATGCCAGCGAAATGGCGGTCGAAAAGCACATGCGGCGGCTTTCGAAGAAGAACCTCGCTGCAGCGGATGCGGCGTTTTTTCTCGGTGCGGGCGCCTATCGCCATCATGTGCCGGCATCGGTCGATCACATCATCCAGCGGGGCGAATTCCTGACCGCCTACACGCCCTATCAACCGGAAATCGCGCAGGGTACGCTGCAGATGCTGTTCGAGTTCCAGAGCCAGGTCGCACGCCTCTATGGCTGCGCGGTGGCCAACGCTTCGATGTACGACGGATCGACCGCGTGCTGGGAAGCGGTTGCGATGGCGGGCCGTGTGACCCGCCGCAAACGCGTGGTCCTGTCGGGCGCGCTGCACCCGCATTACGCCGAAGTCGTGCGGACGATGGCCAAATTCACCGACGACGAGATCGCCGGTGCACTGCCCGCCATCCAGAGCCAGCCCGACAATTCCGGCCTGATCGCGCGGATTGACGACCAGACAAGCTGCGTCGTGGTGCAATATCCCGACATTCTCGGGCGTATTCCCGATCTTGGCGCCATCGCCGAAGCGGCCCATGCCAAGGGCGCCTTGCTGATCGCGGTGAACACCGAACCGGTCGCCCTGGGGGCGATCACGTCGCCCGGCGAACTGGGCGCGGATATCGTTGTCGGCGAAGGCCAGTCGATCGGCGTGGGCCTGCAATTCGGCGGCCCGTACCTCGGCCTCTTTGCGGTGCGCGATCCCAAGCATGTGCGCCAGATGCCGGGCCGGTTGTGCGGCGAGACGCGCGATGCCGAAGGCAAGCGCGGCTTCGTGCTGACCCTGTCCACGCGCGAGCAGCATATCCGCCGCGAAAAGGCGACGTCGAACATCTGCACGAACAGCGGGCTGTGCGCCCTGGCCTTCACCGTCCACATGACGCTGCTGGGCGAGAAAGGGATCCGGCAACTCGCGATGGAAAACCACCGGCTGGCCTGCCTGGCCGCCGATCGCCTGGCCCGTATCCCCGGCGTGACCGTTCTGAACGACAGCTTCTTCAACGAATTCACGCTGCGTCTGGGCGCCGACGCCCGCACGGTCGTTCGCAACCTTGCGGACAAGGGCGTGCTGGCGGGCGTTTCGCTCGCGCGGCTGTATCCCCATCATGACGGTCTGGACGACAGCCTGCTGGTTGCGGTCACCGAAACCACCAGCGAAGAGGATATCGAAACCCTGGCCGTCGCCCTCGAAGGAGAGCTGGCATGAGCGCGCCCAACCAGTCCGGCTGGAAGCCCGGCACACCTGTCGAAGGGCACAACGCGATGAGCGGTCCCGATACCGCCACCGGCAACCGTGCGCTGATGCTGGAAGAACCGCTGCTGTTCGAAATCGGCCATATTGAAACGACCGGTGTGGACCTGCCCGAACCCCGCGGCGGGACCAACCGCCTCGGCGGGTTCGAACGCACCGCACAGATCGGGCTGCCCGGCCTGTCCGAACCGGAAACCGTGCGCCATTACACGCGGCTTTCGCGCCAGAATTATGCCATCGACCTTGGCCTGTTCCCGCTTGGATCGTGCACCATGAAGCACAACCCGCGGCTGAACGAAAAGGTCGCGCGGATGCCCGGCTTTGCCGATGTCCATCCGCTGCAGCCGCAATCCACCGTGCACGGCGCCTACGAGGTGATGAACGAGCTGGCCCACTGGCTTATCGCGCTCACCGGGATGCACGGTGTCGCAATGAGCCCCAAGGCTGGCGCGCATGGCGAACTGTGCGGCATCCTGTGCATTCGTGCCGCGCTTGAAGCGCGCGGCGATGCGCGTGAAGTGATCCTGGTTCCCGAAAGCGCGCACGGCACCAATCCGGCGACGGCTGCTTTTGCGGGATACAAGGTCGAAGACATTCCCGCGACGCCCGAAGGACGGGTCGATCTGGCGGCGCTGAAGGCGCGGCTCGGGCCCGATGTCGCCGGCGTCATGATCACCAACCCCAACACCTGCGGCCTGTTCGAGCGCGACATGAAGGCGATCTCGGATGCCGTGCACGCGGCCGGCGGGTTCGTCTATTGCGACGGCGCGAACTTCAACGCCATCGTCGGCAAGGTGCGCCCGGGCGACCTTGGCGTGGATGCGATGCACATCAACCTGCACAAAACCTTTTCCACGCCGCATGGCGGCGGTGGTCCGGGGTCCGGTCCGGTTGTGCTGTCCGAAGCGTTGAGCCCGTATGGCCCGCTGCCCTTCACCGCGCGCGATCGCGACGGGAAGGTTCACCTGGTGGAAGAGGAAAACGCCGCAGAGTTCGGCCATACCGATGCCTTTGGCCGGATGACCGCGTTCCACGGCCAGATGGGCATGTTCACCCGCGCGCTTGCCTATATCCTCAGCCACGGGGCGGACGGGTTGAAGCAGGTCGCCGAAGATGCCGTGCTCAACGCCAACTACATCCTGCGCAGTCTGGAAGACGTTCTCGATGCGCCGTTCGGCCCCAGCGGACCGTGCATGCACGAAGCACTGTTCAGCGACAAAGGCTTCGCGGAAGGGCTGTCCACACTCGATCTCGCCAAGGGCCTGATCGACGAGGGCTATCACCCGATGACGATGTATTTCCCGCTGGTGGTCCACGGCGCGATGCTGGTCGAACCGACCGAGACCGAGAGCAAGGCAGCGCTCGATCAGTTCATTTTCGCCCTGCGCAGTGTGGCCGAACGCGCCAAGGCCGGTGACGAAAGCCTCAAAACCGCGCCGCATTATGCGCCGCGCCGCCGCCTCGATGAAACGCAGGCGGCGCGCAAACCGGTTCTGGCGTGGAGCGATCCCGACCTGGTTTGAGGTAAACGGGGTTGCGACACGGACATGCTGCCCTACAGTCGCTGGGGCAATTTGAATAAACCGGGGGTCGTTCGGTTTTCCGCGGGGAGGCGGTGATTGGGCGAAGATAGGCGCGACACACTGATCCTGCGCGGGTGGCGCAATGTCCGCGAAGCCGGGTCCAAGCGGCTCGCGCTGACGGCGGTTCTTGTCCTGCTGGCGCTTCTGGTGGCGCGTTACAGCTGGGACATCCCCTATCAGGCGATCCCCGAAAGCCTGCGGACCGAAGGCGCCGAACAGGTCGACATGAAGACCCCCGGCACGGGCGATGCCGAACGCGCGCTGTACGATATGCGCAGTTCGCTCCTGGCGCCGAAGGCCGAACAGGACGATCGCATCACGCTGGTGGTTTTCGATGACCAGACGCTGATCAACGCCCGCAAGCGTTCCCCGCTCGACCGTGGATTGCTGGCCCGCGCGCTGAAGTCGATCGACGCGATGGGCCCCAGGGCGATCGGGATCGATATCCTGTTCGATCAGCCTCAGGACGAAGATGCCGAACTGATCCCAACCTTGCGCGCAATGCAGACGCCGACGCTGATCGGCTATGCCGATATCAAGACCAACGAAAGCGACATCGTCTATCAGCAGCAGGAATACCTCTTCGAATTCCTCGGTGCGCTGGAAGGCAGCAATGCGCGGCCCGCCAGCATACGGCTGGACAACACGCACGGTGTGACGCGCAAATGGCCGTCAATTGAGCGAGGGCTTCCCCCCGTGCTCGGCCGGGCCATGCTGCAAGCTGCGGGCGACGAGGCCAGCAGCTTGCCGGGCTACGAAGGTTCGCTGCGCTATCGCCACCCCGCTTTCGAGAACGAGCCGATGTACATCAGCCTCCAGATCGACAATTTCGTCGACGAGGACCTGCTGGCCATCCCCGAAGTGGCCGACATGCTGCGCGCCCAGATCGAAGGGCGCTACGTCCTGATCGGCGGCGACATCATCGATTACGACCGTGTCCAGACGACCTTTTCCAGCGTCATCGGGGAAAATCCGCCGGGGCTGCGGGTCCACGCCGACATGATCGCCCAGATGCTCGACGGTGACCGGCGCGCAACGGTGGCGGGGTCGACGCTGTGGGCCATGGCGTTGCTGGTGATCGTCACCGCTGTTCTGACCGGCCTGCTCGAATGGGGCAACTGGCGTATCTATGCCTTGCTGGGGGCCCAGTTTGCCACCTTCCTCGGGGTTCCGTTCATTCTGGAGGCGACCGGTGCCGACACGCTGGGGGTTCCGGCATTCGGCTGGCTCCTCGGCTGGATCGTGGCCTTTGCCGCCGTTACGTCCGCGGCGCGGGCCAGCGGCGCGGTGCAGCGCAATTTCGCGCAAGGCGCGCTGGGCAAATACCTGCCGAGGGAAATGGCCGAGGAAATCCTCGAGCATCCCAAACTGCTCGCGCTGCATGGGGAAAAGAAGGAGCTTTATGTTCTTTTCTCCGACCTCGAAGGGTTCACCAAGATGAGCCATGCGATCCAGCCGGAAATGGTCGCAAAGCTGCTCAACCGCTATCTCGACATGCTGAGCGACGTGGTGCTCGACCATGGCGGGGTGATCGACAAGTTCGTGGGCGACGCGGTCGTGGCCTTCTGGGGCGCACCGATCGCCCGGCCCGACGATGCGGCGCGCGCGGCGCGGTGCGGTTATGCCATCTGGCAGGCGGGCGAAACGTTTCGCGCGGAAGTCGCCGCGATGGATCCCGACCTGCCGCCGATCGGCAAGACCCGCGTCGGCCTGCATTTCGGCGAAGCGGTGGTCGGCAATTTCGGCGGCGACAAGCGCATCCAGTACACGGCGCTTGGCGACAGCATGAACACCGCTGCACGGCTCGAAGCGGCCAACAAGCAGCTCGCTTCCAGCGTCATGGCGAGCCGGGAATTCGCCGAGCGTTCCGACATCGACTGGTGGCGGGCGATGGGACGGGTGCAGTTGCGCGGACGTGCCAGGCCGGTCGAACTGATGGAACCGGACCCGAATTTCCCACAGGCGGACCGCGATCTCCTGTCACAGGCCCACGCGGCTGTGGCGGCGGATCATGCTACCGCAGTTGGCATCGTGCGCGATCTCGTTTCGCGCTACCCGAATGACACTGCGCTGGAAAACCTGCTACACCGCATGCAGAACCTCGAGGAGGGAGGCATTTATGTTCTCGGCTAGACAGCTTTTTACCGCAACGGCTCTGATCGGTGCGACCCTGGGTCTAGGCTCCGTGACACCGGCGAAAGCGGGTGTCGTCGTGAAATCCAGCGGCCCTTCGGCGGCCGAATACCCGGTCGGCAAGAAGCTCGACGATGCGGCGTCTGTCACCTTGCGCGATGGCGATGCCATCACCGTGCTCACGGGCGCGGGCACCCGCATCCTGCGCGGACCGGGCACCCACCGTGTGGGCGCGCGCGGTGCCAGCAAACGCACGGCGTTTGCCATGCTGACGCGGCAACGTTCGGGCGCGCGGGTGCGTACCGGTGCGGTGCGCGGCGGAACCGGCGATGCGATGCCGCACAATTCGAACCTGTGGAATGTTGATGTCACGCAGGCTGGCAAGGTCTGCCTCGCGACCGACGAAACGATTGGGTTCTGGCGCCCCTCGCTGGCCGGGGAGGAAACCTGGGTTCTGGGTTCGGCGGTGTCGGATTTTCACGTTCACGTGACCTTTGCCGATGGCGATGCGACCGCGTCGCTCGGGGCGGAGGAGTTGCCACTTGGCCAGAACCGCATCTATGGCTTCTCGGGCCCCGATGGCGGGCCTGCACAGCGCGTGGAATTCGTGCTGCTTGAAACGGTGCCGGATAATCCGGAAGACCTTGCCGTGGCGCTCGCGCAGAACGGGTGCAACGGCCAGCTGGACCTGTTGAGCGAGCGGTTGGCGGGTTAAGGGCGAACAAGCGGGATTGCGGGCGCGCCGGGGGCGCGTTCGATCAGGGAATTCACCCTAAGGGGAGGGTGAACATGGACACCGGAATCGCAGCTATGCGCAGCCGGAACGAGGGGGGGCTGATGGGCGACCAGCCTGAAACTGTTAATAATGTGCCGGCACGGGGCGGGTTCGCGCCGCGCGTTGCGCTGTCGTTGGCGGTCCTCGCGGCCCTTTTGCTCCTGGGAATTTCGGGTGCGCTGGGCGCGCCCGGCGTGCAGGCACAAGGCGCCGGTGCGACGTATGAAGGCGTTGCAACCTGCGCGGGATCGACCTGTCACGGCCGGTCGGAAGGAAATGGTGCGGTGGTCCGACAGGACGAAATCGCCACCTGGCAGGAACCCTCCGCAGCAAGCGGCGCGCACAGCCGCGCCTATTCCGCGCTTGCCAGCCGCCGCGGTCGCCAGATTGCCGACACTCTCGGGCTTGGCGCGGCCACGTCCGCGCCTGCATGTCTTGGCTGTCACGCTACCTATGTGCCGCAGGCACGGCGCGGCGCGCGGTTCCAGACCAGCGACGGGGTGGGCTGCGAAAGCTGCCATGGGGCTTCGCAGGGCTGGCTGCAGGTCCATTACGAGAAAGCGGCAAGCCATGCTTCGAACGTTCGCGCTGGTCTTGTCCCGCTCGAGCGGCCGCAGGTGCGCGCAAAGGTCTGCCTCGATTGCCATTATGGCAGCACCGATACCGGGCAATTCGTCACCCATGCGATGATGGCCGCCGGCCATCCGCGCGTCTCGTTCGAACTCGACCTGTTTTCATCGCTCCAGCAGCATCACGATGCCGATGCCGATTATGTGCGCCGCAAGGGCGGCAGCGATAGCGTGCGGCTGTGGGCCGTGGGGCAGGCCGAAGCCGTGGCCCGCGCGACCGATCTTTTCGCCCGCCCCGCCTTCGGGATGCAGGGAATGTTCCCCCAGCTGTATTTCTACGATTGCCATGCATGCCACCGCCAGATCACCGATGGTCCGACGCGGCGGTTGACCTTCGAAACCAATCCGGGGCGCCCGATTCCCTTCGGAAACCCGCCCTTCAACGATGAAAACATCATCATGCTGTCGGCTGTCAGCCGCTCGCTTGCTCCGGCTGCTGCCGGCGGGTTCGACGATGCCAGCAAGGCTTTCCACAGCGCCATGGGACGGGACCGTGCCAGCGCGCAGGCAGCGGCGATCACGCTGCGCGAACGCGCGCAGGCGCTGTCCGATGCGCTTTCGTCGCGGGCCTATGGCAGCTTGGACGCGTTTGACGTGATCGCGGCCATCACGGGCCGCACCACCACGCCGCGGTTTACCGACTATGCGGGATCGGTGCAGGCTGTGATGGCGGTCGATACGCTTCTCAATGCGCTGGTTCGCGAAGGGCGCGTCACGGTGGGCGCAGCGGCCGGCATCAGGTCCAACATCAACCGCGCCTATTCCGCCGTCAGTGCTCCGGAAGCCTACCGCCCCGCTGAATTCCGCAGCGCCCTTTCGGCCGCCGCCAACGCCGTGGGGAGCCTGCGCTGATGGTACGTGGCCATGTGTGCTGTCTTGCCGGTGCGCTGGCGCTTGCGCTTGCGGGATGCGGCGGCGGTGGCACGTCGGGCACTGGCAGTTCGGGCGGCAACACCGGCGGCGGTTCGCCCACGCCCGTTCCGACCACCAGCGGGCGGGTGTTCGCCGACCCGCCCCAGGCAGCGCTGTCGGCGGGCGATGTGCAGCGCGTGCTGGCGCAGGCCGTTGGCGAAGCGCAGGCGCGCAACCTGTCGGCAACGATTGCCGTGGTGGACCGGGTGGGCAACGTCCTCGCCGTCTTCCAGATGACCAACGCATCCGGCACGACGCGGATC
Source organism: Qipengyuania zhejiangensis (assembly GCF_035607565.1). Taxonomy (NCBI): domain Bacteria; kingdom Pseudomonadati; phylum Pseudomonadota; class Alphaproteobacteria; order Sphingomonadales; family Erythrobacteraceae; genus Qipengyuania; species Qipengyuania zhejiangensis. Next base: position 602,196 of record NZ_JAYKGO010000003.1, on the reverse strand, counting down.
AGCCGCCGACAGATCGCCGGGCCGGCCGCCGCAGGCGAAGAAGTGGGTCTGCAGGGATTTCCCGTTCCGGCGGCTGCGGCAGCGATATCCAAGGCCATAACCGGTGCGTATCTGTCCAGCGGGGGCAACGCCTTTTCAAGCCGCACGGCCAGCCAGATCGTGCAGGAACATTTTCCGCCCGCGCCCACCACGATCGGCCTGGAAAGCGGGCCGTTGTTCGGGGTCCAGTTCAGCCAGTTGCCCTGTTCAGACCTGTCGGCGCGCGTGCAGGATGGCTTTATCGGACCCAAGCGCGCCCCGCTCGGTCTTGCTGCCGATCCGGGTGGTCTTCCGCTTTACAAGAACGGGGTCGTCGTTGGCGGCATCGGGGTCGAAGGGGACGGGGATTACGGGTTCGATCGCAATATCCTGAACGTCGACACTGATGACGAGGAATCCGCCGCGCTTGCCGGTACGCAGGGGTTCGTCGCCCCGCGCGAAATTCAGGCCGATCGCATCACGGTCGATGGCACCAGCCTGCGCTTCAGCGATGCAAATGCGACCGGCCTTGGCCCGCTGCAATCGAGCTTCGGGGCGGTGAACGGTCCGGCTGGCGGGCTGATCGCGGTCACGGGATACACGGACGGATTGCTGCGGGGCGGCACCGCCTATGGCAGCGAGGCGTCGGGTATCAGGCCCAGCATGGCCAGCGAATTTGCCCTGCGCGATGCCTATGTGCTCACCGATGGCGCAGGTGTGGGGCGGTATCCGATACGCGGCGGGACCGATGCCGGCAGCGTGGCCCAACCCTTGAGCGCGGCCGAGGTGCGGGCGATACTGGAAGAAGCCTTTGTGGTCCTCAGCCATGCACGCGCGCAGATCCGCAAACCGCTCGACAGCCGGATGCAGGCAACCATCAGCATGGTGGACACGCACGGTGCCGTACTGGGTATCGTGCGATCGCCAGACGGTCCGATATTCGGCACCGATGTCAGCTTGCAGAAGGCGCGCACGGCGGCTTTTTTCTCCAGCCCCGTGGCGGCGCAGCAGCTGGCTGGCGGCGGTCCGGCGGTTGCCGCCTACGTCCAGCGTGTGCGCGATTTCCTTGGTGATCCGAACGCGTTGACCGGCGGGTTCGCCTTTGCCGACCGGTCGGGAGGCAATCTTTCGCGGCCCTATTTCCCCGATGGCGAGGTGGGCGATGTTTCCGGCCCGCTGTCCGTTGCGGTGCCGGGCCGGTTCAGCCCGTTCATGACCGGCCTGCAAACCGATCTTATCGCGCCCAACCTGATCGAACACCTTGGCTTTGTCCTAGGCAGGAACGCGGATACCCAGCGCGGCTGCACATTCCTGCCCGATGCGCCGGGCGGGGGTAAGCGGCTGGCGAACGGCATCCAGATATTCCCCGGATCGGTGCCGATCTACCGCGCCGGGCAGCTGGTTGGCGGGATTGGTGTTTCGGGGGACGGCATCGACCAGGACGACATGGTCAGCTTTCTTGGCCTGCACAACGGCGGCCAGCGCACGGGCACGATCGGCAACGCTGCCATCGACATTCGCGCCGACCGCATCGTGGTCAACGTGAACGGTCGCGGAGTTCGGCTGCGCTACGTCAGCTGCCCGTTCGCGCCTTTCCTGGACGATCCGGCGCAGAACGTCTGCGAGGGCCTGTAATGGCGAGCGAGTTCCTTGTTCCGATGGCCCTGCTGTTCGCGGCACCGCAGGACGTGGTCCCGCTGGACGATGCGCCCTTGCAGCAGGAGCCGCCGGCCGAAACTGCGGAAGTGGATGAACCGCCCCCGCTCGACAACGAGATTATCGAAGGCCGCCGCCGCCCGGACTACACTGCACCATTGCCCGATGCGGTCAGCCAGACCAACGAAGGCGCTGTTCGCGCCCCGCCACCCGAAGCCTTTCCGGTCGACCAGGTGCCGATCCCCGATCGCTGGCGGCTGATCGAAAGCCTTGGTCTGGTCAAGGAACGCTGGTGGGACCCCTATAACCAGAACACCTATAAAGGCGATCGACCGATCAATCCGGACAAGGTGCCATGGCTGCCGATCACGGGTGACGACTGGTTCTTCATCGTCAACGCGGTGAGCGACACGGTGATCGAACCGCGCACGTTCCCCATTCCGGTCGGCGTTCAGACCACGCAGCGTCCGCAAAGCCTCGACGTGTTCGGCAAGGACACCAGCCTGGTTCTTTCGCAAACCTTCCTTGTCGGGGCGGCGCTGCTCAAGGGCAGCACCGCCTACAAACCGCCGAACATCGAATACCGCGTCACGCTGGCGTTCAACGCCAACTACGTCGACGTGCCCGAACGCCGCGTGCTTTTCGTCGAACCGTCCAGGCCCACGCACCGGTTCGACCATTTCGTTGGCGTGCAGGAAGCCTTTGTCGACTACCACTTTCGCAACGTGTCCGATCGCTATGATTTCGACAGCATCCGGATCGGCATCCAGCCCTTCCAATCCGACTTCCGCGGCTTCCTGTTCAACGACCAGCAGCTGGGGATCCGCTTTTTCGGCAACCGCGACAACAACCGTTTCCAGTACAATTTCGGCGGCTTCTGGCGGCTGGAGAAGGACACCAACAGCGGCTTGAACGCAATCCTGCAGACCCCGCGTGACGATTACCTGTTTTTTGCCAACGCCTATCGCCAGGATTTCCTGATCCCGGCGCTGACAAGCCAGTTCACATTCGCCTGGAATGCCAACCGCGAAGCGGACGACATCGAAATCGACGACAACGGTTTCCCGGTCCGGCCCGCGCTTCTCGGAAGCTTGCGGGGCCGCAATTACGACGCGTTCTACCTCGGGTACAACGCGGATGGCCGGATCGGGCGGATCAACCTGACGGGCAGCGCCTATTACGTGTTCGGCGAAGATCGCAATTCCTTCTTCACCGATCGCCCGGCCAATATCGGGGCCTATTTCGGCGCGGTCGAGGCGAGCTACGATCAGGACTGGATGCGTTTCCGCCTTTCGGCAGCCTATGCCAGCGGCGATGGCGATCCCTATGACGACAAGGAAACGGGCTATGACGCGGTGTTCGAAAACCCGGTCTTCGCCGGGGCCGACACCTCCTACTGGATCCGCCAGACCATCCCGTTCGCCGGCGGCGGCCGCGCGGTAAGCGTCAATGGCCGCAACGGCCTGTTGAACTCGCTGCGCAGCTCCAAGGAACAGGGGCAGTCGAACTTCAACAACCCCGGGTTGATGTTGCTGGGGGGCGGTGCGGATTTCGATTTGACGCCCGAAATTCGCGTTTCCGCCAACGCCAACCACCTGTGGTTCCAGAACACCGCCACGCTGGAAGCGCTGCGCAACGAAGGTTCTATCCCGAAGGATATCGGCTGGGATTTGTCCGCTGCGGCGATCTGGCGCCCCAAGGCAACCCAGAACATCGTGGTGCGCCTGTCGGGAGCAGCGCTGCTTTCAGGCGCCGGTTTCGATGATCTTTTCACCAGTCTTGGTAACCCCCGGGCTTTCTATTCCGCGCTTGCCAATGTGATCCTGACATACTGATGCGAACCTTCGGCCAATTCCTTTTCGCCCTTGCGGTCATGATCTTCGCCGGTGCGGTGGGCCTGCGCGCGGCGGAGGGCGAAACGCCGGTGGAACGCGACTATTCGCTCGTCACGGCCGCGCCAGCGCCCCGCATCCAGACCGAAGCGCAGATGATGGCCAAGTCCGACGGCTGTTTTTCGTGCCACGTCCGCACCGATCAGCCGACAATGCACGAAACCCCTGCGGTGCGGATCGGCTGCGTCGATTGCCACGGCGGAAACGCCAGCGTGGTCGGGAACAGCGACCTGCCGCATGATGATCCCGCCTATGTCGCCGCGCGCGATGCCGCGCATGTGCTGCCGAGGTATCCCGAAAGCTGGCATTGGCCATCCTCTGCCAATCCCAAGCGTTCCTATGGCCTGCTGAACAAGGAAGACCCGATCTTCGTGCGGTTCGTGAACCCCAGCGATTATCGTGTCGCGCGCGAGGCGTGCGGAGCCTGCCATATCGAAACGATCGAGGCGGCCGAACGCTCGATCATGGCGTCGGGTGCGATGCTGTGGGGCGGGGCGGCGTACAACAACGGCATCCTGCCGTTCAAACGCTACATGCTTGGCGAAGCGTACACCCGCGACGGGCAGCCGGCGAAGATCGAAAGCCCCGGCGCCCCGGCGGGCACGGTCACCGAGGCGCAGGCGGCGCGCGGCGCGCTGGCGGAACTCTATCCCATGCCGACGTGGCATGTGATCCCCCCCGGTGACGTGTTCCGTGTGTTCGAACGCGGCGGACGCAACATAGCCACGCAATTCCCGGAAATCGGCCTGCCGAACCCGACCGGTTCGATCCAGCGGCTGGAAGAGCCAGGACGGCCCGACCTCAAGCAGTCGAACCGCGGTGAGGCCACGGGCCTGCGCGTGGCGATCCCGGTGCTGAACATCCACAAGACCCGGCTCAACGATCCGTTCATGTGGTTCATGGGTACGAACGATCAGCCGGGCGATTACCGCCATTCGGGCTGTTCGGGCTGCCACGTGGTCTATGCCAACGACCGCGAACCGCGCCATTCGCTGATTTATGCACAGTATGGCCGGGACGGGCAGAGCCAGTCGGTCGATCCCACCATCGCGGCCCTGTATGAAGGCGGCCGCGGGGGCGATCACGGGGACAGCCACGGCGGCGGCCACGGCGCGGTGAAGGCCCCCGGGGAAAGCGACCGGCACGCCGAAGACACGCATGGTGATGCCGCGCCCGTGAAGGAAAAGGGCCACCCGATCCGCCACAGCTTCACCCGATCGATCCCCACGGCGCAGTGCATGAACTGCCACATGCACCAACCCAATATCTTTCTGAATTCGTACCTCGGCTACACCATGTGGGATTACGAATCCGATGCGCCGCACATGTGGCCCAAGGACCAGAAGTATCCCACCGCCGAAGAGGTTCATGCGGTGCTGGACCGTAATCCCGAAGGCGCGGCGCCCAAGGGCAACTGGGCCGACCTCGATTTCCTGCGCAACGTCTATGACCTTAACCCGGACCTGAAGGACACGCAGTTTGCCGATTACCACGGGCATGGGTGGAATTTCCGCGCGATCTTCAAGCGCGACCGGGACGGCAATCTCCTCGATGCGGAAGGCGGAATAGTCTCGCCCGACGATCCCGAAAAATGGCGCAAGGAAGGCGAGGGCAAGTTCGTCGAGCCCGGCACCAATCCGGGCAAAGCGGTCCACATGATGGACATCCACGCGGAAAAAGGGCTGCAATGCGCTGACTGCCACTTTGCCCAGGACAGCCACGGCAACGGGCTGATCTACGGCGAAGTCGCCAATGCGGTGGAAATCGGCTGCAAGGATTGCCACGGCACCGCCGACGCTTATCCCACGCTGCTGACCAGCGGCCCCGCCGCGCCGCCCAAGGGCACCGATCTTTCGCTGCTGCGCAACCCCGACGGCAGGCGCCGGTTCGAATGGACCTTCGACGATGACGGAAGGCGGGCGCTGGTCCAGCGCTCGATCGTTGACCCGTCGCTCGAATGGGTGGTCAGCCTGACGAAGGATAGCGTCGATCCTGCCAGTTCGCATTTCAACGCCAAATCGGCCCGCGCGAAACTGATGAGCAAGACCGGTGCGGAAACCGGCATGTTCGAATTCGGCACCGGCGTTTCCAAGGACGAGCGCGCGCACGGCGAAGAAGAGATGGCGTGTTTCACCTGCCACCTGTCCTGGACCACCAGTTGCGGCGGTTGCCACCTGCCGATCGAGGCGAACTGGAAGACCAAGTCGCACCACTATGGTGACGAGGAAACGCGCAATTTCGCGACATACAATCCGCAGGTCGCGCGCGACCAGATGTTCCAGCTTGGCCGCCATCAGACCACCAAGGGCAATCAGATCGCGCCGATCCGTTCGACCAGCGCATTGGTCCTGTCTTCGACCAACATCAACCGCGAACGGATCTACATCCAGCAGCCACCGGTAGCCGCCAGCGGCTATTCGTCACAGGCGTTTGCGCCGCATTTCCCGCATACGGTCAGGCTGACCGAAACGAAGACCTGCACCGATTGCCACCTTTCGTCCGCGGACGATAACAACGCGATCATGAGCCAGCTGCTGTTGATGGGCACGAATTTCGTGAACTTCGTCGGCATGAACGCCTGGGTCGGTCTGGACAACGGGTTCGAGGCCGTGCGCGTCACCGAATGGGATGAGCCGCAAGCGGTGCTGGGATCGTATCTGCACCGATACGCCTATCCCGATTACTGGCGCATGCACGTCGAAGACAATGGGCGCGAACTGAAGAACTGGGTGCGCGGCAAGACGTTCGATGGCGATGCCAGCGGCGAAACCAGGGCGTTCGAACAGTTCGCCAATGTCCATGAAGGCACGCGCGATGCCGTGGGCTGCCTCCAGCTTCGCGGCGAATACATGTTCGTTGCCGAAGGAAAGGGCGGTTTTCGTGCCTATGACGTGGCGTCCATCGCGAACAAGGGCGTGTCCGAACGGATCATCACCGCCCCGTTCAGCGCGCTGGGGCACGATGCCCACGTAAAGACCAGGAACGCCACCTGCATGGCCCTGGCGACGACGCAGCCGGTCCGCCCCGATCGCAACAAGGCGATGGCGGCAACCCCGGTCAACGACGCTGATGGAAATGCCGTTATCAACGAAGACGGCACGCCGATGTCCCTGCTTCAGGTGAACCAGGAACAGGCGATGCGGCCGATTTACGATTACGCGGTCGTCACCGATGCGGTCGAGGGTCTGATCCTGGTGAACATCGAAACCATGGCCGATGGCGAGTTTCGCAACAACGATCTCAAGCGCACCCGGTTTGCCGATGGCAGCAAGGCGTGGAACGAAGGCGGCGTGCTGGATGGCGCACGGCACATCACGCTGGCGGGCGACATCGCCTATATCACCGCCAAGCGCGGGCTGGTGGTGGTCGACCTGTCGGAACCGGAAAACCCGCAACTGATGGCGGTGCGCGAACTTGCCGATGCGCGCGCATCGACAATCCAGTTCCGTTACCTGTGGGTCACCGATGGCGAAGGCGTGAAGCTGTTCGATGTTACCGACATGCGCAACCCCGTCGCGATGCCGCAGGCTACCGTCCCGCTGGCCGATGCGCGGCGCGTCTATGTGGCGCGGACCTACGCCTATGTCGCCGCCAAGCAGGACGGGCTGGTCATCCTCGACGTGACCCGCCCATTGTCCCCCAAGGTGTACCAGCGCGTTACCCTGGACGGTACGTTGAACGATGCCGAGGATGTGATTGTCGGCTCCACCAATGCCACGCTGTTCGCCTATGTGGCGGACGGGCGGAACGGGATGAAGGTGCTTCAGCTGACCACGCCGGACAGCCAGCCCAATTTTTACGGATTCAGCCCCGCGCCCAAACCCGAATTGATCGCCTGGGCGAAAACGAGAGGTCCAGCCATTTCCTTGTCCAAGGGCCTCGACCGCGACCGCGCCGTCGATGAAACCGGCGGGCAGATGGCGGTCTTCGGACGGCTGGGATCGCGGCCCTTCAACCGCACCGAGATGGAGCGGCTGTTTCTGACCCGCGCCGGTGTGCCGTGGAAGGTCAGCGACGAACCGGATATGCGGGCGTGGGTCGGTGGGCGTGGGCCCTGGCTGGACCCGGGGCGTGCCAGTATTGCAGACTGACGCCGCAACCGCGGCGCGGTCGGCAATCTAGCTGTTACGTTCGGAGAACATTTCCCGGATCATCGGCTTCAGATGCTCGCCGTAATGGGCCAGCACATCCCAATTGTCGCAGGTTTCGTAATGCGTCACCAACTGGTCGCCATTCCAGTAATGGAGGGCATAGCTGGGCGGTTCGGTGGTGATCAGCGCCCGGTTGTCGGCGCGCGTTTCGTCGATCGGCCGCAGGTCGAGCGCCACGAGCGGAGCGACCGACGGCGTGACACTCACCATGATGCCGCGAAACTGTGCCTGGATTCGGCGGTGCAGATGTCCGCAGTGGATGGCGCGGATATCGCCTTCAAATCCCGCAACCGCGGCGGCGAAATTGGCGATCCAGTCTTCGGACGGATCGGGATCCATCCAGTCGATCCCGCTGACGACAGGGGGATGGTGCATGAAGATCACGCAAGGCGACCCCTGGCCCTGTTCCAGCGTGGCCCGCAGCCAATCACGCCGCGCCGCGCAGAAGGCACCGCCGTGCCGCCCGGCTTCGAACGTGTCGAGGCAGATGATCCGCAAACCGTCCCGTTCGACCACGTAGTGAACGAACCCTTCGTGACTGGGCGTTCCGGGAAAGGCGCGCAGCAATTCCTCGCGGGTATCGTGATTGCCGACCAGCGGCAGGATGGGACACGGCACGGCCTTCAGAAGGTCAGCGATCCTGGCGAAGCTCTCGCGGTCGCCGTGATCGGTCAGATCGCCGGAAAGGACCAGCACATCGGGCGTGTTGGGCGAGGAGATCACCCGATCGAGCGTGCTGCGGAACCGGATGCGGTTAAGCTCTTCCGGTTTTGCATCGGGATCGAAGCCGATGTGAATGTCGGTCATTTGCGCGATCAGCATTCCGGACCCACCTCCAGCGTGCCTTCCCATTCCGTCATTCGGACGTCCCCTTGCGCGAAAGCCGGGCGACCTTGCCCGCTGGCTGGGCCGGAAGGTCATCCTCCTTGCGGCGGAAATCGGGTGGGTGATAGCTGTGGCACATCGCACAGCTGGACGGGACATCGGCCTGGGTCGCACTTTCGCCCTGGTGGCAATCGCGGCACGTGGCGAGCGACGGCAGAAGCAGGTCTTGCGCGCTCTTTGAGGTATCCGCCGCATGGCAGGTGGTGCAGGTTTCCTGTTCGTGCGCCTCGTGGTCGAACCGTCCCTTGGTGAAATAGGAACTGCGCTGGAACACCGGCATCACGCCGCGCTGCCCATCGACCGTGGCGGGCACATGGCATTCGCCGCAGACCCCATCCTTGCCCAGCGCCCGCGAAATGCCGATGTAATTCTGCGTCGGGCGCCCGAAATCCTGGAAATAGCGCCCGCCGCGCTGGAATTCCCCCGGACGCCGGCGGGCGGTGACTACCGGCTGGCGCGGTGCGCGATCGAGTGCGATCAGGTCCGCCTGCATTTGCGCGACATCGCCGTGGCGCAGCGTGCGGACGGTGTTGCCGACCTTGTCGTAGGCAAGGCTGTGGCAGCTTTCGCAATCCTCCTCCATCACCACGGGCAGGAATCCGTTCCTGTCGTCTGTCGGTCGGTGGCAATCGGAACACTGCAACGCCTCGCCATAGCGCGACAGGTTGCCGGCCATGCGGGCGACGCCGTTGGTCCGGGAAAGATGCTTGTCATGGGGGAAGCGCAGCCCGCTGCTTTCCCGTGCCTTGCCGTCGATGACCACCCGCGTGAGTTCGTCGCTGCCCGCCGTCTGGTGGATCATCGCCTGCAACTGCGGGTGATCGGTGCCGAAATCGTGCGCGTTGCCAAGCCTGGTATCGGACAGGCGTGTGTCCATGCCGTTATGGCAATCGGAACAGAATGCCTGCGCCGTCGGCTGCATCCTTCCGGCGCCCTCGTGTTCGGTGTGGCAGGTTGTGCAGGCGGCGGGGCCTTCCTTGCCAAAGGTATCGGCCACGGCCCACAGCAGCGCCTCGCCGGTGCCCATCGGCTCGCGGCCTGCGAGCAGGCGGTCCGCGGCGGCATGATCGCCTATGTCTTCGTGACAGGTGAGGCATGCCTCGTCGCGCACTGCGACGAACGGTTCGACATGGCACGCTTCGCAATTCTGCTCGAGCGCGTGGTGCGCCTCGCTCAGCTTGCCGGTGCTCCAGCTGCCATCGAGGGCCACCTGGTCGGGGCCATCGGCACCCGCGCGCTTGTCTTCGCGGGTGAGGTGGGACCACACCGGCACAGCCAGAAAGGCAACCAGTATCGCGGCAAGCGCGGCCCACGCCATGACCCTTTTGCCTGGCATGGCGCTGGCAAGGTCGAAGCCGCGCACGGCATCGCGGTTGCCGAAATCGCGTTCCGACCGGGTTACGGTGACAAGCACGCGCCCTTCATCGTCGCGCGAAAAGGCAAGGGCATAGGTGCCGAAGAGCAGTTCCCCGCCGCCTGCCGGATCGAACTGTGTTTCCGCCGTGCTGCGGCCGTCGTGGGCGAACCGGTGATCCGAAGTGGACGTGGCGCGCACCCGCCCACGTTCGACCAGTTCGACCGTGGCGTGATGCTGCTCCACCGCAAGGTCGGCAAGGACCACATCGTTGGTGGTCGCGCGCCCGATCGTCAGGGTATCGCCCGCCACTTCGCGGTCGCGCACGATCTCGCGTCCGGTGGCGGTGTGGTCGACAGTGCGGATCAGGAAAGTCATCGCCCCTGCCTCACCAGTAATAGAACACGGAAATGACGTGCGCGGTCAGTGCGGTAAGCAGCGCGATCGTCAGGGGGACATGGATGTACAGCCATATTTCGAGCATCGCCTTGGTACGCATCTGACGCCGGATCTGGTCGATCTGGCTGGCGCGGCGGCCGAGCAGCGCGCGCACCTTCTGCTGCGCAGCGTCGGTTTCGTCGTGGTTATAGGCCCGTTCGGTCGAAATGCTTTCAAGTGCGCGGCGCGTGGCGTCGCGGCGATCGGCCCCGCGCAGCCGCGCAAGAACACCCGCAGTGAACACGTCCTGTTCCAGCGCGGCGATAACCGCATCGGCATCGCTGCGCTCAAGCGGCTGGGCCGCCGCCTCGAGCTGGCGGTCGATCGTCGCCAAGCTTTCGACCATCTGTTCGCGGGTCATTTCCCGGCGGTTCTCGGAAAGCTTTGCCGGAAGGACAGCGTAAACCGTGATGCCGTAAATGCCGGTGGCGATCACCAGCATCATCAGCGCCCAGGCCAGCGTATGGACATTCCAGCCCAGCTGGAAACCGGTGTGCAGCGTGCCGATAACGACCAGCGAAAGTCCCAGCCAGACATGCGCGCTGGTCCAGCCCTTGAGGCTCCAGCTTCCGGGTGTGGGGCGGCGCTTGCGGATGCCCAGCCAGGCCAGCCAGACGATCAGGCCCAGCCCTGCCGTGCCCAGCGTATACCCGTACCAGCTGCCGCCGTTGTGGCGCGGTTCCACATCGATCAGCAGATACGTCGCCAGCGCGAACAGCGCCAGCAGCGCCGATGCCTTGGCCCAGCGGAATGAACGGTGCGAAAGAAAGCTTTCGTGTTCGGCCGAACGGCGGCGTTCCGCTGCGGCAAAGGCCCTGTCCTTGTCGCGTCGTCCAAACAGCGAGGCCATCAGTCAGCCTCTTCCATACGGGCGACCGAAAGGAACCGTTCGGGGCTGACACGGATCGCGGCGCCGGTGGGACAGGACCGGACACAGGCCGGTCCCCCTTCGACACCGGAACACATATCGCATTTGATCGCCACCTTGGGCCGTTCGGCGCCTTCTGCCGCAGCGGCCTTCTTGCGCCAGGCATAGCTGGCTTCGCCCGGTCCGGGGCCGGCACCGAACAGCAGCCAGGATAGCAGGCCCGGCTTCTTCGGAGGCCTGGCGTCCATGCGGATCACGCCATAGGGGCAGTTGCGCTGGCAATTGCCGCAACCGATGCAGGTATCGTCGATGAACACTTCGCCGTCCGGCCCGCGGCGGATCGCGTTCGGCGGGCAATCGGCCATGCAGTGCGGATGTTCGCAATGGCGGCACGATGTCGGCACATGGAGGTGGGCGTAGGTACGCCCCGCCTCACGGTCGAGCCGCGAAAGCCCGTCGTGGCTGTCAGCGCAGGCTTTCTCGCAATTGTCGCAGCCGACACACAATTTCTCGTCGATCAGCAGCACGTCGGTCGCTTCGCCCAGGCCGTTGTCCACGAGGAACTGTGCGGTCTGCGAATACATGTCGACCGCGCCGCCAAAGCTGGCCTTGCGGCTTTCGACGAAGTCGTTGATTTCGCGGCGTCCGGCCATGTCGTCCAGCGCCCGTGCGCGAATGTCGGGCTTTGCATCGAGCAGCGCGTTGAACGCTTCGCCGGGGAAACGGACCACCTCGCTCTTGATCGCGGCGCGGACGCTGGCGGTGCGCTTGGACCCATCGATCACCGCCATTTCACCGAAATATGATCCGGCCGGCAGATAGGACAGGAACACCGGATGGCCGCCAAGATTCTTTTCCACGATCATCGACCCGCGGCGCACGATGAAGATGTCCTTGTCGTCTCCGCCTTCCTCGATGACGATATCGCCTGCGGGCACGGAAACGACCTGTGCCGCATCGACCAGCTCGCCGACATCGTCCCTGGTCAGCCCCGAACCGAACAGCTGGAGCAGCTGGCGTTCGATCGAAATGCGGTTGACCGCGCGGTTGGCCGAAGGCGCAGTCGCCAGCAGTTTCAGCGCCGCCTGACGGGTCAGTTCGATCACCACCGTGGGTTCGGCCGCGCGCACCGTGGAACCGCGCCTGCGGCCGGATATCAGCCCCACTTCCCCGAAAATGGACCCCTGTTCGATTGGAACGGTGACCGATGGATCGTCGGGCTTCACCTCGACGGCGACACTGCCTTCGGCGATGGCGAACATCGACGATCCGGGATCGTTTCGGGTAAAGATTATCTCGCCGCGTTCGTAGGCGTGCACCGTGCTGTCGAGCATCAGTTCGCGGATCTGCAAGGGCGACAGTTCCTGCAGGATGACGATTTCACGGTGGAAGGTTTCCAACCAGTCGTCGACACTGCGGCGGCCCGGCAGGCGGGCAAATTTTTCGGCCAGGATCGGTTCGTCGGCGGGCTTGAGATCGGTGTTCCCGCTGAGGAACTCGATCACGTCATAGCCCTGGTTCATGCAATGCTTGATCAGCGGGTATCCGGCCAGCGCCCCGATGACGTGGATGCCGTTCTTGGTCGTCTCGAAACTGGGTGTGAGTTGGGGAAAGGCGCCCCGGTCTTCGCTGGTGAAGGCAATGCCTGCGCCTTCGACGAACGCACGGGGCGGCTGCGACCCGGTGCGGGCGATGATCCGGTCGCAGCGGATCGCCTCCTGCCCATCCCGCGTATCGAGCAGAAGTTCGCCGGGCCGCACTTCGCTGGGCGAGGTTTCACGCCGCACGATGATCCGTCCGTCGGCTTCCGCTTCTTCCAGCAATTTGACGTTGGCACCCTTGGCCCGGGCGAAATCGGCGCTGCGGTTGAGGATCGTGACGACGTTGCCCTGCGCCTCGTCCGCGGCAAGGCCGAGCGCGTTTTCGATCCCGGCATCGCCGGACCCGATCACGGTTATATGCTCGTCCACATATTCGGTCGGATCGTCGAGCTGGTACTGCACATGCGGGAGATCCGCGCCGGGAAGGCGCAGGAGGTTGGGATTTCCCTGGGTGCCAATGGCCAGCACGACCGCTTCGGCCTCGATCGTTTCGCCGGTGGAAAGCTTGAGCGAAAACGCCCCCGCTTCCCCTGAAATTTCCTTCACTTCGGCGTTGAGCCGGACGTCGACCTTGTTGTCCTCGATCTGGCGATCCCACGTATCGAGGATGGTTTCACGCTTGCCGGCATCGAAATCCAGATCGCTGCGGAGCACCAGATTGGCGGGTGTCGCCATGACGTGCTTGCCCTTCTGGTATTTGAAGATCGTATCCGAAAGGTGGTCCGTCTTTTCGATCAGGACATGGCTCATGCCCAACGCCGCCGCGTGTGCGGCAGCGCTCAGCCCGGCAGGGCCGGACCCTACAATCGCAACACGCACGTTATGCGCCAATCTTGCTTGCCCCCCCAGGCAGGTCTGCAACCCATTTTCTGTAACGGCTGTGCATCATAAGCATAACTCGTGCGCTGGCAATTGCTGACCCCGGACTTGCGCCCTACCGTGCTGCGGACGGGAGACTGGAATGAGCGAGAAAACGGGGCCAAGCGGCGCACAATGGGGCGTGTTGCTGTTCGGCGCAGCCCTGGCCGCAGCGGCGACGGCGATCGGCTATCGGGCGCTGGACGATGGCGGATCGGCGAACGATGCCGAGCTGGCGCAGGCAGGGCCTGCGTCGATCGAGGAACTCGAACGGCGCGCGGGCGAGGCCGGTGATGATCCGCGTCCGTGGCAGGAACTGGCCTTCGCCCGGTTCGACCGGGGTGAATTCGATAAGGCGGCGGAAGCGTATCGCGCGGCCATCGCGATCGATGACGGTCAGGCGGTCCTGTGGTCTGCTCTTGGCGAAACGCTGGTCATGGCAAGCAAGCGGGACCCCTTGCCCCGGGACGCGCTGGCCGCCTTCCGCAAGGCCGTGGCTCTTGACGCGAACGACCCCCGGGGCCGGTATTTTCTTGCCGTGAAGCGCGATCTCGATGGCGATCATGAAGGCGCGATTACCGATTGGCTGGCGCTGTTGGCGATCACGCCGCCCGGAGCGCCGTGGGAGGCCGATCTGGCCCGCACCATCGAACAGGTCGGCAAGATCAACGGCATCGATACCAGTGCGCGTCTGGCGTCGGTCCGCGAAACGCAGCAGTCGCTCGCCCCTGCCGATCCGGCAGCCTCCGTTTTTTCGGCCGGTAACGCGATCCCCGGGCCCGATGCGGGCCAGATTGCCGCTGCTGGGGCGATCCCCCCCGGAGAACAGCGCCAGATGGCGGAAGGGATGGTTGCCAGCCTGGAAGGCAAGCTGGCTTCCGATCCGGCAAATATCGAAGGCTGGATAATGCTGATGCGCAGTCGGCAGGTGTTGGGCCAACCGGATCGCGCGCGCAAGGCGTTGAACGATGCACTTGCGGCGAACCCGCAAGCCGCCACGCGATTGCGAAACGAGGCAGAGGTTCTGGGCCTGCGTTAGGGCCGGGAGGTTTCTTCGGGTTTGGGTTTGACCGTGATGGTGATCTGGCTGAGCGAGATCACCGCAACCCAGAAGCCGATCACGGCCAGCGCGCTGGAACCCAGCACAGTGAAAGCGGCGCCCTTCAGCCCGTTCCAGTCCATCGCCGCCTTGAGCAACGCCAGCCCGAGCAGCGTGGGAACCGCGCGCATCGCCAGCGCGGTGCCCGCGCGTCCGGCGCTGACCAGCAGCGATTCAAGGCTGGCACCGACCAGTTCGATGGCACCGGCAATCGCCAGAATGACCATTGCCCAATAGACCACCGAAAATTCAGGACCAGCAATGAAGACGAGGCCCTGGCGCCCGAACAGGACAGCCACCAGCACGGCCAACGCGCCGCCGATCAGCGCGATATTCGCCATGCGCCGGGCCATGTCGTGCGCGTTTTCGCGGGCGTGGACCAATTCCGGATAAATCGCCTTCGATACCGTCTGCGCGAGACTGACGAGCGCTTGCCCAAGTTGGCTCGCCACCCGGAAGCCGCCGGCAAACCCTTCGCCCCCGATCGCGCCGACCAGCAGGATCAGCACCTGTTTCGAGCCGACATTCAGGCTGCCGGTGAGATTGGTCGACCACACGAATTTCCATGCGCCCGGGTGGTCGCGGGGGATGCGCCACAGGCTGATTTTCGACAGGTCGATGCGCTGCGACCGTCCGGCGGCGAACCACAGCGCGGCGGCCACCGCCACCTCGGCTGCGGCCCACGCCAGGATGAACCCGATCACGGTTGGCAGGAACAGGACCGCCAGGACCGCACCGATGGCACGGATAATCGGCTGGACCGCTTCGGCGGCGGTGGCGCGGCCGTATTCGAAACGCAGCCGCAAAAGACCGGTCGGCGTGGTGCGAATAGCCAGCAACGACACCAGGCAGTATCCAAAGGCTACGGGCAGCAGATCCAGCGGCAGCGGCAGCCAGAATTGCGCCGACCAGCACAGCACGGCCGCCAGCACCAGACCGAGCGCGATGGACAGCATGTCGAGCGCGATGGCAAAACCTGTCGCTTCGCCCGGACCGTCTTTGCCCGAACCCCAGCGGACCACGAACTGCCACGTCTGGAAATTGGCGAGACCGGTCACCGTTTGCCCCAGCGCCACGATAATCGCGAAATATCCGAACCCGTCGAACCCGAGAGTCCGCGTGGCCAGCGCAAGGTAGACAAGGCTCAACACGGCGTTGACCCCGCGGCCGCTGAGAAGCCAGCCGATGTTGCGGATCAGGCGGATCATCGCGTGACGGGCCGTATCAGGCCGCGGCGCCGCTGCGTCTGGCGAGCACGCGCTCCGTCACGGTAAAGGTGCGTTCGTTGTCCACGTCGATGGCGCAATATCCGTTGTCCATCTCCAGCGGCACCATCTTGAAGCCGAACCGGCGCGACACCTGGGCGAACAGTTTTTCCTTCGTGCCCCAGCCCAGAACGAAGCGGACGAGGTTGATGACGCCAAAGGCCTGCGCGATGCGTTTGGGAAACTTCACGAACTGGCCGCCGCCGCGCATGATCTCGGCCGCCGAAAGCGCCTTTGCGCTGCCGATCCAGTAGGTGTTGCAGTTGGAAAATTCGCCATCGGAAAATTCGTAGAATTTCTTCTGGCCTTCCGGGTCGGCGCTGCGAACATCTTCCTTGCGGGCAAGCGCGGCTGCCGCGCCTGCTTCGCTGGCCTGCGCCTTGTCGACGAATTCGGCAAAGTCGTCCGGTAGCCACAGGCAGTTGTCGGCCGTGGTGATCATGATCGGATAGGTCGCCCCGTCGGCGCCGGAAAACACGCTGTCGACCAGGTTGAAGGCGCCGGGCCGGAAGACCAGGCGTCCTTCCTCGACCAGTTTGGCGATCGACGGGATGGCCGCGATTTCTTCGGGTTCGTGCGCCACGACGCGGATTTCGCCGATACGATCGCAGGCGGCGACATTGGCCACCACACGCTCGATCATCGGCATTCCGCCCACCGGGACGACGCATTTCTGCGCCACGTCGGCGCGCGCGGCCAGCGGGTCGAGCACACCGGAACGTTTGCCGGCCATGATAAGTGCGGTGACTTTGGTATCGTTGGGGGTCGTCATGCGCGCCCTTTAATCTGCAAACGCAAGCTTGTCACGGCACCCCCCGACGGGCAGCGTCGGACGGGATGCGTATTATCTTCAGCCGCAAGGGTTTCGACAGCGCCGCGGGCGGCGGCCCATCGCCGATCGTGGACGGGCGGCCCATCAGCCTGCCGATCCCGGCAGGTGCGGCTTCGGCCACGACCTATGGAGACCTTGGCCTGGGGGACCATTGCGCCCGGGCCAGCAAAGGGCGTCATGACGCCGAGGCGCTGTGCCATCACGACCCGATGTTCCTGCCCGATGGCCGCTGCCTGTTCGGGCAGGTCGGCGCGGCGCAGACGCATCTCGCGAACCAGGGTGTGGGCGTGGGGGACGTGTTCGTGTTCTTCGGCCTGTTCCGCGAAGAAGGCGGCGATCCGCACCATCGCATCTTCGGTTTTCTCGAGGTGGAGGAATTGATCGCGCTCGCGGATGGGGTGCCCGACTGGCTGGTCGATCACGGCCACCCCCATGCGCTTGCGATGCACGGCAAGAACGACACGATCTACGCTGGCCCCGGCCAGACGGCGGTGCGGGCTAGCGACGCCTTGCGGCTGACGATCCCCGAAGGTCCGCCGAGCCTTTGGCGTCGCCCCGACTGGCTGAAACCCGGCGGTCTCAGCTATCACGATCGGCCTGACCGCTGGGCTGGCGAGCAGCGCCTGCGGAGCGTTGCGCGTGGGCAGGAGTTCGTTGCCGACATCGGACGCCGTCAGGCCCCGCGCGAATGGCTCGCCCGGATAAGGGGCGAAATCACAGGGTCTTGATAATCGCCGAGAAATCGAGCCCGCCGTGCTGTTCGGCGAAGGCTTCGTAAAGCTCCGCAGCGGTCGAGCCGAGCACGGTGGTGGCATCCACGCTGTTTGCCGCTTCCATGGCCAGTCGCAGGTCCTTGAGCATCAGCGCCGTGGCGAAGCCGCCCTGATAATCATTGTCCGCCGGGCTGGTGACACCAACGCCGGGAAGCGGGGTGTAGGCATTGAGCGACCAGTTGTAGCCCGAGGAAACCGAGCTGATTTCGTAGAACTTCTGGGGATCGAGACCGAGCTTCTCCGCCATTGTCATCGCCTCTGCCGTGCCGATCATGGTGATGGCGAGCAGCATGTTGTTGCAGATCTTGGCCGTCTGGCCCGCGCCTGCATCGCCTGCGTGGATGACGGCCTTGCCCATGGGTTCGAGCACTTCGCTGGCGCGTGCGAACGCCTTGTCGGTCCCGCCGACCATGAAGGTCAGCGTCCCGCCGTTCGCCGCCGCTATCCCGCCCGAGACAGGTGCGTCGACCATGTCGTATCCCGCAGCCTCGGCCATGGCGATTACGTCCTTGGCGGTCGCCACGTCGATGGTCGAGCAATCGAGCAGCACGGCGCCTGCAGGCGCATGGCCGATGACGCTTGTCGTATAGACCGACTTCACGATGGCGCCGTTGGGCAGCATGGTGACGACGCCATCGACGCCCTGCACGGCCTCGCGCGCTTCGGTGAAAGTTGCGCAGCCGTGGTCCTTCGCCGCCGCAAGCGCCGATTCGGACAGGTCGAAGGCATTCACCTCGTGCCCCGCCTTGACGAGGTTGGCGGCCATCCCGCCGCCCATGTTACCGAGGCCGATAAAAGCGATTTTCATGTCAAACTCCAAGCAATGCTGCGTTGATGCCTATAAACACGAAAAATAATCCAAAAATTAGGCCAAGCCCCGCCTGTATCCTTCGGGAAATTCGATCAAACCGGGTGCGGGGGAGATACTCTTCGCCACTGTCCGCGATGATCCTCTGTTCAATCCACGGGATCGCCTCACTGTCGCGACGCTTCCAGTTGTTCCAGCCAACCCAAAGCAGCAACACGCCGATCGCGACGAAGCTCAGACCCTTGAGGATTATCTCCCAGTCCACTTACCCTCGCGCTTCTCGATGAAGGCGGCCATGCCTTCCTTCTTGTCCTCGCTGGCGGTGAGGATCTGGAAGATGCGGCGCTCGATGATCAGGCCTTGGTCGAGGCTTGTCTCGAAGGCGGCGTTGACCATTTCCTTGTTCGCGATCGCGGCCATGGGCGGCTTGCTGGCGATGGTGGCGGCGGTCTTCAGCGCTTCTTCGACGAGGCTTTCGTGCGGGACGACGCGCGCGACGAGGTTCGCGCGTTCGGCCTCTTCGGCGCCCATCATCCGGCCCGTCAGGCACATTTCCATCGCCTTCGACTTGCCGACCGCCTTCGTCAGGCGCTGGCTGCCACCCATGCCGGGGGCCACGCCGAGGTTGATTTCCGGCTGGCCGAACTTCGCCTTGTCGGACGCGATGATGAAGTCCGCCATCATGGCGAGTTCGCACCCGCCGCCCAGTGCGAAGCCGTTGACCGCGGCGATCCACGGTTTGCGGGTCTTCTTGACGATTTCGCTGGTCCAGGGGCTGAAGAAATCGTCGAGGTAGAAATCGGCCGCCGCCTTGTCGCTCATTTCCTTGATGTCGGCGCCTGCGGCGAAGGCCTTGTCGCCCGAACCGGTGATGACCGCACATCGCTGGCTGCTGTCGGCCTGGTAGGCGGCGAACGCCTCGATCAGTTCCTCCAGCACCCTGGAGTTGAGCGCGTTGAGCGCCTGCGGGCGGTTGAGCGTGATCAGCGTGACCGCATCGCGCTGTTCGACGGTGATGGTTTCGTAGCTCATAGGGGTTTCCATTCCTGGTCTGCGGGAAGCGGGGCGAAGATGCTGTCGAGCAGTTCCTCGCTCACGCCCTCGGGCGTAGCCGGGTCCCATTTGGGGTCGTTCGTCTTGTCCACGATCACCGCGCGCACGCCTTCCGCGAAATCGGGCCGGGTCAGGACGCGGCTGGCGATGCGGTATTCCATCGCCATGTTCTCGGCAAAATTGCCCAGAGCGGCGCTAGTGGCCAGTTGGCGCAGGGCAACCTTGCAGGTTTGCGGGCTCTTGGTGTGCAGGGTGGCCAGTTCCCTGGCCGCCCATTCGCCGCCCGCATCGTTCGCTTCCGCTTCGAGGCTGGCGAGGATTTCCTCGTAGCTGTCCGAGGCGAAATGTTTCTGGATCAGGTCGGCGTTGCCTTCGATCCGCGCTTCGGGCGGTGTGATCGCGAGTTCGGACAGGATGCCCGCCACCCGTTCGGGGTTTTCGGAAATCCGCGCCTTGGCTTCTGCCAGCTTGTCGCTCGGGAGGTAATGCGTGGCAATTCCGGCCCAGAGGCACTCGGCCCCGTCCAGCCGGGCGCCTGTCAGGGCGAGAAACTGGCCAAGCCGGCCACCGAGGCGCGACAGATGCCAGCCGCCACCCACGTCCGGAAACAGGCCGATGCCCGTTTCGGGCATGGCAAAGCGCGTGTTCTCGGTCGCGACGCGATATTTGCACGGCATGGCGATGCCCACGCCGCCGCCCATAGTGATGCCGTCCATGAACGCCACGATGGGCTTTTCGTATTCGAACATCCGGTGGTTGAGCTGGTATTCGTCATGAAAGAACGCACGGCCCGATGCGCCATCGTCCGTCAGGGCCGAATGCCGCAGCAGATTGATGTCGCCGCCGGCACAAAAGCCGCGACCTTCCGAATGATCGAGGAGGATGGCGTTGATCGCGTCATCGCCGGCCCATGCGCCAAGTGCCGCGCTTATCGCGTGACACATGTCCAAGGTAAGCGCGTGGAGCGCCTTGGGCCGGTTGAGCGAGATGTGACCCGCACGGCCATGGGTATGGATATGGACCTGGTCGGTCATGCTGCTTTCCTGCGTTCGATGAGATCCCAGCGGTTGCCCCAGGGATCGTTGAAGACCGCGACCGTGCCATAGGGCTCATCGCGCGGTCCGTCTGTGAATTCCACCCCCCATTCGGCCATGCGGGCATGGTCGGCGGCGAAGTCGCTCGTGTCGAGGAACCAGCCGACACGGCCGCCGGTCTGGTTGCCGATCGCGGCACGCTGTTCGTCGTTCGCGGCGCGGGCGAGCAGCAGCTTGCCGCCGTGCGAACCCGTCATGACCACCCAGCGTTTGCCGCCGCCAAGGTCGCTGTCTTCTCCGAGCGCGAAACCCAGTGCGTCGCGGAAGAAGGCGATGGCCTCGTCGTAATCGGGCACCACCAGCGCCGTCATCGCCAGGCCGATCATTGGCGCAGCATCTCGCGGCCCACGATCATCCGCATGACCTGGTTCGTGCCTTCGAGGATCGAATGCACGCGCAGGTCGCGCCAGAATCGTTCGATGGGGTATTCGCGCAGGTAGCCATAGCCACCGAACAGCTGCAGCGCATCGTTGACGATCTGGCTGCCACTGTCGGTTGCAAGACGTTTGGCCATGGCGGAAAACTTGCTCTTGTCGGGCGAATTGTCGGTGACCTTGGCCGCAGCAAGATAAAGCAGGGCGCGCGCCGCTTCGAGGTCTGTCGCCATGTCGGCCAGCATGAACTGGGTGTTCTGGAAGTCCGCGATCGGCTGGCCGAACTGCTGGCGTTCCTTGGTGTATTTCACCGCTTCGTCGAGGCAGCGCTGCGCCCCGCCGAGCGAACAGGCACCGATGTTGAGGCGCCCTCCATCGAGACCCGCCATCGCGAAACGGAACCCGTCGCCTTCCGCTCCCACGCGGTTCGCCACGGGCACGCGCGCATCCTCGAAAACGACCTGTGCGGTCGGGCTGGCATTCCACCCCAGCTTCTTTTCGGGCTTGCCGAACGAAACGCCAGGCGTGTCCTTGTCGATCACCAGGCAGGAAATGCCCTTGCTCTTGTGATCGCCGGTTCGCACCATCGTCACGTAGATGTCGTTGAACCCGCCGCCGGAAATGAACTGCTTCGTGCCGTTCAATACATAATGGTCGCCATCGAGGCGCGCCGTGGTTTTCAGGCCCGCCGCATCCGATCCCGAACCCGGTTCGGTCAACGCGTAGCTGGCGATCTTTTCCATCGAGATGAGGTCGGGAAGATACCTGGCCTTCACCTCGTCTCCGCCGAACCGGTCGATCATCCAGGCGGCCATGTTGTGAATCGAGATGTACGCGCTGGTGGCCGGACAGCCATAGGCCATCGCTTCCATGATCAGCGCGGCTTCCAGCCGGCCAAGGCCGATGCCACCCGATTCCTCGCTGACGTAGATCGCACCGAAGCCGAGTTCGGCCGTCTGCTTGATCACGTCGCGGGGGAAATGGGATTTCTCGTCCCATTCGGCGGCGAACGGGGTGATGTTGTCGGCGGTGAACCGCTGCGCCATTTCCTGGATCGCAAGCTGGTCTTCGTTGAGTTGGAATTGTCCTGTCATGCGCCCGGCTCTAGCGCCGCTGGCGGAGCGATGGAAGGGGGGCGGAAAGGTCAGCCCCGCACGATCGCCTCGGCCTCGATCTCGACTTTCCATTCCGGTCGGCAAAGCCAGGCTGCGCCGACCATTGTGGCTGCCGGCTGCGCCGCGCTGAAGAAGCGGGCGTGGACATCGCCCACCGCGTCCTGGTCCTGCGGATCGGTCAGGAACATCCGGGTGCGTACGACGTCGTCCGCACTGCCGCCCAGTTCCACGATCGCGCGCACGATAAGTTCGCAGCATCGCGCCGCCTGTTCGGCAGCGCCGCCCTTGGTCGACGAGCCGTCCTGTTCGACGGGCCCGGTTCCAGCGACGAGAATGCGATCACCTTCGCGCACCGCGCGTGCAAAGCCGAACTGCGCTTCGTACGGGGATCCGGTGAACGCCCGTGCGCCTGTCATCCGCAGGTGATCTCGATGATCTTCATGGCATCGTCATAACGCACGTTCACGCGGTCTTCGCGGTAATCCATCGTCCAGGCGGAATTGGACGGACCCCAGCGCAAGGTCGCCGCGCCGCTCTGTGTCAGAATTGCCGCGCCCATCGCGGCGCTCGCGTCATGGCCGATGTGGCCTTGCACGGCAGAAGCATCGCACATTCGCGCGGCTGGTTCGGGCGTTGCCGGCGCCTCGGCGGGGGTCACACAGGCGGCAAGGGGAAGGGCAAGTGTGGCGGCAAGGGCGGATCGCATCGAAATCTCCTCAGTCACAGCGTGTGTAGGTCAGCGGTTCTGCCAGGGCATCCTCGCCGTATTCGCTGCGGACCAGCTTGCCCCCATTCGCGTCAAGTGCAAGCGCCATGTCGCGCGACCACGTCTGGCCTTCGCCGGTGAAGGCGAATTCGGCCCGGATACGTTCGGGGGCCATGTCGGAAACCGGGCCAACCGTGGCCCGCGATTCGTAGAAACGGATGCCTTCGCCCGATATCTCGATCAGGCCCTTGGCATCGCCGCGGGTCGACGTGCAGTCCGCAGGGACAAGGCCCCAGCGGCCGCGCAAGGCGGCCGGTATCGCGCCGTCTTCGATTGCCAAAGGCGGACCGGCCCCGTCGCCGATCCCGTTGTCGGGTTCAACCGGCAGGACGGTTTCGGCGGGGGCAGGCTGCGGCGCATCGTCCGCCGGCTGCGAGCATGCGGCCAGCGCCAGGCTTGCGGCAAGGATCGGGAAGGTCGGGCGAAAGAGCGCGGTGAGATGGTCCATGCAACCTTTACGCCCGACCGTCCGATTTTATCCCATCGTCGGGATAATGAAGGCGTTCGACCCGTCGCCGCCGCCGTCGGGCCAGCGCTGGGTCACGGTCTTGACCTTGGTCCAGAATTTCAGACCTTCGGTGCCATACTGGTTGGTGTCGCCAAAGGCGCTGCGCTTCCACCCGCCGAAGCTGTGATAGGCCACCGGAACCGGAATCGGCACGTTGATGCCGACCATGCCCACGTTCACCCGGCTGGCGAATTCGCGCGCGGCATGTCCGTTACGCGTGAAGATGGCGACGCCGTTGCCGTACTGGTGCTCGCTCGGCAGGCGCACGGCTTCTTCGAAGTCCTTGGCGCGCACGATCTGCAGGACCGGGCCGAAAATTTCTTCCTTGTAGCTTTCCATGTCGGTGGTGACGCGGTCGAGCAGCGTCGGCCCGACGAAAAAGCCCTTTTCATGCCCTTGCAGGCTGAACCCGCGGCCATCGATGACGACTTCCGCGCCTTCCTTTTCGGCGGTGTCGATCCAGCCTTCGACGCGCGCCTTGTGTTCCGGCGTGACCACCGGTCCGTAATGCGCGTCGGGATCGTTCGAAACGCCCACGCGCAGGGCATGGATGGCCGGGATCAGCTTTTCACGCAGGCGATCGGCGGTGTCCTCACCCACGGGAACCACGACCGGCAGCGCCATGCAGCGTTCGCCGGCCGAACCGAAGGCGGCACCCGCCAGATCGTTCACGACCTGGTCGAGATCGGCATCGGGCATGACGATACCGTGGTTCTTCGCGCCGCCCATGGCTTGCACGCGTTTGCCCGCATCGACACCGCGCTTGTAGACGTAATGCGCGATGTCCGACGAGCCGACGAAGCTCACCGCCGCGATGTCGGGATGGTCGAGGATGGCATCGACCATTTCCTTGTCGCCATGGACGACCTGCAGCAGCCCTTCGGGCGCGCCGGCTTCGAGGAACAGTTCGGCAAGGCGCACGGGCACGCTGGGATCGCGTTCCGACGGCTTGAGAATGAAGGCGTTGCCCGCCGCAATTGCCATGCCGAACATCCACATCGGGATCATGGCCGGAAAATTGAACGGCGTGATGCCTGCACCGATGCCCAACGGCGTGCGGGCGGAATAGACGTCGATGCCCGGTCCTGCGCCCAGCGTGTATTCGCCCTTCAGGACCTGGGGGATGCCGCAGGCGTATTCGATGACTTCAAGGCCGCGCTGAATATCGCCATGCGCGTCATCGACCACCTTGCCATGCTCGGACGCCAGCAATTCTGCCAGTTCCTGCTTGTTGGCCTCGACCAGTTCCTTGAACGCGAACATGATGCGCGCGCGCTTCTGCGGATTGGTCATCGCCCATTCGGGCTGAACCTTCCTGGCAGCTGCGACCGCCTTTTCCAGCAGGGCGGCATCGCCCAGCGAGACTTCGGCCTGGACCTCGCCTGTCGAAGGGTTCCAGATCTTGTGCGTGCGTGCTGCAGAGCCGCCAGCCCCGCCAGCAATGAAATGGTCGATGTGGCGCATTGAATTCTCCTCTGCGCGTCCATCTAGAGATGTGCGCGTGCGGTGCAAGGGCGTGCGTGGCCGCTACGGCATCGCACGCCGCACCGGATCGGGTCGCCACGCCCTTGCCAGCCCAACCTTGCCCCACCCGAGCCAGCAATATCGCGTTGACGTGATACCGCGCCTGCGGCAAATGCGCCGCTCCGCGATGCGCGGGTGTAGCTCAATGGTAGAGCAGCAGCTTCCCAAGCTGACGACGAGGGTTCGATTCCCTTCACCCGCTCCAGCGTTCAGGCGTCTGCCGCCGCGGCCAGGTTTCCCAGCACCCGCAGATGATATTCGCCCGCGCCGAAAAGCGCATCGTTGGCGAGGATTCGCTTGTGCAGGTGCCCGATCGAAAGTTCGTCCGTCATTCCGACGCCGCCATGCGTCTGGATCGCGGATTCGCCGACTTGCCGCCCCAGCTTGCCGATCTGCCCCTTGAGTATTGCCATGTCGCGGCGCGTTGCACGACCCGCTTCGAGCAGGGCGGCGGTGTAAAGCAGGGTCGCGCGCGCCCTCGTGTAGGCCATTTTCATATCCGCAATGCGATGTGCGACCGACTGGAACGTGCCGATCGGAACCCCGAACTGCTTGCGGGTCGCCGCGTATTCCGCAGTTTGCCGCATCAGGCCGCCCATTGCGCCGACACATTCTGCACAAAGCGCGAGCATGGCCATGTCGATGGCCGCGCGGACCTTGTCCTCGGCATCGGCGATCAGCAGGGCATCCGCGGCCAATTGGGCGCCGTCGAACACGATGTTGGCCGCGCGGCGTCCGTCAATCGTCGGATATTCGGTGATCGTGATACCGGCGGCATCGGGCTGCGCCAGCAAGACGCAGGGGCGCCCATCTAGCTGCGCGACGACGAGAAGAATGTCCGCCTCGCCCCCGCCGGCCACCAGCCGTTTTTCGCCGGTCACGGTGAAGCCGTCCCCATCGCGCACCGCTATACAGCCGATCTGGGACAGGTCCGGGGTGCCGTGCCCTTCTTCGTATGCAAACGCGCCGAGCGCCTCGCCGGCCATGATCTTCTCGAGCCAATCGCCCGCGGCCGCGTTCTGCGCGTGGGCCAGCAACGGCGCCACCAGCAACGCGTTGGCGCAATAAGGTTCGGCCAGCAGGTGCGCGCCGAAAGGTTCGGCAATCGCAATCAGATCGACCGCGCTGCCGCCGAGGCCCCCGGCGTCTTCCGCCACCGGCAGGGCAAGCAGGCCGAGTTCGGCCAGTTGCTGCCATATTTCGCGCGACCAGCCCGCATCGCTGCGGACGATTTTCTGCCGGGAATCGAAGTCATAGTGGCGCACGAGGAAGTTCGAGACGCTGTCGCGAAGCATCCGCTGTTCATCGGTGAAATTGAAGTCCATCGGTTCAGCCCTCCTGTCCGGCAGTACGGGCGATAAGGTCGCGCTGGACCTCGTTGGACCCGGCATAAATCGATGTCGCGCGGCTGTTGAGGTAATAGGGCATCGATACCAGGTCGAGGCTGGAGCCGAGCGGTTCGACATTGGCACCCACGCGCAGCGCCTCGTTCTGGCGCGGCAACCCTTCGGTTCCCGATACGCGGGTCATCAACACGCTGACCCGCTGGGTGAGCTCGGAATTCATCGTCTTGTTCATCGACGGGTATGCCGGGTCCTGCGCGATCGCATGGCCGCTTACGCCAAGCTTCTCGAAGTGTTCGAAGCTGGCGATATCGGCTTCCATTTCACCCATGTCGCGCAGGAACACCGGGTCTTCGGCAAGCATGGTTCCAAAACCGCTGGGCGTGGTCTTCGCAGCTTCCCGGATACGCTCGAGCCCGCGCTGCAATGTGGGACTTTGCGCCCCGCCGCCGCGTTCATGCTTGAGCAGATGCTTGGCGACGGTCCAGCCGTCGTTTTCCGCACCGACACGGCCCGATTGCGGCACGCGCACATTGTCGAAGAAAACCTCGCACTGTTCCGGTTCGCCATCGAGACCGATGATCGGGCGCACGTCCATCCCCGGATAGTCCATCCGATCGAGCAGCAGGAACGTGATGCCCTGCTGCTTCTTGCCGCTGCTGTCGGTGCGCACCAGCATGAACATGCGGTTGGCGTGGTGGGCGTAGGTCGTCCAGATTTTGGACCCGTTGATGATATAGTCATCCCCGTCGGGTTCGGCGCGGCAGCTGAGCGAGGCGAGATCGGACCCGGAGTTGGGTTCGGAATAGCCCTGTGCCCAGAAATCCTCGCCCTTCAGGATCCCCGGAAGGTATTTTTGCCTATGCTCCTCGGTGCCGATGTCGATCAGCAGCGGGCCGACCATCGCGAGGCCTTGCGGCAACAGCGGGGGAAGATCGCGCCGCCGGTATTCCTCGGCGAAGATGTATTTCTGTTCGACCGTCCATCCCGTGCCGCCGTGGTCCCTGGGCCAGTTCGGGGCGGCCCAACCGCGTTCGTAAAGAATGCGGTGCCAGGCCATCACTTGCGCAAACGGGGAAAACACACTGGTCAGCTTGCGCCCCGCCTCGCGAATTTCAGGCGTGGGCGCGGTGTCGAGAAATTCGCACACTTCGGTGCGAAAGGCTTCGAGTTCCGGGCTGAATTCCAGTTCCATGTGTATCTTCCCCAAATGTGCGCCGCGTCCCGTTGTTTTCTGCGCGCGGCTATTTCGGCGGCATCCGGATTGCCCCGTCGAGACGGAACTGATGCGCGTTGATGTAGGAATTGCGGGCAATTTCCATGATAAGGGAAGCGAATTCTTCCGGGTGCCCGAGCCGCTTGGGGAACGGGACCGACGCATTCAGCTGGTCCCAGACCTGCGGATTGCGGTCCTTCATTCCCAGCATCAGCGGGGTGGCGAAGATGCCGGGCATGACCGAATTGACCCGTATGCCCAGATCCATCAGGTCGCGTGCCATGGGCAGGACCAGCCCGTTCACGCCGGCCTTGCAGCTGCCGTAGATGACCTGTCCGATCTGCCCGTCCTGCGCCGCCACGCTGGCGGTCAGCGTGATGCATCCGCGTTCCCCGTCCTCGTTCAGCGGTTCGCTGTTGGCCATGCCGAGGGCGGAATGGCTGGCAATGCGATACGAGGACACCAGGATGCCTTCCGCGCCAAAGGCATAGTCTTCGGTGGACAGGCGTTTGTAACCGCCGGCCTCCTTGTCCCAGCCCAGCGTCTTGCCGCGCCGGCTGGTCATCGCGCAATGGACCGTCACACGTTCCTGGCCATGGGCGGCGCGGGCATGCGCGAAGCCGTCGACCACCGATTGTTCGTCGGTAATATCGACCCGCGCGAAGGTGCCGCCGATGGCCGCGGCATGGGCTTCGCCAGCCTCTTCGTTCACGTCGAAGATCGTGACCTTGAGGCCTGCATCCGCCAGCGCCTGCGCGCTCGCCTTGCCCAATCCCGATGCGCCGCCGGTCACTACGGCGGCCATGCCTGCTGTCAATTCCATTGCCTTGCTCTCCTCACCTGCTGTGCTTCTCGGGCTGAAGTGCTATCGTATGGCGCACGCCTTCGCCAGTGGAGCCGACACGTACCGTGACCGCTTTTTTCTTTGCCCTTGTTGCAAGCTTCCTCGCGGCAACGGGCGCGCGCGATCAATTGCTGGTCGCGGGCTTGCGCGCGCGGCTGGGCCCGGCACCCGGCTTGCTGGTGGTTGCTCTGGCAAGCGCAGTGGCTACCGCCTTCCTGGCGTCCTGGTTCGGAGCGCAGCTTTCGCAAGGAATGTCACGCGATGCGTCGACCATGTTCGTCGCGCTTGCAATGCTGCTGGCGGCGTTCGAATGCATCTGGCCCAATCGAACGCCAAGGCCGCAGGAACCCACCCGGTCGCTGGGTGCGATTGCGATCGTGCTGTTCCTGCGCCAGCTGACCGACGCGTCGCGCTTTCTCGTGGCGGCGTTCGCCGTTGCGCTGGCTTCACCAACGCTGGCGGGGCTTGGCGGCGCGATCGGGGGCGGCGCGGCGGTGGCCATCGGGTGGGCGGCGGGTGATGCGCTGGAAAGCAAGGTGCCCCTGCGAAAGCTGCGCCTCGGCCTGGGCCTTATCCTCGCCGTGCTGGCGGTATGGGTGGGGCTGACGGCGCGGGGGCTGATCGGTTAAACCGATTACCGTTGCCATTTGTTATCGGGAAACTTGCGGCGCGATCACACGTTGAGAAGTGAGAAACGCAATCACTACGAAAGCGAGAATTCCCATGGCCGAACTCGGCAACAACGCGAAAGTCGGATTGGTAACAGCGCTCAACGGCGCGCTGGCCGATACGCTTGCCCTCTACATGAAAACCAAGAACTTCCACTGGCATGTCGCCGGACCGCGGTTTCGCGATCTGCACCTGATGTTCGACGAACAGGCGGCCCAGTTGATCGGTACCGTCGATGCGATCGGCGAACGCGTTCGCAAGAACGACGAATACACCCTTACATCCATCGGCACGATCCGTTCGGAAACCCGGATCAAGGACCAGGACGATGTCACGATCAGCGCCGACGCCATGGTTGCCGAATTGCGCGATGACAATCGCACGTTGCGCAAGCGCCTGGTCGAAGTGAAAGACGCGGCCGACGAAGTTGGCGACAACGCGACGAGCGGAATCGTGGACGACTGGATCGACCAGTGCGAGGAGCGCGTGTGGTTCCTCAACCAGACGACCAAATAAGCGAATAGCTATGCGTGAACAGCAGCACGGCCGCCTTTCTCCTTGGGGACGGGCGGCCTTGGTGTATCAGGTCTGGATGGACCATGTGACGATCATCGAGAACGCAAGCGACACAGAGATTGCCGCGTGGCTCGCAGGGTGCCTGTCCGAAGCGATGGCGCGGCACGAAGGGCCGGTGACGATCACCGTGCCCGGCGGATCGACCCCGTTTCCGATCCTTGCGGCGTTGCTGGAACGGGATCTCGACTGGTCCCGCCTTGTCGTGTGGCCCAACGACGATCGGATCGTTCCCGAAGATCACGCTGCGTCAAACACGGGCAAGCTGCGTGCTTTACTCGAACCGGTCGGGGCAACCGTTGTCACGCTGGGCATGAACGAGGCTGTTCCCCATTTCGATCTGGCGTGGCTGGGCATGGGCGCAGATGGGCATATTGCCTCGCTGTTTCCCAACACCGACCCGCAGGTGAGCGATCCACGCGCCATCGTCCGATTGACGCCGGACCCGTTGCCGCCCGAAGCGCCGTTCGACCGTATCAGCCTGACCCTGCCGTCCCTCCTCGATAGCGATGCCATTGCCTTCGTGATGCGCGGTCAGGATAAACGCACGGTCTTCGACCAAGCCCTTGGCGGCGAACACGATCTTCCGGTTGCGCGGCTGCTTTCTGCGGCTAAACAACCGGTGACATGCTTCGCCTGATCCCTCCTCCGCTTCACCGGTTCGCCCTGACAATCGGCCACCGGTTGCGCCATCACTGGCGCGCATGGCGCGGCGTGACGGGCGAAGGCGTCAGCGTGATCGGACGGGATATCGACGGGCAGATTTTGCTGGTGCGCCACAGTTACGGCCCCGCGGGTTGGTATTTTCCCGGCGGCGGCATCGGGCGCAACGAATCGCCTGAGGATGCGGCGCGCCGCGAATTGCGCGAGGAAACCGCCTGCCCGATCGATGCTCTCAAGCTGGTCGGTGTGATCGAGGAAGAACTGTCGGGCGCCCCCCACCGCGCGCACATCTTCGAAGGGGTTGTGGACGCCATGCCCAGGCCCGATGGCCGTGAGATCATCGAGGCGCGTTTCTTCCCCACGCATTCGCTTCCTGAACCGCTCGGCCCGCGTACCAGGGCCCGGTTGAAGCTATGGCAGGCACGAAAATCCTAAAGCAGCGATAGCTGCGCGTCGGGGCGCCTGGGTTCGTCCTGCGTGCCCCCTTCCAGCTTCGACAGGGTAAGGCCCATCAGCCGGATCGGCATGGGCAGCGGCAGGACATCTTCCAGAAGCGCGCGTCCGATTGCAGCGAATTCAGCCTTGCTGGCAATCGGCTGATCGAGTGTGCGGGCGCGGCTGAATATCTGGAAATCGGTGTATTTCATCTTGAGGGTAACCGTGCGTCCGCGCGCTTCCGCCCGCTCGATATAGCCCCATACGATGTCGATGATGTCTTCCATCGTATCGCGCAGTTCGGACCCGCTGGACAGATCATGGCTGAAGGTGCGTTCCCCGCCCACCGATTTGCGCACCCGGCTGGCGCGCACCGGCCGAAGATCGATTCCGCGCGCCGCACGGTAGAGGTATTCGGCAAAGCTTCCGAAATGGGCGCGCAGCCACTCGATATCCTTTGTCGCCAGGTCCCCGCCTGTTTCGATGCCCAGTCGCGCCATTTTCTCGGCGCCTTTCGGACCGACGCCGTGGAACCGGCGGATCGGCAGGCTGGCCACGAATTGCGCGCCTTGCCCCGGACGGATCACGCATAACCCGTCCGGCTTGTTCTGGTCGCTGGCAATCTTGGCGAGGAACTTGTTGTAACTGACGCCCGCGCTCGCGGTGAGCCGCGTCTTGGCGCGGATTTCCTGCCGGATCAGTTCCGCGATCCGGGTGGCCGATCCGATTCCCAGCTTGTCTTCCGTCACATCGAGATAGGCTTCGTCGAGGCTGAGCGGTTCGACCAGTTCGGTATGGTGTCGGAACACCGCGCGAATTTGCTGCGACACTTCGCGGTACACGTCGAACCGGCTCTTGCAGAACACCAGATCGGGACAAAGGCGCTTGGCGGTGACCGACGGCATGGCGCTCCTCACGCCGAATTTGCGGGCCTCGTAACTGGCGGCCGCCACCACGCCGCGGCCGCTGGACCCGCCCACCGCCACCGGCCTGCCGCGCAGTTCGGGATTGTCCCGCTGTTCGACGCTGGCAAAGAAGGCATCCATGTCGACATGGATGATCTTTCGCAGGCCGTCGGCTTCCTCGCCTGCATCGGTTTCATCGGTGTGATCGATTTGCGCCATTGCCGCCAAAGATAGGCGAACGGGTTGCAAAGCGGAACCTTGTCGGCCACCGCGCTTATTGTGCATATGCGAAGTGAACAATTTTCCGGCGGTGAACGCCCCGCAGCCGAAGCCGCACATGGCAAGCGCATTGGCGAGCGCGAGCTGATCTGGATGATGGCGATGCTGATGGCGTTGAACGCCTTCGGCATCGACGCCGTGCTTCCCGCGCTCGACGAACTGGCCAGTAGCCTTGGTGCAGAAGGCAACAGCCGCCAGTTCGTGGTCGGTGCCTATCTTCTCGCCGCGGGGCTTGGCACGCTTGTGCCCGGAGCCTTTGCCGACCGTTATGGACGCCGCCCGGTGCTGTTCGTCAGCCTGGCGATGTATATCGTCCTGTCGCTTGCGTGCGCTGCGGTGACCGATTTTGTCTCGCTGATTGTCCTGCGCTCGCTGCAAGGGTTTTGCGCCGCCGGTATCATCGCTTTGCCGCCTGCGATCATTCGCGACAGGGTGGGCGGCGACAAGATGGCCCGCATGATGAGCCTGATCTTCGTCATTTTCCTGCTCGTGCCCGCTGTCGCGCCCAGCATTGGCCAGGGTGTGATGATGCTGATGGGCGACTGGCGCTGGATTTTCGGCATCATGGCTGTCGCGGGTGTCGCGATGACGGCGTGGGTGTTCTTCCGCCTGCCGGAAACGCTGCACGATGACGACCGCCAGGAAATTCGCGTCGTGGTCATCGCTCTCAACATGAAGAGCGCGGTGACCCTTCGGTCGACCATCGGGTACACGTTGGGCAGCGCGCTGGTGTTCGGCGGACTTTTCGGTTTCATCAATTCATCCCAGCAGCTGATCGGCGAAGCCTTCGGCGCCGGCGACCGTTTCCCGCTGATCTTCGCGATCTGCGCCGGCTGCATGGCGATTGCCAACTGGTCCAATTCGCGCATCGTCGAACGCTTTGGCGCACGGCGGGTGAGCCACGCGGCGCTGTTCGCGTTCATCGCCGTGGCCGCGGCGCAGTTCTGGTTCGCGAACCAGCCCAACGAAACCCTGTGGACCTTTGTCCCGCTGATGGCCGCCAACATGAGCCTGCTCGGTTTCATTGGGGCCAATTTCGGCTCGATAGCGATGCAGCCGTTCCGCCAGATCGCCGGGGCGGCATCGAGCGCGCAAAGCTTCCTTCGCATGACGACGGGTGCGCTTTTGGGGGCAGGGATCGGTTACGCCTATGACGGAACGGCGCGTCCGCTCGCGGCCGCCCTGCTGGTCACGGCGGTCCTGACGCTGGCCTTCGTGCTTTACAGCGAACGCGGCGGCCTGTTCGGCGCCACGGTTCCGGACGACGATTAGGCTTCGCTTGCCAGCTTGCGCCACGCAAGATCGGCAAATTCGCATAGCAGGGGCCGCGTATCGCGCGGATCGATGATGTCCTCGACGTTGAAGCGTTCGGCGCTGCGGAACGGCGATGTCACCTTGTCCAGCCGCGCGCGAATTGCCGCCAGTTCGGCGACCGGATCGTCGGCAGCCTCGAGATCGGATTTATAGGCGACCTCCAGCCCGCCCGCGATCGGCAGGCTTCCCCAGTCACCCGATGGCCAGCAATACCGGTACTGGTACGTTTCGGCGTTGCTCATCGCGCTTCCGGCGATGCCATAGGCGCGGCGCATCACGATGCTGGCAAGCGGCACGGTGGCCTTGTAGATCGCGTTCATCGCCTGGACCCCGTAACGGATCGTCCCTGCCATTTCCGCCTCGCGCCCGATCATGAAGCCGGGATTGTCGACCATGTGCACGATGGGCAGGCGGAACTGGTCGGCAAGTTTGACGAACCGTTCGACCTTCTCGCTGGTTTTGGCTTCCCACGAACCGCCGAGGTAGGACGGGTCGCTGGCCAGCACCATGACCGGCCAGCCATCGAGCCGCGCAAAGGCCGTGATGCACGCACGGCCCCATGCCTTGCCCATTTCGAACACGGTGCCCTGGTCGAACACCATGTCGAGGCAGCGGCGCATCGAATAGACTGCCTTGGGATCGCGCGGGACGAGGCCTGATAGCGCTTCTTCGCGCCGGTGCACCGGGTCGGTGCAAAGCGAACGCCGGGCCAACTGGCCCGTATGTTCGGGCATGAACGACAGGAAATGGCGCGCACGGGCAAAGGCTTCGGCCTCCGATCCCACTTCGTCGTCGACCACGCCGTTACGCGTATGAATGCCGCTGCCGCCAAGGCTTTCCTTGGCGTCTTCGTGACTGGTCGAACCGTCCTTGTAGGCTTCGCCCATGGCTTCGACCACGGCGGGCCCCGCGGCGAACAACTGGCTCAGGCCTTTGACCATGATCGAATAATGGCTGGCCACCACGCGCGCGGCGCCAAGCCCTGCGGTGGGACCCAGCGCCAGCGCCACCACCGGCACGGTGTCGAGGTTCGTCACCACGTCACCCCAGCCGGGGACGGCGGGGATATAGGTCGCGCCGATCTGTTCGAGAGTTTTGACCGAGCCGCCTCCGCCGGTGCCGTCGATCATGCGGATGATGGGCAGCTTCAGTTCGTGCGCCATCTTTTCGGCCTGCACCATCTTGCGGCTGATGCCGGCATCGGCTGCTCCGCCGCGAATGGTGAAATCGTCCGCGGTGGCGACCACGGGGCGGCCGTTCACCAGCGCCTTGCCGAACAGGAAGGGGGCTGGAAGGACACCTTCGAGATCGCCGTCGTCGTTGTAGAAACCCTTGCCCGCGATCTTGCCGATTTCGCGAAAGGACCCGTCATCGACCAGTGCGGCCAGCCGCGCGCGCGCGTCCATCTTGCCGCGACCGTGCTGGCGGCCAACCTTGTCCGGTCCGCCCATCTGCTCCGCCAGGTCCTGGCGGTGCCGCAATTCTTCCAGTTCGCGTTCCCAGCTCATCGGTGCCCTCACTCCTCGCCAAGGCACGCTTGCAAGGGATGGACGGAAAGGGAAGCCTTATTCTTCTTTCGGCTCAACAACCGCGAGGACGGTTTCGACCTGCACCTGGCTCCCGGCGCTGACCGAGAGGCCGGTTACCGTCCCGTCGAACGGTGCGGTGAGCGCGTGTTCCATCTTCATCGCCTCGAGCACCATCAGCCGCTGACCCGCAGTAACCGCATCGCCCTCAGCCACGTCGACCGCGATGACCTTGCCCGGCATGGGGGCGATAATGTCGCCGTCATGCGCGTGGTGGGCGCCAGCGCCGCGCGCCTCGCGCTCGAATACGAAGCTCTGCCCGTCAGCGAAGACAACGACGCGCGCCGGATCGACGAAGCCGGTGGAGCCGAAGTCGGTCCCAGAACGCGCTGCGGCGACCGTGCGGCTCTCGCCCTTGTGGGTGAGGGTCGTGGCAAGCACGCCGGGGGCGTTGAGGCGCAGGCCGATCGGCAAGTCCTCATGCTCTTCGGTTTCCGCAAGCACGACGAAATCCGCGGCGGTTTGCCACACGGCCTCGTCCGCTTCATCGGAGGTGACCAGATCGTCGAGCTTGGCGGCGATGAAGCCGGTGTCGAGATTGGCATCCTCGAAATCCTCGTCGCGCAGGCAGTTCGCGATGAAGGCGGCGTTGGTCTTCACCGGCCAGATCTCGACGCTCTCGGCGATCTCGGCGAGTTGGTCGATGGCGTCGCTGCGATCCTCGCCCCAGACCACCAGCTTGGCGACCATCGGGTCGTAGAAAGGCGAAATCATGTCGCCTTCCTCGACGCCCGTTTCGATCCGGCCGTCATCGCCCAGATCGAAATGGTCGAGCCGACCGGTCGAGGGGAGGAACCCGGCAACCGTGTCTTCGGCGTACAGCCGGGCTTCGATCGAGTGGCCGTCGATAAACAGTTCTTCCTGCCTCAGCGGGATCGGCTCGCCGCTTGCGACCAGGAGCTGCCATTCCACCAGATCGACGCCGGTGATTTCCTCGGTCACCGGGTGTTCGACCTGAAGCCGCGTGTTCATTTCCATGAAGAAGATGCGGTCGGCGCGCAGGCCGTCGCTGGCGTCGGCGATGAATTCGATCGTGCCTGCGCCTTCGTAATCGACCGCCTTGGCGGCGCGCACGGCGGCGGTGCAGATTTCCTCGCGCGTGGCCTCGTCCATGCCGGGGGCGGGGGCTTCCTCGATCACCTTCTGGTGGCGGCGCTGGAGCGAGCAATCGCGTTCGAACAAATGGACGACATTGCCGTGGCTGTCGCCGAACACCTGCACCTCGATATGGCGGGGCGAGGTGATCCACTTTTCCAGCAGCACCTCGTCGTTGGAGAAGCTGGCCTTGGCCTCGCGCCGGCAGCTTTCGAGCGCGGCTTCGAAATCCGCTGCGGCATCGACCTTGCGCATCCCCTTGCCGCCGCCGCCCGCGACCGCCTTGATCAGCACGGGATAACCGATGGCGTCGGCTTCTTTCTTCAGCCGCTCGGCCGACTGGTCGGGGCCGAGATAGCCGGGCGTTACCGGCACACCCGCTGCGATCATCCGTTCCTTGGCCGCATCCTTCAGCCCCATTGCCTCGATGCTTTCCGGTTTCGGACCGACCCAGATCAGGCCCGCCGCCATCACGGCGCGGGCAAATCCGGCGTTCTCGCTCAGGAAGCCATATCCCGGGTGGATCGCGTCCGCCCCGGTTTCCCTGGCCGCCGCAATGATTTTTTCGCCGACCAGATAGCTTTGGGCCGCAGGAGACGGACCGATATGCACCGCCTCGTCGGCGCTGCGGACGTGCAGCGCCCTGGCATCGGCATCGGAATAGACCGCCACCGTCGCGATCCCCATTTCGCGCGCGGTGCGGATGATGCGGCAGGCAATCTCGCCGCGGTTTGCGATCAGAAGTTTCTGGATCATGGTCGCCAAGTCATCGTCCTTCGGGGCAGGTTTCGGGTTCGACGGTGTACTGGATGCCGGTTACCTTCCATGCATCGTCGATCTTCATCAGGTTGAACACGTCGATCCCGCAATGGCTGCGCCCGTCTTCGATGTCGAAGCTGTATTCGGCCCAGACCACGGCGATGTTGCCGCGCACCAGTATCGTCGGTTCCCAATAAACTTCGCGGAACCGCTCGGTCCCGCTGGTCAGCGAAGCCAGTCCTTCGGTGAAGCTTCTGGTGCGAAGCACGTCTTTCCCGTCGGCGACCCGGTGCGAGGCGATAATTCCATCCCCTGCGGAAACGCCCTCCATCACCGACAGGTCTTTTTCGTTCAACCCGCGGAGGAACTCATCGACCGAATGCAGGATCCGGGCAGAACTATCGTCCTGTGCCTGCAACGGTGCGCCAAGGCACAGTGTCGCTGCGGCGATTGGTGCAAGCCAGCCTCTCATCGTTTCTCTCCCTCAATCTTGCAGCCGCGCTAGCCCTAGCGTCGCGCAGCTTCAAGTTACCAACCGGCGACGGGCCGGAAATCGTGCCGTGACCAGAGGATCGGTTCGGAAGGGGGCTCGGGGCGGTTCCACAACGCTTCGAGGAAAGCGGTGGTCACATGCCACAGTTTTTCGAAGCGGTTGACCCGCACCCGGCGGTCCCACGCACGTTGCCCACGCGACAGAACCTTGCGCCCGATGGCGCCGTAAATGTTGGCAGCCGCCAGCACCGCCCAGCGTTGGCGGAAGCGCAGCCGTGCCGCGCCCAGCTTGGAAGCCGCTTCGTGCTTTTCCATCAGGCCGATCAAGCGCGGCATCAAGCTGGCAAGAACGAACCTGTTTTCGGGCAACGCGTGGTCGCCCGCTTCCCACCCCTTTTCCGTCAACCAGGTAGCGGGAAGATAGCAGCGCCCCGCTTCGGCATCTTCGACGATGTCGCGCGCGACGTTGGCCATCTGGAAGGCAAGCCCCAGGTCGCACGCCCGGTCCAGCGTATCGCCGTCGTCTTCGGGTACGCCCATGACGCGGGCCATCATCACCCCGACCGACCCCGCGACATGATAGCAATAGCGCAGCAGATCCGCTTCGGTCTTCGGCTGCCAGCGTGTCGCGTCGAGCGCGAAGCCGCCGATCATGTCGTTGGCCATGTCCATGGTCAGCCCGCATTCGTCGGCGACCAGGCCGAAACCGTCGAAAGCCGGATCGGCGGTCGGCTGTTCGTCATAGGCACGGCGGGTCAGGATGCGGATCGCCTGAACCCGGTCTTCCGCGCCCTTCACATTGCCCTGGTCGCCCAGCGGGCCACCCTTGTCCTGATTATCGGCAATGTCGTCGCACCGGCGGCACCAGGCATAGAGCAACCAGGCGCGTTCGCGGGTCGTGCGGTCGAACAGCTTCGATGCGGCGGCAAAGCTGTGCGACCCTTCGCGGATCGCGTCGCGCGCTTTTGCCACCAGCGCACCGCGATGCCGCCCGCCGCCCGCCCGGGCGAGCGTGGGGCGCATATCCGAAGTAAGGGGGCGGGGCTTTTTCAGAGGTCGTCCGCTTTCATGCGAAAGATCGGCGTATGGGGCACGTAATCGGCCATCTTCGCCAACAGGCCGCCAAGCGACGTATCGTCGATCAGGATCCCCTGGTGCGCGGGCCGCACGAAGCCCACATTCGCCATGCGGCGGTTGAAGGCCAGCAATTCGTCGTAAAACCCGAAGCTGTTGAGCAGGCCGACAGGCTTCTGGTGATAGCCCAGCTGCGCCCAGCTCATCGCTTCCCACAATTCGTCCATCGTGCCGACGCCGCCGGGAATGGTCACGAACCCGTCGGACAGATCGGTGAAGCGTTGCTTGCGCTCGTGCATTCCGGAAACCGTGTAAAGTTCGGTGCAATCGTGGTTGGCGACTTCCGAATTGGCCAGCGCATCGGGGATCACCCCGATAACCTCGCCGCCTGCGTCCAGCGCGCCCCGTGCAACCGCGCCCATCAGTCCCAGCCGGCCGCCGCCATACACGACGCCGATTTCGCGTTCGGCAAGGCCGGCGCCGACATCGTAGGCGAGCTGGATATAGCGCGGATCTTCGGGCGAGGCCGAGCCGCAATAGACAGCGAGACGCTTCATGCCAGCAGGTCCTCCACCATCAGTCCGGCGGTCGCCTTGGCGCTGCCGACCACGCCGGGAATTCCGGCACCCGGGTGCGTGCCTGCCCCGACAAGGTAGAAATTGTCGATCACGTCGTCACGATTATGGCCGCGGAAGAACGCGCTCTGGGTCAACAGCGGCTCCAGGCTGAACGCGCTGCCCATGTGTGCGTTGAGGTCCATGGCGAAATCGCGCGGGGCGTAATGGAACTTGGTCACGATCCGCGAATGGATATCGGGGATCAGGCGGCGCTCGATTTCGTCCAGGATACGCTTTTCCAGAACCGGCCCCATTTCTTCCCAGTCCACCGCCAGCTTGCCCATATGGGCCACCGGCACGAGCGCGTAGAACGTGCTTTTGCCTTCGGGGGCCATGCCCGGATCGGTCACGGTGGGGTGGTGCAGGTAAATCGAGAAATCCTGCGGCAGTACGCCGTGATCGTAGATGTCTTCGAGCAGGCCCTTATAGCGCGGGCCGAACAGGATCATGTGGTGCGGAATGCCCGGCCAGGTTCCTTCCAGTCCGAAGTGGACCACGAACAGGCTGGGCGAATACTTCTTGCGCGAAAGGCTCTTCGCCTGGTCCGCGCCGCGTTTCGAACCTGACAGCAGATCCTTGTAACTGTGCATGATATCGGCGTTGCTGGCCACCGCGTCGAACCGCTGGCGCCAGCCGGAATGGGTTTCCACCTCGGTCGCGCGTTTACCGAGCGTGTGAACCTGCACCACCGGATCGTGCATCCGCATGGTGCCGCCCAGGCGTTCGAAATGCGTGATCATTCCGGCCACGAGACGGTTGGTGCCGCCCTTGGCCCACCAGACGCCGCCGTCCATTTCCAGCTTGTGGATCAGGGCATAGATGCTGGACGTCTTCATCGGGTTGCCGCCGACCAGCAGGGTGTGGAAGCTCAGCGCTTCGCGCAGCTTTTCGTTGTCCACGAAGCTGGAGACCATCGAATAGACGCTGCGCCAGGCCTGTTGCTTGGCCAGGGCAGGGGCGGCTTTGATCATCGATTTGAAGTCGAGGAACGGCACATGGCCCAGCTTGACGTAGCCTTCCTCGTAAACCGCTGCGGAATATTCGAGGAAGCGCTGGTATCCGGCGACATCGGCCGGGTTGAGCTGGGCGATTTCGGAGAACAGGCTGTCTTCGTCGTTCGAATAATCGAAATTGGTGCCGTCAGGCCAGTTCAGCCGGTAAAACGGCGAGACCGGCATCAATTCGACGTCTTCGGCCAGATCGTGTCCCGACAGGGCCCACAATTCCTTGAGGCAGTTGGGATCGGTTATGACCGTGGGGCCGGCGTCGAAAGTGAAGCCATCCTTCTCCCAGAAGTAGGCGCGGCCACCCGGCTTGTCGCGTGCCTCGACGATGGTGGTGGCAATCCCGGCGGATTGCAGCCGGATCGCAAGCGCAAGGCCCCCGAACCCCGCCCCGATCACGCATGCCGATTTGCCCGTTGCGGCAATGGCGGCAGGCGCAGAGGAGGTGGCAGTGGAAGGAGGTGTCGTCGTTTGAGCGGTCATCGATGGTCCTCTTGGACGAGCGGTGCGCCGTTGCCAAGCAGGGCGCGAATTGCACGGGTGATGGGAACCGGTGGCTTCCCGACGAGAATCCGGGCCTTGTCCGCCCATGTCGAACGCCCGGCGTAGAAGCGTTCGACCAGCGGTTCGGGCAGGCGATAGAAATGCTCGAACACCTTGTATCGTTCCTCGGGCATGGCGCCGTCGAACAGCATCCGGCCAAGGTGGCGGTAGAACGCCGTTGCCCGCCAATGATCGTGCGCGCGCGCCTCGAACAGGGCGGCAAGCTGTTCGCCGGGCAGGTGCGCATCGCGGGCAAGCGCCAGCGCGTTGGCGACCGCGAAGGGCAGCGTGTAACTGGTGAGCGGGTGGACGAACCCGCCGCGTGCGCCCGAACGCACCACACCGGCTTGTCCCAGTTCGCGGCGATAGGCGGCAAAGTCGCCGCCGGTGATCACCGGAAGGACGCCCGTTTCGCCGCCCATGACCTGGCCGTCCCAACCCA
Organism: Qipengyuania zhejiangensis; assembly: GCF_035607565.1. Lineage (NCBI taxonomy): Bacteria > Pseudomonadati > Pseudomonadota > Alphaproteobacteria > Sphingomonadales > Erythrobacteraceae > Qipengyuania > Qipengyuania zhejiangensis. Next base: position 561,411 of record NZ_JAYKGO010000003.1, on the reverse strand, counting down.
TTTCGGCGCAGTAGCTGTCGATCCGGTCCGACAGGGCGCTGCTGTCGAGGCGGGCGGTGTCAGCATAATACGTGTCTTCGACGAAGAGGTCGTGAACTCCCAGCGGCAGGGTATAGACGAAGCGATAGGCGCCATGCTGCGCCACGCGGGCATCCATCACGATCGGGCGGGCCTGGCCGTGCGGTTCGCGGGTTTGCAGATGCCGCCCCATGAAGACCTGGAATCCGCCGCGCAGGTGAGGCGAAGGGGCAAAGTCGCGGCAGTCGACCACGATGCGGGCGGAAATGCGCTCTTCGGTATCCAGCGTCACACCCTGCGGATCGAGCGACGCGGCGCGGGATCGCAGCCGGATGGCATCCTGCGGCAGTGCACGGCGCAACGTCGCATCGAAATCGCGACTGGCAAGCGAACGGTAGGACGATTGCAGCGTCCGCGACAGGCGCGGGAAATGGACCTCGTACCCTTGCGACCATTCGGTTTTTCGGAACGAAGCCAACAGGTCTGCGCCCTCGGCGCAAACGTCGCTTTCAAACCAGCTCCACCGGTGATTTCCGCCGAAATCGTCACCGGCTTCGATCACGGCGATGCGGAAGGCAGGGTGGGCGCGATGCACGGCCAGCGCGGCCAGCCCACCGGCCAGCCCGCCGCCCACAATTGCCATGTCGATCAAGCGCCCACTCATTGCGCGAGGGGCTTAGGCAGTATCGGCGTTCGCGGCAATCGCTGAGCAGGCCGTTCGGCGTACCGGACGCCTATTCAGCATAGCATTTGTCGAGATGCGCGCTCAACGCGCTTTCCAGCGCCCGGTCGAATTCCGCTTCCTCGGCCTGTGTGAAATCGTCGTTCTGAAGCGCGAGTTCGAGCGTGTGCATATCCGGCCTAAGCGTGGCGAAGGGTGCGAACCATTGGCTTCCAGCCAGGTGCTGACCGATGGTTTCGATGCGCTCCATATGCTCGCTCGCGCGCAAGGCCTCACGCATGGCCAGCTTGTCCGCTTCCATGGCCTCGCGTGAAATCGACATGTCTTCGTTGCGGCGCACATCCTCCAGAGAGTGGGTGTCCGACTGGTTCTGTTCGGCGATGTCGATAATGAAGCGGCCGTCGGCGGATCGGTAGAAATCCGCTGCGCTGCGGGCGATTTCCGGCGAAAGCTTCCCGGCGAACAGGTCGAGCAGGGCGGTGCGGTACTGATCCACCGCGCGCTCTTGCGATTTGACCAGTGTCGGCATCGCCGCCTGGCCCATTATGTCGAGCGTGCCGGGGCATTCGCCTTCCATCTCGACCATTTCCGGGTCCCTTCGCGCTTCGTCCAGCATGGTGGAAACTGCAGAGGGGCCGTAATTATCAAGCAGGCGCGCGCGTGCGGCCAACGCATCCACCAGGTCCCGGTGCGGGTCGGCATCCTGCGCCCACAACGCCGCCGGGTGTGAAAGGCAAACCGCAACGGCAAGCGCTGCAAACCGGGTTCGTAAGGTCATCTGCCCCTGATAAACCCGCTTCATTCCAGATCAATGGCTTGGCGTCGTTTATGGGGAACGCATCGCTATGCCGGTGGTTCTGACCGCAGAACGGGGAAATTTACATCATGTCCAGACTTACGCTCGCCCTTGCCGCCGCATCCGCGGCACTGCTCGCCGCTCCTTCCCATGCGCAGGAGACGCAGATGGGCGGGGATTCGCCCCCGGCATTCGAAGGTTCGGTATTCGACGGCGACTGGATCAGCGTCGGGGCAGGCGCCGTCCTGTCCCCCAGCTACAAGGGTTCGGACGATTACGTCGTTTCGCCCATTCCGATCGTGCAGGGCAAGGTCGCAGGGATCGGGATCAACCCGCGCCCCGGCGGCCTCGCGCTGAATTTCATCCCCGCCAGCGACGGGAAAGTCCGCTTTTCCGCCGGCGTCGCCGCGAAGCTCAACCGCAACCGCGCCAGCCAGATCGAGGATGATGTGGTCAAACAGTACGGCAAGCTCGACACCGCCGTCGAAGTCGGTCCGACGGTTGGCGTCAGCTTTCCCGGTGTGATCAATCCGTATGACAGCATCAGCCTCAACCTCGATGTCCTGTTCGATGTTGCCGGCGCGCACGGCGGGATGACGGTTGCGCCCAGCGTGACCTATTTCACACCGGTCAGCCGCGGTGCGGCAGTGTCGCTTTCGATGAGCGCCAGCCGGGTCGACGATGACTTTGCCGATTACTATTATTCGGTCCCCGCAATTGCCACGCTGGCACCCGCCGATACGCTGCCCACTTTCGATGCCGAAGGCGGTTTCGACAGCATGGGCGTCAACCTGCTGTTTGCTGTGGATGCCGATGGCAACCTTGCCAATGGGGGCCTCTCCTTCATCGTCCTCGGCGGCTATTCGCGGCTGCTGGGCGATGCCAAGCGGACCCCGTTCACGAGCATCCGCGGCGATGCGGACCAGTTCATGGGTGCGGTCGGAATCGGCTACACCTTCTGAGGCGCTGACCTTTCGGAAGGGGCGGAGCGGCAAATACGGTTCGCCACTGGGGGCTTGCGTCCGGCTTGATCAGGATCAATGATCCGTCCCGTGCGAAGGTGCACCCATACCCGGGAAGCACCACGTCCGGGAGAGAGCCATGAATGATCAGTCCAGTGGGGCGCCGACGGCGCATTACGATGTCCTTATCGTCGGGGCAGGGATATCGGGCATCGGCTCCGCCTATCACCTTCAGGAACAATGCCCTTGGGCAAGTTACGCCGTGCTGGAGATGAAGGACACTTTCGGCGGCACGTGGGAAACGCACAAGTATCCCGGCGTCCGGTCCGACTCGGACCTCTATACCTTCGGCTACCGGTTCAAACCCTGGATCGGCGCGCCGATCGCATCGGCCGAAGAAATCCTGAAATACATGGGCGACGTGATCGAAGAGAACGCGATCGATGACCATATTCTCTACGGGCATCGCATCACCGGCTGCGCCTATTCGCGCGATGAAGATCTCTGGTCGGTCACCGCAACGCGGCTGAGCGATGACGAAACGCTGCATTTCACCTGCAACTTCCTGTGGATGTGCCAGGGCTATTACGATCATGAAAATCCCTACCTTCCGCCGGAATGGGAAGAGAAGGGGCTGGGCGATTACGCCGGCGACTTCATGCACGCGCAGATGTGGGATTCCGACTACGACTATACCGGCAAGCGCGTGCTGGTGATCGGTTCGGGTGCCACTGCCGCGACGGTGGTCCCGGCCTTTGCCGAAAAGGCGGCGCATGTAACCATGCTCCAGCGCTCACCCACCTATTTTTTCTGCAACGAAAACAAGAACGAACTGGCCGATCGGCTACGAGAGATCGGCGTGGACGAACCGACCGTTCACCGGGTCGTTCGCCAGCAGGTGATGTTCGACCAGGATGCGTTTACCAAGCGGTGCCTGGAAGAACCGGACACGGTTTTTGAAGAGCTGAAGGAAGCGGTGCGGGCCTTCACGGGCAAGCAGGATTTCGAATTCGAACCGCATTTCACTCCGAAATACCGCGTCTGGCAGCAACGGCTCGCCTTCTGTCCCGAAGGGGACGTGTTCAAGGCTGCCGTCGAAGGCAAGCTGACGATGGTCACCGACACGATCGATCGCTTTACCGAAAAGGGCGTCCGGACCAGTTCGGGCGAGGAGATCGAGGCGGATCTGATCGTCGCCGCAACCGGGTTCAACCTGCTGATGATGGGCGGCATTCCCTTCGCGGTGGACGGCAAGTCCGTCGACTGGGCGGATACGGTCACATATCGCGGCATGATGTTTACCGGCGTGCCGAACATGGCCTGGGTGATGGGGTACTGGCGCGCGAGCTGGACCTTGCGGGTCGACATGATGGGCGATTTCGTCTGCGGAATGCTCAACCATATGCGCGATATCGGTGCCACGCGGATCGAAGTGGATTTCCGTGCCCAGGACAAGGATATGGAAATCCTGCCGTGGATCGAAGAGGACAATTTCAATCCCGGCTATCTGACGCGCGGGCTCGATTCCATGCCCCGCAGCGGAAACAAGCCGGAATGGCGCCACAATCAGGATTACTGGCGCGAGCGCGAGGAAATTCCCGCGATCGAGTTCAGCGCCGAGGAATTCGTCTACACCCGTGGCGGCAAACCGGTCGGGACCAGGCAAAAGGAGGCGGCGAGCGCCTGATACGCAGACGCCGGAGGGGGCATCGATGGTGGTTGGCCAGGATTTCGTGGGCTGGAGCGCGACACTGCTCGGCCTGTTCTGCGTGGCGGTGGCGCTGGGTGCGCTGCGCCAACCGGGCCTGTGGCGCGAGATGATCGACGAAATAGCGGGATCGCCCGCGCTGCAATTGCTCAGCGGTTTCGCCGAACTGTTCGTGGGCGCGCTGATCTATCTCGCCTGCCCGTGGGACAATGCCGACCTGCTGGCGATGGTTATGAAAGCCATCGGCGGATTGATGATGGCCGAAGCGCTGGCCGTGATGGCTTTCAGCGACATCTATTTCCAGCTCTGGCTCAAGAACCTGGCCGCGCTGAAGCGTGGCTGGCCCCTTTTCACGCTGGTGGCGGGCGCGGTTCTGGCGCTTGGTGGGTTGGTGCGCTTCGGCTGAAAATCTGCGAACGGCCCGCGATGTGCTGCTTGGCAGGGGACCGATTAACGCCCTAAGTCCCGCACCAGTCGAAAAGGGCGGGGTCTGATGGTTTCACTGTTGCGCGATGCTGACTGGCTGACACGCGAACGCGTGCGCGGCTACGCCCTGTTGCTTGCGCTGGCTTCGCTGGCGTTGCTGGCCAATTCCTATTTCAAGGCGATGCAGCCGGACGGGACCGATTTCCTCGCTTTCTGGGGTGCGGGCCATGTCACGGTAGAGGGCGATCCGGCCGCGGCGTACGATCTTGCCGTGCAGGAAGATGTCCAGACGGCGACCGGCAGCACCGGCTGGTTCGCCTTCGTCAATCCGCCGCCCTTCCTGTTCGCCGTTGCCCCCTTCGGCGCTCTCCCGTTCCCGATTGCGTGGATCGCCTGGGTTGCGGCGACATGGGGCCTGTGGGCCTGGGCAAGTGTCCGGGCATTCCCCAGGCTTTGGCCGCTGGTGATCGCGTACCCCGGGGCTTTGATATCCGCTGGGCATGCGCAGGTTGGCCTTTTGACGGGTGCGTTGCTGGTGTTCGCCGCACACGAAATCGCGCGCCGGCCTGCCGCTGCCGGGGCCGCGGTTGGCGCCCTGGTGATCAAGCCGCATCTCGCCGTGCTTGCCCCGTTCTGGTTCGCCGCATCGGGGCATTGGCGCGCGTTTTTTGCCGCGGCAGCCACGGCGGTGGCGGCAATTGGCCTGTCGTGGCTGGTTTTCGGCACGCAGACCCTGGCCGCCTACACCACCAGTTGGCGCGCGAGCGGACTGCTGATGGAAGGGATCAACGCCGACTTCTTGCTGCGGATGACGACCTTTTTCTCGCAAGTGCGGCTGGTAGCGGGCGATACTGCGGCGATAGCGGCTGCGGCTGCATCGGGCATCGTTGCGCTTGGCGCTGCCTTGGCCAGCCATCGGCGTTTTGGCGGGGATGCGCGCGGCTGCGCCGCTGCGGTGCTGGCTGCGACCGCGCTCGCTTCGCCGTATCTGTTCAATTACGATCTGCCGTTGCTGATCTTTCCAACGCTGTGGCTGGTCGAACAGGGGCTGGAGAAAGGCTTTCGCCCCTATGAAAAGCTGGCGCTCGCCGTGCTGTTCTTCGCGCCCTATGCCACCCGTGCGCTGGCGTTTCCGCTGGGCATCAATCTGATGCCGGTGGCAGCGCTCGCCCTGCTGGCGCTGGTGTGGACCCGTCCCGGATCGGGACCGCCCCTTTCAAATGCGGGAACCGCCTAGGCTCTCGGGGATTCTACTCATCGGGACGGAGGGAAAGCATTTCATGGAGGTAAGCCATGTCCAGTTTGTCCTTCCACAGCAGCCGCCCCGACAGGTGGGTGAAGCCCAAGGCCTATAGCGACAGTTCGCTGCGCTATCAGACCCATGGGAAGATCCTGCCGATGGAGGAGCCAGGTTTCCTGGCCCGACTGTTCGGCCGGCGCTAACGGTTCAGTCTGAAGGATGAAGGGGCCGGAAGTCATTGCGACTTCCGGCCCCTTCTTTTTGTCCCGTGACCGTCAACGACGGATCAGTATTCCTCGGGTTCCTCGGGCGTTTCGGCCGTGTGATCCTTGCCCGCCGTGCGATCGCCGCGGGCCAGCTTGAACACAACGCCCGACAGCAAGGCCAGCGCCAGCAGGTTCGGCAGGGCCATCGCCGCGTTGGATATGTCGCCAAGGCGCCAGACCAGTTCGCTCGGTTGGGCAGCGCCGATGAAGATCACGATGCACCACAGCACGCGCCAGGCCATGTGAAGCTTCTTCTCGCCGCTGCGGGTCGAACCCTTAAACCGGTCGTAGATGAAGGTGATCGCGCGTTCGCCGTAATACGACCACGTCAGCAGAGTGGTGAAAACGAACAGGATCAGGGCAATCGACGCGATCAGCGTGCCGATGGGCACGCTGGCGATCTCGACCGGGAATGCGGCCGCGAATGCCCCGCTGGTCATCTCGAAGCCGACGCGGTCCGATTGCCATGCGTGCAGCACCGGTTCGCCGGCCGCGGTGAAATCGCCGCGAACGGTGAGAATCACCAGCGCGGTCATGGTGCAGATCACGATCGTGTCGATGAAGGTGCCCAGCATGGCCATGCGGCCCTGCTGTTCGGGATCGTCGGTCTGGGCCACGGCGTGGGCGATCGGGGTCGAACCCTGGCCCGCTTCGTTGGAGAACAGGCCGCGCGCCACACCGGCGCGAATTGCCATGATGATCGCTGCGCCGGTGAAGCCGCCGACTGCGCTTTGCGGATTGAACGCGCCGTTGAAGATCAGCGCGAAGGTTTCCGGCAGGTCGCCGAAGTTCAGGATCAGCGCGATGACGGCCATCACGATATAGGCAGCCGCCATGAACGGCACGACCGTTTCGGCAACGTTGCCGATCGATTTGATGCCGCCGATGATGACCACGAACACCAGCGCGGCTGTGACCAGACCGCCCAGCCATTCGGGCATACCGAACAGTTCGTTCATGCCATCGGCCATCGCGTTGGCCTGGATCGAATTGCCCGTTACCAAGGCGCTGAACAGCGTGCCGAGGCAGAAAACCACCGCCAGCCAGGTCCATTTCGGGCCGAGGCCCATCATGATGTAGCTCATCGGGCCGCCACGCTTGACCCCGTCGCTGGTGGTTTCGCGGTAACGGATTGCAAGGCTGCCTTCGGCAAATGCGAGCGCCATGCCGAACAAGGCGGTGATCCACATCCAGAAGATTGCGCCGGGCCCGCCCAGCGCGATCGCGGTCGCCACACCAGCCAGATTACCCGTTCCGACCTGGCCGGAAAGCGCCGTCGAAAGCGCGGCAAAGGGAGAAATTTCGCCCGCGCCGGTGCCCTTGCGCCCTGCGAACAGCCCTTTGACCGCCGCGCCGAACTTGACGATGGGGTAGAAACGCAGGCCGACCATGAACCACAGGCCGATACCCAGCAGGATCACGGCCAGCGGCGGGATCGGGATGACGGCTTCGCCATTCCAGGTGCCGCCCCAGATAAAGTCGGAAATGTTGGTGACCGGCTGGATAAGCCGCTCGCCCAGACTGCCTGTCTGGCCTGTTGCCATTGTGGAAATTCCCCTCATGCGTCCCGAACGGGTGAAAGCCGGGACGCTAGAGGGGCGCGGCAGGCTTGAAAAGGGCCGATTCTCTCGCTCTCCCCCGCTTGCCTTTTGAATGCACAGGGCCTAAATGCCTCGCGTCTACCGACATTGGGAACGAAAAAAGCCCCTCCCGGACTTGAACCGGGGCGGCGACGAACCCTACCTGAAAGGGGCCCGATCCGGGAAGACACACGAGTTTTACGCGAGAGATACAGCGATGGCAGACGACAAGAAGACCTCCCCCGCGGAGTTCATCCGGCAGGTGCAGACCGAAGGGCGCAAGGTCGTATGGCCGACGCGCGAAGAGACTGTTCGCACCGCCATTTTCGTCTTCATCCTTACCGTGATTCTCTCGCTATTCTTCCTCGGCGTCGATTCGGCCTTCAGCGCAATCATGCGCTGGCTGCTGACCCTCGCCTGAGCTCAAATCGACAGGGTAATTCGTTCATATGGCACGCTGGTACATCATCCACGCCTATTCCGGTTTCGAGAACAAGGTCCGTGACGCGATCATTTCCGAGGCCGAGCGTCTCGGTCTTTCCGACGGCGTCGAAGCGGTAGAGGTTCCGACCGAAACCGTGACCGAAGTGAAGCGCGGCAAGAAGGTCCAGGTCGAACGCAAGTTCATGCCGGGTTACGTCCTGGCAAAGCTGAACATGACCGACGATGTCTACCACCTCGTCAAGAACACCCCGAAGGTAACCGGCTTTCTCGGCACCAACGCCAAGCCGCAGGCAATTTCCGAGAAGGAAGCTGCGCGGTATTTCGGCGGCGTGGAAGAAGCCAAGTCGGCCCCGAAGACCCAGGTTTCGGTCGATTACGAAATCGGCGACCAGGTCAAGGTGCTCGACGGGCCCTTCGCCAGCTTCAACGGGCTGGTCGAGGAACTCGATTTCGACAAGCAGAAGGTCAAGGTCTCGGTCTCGATCTTCGGTCGTGCGACGCCGGTGGAACTCGATTTCGAGCAAGTCGAACTCGTCAAGTAAACGGGCGGGGCGATGTACGATCCCCGTTTCCCCGAATTATCACGCCGCGGGCTGATCCGTTCGGCCGTCGGCCTGGGCGGTCTGGCCGCCATGCCCGCGTGGGCGCGCGGTGTTTCCCACGGCCCGGTCCGTCAGGGCTTCGACGAAGTTGCCGGTCGCAGCATCGACCTCACTGTTGGCGAAGGCCGTTTCGCGACCGGTGGACGCAGCGGACACGCCATTGCGGTCAACGGCAGCGTTCCCGGCCCGCTCATCCGCCTCAAGGAAGGCGAGCCTGTTCGCCTCAACGTCACGAACCATTTGGCGCAGGATACCTCGATCCACTGGCACGGGCTGCTGCTTCCGTTCCAGTTCGACGGGGTGCCGGGCGTCAGCTTTCCCGGCATCGCTCCGGGTCAGACATTCACTTACGATATTCCGGCGCTGCGCCAGTCGGGCACCTACTGGTGGCACAGCCATTCCGGCCTTCAGGAACAGGCTGGCCACTATGGCCCGATCATCGTCGATCCGGCAGGCGCGGACGCGGTAGAGGCAGCGCACGATTATGTGCTGTTGCTGAGCGAATTCACCCCGCTGCATCCCCATGCGGTCATGGCGAAGCTCAAGAAGGGCGAAGAATACTTCAACCGCCAGAAGACCAGCTGGACCGACGATTACCCCCTGAGCGGCGAAGATCGCCGGATGTGGGCAGGCATGCGAATGATGCCCACCGACATCGCCGATGTGACCGGGGCGACCTACACTTTCCTGGCCAACGGCCACGGGCCGCAGGACGGACTGGAATTCCTGTTCAACCGGGGCGAGCGGGTCAGGCTGCGCGTGATCAACGGCAGCGCGATGACATTCTTCAACCTGCGTATTCCCGGTGTCCGCATGACGGTTGTCGCGGCCGACGGGAAGAACGTGCGCCCGGTGGAGGTGGACGAATTTCAGATCGGCGTTGCGGAAACCTACGACATCGTGGTTGAGCCGACGGGTGAAGCGCACACGATCGTGGCGGAGGCGATGGACCGTTCGGGCATGGCGGTGGCAACGCTGGCCAGCCGTCCCGGTGCCCGCGCTGATGTGCCCGCGCTGCGCGATCCCGTGCTGCTGACCATGGCCGACATGGGGCATGGTGCGATGGAAGGCATGGACCATGGTTCGATGCAGGGCATGGATCATGGCGGGATGGATCACGCTGCGATGGATCATGCTGCGATGGGGCACGCTGCCCCCGCGGCAACCGAACCGATGGACCATGGCAGCATGGCCATGCGCGATACGTCCAAGCTGCCGCCCGATGTGAAGGTCGGCCCCGGGCTCGACATGGTGGCGGCGATGCCGGTGGACCGGATGGGCGATCCCGGCCTTGGGCTGGACGGTGTCGATCACCGCGTTCTGACATATCGCGATCTGGCCGCGCTCGAACCTAACGACGATCCGCGTTCGCCTTCGCGCCGGATGGAAATCCACCTGACGGGCAACATGGAACGATACATGTGGTCGTTCGATGGCGAGAAATTCAGCGCCGTTTCGGATCAACCGATCCGCTTTGCCTATAACGAACGCGTCAGGGTCAAGCTGGTCAACGATACGATGATGGCCCACCCCATCCATTTGCACGGCCACTTCTTCGAACTGGTCAACGGGGCCGATGCGCTGCACCAGCCGCAAAAGCATACTGTGATCGTGCAGCCCGGCGGGACCGCCACGTTCGATGTGACGGCCGACGAGCCGGGCGACTGGGCGTTCCACTGCCATTTGTTGTACCACATGCACGCTGGGATGTTTCAGGTGGTTACGGTGGCCAGCCCGGGCACTGCGAAGTGAAGTCGGCGCTCGTCCTTCTGCTGGTTTGCGCCGCCAGTCCCGCGATCGCACAGCACGCCGGGCATGGGGACCATTCCCCGGCAAACGCGCAAGCCCAAGACGCGGCGCAACCGGTCGATCCGCATGCGGGCCACGACATGTCCGGCCCCGTCGTTGTCGACCATTCGGCCATGGATCATTCCGCGCCGGCCAACCCGTTGGCGGGCCTGAAGCTCGACATTCCGCCGCCACCCGAAGCCGCGCCACCGGCCGCTGCCGGAAGCGGTCCGCCGCGCGCCGCCGATGCGATCTGGGGCGCCGATGCCATGCGCGCCAGCCGCGAGGCGCTGAAGCGCGATCATGGCGCGATGACGTTGTTCTATGCCCAGGCCGACCGGCTCGAATACCGCGCCCGCGAGGGCGGGGACGGGTATCTGTGGGACGTTCAGGGCTGGTACGGCGGCGATATCGACAAGTTCTGGTTCAAGAGCGAAGGCGAAGGCGCGTTCGGTGAAAGCCCCGAGGATGCCGAAGTCCAGGCGCTCTGGTCCCATGCCATCGGCCCGTGGTTCGACCTGCAGGGCGGCATCCGGCAGGACCTGGTCGGGCCGCAGCGCACCTATGCCGTGATCGGCGTGCAGGGGCTTGCCCCCTACCTCTTCGAAGTGGATGCCGCCGCGTTTCTTTCCGACAAGGGTGATCTGACGGCCCGCATCGAAGGCGAACTGGACGAACGGATCACGCAGAAGCTGATCCTCCAGCCGCGTGTCGAGATCGGTCTGTCGGCGCAGGACATCCCCGAACTCGGGGTCGGCGCAGGGCTAGATCATGTCGAGGCGGGCCTGCGCCTGCGGTATGAAATCGTCCCGGAATTCGCGCCGTACATCGGCGTCGACCAGGAATGGAAAATGGGCGCAAGCGCCGACTATGCCCGCGCCGCGGGTGAGGACGCATCGATGACCAGCTTCGTGGTCGGTCTTCGCTTCTGGTTCTGAAGCGCCCCGGCCGGCCAAGGTGGCTTGCTTTCTGACCGGGAATCGCTATGTGCGCGCCTTCCCAATCCAAGATCGGGATACCGCGCGGGAGGTCCGTAATTCAGGACCGCTTGACCGCTTACCATGAGCCGCAGTTCGCAAGTGCTGCAGCGAAAGTGAGAAAGGAGGCCATTCATGGCCAAGAAGATCGACGGCTATATCAAGCTGCAGGTGCCCGCTGGCACCGCCAATCCCTCTCCGCCAATCGGCCCTGCACTGGGTCAGCGCGGCGTGAACATCATGGAATTCTGCAAGGCTTTCAACGCCGCCACCGGCGACCTTGAAAAGAACATGCCGATTCCGACGATCATCACGGTCTATGCCGACCGTTCGTTCACCTTCGTCACCAAGAGCCCGCCGGCCAGCTTCCTCATCAAGAAGGCTGCCAAGCTCAAGTCGGGTTCCAAGGAACCGGGCAAGATTTCGGCCGGGACCATCAAGCGTTCGGCTCTGTCGGAAATCGCCGAGTTGAAGATGAAGGACCTGAACGCAAACGACATCGAACAGGCAACCAAGATCATCGAAGGCTCCGCGCGTTCGATGGGCCTCGACGTGGTGGAGGGCTAAGAACATGGCAAAGCAGACCAAGAACCAGAAGGTTGTCGCTCAGCTCGACGCCGAAAAGCTGTACACTGTCGACGAAGCCATCGCGACGCTGCGTGAACACAAGCGCAAGTTCGACGAAACCGTCGAAGTCGCCATGAACCTCGGCGTCGATCCGCGTCACGCGGACCAGATGGTGCGCGGCATGGTTTCGCTGCCTTCGGGCACGGGCAAGGACGTGAAGGTTGCTGTCTTCGCCCGCGGTGACAACGCCGAAAAGGCGCTGGCTGCCGGTGCCGACAAGGTCGGCGCGGAAGATCTCATGGAAGACATGCAGAACGGCAACCTCGATTATGACCGCGTGATCGCCACGCCGGACATGATGGGCGTCGTCGGCCGCCTCGGTAAGGTGCTCGGACCCAAGGGCCTGATGCCGAACCCGAAGCTGGGCACCGTGACCCCGAACGTGGAACAGGCCGTAAAGGACGCCAAGGGCGGCCAGGTCGAATTCCGCGTTGAAAAGCAGGGCATCATCCACTCCGGCATCGGCAAGCTGTCGTTCAAGGACGCGGACATCAAGGCCAACTTCAAGGCCCTGACCGACGCGATCGTGAAAGCCAAGCCGTCGGGTGCCAAGGGCAAGTATGTCCGCAAGATCACCATGACCAGCTCGATGGGCCCCGGCCTCAAGGTCGACCTCGGCGAAGTCGAAGGCGCGTAATCTGGCGCTGTCCCACGGGACGTGAAATCGAAAGGGGCCGGGGGGAAACCTCCGGCCCTTTTTCTTTGGGCGATTGCGCCGTTACTCCGGGACGGGTGGCGGTGGAGCGCGCAACTGGCGCGAATAGAGCCAGCCGATCCCGATCAGGCTGAAGCCGAGCGCCATGAAGCTGGCAATCCGCAGCAATCCTTCCAGCCCGGCGGCATCCACGATGAACACCTTGGCCACCGCGATCACCATCAGTGCCAGCGACCCCACCCGCCAGCTGCGTTCCGACCGGAAGCTCCCCAGGAACAGGAAACCTATGGCGAGCACTATACCCAGGAGCGAACGCAGCAGGTCTTCGCTCTGCGTCATCGCAGCGTCGGCGGGGATGGTCCCGCCATACGCCTGGCGCAGCAACGTCAACGCGCCGAAGCTGACCAGTGCGACCACCAGTCCGTCGAACCATGGCCGCAGCCGTCCACCCAGGACGCCGCGCAGCATGAGCGCGGCGGCGATGGCAATCGCTGAGGAAACCAGCACCAGGTTGGCGATGGGTGTCGCGCCCACAGCCTGCCGGTCCCAGAGCGGGCTGTGCAACAGTCCCGAGTAGACGAGGAAGTGGGCAAGCGCCGCGGCAATCAACGCCCGTCCTGCCAGCGGGAAGCGTGACAGCGCCGACCACCCGCCAGCCAGCAGCACACCCTGCCAGATGGTGCGTTCGGCCATGCCGTGCGCAACGAAGGCGGTTATCGTCTCGATTGCGAACACCTGCTTGAAGGCGATGTGGACGACCACGACGACCGGCAGCAGCGCCAGCCATTCCGGGCGAAGGGCAACCCCACGCAGATTGAGCGCTGGTGCGCGCAGCAGGGCAAGCGCGGCGGCCAACGGCAGGATTTGCAAAAGCGCGGTTTTCACAGGTGGCAAATCGCCCACGAACACCGGAGAGGCCAGCAGCGACTGGAACGAGGCGAAGCTCCACTGTGCCAGCGGATCAAGCGCCCACAGCGCAGCAATCGCGAGGGGGGCCACGCGTGCCGGAGCACGCGATGGAAGAGCCAGGCTGGCCGCCAGCGCGAGACTTGCGGCTGCCCAGGCAAGGCTATCACCAGGAAGTACCTGCGCCAGTGCTGCGTATGCCAGCAGCGCAGCCATGCTTTCGGCCGTTCGGCGCAGGGGGCCGGATTGTTCGCGCAGCGCGAGCGCGGCGAACACCGCCAGCGGCGCGGCCCAGCGAAGCAGGCTCAGGACGCTGGAGGTTTCCTGACCTTGCCCCGACAGGCGCCGCATTTCGTCCAGGAACGTCCCGGCCCACGGCAATGCGCCTGCGCAGACCACCGCGCCGAACCACAGGACCCAGTTCAGCTCGCGTTCGTGCCGGTCCCTCACGACAGTGAAGGTGCCGGCAAAGACGGCTGCGGCAGCCAGCGGCGCGCTCCATGCGGGCGTCGCCATAAGGGTTGCCGCAAAGAGAAGGGCAGAACCGGCACCCACCATGACCGCGACATGCCGCGGCGCGGCGGTGGCCCACGCCCGCCAGGCACCCAGGGCGGGGATTGCCGCCAGCAAGGCCGTTGCAATGGCCAGGGTCCATTCGCCACCATCGGAGCCGAAGCTGCCGAAGGTTCCGTAAACTACCGCTGCAAGGGCACAAGAAACCAGCCCGACCTGCCACACATCGACATCGCGATGCTGCGCTTGCCAGACGTGAACCAGCGGAAAGGCGGCGAACACCCCGGCAAGGCCGATCGCGATCGGCGCAAACGCCTGGCCGGACGGCGCATCCCACAGCGCAAGCAGAAACACCGCCACCGTGGCGGCCACCGCGTTCGCTTCGCGCAAGAGAGGCCGCTGCCAGCCAAAGAACGCCAGAGTTGCCCCAAGCAGCAGGTATAGGCCCCAGGCAAGCGGCGGATATCCCGCCTGGTCGACCAGCAGCGCAAGCTGGACGCTGGCGACGAAGGCCGAACCCAGCCGGACCGGGCGATCAAACCGATGCGCCCCGATGAGCGCCGGGATCACCGCGCCAAGAACCACGAAATAGAGGCCGAGGGCGAGTATTTCCGCCACTCCGGGATCTCCGGCAAGCAGCAACATCGCACCCCACCCAAGGCCGCCGAGAAGCGCTGCGACGCCCATCCAGGGGCGTTGCTGACGCTCGCCCGAGACGGCCAGCCCGGCGGTCACGAGGCCGAGGTACAGCGCGAGCAGGGGCAGATTGGCATCCTCTCCCCCGACGAGCGCGGGTGCGGCGAATCCGCCGACAAGGCCGAGCACCGCGCTGGGCAGGCCAAACCGGAAGGACAGCGCAATGGCCGCCGCCGTCACCGCGGCAAGGCCGATAAACGCAACCGTCTGGCCGACCAGCCCGTACTGTGTGCCCGCGAGGTAGAACCCGGCATACAGCGTGGCGAGACCGGCCCCGGCCAGCGCCTGCGCCACACGCGGATCGGCCACGCGCTCGCGATATCGATAGGCGGCTTCTGCCCCGGCGATCAGGCCGCCGCCGAAGAAGAACGCCATGATGACGCGCAAAAGCGGCGTGATCAGTCCGCGTTCAATGGAATAACGCACCAGGAACACACCCGCCACCGCGAGCGTGACCCCGCCCGCCCAGATCGGCAGGCGACGCCCGAACACATCCTCGAGATCGACATTGAAGCGTTCGCGCAAGGGCCGGGGTGCCGGTGCCGGTTCCTTCGGCGGGCTGATATCGGCAGGGGCGATTGCGGCAGGTTCTGCATCGTGCCTTGCCGCCACGCTCGGCACAGAAACGGAAGCGCGGGCCGGCTCGTTGCCGTCTTCGTATTCGTCGGACAGGGCGGTGGCGGGCGGCTGTGCCTTTATCGGGGTTGGAGTCCGGCCCGCGCGGTCATCCAGCGCATCGTCGAGGCGCCGCTCAAGCGCGGAAAGTCGTTTCCACAACGAAGCGACGATGCCGCACAGCGCAAAAATGAACAGCCATTCCATCGCCTTACCCCCTCGGCCGTGCGGTTATGGTTGCAAGGAGGGTGATGCCATTTCCGTCAGATTCCGCCGGGGGTAAAATCGAACCCCGCCGCGGCCAGCCCGTCGCACAGGCTGTCCATGCAGCTTTTCAATTCGCCCGCGTCGGTCGAACGGACGACGAAATTTGCGCCGACCCTGCCTTCGCGGAAGAACGGATAGCTGCCGATCTGGCACCCTTCGTGCGCCTTTTCCACCTGCCGCAACATGTCCGCGACTTCGCTTTCGGGAGTCCAGCAGCCCACGGTTTCGGCAATCAACGGGGCGCCGCCTTCGAGCGTCCCGGTCAGCGCATCGAGCATGCCCGCGGTGATGTGGGGAACGCCCGCCATCAGGTGGACATTGCCAAGCTTGATACCCGGAGCACCCGACATGCGATTGGGGATGAGTTCGGCGCCTTCGGGCACCCGCGCCATCCGCAACCGTGCTTCGGTCAACCCGCCGGGCTTGTCGGCATAATACCCCTCGAGGATCGCGCGGGCCTTGGGGTGGATCACGACCGGCACGCCCAGCGCCTCGGCCACGGCGTCCACCGTGATATCGTCGTGCGTGGGTCCGATGCCGCCAGTGGTGAACAGGTAATCGTACCCTTCGCGCAAGGCGTTCACGGCTTCGACGATCCGCGCGATCACATCGGGCACCACCCGGACTTCCGAAAGGCGGATGCCCTGCACCTGCAACCAGCTGGCGACTTGCGCGATGTTCTTGTCATGCGTGCGACCGGAGAGGATTTCATCCCCGATCACGACGAGCCCTGCGGTGTAGATGCGTTCGGTCATGCCCCTGCAGTTAGAGCGGCTGATTATGAAAAGCTACTCTGCTGCTTCGAGTTGCTCGTCGCTCGATCGGGCGTTGGTGCCGTGGCGGTGCAGGTCGAGAATGCCGTCCTCCACCGGATCGGTCCGCATGCGCTTGCGATCGGTAACGTATTCCTGGTTGAGGCGCCACGGATAGGCAACGGCGTTCTTGGGCATGATTGCCTTGCCGCGCTGGATGTAACCGCTGGAAAAATCGAAGATATCGTCTTCTTCCAAGCCGTGGTTTTCCGGAAGGATGGGGGTCGCGACGTCGGCGCCCTTTTCCTTCTGGTGCTGGAGGACGCGGCAGACATAATCGGAGTTGATATCCGCGCGCAGGGTCCAGCTGGCGTTGAGATATCCGAACACCGCCGCAAGGTTCGGAATGTTCGAATACATGCAGCCCTTGTAGTAGAAATGCTGCGACAGATCGATCGGTTCGCCTTCTTTCGAAAGCGCGATCTTGCCGGCAATCGCCAGCTTGAGGCCCGTGGCCGTGACCACGATATCGGCGGGCAGGAACGTGTCGTCCACAAGGCGCACGCCGCCCTTCTCGAACGCCTTGATTTGGCCGGTCACCACGTCCGCCTTGCCGCTTTTCATCGCTTCGAACAGATCGTCGTC
Organism: Qipengyuania zhejiangensis; assembly: GCF_035607565.1. Classification (NCBI taxonomy): domain Bacteria; kingdom Pseudomonadati; phylum Pseudomonadota; class Alphaproteobacteria; order Sphingomonadales; family Erythrobacteraceae; genus Qipengyuania; species Qipengyuania zhejiangensis. Next base: position 544,246 of record NZ_JAYKGO010000003.1, on the reverse strand, counting down.
CGGCACCAGGCACAGGCGCTGGTCCCACGGATTGTAGGGCGGGGTGAAGGGCTTCAGATCGAAATCCTCGCCCATGATCTTGCGAATCTTCTTGTGCAGGAATTCGCCAACCTTTTCGGGCTTGGTCCGCGCCCTCTTGAAGCTGATGTCCTGCATCGTGATGTTCTTCCACCGGGTGATCCGGTAGGCGACTTCCTCGGGCAGGATCTTGCGGATGAAATTGGCGAAGCCGTCCTTGGCCGGGCGGCTGAACATCCAGGTGGGCGTGCGCTGCAACATGGTGACCTTGGCCGCCTTGGCGGCCATCGACGGCACGATCGTTACCGCGGTTGCGCCCGATCCGATCACCACCACGTTCTTGCCCGAATAATCGAGATCCCTGGGCCAGAACTGGGGATGGATAACCTGGCCTTCGAATTCGCCGAGATCGAAGCCAGGGTCATACGCTTCGTCGTAATCGTAATAGCCGGAGCCAAGGTACAGCCAGTTGGCGGTGAGGTGCTTCTTCTCGCCTTCGCTCGTCTCCAGCGTGACATGCCAGCGCGCATCGGCGCCGCGCCAGTCAGCGGCCAGAACCTTGTGCCCGAAGCGGATGTGGCGGCGAATGTCGCGTTCGTCGACGATCCGTTCGAGATAGTCGAGGATCGCCGGACCGTCCGCGATCGACTTTTCGTGCTTCCACGGTTCGAAATCAAACCCGAGCGTGTGCATATCGCTGTCCGACCGGATGCCGGGATAGCGGAACAGGTCCCACGTCCCGCCCAGGTTCTCGCGCCGTTCGACGATAGCGTAACTGTGCGAGGGTGCTTTTTCGCGCATATGCGCCGCCATTCCGATGCCGGAAATTCCCGCGCCTACGATCAGCACGTCGAAGTCGGTTGCCGAGTCTGCCATTCCTGTCTCTCCCAATTGACGCAAGCGTAACCCAGACGTGCGGCGGGCGCCAGTAGGTTGTTTTTTGCTACCTCTTGGCACCTTGCCGGGCCGGGGCTAACGCTGCGCCCATGTTGCCCCGCTTCCATGGATTGCTTGTCGTTCCGCCGGAGTCGGAGCGGATGGTGAACCTGGCTCCGGGTCACGATCCGCTCGACATTTACGTGCGATGCGCGGCGCTGAGTGGCCGTTCGTTTGCCCATTGGGGTTACGACTGGACGTTGGTGACCGACCGGGGGGATGTGGTCGCCGCGCGTTGCGATGCGCTGGGCATTACCGGTCTTCGCCTGCGCGAAGAGACGTTCACGCTCGATGTTCCGCAGCACCTTCCCTTCCGCTCGGCGCATTTCAAGCTGGAACTGATGGAAAAATTCGGCAGCGGCACCTTCGGGGACATGCCCGGGCTGGTCGATCTTGATGCCGTATGCCTCGCCCCCCTTCCTGCGGCTGTCCTGTCCGCACCAGGGCTGGCCGGTTACGATATGACCGCGGTCGCCACCTTCGGTCAGAATGAGAGGAAGGTGCGTGAAAGCCTCTCGACCCTGCGGGGCAAGCCGTCATCGGCGCAATGGTGGGGCGGCGAATTCGTGATGGGTTCCAGGGCCGCTTTTGCGAAGCTGGCGGATGCGTTCAAACCCATCTGGGACCGCTACGTGTCGGCAAGTGATAGTCTCGTCCATCTGGGCGATGAAATGGTCCTGACGGCTGGCTTGCAGGACTACTGCGAAGCGGGCGGGGCGATCATGGACGGCGGCGCAGCGGGCGCAATTGCCCGTTACTGGTCGGCGCGCACGGGACAGCAATTCCCCCCGTTCCGCCAGATCGAAGGCAGCGCCATCCTCCACCTGCCAGCGGACAAGCCCTTCCTTGCGTCGGCCTGCGATCCGCCCTTCGATCCGGAGGGCTTTCGCGATTCGTACCGTCGTTATCTCCGGCGGCGAATCGCGGTGAGGCAACTCGCCACATTTGCCGATAGGGTGCTTGGCAAGAAGGCGCAGTTTACCCCGCGCTATTGAGCCGCGCGTGCGGCCAGCGCCTTGCGGCGTGCCGCCGGGGTGTCAGCCGGTTGTTCGGGCATGGTCGCCCGGATGTGCGCCCGGCGCGGCTCTGCCCCGAACCGCGCAAAGGCCAGCGCCAGGATCAGCGGGCCCAGATAGAACGGCAACTGGCGCAGCAGGGTCAGCAGAATCCCGTCGCGCAGCACCGTGACCGAGGTGGCGATACCCAGCGCGTAGATCAGGCTGGCGACAGCGCCCGGCCGGTTCACCAGAAGCCGCGTGTACAACAGGCCATAGAGAAGCGCGAAAACCGCTGCCTGAATGACGATGCCGAGATAGCCGAACGACATCCACCCGGCACCGGGCAGCGAAATCGTCATCCCGATCGGCGTGCCGTAATCCCATAACTGGAAGAACTGGACCGGAGACCCGATCGGCTTGTCCTTCCACAGCGCGCGCGGAACCGGTTCGGTGAATATCTGCAGGTTGTGCGCGAAATAATCCCAGCTGCCGGTTCGCTGGGGCACCGCGTAAACGACGAATTCGAAATATTCGAGGTTGGCAAAATCCATATGCTCGAGCGGGTCGAGCTCGTAGCTCGACGTATAGGTGTCGTCCGAACCGGCACCCAGCAACCCCCTGACCGCGGCCCCGCGATCTTCCACCACCGCGTTGAAGGAAACCAGGCTGACCGCCGCCAGCAGCATGATCCGCCCATCGAACCAGGTGCGGTGCCGTTCGAGCATGTAGATGAAGGTCACTGCGGCAGCGGCAAAGATGAAGGAGCCGCGCCCACCCGATCCCAGCATCAGGATGCTGGCAGCGCCGAACACCATCCAGCCCGGAAAACGATAGCGAAACAGCCAGACGGCGAGCACCGCGAGCGGGGCGAGCATCAACGCCGAATCCGAGAACCAGCCGTTGCTTTCGATGTTGACCAGAATTCCCGTCGCCGCGTCGCGGGACATGGTCTGATACGGATCGACCCGGCGGGCCCAGTTGGCGATCTGTGCCGCGATTGCCAGCGGGCCGAGGATGATCGCGGCAAGCATGATCGGGCCTGCCAGGATGCCGCGGTACCGGTCAAACTCGTCGCGCGGGATCGGTGCCACCCTTTGGGATGCGACACGCACCGATACGAAGGTGAAAACCAGCATCGCCAGATTCGCGCCGAGGATGACCGTGATCTTGTCGGACATCGAAGGCTGGAAATCGTACACGCGGTACACGAGATCGAAGTCATAAAACCGAGCGAACAGCGGCCTGATTACGAAAATGAAGCCGTGAAAAGCGAGGTAGATCGTGGCCGGATGCAGCAGGCTCGCGGCCTGGTGACGCGAATACGCAAGGCACGTCGCGGCAAAAACGAGGCACGAGGCGATAAGCAGGAAATCGTACACGCGCGAAGCATGGCTGCGCGGTGTGGCTCACGCAAGGCGAGCTTACCCGCGATGCACCAGAAAACGCGCGAGCTGGGCAATATCGGCCACCCGTTCGCGGCTGACCAGCGCCCGCGCCAGCCCCTCGGTGTCCCAGCCCAGATGGCGCAGCGCGGCGCGCATGGCCGGCAGGGCCAGCATCAATTCCGCCGGAACCAGCATTGCCAGGATCGCGGGCAGGCCGAACCCGGCCACCGCCAGCGCCGCGGCACCTACCAGCGCGAGGATGGACGCGACGAGATAGCGGTTCGCCAGATGGACGTGGCCGTTATCCGCTGCGACGATCGCCTGGGGGGTGGTGCCAAGGGCGCGGATGGATCCCGATGCGAGCAGGACCAGCGCAATCGCCGGATCGAACTGGCTTTTCCCCGCGCTCAACACAGATTGGAGCCAGGGTCCGGCCGGAACGATCACCAGCGCGAACCCGATCGTCGCCGCCAGTGTCAGCGCGGTCATGGTGGCCAGTTGCCTGCGCTGGAATTCGCGTTTCCCGTCGCCCAGATAGCCCGCTTCGTTGAACTGGATCGTGTAGAGCACGGTCATGACCAGATCGATCGCCCGCACGATCACCCGCGTGGCGACAAATCCCGCCACCACCTGCGCGCCGAAGGCAAAGCCGACCAACAGGGTGTATCCCTGAAGGTTCAGCACATAGACCAGCGGCAGGATCATGAAGGCCAGCGACGGGCGAACCAGCTGGCGCAAGGTGGTGCGCAGCGCGATCCGGCCCGGCGCGAACAGGGCGGGGCTGGCGCGGAACGCCAGCACGGTCTGCAAACCCGTAATCGCCACGCGCAGGACCGCCAGCGACGCGGCGAGCAGCCCGAACGACTGGCTGGTGGTCACGCACGCGGCCAGCACGGCAATTTCCGCCAGGCTGGCGACGCTCTGGAACATGACGTGCTGCGGATATCGCCCACTGACCCTGAGCGGGACCAGCATCAGCGAAGACTGGCACACGGCCAGAACATAAATGCCAAGCCACAGCGCACAGGCGCGCAGCTCTGGCGCGCCGGTAAAACCCAGATCGCGTGCCAATTCGTCGGGAACGAGCAAGGCGAGGGCAGCCAGGCCGGCGGCCACCAGCAGGGTCGCCGAGGTGGCCCAGATCCAGCTCGCGCGGAACGCGGCACGCGCCTCGTCCCAGCGTTCCTCGCGTGCGGCGGCCAGCGCGGCGGTGCCGCCTGCGCCCGAAAATGCCTGTCCGGCCACGACGAAATAGGCGGGGAGGGCAAAGATCACCATCCATGTGCCGACCCGTGTGGCGGACCAGTAGGCGAACAGGATCGGCAGGGTCGCAAGTTGGACCACGATCCGCACGGCAATGCCCAGGAGATAGGATAAAATCGCCTGAAGCAGGCGGCGGTGCGCTGTCATCAACGGGTCAGTCGTCGTCGCGCTCGTCCATCTCGCGTACGATGTGCGCAAGGACACTGGGGTGCAGGGGCTGTTCGAACTGGCCGCCCACCGTGCTGCCTTCACGCCATTTCACAGCGGTCGGGATCGGGCCGATATTGCCCACCTTCACGTGAATCTGATCGCCGATCGGGAGGACGGAAAACTTGTCGAACAAGCGGCAACCATCGACCGATATGTCCTTGATCCAGACGTCTCTCGAGGCGCCGTGACGGGCACGATAACGGCCTGCGACCTGCACGGTGTGGCGTTCTTCGCGGCGGTTCTCGTTCGACATGGCCCTCTCGCAAACAGCATCTCTGTTAAACGCGTAAGGCAAGGCGGTGCAAGCTTCGCCTTCCCCTACTCGCATTCCGTCACAACCTCGGTTAGGGCTTGCGCCATAAGGAGAGCGGACGAGGGATGCCTAACAACGACAGGGACAAGGTGCGCCGCGTGACGTCGATCGACGTCGCGGAGCGTGCAGGGGTCAGTCAGTCCACCGTGAGCCGGGCCCTGTCGGGGTCCGAAACCATCACGGAAGCGACCCGGCGCCGGGTGGAACAGGCGGCGGCGGATCTCGGCTATTATGTCAACACGCGCGCCGCGGGCCTTCGCAAGGGCGAAACCGGCACGATTGCGATCGTCGTCATTGGCCGCGAGGGGCAGGGCGCTGCGGCGGTCAACCCGTTCTACTACAGCATGCTTGGCAGCACCTGCGCGGCCGCGGCCGAACGTGGGTACGAAGCGCTGGTATCCTTCCAGGCGCAGCCGGAGGATTTCTTCGGACATTATGTCGCACGGCGGCAGGCCGACGGGGTCGTCGTGATCGGCACCGCGACCAACCGGCCTGCGTGGGATTACTTTCGCGAATGCGCCCGGGAAACCGATGCGATCGCCTTCTGGGGTTCGCCGTTCGATGATTCTGTCTGGGTCCGCTCGGACAACCGCGAAGGCAGCCGCCTGGCAGTGGAACGCCTGGTGCGCGGCAAGGCGAGCAGGATCGTCTTCGTCGGCGATCCGGCATCTTCCCAGCGCCAGTTCAGCGAACGGTACGACGGCTATCGCATCGCGATGGAGGCCAGCGGGCTGGTCCCGCAGGACCCTGTGATCGGCAAGGGCGAGGATCGCGTGTCGCAAGGGCGCAACGCGATTGCCGCGCTGGTCGATCAGGGCGCCGATTTCGACGGACTGTTCTTTGCCTGTGACGCGATGGCGCTCGGTGCGCTGGAAGAAATGGCCACCCGCGGCATCGCGGTGCCGGGCGAGGTTGGCGTTATCGGCTTCGATGGCCTTGGCTCGGGCGAGTTCAGCAATCCCCCGCTGACCACGGTGGAACCAGACTTCGCGCTGGCCGGAAAGCTGTTGGTGGACACCGCGCTGGCCGGTTCGGGCGAGAAGCCGGAGCGGCGCGTGGCCGTGCGCCTCGTCGAACGATCGAGCATCGCCTGAACGGATCGACGAACGACATTTGCCAAGCGCGAGACCGGCTGCCTATCACGCGCGCAGACATTTCCAGGAGAATTCCATGAAAACGAGCATTGCCTCCGTCCTCGCGGTCCTTTTTGCAGGCCAGGCGGCCCTGGCGCAGCAACCCGCGCCCAGCCCCAATCCGGTCGAGGAACAGGAAGTCGATGCCTCGAAGGACAATGGCCCGGCCGAAGGTTCGGGCATTGCCGTTTTTGCGGCACCGGCAACCCCGACCGCGTCGACCGATGCGGAAGACGCCTGGGACATAACGGCGCCGCGGGGCGCGACCATTCGCCAGGTGCCGATCCGCACGGATGAAGGCACCTGGATGGACGTGGATGTCTCGCCCGATGGGCGCACGCTGGCGTTCGCGCTGCTGGGCGACATTTACACCATGCCCGTTTCCGGCGGCACGCCGACCCGCATCGCCGAAGGGCTTGCCTGGGAAATCCAGCCGCGCTTTTCGCCCGATGGCCGCCGCATCGCCTTCACGTCGGACCGCGCCGGTGGGGACAACATCTGGGTGATGAACGCCGACGGTTCGGACAAGAAGCAGGTGACCAAGGAAGATTTCCGCCTGCTCAACCAGCCGAGCTGGTCGCCCGATGGCAAGTACATCGCCGCCAAGAAGCATTTCACCACGCAGCGCAGCGCGGGCACAGGCGAAATCTGGCTGTATCATGTGTCCGGTGGCGGCGGGGTGAAACTGGTCGCGCGCGAAAGTGAAACGGCGCAGAAGGAACTGGGCGAACCGACCTACGCGCCTGGCGGCGACGCGGTGTATTACACCCGTAACGTGACGTCCGGCCCGATCTTCGAATACGCGCAGGATTCCACGCAAGGCACGTTCGCGATCGAACGCTACGACCTGGCCACAACCGAGGTGACAACCGTTGCCAACGGGTTCGGCGGTGCCGTGCGCCCGTCGCCTTCGCCCGACGGCAAGAGCCTGGCCTTCATTCGCCGCGACAAGGACCAGACCGAGCTGTGGGTCAAGGATCTGTCGAGCGGGGTCGAACGGATGATCTACGCCGATCTCGATCTCGACATGCAGGAAACCTGGGCCGTTTACGGCTTCTATCCGCTGATGGACTGGATGCCCGACGGTTCGGCGCTGGTGGCGTGGGCGGGTGGCAAGTTGCGCCGCATCGCTGCCGACGGCAGCAGAGCGACCGTCATCCCCTTCCGTGTCGACGATACGCGCGGCGTGGCCGATGCGCCGCACCCTGTGATCCCGGTGGGCGGGGACAGCTTCACCGCCCAGATCCCGCGCTTTGCCAGCGTGTCGCCCGATGGCCGTTCGGTCGTGTTCGAAAGCCTCGGCAAGCTTTACACCAAGGCGCTGGCGGGCGGGGATGCGCGCCGGTTGTTCGCGGACGGCGCGGATGCCCTCGAACTGTGGCCCAGCTGGTCGCGCGACGGCAAGCGGATCACCTTCGTGCGCTGGACCGATGCCGGGTTGGCGCAGGTCATGGTCGCCGACGCAAACGGCCGCAACGCCCGCGCCGTCACCAGCCAGCGCGGCCATTACGCCGTGCCGCATTTTTCGCCCGACGGGCGCACCATCGTCTTTGAAAAACGTTCGGGCGGGTATCTCACATCGCCGGCGTATTCGGAAAACGAAGGCGTTTATTCCGTCCCTGTGGCAGGCGGCGCACCGCAACTGATCGCTCGTGATACGTCCGAACCCCAGTTCGGCGCGGACAACGACCGGGTTTTCATGCTCGGGCGCTCGGGTGGCAAGCTGCAGCTGCTCTCGGCCGATCTCGATGGGGACAAGCGCCAGGTTCATGCCGAAGGCGAACTGGTCAACGGTTACAGCGTCAGCCCGGCTGGCGACATGCTGGCGTTCCGCGAAAATTACGAGGTTTTCGTAACGCCGCTCATGCCCGGCGGGCAGGCGGTGACGCTGGGCGAGAAGGCCAGTTCGATGCCGGTGACCCGCGCCAGCAAGGGCGGGGCCGATTACGTCGGCTGGACCGATAACGGGCGCACTCTCACGTGGTCGATGGGCCCCACGCTGTTCCGCGCCACCACGTCAGCCATGTTCGCGGATGCCCCGAAGGCCAAGGACGCACCCAAGTTCGTGCCGCCGGTAACGGGTATTTCGCTTGCGCGCACGGTCAGCGCGGACAAGCCGAACGGCACCGTGGTTCTCACCGGTGCACGCATCCTGAGCATGTCCGGCGAAGGCGCCGGCGCGATCGAAAACGGCACCATCGTGATCACCGGGGACCGCATCGCCGCCATCGGCCCCGCATCCAGCGTGGCCGTGCCCGCGGGTGCCCGCGTGATCGATGCGACCGGCAAGACGATCATGCCGGGCCTGGTCGATGCCCACGCGCATGGCGCACAGGGGCAGGGCGATCTGGTGCCGCAGCAGAACTGGTCGCTCGTCCAGAACCTGGCGATGGGCACGACCACGCTGCACGATCCATCATCCAGCGCCAGCATGATCTTTTCCGCATCAGAACGGCAAAGGGCCGGATCGATGCTTGCGCCGCGCATCTTTTCGACCGGGGAGATCATCTACGGGGCCAAGGCGCCATCGGTCTATGCCCGCATCGACGGATATGACGACGCGCTGGCCCATGTGCGCCGGATCAAGGCGCAGGGCGGGGTGTCGGTGAAAAACTACAACCAGCCCCGCCGGGAACAGCGCCAGCAGGTCGTGGCGGCCGCGCGCGCCGAGAACATGCTGGTAGTGGCCGAAGGCGGTTCACTTTTCGGCATGGACATGAACTTGATCGCCGATGGCAATTCCACGGTCGAACACAATGTTCCGGTCGAACGTTTCTACGAAGACGTGCTGCAGTTCTGGGGCGGTTCGCAGACCAACAACACGCCCACGCTGGTGGTGACTTACGGCGGTCTGGCGGGCGACCCCTACTGGCGCCAGGCCACGGACGTGTTCGACAATCCGCTGATGGTGCACACCCCGCCGCGCCAGTTGATCGCCGAGACCGCCCGGCGCGTCACCGCGCCGGAATGGGCGTTTGTCGATGATGACGCAGCGCGTGAGGCAAGGAAGCTGGCCGAACGCGGCGTGAAAATCAGCATCGGCGCCCACGGCCAGCAGGCCGGTGTGGGGCCGCATTGGGAACTGTGGAGCTTCGTGCGCGGCGGCATGACGCCGGTCGAGGCGCTGCGCGCCGGGACAATCGCGTCTGCCCAGTCGCTGGGCATGGAGCGCGATATCGGCAGCCTCGAGGTGGGCAAGCTTGCCGACCTGCTGGTGCTGACGGCCGATCCGAGCGCGGATATCCGCAATTCGGATGGCATCGAACGCGTGATGCTGGGGGGACGCCTGTATGACGCGAAGACGATGAACGAGGTGGAAACGGGCAACGCGCGCCGTATTCCCTATTGGTGGGAATAGGCCGTTTCAAACCTCGGGCCGGACGGCGCTGACTAGCCCGCGCGGACCTGGCCGAGGAACGCCTGCACCTTGTTCCGCAACACTTCGGCCTGCCCCTCGAGGGCTTCGGCCGAACTGAGCACCTGGCTCGCCGCGGCACCCGTGGCGAGCGAGGTTTCGCGCACCTCGGCAATGCTTCCCGACACTTCATCGGTGGAACGGGCAGCAAGATCGATGCTGCGGGCAAGATCCTGTCCGGCGACCGACTGCTGATCGACCGCGCTGGCTATGGATACAGCGGTGCTTTCAAGTTCGCGGATCTGTCCGGCGATGGATCGCAGCGCGCCCACGCTGGCACCGGTGGAATCCTGCATCTCGCGGATTTGCTGGGCGACTTCCTCGGTCGCGCGGCTGGTCTGGGCGGCCAGTTCCTTCACTTCGCTGGCAACCACGGCAAAGCTGCGGCCCGCTTCGCCGCCGCGCGCCGCTTCGATGGACGCGTTGAGGGCAAGAAGATTGGTGCGTTTGGCGATCGACTGGATCAGTTCGACGATCTGGCCGACCTGATCGGCCGACATGGCAAGGGCTGAGATCGTCGCGTCGGCGCCGGTGGCGGTTTCGGTGGCCTTGCGGGCAAGTTCCGCCGAATGCGCGGCCTGGCGGCTGATTTCGCCGATCGACATGGCAAATTCGTCCGATGCGGCAGCCGCGGCGGTCGCGCCCTGCGATGCCTGGTCCATCGAATGGATTACCTGTTCGGACTGGCTTGTCCCCTGATTGGCCGTGGAGGCCATGCTCGAGGCGGTGGTTTTCAGCTGGCTGGATGCCGCGGCCACGCTGCCAACGACTTCGCCCACGCTTGCATCGAAATCGCTGGCAAGCCGCATCAGCTCGTCCTTGCGCTTCTGTTCCGATGCCTTGCGCCCGGTAAACAGCTCGTCGAGCTTGTGACCGGACTTGAGGAAGGTTTCGAGCGAGCGGGCAAGGTCGCCGATTTCGTCGGGACGTCCCGTTCCCGAAAGGTCGATATCGCGCGAACCCTGCGCGAGCCGGGTCATTTCGCGGGTGATGAGGATAAACGGGGCAACCACCTGCTTCAGGATGAACTGAAGGCTGGCCAGGCCCGCCACCAGGCTGATCCCGGCAATCACGATAATCGCGGTGCGGGCGAAGGGCAGCATCGACGGGTCGGAAAAGCCCAGCAGGGCAAGGCATGAAATCAGGGTCAGCCCGCCGAGCGAAAAGGCCGAGGCGATCTTGGCCTTCGCGGTCAGCGAACGGCCCATGAACCAATTGCCCAGTGTGGATTTTTCCGCCTCGCTGGAAGCGGTGACGACCTCGACATCGCGAATTTCGCGGATCATTTCAGGAGTCAGAAAATTCGACTGCGCATTCATGGCCGGTACGTTCCCTCTTAACCCGGCATCAACCTTACGAGGAAACTGTTTTAAATCAGGTTAAGCTGCCCGGACGTGTCGCAGGAAAGCATCGACCTGCGCCTTCAAAGTTCCCGCCTGGCTTTCAAGTTCGTCTGCCGACGTGACCACCTGGCTGGCGGCTGCACCCGCCGCGAGCGACGTTTCGCGCACCTTTTCGATGCTGCCCGACACTTCATCGGTGGAACGGGCAGCAAGATCGATGCTGCGGGCAAGGTCCTGTCCGGCGACCGACTGCTGATCGACCGCGCTGGCTATGGATACGGCGGTGCTTTCAAGTTCGCGGATCTGGCCGGCGATGGATCGCAGCGCGCCCACGCTGGCTCCGGTGGAATCCTGCATCTCGCGGATTTGCTGGGCGACTTCCTCGGTCGCGCGGCTGGTCTGGGCGGCCAGTTCCTTCACTTCGCTGGCAACCACGGCAAAGCTGCGGCCCGCTTCGCCGCCGCGCGCCGCTTCGATGGACGCGTTGAGGGCAAGAAGATTGGTGCGTTTGGCGATCGACTGGATCAGTTCGACGATCTGGCCGACCTGATCGGCCGACATGGCAAGGGCTGAGATCGTCGCGTCGGCGCCGGTGGCGGTTTCGGTGGCCTTGCGGGCAAGTTCCGCCGAATGCGCGGCCTGGCGGCTGATCTCGCCGATCGACATGGCAAATTCGTCCGATGCGGCAGCCGCGGCGGTCGCGCCCTGCGATGCCTGGTCCATCGATTCCCCGACCAGTCGCGATTGGTCGCTCGCTTCTTCGGCAGCGTTGGCCATCGAAGTGGCGGTGCCGTGGAGCTGAGTCGACGCGGCCGCCACGCTGTTCACCACTTCGCCCACGGTTTGTTCGAACCGTTCTGCGATGTGCGCCATCTGCTTGCCGCGTTGCGCGCGCATGGCGGCGCGTTCGTTGCTCATCTTCTCGAAATGCCAGGCGGCCTGATGGAAAACCTCCAGCGCCCGGGCCAGATTGCCGATTTCGTCGGGCCGGTCGGTGGCGGGGATGTGGATGCCCTTTTCGCCCGCGGCAAGGCGGCTGGCCACGCCGGTCATCTCTCCCAACGTACCCGAGACGTCGCGCGCCAGAAAACGCGTGCTCGATACGATCAGCGCGATGCCGATCCCTGCGACAAGGATGAAAGCGGCAAACAGCCATTTCACGACCGTCTGGGAATGAAGGTCCGAGGCCTGCGCTATCGCGTCGAGCCGAACCCGTGTTGCGCGGGCCTGTGCGACGAATTCCCCTCCGTCGACATACATTCTATCGGAAAACGCCTGCCGTTGCGCGGCCGAACCATTAGGCCGCTGCGCGGCTTCGACCTGCACGGTCATCGCCACCAGTCGGGCGTCGAGATCCTGCACGGCCGGAACGAGTTCAGGGGCGACCGCGCGGGCATCAGCTTCCACCTGCTTCAGCATCCGGTCTGCCTGCTTGAACGCATCGTTGGCGGCGCCAAGGGCGTTGGCGTCACCGGTCGCCGTATATTGCTGGGCGAACAGCCGGGCTTCGTTCGTCAATGCGATTGCGCGGGTCGAACTGACCATGGCATCGGAAAGTGTCATCCTCTCCTGACGCATTTCCAGCGCGGTGTATCCGCCGATCAGGGTGGACAGCAGCACCAGCAGCACCGCGGCGATATTGGCAGTCGCGATTGCCTGCAGCTTCCCGCCGACGGATCTGGACGCCAGCCATCCCCTGATCCCGCGCGCCGCCTGCACCGGTCTGTCGCCAGCCGACGGGCTGAAATCCGCGTGGTCCGGGTCGTTTGCCAGAACTGCGTCAGGCGTCACTTCGTAGTCGGCGGTAACGCCGTTCGTCATGTCGGAAAGAGCGCTCATGCGACCTTGGTAGTCCTTAATTCTCGGGTAGTGGCGATATCGACCGGCTGGCCAAGGTGCTGGGCGATTTCATCGGCCGGCATCGCCTTGAAGTAGAGCCAGCCCTGGATCTGATCGCAACCGGCGGCGCGAACCATGTCTGCCTGTTCCTGGGTTTCCACGCCTTCGGCCGTCACGCTCATTTTCATCGCGCGGGCGACCGTGATGCTCGACAGCATCATGGCACGGCTGCCGTCGTCTTCGCCGGCCTGGACAACCAGGCTGCGGTCGATCTTCAGTTTTTCGAACCGGAACTGGCGCAGGAAACCGATCGAGGCATAGCCGGTGCCGAAATCGTCGAGCGCCACCTTGACCCCGAAGCCGCGGATGAGCGCGAGGCTACGTTCGGCGACCACCGGATCGAGCACGAGGCAGGTTTCGGTGATCTCCAGTTCGAGTCGTTCGGGATCGAACCCGGTTTCCTCGAGGATATGGCCGAGGTGGATCGGAAATTCGGGGTTGCGAAGCTGGGCTGCGGAAATGTTTACCGACAGCGTGATGCCGTCCCAATCCATCGCATCGCAGCACGCCTGTCGCAAAACCCACAGCCCGATCGCGTTGATCAGGCCGCTTTCTTCGGCCACGGGAATGAAGATGTGCGGGCCGATCGGCTTGCCATCCGGGCGGGCCCAGCGAAGCAGGCATTCGACCGCCACGACCTTGCGGGTCATGGTGTCCACCAGCGGCTGATAGTTCAGGCGAAATTCGTCATTGGCCAGCGCCGAACGAAGTTCGTCGTCCATTTCCTTGAACTGTTCGCGGCTCTTGTCGAAGGCTTTCGTGAACCAGGTGCAGCGCATCTTGCCGCCGTTTTTCGACGCATACATGGCCACATCGGCGCGGCGCAGCATTTCCGAGGACGACATGTCTTCACCCGCCCCCTTGCGCGACAGGCCGATGCTTGCACCTAGCGTCAGGCGGCGATCGTCGACCTGGAGCGGTTTGGCGAGGCGTTCGATAACGCGCCGGCACAAACCTTCGAGAAGGGTGCCCGCAAGCGGACCCGACGCGAACAGCGCGAATTCGTCACCCCCCAGGCGGTAAACGCGCGCTTCGTCCTGCGAAATTTCGGTCAGGGTTCTGGCGCATTCCATGATTGCGGCATCGCCCACGAAATGTCCGTAATGGTCGTTGACCTGCTTGAACCCGTCGAGATCCATCAGCGCGAGCGCGATTTCCTGGCGGCTGCCGGCATCATGCTGGATATCGTAATGCAACGCGCGGCGGTTGGGAAGCTGGGTCAGGCTGTCTGAGTGGCGCAGATGGTCCAGCTCGCGCAGGTAGGCCACGGCACGAAACGCTAGGTAGGTGACGGTAATCGCGAAGATGATCGACCCGGTCGTCAGCACTGCAACGGGCGAGATCACGCCCGTCGACTTGGCAAGCTGCGCGATAGCGAGCGAGGACAGGAAAATCAGCGCAAGGACGACGATCGGGCCGAGCACAACGGCACGGTAGTCGCCACCGGCTTTGCCTTCCCTAGTCGTCACGAATGCCCCCGATCGGTATGATTTTCTCAGTCTAAGCGGTCTTCCCTATCGGACTATTCGCTAAGGAATCCTGAAGGGCCCGTTTACTGTCTGCGATGGCTGCGGCGCTGGAAGGTGGCGTCTATCCCGCGGCCGCGGCCACCCGCGGACTTGCTGCGACGCGCGAGGCGACCGAAGTGGGCCTGTATATCGACGAACCCCATTCGGTCGGGCCAAACCTTTCGGTCTGGCCGATCACCGATTCGCCTGCACCCATCATCAACCAGCCATCGGTGGCCGTGGCCCCTGCCAGCCGGTCGAAGGCGGAGCGCCGAACCGAGGGATCGAAATAGAGCAGCACGTTGCGGCACAGCACGAGATCGAACCGGCCGGGAGAAGGCGGGAAATCGAGGATGCTGTGCTGCTGAAACCGCGTCATCGCGCAGATCCGGTCGCTGGCCTGCCATCCGCGCGGGGTTTCGCTGAAGAAGTTCAGCATCTGCGCCACGGAGATGCCGCGCTGGATTTCGAACTGGGTGTAACAGCCTGTCTTGGCGGTCGCGATTGCCTTGCCCGAAACATCGGTCCCGAGGATGTCGATATCCCAATCCTGCCAGCGCCCGGGCTGTTCGCAAAACAGCATCGCCAGGCTGAGCGCCTCTTGACCCGTGGAACAGCCGGCGGACCAGATCGACAGTTTCTTCGTTGCCTGACGCTTGCGGGCAAGGTCGGGCAGAACCTGGTTGGCCAGGGTGGTGTAATAGACGTGATCGCGGAAGAAATAGGTTTCGTTGTTCAGCAAGGCCTCGACAACCTTGGTCGCCAGGTGGTGTTCGCCAGGGCGTTCCAACATGCAGGCGAGTTGGTCGGTGTTGTCGATTCCCAGTTCGCGAAACAGGCCCGCAAGGGCGGTGGATACGCGCCAGCGGCGGCTTTCTGTCAGTTGCTGTCCGGTCCGCTGCGCCAGCAGATCGGCGATAATCTTGTGGGACGCCTCGTTCACGTCCATGCGCTGGCTCCCGCGCTTGCCAGGACCCGCTCGGCAAGGCCTTCTGGCGGCAGGACCGCCGCAGCCAGTCCGCTTTCGGTCACCGCACGGGGCATTCCCCAAACGGCGCAGGTTTCGGCGTTTTGCGCGTATATCGTGCCGCCTGCTGCGGCAATCGCCTGCGCGCCATCGGTGCCGTCGCGTCCCATTCCCGACAGCAGGACGCCCGCGACGCGGCCTTCGCAAGCTTCGGCAAGGGTTTCGAACATCGGATCGACGGACGGCATGCAGCCGCTCTTGACCGGGTGATAGGCAAGCCCGGTGAGCAGGCGCGTGCCGGATTTGCGAACCACCATGTGTCCGCGTCCCGGCGCGATAACGATCGTGCCGCGGCGAATTTCGACGCCTTCGTCGGCCAGCACCGCTTCGCGGCCCGCAGCCATTTCCATCTGTTTTGCGAACACCGGAATGAAGCTGTCGGGCAGGTGCTGGGTAATCAGGATCGGAAGGTCGAAATTCCTGGGCACCTTGCGCAGAAACAGGTTCAATGCGTGAATTCCGCCGGTCGATGCGCCGATGGCGATCACCTCGGGGCGCTTGCCCATGATGCGGGGCGAGGCGGGCACTTTTGCCGGAGCCTCGGGTGCAGGCATGTCCTTGCCGGCCAGCGCGCGTATCTTGCCGAGCAACGTGTCGCGGTAATCGTCGTTGAAGCCGCCCGGTCGCGGCTTGAGCATCGTGTCCGCAGCGCCGAGCGCCAGCGCCTTGACCGTGTGTTCGGCGCCGTCGGCGGTTAGCGAGGAAATCACCAGGACCTGCGCCTTGGGCGCCGCCTTCAGGATCTTCGGCAGCGCTTCGATGCCGCCCATGCCGGGCATTTCGAGGTCGAGCAATATGACATCGACCTGGTGCAGGCCGAGTTCGTCGAGGCCGCGTTCGGCGCTGTTTGCCGAGGCGACGATCGCCATGTCCGGCTCTTTCTGGATCATGCGCGTGAAGACGGTTCGCACGGTAAGCGAATCGTCCACGATCATGACGCGCACGGTCCCGGGATAAACCGTGACGAGGGGGTCGATCCGCTTGGTCTGGAGCACAGCCGCCATCGTCAGGCCCTTCAGGCCATGCCGACGAGCTGGAGTTTGATCTGGAGTGTTTCGTGATCGAACGGCTTCATCACATATTCGTCCGCACCGGCGCTGATCGCTTCGCGGATATGCGCGACATCGTTTTCGGTGGTGCAGAACACGACCTTGGGCTTGTCGCCGCCGTCACGCTGGCGCAGCTGGGTGATGAATTCGATGCCTGTCATGACAGGCATGTTCCAGTCCAGCAGGACCACGTCCGGCATGGATTCCATGCAGCGATTGAGGCCTTCCTGGCCGTTTTCCGCTTCTTCCACGGCAAAGCCGAGGGTTTCGAGGATGTGCCGCGAAACTTTGCGGATAACGCGCGAATCGTCGACGATTAGGCAGGTTTTCATACGGTGTGACCTCTTATTCTTCTGGCCGGTAATACCTGCCGACCGTAACTATTCGCTTAAGCTGCTTCTGCGATGGGCCCTGCAACGAGGGATTCTATATCGACCAGGAGGGTCGGGCCGCCTTCGGTTTCGACCATTCCGCAGGCGGCATTCTGCCAGCCTGAACCGAACCCGCCTGGCACCGCGACAGGTGTGCCCAGCGATTCGCCAACGTCGTAGGCATCGTCGAGCAGCAGGGCATAAAGGTGCCCATCCACCTCGATGACGGCGGCACGCTGGCCGGGCGTGGCACCCGCGCTGTCGAGACCCAGCGCCAGCGCGCAGTCGACCACGGTCAGCGCCTGGCTGCGCAGTGCGGTCAGACCACAAATGAAATCGGGCGAGCCGGGAATGGGAGTGATCTCGTCGATCTCGATGACCGACTGGACCCGGATGGCGGATATTGCCGCGCGGCGCCCTGCGATCATGCACATCAGCAACAGTTCGGTCATGCGGTCTTCCCCAGTCGGGCCTGTTTGAGCGCGGCGAGCAGCGCATCGCGGTCATAGCGGTAGATTGCGTCATTCCCGGCGCTGGCGCCTTCGGGGTCCTGGCACAGGCGGATGACGTTGCGGGCCGCAGCGGGCTCCTGCACTTCTTCCTCGGCAAGCAGGATGGCCACGTCGGCGTGGTCGTCATCGTCGGTTGCCACGCGGTATCCGGCAGCCTCGACCAGCGGTTCGAGGATCGTGCGCGCCCATTCGCTGTCGCGCGGGATGCGGCAGGACAGCGGGGCCTGTTTGCGGCGGGGTGTAGCGTGGGCCGCGAAAAGCGCGTGACCGTCGAGAACCGGCACCGTGCGGTCGTCGATCAGGGTGACGCCTTCGATCGAAGGGTCATCGCTGGTCGGCATGATCTCGCCGACCATCTCCGCCGCGTCGAGCACTTCGCCCACGGCATAGACCAATTCGCTCTCGCCATCCGAAAGACGCAGAAGGCGGCATTTTTCCTCGGGC
The DNA here is from genome assembly GCF_035607565.1 of Qipengyuania zhejiangensis. Taxonomy (NCBI): domain Bacteria; kingdom Pseudomonadati; phylum Pseudomonadota; class Alphaproteobacteria; order Sphingomonadales; family Erythrobacteraceae; genus Qipengyuania; species Qipengyuania zhejiangensis. The sequence goes on along the minus strand of NZ_JAYKGO010000003.1, from coordinate 526,422 downwards.
AGGCGGCCATATTCGAGGCCGACAAGCGTCAGGATCTCGCCATCGATGACGGCCTGTGCGCGGCTTCCGTCGATATCGATCGCTTCGCGCGACACGGTGTCGATGCGGCGAACCATGTCGAGGCGCACGGCGCGACGGCGTCCGTCCAGACCGGCAAACAGCATGATCGGAACGGTCTTGCGCTGTTCGACCTTCTTCTCTTCCTCGATCGGTTTCGCGAGGCCGCGACCTTCGGTGACGAGCTTGCGCTTGAGCGCGATGCTGGGGAGATCGAGCAGCATCATCGGGCGCCCGTCATCCAGCAGCGTCGTCCCGGCATAAAGGCGCGTTTCCATTACCGCCGGGGCAATGGGCTTCACCACCACGTCTTCGTGATCGTACACGCGGTCGACGGCGAGAGCGAAAACATCGTCTGTTGCAAGGCGGATCAGGATCAGCGTCTTGGCTTCCCATTCGACATCGCAATTGTCCTCGGTGCCGAGGATGTCGCCAAGCGCCAGGCACGGCACGCGCTTGCCCCGGAACGTGACAAGTCGGCGTTCGCCGGCCTGGGCAAATTCGACGTTGGCGCTGTTGCCGAAGACGATTTCCTCGACGTAGCTGCGCGGAATGGCATAGCGCTGGCCGCTGCATCCGACCGTAAGCGCGGCGATGATGCTGAGCGTGAGGGGCAGCTTGAGGTGGAAACTGGTGCCGTCCCCCGGCTTGCTCACCAGGTCGATCGAGCCGCCGACACGTTCGATATTGGCCCGGACAACATCCATCCCGACGCCGCGGCCCGAAACCGAACTGACGGTATCGGCAGTGGACAGGCCGGGTTCGAAGATGAGGTGTTGCTTGCGCCGTTCGGACATCTGATTGACTTCGGCTTGGGAATAGATGCCCGCCGAGACGGCCTTGGCCGCCAGCCGTTCGCAATCGATCCCGCGCCCGTCATCCGAGATCACCAGGCTGATTTCGTTGCCCGACTGGCGGGCGGAGAATCGCAGCAAGCCGATTTCGCGCTTGTCGTTCTTCATGCGCTCGCCTGGACCTTCGATGCCGTGGTCGATCGCGTTACGGATGATATGGGTCAGCGGATCGCGGACCATTTCGATCATTTCGCGGTCCAGTTCGACCTCGCCGCCTTCGAAATCGACCATCACCTGCTTGCCGAGTTCGTTCGACAGATCGCGGACCAGCCGCGGTAGCGAGGTGAACAGATGTTCCAGCCGCTGCATCCGCATACGTGTGATCGACGTGCGCACGTCGGCAAGGATCGCGGAGAGGCGTTCGAAAGGGCCGTCGATGGTCGGCTGTTCGCCCGCTTCACGCAGGCGCCGGGCCAGATCGTTGCGGGCCAGAACCATGTCCGACACGCCCTTCATCACTTCATCCAGAAGTTCGACGGGGAGGCGGATGGAGCGGTGCACGGTGTTGGCGCGTGCCGATTTGGCGGGCCCTTGGTCTTCGTCCCCGATGGGCGCATCGGCGGCGGTATCGACTTCGTCGTGATCAGCGCTTTCCAGGGCGCTCTGAACGGCGCTGGAAACCTCGATTTCCTCGCCCGACTGGACGGCGGCGATCAAGTCCTCGTCGCCCCCACCGGCATAATCCTCGCCGGCTTCGATGGCATCGTTCATGTCGCCGATGCGGTCGATGATGGCGAGGACGGCGGAAACCAGCCCGCTGTCCGCCTGGCGGCGGCCCGCCCGGCATTCCGACAGGGCATCTTCAGCCGCGTGGCTGAGCTTTTCCAGCCGCGGAAAATCGAAAAAGCCGCAATTGCCCTTCACGGTGTGGACGAAGCGGAAAATGGTGTCGAGGCGGGCCTTGTCCGACGGATCGGCTTCCCATGCGACGATTTCACCCCCGAGTGCCTCGAGCATCTCGCGAGTTTCGGCGACGAAGTCCGCCAGAAGGTCATCCATGGTTACTTGCCCCTGATACGATCGGGACAAGCCTATGGAGCAAGATGGTTAACTATTGGTTTGGGGAACGGAACCTTCGTGGGGCCGTGCGCGCAGCACGTGCCACGCCAGGAAAGCGGCCAGAAGCCCGCCAGCCAGATTGGCCGCGAGTTCCGCCGCATAGATCGCCTCGGCCCCGAACATGGGACGCAACAACCAGGCGAACGGCAGCATCACCAGGAAGACGCGGGCAAAGCTCTGCGCGAGGGCGTAGCGTGCCCTGTCGAGCGCGTTCATTGCGCCGTTGGCCACGATCAGCACGCCGAATCCGGCGTATCCCCATACCGATATGGCGAGATAGGAATCGAATTCGCGCACCACGGCCGGATCCTGCGTGAACAGCCCCGCAAACCAGTCGCCAAAAGCGAACAGGAGCATCGCCACCAGCAGACCGTAGCCGATGCAGAACGCCCCGGCCTCGCGCATGGCAAGGCGCGACCGGTCGGGCATGCCCGCCCCCCAGTTCTGGCCGACGATTGCCCCGATTGCGCCCGACAGCGCCAGCAACGGCACGACCGCGAAGCTCTGGAGGCGGCCCGCCGCGCCGAACCCTGCGACAGCGGCATCGCCTTGGCTCGCCAGCAAGGCCGTGAGGACGGCGAGGCCGATGGGGTTGATCGCGTTGGAAAAGGCGGCCGGTCCGGCAACCCGCACGATGGCTTTCGCGGATTCGCCCATCCGGCATTGGCGAACCAGCGTGAAATTGATGTGCAGCGCACTGCGCCGGATCAGCCACAGCGCAACTAGGATTGCCAGCGCCCATCCGGCAAGGGTGGCGTAGGCGGCGCCGGCAACGCCGAACCCTTCCAACCCGAAGGCGCCGGTGATCAGCAGCGGATCGAGAATCCAGTTGGCGATCGAATAGGTCAGCGACACGTAGCTGGTTGCCCGCGCCTCGCCCTGACCACGCAAGATCCCGCTGAGGCCCATCTGGAACAGCAGCAACGGCATGCCGAGCGCAAAGGGCCCCATGTAGCGCTTGATCAGGGGCAGCAGTTCGTCCGAAGCCTGCATCAGGCGGAACAGCGGATCGAGCAAAAGGTAAAGCGCCAGCCCCAGGACGAGCCCGGTCACCAGCGCGAACACCGCGCCGAAATTGGCCCGCCGTTCGGCCCGATCGCGGTCCCCCTCGCCCAGCGAGCGGGCAATCACCGAATTGATGCCCACCATCACCCCGACGCCCAAGCTGGAGATCGCGATACTGATCGGGAAGATGAAAGCGACCGCCGCCAGTTCCTGCGGGCCGAGCTGTCCGATGAAATAGGCGTCGATCAGGCCGACGGACATGATCGCGGCGACCCCGATGATCATCGGCATGGTCTGCGTCACCAGATGGCCGCGAATGCTGCCCCGGGTCAGTTTTGCCGTCTCGCTCATCGCGGGCCGACCTAGCGAGGCCGGCGGGGCTTGCCTAGCGGTGAATGCATCCGCGATGCTTGCCCAATCCTGCCGGTCCGTGCGATACGGGTCCTGAAACGAAACTTGCAGGAGAGCGAGCGATGGCAACCCAGATGAAACAGCGCGATTTCGAGTGCACCGATGCCGAATGGCAGGCACGTCAGGATCTTGCGGCCTGTTACCGGATTTTCGATCACCTCGGTTGGGGCGAATCGATCTACAACCACATCTCGATTGCCGTCCCGGGGGAAACCGACACCTTCCTGATAAATCCGTTCGGCCTGCTGTACGATGAAGTCACGGCCTCGAACCTTGTCAAGATCGACGTCGAGGGCAACAATGTCGGCCCGTCGCAATACATGGTGAACAAGGCCGGCTTCACCCAGCATGGCTATTTTCACAAGCACCTCGGCACGCGCGCAACGGCGATCTGCCACGTCCACACGACGGCCACGATGGCCGTCTGCAGCCACAAGGACGGGCTGGTTCCCACCAATTTCTACGCCTGCAATTTCCAGGGCCAGATCGGCTATCACGATTTCGAAGGCGTGACGGTGCGCGAAGAAGAAGGTGAACGGCTGGTCGAAAACCTCGGCGATCACAGCATTCTCATGCTCCGCAACCATGGCCCCGTGGTGATGGACAGGAGCATCCCCGGCATGTTCGTGAAGATGTGGGCGTTGCAGCGCGCCTGCGAAATCCAGGTCGCCACCCTTTCGCAAGGCGAAGCGAACGTCATTTCGCAGGACGTGGTCGATGTTCACCAGCGCGACCTTTCGGTCATGGCGTCGCAGGGCGGTGCCGGTGTGCTCGATTTCGAAGCGTGGAAACGCCGCGTGTCCCGGATCGACGATAGCTGGAAATACTGACCTCAGGTCCCAGGGTTCGCAGCGTATGACCAGCATGACCGTCAACGGGCGGGCGATCCGGTTCCGGATGGACCCGGATACGCCACTGCTGTGGGCGTTGCGCGATGCGGCGAACCTGACCGGCACCAAATACGGATGCGGCGAAGGGGATTGCGGCGCCTGCATGGTCCATGTCGACGGCGAAGCGCTGCGGTCCTGCCTGATCACTATTGCCGAAGCCGAGGGCCGGTTCATCACCACCATCGAAGGGTTGAGCCGCGATCGGTCGCATCCGGTGCAGCAGGCGATGGTGGCCGAACAGGCGATCCAGTGCGGCTATTGCACGCCGGGCATCGTCATGGCCGCCAGCGCGCTGCTGCAGAAGAACGCTACCCCCAGCGAGGCGGAGATCAAGGCGGCGATCCCCAATCTGTGCCGCTGCGGGGTCTATCCGCGGCTGGTGCGCGCGGTCGAACGGGCCGGGCGCGTGTCGCGGCGGCGCGAAACGATCAGCGCGGCGCCGGCACCGGGCATCAGCGCCGAAGATGCCGCACGCGAAGTGCCGGCCATCACCGCGCCGGACGAAGTGCCCCCGCCACAGGATTGAACCGAAAAAGGGCGGCTGCCGTGTGCCGGTAGCCGCCCCTTCGTGTGGATCGCGGATTGCGCGGGCCTACATTTCGTAACGGATGCCGATCTTGGCGGTCAGCGGCTTGCCCGGCTGGATGTTGTTATCGCCATGCGCGCTCGGCCAGTAATCCTCGTCCAACAGGTTTTCGACGTTGAGCTGGACGCTCAACCGGTCGCTGACTGTGTAGAAGGCCGCCGCGTCGACCCGTGTATAGGCGGGCAGAACGACGTCGTTGCTGTAGCTGGCAAATTGGCTGGACTGGTGGACCGCACCCAGGCCGAAGCCGAAGTTGTCGGTGAAATCGTAACGCGCCCATGCGCCGATCTGGTGCGCGGGAAGTTGCTGCAGTTCGGTGCCCACGCCCGCGGACGATGTGGCGGAACGGATTTCGCCATCGAGATAGGTGTAACCGAGGTTCACGTGCAGCGCCTCGGTGAGCGAACCGGCAAGGCTGGCTTCAAAGCCCTGGACGCGGCTTTCGCCGGTCAGGACGGTCAGTCCGGTCGTTCCGTCCACCGCCGGCGTGTTCGACCGGTCGAGGCGGAAGACTGCGGCCGTGGCAAGCAGGTCGGCGCGCGGTGCCCACTTGATCCCGGCCTCCAGGGTCTGGAATTCTTCCGGGTCGAGCAGGACGCTGGTCTCGCTCAGCACGGTGAACTGATCGCCCGAAGAGGGCAGGAAGCTTTCCGAATAGCTCGCGTAGAGCGAAAGGTTTTCCTGCGGCTTGATCACGATGCCGGCACGCGGGCTCAGCTTGCTGTCGGAACGCGATGCGGCGAAATCTTCGCCGATATCGTAGCTGTCGAGCTGGAATTCGTCATAGCGTGCACCGACGATGATCTGCAGCCAGTCGGTCAGTTCGACCTGGTCCTGGACATAGAAGGACAATGTTTCCAGCCGCGAGGTGGAGGCCCGCTGGGGGCTGAGCGTGAAGGCCGGGATGAAGATCGTGTCGGCCAAGGGCGATGAGGTGGATGACAGCCCGCCGAACAGCGCCCGATCGCGGTCGGCATCGGTATCCTGGCGCATGGCTTCCGCGCCAATCAGAACGGTGTGTCCGATGCCGCCCGTGTCGCCCTGCCACACGAGGTTGGCCTGGCCGATCAGGTTTTCGCGCAGCGTTCCGCTTTCATAGCCGGAAAGGCTGACGGTGTCGGCAAGGCCATCGTCGTCGGTGTCGGTCGCGCCTGACGGGACGATGTTGGAATAGAACTTGTCGTAATTGGCGTATTGCGCGGTGACGTTGCCGCTCAAGCCGCCGCCGAAATCATGGTCCAGCCGTGCGCGCGCAATGTGGGCTTCCACGTCGCTGACATTGTAATCGGCATCGCCGAAGAAAACGGTGTCGACCCCTTCTAGCGGGCCGGTGCCGAAGGAAGGAATGCCGCGATCCGTGACGCGGCGATCATCGTCATACGTATAGGTCAGCACCAGTTCGGTGGCATCGCCCATTGCGATGGTGGCGGTCGGGCTGAACCCGATGAACCGGCCTTCGTAGAAATCGCGATCGTTGTCGAATTCCTCGTATGTGCCGTTTACGCGTAGCGCGACGGTGTTGCCCACCGGTGCGCCGACATCGGCTGCCAGGCTGAAGGCACCGTGGCTGTCAACGCTCGCCATGCCGACGACCCGCTGTTCGCCCAGCACGGCCTTCTTCGACACGCGGTTGATGGCGCCGCCACCCGCGCCGCGCCCGAAGATCAGCGCGTTCGCACCCTTGAGCACCTCCACGCGTTCCACGTTGTAAAGCGGGCGATAGTACTGGGCATCGTCGCGCAGGCCGTCGACGTAGAAATCGGCGGTGCTTTCCTGACCGCGGATGAAAACTTCGTCGCGGTGGCCTTCGCCCGATTCCATCGAGACGCCTGGCACGAAGCGCAGGGCATCGTTGAGGGACGTGATGTTCTGGTCCTCGATCTGGTCGCGGGTGATCGCGGCGACGGCCTGGGGCACGTCGATCATCGGGGTGGGGGTCTTGGTCGCGCTCGATCCGTCATCGGCGGAATAGCTGTCGCGATCGCCGGTCACCACGATATGCCCGGGCAGATAGTCGCGCTCAGGCTGTGCGTCGTCGGCCAGCGCGGGAGCGTGCATCGTGGCAAAGGCCGTACCGATCAGAAGCGCGGCGCGGTGGGTGTGAAGGGCCATGGGAGACTTTCCAAAACTTGAGAATGATTATCAGTTGCGAGGGGCCTGCTATTGCGAACCATTCGCATCTGCAAGCGGAATCATCCCATTTGACGGTGAAAAAAACGCACGAGTTGCTTTCACTGATCGCAACAGTCGCTTAATCGACCCGCATATCCAAGGAGACCAAGGCCATGAAGGCAACGATCTGGCACAATCCCAAATGCGGCACCTCGCGCAAGACGCTGGCGATACTCGAAAATCTGTCGGGCGTGGACCTGACGGTGGTCGAATATCTCAAGCACCCGCCGAGCCGCGAAAAACTTGCCCAGCTTTACGCCGATGCGGGCATCAGCCCGACCGAGGGGTTGCGGCTGAGGGGAACGGATGCGGTGGAGCGCGGTCTGCCCGATGCGCCGGCCGACGCGGTGCTCGATGCAATGGCTTCCGATTCGAGCTTGCTCGAACGGCCGCTGGTGGAAACGGAAAAGGGCGTCCGCCTGTGCCGTCCGCAGGACCGCGTGCTGGAAATCCTCTAGCGCTGCTTGCTGACCAGCTTTTCGTCGGATTGCAGGGCGGTCCATCCGTAGACGAAGACGATCGCGCACAACGCCACGATCAGGCCGAAACCGAGCCAGTCGGAATGGCCGTACAGCCAAACGCCAAGCGCGGGGGCGTATATGTAACTGGCCCCTGCCACCGAAGCGGTGATGCCGGACGCCTGCCCCTGTTCGGCCCGCGTTACCGCCAGCGAAGTGCCCGATGTGGAGCCCGGCCTGAACAGCCCGAAGCCCAGCGATGCGATGGCAAAGCTCAAGGCGATGAGGTGGAGATCGTCGGCCACGCCGAGAATGACGACACCGAACGCGGCAACCGCAATTCCCGATAGCGTGGCCGCACGCGGACCCAGATTGAACCGCGGGATCAGGCCCCACTGCGCCAGCAGGGTTGCGATAGCGCCTGCCATCAGCACCAGCCCGACGGGGCCGGTGCCTTCTGCCGGCGTGGCGCGCAGCCCCAGCCGGTCGAGCACCAGGAACCCCGAAATCCCCAGCACCATGGCCTGTGCGTGGCCGCCCAGCAGGCCCACGATCACCCATGGGCGAAGGCGTGTCTCGAACCATCGCAGCTTGTGCGGCTCGACCGCCTCCTCGTCCTCATCTTCGTCCTCGTCGTCGCCGCCAGACGGCTCGGCCGTCGGGCTGCCCGAATACGGCGCATCGTAGGCGGTGCCGCGCGCGGGAAACTGCGGCTCGTCGTTGGGCAGACGCCACCGCAGCGCGATCAACGTGGCCACGCCAATGGCCGCAAATATCAGGAACGGCCCCGTCAGGCCGAGGAAGGGCAGCACCATCAGCGGGGCAAGCGCGGGGCCGATAACCGTCCCCAGTCCGAAACTGGACGCGATCAGCGACAGGGCCTGCGTGCGCTCCGCGCGCGGTGTGCGGCTGGCCACATAGGCCTGGACCGCAGGCGGCGCCGCGCTGCCGAAACCGCCGTACAGGCTGCGCGCGGCGGCAAACATGATCAGCGCCCAGAACGCGGTAAGATATCCGCTGAGGCCGAGCCACAGCATCAGCCCGCACAGGCTGAAACTGGCGATAAAGCCGATCAGGCCGAGAGCCATCATGGCCTTGCGACCGCGCCGGTCGGACCGTTCGGCCCAGATGGGAGCGCAAATCACCCACAGCAGCGCCGACCAGCTGTAGGCAAGGCTGATCCACACGTCGTCGATCTGCAACGCGGTCCCGATCGACGGCATGACGGATTGCATCGCAGTGTTGCCTGCCGCCGTCGTCAACATGACGGCAAACAGCAGGATCATCCGTTCGCGCGAAATCGGTCGCGGCTTGGCCGCAACGGGAACCTCGGCAATTACAACAGGGTTTTTGTCAGCCATCGCGATCCTGCGCTACGCCCGGCGCGGCGCGCTTGCAATGGGTTCGCCTGACTGCCAAACGGACAGCGATCGGGCACCAGTCGCCGCGAGGGATTTGAATTGCCAACCGAAAACAGTGTCGCCGTGATGGAACGCCGCAATTTCAAACAGAAGGCCGCCCGGCTTTTTGGCCAATGGGGCGTCTTCTTTCGCGGGTTTGTCGAACATCCCAAGATGGTCGGCTCGATAATCCCGTCATCGCGGTTCACCATCGCCAAGATGCTCGGTCCGGTCGATTGGGCCAGGTGCGAAGTGTTCGTGGAATACGGCCCCGGTGTGGGCACGTTCTGCCAGCCGGTGCTGGATCGGCTGCGCCGCGACGGCACGTTGATCGTGATCGATACCAATCCGTTGTATGTCGACTATCTGAAGAAGCATTTTACCGACAGCCGCTTCCACGCGGTTCTCGGATCGGCTGCCGACGTCGAGGAAATCGTGCGGGCCCATGGCCATGACCACGCCGATTACGTGTTGTCCGGCCTGCCGTTCTCGACGCTTCCGGACGGGGTAGGGCCAGCGATCGCGGAAGCGACCTACCGTGTCATCCGTCCGGGCGGGGCGTTTCTGGTGTACCAGTTTTCCGCAAAGGCGCGCGATTTCATGGCGCGCCATTTCGAACGTATCGACAGCGGCTTCGAAGCCCTGAATATCCTTCCCTGCCAGTTGTTCTGGGGCTGGAAGGAACCGCGCGTCTAATCGTGCCGCACGGTCGGGACGCTGGTTGCGTTCTCGAGCCGGCGGAACTGGCGGTGCACCGCGGCCAGAACCGCTGTGGCGCCGACGACCACCGCAGTCGTCATCGCGGCCATCGTTACCGCTTCGCCGACTTCGGCCACGGCAGGGCCGGTCAGCGACAGGATCAGGCCTGAAACCAGCAGGACGACGATGAACAGCGCAAAGGCGGCCACGACCAGCAGGAAGTAGAAGAAGGACAAGCGGCGGCCGTTGCCACGCGTCATGTTCCACGAACCACGAAGGGCCGCGATCGGATTGATCTCCCCGTCGACCGCAAAGATGGGCAGGGTCATGGAAAGGCGCGCAGTGAGGTAGACGGCCACGGCAAAGGCCAGCACCGTGGCGGCGAATGCCACGCCGCCCAATCCGGTCAGCGTGGCGACCGATACGATCAGCAAGGTGGCAAAGTTGATGCCCAGCATCTGCAGCACCAGCGCCAGCCAAGCCGGAACGAAGAACTTGGCCCCGATCCCGATCGCTTCGCTCACCGTCGGGCTGGCGCGCCGTCCGACCAGTGCAAGCATGGCCAGTTGTCCGACCGTGCCAATTGCGGCGACCAGCATGAACAGCCACCAGGTCCTGGCGTAAAAGGCGTTGAAGGCGTCCATCACCCTTTCCATGCTGGCGCCTTCGGGAATTTCCGGCATCGGCGCAAACGATGGTAGGGTGACCAGCAGGATCGCATAAGGCAGGAAGACGAATATGCCGGCGATGGCCGAAAGCAGGCCGGAATTGGCGCCTGCAAACCGTTTCGCATCGCGCCAGGCCGTGTCGAGGTCGAATTTCATGCCGGTTTTCTCCATACCCCTTGATAAGCGTTGCATCTGACGCCACGCAATCGCCGATGTCGGACCAACCCACCAAAACCGTCGAATGGCGTGCCGAAACCGGGCAAGTGGCCTATCGCGAGGCGTTGGCGGCGATGGATGCGCGCAACCGCGCGATTTCCGATGGCACCGCACCCGAAATGGTGTGGCTGCTGGAACACCCGCCGGTTTACACGGCAGGCACCAGCGCGGACGGGTCCGAATTGCTCGACCCGCGCTTCGAAGTGGTCGAGGCCGGGCGCGGGGGTCGTTACACCTATCACGGGCCGGGCCAGCGTATCGGGTATGTCATGCTGGACCTGAAGGAACGGGGCCGCGACGTGCGCTGTTTCGTTCATTCGCTGGAAGGCTGGGTAATCGCGACGCTGGACGATATCGGTGTGAAGAGCTGGCGATCGGAAGGGCGGATCGGTATCTGGACGAAGGACATCGATGGCCGCGAAGCCAAGATCGGTGCGATTGGCGTGCGGGTGCGGCGCTGGGTCACGATGCACGGTTTTTCGGTGAACATAGCCCCCGACCTGACCCATTTTACGGGCATCGTGCCCTGCGGCATCGACGAATTCGGGGTGACCAGCCTCGCCCGGCTCGGTATCGATCTTGCGCCTGCGGCCTTCGATGCGGCATTGCAGGCGCGTTTCGGCGACTTTCTCGCCGCGCTCGAAGGAAAGGCCTGCGCGCTGCCATGATCCGCAAGTTCATTTTCGTCACCGCCCTCGGCATCGGCCTTGGCGCGTGCGGCAGCGATCCCACACCACAGGACGCCGACAATGGCGAACGCGCGGCGCGGGGCGAGGTGCTCGGCGGCACGATCAGCGATCAGATGATCCCGCTCGACACGCTGCAATCGCGCTCGGCGCCGTTGCGGCAGGAAAGCAGCGGTGCGCAAGACGCGGCTCCCGATGCGGCCTCGCCGGACGAAACCGGCACGCCGACAACCGACGAAGCCCCGGAAGCCGAGGTGGCCGCCCCCGCCGAAGACGCGGAAGGCTAGCCACCTCTATCGACCTCGGTCAGCCCGCCGCGACGTCGCGTGCGTCGGCCAGCGCAGGGTAATCGATATATCCTTCAGGTCCCGAACCGTACCAGCTGTGCGGCACGTTGACGTTGGGCGCGATTTCGGCACCCAGACGGAAGCGTTCGGCAAGGTCGGGGTTGGAAATGTAATCGCGCCCCCAGGCAACCGCATCGCAGCGACCGGCGTCGATATCGGCAACCGCCTGTTCGGGGGTGTAATCGCTGTTGAGCACAAGCTTGCCGGAATAGATCTGGCGGATCAGCGGGCTCTGCTTGGGCACCTCGGTTGCCCCGAACGTGCCGTCCGGACCCGGCTCGCGCAGTTCCAGGAATGCCAGGCCCAGGTCTTCGACGACCTTGGCGGCCGCGCCGAAGGTGGCCGCAGGATCGCTGTCGTCGCAACCTTGCGTCTCGCCGTTCGGAGACAGGCGCACGCCGACGCGATCCGCACCCCACACATCGATCAGCGCGGTCAGCACTTCGCGCAGGAACCGCGTGCGGTTTTCCGGGCTGCCGCCGTAGTCGTCTTCGCGAAGATTGGTCGAATCGCGCAGGAACTGGTCGACCAGATAGCCGTTCGCGCCGTGCAACTGCACGCCGTCGAAGCCGGCCTTCTTCGCGTTTTCGGCTGCGTGGCGATAATCGGCCACGACCCGTGCGATCTCTTCGACCGACAGTTCGCGCGCCTTTTCGTGATCCTTGCGCCCTTCGAACGTGTGGGCATGGCCGGGTGCCGTGGTGGCGCTGGCGGAAACGGGGGGATTGCCGTCAAGAAACAGCGGGTGGACCAGGCGGCCCATGTGCCACAGCTGCATCACGATAAGGCCACCGGCTTCGTGCACGGCTTCGGTAACCGGTTTCCAGCCTTCGACTTGCGCGTCGCTCCAGATTCCGGGGGCGGCAGGCCAGCCAAGCCCTTCCACGCTGATGCCGGTCGCTTCGCTGATGATGAGGCCGGCACCGGCCCTCTGGCGATAATAGGTCGCCATCATTTCGTTCGGCACGGAGCCGGGCTGGGTCGAACGGCCTCGGGTAAGCGGGGCCATCAGGATGCGGTTCTTTGCTTCGAGCGAACCCATGGTCAGCGGCTGGAAAAGAGTGTCGTGCATTGCGGGCAGATCCTTTTTACTGGCGCGGTATGGCCATTGAGCTAGGTGGCGGACATGAACAGCGCAACCGCCTCGGCTGACAAGAATGGCTATCAGGCAGGCGCGTGGCACTTTGCGGCGCTGATCACGGGAAATATCGTTCTGGCCCTCGGGCCGTGGTTCGTGCGGCTGGCAGACACCGGCCCGGTTTCGGCTGCTTTCTGGCGCTTGCTGCTGCCCCTGCCGGTTCTGGCCCTGCTGGCCTGGCGGTCACGAAAGGTCGGCCCGCTCGACAAGCGACTGGTCCTGCTATGCCTCGCCGCTGGCGCATTTTTCGCTTTGGACCTTGCCAGCTGGCATATCGGTATCGAACGCACGCGGCTCGCCAATGCCGTGCTGTTCGGGAATTCGGGCAGCGTCATCCTGATGCTGTGGGGGCTTGTCGCAATGCGCCGCGCGCCGTCGCAGCGCGAGGCGTTGGGCGTTGCCGCGGCCTTTGCCGGTGCCGCGATCCTTCTGGGGCGCAGCCTGGAAATATCGGCCGCCACGTTCATCGGGGACCTGTTCTGTCTGGCGGCGGGTATCTTTTATGCCTTTTACCTCCTTCCGGCCCAGCGCGCCCGCGCGGCCATGGGTTCGTGGACGGTTCTCGTGCTGGTCAGCCTTGCCGCGTCGCCGGTGTTGCTGGGTATGGCCGTCCTTGGCGGGGAACCGGTATGGCCGGGTGCATCGGGCTGGACGCCGGTCGTGCTGCTCGCCCTGTCGAGCCAGATCGTCGGCCAGGGGTTGCTGGTATTTTCGCTGGGACATTTCCCGCCGCTGGTGATCGGCATGGCCTTGCTCACCCAGCCCGCGGTCGCGGCGGTGGTGGGGTGGATCGCATTCGGGGAACTGCTGGTGCCGATGGACTTCATCGGCATGGCGCTGGTCGGTGCCGCGCTGGTGCTGGCCAAGGCCCCTGTCAGGCCCGGGCGGATGCGCTGAAACCTGCCAGCCGAAAAAACTACCAGAACGTGCGGTTGAAGTCCGACAGATGCGTCTCGAACCGGTCAAGATCGGGGCCGATCAGATTGAGCCGCGCCTGCGCGCCCAGCTTTTCCGCTTCATCCTTCAGCAGCTTCTGGCGGGCCTCCACCTTGATGGGAATCGCGGCGTTGGCCAAGGTGTCGAGCATGACTTCGGCGGCGATGGGAGATGTCGCAACCGCGCTGCGGATCGCGCCGAAGCCGCGCTTTAGGTAATGATCGAAATCGTCGGGCAGGGGGATGACCGGGCAGTCCTCGGTATCGCCAGTGCACACGTTCTTCCTCAGGTCGCGCCGCCCGATTTCCGCCGTTGCCGCACCGAGCCAGTGCAGCGCGTTGATGGCGGTGAAGGGATCGTTGATGCCGGGAGAGAGCGCCCGCAGACCGATCTCCACCAGTTCGTCGATCAGGAACTGGGGATCCTGATCCGGCGTCCTGGTGGCACCAAGCGTGAAGCAATCGCGTATCCTTCCCTCGATCTTGTCGCGATCACACCCGGCCACGTCCATCAGCGGCATGTCCCGGTGAACAAAGTCACCTGTGCGGACCCTGAGCGAGAATGTGCAACCGTTGCCGCGCGCCAGTTTCTCCAGATCGGAGAAGTCGATCAACTGCACGTAACCGGTGCCCCATGCGGTAACGGGATCGCCGGGAACGGACTTCAGCGCATCGCCAAACTCATCCTCGACCGGATAGGTCGCGCGGATCGCGTCGAGCAACCGGTCGCCAATGCCCTGCAGCACTTTGTTGATGCGGATGGAAGACGGGATGTGGTTGAGGAAGAAAACCAGCACCACGACGCACAAGGCCATCAGGCCATAGGCCACCAGAAGCGAAAGTTGGGGCGTGAAACCCGGAAGGGCCGTGGCTGCGGCATCCGCCACCGAAGCCGGTGCCTCGTCTTCGCGCCGCACCGCGCGCAGGACGATCAGGGCATACACGAAGCTTCCGATGAACGTAGCCAAGCTAAGCTGGTTGCCCCGGTCTTCCATGAAATTCGTCAGCAGACGCGGGCCGTAATTGCCGCTGGCATAGGCGACGGCGGCGATCGTGATCGAAAACACGGTGGAGGCAACGCCGATCATGCTGCCCGCCATGACGGTCAGCATGTCGGATGCGCCCGTGGGCCGGGCCGGAACGATCCAGTCCACCGCATTCAGGAATTCAGCGAAACCGGCCCGGTCGAGGCCGACCATCGTGAACGCCAGCACGGCCGCAAGGACCGAAAACAGCGCCGGATAAAACCAGTAGTTGGCGTTCAGACGCGCCCAGAAGAAACGGATTTCGGCGGTCAATTGTCACCCCCCATTGCGATGTCGGTCACACACAAAACGCCCGGAGGCGGGAACGGTTGCTTCAGTCCTCGCCGCCGATTTCGCGGTTGAGGAACGCCAGCAGCAACGCGGCGCGCTTGGCATCCTCTTCATGGTCGGCGCCAACCGAATGCCCGCCTTCGCGGTATTCGTGATAATAGAATGTCTGGCCAAACGCTTCGTGCTTGGCCGCCATCTTGCGCGCATGGCCCGGGTGCACACGGTCGTCCAGCGTGGAAAGATAGTAGAAGCTTGCCGGATGGCCGGCCACGTCGCGCAGGTTCTGATACGGCGACCAGTCGCGCATGAAGGCCCAGTCTTCCGCCACATCCGGATTGCCGTATTCCGCCATCCACGATGCACCGGCAAGCAGCTTATTGTACCGGCGCATGTCGATCAGCGGGCTACCGGAGATGATCGCGCCGTAAAGATCGGGCCGCTGGTTAGCCACCGCGCCCACCAGAACGCCGCCGTTCGAACGGCCCGATGCCGCGATCTTGCCCGGCGTGGCAAGGCCTTCGGCGACAAGATCATCGCCCACGGCGTGGAAATCGTCGAAGCTGTTCTGACGCTTTTCGCGCAGCGCGTCCTCGTGCCATCGGGGACCGTATTCCCCGCCGCCCCTGATGTTGGCCAATACATAGGCATGGCCGCTTTCCAGCCAGAACAGGCCGAGCGGGCCGCTGCGATACGGTTCCGCCGTGAGATATTTGGGCGTCTGCGCGGCGCGAAAACCGCCATAGGCGTGAATCAGTGTTGGCAGGGGGCCTTCCGCGCCCTTGGGCCGGGCGAGATAATACGGAACCTTCGTGCCGTCTTTCGAAGTCGCAAAACGCTGTTCAACGGTGAATTTCGACGCGTCGAATTGCGCCGGTTCGCTGGCGATTGCGCGCGCTTCGCCTTCCGAAGGCACGGAATACAGCGTTGGCGGGGTCAGCATTCCTTCTACGGTGACGAAGACGGTATCGCCCGTGCCGGTGGCGGTAACGAGCGAAAGGGTGCTGTTCGGCGGCAAGTCCATTTCGCGGCTGAACCATCCGGGATAACCGGGCGAAACCTCGATCAGCTTGCCCGACACATCGTCCAGCACCTTGACCCACAGCCGGTTCTGCGAAGCCGTCACTTCCTCGACAGCCTGCGTTTCGCTTGGCCGGAAGATGACGATCGGTTCGGAAACCTGACCTTCGGCGATCGGGGCCAGTGGCCACGCAACCAGCGCCCCCGAAGGGACCGTTCCGCGCGACCTTTCCAGCGGGGAATTGAGCTTGGCAATTACATGCCCGGCCAGCACGGTTTCGAATTCGGCGTCGTTCGGCAGCGGGAGCAGCACGCTGCCGCGATCCTCGGTGACCAGAACGTGTTCGCTGGTCCAGAAACTGGAACTGCGACGGATGAAGCGCCAGCGGGTGTCCCCGTCCAGCACCGAAAATCCGTTAACGCTGACATCGCCTTTCAGCCCTTCGGTCACCAGTCTGGCGGTGGAGAAAGCCCTGCCACGCTCCCACAGCTTCACCAGCCGCGGATAACCGGAATCGGTCATCGTGGCTTCGCCTTCGTCGGTGCCGACGAACAGTGTGTCTTCATCGTACCAGGCAACGCTGGATTTCGCTTCGGGGAGGGTGAAGCCCCCTTCGACGAAGGTGCCCGTTGCGATGTCGAATTCACGCACGACGTCGGCGTCGGTCCCGCCCGGGCTGAGCGAGACGAGGCAACGGCGGTATTCGGGCGCAAGGCAATCGGCCCCGTGCCACACCCAGCTCTGGCCTTCGGTCACGCCCAGCTTGTCGACATCGATCAGCACCCGCCACGCAGGCGTGCCGGCCTGATAGTCGGCAAGGTTGGCGATCCGCCACTGGCCGCGCGGATTGTCCGCATCGCGCCACAGATTGGTGACCTTGTCGCCATAAATGGCGGTGGGCATCGCTATCTGGCGGTCGTCATCCAGGATCTGCTTCGCCCAAGCCCTGGCAATCGGATATTCGGGTGCGGCCGTCAGCAGCGCTTCGGTTTCTGCATTCCAGCGGTCGACCTGCTCGAGCGCGCGTTCGCCCTTGATCTCTTCCAGCCAGATGTAGGGATCATCGGCATCGGTATCCTGCGCGAGCAAGGGGGCTGCCGGAACGGCGAGGGCGGCGACCAGCGCCAGGCGTGCGACCATGTGGGTATTCTCCGTGACTTCGTCCTTGAGGGGATCAGACCTTGCCGAGATCGCCCTTGCCGATGGTGCCGCTGGCCATTTCCAGCATCCGGTCGAGGCTTTGCTTCGCCTTGAGGCGCAGCCCTTCCTCGATCTCGATACGCGGTTCGAGGTCTCGCAGGCACTTGTAGAGCTTTTCCATCGTGTTCAGCGCCATGTACGGGCAGATGTTGCAGCTGCAATTGCCGTCCGCACCGGGCGCGCCGATGAACGTTTTCTCGGGGATCGCCTTTTCCATCTGGTGCATGATGTGCGGTTCGGTCGCCACGATCAGCGTGTCGCCTTCGAAGGTCTTGGCGAATTGCAGAATGCCGCTGGTCGAGCCGACATAATCCGCGTGATCGACGATGGTGGGCGGGCATTCGGGATGGGCGGCTACCGGGGCGCCGGGATACTGTTCCTTCAGCTTGAGCAGTTCGGTTTCGCTGAAGGCTTCGTGCACGATGCAGACGCCGGGCCACAGCAGCATGTCGCGGTTGAACTTGCGCGACATGTATCCGCCCAGATGGCGGTCCGGCCCGAAGATGATTTTCTGGTCTTCGGGTATCTGGCTGATGATGGTTTCGGCGCTGGAACTGGTGACGATGATGTCGGACAGGGCCTTCACCTCGGTCGAACAGTTGATGTAGGTCAGCGCGATGTGGTCGGGGTGCGCTTCGCGGAACGCCCTGAACTTGTCCGGCGGGCAGCTGTCTTCCAGGCTGCAACCTGCGTCCATGTCGGGCAGAACGACGATCTTTTCCGGGCTGAGGATCTTGGCCGTATCGGCCATGAACTTGACCCCGCAGAACACGATCACATCGGCATCGGTGTCCGCCGCCTTGCGGCTCAATTCCAGCGAATCCCCGACGAAATCGGCAAGATCCTGGATGTCTGCCGTCTGGTAATAGTGCGCGAGGATGATCGCGTTCTTTTCCTTACGCAGGCGGTCGATCTCGGCGAGCAGGTCCTGGCCGGTGGGCAGCTTGGTTTCGGCAGTCATTCTATATCCCGTCTGATGCGTGTGTGGCGCTTATATACGGAAAGGGCGGCCGTGCGAGGGGGTTCCGGAAATCACATGCCCGGCGGCAAAAACGGTTCGGGCGACCGTTCGCCCCCCGGCGTCCCGGCAACGTGGCCCGCTACCCAGGCGCGCGCAAACTGCGTATCGCCCAGGCGCTCGCCCATCGCCATGGCTGCAATCGGAACCAGCAGCGCCCACCACCATGCCTTGTGAACCCCGCCGTTGACGCGCGCGTCCATCACCATCCCCGCGATCGGGAACAGCGCCATGACGGCAAACAGGATCTCGAACACCCACGGGATCATGAAAGGCAGTGGCAACAGCCGCGCGATGCCCGGCGCGGCAACCGTGGCGAAAGCTCCGAACATCAGCCGCTTGTGCCAGTCGGGGCGGTTCCGAAGCGCAAGCGCGGCGAAAGCCAGCCCGCCGAATGCGGCGAGATGGAACAGGTTCACGACCAGAAATTCCGATTGACCGAAGAACGGCGGGCCACCCAATATCTGGAGCGTGGCGAAGGTGAGCCACACGCCCATCACCAGCATCGCCGGAACCCAGAGCGCCGCGATCTGACCCAGGCGTCTGTGAAGCGCCAGATTGCCGCCTGCCGCGAGGCTTGCCTGCGTGACGTAAAGCGCGACGAATCCGAAAAAGAACAGCGCGTGCAGGTGGTAGATTATCGGCACGTCCAGGCTCGATCGGCCTGCGGCAAGGTTCAGCGCGAACCCGCCCACCTTGAGAACGCCCAGTACCCAGGCGCTGACCTTGAAAAACGTGTGTTCGCGTCCGGCGGTCTGCCCGCCGTGTTCCCGCTCGCCAGCCATCGTGTTCGTCCTCCCCCAGATATACCAGGCGACCACTCTATCTGCTTTCGGCTGCAATTCTTGCGCGCCGGGACGCGATGGTCAACCGGCCTGAAGGGTCAGCGCGGCGCTTCCCCGTCAAAGCGCACGTTCACGGTAACGTCGCCATAACCGGCGATCTGCAACGGGATCGCCAGGTTTTGCCGCACGGCTTCCCTGGCGGCTTGCCGTGCAAGGGAGAGGACTTCGGGATTCCTGGCAAAGGCGGCGGCCTTGCGTTCGGCCTGCTGCGAATTGTTGCGCGCAAGGTCCGCACTGGCATCGCGCGTGACCCAGCTTCCCTCGGTGAAGACCTTCTGCTGCGCTTCGTCGAGGTTGGGGCGCGAAATGCGTATGGGCGGCAGGATTACCTCAAGCGTCTCGCTTTGTTCGTCCCACGCGAAACGATCGCGGTCCATCGACGACAGGTCGAGCCGGTATTCGACGGACGCCGGGATGATCGCCGCCTGTCGGCTGGTGAGCAGATCGACACCCATTACACCGCGCTTGTCCTCGCTTTCGGCAACGACTTCGAAGCGCGACGAAAAGACCGTGAGCGAGTTCTGTTTTTCGAACGCCAGCATCGCGCTGCCGACCGGGTCGCCTTCTTCCTGATAGAAAAACGCCCGCCAGCCGAGCCATGCGACCGCAGCGATCAGGACGATAACGATCAGCCAGGGCACCGCTTGCACCCGCGCCAGCGACTGGTCGCGCGTAACGGCGGGTTGCAGGGCGGTGTCGTGGTCTTTCAGATCGTTTTCCATACATCCCCCGAACGGGCGACAAGGCCGCGTCGTTCCAGGTCGAGCAAATGGGCGGTCACCGACATTTCCGCCGCCTTGTGCAGCTTGGGATCGAGCCCCTTGTACATCAGGGGCACGAAATCGGCCGCCCCGAGCGGTTCTTCGCCAAGCAGGCGCAGGATCTGGTTTTCGCGCTGGCGACGGTGGCCGATCATCCCGCGGACAAGCTGGCGGGGTTTTTCCACCGCTTCGCCATGCGCGGGATAAAACACGCGGTCCTCCCGCGCATACAGCTTTTCCAGGCTGAGCATGTAATCGCCCATGTCGCCATCCGGCGGGATCACCACGCTGGTCGACCAGCCCATCACGTGATCGCCGGTAAACAACGCCCCCGATTCCTCGAGCGCAAAACACAGGTGGTTGGAAACATGGCCCGGCGTGGCAACCGCCCGCAGCGTCCAGCCGGGGCCAGTCATCGCCTCGCCGTCGTGCATCACGCGGTCGGGCTCGTAGGTGCGGTCGAAGGACGCGTCGGCGCGCGGTCCGCTGTCGTCCAGAACCAGGGGCGCACAGCCCACGATCGGCGCCCCGGTGCGCGCGGCCAGCGTCTTTGCCGCCGGCGAATGGTCGCGGTGGGTATGGGTGCACATGATGGCGCACACGTGTTCGTCCCCGATAGCCGCATCGAGAGCGAGGAGATGCTCTTCCTCGTCCGGGCCGGGATCGATGACCGCGCAGCCATCGCCCAGACCGACGATGTACGTCTGCGTGCCGGTGTAGGTGTACGGTGACGGGTTGGGCGCGAGCACGCGCCGCACCAGCGGTTCGAGCTGTTCTGCCTGGCCGGTGGGCCAGGGCTTGGGAGGTGGGCCTGCCATGGGGTTGCATATGGGGCACGCAGTGGCGCATGTCACGTCCCGCCACGTGCCGCAGGAGAGACAATGGCCGATCGCATTCTCGTACTCGACGCCGGAACCACCTCGACGCGCGCGATGATTTTCGCGCCCGACGGGGCGTTGGAAGCCGTGTCGCAGTCCGAATTGACGCAGCATTATCCGCAGCCCGGATGGGTCGAACACGATGCCCAGGAAATCTGGGACAAGACGCTGGTGTGCGCGCGCGAAGTGGTGGCGGGCGATCCGGGACGCATTGCGGCCATCGGTATCACCAACCAGCGTGAAACCGTGGTCGCCTGGGACAGGCAGAGCGGCAAGCCGCTGGCCCGCGCAATCGTGTGGCAGGACCGGCGCACGGCCGAATTTTGTGCCGGCATGAAGGCGTATGGCCACGAAGCCGAGGTGCAGCGGCGGACAGGATTGCTGCTCGACCCGTATTTTTCCGGCACGAAAATGCGCTGGATGCTCGACCATGACGATGCCGTGCGTGCGGCCGGCGATGCGGGAACGCTGGCGTTTGGAACGGTGGAAAGCTGGCTGGTTTTCAAGCTGTCGGGCGGGGCGCACATTTCGGACGCCAGCAACGCCAGCCGCACGCTGCTGTTGCCCCTCGACGGCGCCCAGTTCGACGAGGATCTGTGCGAATTGCTGGGGGTGCCGCGCGCCGCCTTGCCGCAGGTGGTCGACACCCACGGCGGCCTGGCCGTCAGCCATGCCGAATGCCTGGGGTCGGCGATCCCGATCTGCGGTCTGGCAGGGGACCAGCAATCGGCAACGATCGGGCAGGGGTGCCTTGCGTTCGGAGAAACCAAGGCAACCTATGGCACGGGCGCGTTCGTGCTGACCAACAAGGGCCAGCAAATCCCGCGGTCGGACAACCGCCTGCTGGGCACGGTGCTGTATCAGGAAGCTGGAACGCGGACCTACGCGATCGAGGGCGCCTGTTTCGTGGCCGGCAGCCTTGTGCAGTATTTGCGCGACCAGCTGGGGTTGATCGGGACGGCAGCCGAAACCGAGGAGCTGGCCCGGTCTATCGCCGACAGCGGCGAGGTTGTGATCGTGCCGGCGCTTGCCGGGCTGGGGGCACCCCACTGGCGGCCTGATGCACGCGGGGTCATATCCGGCCTGAGCTTCGCCAGCGGAAGGGCTCAGATCGCGCGTGCGGCGCTGGAGGCGATGGCCCACCAGACGCATGATCTGGCAAGTGCCTTTGCCGCCGACGGGGCGCCGTGGTCGCGCTTGCGGATCGATGGCGGGATGAGTGCGAACGACTGGATGGCGCAGGATCTGGCGGACATCCTGAACCTCGAGGTGGAGCGGCCCGATTTCGTCGAGACGACGGCGTTGGGCGCGGCGATGCTGGCTGCGGTGGGTTGCGGAATGCACGGTTCGCTGGCGGATGCATCCGCCGCGATGCGCGGCAGCGGACGCAGTTTCCGGCCATCGATGGACATCGGCGTGCGCGAAGCGCGGCTGGCGCGGTATGCGCGGGCTTTGTCTGTCGCCTGATCAGCCGTGGCTGGCAAAGGCGGCGGCGATGCGGCCGTGCATCGACAGGACCGGCGTCCCGTCGCGTGTTCCTTGCGCGCGCAGATCGTGGTCGAGCCGCGCCACGCGGGCATGCAGTTCCTCGCTTTCGCGGATGAGGGCCTGCGTTTCGGGTTCCAGAAGACCGAGATTGGCCGGATCGGACAACCGTTCTTCGGGAAGGGAATTATGGCGGCGCAGCTGCGCGTGCGACAGTTCGCCCGAAAGATAGGCCCGCTGATTGAGCAGCCATGCGAGGACGTGCATCACGCGCGTCGTCGTGCGCAGGCCTTCGATCGACAGCGCGATCCGCAACCGGTCGCCGCAGCTGTCGATGTTGCCATCCACGCGCATGTCGAAAGCGGCGCGCGCATCGTCGGCCAGCAGAAGTGCCTCTGCGTAGAGGTCTTCGATGATGTCTTCACTGATGTCGGATGCGCTCATGGCCTTGGGGGCTAGACCTGGCCCGTCCGGGTTTCCAGCGGATTTGCGCGGCCTGTCCCGCACTGGAACGCAGCGGCCCGCAACGCAAAGCCGACAGATATCAGGCGATGATGTCGGGCAGCAGGGTATCTTCGATCAGCGCGATCCGGTCCTTCAGGTGAAGCTTGCGTTTCTTCAGCCGCGCAATCTGCAACTGATCGACAAATCCACTGCGCTCGCCCGCATCCGTCAACGCTGCGATGGCCGCATCAAGATCGCGGTGCTCGCTACGGAGCATCTCCAGCCGTTTTCGCAGCTCCTGTTCGTTCACGCCCGTCCTTCCATAAACCCGGTTCGTCGCATGGCCCCAAATCGGGGTGTTTGTAAATTGGCAATAGTGTGGTTTGATACTCATCGAGCGGCCCGTGCCGCACTGGCACGAGTCGCTTCTAGGGGTCGCTTAAACCCGTAAGGAGACAGCCAGATGCAATCATCCCATGTCGATGCGCTCAAAGCCAAGCACGCCGGTCTCGAAGCCCGCTTGCACGACGAGCAAACCCGGCCGGCGCCCGATATTGCGATGATCCAGCAACTCAAGAAGAAAAAGCTCCGCATCAAGGAAGAGCTGGCCAGTTGCTGATACGGTGACCGTGCGAAGGCGGGGCGTTTCGTTCCGCTTTCGCCAACCGGCATTTTTGGTGTAGGCGGTCGCCATGACAGCTGCTGCCTCCGCTCGCCAGATTCTCACCCGCCTTCACGAGATCATGGCTGGTCGCACGCATGCCCAGCACAAGCTGGACCGGGTGGTGGAAACCATCGCGGAAAGCCTCGATAGCGAAGTCTGCTCGATCTACCTGCTGCGCGAAGGCGCGCTGGAACTCTACGCCACGCAGGGTCTCAACCCCGAAGCCGTCCACGTCACCCGCATGGCGGTGGGCGAAGGTCTGACCGGCACCATCGCCAAGAACATCGAGACGCTGAACCTGGCCGAGGCCAAGGCGCATCCCGACTTCCTCTATCGGCCGGAAACGGGCGAGGAAAAATTCCATTCCTTTGCCGGCGTTCCCATCGTCTACCGCGAACGCGCCGTGGGGGTCCTGTGCGTCCAGCATGTCGAGCCCCGGCGTTACGAGGAAGTCGAAGTCGAAGCGTTGCAGACCACGGCAATGATCCTGTCCGAACTGATTGCGCACAAGGAACTGGTCGATGACGTGGAGGCGATCGATTTCGGCGGCGCCCACACCGAAACCGAAGTGATCGACGGCCTGGCGCTGGTGAAAGGCCTGGCTTCGGGGCGGGCAGTTTTCCACCAACCCCGGGTCGAGATCGATCAGGTCGTGGCCGAAGACACCGAAGCCGAACGCCAGCGCGTCTACCGCGCTTTCGACAAGATGCGCGAACAGATCGACGCGATGGCCCGCGAACCGGAGTTCGGCAAAGGCGGCGAACATGTCGAGGTTCTCGAAACCTACAAGATGTTCGCATACGACGAAGGATGGTCGCGCCGGATCAACGAAGCGATCGATTCCGGACTTACGGCCGAAGCCGCCATCGAACGCGTGCAGCAACGCACCCGGATGCGGATGCGCGAAATCGACGATCCCCTGCTGGCCGACCGGATGCACGATCTGGAAGATCTGTCGAACCGTCTGTTGCGGATCGTGTCGGGACAGCTGGGCACCGCCGCGTCGCAGGGGTTGCGGCGCGATTCCATCCTCGTCGCCCGAAACCTCGGCCCTGCCGAATTGCTCGAATACGATCGCCGCCGCCTCAAGGGCGTGGTGCTCGAAGAAGGATCGCTCACCGCCCATGTCGTTATCGTGGCGCGGGCCATGGGCATTCCCGTGCTTGGCCGCGCAATGGGTATCCTGTCACGCGTCAGCGAAGGCGATGAGATCCTGATCGATGCGGACAAGTCGCGGGTTACGCTGCGCCCTTCGCCTGCGCTGATGGATGCGTTCGAATATCGGTTTGCCAAGAACCGCGAACGCCAGGCCACCTATGCCGAACTGCGCGATGTCGAACCCTTCACGCGGGACGGCACGCGGATCGCTGTGATGATGAACGCGGGCCTGCGCGACGATATGAGCATGCTCCAGCTGACCGGTGCGGACGGCGTCGGGTTGTTCCGGACCGAATTTCAGTTTCTCGTGTCCTCCACCCTGCCGCAGCGCGACCGTCAGACACGGCTTTACCGCGATGTGCTGGAAGCTGCGGGCGACAAGCCGGTGGTGTTTCGCACTGTCGACATCGGCGGCGACAAGGCGGTGCCCTATCTCAATTCGCAAGTGGCGGAGAGGGATGAAAACCCCGCGATGGGCTGGCGTGCCCTGCGCCTCTCGCTCGAACGCGAAGGCCTGTTGAAAGTACAGGCGCGTGCCCTGCTCGAAGCGGCGGCTGGCCGTACGCTCAGCGTCATGTTCCCGATGGTGTCCGAACCGTGGGAATTCGATGCGGCGAAGGCGATGTTCGAAGGGCAGCTGGAATTTCTGCGCGACCGGCGCAAGCTGGTGCCCGAAACGGTCGAATACGGGTGTATGCTCGAAGTCCCGGCGCTGGCCGAGGTTCTCGAACAATTGCTCCCGCGACTTTCGTTCATTTCGGTCGGCACCAACGATCTGACGCAGTTCCTGTTCGCGGCCGATCGGGCCAATCCCAAACTTGCCGAACGCTACGATTGGCTCAGCCTCGCGATCCTGCGCTTTCTGCACCGTGTGTCGCAGGCCTGTGTGGGCTATCCCGTGCGGCTCAACGTGTGCGGGGAAATGGGTGGGCGCAGGCTGGAGGCGCTGGCCCTGCTGGGGATCGGTTATCGCCGGTTGTCGATTACCCCGGCTGCGGTCGGACCGATCAAGGAACTGGTCCGCAAGGTCGATCTGGGTGAAATAACCAGGCAGATGAGCCAGTGGCTGGTCACCCCGCCGCCAGACATGCGCGCAGCGTTGAAGGCGTGGGCCGACGAACGCGATATCGAGACGGATTGATTTCGTCGCGCATGAAGCGCGGCTCGTCCTTTAGCGGCTGGTGTGTTATGGGTAGCCCTTGACAGTGTCGGGCCGCTCTCGCTTTGAAGGGCAAGAATAATTCAAGGCGGGAAAACCCGCGGCGCGCCTTTCGGGATAAGCATGGAAGAAGACGTAACAGTCGAACACGAACCGGCTCACGCACACCGCGTTGGCGACCGGTTGCGCGCAGCACGCGAAAAGGCGGGATACGATCTCGACCAGGTCGCTGCGGAAACGCGAATCCCCTTGCGTCATCTTCATTCGATCGAAGCCGGCGATTTTGCCGCACTGCCATCGCGCACATACGCGGTGGGTTTCAGCCGCACCTACGCGCGCACCGTCGGGCTCGATGAACGCGAAATAGTCGAGCGGGTGCGCGATGAGCTGGCCGAAGGCAACAAATCGTCCGGGGCAACGCCTGCGCGGTTCGAACCGGGCGATCCGGCCCGCGTTCCCGGGCGCGGTCTTGCATGGTTCGCCGTGCTCGCAGCCGTCCTGCTGGTGGGCGGGATATACGCGTTCTATCGCAGCTATTTTGCCCCAGGGCTTGGTCCGGCACCGCTGCGCGATCATGCGGAACAGGTCGCCGCAACAGGCACCGACGCACCGCGCACCGCGCCCACGCAGGCACCCGCGCCATCCGGACCGGTTGTCTTTACCAACGAAATGGCTGGCACCTGGGTGCGTTTCTATGACGCCAAGGGCGAAACGCTGTTTGAAGGCCTGATGGAAGTGGGGGACACCTTCACCGTCCCTGCGGATGCGGAAAACCCGCTGATCCGCACGGGCCGTCCGTATGCCTTCGCGATCACCATCGGCGGCAAGCCGGTGCCGAAGCTGTCCGAAGAAGACACGATCGTCAGCGACGTGCCCGTAGCGGCCAAGGCCTTGCTCGGGCGTTCCACGCCCGACGCCGCGCCGACCGCCCCACCGGCTGCTGCCCCTGCCCCCGCGACCGAGGGCTGAAACGCCGCCGGAAGGGGAAAAGCCCGCTTCATGCCCTCGACAGATTCGTGGGCCTAAGGCACCTTTACCAACTGATGAATACCCCACGAGGAGCCTTGCCGATGACCTTCGGACGAAACCTGCGCGCAATGGGGCTGGGAAGCGCCTTGTTCGCCTTGCTCGCCACTGCCACCCCCACGCTGGCGCAGGACGGAAACGACGAAGCGCGCCTGCGCCGCCTCGAGGCCGAAGTGCGCGCCCTTCAGCGCAAGGTTTTTCCGGGCGCCGATGGTCGCTATTTCGAAGCTGAAATCGCAGCTCAGCCCAGCGTCGCCTCGACGTCGAACAGCACGTCGACGACTGCGGTAACGGATATCCTTGCGCGGCTCGATGCGCTCGAAGCCCAACTTCAGAGGCAGACCGCACAGGTCGAGGAAAATTCCAACGCGCTTCGATTGCTTTCCGAACGCGTCGACACGCTTCAGGGTGCAGGATCGGTCGGCGCGGCCACCGTGCAGACCCCTGCCACCACCACCACCCTTTCGCGGCCCGTCAACGCGGTTGCCAGCAACGTCGAGCGGATGGCCGGCACCGCCCCGGCGCCTGTTGCAACCGGCCCCAGCGCGCAGCGTCTTGCGGCCGTTCAGGCGATCGCCAAGCCGCAGACCGACGATGCGGCGGATGAC
The DNA here is from genome assembly GCF_035607565.1 of Qipengyuania zhejiangensis. Taxonomy (NCBI): domain Bacteria; kingdom Pseudomonadati; phylum Pseudomonadota; class Alphaproteobacteria; order Sphingomonadales; family Erythrobacteraceae; genus Qipengyuania; species Qipengyuania zhejiangensis. The sequence continues at coordinate 499,261 of NZ_JAYKGO010000003.1, read as the reverse complement.
GAATACTCATACGGCTTCCGCCTGTGGGACGCTGGCTTTTTCCCCGAGGCGCAGCAGCAGCTGACCTTGTTTGCCGAAAAATACCCCGATCACTGGCGCGCAACCTATGGCCGAAACCTTCTTGGCCGCGCCTACCTCGACGATGGCAAGCCGCGCGAAGCGGCGCCTTGGTTCCTCAAGAACTACCAGTCGAACAAGACCGGTGCGCGCGCGGGCGACAGCTTGCTGTATCTCGCCGAAGCGATGATCGCGAACAAGGACACCAAGCGCGCCTGCATCGCGCTGGCCGAGTTCGCGGAAACCTATCCCGCGCTCGCCACCGGCCGGTTGCTTGGCCAGTACGAGGCAAACCGGGCCAAGGTGAAGTGCAATTGATAAGGCGCTCGATCCCGATCTCGTAACCCGCTTCGGGGCCGACCTCGAAGCGCTTGGTATTTCGCCGTCAAAGGGTGCGGCAAAGCTGGGCGTGGCGGTATCGGGCGGGGGCGACAGTCTGGCCTTGCTGCTTTTGGCGCACGCGGCATTCCCCGGCGGGGTGGAAGCCGCGACCGTCGATCATGGCCTGCGGACCGAAAGCGCGGACGAAGCGGCGTTCGTCGGCGAAATTTGCCGGTCGCTGGAAGTGCCGCACGCAACGCTGACGGTGGCGGTCGAACCGGGCAACGTCCAGGCCCGCGCGCGCGCTGCGCGATACGATGCACTGGCCGCGTGGGCAGAAAGGCGCGGCCTTGTGGCAATCGCCACTGCACACCAGCTGGACGATCAGGCCGAAACGATGATGATGCGCCTCAATCGGGGCAGCGGTATCGGCGGCCTTGCAGGGGTGCGCCGGCTGACCGGGGTGCCTGGTCATGGGCATCTTCGCCTTGTGCGTCCGTTGCTCGGATGGCGCCGGGCGGAGCTGGCTGCGCTGGTGGAATCAGCTGGAATTGCCCCGATCTGTGACCCGTCCAACGAAGACACCCGTTATGACAGGGTGCGTGTTCGCCAGGAAATTGCCGCCGCAGAATGGCTGGACCCGGCAGCCATTGCCAGGAGCGCGGGCCTGCTTGCGGATGCGAAGGACGCGCTCGATTGGGTGGTTTCGCGTGAGTGGCTGGAATGCGTCGAGCGCGACGCCGATGGTTTTTCGTATCGCGCGCTGGCAAGCGGACTGGGCGGGGACCAGGTTATCCGGCCCATGCTCGTGGTGCGGATATTCTCCGCGCTCGGGCGCGATCTCGATATGTCGGGTGCAGCCGGTATCGTCGATGGATTGATCGGGGGCGGCAAGAGCAACGTGGCCGGGATCGAGGCGGTGCCGGACGATGCGTCCGGCGAACGGCGCTGGATTTTCAGGCCGGAAACACCCCGCCGGACGGGGTAGCGGCCTCAGACGATTGGGTCGCCAAGATCGATGCGTTTGCCATCGGTAATCACCACCATGTCGCCCTTCTTCGCAACGGCGAACAGACGCTTGGCCAGTTCATCGGGAATGCCCACGCAGCCGTGGCTGGCATACCCGTTCTCGACCTCGTTTCCGCCGTGGATGGCGATCCCGTCCCACGTCAGGCGCAGCGTCCAAGGCATTGGCGCGTTGCCATACTTTTCGGAGACATTGTGCCGTTCCTTGGTCAGGATCGGGAAATGGCCCAGCGGGGTCGGGTGATCGTCCGTCCCCAGCATCACGGCGGCGGCACCGATTTCGTATCCGCCCCGGAACACCGAAATTACGCGCGCTTCCAGATCGACCGTGATCAGCAACGGCCCGTCCGGGACACCTTTGTCGTCCCAGTACCACTCGCCATATTTGATCGGGCCTTCGATCGGCAGGATGCGGCGCACGGTGTAAAGGCGGTCATGATCGGCTCTGGCCTTGGCCGCGATTGCGCCCAGCGGCTCCAAAGCCGGTGCGGGCGCTTCTGCCATTGTGGGCGCGGGCGCGGGCGCGCTGTCGGCTTCGGCGGCACCGGACATGGCCAGCCCCGCCAGCGCAATGCCGACGACGGCGGTTGTGCCGCCGATCCATTTGAGAATCGCGTCCATCACCCGTTTATGGGTCAATTGCCGGCGGTTTTCCAGCAGCCGGGCGTTTGCGTCCCGCGCAGGTACAGCGGCGCGCTGTTACCTGCGGAGCGCGGCAGCTTCGCGCGCGGTCGCCTCGACGGCGGCTTCGTCCACCGGGCCGCGCGGGGAAACCCAGCTGCCGCCGACGCATAACACCGGCTCGAACGCTAGCCACTCGGGGGCATTTTCAAGGGTGATTCCACCGGTCGGGCAAAAGCGGCATTGGCCGAACGGCGCGGCGAGCGCCTTCAACGCCGGAAGGCCGCCTGCTGCCATGGCCGGGAAGAACTTGAAATGGGTCAGCCCCATGTCCAGACCGCGCATGATATCGCCCGCGTTGGCGATGCCCGGCAGGAAGGGGATGCCTTCGCGGATGGCGGCGGTGCCGAGCGGCTGCGTAAGGCCGGGCGAAACGATGAACTCGCTCCCCGCTTCGATCGCATCCAGAAGTTCGCCTTCGTTGGTCACCGTTCCTGCGCCGACGATTGCCCCTTCGACGGTCTTCATCGCGCGGATCGCGTCGAGCGCGACGGGGGTGCGCAAGGTTACTTCCAGCACCCGCAGGCCGCCTGCCACCAGCGCACGGGCGAGCGGGACGGCGTGTTCGACCTCGTCGACCACGATAACCGGGATCACCGGAGCGGTTTTCATGATTTCGGCTATGGTCATGCGCTTGCGCCCCCGTGTTCGCGTGCAAAGGCCGCCGCCGCGCCGAACAGGCCCGGCTGCGGGTGGGTGATGAGTTTGACCGGAATCGTCGCCATCAGGCCCGCGAAGCGTCCCTTGGCCCGAAACCGCTCTGCGAAACCGGATTTCGGCAGGTGATCGCGCAGCCGATAGCCGAGGCCGCCGGCAATCACGACACCCGCAAATCCGCCCTGTGCCAAGGCGATATCGCCCGCCACGCTGCCTAGTGAAAGGCAGAACCGGTCGAGCGCGGCTGCGGCCAGACTTTCGTTGTCTTCCATTGCGCGGGTCCAGATCGCAACGTCGTCCTCGTCGCGGGTCCGGCGGTTCTCCATCGCCGCGAGGGTCTGGTAAATGTCGACGATGGCCGGTCCGGAAACCACGCGTTCGATCGACACGCGGTTGTGGCGTTTCCTGAGTCGCGCGAGGATCGCGTCCTCGATACTGTCGAGCGGGGCAAAATCGATATGCCCGCCCTCAGTCGCCTGCACGCGGTAATCGCTCGCGTTGCGCCACAGGTGGGCCACACCGAGGCCCGTTCCTGGGCCAAGGACGCTGATCGTTCCTTCTTCGGCAAGGGGCTGGTCGGGTCCGGCAAGGTGCAGGAACTGGTCATCCGGCGCGCGCGCCACGGCGTGGGCGACAGCCTCGAAATCGTTGACGATGCAATAGGCTTCGACGCCCAGCTTGGACTTCACCATCGACGGGCGAATGATCCAGGGGTTGTTGGTGAAGCGGATCACATCGCCGCCAACCGGCCCCGCGATCGCCATCGAGACACGCGGGGGCAGGGTTCCGCCCATACGCTCGCGGAAATCTTCCCACGCGGTCTGAAAGCTGGCGTGATCTTCGGTGTGCAGCGTTTCCGGTTCGCCCAAGGTTATCGTACCGTCGCCATGCACGGTGGCGATGGCAAAGCGCGCGTGGGTTCCGCCGATGTCGACCGATACGAGGTCCATGGTCACAGCCCTGCCATTGCCAGCATCGACGAAGCGCCGCGTTCCGCCTCATCCGCGTTGGCGCGGAACATGGCAAAGAATTCGCGGCCCATCCCGGTATCGCCCACAGGTTCGCTTGCGGCGTCGCGCGCGTCCAGATCGGCATCGGTCGAAAGTGCACCGGTCAGAGCGCACAGGCGGACCATATCCCCATCGCGCAGCTTCGAAAGCGGCCCGCCGCCCAAAGCTTCGGGCGTGCAGTGGATCGCCGCAGGCACCTTGCCGGACGCGCCGGACATCCGGCCGTCGGTGACCAGCGCCACGCGGTAACCGCGGTCCTGCAGCACACCGAGCGCAGGGGTCAGCTTGTGCAGTTCCGGCATCCCGTTTGCGCGCGGACCCTGGAAGCGAACGACCACCACGACATCGCGATCGAGTTCACCGCGCGAGAAAGCCTCGTTGACCGAATGCTGGTCCTCGAACACGCGGCATGGTGCCTCGATCGTCCACCGCTCGCGTTCCACGGCGGAGGATTTGAAGCAGGCGCGGCCAAGGTTGCCCTGGACCAGTCGCATGCCGCCATCGGCCTGGAACGGAGCGGACGCCGGGCGCAGCATTTCGGCATCGCCGCTTGGCCCGGGATCGCGCCATGTCAGCGCATCGCCATCCATGCCGGGTTCGCGGGAGTATGCCTGGAAGCCGCCGTCCCACACCGTCATGATGTCGCCATGCGCCAGGCCTTCGTCGAGCAAGGTGCCGATGACAAACCCCATGCCGCCAGCGTCGTGGAAATGGTTCACGTCGCCCGCGCCGTTGGGATACACCCGTGCAACCAGCGGCACCGCGCCGGACAGTTCGGCCAGATCGTTCCAGTCGAACACGATACCTGCCGCCCGCGCCATGGCCGGGATGTGGATCGCGTGATTGGTCGATCCGCCCGTCGCCAGCAGGCCGACGGCCGCGTTGACGATCGCCTTTTCATCGACCACCCGGCCAAGCGGGCGATAATCGCCGCCCTTGCCCATCGCGGCAAGGCGGTGGGTGGCCGCCCGGCTCAATTCCTGCCGCAGCTTCACGCCCGGCTGCACGAAGGCGGCGCCGGGCACGTGAAGGCCCATCATCTCCAGCATCATCTGGTTCGAATTGGCGGTGCCGTAGAAAGTGCAGGTGCCCGGCGAATGATAGCTGCCCATCTCGCTTGCGAGCAATTGGTCGCGGTTTGCCTTGCCTTCGGCGTAAAGCTGCCGAACCCGCTGCTTTTCCTTGTTCGAGATGCCGCTGGGCATGGGGCCTGACGGGATGAACAGGGCGGGCAGATGGCCAAAGCGCAGCGCGCCCATCAGCAGGCCCGGTACGATCTTGTCGCAAATGCCCAGCAAGGCGACGCCATCATACATCGCATGGCTGAGCGCGAGGACGGTGGAAAGCGCGATGGCATCGCGGCTGAACAGCGACAGTTCCATGCCGTCCTGCCCCTGCGTCACGCCATCGCACATCGCCGGTGTGCCCCCGGCTACCTGCACGGTCGCGCCGACTTCGCGCGCCCATATCTTCATGCGTTCGGGATATCGGTAATAGGGCTGATGGGCCGACAGCATGTCGTTGTAGGCGGTGACCACGCCAAGGTTGGGGCCACGAGCCGCACGAATCGCGTCCTGATCCTCCTCGGCACCGGCAAACGCATGGGCGAGGTTCGAACACGACAAGGAATGCCGGTCGACCTGGCGTTCGCCCTCGCGGTCCATCAGTTCAAGATAGGCCGTGCGCGATCCGCGCGAATTTTCGATGACGCGCTGCGTCACGCGATGGATCGTGTCGTTCAACGGCTTATTCGTCATGCCAGCTTACCCCGCCGCGTTCGGCCAGCGCGATTGCCGCGCTGGGACCCCAGCTGCCGGAACCATAGGTTTTCGGCTTGATGTCATTTGCCTCCCACAGCTGCCGGATCGCGTCGATCCAGTCCCACTGCGCTTCCACCTCGTCACGGCGAACGAACAGCGTTTGATCGCCTTCGACGAGATCGAGGAGCAGGCGCTCGTAGGCGATGCGGCGCACAGCGCCGCTGAAGGCATCGGGCATCGCGATATCGAGCGGAACGGGGCGAAGGCGCAAACCTTCGCGGTCAAGGCCGGGGACCTTGGCCATCATCGTCATCTGGATGTTTTCTTCTGGCTGGATGCCGATGACGAGCCGGTTCGGCTGGGTCGTGGCGCCGCGGCCTTCGAAAATCGAATGCGGGATGCAGCGGAACTGGATCACGATCTCGGTCACGCGTTCGGGCAGACGTTTTCCGGTCCGCATGTAGAACGGCACACCCTTCCAGCGCCAATTGTCGACATGGGCCTTTATCGCGACAAAGGTTTCGGTGTCGCTTTCCCTGCCCAATTCCTCGTCATAGCCGGGAACTGCCTGACCATCGATGGCGCCAGCCCGGTACTGGCCCGTTACCGTTTCATCCTTGGCGATCGGGCGCAGCGCCCGCAGCACCTTCACCTTTTCGTCACGCACGGACGTGGCGTCGAAACTCGTCGGCGGCTCCATCGCAACCAGGGCGAGCAGCTGGAGCATGTGGTTCTGGACCATGTCCCGCAACGCGCCGCTGTCGTCGTAATAGGCAACGCGCGATTCCAGGCCGACGGTTTCGGCAACGGTAATCTGGACATGGTCGATGTAGGTCGCGTTCCACACCGGTTCGAACAACAGGTTGGCAAAGCGCAGGGCCAGCAGGTTCTGGACCGTTTCCTTGCCGAGATAGTGATCGATCCGGAAAATCCGGTCTTCGGTAAACGCCTTGGCGACCGCGTCGTTGATCTCGCAGCTGGTCGAAAGGCTGGTGCCCAGCGGTTTTTCCAGTCCGATCCGGACATTGCTGCCCGTCAGGCCAGCGTGTTCCAGCCCGGCAATCGTGGCTTCGAACAGGCTGGGAGCGGTCGACAGGAAGATGGCAAGCCCGTTGGGGTATTCGCCAACCTCACGCGCCAGGCTTTCATACCCGTCCAGCGTCGTCGCATCGACTGGGACGTAGGACAGGCGGTCGAGAAATCCGGCCACGCCGCCACGGCGGTCTTCCGGCAGATATTTTTCCAGCGCCTCGCGGGCGAACACGCGATAATCGTCGGTCGAAAGGTCCGATCGGGCCGTTCCGACGATCTTCAGATCGTCCGACAGCAATCCATCGGCGTCGAGGGCATACAGCGACGGCAGGAGCATGCGTTGGGCAAGATCGCCCGTGGCGCCGAACAGCAGCAGCCGGTCTGCGGTGAAACTCATGCAATGTGCCTTGCGGTCATGCTCTACGCCTCTCTCATCCTCGGTCACGCGGTTAACAGCGCATCCCGGCAGGTGCCAGAGGGCTGCATTCCTATTCTTTCGTCACCTGTACACTGCTCGACCGGAAATTGCTCGGCCCGAAGCTGGTCAGAAAGCTGACGTCGGCGGCATCGCGCCCGACACCGATTTTCACCGTATCGCAAGGCTCGGCCATACCGGTCGCATCGACCAGTTGCCAGGTGCCCCCGCCGGGGGTTTCGGGATCGTTGAGAAAGACTTCCGCCACAGCGTGGAAGTCCTGGGGTGTGACGCCGGGAGAATAGCAGGCCACATAGCGGGCAGGGATGGTGCTGGCCCTGGCAAGCGATACGACGACATGGGCGAAATCGCGGCAGATGCCCTGGCGCGAAATAAAGGTGTCGGCGGCCCCGGTTTCAGGGCCCGACGATCCCGGGACGTATTCGAAATGGCTCGCAACCCACTCGCGGATCGCGGTCACCCTTGCTCCGCCGGATGTGCCTTCGAATTCGGCTTCGACGAAGGGTTGGAACCGGTCGGCTGGGCAATAGCGGCTGTCGAACAAATATTGCACGGCTTCGCCGGGCATGTCGTGGGGCGAAAGGCCCTCGAGCCTGGATATGTCGGCCAGTTGTCGCTCGATCTCAACCGTGGCCGAATACTCCACCTCGAAATCGCCGACCGCCCTGATCCAGATCCGCTCACCGATATCGTCCTGCGCCGCGACGCGGGCAAAATGTTCTGAGCGCGAGACATCGGTGTTCGACCGCAGGATGTTCTGTTCGGGAATGGGGGCGGCTTCGAACTGGAGGAGGACGTCTGTCGGCACATCCAGTGTGAAGGCGAAGCGGGACTGTATCGATATAGGCATGATGCACATACGCCCCATAGGTAACTACGTTTCAGACTTATTGCCGCAGGGCCGCTGCAGCCTTGACGGCAAGGGCGCCTGGGCTGGCGGAGTATCACGGCCTGATCGGCACCTGCTCGCCCAAAAATAAAGGGCCCCGCAAGCGGGGCCCTGAATGAATTCTGTAGTCGGGAAAATTACTTCCCGCTGAAGAGCCATTCCCAGATGTTCCAGCGTGGCATGATAGTACCTCCTGTTGATACAGGTGGTAGCTATTCATTAACCATCTTCGTTTGTAAAGCTTAAACCATGTTTGCTCGCTGCCCTGTTTCGGGGAAGTTCTGCATTTCCAATATGTTAGACAATGGGACGGGACGCGAAAAAGCGTATCCCTGGAGCTGTTGGCAGCCAATTTCCCGAAGAATATTAATGTCCTGCGGGTCCTCGACCCCTTCTGCCACCACAGTGATTCGCGCCGCTCGGCCCATGCTGGCAAGGCTGGCTACAATTGCCTTTGCCTTTGAGTCACTTGCGATGTTCGAGACGAACAAGCGGTCGATCTTGAGTTCATCGAATGGCAATTCATAAAGGGCCTCGAAATTGGCCGCGCCAACGCCAAAATCGTCGAACGAAATGCGCACTCCCAGCGCACGCAATTCGGACAGAATGGACGCTGCGGTCTGCAGATCGGCGATACGCGCTGTCTCGGTAACTTCGAGAATGAGGTATTTGGGATCGAAGCGGGTCGCCTGGAGGATGTTGCGGACCATGCCGACAATCCGCATGTCACCCAGAAGGGTCGCGGAGATGTTGACCGCCATGGAGATCGCCGTTCCGCGGAAATGCAGAAGCGTTCCGGCTGAACAGGCGCTCTGCAAGACGTACCGGGTCAGGTGGTCCATCCGCCCGGCCTTTTCGCACTGTTGGATAAAGTGCAGCGGCTGGATGAAGCCCTTGGCCGGATCGTGCCAGCGCACCAGCGCCTCCACCCCGGCCATGGTGTTGGTTTCGGCATCGATCTTCGGCTGGTAGACGCAATAGATCTCGCCGGCTTCCATCGCCTGGTCGATGCGCGCGCGAAGCGAGATGTCCCACAGCGAATCCGACGTCGATCCGGTATCGGCGACCTTGATCGGTTCGCTCGCCTCGCTCGTTTCTTCGGCGGCGGCAATGGCGGCACGCATACGTCCCGCCGGGTCGTTCTCCACGGCGGCCACACCGAAGGTGATGCCCACATCGATCGAATGACCCGCCGCCTGAACTGGGGCGGCAAATATGGCGCGAAGCCCTTCGAGATGTTCGACCAACCCGTCGGTTTCGTCGGTCGGCGCAAGCCAGCCCAGATGATGCCCATCGCAAAAGACGGCCAGCTGGGGGTCTGCGGCACGGAGCCGGTCGACCAGCTTCAGAATGTATTCGCCCCGGCTTTCGGCGGGGAGTGTCTTGAGAACCCGTTCGTAATTGTGGATGCGCGCGATGACCACGTGCCCGTGCGTGACATGATCCCGCGCAAGACGCGCCTCGAGCGCGCGCAGGGTCGGCAGTCCGGTGTCCTGATTGACGAGCGAGACACGCCGTTTCCACCGCGTCCGCGACCGGAACAGAAGGTAGGCTATGAGGAAAGCGATTGCGTAGGATGCTTCGATCCTGATCCCCAAACGTGCGGTTGCGATAAGCGCAAACGGGATTGCGAGGCCAACTGCCGCATACCCGAACCAGCGCCGCTTGCGAACCGGCGCCAGCAAGAGCAGGCTGCCAAGCAGCGCGTATACCAACAGGGTAACGGCGATACCGGACAAGAAGCCGGTTCGACCGCTTTTAAGCGTCTCGCCAGCGTAGATTGGAACATAGCTTGACGGGGCGTTGCCACCATTGGGCACGATCTGGCGTGCAGAAGATGCCTGCCGGCCATGGCCGATAACAATCGTCTTGCCGGCCAGGTCGACCCTGCGCGCGACTGGCTCGGCTTCGACTATATCCTTGAAATCGAGCGTCTGGATGGTGGGGGCGGGAAACCCGTAGTCGATGGGGAAAAACCCGGTGCCGCCGTCGGGCTTGCCGCCCAGGACGGCAGAAAGGGTCGGCACAATCTTTCCGTCGATTTCGTAGCCGTAACGCGCGGTCCAGACGAGCCCGAAGTAATTGCCTTCCTGGCGGGTCACCAGCACACGGCTTGCGTCGCGGCCGATTGCTGCCGAGGTGCGCTTTACGATCTGCTGATCGTCGTCGTTGATCCGGATCTGGTCGGCCAGGGCGACGCGGGGGCCAAGCGCGGCGATCGCATCAGCCAGCCGATTGTCGTATTTCGAACCTGCCGGTTCATCGAAAACGATGTCGAGGTACACCTTGCCGACGCCGCGCCGTTCCAACTCGTCCAGCGCCTTGGCAAGTTCGACCCGGCGATGGGGCAGGTTGGGGTCGTTCATCACGTCGTTTGCGCCAACGAACACGATGTCGCCCGAAGCCTTGTGGCCGCCCATCTTGGACTGGATCAACCACATGAACTGATCGACCGGTTCCAGTAGAACCACGGTGGACATGCCCAGCGCGATCAGCGCCGCCCAGAACGCATGGCGCAGGCGTTCGCGCACACGGCCGCCGGAAGCCCCGCGGTAACGCAGTGGCAGCTTGCGAAGCACAGAAAAGGCGCGTTCGATACCCATCAAGCGCCCTTATGGGCACCTTAAGTTTAAGAAAGTTTTGACGAGGGGGCCGGAGGCATCCGCGAGGCACGGGTTCGCGCGGGGTCTGGTGGTTAATTCCGCTTTAGGAAATTACCCTAACGATTTGGGGCAGAACTGGTGGGTTCGTCGGAGATGCGCGCAGAATTTTGTTGTAAATCATGGCCTTGCGTTCGCGAAAAACGACGAAGCAAGATGGTTAATCGACGCTTCTGGAAACAATGTGCAAGATTTAGCGTGGGGCGCCGAACAAATCGTGCGCGTCGCTGTCCTCAATCGTAACATTGACAATGTCTCCGGGCGCCAGGCCCGCGTCGACATTGCGCAGATACACCGCGCCATCGATCTCCGGTGCATCGGCCTGACTGCGTCCGGTGGCGCCGATATCGCCATCTTCGTCAGGCTCGCCGACCTCGTCGATAATGACCGGAATGGTCTTTCCGACCTTGCCGGCAAGCTTGGCGGCGCTGATTCGCTCGGTCACTTCCATGACCCGCGCGTATCGTTCTTCCTTCACGTCCTCGGGAACCGGATCGGGCAGCGCGTTGGCCTGTGCGCCGTCGACCGGCTCGAACCGGAACGCGCCCACGCGGTCGAGTTGTGCTTCTTCAAGCCAGTCGAGCAGGTACTTGAAGTCGTCGTCGGTTTCGCCGGGAAAGCCGACCACGAAACTCGAGCGGACGGCGATGTCGGGGCAAATTTCCCGCCAGCCCTTCAGTCGTTCCAGCACCTTCGCTTCGTTGGCCGGACGCTTCATCGCGCGCAGGACCTTGGGGCTGGCGTGCTGGAAGGGAATGTCGAGATAGGGCGTCAGAAGGCCCTGTGCCATCAACGGGATCACCGCATCGACGTGGGGGTAGGGGTATACGTAATGCAGCCGGACCCACGGCGGGATGCCTTCCGGGGTTCTGAGCTGGCCGAGTTCGCGGGCGAGGTCGGTCATGTGGGCGCGGACGGGATGGCCCTTCCACATGCGTTCATCGTGCCGCGTGTCGACGCCGTATGCCGACGTATCCTGACTGATGACCAGCAATTCGCGCGTACCCGCCGCGACCAGCTTTTCCGCTTCGCGCAGCACGGCATCGATGCGCCGGCTGGCCAGCTTGCCGCGCAATTGCGGGATGATGCAGAACGCGCAGGAGTGGTTGCAGCCTTCGGAAATCTTCAGATAGCTGTAGTGGCGCGGTGTCAACTTGACGTCGGGCTGCGGGATCAGGTCGATGAAGGGCCCCTGGCTCGGCGGGGCTGCTTCGTGAACGGCTTCGACCACGTCTTCGTATTGATGCGCCCCGGTAACGGCGAGGACTTGCGGAAAGCGGGCGCGGATCACGTCCGCTTCGTCGCCCATGCAGCCCGTCACGATCACGCGACCGTTCTCGGCAATCGCTTCGCCGATCGCCTCGAGGCTTTCTTCCTTGGCGGAATCGAGAAAGCCGCAGGTGTTCACCAGCACGACGTCGGCGCCGGCGTAATCGGGGCTCATCGCGTAGCCGTCGGCGCGCAGGCGCGTGAGGATGCGTTCGGAATCGACCAGCGCCTTGGGGCAGCCGAGGGAAACCATGCCGACTTTCTTCTGGTCGGGGATCGGGGTGGTGGCGGTAGTCATGCAAATGTCCAGATTTGGCCGCGCCCCTACACGCTCGGCGCGCATTACGCTACTGGCTTGCGTCGGCGAACCCGATTGGCGGGCAGCGAGGGCGGGGCGGATCGTTCTTCCGGCAGCTCGAAGTGCGCGGGGGTCAAGCGCATCGTCCGGGCCACCAGGTGGACCTTGAAGCGGAGTATTGCACCATGGGCGACATGAATTTTCTCACCATCCTGCTGGCCGCGGCGGTTTTCTTTGCAATCGGGGCGTTGTGGTACGAGGCCCTGTTCGGCAAACCGTGGCAGCGCGAAACCGGCGTCACCGAGGCGCCGCGGGGCGCGCAGGTCGCGAAGATCATGGGTCTCACCTTCGCGTTTGAACTGCTCGTGTGCCTCATGCTCGCCCACAACATCGCACGGACAGATCCGGCGCCGCATGTGATCATGATGATGGCGGTCGGGTTCGCGCTGACGATCATGACCCCCGCGATCGGGATCAACTATCTTCACCAGCGCAAATCGTTGACGCTTTTCCTGATCGATGCCGGGCATCTTCTTGCCGGAATGACCGCCGCGGGCGCGGTCTTCATACTGATGCGGTGATCAGTTTTCCTTCGCTTCGCGATCTTCGCGCAGGTGGCCGTCGCCCTTGGTTTCGCCATTCGTCGTGGGGATGATTTCCACGACGATGTCACCGGCCTGGAGGTTCTGGCAATCTTCTTCCCAGAAGCCGAGCGCCTTGCCGTTGCGATAGATGCGCAGGCCCCGCCCACCGGTCTTGAGGTCGGAAATGGCACTGCCGCATTCTTCCGCTGTGACTTCGCGTTCGACCAGTTGGACACGTCCCGATACCGATGCGAGATCAGCGAGGTAATCGGCGATGTGTTCGCCCTTGGCGCTCCCGGCAAGCAAGAGGCCGGTAAAGCGGACCGGGTTGATCACGTTGTTCGCACCAGCCTGCCGGGCGAGCGATTCGTTATCGTCGGCGCGCACCACGACGCTGATGGGCACTTTGGGCGCAAGCGCGCGCACGGTCAGCGTGATCAGGATGGTGGTGTCATCGCGGCCGGCTGAAATAAGGACATTGGCCGCTTCGGCAATGCGGACGGCCTTGAGGGTAGTGTCCCGGGTCGCGTCGGCGGCCAGTACGTTGCAGCCCAGCGCTTCGGCTTCCGAAAGGCGATCCTCGCTGGGGTCGATCACCACGATGCGGGTGGGATCGGTCCCGCGCTCGATGAGTTCGGCCACCGCTTCCGAGCCGGAGATTCCGAAGCCGAGCACCACGATATGGTCGCACAACTGTTCCTGGATACGGGCCATGCGCCATTGCTCCCACGTGCGTTTGATAAGGAAATTATACGCCGTGCCGACGAAGATGAAGAGCACGGCAAAGCGGACCGGGGTGACGATCACCGCCTCGACCAGGCGGGCCCGGTCCGAAATCGGGGCGATATCGCCGAACCCGGTGGTGGTGATCGATATCATGGTGAAATACACCACGTCGAGGAAGCTGACTTCGCCATCGAGATTGTCCACCAGACCTTCGCGGTCCCACCAGTGGATCATGATGACGGAAAAGATCAGCAGCAGCGCAAGCCCGATGCGGATGCCGAGGTCGCCCCAGACCGGCAACCGCACGGCGCGGCGCAACGGCTTGATCTGCTGGCGGCGCACGCCCATCGAGGCAAGGGCAGGGCTGCGGCGTTTCATTGCGCGTCGCCTTCAGCCAGCTTGCCCGCCGGATCGACGGGCTTGTTATCCTTCAGGATATCGAAGTGCAGCTCAGGCCTCGTCGCGCTGCCGGCATCGCCGGCAAGGCCGATCCGTTCGCCCGACTTCACATAATCGCCCAGCTTTACCGTCACGCGTGCAAGATGGCCGTATCGCGTCCGCCAGCCATTGCCGTGATCGAGGACGACGAGGCGCCCGAAACGCCCGCTGTCCCGGTCGGCGAAGACAACCCGGCCACCCGCCGATGCGCGCACCATGTCACCCACCGTTACCGCGACGTCGATGCCTTCGTGCCCGCTTTCATCGGCACCGCGCTGGAAGCCCAGCAGGAGCTTGCCGTCATGCGGTTTGCGAAACCAGGGTTCGCTTCGCTGGGGCGTCACTGCAACGTCACGCAGGGCCACGGCCGGAATGATAAGTTTTTGTCCGATGCGAATGGGATAGGGTGCCTCCAGCCCGTTGGCCACCGCGATCAGGTCAAATGGAATGCCATAACGCCGCGCCAACGCGGTGCCCGTGTCGCCCGAACGGACCGTGTGCGTGCGCTGGCGCGGGATGGCGAGGACCTGCCCCTTGCGGACCGAATACGGTTCGGCAAGGCCGTTGGCCGCCGCGATTACCGACAGGGGAACGCCGGCGCGTTCGGCAATACCGCTCAACGTTTCGCCGTCGCCCACGACATGCTCGGTCTCGGTCGCGGGATTGCCCGCCGCGATCAACACCGACGCTGCCAGGGCCAGGGCGATGCGTTTCATCAGATAAACCGGTCCGCCATCGCGCTGAGCGAGGAATGGTGCGTCAGGTCCAATTGCAACGGCGTCACCGATACGTACCCCTCGTCGATCGCTTCCAGATCGGTGCCGTGGTCGAGCGTATGCTCGATCGCTTCAAGGCCGAACCAGTAATATTTGAACCCGCGCGGGTCACGCCCTTCTACCACGGTTCCCCTTGAATAATCGTGGAAACCCTGACGCACGGCGCGGATGCCTTTCACCTGATCGGCTGCGATCGGGGGGAAATTCACGTTCACCAGAGTGCGCTTGGGCAACGGCGTTTCGAGCAGCGGGCCGAGCACGCGGGCCCCCCATTCGATTGCTGCGCCGAACGGCACGTCGTCGCCCATCGCCTCCTTGGCGTAAACCTGACTGAGCGCGATCGAACGAATACCGGCCAGCGCCCCTTCGATGGCTGCCGAAACGGTCCCCGAATAGGTGATGTCATCGGCGAGGTTGGCGCCGCGGTTGACGCCGGAAAGGATCAGGTCGGGCGGCCCTGGGACGACACGCCGCAGACCCATCGTGACCGCATCGGTCGGGGTGCCCGTGACCGAGAAACGCCGTTCGTCATGCTGGCGCAGCCGCACGGGGCGCGTCAGCGTGAGGGCGTGGCCCATGCCTGACTGTTCCTCGTCCGGCGCGCAGATCCAGATGTCGTCGGAAAACTGCCGGGCGATATCCTCCAGCACCTTGAGACCGGGGGCGCGAATGCCGTCGTCGTTTGTCAGAAGAATGCGCATCAGGCTTGCGGCTCCAGTCGGGTCACGCCGCCCATGTAAGGCAACAGGACGGCGGGAATTTCGATGCTGCCATCGGCTTGCTGGTAATTTTCCATGACCGCAACCAGTGTGCGGCCGACGGCGAGGCCCGATCCGTTCAACGTGTGAACGAAAGCGGTCTTCTTTTCGCCTTCGGGACGATACCGCGCGTTCATCCGCCGGGCCTGGAATTCGCCCGTGTTGGAACACGAGGATATCTCGCGCCATGCAGCCTGTCCGGGCAGCCATACTTCCAGGTCGAATGTCTTGCGCGCACCGAAGCCCATGTCCCCCACGCACAGCAGCATCCGGCGATAGGGAAGGCCCAACGCCTCGAGCACGCCTTCGGCGCACTTCGTCATGCGCTCATGCTCGGCTTCGCTGTCCTGCGGGCGGCACACGCTGACAAGTTCGACCTTTTCGAACTGGTGCTGGCGGATGAAGCCGCGCGTATCGCGGCCCGCCGCACCCGCTTCGCTGCGGAAGCACAAGGTGTGGGCGGTCATCCGGATGGGTTCGGCAAGCTCGCCCAATATCTCGCCCGCTACCGAAGCGGTGAGGCTGACTTCCGAAGTCGGAATCAGCCAGCGCCCGTCTGTGGTTCGGAAGCTGTCGTCGGCGAACTTGGGCAATTTGTCGGTGCCGTACATCGCTGCGTCGTTGACCAGCACCGGCGGATTGCATTCGGTATAGCCGTTTTCGGTCGTCTGGCGGTCCAGCATGAACTGCGCCAGCGCCCGGTGGAGGCGGGCCATCCCACCGCGAAGGAACGTGAAACGCGCGCCGGAAAGCTGCGCCCCGGTTTCGAAATCCATGCCGAGCGCCGGACCCAGATCGGCGTGTTCCCGAGGGTCGAAATCGAATTCACGTCGATCGCCCCAACGGGCCACCTCGACATTGTCGCTCTCGTCGGCCCCGTCCGGCACATCGGCCGCGGGCATGTTGGGCAAACCGGCCAGCAGCGCGTCGAGTTGTTCACTTGCCGCGCGTTCGGCTGTTTCCCATTCGGGCATGGAGGCCTTGATCTCGGCGACTTCGGCCTTGAGCGCTTCGGCCTTCTCCTTGTCGCCCTGACCCATGGCCTGTCCGATGGCCTTGGAGGCATCGTTGCGGCGGCTTTGGGCCTGCTGGACCTTGGTGGTGGCTTCGCGTTTCGCCGCGTCGAGCGCGATGATACGATCGGCGGCAGCTTCTGTTCCGCGCCGGGCCAGAGCGGCGTCGAAGGCGGCCGGATTTTCACGGATGAAAGCGATATCGTGCATGGCGGCGCGCTATGCCCTCTCGTCGCGCGCTTGGCCAGAGCCTAGCGGCATGAGCCGCGTTTCCTTTGCCAGCCCGCCTCATGTTCACAGGCGATGCCGCGTGCCCGGTTGCGGTTCGCCCCCAGGCTATTGAAAAGGGGCCGGAAGCGCGGCTCCGACCCCTTTCGTTTTCATGCGGAGCGGTTCGTCAGAACTTCACTTCGCCGGTCACGAAGACCCGTCGCGGATCGCCGTAGAAGCCGGTGAGGTTTCCTTCCAGGCCCAGCACCGTTCCGGTCACGAAATCATAGCCGGCGACGATGTACCGCTTGTCGAACAGGTTCTTGCCGTGGACGCCGACGGACCAGCGGTCGCTGTCTGCGGTGTAGACGATGCTGGCGTCGACCAGCGCGAAACCGTCCTGGTCGAGCGGGCCGGGCAATTCGAACTGGCTGGAATCCGATCGAAGCGATACCGATCCGAGGAAATCGACGATCCCGCCGGCCATCGGAAGGCCCAGGTCGAACCCGGCGCTGGCCGTGATGTCAGGCGTGTTCTGGAACACCCGCTGGTCGGCCACGTCGTTGCCGAATGCGTCGATGAAGGTGTTGTATTCCGCATCGAGCACGCCGAGCGACCAGTTGAAGCTGAAGCGGCTGCCAAGACCCGCAAAATCGCGTCCCACCAACGCACGACCTTCGAATTCGAAGCCGTTGACGTCGGCGTCACCGGCGTTCGACGTGATGCCGATGAAACTGTCGTTCACCCCGTCGCCATCGCTGTCGAAGCCGATCGACCCGGGAATTTGCACATCCGTGTAATCGCCCTTGAAGATCGACAGGCCGATAAAGACCCGGTCGTCGAGGAGCGAGGCTTTCCAGCCCAATTCGTAGCTGTCGACCTTTTCGGGGGCGAAACGCAGGAATTCGAACTGGTCGTCGTAATCGCGGTCACCGTCCCCATCGAGATCGGGGGCGGCCGTCGACTGGCCGCGCGGGTCGAAACCGCCGCCTTTGAAGCCTTTGGAATAGGTGAAATAGAACATGTGGTCAGGGCTGGGCTTGAACGCGAGCGAGGCGCGGGGAGTGAATTCCTTGAAAGTTTCGCTGCCCTCGAAATCGCTGGTCACCGCAATCGGAATGGCGGTGGACGGACCGAACAGGTCGGAGAAGCCGCCGATGAAGGTGGTCCGCAGGATACGGCTGGAACGTTTGTCCCACGTGTATCGGCCGCCCACGGAAAGGCTCAACTGGTCGGTGATGTCGTAAGTGAAGTCGCCGAACACCGAATAGGTTTCCGTGTCCACATCGCCGAGCGTCTGGGCATTGAGCCCCGGCAGATTGATCAGGGTGCCCGTGGTGAACAGCGCCACGTCGAACGCGGTGAACGCGTTTGCGTCGAGGTAATAGGCGCCCAGCACGCCCGAAAGGCGATCACCCTCGAACAGGACCTGCAGTTCCTGGCTGAACTGGTCGTTCTTGTAGATTGCCGGAACGTCAAGGTCGGCGGCAGGCAGGCTGTCAAAATCGATCGGCGTGGTCGACTTGTCCTTGCGATACCCCGTGATCGACTTCAGCGTGACCGTGTCGCTGACCTCGTAACCGATGGTGAGGCCGCCGCCGTAGGCTTCGACTTCCTGGTCCACCACGTTCAGGCCCGCGCGCGTGTCATAGACATTGTCGAGCACCGGTGCGCCGGTAAAACGTCCCGCGAGAAGGCGATGGCCCTGGCGCGCGTTGCTTTTGTCCTTCACGTAATCGCCCGAAAGGCGGATGAAGAGCGGGCCGCTGTCCAGTTCGATCGTGCCGCGACCGGCCCAGACGTCCTTGTTGTAATTCTCGATCCCGAGATTGAGATTGTCGCCGAAGCCGCCGCGCGAAAGGCGCGCCGCGCTGGCGCCGATCTTCACGCTGTCGCTGACCGGTGTCGACGCGGTAACGATCAGGTCGGCCTGATCATACGATCCGTAGGTGCCGCGAACTTTCATCTGCGCATCGTCGGGCAGGCGCGCGGTCACGTACTTGATCGCGCCGCCGATGGTGTTGCGCCCGTACAGCGTACCCTGCGGTCCGCGCAGTACCTCCACACGTTCGACGTCATAGATATCGAGGACGGCAGCCTGCGGACGGTTGAGGTATACATCGTCGACATAGAGGCCCACGCCCGCTTCGAACCCGGCGACCGGATCCTGCTGGCCGACGCCGCGGATGAAGGCGGACAGCGTGGTGTTGGTGCCGCGGCTGACTTCCAGCGTGAGGTTCGGCACGTCCTGCGCGATTTCCGTCAGGTCGAGCGTGCCCGTGCGCGACAGTTCCTCGCCCGAAATGGCCGTAACCGAAAGCGGCACATCGGTGATCCGTTCTGCCCTGCGGCGAGCGGTGACCACGATTACGTTTCCGCCTTCCGCAGCGGCGGGTTGTGCGGTTTGCGTAGTTGCCGCGTCGTCCGCCGTTTGGGCGGCAGCGGGCGCAGCCAGAAAGGCCGCGGTGGCAGTGCCTGCGAACAGGCTGGCGATGAATGTCCTTGAAAGTCGCATGGTTCGGTTTCTCCCTCCCGAGATTATCTTATCGGGTGGCTATATTGAAACCTGAACCACCTTTCAAGTTGGAACTTGCAGCTTCGCGATGTCGGGGCTAATCGGGGTACTTGGGGGAGGAAGGACCGTATGGCGACGCGCAGCGCGACACCTGACAAGACTCCGCGGACCGAAAGGGGACGCAAGACCTTGCGTAAGCTGCTGGATGCGGCAGCCAGGGAATTCGCCGAACACGGGTTCCACGAAGCGTCGATCAGCGCGATCACCCGTCGGGCGGGCGTGGCACTTGGCACATTCTACACCTATTACGACACCAAGGACGCGATCTTTCGCGCCCTGGTTTCGGACATGTCCCAGGCCGTCGGCAAGGCGGCGCGCGAGGCGATCGAGCCCGATATGGGGGCGCTGCAGATCGAACGGGCGGCGTTGCAGGCGTTTCTCGAATTCGCATCGGACAACAAGGCGATCTACCGGATCATAGACGAGGCCGAGTTTGTCGATCCCGAAAGCTATCGCACCCATTACGAAACGATCGCTCAGCGGATCGAGGAACGCCTCAGAGCCGGCGGCGCGACCGGCGAGATGAGGGCCGGGCTGGGCACACCCGAGGCCTGGGCGCTCATGGGAATGAATGTGTTTCTCGGTCTGCGCTACGCGATCTGGAGCCGTGACGGCGATCCGGGCGTGGACGATGTGGCAAAGGTGGCGAACAGGATGCTCGCCAACGGATTGCTGCCATTGCCAGACGCATGATTCCCGGAACTTCGGGCCCGCCGGACGGTTGATGTTTCAAAGGAGAATTTTGAAATGATCGGCAAGATTATCGGAGCATTCGTCGGCGACAAGATCGCCAAGCAGACCAGCGGTATCGGCGGCGCCACAGGCGCGGCAATCGGCGTTCTGGGCGCCACCGCACTTCGCCGCTTGAGCCTGCCGGCCATGATCGCGATCGGCGCCGGTGGTTACGTGGCCAAGCGGATTCTGGACAAGAAGCCCGCAAACACTGCCAGCGACGCGAAAATCAAACCGGCGCCGAGCAGCCAGAAGGCAGCCTGACACCGCGCTTGAGCTTGAATTTTCGATTGTCCGCCATCCGGTTCGCGAGTGCGGGCCGGATGGTGGGCGCGACAGGGATTGAACCTGTGACCCCACCCGTGTGAAGGGTGTGCTCTACCGCTGAGCTACGCGCCCGCCCTATCGGGTCCGATGGACAGGGGCGCGCCTTTACGCGGCGAATCGGCCCTTTGCAAGCGCCCGCTATCCCGCAATCAGGGTCAGTATCCGCGCGAGCCAGCCGGTCCTTGATGGCGCGGTTTCGTGCGCCGCGGGCAGCGGTTCGCATTCCAGACAATAGGCCTGCATCCCCTGCACGGACATCAACCGGTTGAAATCGGCTTCCAGGCGAGCGATCGTCTCCAGCTCGCGCCGCGCGAACACCGCGGTGACATCGGCGCTTTCGGCATCGTCCAGCAACCAGCTGCGCAGCAAGGTATCGTAACTGCTCGGCCGCGTGCCCAGATATCGTGCGTGCCAGCCACCGTCCTTGAGCTTGGCCTTGGCGGCGACCCATGCCAGCGCATCGTCGATACCGCCGTACTGATCCACCAGGCCGATCTGGCGGGCGGTCCCGCCGTCCCAAACCCGGCCCTGGCCGATCCGATCGACCTGATCCCGGCTCAACTTGCGCGATGACCCGACCCGCTCGAGGAAGTTTTCGTATCCGTTTTCGATACTGGCCTGAAGGATCGCGTCCGTTTCGGGCGTGAAGCCGCCAATGAAATCGGGCTGGCCTGACAGCGGGCTGGTGCGGACGCCATCGCTGGTCACCCCGATACTTGCCGCTGCATTTTCGAACGTCGGGATCACGGCAAAGATGCCGATCGATCCGGTGATCGTTTCAGGTTCTGCAAAGATGCGATCGGCTGGCGTTGCCACCCAATACCCGCCGCTGGCGGCGAGGTTGGCCATGGAAACGGCCACGGGGATGCCCCTGGCCTTCTGGCGCAGGATGGCGGTGCGAATGGCTTCCGAGGCGAGCACCGATCCGCCGGGCGAATCGACCCTGACGACGAGGCCCGCCAGATCGTCGTCCAGCGCTTCGTCCAGCAGGTCGGCAATGCGCGTGCCCCCGGCGACGCCAGGACCGGCTTCACCGTCAACGATTTCGCCGGCGATCGTGATAACGCCGATCGGTTTGCCCTTGGTGGGGAGGGGGTTATCCTCGACCCAGGCATCGAGCGGGGTAGAGGGATAGGCGTTGAGGTCCTCGCTCCATTCGTCGGCGCCCACCAGTTCCACCACGCGTGCATCGAATTCGGCACGTGTGCCGAGCTTGTCCACCAGGCCTGCCTGAAGGGCGGCGGTGGCAAGGTTGCCCTTGGCCGCCTCGATCCAGCCGATCGGATCGCGCGTGATGCGCGCGATGTCGGCGGATGGGCGCGCCTTCTTGAAGTTCGCCTGATATTCTTCCCACAGCGCGCCGTAGAGCGAACGGAAATTTTCGCGCGCGGGATCGGACATGTCGCTGCGTGAATACGGTTCGACCGCGCTCTTGTATTCCCCGACCTTGTAGACGCGCGCGTTGACCTTCAGCTTTTCCAGCAAGCCTGCGTAGTAAAGGCGATGGCCGCCCGGCCCGGCGACCACTGCGCCGCCCAGCGGATCGACCCAGATTTCGCTGGCATGCGCGGCAAGCAGCATGGAATCATCGGTGTAGGCGGTGGCGTAGGCCAGCACCGGCTTTTCAGCGGCGCGCACACGGTCGAGCGCCTCGCCCACGTCCTGCAGATGGACCTGGCCGGCGCCGACGAACCGGTCGAGATCGAGGACAACTGCCGAAATCCGGTCATCCGTGGCCGCCGCGTCGAGCGCCTGCACCAGTTCGCGCACCGGATATTCCGCCATCGGCGCCTGCCTTGCGAGCAGGGCCGCGATCGGATCGACCCGGCTGCGTTCTTCCACGATTGCGCCATCGAGCTGAACCAGCAACGCGCCCTCGCGAACCGCAGCGGGGCTGGGCCGGGCGGTCAGGATCGCGAACAGCGCGGCAAAGAACAGCAGCATGAACAAAAGAACGAGACCGTCCTTTATGCCAACGAGCAAACGCCACACCCTGCCTGCAAAACGCATGCGATAACCTCCAGTTGAGGGACAGCTAGGCGAGCAAAGCGTCCAGCGCCACCCGAAAGCGCTTGAGCGGGCGATGGTGGTCGACTAAGGGCGTGACTTTAATGACATCGACGCAAACTTCGGCCCATGCGGCCCGCTATCCTGCGGGCGCGCTGGCGTTCCCGCACCGCGACCTGATCGGCATCGGTCAGCTCGAACGGCATGAAATCCTGTTCCTGCTGGACGAGGCGGAACAGTGGGTTACGCTGAACCGCCAGACGACCAAGCACATCGATCTGCTTTCCGGCCTGACGATCATCAACGCCTTTTTCGAGAACAGCACGCGCACGCTGCTGAGCTTCGAGATCGCGGGCAAGCGTCTGGGGGCCGATGTGGTCAACATGCACGCCGCGCAATCGAGCGTGAAGAAGGGCGAAACGTTGATCGACACGGCTATCACGCTCAACGCCATGCGCGCCGACGCGATCGTGATCCGCCACGGGTCGAGCGGGGCCACCCAGCTTATCGCGGACAAGGTCGATTGCCCCGTCCTGAACGCGGGCGACGGCCAGCACGAACATCCGACGCAGGCGTTGCTCGATGCGCTGGCGCTGCGCCACGCGCTTCGCGATCGCGGCGAGACGGCGGACGACTTTACCGGCCTGGTGATCGTGATTTGCGGCGACATTCTGCACAGCCGCGTGGCGCGGTCGAACCTGCTGTGCCTGCAGGCGCTTGGCGCCACGGTGCGCCTGTGCGCGCCGCCGGCGCTGATGCCGGCGGGGATCGAGGCGATGGGCGCCGAGGTGTACCATGATTTCGATGCCGCTCTGGATGGGGCGGACGTGGCGATGATGCTGCGCCTCCAGACCGAACGGATGAGCGGACAGTTCATTCCGTCGGCGCGCGAATACCACCACCTCTATGGCCTGACGAAAAAGCGCCTTGGGCGCGCGAAGGCCGATGCCCTGGTGATGCACCCCGGCCCGATGAACCGCGGGGTGGAGATCGACAGCGAAGTGGCCGATCTGATCGACCGTTCGATCATTACCCGCCAGGTTGAAATGGGCGTTGCCATCCGCATGGCCGCGCTCGACGTGCTGACGCGCCGCGGGCGCGCCGTTGCAGGTTGGGGGGACGCGGCATGAAACAGCAGCGCCCCTTGCTGATTTCCGGTGGACGGCTGGTCACGCCCGGCGGCCTCATCGAAGGTTCGCTCCGCCTGGTTGACGGCCTTGTCGATGCGGTTGGCGATGTGACGGGCGAAGACGGCGACGATGTGGTCGACGCCAAGGGCGCACTGGTCGCGCCGGGCCTGATCGATTTCGGCGTCTTCGCGATCGACAAGCCTGCCTTCCATTTCGGCGGCATTACGCGCGCGGCGCTGATGCCCGACCAGTCGCCGCCGCTCGATCTGCCGAGCCGGGTCTCCTATCTCGCCAAGAGCGGGAAACCGGATTTCTGGATTCATCCCCTGGCCGCCGCCACGCGGGCACTTGAAGGGAAAGAGATCGCCGAAGTCGCGCTGATGCGCGAGGCCGGCGCGCGGGGAATCTCCACCGGTCGCGGCTGGATCGCCGATTCCGGCGTCATGCTGCGCTTGCTGCAATACGCAGCCATGCTCGACCTGACGGTGGTTGCCCATGCCGAAGATGCCGCATTGGTTGGCGATGCGGTTGCGACCGCAGGCGAAGTGGCCACGCGGCGCGGATTGCCCAGCGCACCCGCGCAGGCCGAAGCGATCGCCATCGCGCGCGATATCGCGCTGGCGGACATGGCCGGGGCCTGCATCCATTTCCGCCAGGTCACCACCCGCGCGGGCCTCGAACTCGTTCGCGCGGCGAAAGCGCGCGGGAGCACGGTTACCTGCGGGGTTACGCCGGCCCATTTCATGCTTTCGGACCTCGCCACATTGGATTTCCGCACCTTCGCCCGCCTTTCGCCGCCATTGCGCAGCGATAGCGACCGGCACGCGGTGCGCGAAGCGATCGCCGACGGTACGATCGACCTGGTTTCAAGCGGCCACGATCCGCGCGGACCGGAAGACAAACGGCTGCCCTTCACCGATGCCGAACCGGGCATGGCGGGCGCGGAGACGCTGCTGGCGATGGTTCTTTCGCTGGTGCGCGACGAGGTCATCGACATGCCGCGTGCCTTTGAACTGGTGTCGGGGACGCCTGCGCGCCTGCTGGGCGTGGACGCGGGCGCGCTTGTGGTCGGGCACGAGGCCGACATCGCGATCGTCGATCCCGAACGGCCATGGATCATCCAGAGCGCCAGAATGGAAGCGACCGCCGGCAACACGCCGTTCGATGGCCAGCCAACGCAGGGCCGCGTCGTGCGGCTGTTCAAGGGCGGGGTCGCAATCGCCCGCTGATCGGCGCTCAACGCCCAGAAGAAACCCCGCCCGGATCGCTCCGGACGGGGTTTACGAAGTCTGTAAGGAGTGCGCGGATGTTACCGCGCTGCGACCCGTACTTCGTCTTTGATGACCGCCAGTGCGCCGGGAAGCGGCGACGACGAGGCGTAGGCGATGCAGCCACCACCAGCGCCCTTGACCGTGCGGCACATCGACTGGGCCGAAGCCTTGGCGTAACCGGCTGCCGCGACGCGGTAGTAGATCTTGCCGTTGACGCGGGCCTTGGTGATGACCTTTTCGGCCCCGGCAAGATCGGGATAACGGGCCTGGAAAACCTTCCAGGCGTTATGCGCGTCCGACATGGAGAAATAGGAGCCGAGCTGAATGTTGTAGTCGCCCGAGGCCAGCGTCTGGGCTGCTGGCGATGCGGCGGCAACGCGCGGCGCGGCAGGCTTTGCCGGCTTGGTGGAACGGGACGGGACCGGCTGCGCCACTTCGCGCGACACGAAGCGGGTCTCGCCATCGAAGGCAAGGCTGGCATCGGCCAGGGCCGCATCGGCGCTGTCGTCGAATTCGGGCGCTGTCGATGCCGCCGGAAGCTCACCCGCAAGGGCAAAGCTGGTCTGCGGTTCGGCAACGACAGGTGCGACCTGCGTGGCGGATTCCATCGCGAGCTGTCCGACAGCCGGATGGTTGGCCAAGGCAAGCATGGCGGGCTGACCGGCGTCTTCGACCATGTCGACACCGAGCAGGCGTGCGACACGCATGTGCTGCTGATCAGGATTGGCGAGCTGGGCCCACTGGGTCATCCGGTCGCCCAGCTGGTCGGCCGGGACATCCTGCGAAGCGAGCAGGCGCGCGTTGGACCAGTCCCCCACCATCGCATAGGCGTAAGCGAGGTTCTGGCGGACCTTCACCGTGTTCTGGCCACCGCGCAAGGCGTTGCTCAGTACGTGGACGCCCTGTTCGGGCCGACCGGCAAGCGCCACGGCAAGGCCGTAATCCGCCGGATCGATGGCCGTTTCGTGAAGGCGCAGCGTTTCGAGCGCGCCGACCTGGTCGCCGATAGCGGACAGCGCCAGCGCGTGGCTGATGACCGTGCGCGTGGCGTTGTCGCCCAGTTCGATGGCTTCACCGAACGTGGTTGCCGCCGACTGGAAACGGCCTGCTTCGAGATAGGCGTTGCCAAGCAGGGTGCGGGTGTATGCGTCGCGCGGTGCGGCCAGCACGGCGGCTTCGGCGTGCTGGATCGCCTTGCTTTCCTTGCCCTTGGCAAGCGCGGTTTCAGCCTGCGCTGCCGAATAGGCGTGCGTCGGCGCAACCTTGCCCGTGCAGGCGCTGAGTGCGGTCGTGGCCAGCGCCGTGGTGACGGCGAGCTTCACGAGCCGGCGGTTCTTGGCTTTCGTCTCGGTGCTCATACTTACCCCCTTGAAGGCGATCCCACGTCGAATCTGCTTACTTGTCCGACTTCTGGACTTGTGCTGCGAGGCTCGCGATTTCCGGCATTTCGGCGAGCAGTGAATCAAGTGCGTCGGTAACCAGCTGTTGCGCGCTGCGACCGCGAACGGTGCAGGCCAGGCGCAGCATCAGGTGCCGGTTCTGGTCGAGCCGGAGCGTGAAGGCCGCGCGCTTGCCGCGGCTTGCCGCGGGCTTGCGTTCGACCTGCCTGTCAGGCGCTGCGGGCCGTTCCAGCTGTGCGGCGATGCGATCGAGCGACTGGCGAACCTGATTCGGTGCGCCGCTTTCGTTCGCGGCCATCGGCGCGATGGCCACGACCTTTTCGCTGCGGTTGGAAGAAAAGTTCTGGTCCGTATCTTCGTCACCCATGTCGTTCCAGCCGAGGTCCTCCAGGCTGGCAGCGGCTTCCTTGCCGTCGACAGGACCCGGGACGCCCGATTGCGGACGCATGGCGGGCTTGGCGCCGCCCTTGCGTGCGAGAAGGGTGGAAGAGAGCGAGGCGAAATTGGCGTCAGACATCCGGCAGTCTCCGCCTTCCTGTTCTTACTGGGCCACCCGGCGACCGAAGCCGCCAGAGGGACGATGGGAACCGGGAAGCACCGACTGGGAATTCGGCGCGGCGAAAACCGTGCGGCGGAAATTCTTTTCCAGCCGGTCGGCGATATACTTCCACAAGGCGGTGACCTCGGCCGAGGAACGGCTGTCGGGGTCGACCTCCATCACCGTGCGGCCATCGATCATCGAAGCGGCAAAATCGGTGCGGTGGTGAAGCGTGATCGGGGCGACCGTGCCGTGCTGCGACAGCGCGACGGCGGCTTCCGAAGTGATCTTGGCCTTGGGCGTGGCCGCGTTGACCACGAAGACCAGCGGCTTGCCGGCGCGTTCGCACAGATCGACCGTGGCACCCACGGCGCGCAGATCGTGCGGGCTGGGGCGGGTCGGCACGACGATCAGTTCAGCCACCGAAATGACCGACTGGATCGCCATGGTGATCGCGGGCGGCGTGTCGATGACCGCCAGTTTGAAACCCTGCGAACGCAGGATGGCGAGGTCGTTCGCCAGACGTGCCACGGTGGTCTGGGCGAAGGCGGGATATTCCGCCTCACGCTCGTTCCACCAATCGGCCGTCGATCCTTGTGGATCGATGTCGATCAGCACGACGGGCCCGGCGCCTGCGCGCTGGGCCTGTACGGCGAGATGTCCGGAGAGCGTGGTCTTGCCCGATCCGCCCTTCTGCGATGCCAATGCCAGTACACGCAAGGCTTGTCCCCCTGGTTTGCGCCTGTATCCATTCGATCGCCGCGAAATTTGCGGCTGTCTCGACAACCGAAATCGCAGACTACCCCTAATTTTGGGTTAACTGGCGGGAACTTTGGGCGCTCTGCGTTCAACAACGGGGCCACAACGCTTTGCTAACTGGCGATTTACTATAGGACCGTTTGCGCGGCCGATGTTCGGGATGCGCCGTGCACGACAAGGGAGTTCGAAGGATGGGGCAAGGATCGAAACGGGCTGTGGTTGCAGCCGGGGCCCTGCTTTCGCTGGTCCTTGCAGCGCCGCTCCATGCGGATGTGAAGGACGGGGTCGATGCGTGGGGGCGCGGCGACTATGCGGGCGCCGTGCGCGAATGGGTCGGCCCAGCGGCCAAGGGCGATCCCGATGCGCAGTTCAACCTTGCCCAGGCCTATCGCCTTGGCCGGGGCGTTGACGCGGACCAGGTCCAGGCCGAAGCCCTTTACGCCCGGGCCGCGGCCCAGGGCCATGTGAAGGCGGCCGACAATTACGGCCTGCTGCTGTTCCAGAAAGGCGAACGGGAAAAGGCGATACCCTACGTCAAGAATGCCGCGGTGCGCGGCGATCCGCGCGCCCAGTATCTGGTCGGCATCGCGCACTTCAACGGCGATCTCGTTCAAAAGGATTGGCGCAGGGCCTATGCCTTGCTGACGTTGGCAAACGGTGCCGGCTTGCCGCAGGCGCGCGGCGCCCTGGCCCAGATGGACCAGCATATCCCCATCGCCGATCGCCAGGCGGCGCAGGTTCTTGCCGCATCGCTGAAGAGCGAAGCCGAAGCCGCGCGCGCCCGCGATCTCGCCGCCGTCGATCTCGCTTTGGGCGCGCAGGATGTGGAACCTTACGCGGCGCCGGCCCCCCCCGCCCCCCTTCCGCCGCGTGCAGGGCCAAGCGGCACGGCAGCGGGCGCCGATTTCGCCATGGGCCGCCAGGCGGAACCCGCCGCCGTGCCGCGCGTGGAAGAGCGACCTCGGCTGCCCGATCGCCCGGCATCGTCTGCCGGGCCGTGGAAGATCCAGCTTGGCGCATTCGGCGTGGCCGGCAACGCGGACCGGTTGTGGAACCAGCTCGCTGGTCGCAGCGAACTTGCCGGGAAGGCGAAACTCAAGGAGCCTGCTGGCCGCCTGACCAAATTGCTCGCCGGTGGGTATGCCAGCAAGGCGGCGGCGGACGCCGCCTGCGCGTCACTCAAGCGCAGCGGCCAGGACTGCCTCGTTACCCGATAGCGTATCCCTGACGCCGAAGTTGCGATCTTGCGGGCCTGTTCCCGCTTGGCCACCGCGCGCATCCTGATATGGCTGGGACAAGGGGGAATGGCATGGACAGCGTCGGAGCAACAATTTCGGATAGCGAAGACGACCGCGTTGCGCGGCCGGTTTCCGCCAGCGACTCGCCGCGGATTGCCAGCCTCGATTTCATTCGCGGGATCGCGGTGATGGGCATCCTGGCCGCGAACATCGTGGCCTTCGGCCAGCCGATGACGGCGTATATGTTCCCCGATGCCTTCACCGTGCCGCACAGCGATGCCGAAGACTGGATGTGGGTCGCGCAGTTCGTCCTGATCGACAGCAAGATGCGTGGATTGTTCACGCTTCTGTTCGGGGCGGGTATGTATCTTTTTCTCGAAGGCGCATGGGCCAAGGGGCGCACGAACTGGCTTCAGGTGCGGCGGTTGCTATGGCTCGGCCTGTTCGGGCTGGTCCACTTCTTCTTCATCTGGCGTGGAGACATCCTGTTCCATTACGCCTGCGCGGGAATGATCGCCCTGTTGTTCGTGGGCCTGTCGCGCCGCAAGCAACTCGTCATCGGCCTGCTGGGTTATGTGGGCGGGGCGCTGCTCTACACCGGCTTCGTCGGCTTCCTTCCCGTGGTCAGCGATACCGAATTCGGCGAAAAGCCGGGGATGGTGCAGCTGGCCAAGGACCTGGAGGAAGGCAAGCAGGCCGACCTTGCCGATGGTGTGCTCGAAACCCGGCTCATCTCGGAGGGCAGATACGGCGATTGGGTGGGCCACAACTTCTCCGATCATGGCACGGATGTGCCTACGACGGTTCTCATGTTCCTGTTCGAGACGCTGCCGCTCATGCTGGTTGGCATGGCCGCATACCGATACGGGCTGTTTTCCGGCGGCATCGATGCGCGGCGTCAGCGGCAGTGGGGCTGGTCGATGTTGGTGTTGGGCACGGCACTGACATTGCCGATCGCGCTTCTCGCGAAGTCGATGGGCCTTACCTATTACGGCACGCTCGCGGCGATGGTCGGCTGGTCCTTCCTGCCACGCCTGCTCGCGATCCTCGGCCTGCTCGCGTTGCTGGCCCTGTGGGGCAACAGCGTGCGCGGTGCGCTGGCCGAACGGGTTTCGGCGGCTGGCCGCGCGGCGTTCACCAACTATCTCGGCACATCGGTGCTCATGATGCTAGTGTTCCACGGCTGGGCCGGGGGTCTGTTCGGCGAACTGGGACGCAGCGAACTTTATCTTGTCACCGTTTCGGCGTGGGGGGTGATGTTGCTGTGGTCCAAGCCATGGCTCGAACGGTTCCGCTACGGTCCGCTCGAATGGTTGTGGCGCTGCCTCACCTATGGACGGGTGTTCCCGCTGCGGCGTTAACCCGGTTCGATTTCCCAGAACGTTGCGTGGGGTCCGCTGTGCTTGATCAGCCGGGCGAGCCGGCGGTTGCCGTCCCACAATTCGGCGCTTCCGCTTTGCACATTTATGTCTGCCACCAGCAGCGCGGCGGCAGCATCGCAGGCTTCCATGCGGAGCGGCTCGTCGCCAGCGTCCGCCCCGTTGTCGATCGATAGCTGAATGCGGTGCATACTGCTCTCCTTCTTTGGGAACAGCTGGATGCGCGCGTCAGGATGAACGGCGTATAACCGGATTTTCGCCCGTCCTTGGGGAACGTCCTTTCATCGCAAACCGGCGCCGGTTTTGCGATCAGGCGTTCGGGATGTGCCGCTTCATACGCTCGCGGTTGCGCTTGGCGGCGGTGCGCGTTTCCAGCAGAAACGATGTGAGCCCCGCGACCAGCAGCCCCATTGTCACGATCCATGTGAAGGCGACCAAGGTGCCGAGCGGCGCATAAACGAAGGCGCTGACGAACAGCAGCGCGATCACGATGCTGATGGTCAGCGCCGCAGCGGTGCTCATCATCACGGCGCGCTGTGCATAGATGCGCCGCTTTTCCAGCGCCGGCAGTTCGTCGAGCAGGATGCCCGCGCGGCCTTCCTCGTCGGCGGCCATGATCTTTTCGATCTTGTTCGCGACCCAGATCAGGCGGTTGGTCATCACGTTCATCACCGCGCCAATCCCGGCCAGCAGGAATGCCGGCGCCAGGCTGAGCTGGACCACCTGCTGCACGCGCAGCGTGGAACTTGTACGCTCGATCAGTTCGAAGCCGCCAATCCCGGAAAGTACCGCCAGGTCGATCACGTGGTTCACTCGCTCTTGAACGGGTTCTTCGGGCTCTTGAGCACGACGCGTACAGGCACCGCTTCGAAGCCCAGCTTGGACCGGATGCCGTTGATGAGATAGCGTTCGTAGCTCTTGGGCAGCAGCTCCAGGCGGGTGCCGAACACCACGAAACGCGGCGGACGGGTGGTGGCCTGGGTTATATAACGGAGCTTGATCCGCTTGCCCTTGGGGGCGGGCGGGGGATTGGCTTCCATCGCGTCGTCGAACCAGCGGTTGAGTGCGGCGGTCGGCACACGGCGGCTCCACGCCTCGCGCAGTTCGAATGCGGCGGCCAGCATCTGGTCGAGACCCTTGCCGGTTTTTGCGCTCACGGCGATCAGCGGCAGGCCGCGGACCTGCGCCAGACCTTCGTCCAGCGCGGTGCGGATGCCGTTGAACAGCGAACTGGCGCCTTCGGCAACGTCCCACTTGTTGATCGCGATCATCAGGGCGCGCCCTTCTTCGAGCGCAAGATTGGCGATCTTGAGATCCTGCGATTCAAGGCCACGCGTCGCGTCGAGAACAAGAACGACAACCTCGGCAAAGTCGATCGCGCGGCGTGCATCGGCAACCGACAGCTTTTCAAGCTTTTCGACCACGTTGGCGCGCTTGCGCATCCCGGCGGTGTCGATCAGGCGCACTTCGCGTTCTTCGCCGGTGGCCGGGTCGACCCATTCCCAATCCACTGCGATCGAATCGCGCGTGATGCCGGCTTC
This sequence comes from Qipengyuania zhejiangensis, assembly GCF_035607565.1. Taxonomy (NCBI): domain Bacteria; kingdom Pseudomonadati; phylum Pseudomonadota; class Alphaproteobacteria; order Sphingomonadales; family Erythrobacteraceae; genus Qipengyuania; species Qipengyuania zhejiangensis. The sequence goes on along the minus strand of NZ_JAYKGO010000003.1, from coordinate 467,763 downwards.
GGGGCCGGTCAGCAGGCGATCTTCGCCCAGCAGGCGGTTGATCAGCGTCGATTTGCCCGCGTTGGGACGCCCGACGATGGCCAGCTTGAGCGGGCCGGGAGGCGCGTCCTCGTCGTATTCGTCTTCTTCGGTGTATTCCGATTCCTGCTCGGCCTCTTCGGCCTTGACCCCGATGATGGGCCACAGATGATCGAACAGGTCGGCGGTGCCTTCGCCATGTTCGGCGCTCAGCGCGACAGGTTCGCCAAAGCCGAGCGAGAAGCTTTCGTAGATGCCAGGGTCGCCCTGGCGCCCTTCGGCCTTGTTCGCAACCAGTATGACCGGCACTTCCTGCGTGCGCAGCCAGCGGCCGATTTCTTCGTCCAGCGGGGTAACCCCGGCGCGCGAATCGAACACGAACAACGCGGCGTCGGCGTCTTCGAGGCTGACTTCGGTCTGCTTGCGCATCCGTCCGGGCAGCGATTCGGCGTCTTCGTCTTCCCAACCGGCGGTGTCGACGATCTGAAATTCGAGACCGGCCAGTTCGGCATCGCCAAGGCGGCGGTCACGGGTGACGCCGGGCTGGTCGTCGACCAGCGCGAGCCGCTTGCCGACGAGCCGGTTGAACAGCGTCGACTTGCCGACGTTCGGCCGTCCGATGATGATCACCGTGGGCTTGGTTGAGGAATGGCGCATGATGGGCCGCCAAGTGGCCCCTTGCGGCGTGCATTGCAAGCAGATGCGCGGGCGGGGCGGTTAATTGCCGTTAACCATGATTGGCAAGGGATGGGAAAGCATAACGCCCTAGCCTTCCTGGCCATGAAGAGAACGCTTGCCGCCTTCGCCCTTTCGTCACTCGCCGTGCCGGCTCTGGCCGACGACGCGGCGGACTTCTCGGCCGACAGTCTGGCTGCACCGGGCGATGGCGTGGAACTGGCGCCTTTCCTTCAGTGCGCGCCCTATGCGCGGCAGGTCAGCGGAATTCAGATTTATGGCGATGCCCACACATGGTGGGGTCAGGCGCAAGGCCGATACGCCACGGGCAACGCCCCGAAGGTCGGTGCCGTCATGGCGTTTCGCCCGCACCGCGGGATGGAACTGGGCCATGTCGCCGCCGTCAGCCAGATCGTCGATCCGCGCCGCGTCCTGCTCGATCATGCCAACTGGTCCCCGATCGACGGGCGCCGTGGGCAGATAGAAAAGGGCGCGATGGCGGTGGACGTATCCCCGTCCAACGACTGGAGCGAAGTGCGCGTATGGTATGCACCGCTCGGCAAGGTGGGAACGACTGTCTGGCCGGTGGAAGGCTTTATCTATTCCGACCGTTCCAGCCAGCCGCGTGCAACCGTGGCCACAGCGCCTGCTCGCAAGCAGACGTCCAAGGGTTTTCTCGCCGCTTTTGCGGAATTCCAGTAGGTCAGTCGGCTTTCGCGACCGGGGCATCGTCGCCCAGGTCTTCGAACCACGCCTCAACCGGACCCTTCAGTTTAAGCGTGACCGGATTGCCGAAGCGATCCTTCGATTTGCCCGCCTGAACCCGGATCCAGCCTTCCGAGATCGAGTATTCCTCGATATCGGTGCGCTGCTTGCCCTTGAAGCGGATGCCGACGCCGCGACGCAGGACTTCCACATCGAAATGCTGATTCTGCGGATTCACCGAAAGGTGATCGGGCGGGGTGTCGCTGGTGGCGGGGGTGCTGGTATCTTCGCTCATGGGCGGCGCCGATACTGTGTGGCCCGTCGCGGGGCAAGATCAATCGGACGGAGCAGGGGTTTCCTCGGGCCCGCGGCCGGGATCGTCGAAGTCGGGCTGGACCGGGTCCACGCCCGGCGGTTCGGTCATCGGGGCTTCGTTCGGCGGGGCGGTCTGCGGATATTCGTCCGGCGATCCGGGGGTGATGATATCGGGTTCGGGCTGCGTAGCCATGATTGCCTTCTCCTGGGTGGTGCCTGCGGGGAATGAACGCATGGCCGGGCCGGCGCGTTCCCCTATCTCACGGTTATCCTTCGCCGCGCTTGCGCTCCGCCTCGCATCCTACTAGAGGCACGCGCCTACACGCGAAGGCACCAGCCGACGCGCAGCTTCGTTCGGGCTAGCGGGCGTGGCGGAATTGGTAGACGCGCTGGTTTTAGGTACCAGTATCGAAAGATGTGGGGGTTCGAGTCCCTTCGCCCGCACCAATGCCGCCGCCGCGCGAAAGTCCTCGCACCACTGTCGCATTTGGAAAGTCACGAGTTTCACCCATGCAGATTAAAGAGACCACCAACGAGGGCCTCAAGCGCGCCTATGCCGTCACCATCCCCGCAAAGGAGATCGACGCACGCGTTTCCGGCGAAGTGAAGAAGATTGCTCCGCAGGTGCGGATGCCCGGCTTCCGCCCGGGCAAGGTGCCGGCGAACCTCGTGCGCAAGATGCACGGCGAACAGCTTCACGCCCAGGCGGTCAACGACATGATTCGCGAATCGGTCGACAAGGTCATGGCCGACAACAAGCTGCGTCCCGCGATGCAGCCGAAGGTCGAATTCGGTGACGGCTACGAAGAAGGCAAGGACGCCAAGATCACGGTCGAGCTGGAAATCCTGCCGGTCGTGGAAGCGCCCGAAATCGAAGGCATCAAGCTGGAACGCCTGACCGTCCCCGTAAAGGACGAGCAGGTCGACGAAGCCGTTCAGCGCATCGCTGACCAGAACGCCAACTATAAGGACGCGGCCAAGAGCAAGAAGGCTGCCGACGGCGACCAGCTGATCATCGATTTCGTCGGCCGTGTCGACGGTATCGAATTCGAAGGCGGCAAGGCGGAAAACACGCCGCTGGTCATCGGTTCGGGCCAGTTCATCCCCGGCTTCGAAGAACAGCTTTCGGGCGTGAAGACGGGCGACAAGAAGACCATCAAGGTCACCTTCCCCGCCGATTACCCGGCCCAGCACCTGGCCGACAAGGAAGCCGAATTCGACATCACCGTTCAGGCGGTGAAAGTCCCGGCTGAAACCAAGGTCGACGAAGAGTTCGCCAAGAACCTCGGTCTCGACAGCCTCGACAAGCTCAAGGAACTGATCCGCGGCCAGCTGGAACAGGAAACGTCGGGCCTGACCCGCACCCAGATGAAGCGTCAGCTGCTCGACACGCTGGCTGCCGGTCACGATTTCGCCGTGCCGCAGGGCATGGTCGAGGCCGAATTTGATCAGATCTGGGCGCAGCTCGAACAGGAAGCAGCGCGTTCGGACGATCCGGCCGCGATGCTCAAGGAAATCGAAGTCGAGAAGGACGAATACCGTCACATCGCCGAACGCCGCGTGCGCCTCGGCCTTCTGCTGTCGGAAATCGGCCAGAAGAACGGTGTCGAAGTGACCCCGAACGAAATGAGCATGCTTATCCAGCAGGCCGCTCAGCAGTACCGCGCCGAAGACCGCGAACGGTTCGTGGAATATGTTCGCAACGAACCGATGGCTGCCGCCCAGCTGCGCGCTCCGCTGTACGAGGACAAGGTCGTCGACTTCCTGTTCGACAAGGCCAAGATCACGGACCGTGAAGTGACCCGCGAAGAACTCGAAGCGGCAATCGAAGCGGACGAGCAGGAAGCTGCCGAAAAGCCGAAGAAGAAGGCTCCCGCCAAGAAGGCCGCTGCCAAGAAGGCTCCGGCCAAGAAGGATGACGCCGAAAAGAAGCCTGCTGCGAAAAAGGCACCGGCGGAGAAGGCAGCCGCCAAGAAGGACGACGGCGACAAGAAGCCGGCCGCCAAGAAGGCACCAGCCAAGAAGCCCGCTGCCAAGAAGCCCGCGGCCAAGAAATAAGGCGGTATCCCACCGCAAGCGCTTTCAGGGCGGCAGGAGCGATCCTGCCGCCCTTTTGCTTTGCCCTGCCAATGGCGCGCGCAATCGCGCCCTGACGGTTATTCGGCGGCTTCGGGGGCCTGCATGTCCCAGGGCCGCAAGGATGGGCGCGGCAGCACTGCCGTGCGGGCACGTTCGTAAGCTGCGCCCGCCTTCAGGACTTCGTGATCGGCCCATTTCGGCCCGAAAAAGCTGATGCCCACGGGCAGCCGCTCGACCGCGCCCATCGGGACGGTCAGATGCGGGTATCCCGCGATCGCGGCGGGTGAACCGAAGCCGATGCTGCCGTTGAAATTGTCGCCATTCACCAGATCGCTGGTCCACGCGGGGCCACGCGTCGGGGCCACCAGAAACGCGACGCGGTGTTCGGCCAGCAACGCATCGAGCGTTTCGGGGCCAGCGATACGCTGGGCCGTTTCGCGCGCCTGCTCATACGCGGCGCGGTCAGTGGTCCGCTCGGCCAGCTCGAAAAGATCCTGATCGAACCACCGCATTTCGCGATCCGCGTTCGCACGATTGAAGGCAATCAGGTCCGCAAGGCTGCGCGGCATCCGCTCGCCCGGAAGGCTGCGCAGATACTTGCCCATCTCCTCGCGCAATTCGAAAAGCAGGACGGTGAAGCTGGCCTCGTACATGTCGGCGTCGGGCTCGAATTCGATGTCGACCAGGACCGCCCCTGCACGTTCCATATCGGCCAGCGCGGTTTCGAAAACGGCGGCCAGGTCTGCCCGATTGCCGATCTGTTTGCGCATCACGCCGATCCGGACACCGGCCAGCGAGAAGTCGGCCAGACCTTGGGTGTAATCCTGCTGCCGCGCGGGAATTCCCATGGTGGCCGCGTCCGCTTCATCCGCGCCCGCCATCGCGCCAAGCAGCAGCGCCGCGTCGAGGACGGTTTGCGCCATCGGCCCGGCGGTATCCTGCGTGCTCGATATCGGGACCACATGGGTGCGGCTGACAAGGCCTACGCTGGGCTTGAAGCCGACCACCCCGTTGACGCTGGCGGGACAGGTGATCGATCCGTTTGTCTCGGTTCCGATGGCGGCCCATGCAAGCCCCGCTGCGACCGCCGCGCCGCTGCCCGAGGAAGACCCGCAAGTGTTGCGATCGGTGGCGTGGGGATTGCGGGCCAGCCCGCCCACCGCGCTCCACCCGCTGGTCGACCCGTTGCTGCGGATGTTGGCCCATTCGGACAGATTGGTCTTGCCCGAAATGACCCCGCCCGCCCTGCGGATATTCGCGATCAGTGGCGCGTCGCGTCCGGTCAGATTGTCCGCCAGTGCAAGACTGCCTGCCGTGGTGGGCCATTCGCGGGTTTCGATATTGTCCTTTACCAGAACCGTACGGCCGAACAGCGGGCCCGATCCTGCCGCCGCCTCGGCCTTTGCCCGCGGTTGGGGATCGTAGGCGATCACGGCGTTGAGGCCCTGTTCGTCATCGATAGCGGCGATGCGCGCGGCATACACTTCGGCGCTTTGCGCGATCGACGGGTCGGCCCCCCGCTCCTGCGCGATCGCGGGAGCGCAGAGCGAGAGCATGCTGGCGGCTGCAAGAAGATATCTGGGCATGGCGGGACACTGCCACCTGCCGTCCGCTTTGCAAGGCCGGGTTAAAAATTGCCGCTGAGGGTGAAGCGGAAGATCGGGCCGATCCGCCGGTCGGCAAATTCTTCGAACAGGACCTCGCCATCGGGCCGCGACGCGTCGAACACGGTGCGCCGTTCGTAATTGCGCGCGCCGGTGATGTTGTTGACCGATGCCCGCGCGGTCATCCCCAGGATGTTCTTGTGTTCGACGAACACGTTCACGAAGCTGGGACCTTCCCAGAAACGGCCGGTTTCGAACCGCCGCGAATAGGGCGCCGGATCGAATGTGAAAAGGCCGCCGCCATAGGCCCAGTGACTTCCTGGAATATCGTGCCGGAAATCGGCTTCGAGCTGGCTGTTGAGGTCGTGGGAGAACGGGCGGATGATGCCGGTGAACGGGTCTTCCACATCCATCCATCGCTTGACCGCGGCAAAGTTCAGCTGGGCACCCTTCCATCCGATCGGATCGAATTTGACCGTGCCCGACAGTTCGATGTGCAGCCTTTCGGCGCTGCCGATATTGCCCCGCGCCTCGCCCCCGCTGGCGAGCGGGAAGAAGTCCACGAAATCTTCGAACCACGCCTGGCGGACCTGAAGTTTGGCCGAACCCCAGGCGCCGAAACTCTTGTTGATTTCCGCTTCGATGTTCCAGCTCTGGTCGGGTTGAAGTTCGTTGTTGCCGCCGTTCTCGTTGTTGGTGTCGAGGTTCACGCTGGCGAGGAAATCGCCGAAGCTGAGCTGGCCCACACGGCGGCGCAGCTCGACCGAGATATCCAGATCTTCCGCAGCCTTCCATGACAGCGCGACGGAACCCTTCGGCCGCGCGAAGGATCGCGAATTGGCCGCCACCCCGGTCTGTTCGATCCGGGAAAATTCCCCGCCCGCCACGGCCTGGAGCGAAAGTTTCGGTGTCAGCTGCCGGGAATAGCTGAGCAGCCCTTCGTAACGGTCTTCCGTTACCCCGCCGGTGCCCGCCGGAAAGGACAGAGGGACGAATTCGCCGTCCCCATCCAGTTCGGCCAGCGCCGAAACCCGATCGAGACGGTTGAACGCCGCTTCGCCCGAAAGCTGCCAGTCGGCCTTGCCCATGTTCCAGCCGTATTCGAAGCGGCCGATCCGTTCGCCCGTGCTGTTGGTCTGTTCGAAGCGAAAGCCGGTGTCGGGCGATCCGTCGGAATACCCGTCGACCAGCGTGCTTTCGAAATTGTCGCGGTTGAAACGCTCCAGCCCGATCAGCTTGAGCTTGCCCGGTCCAAGCGGGAATTCCACGTCGCCGCCGATTTCGTAGTTGGGTCCGTCTTCACGGTTTCGCACCACGCGGTCACGCACGGAGCCATCGGCGCGTGTGGCGATCTCCTTGTCGTCGCGCGCGAAGAAATCCGCGCCATAGCGCAGGTTGAGGTGGGCGATTACATCGGGGGAGGCGGTGTAGGTGAAGTTGCTCGAAAGGCGCGGATTGTCGAACTTGCCCGAAAATTTCGAGTACTGCGTTTCGATCAGGTCTCCGTCCGCGCCGGAAATCGTGATTGGACCGTCCGCGCCGAAGCGGTTGTTCTCGTTGCTGAGAGATACGGTGTAATCCAGCTTTCCGCTCTTGCCTGTCAGCGAGATTTCGCCGCCGTAGAGCTGGGCTTCGGTGTTGTGCGCCCGAAAGCCGGTGTTCCATCGGAACTGGCCCGATGCGCCGGTCGTGTTGACCACGATATTGGCAACCTGCCCGTTGAGGCCGGGAATATCGAGTGTTGTCCCGTCGACGATTTCGACCCGGACGACATCGCCCGCCGGAATGCGGCTCAGCTGGTCGCGCACGCTGTCGGACTTGCTGGAAAAGCGCATCCCGTTGACCAGAACGTTCGCGGTTGCCTGGCCCAGGCCGCGCGCACCGTTGTTGCCATCGTCGATGACGAACCCGGGGACCTGTGCCACCATGTCGAGCGCGTTGCGCGGCGCATATCGCTGGAAATAGGAAAGGTCGTAAACCTGCGCGCCTTCGGTCGGCTGATCCTTCTCGCCAGCCACCGGGACATCGTCTGCCGCATCGGCTGCAAACGCGGGGGCTGGGGCCAGAATGGCAAGCGCAAGAAGGCTGGCACTGCACAGGGCATGTTTCGAAGACATTGTTTTTATTGCTCCCCAGTGGAATAGGGGCCGTCGTCTACTGTTGTAGTTGATTGAGCCAGTGCGCCATCGATAGACGTCGTTTGCGGGACGACGAACGAATCGCGAGGTCGGCAAACGGTCATCAGCAACGGACGGGTGCAACGGGCCGGATCGGCGTATGGGAAGGGCCAGCGACCCCCTGTCAGTGTCCGCCCCCGGCACAGCCTGTCGATTTGATGGGTAAATGCCCTTGAACATCGCGCCGCGTAACGCGACATAGGCGGCCAACCGATCCGACGAGAGGAAATTTGATGATCGACCTGTTCGGCAGCGATGCACACGCCACCCAGGGCCAGTTCACCCACGACCCTGTAACCGGCGCGCTTGTGCCCGTGGTGGTTGAACAGACCAGCCGCGGCGAACGCAGCTTCGACATCTTCAGCCGCCTGCTGCGCGAACGAATCGTCTTCGTCACCGGCCAGGTGGAAGACGGCATGGCATCGCTCATCACGGCGCAGTTGCTGTTCCTGGAAAGCGAAAACCCCAGCAAGCCGATCAGCATGTACATCAATTCGCCCGGCGGCGTGGTGACGGCCGGCATGGCGATCCACGACACGATGCAGTACATCAAGCCGCGCGTGTCCACGGTCTGCATGGGTCAGGCTGCCAGCATGGGCAGCTTCCTTCTTGCCGCGGGCGAACCGGGTATGCGTATCGCGCTGCCCAACGCCCGGATCATGGTGCACCAGCCTTCGGGTGGTGCGCGCGGCATGGCATCGGATATCGAAATCCAGGCCCGTGAAATCCTGCGCATTCGCAAGCGCATGAACGACCTGTATGTGAAATACACCGGCCAGAGCCTGACCGCGATCGAAAAGGCAATGGATCGCGACACCTTCCTCGAGGCGGACGAAGCCATGAAGTTCGGCATCGTGGACAAGGTCTTCGAAACCCGCCCGGAAAACGAAGGCGGGGAAGCGGAAGGTTCGGGCGGCGCACCGGAGTAATCCCTCCGCCGCTGCCTGTGCCCTCGCGGGACTGTTGCATAATTACTGTAGGGTTTCGGCAACCTTGCCGCTTCAGCTTGTGGCAAGGGAACCCGAGTACCTATGATATTGACCCAAGCCCTGTGTACCCTACAGTCGGGAATCTTCCGATCTGGGCGCGGGGAAGACGTTAGGATATGACCAAGTTGAGCGGAACCGATAGCAAAAGCACGCTGTACTGCAGCTTCTGCGGCAAGTCGCAGCACGAGGTGAGGAAGCTCATCGCGGGGCCAACCGTGTTCATCTGCGATGAATGCGTTGAGCTGTGCAACGACATAATCCGCGAAGAAACCAAGGCTGGCATTGCGGGCAAGAAGGAAGGCGATGTTCCGTCGCCTTCCGAAATCTTCGCCACGCTGAGTGACTATGTCATCGGCCAGGATCGCGCCAAGCGCGTCCTGTCGGTCGCGGTGCACAACCACTACAAGCGGCTCAAGCACAGCGGCAAGGCTGGCGATGTCGAACTCGCCAAGTCGAATATCCTGCTGGTCGGCCCGACCGGTTCGGGCAAGACGCTGCTGGCCCAGACGCTGGCGCGCACGTTCGATGTGCCGTTCACCATGGCCGACGCCACCACGCTGACCGAAGCCGGCTACGTGGGCGAGGATGTCGAGAACATCATCCTCAAGCTGCTGCAATCGTCCGACTACAACGTCGAAAAGGCGCAGCACGGCATCGTCTACATCGACGAAATCGACAAGATTACCCGCAAGGCGGAAAACCCCTCCATCACCCGTGACGTATCGGGCGAAGGCGTGCAGCAGGCGCTGCTCAAGCTGATGGAAGGCACCACTGCCTCGGTCCCGCCGCAGGGCGGACGCAAACATCCGCAGCAGGAATTCCTGCAGGTCGACACGACGAACATCCTGTTCATCTGTGGCGGCGCGTTTGCAGGGCTCGACAAGATCATTGCCGACCGCCTCCAGAAGCGTTCGATCGGCTTCGGCGCGCATGTGGCCGATCCCGACAAGCGCCGGGTTGGCGAACTGCTCGAAAAGGGTGAACCGGAAGATCTGCTCAAGTTCGGCCTGATCCCCGAATTCGTCGGGCGTCTGCCCGTCATCGCCACCTTGCGTGACCTTGACGTCGATGCGCTGGTGACGATCCTGACCGAACCGAAGAACGCCCTGGTCAAACAATACGCCAAGCTGTTCGAACTCGAAGACGTGGAACTCACCTTCACCGACGAAGCGCTCAAGGAAATTGCCGAGAAGGCGATTCTGCGCAAGACCGGTGCCCGCGGGCTTCGCTCGATCGTGGAAGGCCTGCTGCTCGACACGATGTTCGACCTGCCGGATCTTGAAGGCGTGACCGAAATCGTGATCGACAAGGACGTGGTCGATGGCCGCAAGGAACCGATCCAGGTCCATGGCGGCGACAAGGGCAACGAGAAGGAAGAAGCGGCCTAAACCCGCGCTTCCATCCCCCGAAAAGCAATTGCGCGCCGCGGAGATTCGTTTCCGTGGCGCGCAATTCTATGTAGGGGGCGGTTTATGAAAACGATCGGACTCATCGGTGGGATGAGCTGGGAAAGCTCGGTCCACTACTATCGCCTTATCAATCAGGGCGTTCGCGCGGCGCGGGGCGGAATAACTTCGGCCCCCCTGGTAATGCACAGCTTCGATTTTGCCGAAATCGCGGCCATGCAGACGCGCGGCGAGTGGGACGAACTGGGCGAAAAGCTGGCCGATGCCGCGCGCGGTCTGCACGATGCAGGCGCCGATGCGCTGCTGATCTGCACAAACACCATGCACAAGCTGGCGGACGAGGTGGAAGAAGCGTCCCCTGCCAGCCTTATCCATATCGGCGACCCGCTGGCCGATGGCGTGCTGGGCGCAGGCCATACCAGCGTCGGGTTGCTTGGCACGCGCTTTACCATGAACGAACCGTTCTACGCCGAACGCCTTGCCTCGCGCGGATTGGAGGTGGTGCTTCCCCAGCCCGAAGTGCGCGACGAGCTGAACCGTATCATTTTCGACGAACTGTGCGCTGGCCAGGTCAAGGACACCTCGCGCGCGTTCTATTGCGACGTGATTGCCGACATGGCGGATCGCGGAGCACAATCGGTCGCGCTGGCCTGCACTGAAATCATGCTGCTGGTGCAGCCGTGCGATGCCTGTCTGCCGACGTTCGACACCACCGAACTGCACGCGGCAGCGGCGGTGGATTTCGTCCTGACATAAGAAAAACCCCGCCCGGCCTACTGCGTGACCGGACGGGGCAGGGTGGTGCCGCCTTCGCGATGGGGAGGCTCCGACGGCACCGGGAAACGTGCGATCAGCCGGGCAGGAAGACGCCGTCGGTGACGTGGATCACGCCGTTGGTGGTCTTCACATCGGCCATGGTGACCTTGCTTTCACGGCCCGCGCCATCGGTAATGACGATGGTGTGTCCGTCGAAGCTGGCAGTCAGATTCTCGCCGGCCACCGTCTCGAAGCTGTAGCTGCCACCGTTGTTGCGGATTGCCTGCGAGAGAGCGGCTGCGGGCACACGTCCGGCAACCACGTGATAGGTCAGGATCGTGCTAAGCTGGCCCTTGTTGGCGGGCTGCAGAAGCGTGTCGACCGTTCCGGCGGGCAGGGCGGAAAAAGCATCGTCGGTCGGCGCGAACACGGTGAACGGGCCGGGCGAGCTGAGCGTATCGACAAGTCCTGCGGCCTGGACCGCGGCAACCAGCGTGCCGTGAACGCCCGTGCCCTGTGCGGCTTCGACGATGTTCGGCTGGGATTTTTCGGAATGCGCCTTGTGATTATGCGCCAGCGCGGGCGAACCGGCGGCGAGGGCGAATGTCCCCATCGCGGCGATGGATGCGAATGCTGCGGCCTTGAGAGTGTTCGAAATTGGCATTGGTAACTCCTCTTGTTTCACAAGCCCCGTCCTGCCTGTGCCAAGAGTTACGAAAGCCGGTTGCCTGCGGATGCAGGAACAGCGCAAAAAAAGTCAGATCGTGGCGAAACTTGCTTGGGCCACCACCGGTCCGGCGGCGCTGTCCTGGGGTTTTCCGCCCAGCGGTTCGCGCGTCAGCAGAAGCTTCGACCCGTCAGCCATGAACCGCGCAGCATCGAGCGGGACCGAATGCGCCTGCACCACGCCCGGGGTCACTACGCCGAGAGAGATCAGATCGCCTTCAGGCGGCACGAGCCAGATTTCGTGGTCGTGGACACCGTCTGCGGAAAGGCCAACGGCGGTGACCAGCAAACTGTGTGCATCGGGCAGGTAGGTCAGGTCCAGGCGCAGCGGCGTGCCTTCGATCGGCATGTTTGCGGCAAGCGGCGGCTGGGCAAGGCCGGGGCCGACCGCGATATTCGTCGGTTCGGGTGCGGGACCGTTGATCACCGGCAGCGCGAGGAAAGCCAGCGCGACGGCGGCAGCGGCGCTCAGCCCACCGGCCCATTGCCAGCGGCGCAGGCGGCGGTGCAATTCGGCGACTTCGGCTGTGCCGCGGTCCTTCTGCAGTTCCTCTTCGATCCGCGCCCACACATCTTCGCGCGGCACGCGCGGATGAATATCGTCCGCCAGCGGGGCCAGCCGGTCCTGCCACCGCATCACGTCAGCTGCAAAGGAAGGATCGGCGCCTTCGCGCACGCGGGCAGCCATCAGTTCCTCGCCTTCGAGCAGGCCAAGGGCGTATTCGGCTGCCAGAACTGCGTCGGGCCGTCTTTCGTCCGTCATTCGCCCGCCTCCATACAGGTCTTGAGTTTCGCGAGCCCCCGGCGAACCCAGCTCTTCATCGTGCCTAGCGGGACATCGGCGCGTTCGGCCAGCTGGGCATAGGTGTGCCCATCGAAGAACGCAGAACGGATGGCCTTGCGCGGCGCATCGTCCAGCGTGTCGAGACAGGTGTGGACCCGTGCATCACGTTCGCCGTCGATCAGCGCGGCTTCCGCCAGCGGAGCGTCATCCGCCAGAGGGGCCGCTTCGTCGACCGGCACCGATCCACCGCGCACCTTGCCGGTCCGCAGGCGGTCGATCGCACGGTTGCGCGCAAACGTGGCCAGCCACGAAATCGGGCTCGCGCGCTCCGGATCATACCGGTCGGCCCGGCGCCATAGAGTTAGGTAGACGTCCTGCAACGCGTCCTCGGCTTCCTTCTCATCGCCCAAGATACGATAGCAGATGCCAAATAGTTTCGCCGACGTGGCGCGATAGATATCTTCCAGCGCGTCCCGGTCACCCGATGCGAGGCGCGCAATGGCGGTCTTCAGCGTCTGCCTGGCGGAATCGGGATCATACATGGCGCCTCGGTACCTTCCTTGCCGCCTAGACGGTCGTCAACAGGCCGCCATCCGGCGTCAGCGCGCTGCCGGAGAAATAGCTGGCGTCGTCGGAACAGAGGAACGCGATCGTCTTCGCGATTTCTTCCGGTTCGCCGGCGCGGCGCTGGTGCACCCGGGGGATCATGGATTCGTCGACCGCCGCATCGCCGATGGCGTTGCGGATGCGCTGGTGCATGGGGGTTTTGACGAGACCGGGACAAACGATGTTCACCCGAATGCCTTGCGGCGCCAGTTCGGCGGAGGCCGAGCTGGTCAGGCCGACCTGCCCGTGCTTCGAGGCGACGTAGGCGGCAGCTCCGGGCGATCCGAGGAAGGAATTCACCGATCCCACGTTCACGATCGCACCGCCGTTTCCGGCAGCGAGCATGGCACGGGCTTCGTATTTGAGGCAGAGGAAGTTGCCCCTCAGGTTGATCCCGCACACGCGGTCCCAGTTTTCGTCCGGCATATCCACGATCATGCCGATGTCGCCTTCGACGCCGGCGTTGTTCACCGCGATATCGAGTTTGCCGAAGGTGGCGACTGCGTGGGCGACCATGGCCTGGACATCGTCCGAAACGGATACATCGGTGCGGATATGCGTGGCCTTGCCGCCGGCTGCGCGGATCGCATCCGCGTGCGCTGCAATTTCCTCTTCACGGCGCGCCGCGAGAACGACGGATGCGCCGCGTTCCGCAAGGAGGGTGGCCGTGGCGTAGCCGATGCCGCTGCTGGCCCCGGTGACGATTGCCACCTTGCCTTCGAAACTGCCTGACATTGCGCTGTCTCCCCGGATTCGCCCGCCGGATCAGCGGGATTGGCGAAGGCTAGGGTTCAGCAGTTCGTCGTGCAATGGCTATCGCGTTCGATCTGGATGGTCGCGTGACCGATACGGAAGCGATGGTCCAGTTCATGGCCGATATCGCGCAGGAACTGGTCGCCGGGATGGCCCCCCGGCACGACAAGATGGGTGGTCAGCGCGGTTTCGGTGGTGCTCATCGGCCAGATATGAAGGTCATGCACACCTTCCACTCCGGGCAGCCCGGCCAGGTAGCGGCGCACCTCGCGTTCGGAAATGCCGCGCGGCACGGCCAGCAGGCTCATCGCCACGCTGTCTTTCAGAAGACCCCAAGTGCCCCAGGCGATTACGGCGACAATCAGCAGGCTGACGGCAGGATCGATCCATTGCGCGCCCGTCACGATGATCGCGATGCCGGCCAGAACGACGCCGAGGCTGACCAGCGCATCGGCCGCCATGTGCAGGAATGCCCCGCGAATGTTCAAATCATCGTGCCGTCCGCGCATGAACAGCAGCGCGGTTCCGGCGTTGATCGCAATGCCGATCCCCGCGACGATCACCATGGTGCGGCCCTGCACGTCGGCGGGTTCGGACATGCGGTGGAGCGTTTCGAACAGGATCGCGGCGATGGCCACCAGCAGCAGGCCAGCGTTGGCCAAAGCCGCAAGAATGGTTGAGCTTTTGAAGCCGTAGGTGAAGCGGCCGTTAGGCTTGCGCTTGGCGGCCGCGCTTGCCCCCCACGCCAGAAGCAGGCTGAGCACATCGGACAGGTTGTGGCCAGCATCGGCGATGAGCGCCATCGACCCCGAAATCCAGCCATACGCGGCTTCGATGATGACAAAGCCGGTGTTCAGGATGATGCCGATCAGGAAGGCGCGACCAAAATCGGCAGGAGCGTGCGAATGGCCATGGGAATGGCCCTGGCCGTGCGCGTGGCCATCGTCATGACCGTGTCCGTGCGATTGCGCTTTATCCATCTCGAACCGGTGTGCCCTTCGGTATGTGCGTGTTCGGCCTTGCCCCTCCGGCTAGAACAGCTTTCTGCAAAGTCACAAGGAAAATATAGCAAAAACAGTTAGATATAGAATATCATATTTAGACATGATATAACATACATATTTGAATCGCGCGTGCAAGTGCCTGTTTGTCGGGCGCTATTCGTAAATGCAGCTGTCCAACCCGTCGCGGCTGACCGAACCGATACGCGCGGCGATGGTGTTGCCATGCCGGCGCAGCCAGCCGCCGGGGTTCACGACCGACCGTTCCTTGGGCTGGGGCAGGGCGGCGGCCATCCGTGCCGCTTCGGTCGGTGTCAGGCTGGCGGCGGATTTGTTGAAATACCGCTGCGCGCCGGCTTCGGCGCCATAGGTCCCGATCCCGGTTTCCGCGACGTTGAGGTAGACTTCCATGATCCGCCGCTTGCCCCAGATCTGTTCGATCAGGACGGTGAAATAGGCTTCCAGCCCCTTGCGGAAATATCCGCCCCCTTGCCACAGGAACACGTTCTTGGCCGTCTGCTGGCTGATCGTGGAGCCACCACGAATGCGGCCGCCCTGGGCGTTTCGTTCGATCGCTTTTTCGATCGCCTCGCGGTCGAAGCCGTCATGACTGCAGAACTTGCCGTCTTCCGCGGCGATCACGGCGCGCACCATATTGCGGTCGATGTTGGACAGCGATTCCCAGTTCTTGGTGATGCCGTTGCCATCCATCACCATCGTGGCGGTGACGGGGACGGGGACGAACTTGAACAACAGGACGAGCCCGAGGCTGAGGGCAAGAAACCCGACGAGGGCCTTGAACACGAACTTGGTGAACCGCTTCATGCAGCGGCCCTTAGCGGTTCGAAAAGCGGTTGGGAATCAGTCTGCGACGTATTTCGCCCGCAACGCGCTGTCGGGCTTCCATTGCGGCGTCTGCGGATCGTCGGCCACTTTCGCGACCAATTCGAGCCAGAAATCGTTGAACGTCCTGGCTGCGGTCCAGTCCATCAACTGGGCCGGATCGTCCTGCGGCTTGTGATACCCGGTGCGATACCAGTGCCGATAGATTTCCTCGCTCTTGCTGCCCGGCGCAAATCCGAAAGTGAAATTGAGGAACGGGATGCCCGCTTCCATGAACGGGCGGTGGTCCGTCCGCAGGATCAAGCGGCGCTCGGGCTCGGGATCATCCTGCAACACGAATCCGTGGCTGGACGCCAGCGCCGCCGCGTGATCCCCCAGCGTGGAATCGGTCCGTCCATGCGCGGTCAGGCGTTCCAGCGGGAAGATCGGGCGCAACTGATCGAGGTTGAGCGTGGCGACCACGCGATCGAGAGGAACCGTTGGATTTGCGACGAACCACCGTGATCCGTGGAGCCCCAGTTCCTCGCCGGTCCAGAAGCCGATCACGATCGAGCGCTTGAAGCCTTCGCCTTCGCGCATTTCGGCAAGCTTCAGCAGGAGGGCGACATAAGCGGCGTTGTCCAGTGTCCCGTTGTACAGGGCATCGCCTTCTATGGCCTGGCCGAACCCGTATCCGTCGAGATGGGCGCCGAGCACCAGCACCTCCTTCGCCAGAACCGGGTCGGTGCCCGGCAAGATGCCGATGACGTTGGGCGATGTGTACTGGCTCGTGCGGACAACCGTGCTCAGCCGAACCGTTCCACCATCGAGCGCCGGCAAGGCGTTCCCCGCCGCGCCTGCGGCAATCAGGGACTGGGCGTCATGACCGGGCAACAGCTTGCCGAGCGATTCCGCCTTGATCGTGATCGTCACGAAGGGATCGGCTTCGGGCACCTGCCCACGCGTCCAGACTTCCTTGTTATGGGCCCACGGCCATCGCGGTGGCTCCATCGTGAAGCCGGGATCGGCAATCTCGACAATACCCGCGGCGCCCGAGGCGTGAACGCCGTCCCATCGGGTGGCGGGATCGGGCAGATCGGGCTTGCGGGTGTTGTGGCAAACGACCAGCTTGCCCGCCACACCGGCCAGATCGTTGGCGCCGCAATACCCACGGTAGGCGAGCGTGTAGGTGGCGTGATCGGGAAGGCCCGGCTGGGCGTCGACCACGAATTCCGCAAGGTGGGAAAGTTCGCCCCCATCACCGCCCAAAGTGGCGTGGACCACCTCTATTTCATCAAGAGGGACGCGCTGAAACCACCCGCCATCGTCACCCATCGGGTCGAAGCCGAGGCTGGCCAGCTTGTCGGCAACGAAATGCGCGGCGTTTTCGTGACCGGGTGTTCCGGTGGCGCGTCCTTCGAAACCATCGCCGGAAATCTCGCTTGCCAGATCCCACCACGCCCGCGTTTCCGGATCGGACGGTTCGCCGTGGTGGTTGGCAGCCAGCAGCGGTAGGAAGGCGGCAACGACGGCGACACGGCTGGCACGCATGAAAAATCCCCCGACCATGATGGCCGGGGGACACTGAATGATTCGTCGATCAAGTCAATTGCAGGCGGCCATTGGCGGAGGCCATTGGCGCAGGCCGCTGTCCGGATCAGGCGACGCTTGGCATCAGCCTTTCGCCCGCGATGGCTTTCATCGCTTTCTGCAGCTTTTCGAATGCGCGCACTTCGATCTGGCGGATACGTTCGCGGCTGACATCATAGACCTGGCTCAATTCCTCGAGCGTCTGCGGGTCGTCGGTCAGACGGCGTTCGGTGAGGATGTGCTTCTCGCGCTCGTTCAAGCTGTCCATGGCCTCGACAAGCATGTCGTGGCGCACTTCGGCTTCTTCGGCTTCGGCAACCGTTTCGTCCTGCAAGGGGCGATCGTCGGTCAGCCAGTCCATCCATTCGCCCGAACCGTCTTCGCCATTGCGCATCGGCGTGTTGAGCGATCCGTCGCCCCCCATCATCATGCGGCGATTCATGTTGATCACTTCCTGCTCGGGCACGCCGAGGTCGGTCGCGATCTTCGCCACATCATCGGGATGCAGGTCGGTATCGTCGTAGGCTTCGAGCTGCTTCTTCATCCGGCGAAGGTTGAAGAACAGCTTCTTCTGCGCGGCGGTGGTGCCCATTTTCACGAGGGACCAGCTGCGCAGGATGAATTCCTGCATGCTCGCCTTGATCCACCACATGGCATAGGTGGCCAGACGGAAGCCGCGATCGGGTTCGAACTTCTTCACACCCTGCATCAGGCCCACGTTGCCTTCGGAAATGAGATCCGAAACCGGCAGGCCATAACCGCGGTAGCCCATGGCGATCTTGGCCACGAGTCGCAGGTGCGAGGTGACAAGCTGCGCGGCAGCATCGGGATCGTCATGCTCCGCGTACCGCTTGGCGAGCATGTATTCCTGCTCGGCCGTGAGGATGGGGAACTTCTTGATTTCGGAGAGATAGCGGTTGAGGCTCTGCTCACCGCCGAGCGCCGGTACGCTCATGGTTTTCTTGGTGCTCACGTTTTACCCTGACCTTTCTAGCGTCGACCGCGGCTGCCGGACCCCTGCTGGGCATCCGTCATTCGGGCCACTGGAGTTACTTATACCAAATTGCAGCCGAGACTGCACTGCATTTCATCGATTTCAACGAGCGGTTTGGTCGATAAGTTCCCGCATGTCGGCGGGCAATTCGGCGCGGAAATCCAAGCTTTCAGCGGTGATAGGATGTTTGAATCCCAGCCGTGCGGCATGAAGGGCCTGACGGCGAAAATCGAGCCGGTCGAGCAGCTCGCGAAGCGGCTTGGGTGTGCGTCCATAGACAGGGTCCCCCAATAGCGGATGACCGATTGACGCACAGTGAACGCGGACCTGGTGGGTGCGCCCGGTTTCAAGCCGACATTCGAGCAGCGTGGCGTTATCCAGGCGTTCGATCGTCTCGTAATGGGTGACGGCGTGCTTGCCGCGCGTCGAATCGTCGCGGAGCACGGCCATCTTCTTGCGATCCTTGTCGGATCGACCGATTCGTCCCGCAATCGTCCCCGACAGCGGGTTTGGCCGACCGGCACAAACCGCAAGATAGCGGCGGGTAATCGAATGATCGGCGAACTGCCGCGCCAGACCTTCGTGCGCGGCGTCCGATTTTGCCACCACCAGCAACCCGGAGGTGTCCTTGTCGATCCGGTGAACGATACCGGGACGGGCGACCCCGTTGATGCCCGACAGCTGCCCGCGGCAGTGATGCAGAAGGGCGTTGACCAGCGTGCCCTCCTGGTTGCCGGCGGCAGGGTGCACCACCATTCCGGCAGGCTTGTTGACCACGATCAGATGTTCGTCCTCGAACACGACGTCGAGCGGAATGTCCTGCGCCCGGGTGGTCAGCGGTTCGGGCGGGGGCAAGGCTATGCGGTAGCCGGTGCCTTCGTTGAACTTGGCCGAACCGCTGCTGGCGATGTTCTTGCCGATGGTAACCGCGCCATCGGCAATCAGCGTCTTGACCCGCTCACGCGAAAGGCCGGTTGCCTCGGCCAGCGATTTATCGAGGCGGCCGGTCGATTGCAGCGTTCCGGTGATGATTTCGGCTTCGTCCATGGTATGGCCATGCGCGATGGCACTCGAAGTCTCAAGCGCGGTGTTGGACACCCTTCTGGCAGAAGCCGGCAAAGCCCACCCGCGCGAATGCTGCGGAATGATGCTGGGCGATGCAAGCCGGATTGCCGGGATCGTGGCGGCCCGCAACGTGCATGACGATCCGCGCACCCATTTCGAAATCGACCCGCAGGCGCTGATCGATTGCCACCGCGCCGCTCGCACCGGTTCGCCCAAAGTCGTCGGCTATTACCATTCGCATCCCAACGGCCTTTGCGAACCGTCCGCCACCGATGCCGCCATGGCAGGGGGCGACGGGATGATATGGGCGATAGTCGCGGCAGGGCGAGTCACCTTCTGGCGTTCGGGGGATGCGGGTTTCGAACCGCTTCCCTATGAGGGCGCGGACCGCTAAGACCCCTCCTCACAAATCCAGTACCGGGAAATTCATGGACGACCGCCAATCGATCGACCTTGCCGCCATGCTTTGTTCGCGGCTTTGCCACGACATGCTCAGCCCTGTGGGCGCGCTGTCCAACGGGATCGAGCTTCTCACGCTCGAAACCGATCCGGAGATGCGCGCCAACGTGATGCAGCTGCTCGAACAGAGCGCGCGCATCAGCACCGACAAGCTCAAATTCTTCCGGCTGGCCTTCGGTGCGGCGGGGGGTTTTGGTGAACGCGTCGATATCGAGGAACCCAAGGCTCTCATCGAAGCGCTGATTGCCGACAAACCCGGCATCACGATCAACTGGGCACTGGCCGGTGCGAACCTGGCGAAGCCTGCCGTCAAGGTGCTGCTAAATTTCGCGCAGATCGGCATCGATTCGCTGGTGCGCGGTGGAACGCTGGATATCGGCGCCGAAATCCGCAACGGGGCGAGCGAGATCGTCGTGCGGGCTGCGGGCCCCAAGATCGCTTTCGACGACACCATCGGCAAGGCCCTCGATGGCAGCCTCGACCGTTCCGAGCTGTCCAGCCGGACCGCGGCGGCGCACATGATCGCGCTCCTCGCCGAAGAAAATGGTGGCGGGCTGCAATATGCGCGCACCGATGACGCGCTGGTTTTGGGCGCGGTGCTTCCCGAAAGCGGGGACTTGATCGGGTGAGCAAGGACGAGCTGGTCCACTGCGAACGCCTGTCGCCGAATTTCGACGACCGTGCGCTCCCGGTGGAAATGGTCGTTCTCCACTATACCGAAATGCTCGGGCCTGATGCCGCGCTCGAACGCATGTGCGATCCCGAAGCCAAGGTCAGCGCGCATTACCTGATTGCCGAAGACGGCACCGTCACGCGGCTGGTGCCCGAAGAAAAGCGCGCTTGGCATGCCGGGCTGTCCTATTGGCGTGGACACAAGGATGTGAATTCCGCCAGCATCGGCATCGAACTCGACCACCCCGGACATCTGCACGGCTATCGCCCCTTCAGCGAACCGCAGTTCGAAGCGCTGGTCCCGCTGCTGGCGCGCATAGTCAAGACGCACGACATTCCGCGGGCCAACGTCGTCGGTCATTCCGATGTGGCCCCGCTCCGCAAGATCGATCCGGGTGAACTTTTCCCCTGGGAACGGCTGGCCGAATACGGCCTTTGCCTGCCCAGCCCGAAAATCGAACTGGGCGATCCGTTCGACAATGACGGGGCATTCTACCTCGCGCTCGAACGCTATGGCTATGACATCACGGATGGGCACAAGGCGGTGGAAGCGTTCCAGCGCCGGTGGCGCCCCCGCAAGATCGATGGCGAGATCGACGGTGAAATTCGCGCGATCCTGTTCCAGCTGCTGCTCGACCGCGATCGGGGCA
The DNA here is from genome assembly GCF_035607565.1 of Qipengyuania zhejiangensis. Lineage (NCBI taxonomy): Bacteria > Pseudomonadati > Pseudomonadota > Alphaproteobacteria > Sphingomonadales > Erythrobacteraceae > Qipengyuania > Qipengyuania zhejiangensis. The sequence continues at coordinate 446,917 of NZ_JAYKGO010000003.1, read as the reverse complement.
CGACGCGATAGGGACTGGGATGGCGATGCCGGTTCGGTGGCACGCCTTCGGAACATTCGAATGGCTTCGCGGCGGTTTCGCGTTCGCCGTTTCACCGCAGCTTCATTGCCGGATGCGCGCGACAAATGCTTAGACCTGTCGGGTGCCGCTTATGCTTGGCGAAACGGGGCACGCGCACTATGTCCACGAGTGCCAGGGGGCCGGGCAGCCGCGGGATTTCGATTCCGAGGAAAGTCCGGGCTCCACGAAACAAGGGTGGCGGGTAACGCCCGCCGGGGGAAACCCCAGGGAAAGTGCCACAGAGAGCATACCGCCGATGGCTTCTTCGGAAGATCAGGCAAGGGTGAAAGGGTGCGGTAAGAGCGCACCGGGGCTTCGGCAACGCGGCCCGCATGGTAAACCCCACCCGGAGCAAGGCCGAATAGGGGCGGCGCGCCGCAAGGCAGGTGCGTTTCGCATCGACCGCCCGGGTTGGCTGCTCGAGCCAGGGAGCAATCCCTGGCCCAGACGAATGGCTGCCGCCGCGGATACGGTCCGGTCTTCGGATACCGTCTGCGGACACAGAACCCGGCTTACAGGCCCCCTGGCATTTTTCCACTGGTCCGATTGCGAAGGAACCGACGCCGCTGGCGCCTGTTCTGCCAGTCATGATCCAATCGCTCTATTCCGCCCGCAGCGCCCTGCAGCGGGCTGCCATCATCGTCGCCGTGATTATCCAGATCGGGGCGACCTTCCTGCCCCAGCTGGGATTGGGCGAACCGATCGGCCAACGTTCGGACAGCGTGCGGACCTTGATCACGCCGGCAGGCTGGGCCTTTGCCATCTGGGGGCCGTTGTTCCTCGGGTCCGCAATCTATGCGTTTTGGCAGGCATTTCCTGCGCAAAAGAGCAACGAACTGCTCGACAGGGTCGGATGGCTTTCGGTCGGCGCGCTGGCATCGCAGGGCATCTGGGCAATCTACACCCAGTTTGCCAATCTGACGGCCATTTCAGCCCTGATCATCGCCTTCTCGCTCGCCTGTCTGCTGGCCATCATTCGTATCCTCGTGACCTTCGAACGCGCGTTCACCGGGGCGGAACGATGGATCGTCGGCCTGACGTTCAGCGCACTGGCGGCGTGGCTGACCGCAGCGACCATCGTGAACGTTTCGGCGACGCTGGCCTATTACGGTCTCGGCGGTGACGGCGCGTATCCTCTGGTCGCCGCGGCCATCGTGCTGACAGGCGGTATCATTGCCGCTTTTGCGGTTGCGCGCAGCCAGGGAAACCCGTGGTTTGCGGCGGTTTTCGCCTGGGCCCTGCTGGCGATATTCATGCGCGGCGGGCAGGCAAGCGTGGCCATTGCCGCCGCCTGCGTGGTTTCGGGCGTGCTGGTCCTGTCGGCCACTTTCCTGAGCCTGCGATATCCGGCGGCCCGCAGCCGCTGGATCGGCTGAGGAAAGCGCGCTCAAAGCACTGGACATTGCCGGTGATGTCGCGGAGATCGCTGGCGAATTTACCCAAGGAGTCGCAAGGGTCATGAACCGCAAATCCGTCTATCTATCCGCTGCGCTGCTCGCGCTTCCCGCCACCGCTGCCCGCGCCGATGAAGGCATGTGGACGTTCGACGGTTTCCCCGCTGAACGGATGGAGGCCGCCTATGGCTGGGCGCCGGACCAGGCGTGGCTCGACAAGGTGCAGGCTGCTGCCGTGCGCCTTACCGGCGGTTGTTCGGCCAGCTTCGTTTCCTCCGATGGCCTGATCCTCACCAACCACCATTGCATCGCCAGCTGCCTGTTCGACAATTCGAGCGCGCAAATGGACTACCTCAACGACGGGTACGTCGCCCAGCGCCGCGATCTGGAGCTGAAGTGCCCCGGCCAGCAGGCCGAAGTGGTCACGGCGATCACCGACGTTACCGATACCGTGAAAGGCGCCTTTGCCGGTCTTGCCGGCGAAGCGCTGACCAAGGCGCGCGATGCCAGGATCGCCGAACTCGAAAAGGCCGGATGCACCGACACCGCGACCATGCGCTGCCAGGTCGTCACCCTGTTCGGGGGCGGCCAGTACAAGCTGTATACGTACCGCAAGTATTCGGATGTTCGCCTTGCCTGGGCGCCGGAAGATCGTGCGGCCACCTTCGGCGGGGACCCCGACAATTTCAATTTCCCCCGCTATTCGATGGATGCCAGCTTCCTGCGCGCTTACGAAAACGGGAAGCCGGTTTCGACGCCCGGGCATCTGAAATGGAACCCGCGCGCGCCGCAGGAAGGCGAAGCGACCTTCGTTGTCGGCAACCCCGGCTCCACCAGCCGCCTCTACACCCAGAGCCAGCTGGCGTTCGAGCGCGAGGTGCGCCTTCCGGTGACGCTCACGACGCTGTCCGAACTGCGTGGCCGGTTGATCCAGGCCATGGACGAAAGCCCGGAAAAGGAGCGCGAAGGACTCGATACGCTGAACGGCATCGAAAACAGCCTCAAGGTCTATATCGGCCGCACCAAAGCGCTGAACGATCCGGCCTTCACCGACACGCTGGCCGCCGCCGAGGCCGAACTGCGCGAACGCAGCACGAGCGACGCGGCGCTGGGCGATCCGTGGGCGGATTTGGAACAGGCGGTTGGTGCCTATCGCGCGCTTTACCTGCCGTATCGCTTTACCGCGCCTTCGGGCGACCTGTTCGGCTATGCGCAGACGCTCGTCTACGCGGCGCAGGAACGCACCAAGCCCAATGGCGAACGGCTGCGCGGCTTTACCGACAGCGCGCTGCCGCTGACGGAAAAGCGCTTGCTCGACGAACGGCCGGTTTACCCCTGGCTGGACGAAATGATGATGGGCTGGAGCCTGTCCAAGGCGCGCGAATATCTTGGCGTGGACGATCCCGACAGCAAGTTGCTTCTGGGCAAGGAAAGCCCCGAACAGTTGGCCGAGCGGCTGGTGAGCCAGACGCAATTGGCCGACCCGGTGGTGCGCAAGGCGCTGTGGGAAGGCGGTATCGCCGCGATCGAGGCATCAGGCGATCCGATGATCCAGTACGCGCTGCGCCTGTCCCAGCGCCAACGCGACCTGCAGCAGCAGGTTGACGAAGCCTACGCCGGACCGCTGGCAATCGCCGGCGGAAAGCTGGCCGATGCGCGTTTCGCTGCGTATGGCGACAGCCTCTACCCGGATGCGACGTTCACCCTGCGTATTTCGTACGGCCAGGTTAAAGGCTGGGAAGAGCGCGGCCAGCAGGTGCCTTTCATGACCACTCTGGGCGGTACGTTCGAACGTGCCACCGGCAACGCGCCGTTCGATGTCGCATCGGGTTTCGCTGCCAATGAAACGGCGATCGACAAGACTGCCGCCTATGACTTCGTGACCACCAACGACATCATCGGAGGCAATTCGGGTTCGCCCGTGATCGACCGGAATGCAACCGTCATCGGGGCTGCCTTCGACGGCAACATCCATTCGCTCGGCGGCAATTACGGGTATGACGGCACGCTCAACCGCACCGTCGTGGTGTCGACCGATGCCGTGCAGGAAGCGCTGGAAACGATCTATCCCGCGCCTGCCCTGGTCAAGGAACTGGCTGGCCACTGATCGGCCTGAATGCGGGTACCGGGCAACACGCCCGGTGCCCGCAACGGGTTCGTGTCAGGTAAGGTCGGACAGTTCGACCGCGATTGCGCCGTCGGTTTCGACCGCCTGGATTATCCGCCGATCCGCCCCTTCGAGGACGAGAGCGCTGAGGCGCCCGGTCCGGAAGGCGCCGGTATCGATACCGATCCGGTGATCGGTGCTTTCGATGCCTTCGAAAATCGTATGGCCGTGGACGACCACGTGGCTGAAGGGTTCGGTGTGCTTCAGGAAGCGTTCGCGAATCCAGCGCAGGTCCGCCTGCTTCTGGTCTTCGAGAGAGTTCCTGGGGTTGAGCCCTGCGTGGACGAACACGTAATCGCCCGCCACCACCATGTCTTCAAAGCCATTCAGGAACAGCCGGTCTTCTTCGGGGATCAGGTCGTGCAGTTCGGCCTGGAGCGCCTTGATCGTCAGCTCGTTGTACCGCTTGCGCTTGATCCCGTAGCTGAGGATCGTTTCGCGTCCGCCATGCTTGACGAAATGGCGCAGCATTTCCTTGTCTTCGAAACTCTCGAGGAACATTTCCTCGTGATTGCCGGCGATGTATCGAACCTTGCGCTGCCGGCCCCAGTCGCGCGCCCGGTCGATCACGCCGGCGCTTTCGGGTCCGCGATCGATCAGGTCGCCCAGCAGCACCACGGTGGTCTGGGCCGCGGGGCTGCGCGCGTCATCCGCCTCGATTTCTTCGACAAGCGCATCGAACAGGTCGAGCCGGCCGTGGATATCCCCGACCACGTAATACCGTTCGCCGTCCGGAACGCGCGCAATGCGACGTTCGGCGGGCCTTTCCTTGAACAACTGGCGGAGGGAACGAAGCATCGGTCGGCGAACTCTGGCGAATGTCGGATGGGGGCGTTTTCTGAACTGTTTCAGAAATAGGGAGTGAAGCGGTGTTGGACAACTCTTGCGTCGGCTCGCCATGTTGCAGTTGCGAAAACATCACAGCTTTTGCTGCATAAGCGAAAAGTTGGGCTGCGTATCTTGCGCTATGGGCGGGTTGTCGGCACTAATGTTTCCGTATCCGGACGAGGAGCCATCCAAACAGGCCCCGCAGGATTCGCAGGTGGGACGAAGCGATACTCGAACAGGAGTTTGTAATGCGCACGTCCTTTCGCGGCCTCATGGCCGCTTCGCTCGCTACGGCGAGCCTTCTTTCCGCAACACCCGTACTGGCTCAGGACGAAGGTGAAGACGATGGCATCGATGGCGTAACCATCTCGGCCAACGTCGCCCTCACCACGGATTACCGTTTCCGAGGTGTTTCGCTTTCCGGCGGCGATCCGGCACTTCAGGGCGGCTTCGATGTCGCTCACGAAAGTGGCTTCTACGTCGGCACCTGGGCCTCCTCGATCAAGGGTGGCCCTGCCTATGGCGATATGGAACTGGATCTCTACGCCGGCTGGGGTGGCAACATCACCGATGCCGTCAGCGTCGATGTCGGCATTCTGTATTACCTCTATCCGTCCGAGGATCTGGGTCTCGATACCGATTACTGGGAGCCTTACGCTTCGCTGGGCTTCAACCTCGGTCCGGCGGAAGCCACGGTCGGCGTTGCCTATGCCTTCGAACAGGATTCGCTGGGCGGGGACGACAATCTCTACGTCTACACCGACCTCGGCTTCGGACTTCCCAACACGCCCATCACGCTGAACGGCCATCTCGGCTACACCGATGGTGCGCTTGCCCCGCCGCTGCTGGCGGGCACGGGCGACGATACCGGCATCGACTGGTCGATCGGCGCTTCGGTCGCCAAGGGCAATTTCGAAGTCGGCGTTTCGTACGTCGGGGTCGACGGACCTTCGATCGACGGGTTCACCGACGATGCAATCGTGGGCACGATCACCGCCAGCTTCTAAAATACCAGCCGGGCTGGGGGCGGGCTTTGTCTCGCCCCCGACTCCGGATCAATCCAGTGCGAAATCCACTGTGGTGACCACACGCACTTTCTTGAAAGGCGTGTCACCGACGCCCCATCCGCCGGCCTCGCCGTCGCGGGCATCGATCGAAAAATACCCCTGGGTCGCGTTGCGAATGCCGCCAACCGACGCACCGCTGTCCTGGGCGAACTGCTCTGCGGACGCGCGGGCATCGCGCGTCGCTTCGGCCACCATCGCAGGCTTGATCGCGTTCAGTCCGGTAAACGTATAGGTCATCCCCGAACCATCATCGAGCACGACACCGCGCCGCACCAGTTCAACCTGGCGGCGCACCGCTTCCTGCGCGCGTGCGATATCCGTCGTGCGCAGGACCATGCGCTGGCGAACGGTGTATCGGGTAATGCCGTCGTTGGTGTAGCTGGATACATCGACCCCGGCCGGCGTCAACGCCGTGTCGGGAAAGCCGAGTTGCTTGAAATAGGTGCGAAGCGATGCTGCATCCCGGTCGGCTGCGGACTGGGCACCGGCAAGATCGCCTGCAATGCCGGAATAGGAAACCGTCCAGGTGGCGAGATCGGCCACCACTTCGCGTTCGGCCAGCCCGCGAACGGTCACGCTGCGTTCGGAAGCCTTCATGCGGACCAAGCCGTCGCCCATGACGAAGCCGCCCACCATGATGCCCACGGAAATGATCGCGGCGCTGCCCAGCCACCGGCGCATGGCCGAATTGCCGGAAGGGCCATCCATCGCGGCGGTTTCATCGGCAGGAATTTGTGGCATTATCGGCTCCTCTCGTGTCTCCCGTGTGAGCTGATAAATTGATCTACGCGCGATGAACCGTGCTTGAATAGCGATGAATGGAGTTTCTGTTGACCAAGTACCTGCACACCATGATCCGGGTTTCCGACCCGGACGCCGCGGTAGCCTTCTTCAAACTGATCGGGGTGGAGGAAGTGCGCCGCTTCGACAGCGAGCAGGGGCGCTTCACCCTGATATTCCTTGCGGCGCCGGGCCAGGAAAACATTGCCGAGGTAGAGCTGACCTACAATTGGCCCCCCGAAGACGGAAGCGAAGCCGAAGAATACAGCGGCGGGCGCAATTTCGGCCATCTGGCCTACCGGGTCGAGAATATCTACGAGACCTGCCAGCGGCTGGCCGATGCGGGCGTGACCATCAACCGCCCACCGCGCGACGGGCACATGGCCTTCGTGCGCACACCCGACGGCATTTCCATCGAACTGCTGCAGGACGGTTATCTCGAGCCGTGCGAACCGTGGGCCAGCATGGAAAACACCGGCAGCTGGTAAGGGTCGCCGCCTAGTCGATGTAGGGCGATTTCGCGTCGTCGGGATGGGTCGTGGTCATCCGCAGGATCAAGAACCCGACGATCGCGGAAATCAGCGAACCCATGAGAGTGCCGATCTTGGCCTCGTCGATCAGTTCGCGCGATCCGGGGAACGCCAGCTCGCCGATGAACAGCGACATGGTGAAACCGATGCCGCACAGGATCGATACGCCCCATACCTCGGGCCAGGTCGCGGTATCGGGCCGCAGGGCAAAACCGGATTTTTCCGCGCCCCAGATGGCAGCAAAGATGCCCACCTGCTTGCCCAGGAACAGGCCGGCTGCGATCGCGATCGGCAGCGGGGCCAGCAGTCCGTCGAGGCCCATGGACGAGAAATCCACCCCGGCGTTGGCGAACCCGAAAACCGGTACGATGAGATAGGCGCTCCATGGAGCAAGCGAATGTTCCATCCGCTCGACCATGGTTTCATCATCCTTGCCGATCATCGGGATGGTCAGCGCGGCGACAACCCCGGCGATGGTCGCGTGGACGCCCGAATTCAGCACGAAGAACCACAGCAGCAAAGCCAGCGCGATGAACGGCCAGTACTGCTTCACGCGCAACCGGTTCATCGCATACATCAGTCCGGCGACGACAGCCGCGGCAGCAAGGAAGCCGACCTTGAGGTTGGCGGTATAGAACACCGCGATCACCAGCACCGCGCCGATATCATCGACGATGGCCACGGTCAGCAGGAACAGCCGGAGCGAAGCGGGGACGCGGTTACCCAATAGGCCCAGCACGCCCATGGCGAAGGCGATGTCGGTTGCGGCGGGAATGGCCCATCCGCGCATCAGTTCGGGCGAATTTTCCGCCTGCACGAAGAACACGTAGATCGCGGCGGGAACCGCCATCCCCGCAATGGCGGCCAGCACGGGCAGCCGGCGCTGCGCGGGCGATGACAACTGGCCTTCGATCCATTCGCGCTTCACTTCCAGCCCGACGACGAAGAAGAAGATCGCCATTAATCCGTCGTTGATCCACAGGTGCAGCGTGTTCAGCTTGAACAGTTCAGGTGAAAACAACGCGCCGTGAAAAAGCGAATGATATTCCTCGTGCAGCGGCGAATTGGCCGCCAGCATCGCCGCGGCCGCGACCAGTATGAGGAGGATGCCAGCAGACGCATCGCTCACGAAAAGCGCGCGTACCGGGGCAAAGACGAGGCGGAAAGCAGATGGGCGTTCAGTCATGGCCGGTGCTCTCTTTCGCAATCTTGCGCACGTTGCAAGGGCAGTGTCGTCTCGCTACAAGTCCGGCCAAGGGGAAACGCACTTGGTCGCAAGCCAATATACTGTCGCGCAATGGTTTTTGCTCGGCCATCACGAACTGCTGTTGTTCACAGCGGCCTTCTTCGCGGTCGGTGTTCTCGACGAATTCGCGATGGATATGCTCTACGCCTGGTTCCGTATCGGCAAGGGCGCCCGAACGCCCCGACTGGAAGATGACCGCGGCGTGGGACCTGCCAACCTCGCGGGGATCGCCGCCGTGTTCATTCCCGCATGGCGCGAAGCGGCGGTTATCGGGCCAACGGTTTCGCACATGCTGTCTGTCTGGCCGCAGGACGAACTGCGCATTTACGTGGGCTGCTATCGGAACGATCCCCAGACGATGGCTTCCGCGCTGGCGGCGGCGCGCGGGGATGATCGCGTAAGACTGGTAATTCACGGCGCCGATGGCCCCACAAGCAAGGCGGATTGCCTCAATCGCCTGTATGCGGCCTTGCGCGATGACGAAGCGCGCGCTGGCACCGAGGCGCGCATGGTCGTGCTTCATGACGCCGAAGACATGGTCGATCCGGCGGCCCTGGCCCTGCTGGACCGGGCCATGTGGGGCGCCGATTTCGCGCAGTTGCCCGTCATGGCCCTGCCGCAACGCACCTCGGGCTGGATCGGCAGCCACTATTCCGACGAATTCGCCGAATCCCACGCCAAGGCGATGGTCGTGCGTGACGCGCTGGGTGCCGCGATACCCGGCGCCGGCGTGGGCTGTGCGATTGCGCGGCAAATGCTGGCCCGGTTCGGCCCCGAACCCTTTGCGCGGGAATCGCTGACCGAAGATTACGAGCTGGGACTGCGCGTTGCCGCGCTGGGCGGGCATGGCCGTTTCCTGCGCTGCCGCAGCAGCGATGGCCGCCTTGTCGCCACGCGCGCCTTCTTCCCCGCCCAACTGGACGAAGCGGTCCGCCAGAAGACGCGCTGGATGCACGGTATTGCCTTGCAAGGTTGGGACCGGCTGGGCTGGCGCGGATCGGCCGCGGATCTGTGGATGCAGTTGCGCGATCGGCGCGGGCCGCTCGCGGCGATCCTGCTCGTACTGGCCTATGCGCTTGTCCTGGTAACGGCAGCCGTCTGGTTGTTCGCGAGCGTCGGCCTGGTCGAACCGCCCACGCTCACGCCGACATTGCAGATATTGCTGGCGATCAATCTCGGCGGCCTGCTCTGGCGCACCATCATGCGCGGGCTGTTTACGGCGCGCGAGTTCGGCTGGCGCGAAGGGGTGAGGGCGCTGCCGCGCGTGATCATATCCAACATCATCGCGATCATGGCGGGCCGCCGCGCGGTTCTCGCCTATTGCCGCACGCTACGCGGTGCCCCGGTCGTGTGGGACAAGACCGACCACCGCGATCATCCGGTCTTTGCCCTCGCACCGGTGCAGGTGCGCGCGTGATGCATTCCGGAAGCCGCGAGCGGCGAGGCCAGCCGATCCTGTTCCTCGGCCTGCTGTTGGCAGGCTGGATGCTGTTCCGTGTCGTGACCTGGGAAACGCCGTGGCCTTTGGCAAGCGGGGCCACCAGCCTGGCGCAGGCTCTCGGCACGCCGCAGGTTCGGGCGCCAGATACCACCCATCCGCGTGCTGACAGGGGGCAGGGCGAGGCCGCAGCGCAGGGTAGTGATTGGCCTGCACCCATGGTCGCGGCAGCACCTGAACGCACGCTTTTGTCTGCGCCGCCCAGCGCTCGCGGTGCGGCGGAAGATCAGGATTTCGCATCCGACCGGCGCGCGTTCGGCCACAATCTGTTGTGGATTGCGGGAATGGCCAACCTGCCGATGCCGCGCAGCGTGGCAAGCTGGTTGGACAACGGTCCTGTTGTTGCCGCGCAGGTTCCCGCCCATCCGCCACGCGCCAATTCCCGGACAACGCCCTGGCGGATCGACGCGTGGCTCATGCTGCGCGAGGGGGCATCGCCGGCTCCGGGCGGGGGAATTCGCCCGGCAAGCTATGGCGCCAGTCAGGCAGGCGCGGTGATCGCCTATCGGCTGGCCCCATCCAGCCGCCGCGATCCGGCAGCCTATGCCCGCGCGGCCAAGGCCCTTGTCACCGACGGGGAAAGCGAGGCCGCGTTCGGCTTGCGCGCACGTCCGCTGGCAGGATTGCCGATCGTGGCCCATGCCGAAATGAGGATTGTACGGGTTTCGGGCGAGACGACGCTTCGCCCGGCCGCATTTCTCAGCGGCGGCGTCGACGACGCCCGCCTTCCGCTCGGCCTAACCGCCAGCGGGTACGCCCAGGCAGGCTATGTGGGCGGAAAATTCGCCACACCGTTCGCCGATGGCGCGTTGAGGGTGGAACGCGAGTTGGCGCAATTCGATCTCGCCAAGGTCAGCGCCGGAGCCGGCGCGTGGGGCGGGGCCCAGCGCGATGCGGTGCGGGTGGACGTGGGGCCGACTGCGGGCGTTTGTTTGATCATCGGGGATACGCCGGCGCGCATTTCGGCGGACTACCGGATCCGCGTGGCGGGCAATGCCGCGCCCGCATCAGGGGCCGCGATCACGCTTTCAACCGGCTTCTGACACGGTTCAGCTTTTATCATGGCTGGCGGTGGGATAGGGCGGCGTAATGGACGTCTACCTCCCCATCGCAAACCTGTCGGTGAACGGGCTGTGGATTGTCCTGTTGGGCGGGCTGACGGGTATCCTGTCGGGCCTGTTCGGTGTGGGCGGCGGCTTCCTGACCACGCCGCTTCTCATCTTTTACGGCGTGCCGCCCACGGTGGCCGCTGCCTCCGCTTCGACACAGGTCACCGGTGCCAGCGTAACGGGCGTGATCGCGCACAGCGGCCGGCGCGGGGTCGATTATCGCATGGGCGCGGTCATGGTCGCGGGCGGCGTTCTGGGGTCGGGCGTCGGGGCGGTGCTGTTCCGGTTTTTCCGGTCGATCGGCCAGATCGATGTCGTGATCAGTGCGCTGTACGTGGTCTTGCTGGGGACCATCGGGCTGCTGATGGCCAAGGAATCGATGCAGGTGCTGCGCGGGGGCGGAGCGGGCAAGCAGGCCCCGCGCCGTCGACACCACCCGTTGGTCGCCAGCCTGCCGATGCGCTGGCGGTTCTACCGGTCCGGCCTGTATATATCGCCGCTGGCGCCGTTGATCGTGGGCGTTGTGGTGGGCATCCTGACGATGCTGATGGGCGTCGGCGGGGGCTTCATCCTCGTTCCGGCCATGCTGTACATACTCGGCATGAGCGCCAACGTCGTCGTGGGCACCAGCCTGTTCAATATCCTGTTCGTCACGATGGCAACCACGATGATGCATTCGCTGACCACGAAGGCGGTCGATATCGTGCTGGTGTTCCTGCTGCTGATCGGTTCGGTCACGGGTGCACAGATCGGTTCGCAGATTGCGGTCAGGGCCAAGCCGGAAATTCTGCGCCTGATCCTGGCCGCCACCGTGCTGATCATCGCGTTCCGCATGTTCCTCGGGTTGTTCTATCAACCGGACGAAATCTACACGTTGTATCCGCTGTGAGAGCGATGCTTCTCCTCCTGTTCGCCTTTGCGCTGATGGGCCAGCGCGACCCGATCCTGGTGCCCGACGTCAGCCAGCACGAAGTGCAGGTACGGCAGGGATTTACCGGAACCGAACTGCTGTTGTTCGGCGCCATTCTCGACCCGGCGGGGCGCGCAGCGGGCAACGAATACGATATCGTGGTGGTCCTCAAGGGCCCGTCCGAACCCGTTCGACTGCGCGAGAAGGAGCGTTTCCTTGGCGTGTGGGTCAATGCGGAGAACACCGACTTCCGATCGGTCCCGTCCTTCTTCGCCGTCGCATCCTCGAGGCCGGTTTCCGACATCGTCGACGACAAGACCGCCGCGATTTATGAATTCGGCACCGATTACATCCAGCTGAGCCCGAGCGGAGTGATCGACACGGAAGAACAGGCCCGGTTCGCAGCCGGTCTGGTGGACCTGAAGACCCGGCAGGACCTTTACAGCCAGGATTTCGAAGGGGTCCAGATCAGCGAACAGGTCCTCTACCAGGCCCGTATCCTGCTGCCATCCAACGTGACCACGGGAACCTATACCGCGGAAACCTTTGCCGTCAGCCGGGGCCGCGTAATTGCGTCTGCCCAGGCCGAAGTCGAAGTCAAAAAGGTCGGTTTCGAAAAGATCGTGACCGACTATTCGCAGGAATGGTCGCTCGTCTACGGGCTGCTGGCGGTGATGCTCTCGGTGGGCATGGGATGGGCTGCCGGGCGCTTGTTCGCGCTGATCTGACGGGGCCCGCGCCACCTTATCGTTGACCGGATTTTAACCGCTTTCGGGCAGGAACCATGGGCGTGCGCAGTGTGCGACGAACATAGGGGCCGAGCCGAACCGATGACCGATATGGGCAATCCGAATTTCCGCACTTTCGATCCGTCCAAGGAGGCCGGGGCCGAACCGCCGCAGCCGCGCGGCAATTCCCTGCGCGATCGCATCCGTCGCAGCGAACAGGGCAGCAGCCCCCAACCGGCTGTCTCGCGTTCCGGATACGTCCACAACCCCGAATTTACCGCCAGCCCCGAACCCGTCGCCGGACCGGCGCCTGAACCCGTAGCTGACCTCCGCGCGCCCGAACCCGCCCCGCGCGAGGAAACGGTCCCTGCACCGCAGGCCGCGGCCCCATCCGCTGAACAGGTCGCACCCGAACCCGAACCTGAACCCGAGGTCGAAGCCGTTGCCGAACCGGTCGCCGCGAAGCCGGTCGAGATGGCCAAGGAAGAGGCGCCGCCAATCAGCGTCAGCGACAACATGAACGAACCTATCGGCGTGGTTCTGGAGATTGCCGGTTCGGGTTCGATGATCGCCATCGATCTTCAGCGGCTCAACGAATGCGGCGACGATGCCGATCCCTCGATTGCCATGGCCGGACAGGTCGGTAGCCAGGTCAAGATCCGCGTCGGAAACAACTGGCTTCTCGCCAGTGTTCGCAACCAGCGCCAGGACCGCAAGGCCGGCAGCATCCTCGCCAATATCGACTTCCTCGGTGAAGGGGTCGAGGAAAAGCTGACGGGGCGCCTGCATGGCTTCCGCCGCGGTGTGACGCGATACCCGGTCCCCGGATCGCTGGTCTATCCGGCCAGCACCGCCGATCTCAAACAGGTTTATGCCAGCGATGGCCGCAGCGCGGTCACCATCGGCAAGGTCTATCCCACCAAGGATATCCGTGCCGGCATCTATATCGACGCGATGCTGGGCAAGCACTTCGCCCTGCTGGGTTCGACCGGTACCGGTAAATCGACCAGCGCAGCCCTGATCCTGCACCGGATCTGCGAAGCGGCACCCGAAGGCCACATCCTGATGATCGACCCTCACGGGGAATATTCGGCGGCCTTCCGCAACACCGGCGTCATCCTTGACGTGTCGAACCTGCAGATGCCGTACTGGATCATGAATTTCGAGGAGCACTGCGAAGTGCTGCTCACCAGCCATGGCAACGAACGACAGGTCGATGCCGACATTCTGGCCAAGTGCCTGCTCAAGGCGCGGCAGAAAAGCCGTCTGGCCGAAAGCATGGGCAAGATTACCGTCGATTCGCCTATCCCCTACCTGCTGTCGGACCTTTCGAACGAGATCCAGGACCAGATGGGCAAGCTGGACAAGGCGACCACATCGGCGCCTTACATGCGGATCAAGAACAAGCTGGAAGAACTGAAGAGCGATCCGCGTTACCAGTTCATGTTCTCCGGCATGCTCGTGGCCGACACGATGACAGATTTCATCTCCAAGATTTTCCGTATGCCCTCGAACGGCAAGCCGATCTCGATCATCGACGTGTCGGGCGTTCCGTCGGACATCACGGCCACCGTGGTCGCGGTGCTCAGCCGGCTGGTCTTCGATTTCGCCATCTGGAGCCGCGAGGAGCGCACGTCGCCGATCCTGCTGGTCTGCGAAGAAGCGCACCGATACGTGCCGAGCGAAAAGGACGCCGATGGCAATTCGGTTGGCCGCATCCTCAGCCGGATCGCCAAGGAAGGGCGTAAATACGGCATTTCGCTGGGCCTGATCACACAGCGTCCGTCCGACCTTGCCGAAGGCGTCCTGTCGCAGTGCGGCACGATCATCTCGATGCGTTTGAACAACGATCGCGACCAGGCGTTCGTGAAAGCCGCCATGCCCGAAGGCGCGCGCGGCTTCCTCGATTCCATTCCCGCCTTGCGTAACCGCGAATGCATCATCTGCGGCGAAGGCGTCGCCATTCCGATCCGCGTGAGTTTCGATAATCTCGAAGAAGCCAAGCGCCCGGCGTCCGAAGATCCCAGCTTCGTGGACCTGTGGAACAAGACCGGCGGCGAAGAGGAAATCGTGCAGCGCACCGTTCAGCGCTGGCGCAGCCAGGGCTAGGTCCCGCGCGTATCCCCGAACAGGTGGATATGCAGGCGGTCGCTCATCCGGAACCCGTGTTCCACGCATAGCGGGGCGAGCCATTTCTCGCGCGTGCGTAGCGTTTCGCTGTCGGTGCCTTCGGGCATCAGGAAAACGTGTTCGCGCTTGAACCGGTAACGATCCCGCAAAGCGATCACTTCAACGACGTCCGATGGTTGTGCGATCACGAACTTGAACCACGCTCGCGGATCGGTGGCATAAGCATCCAGCCGTTCCGGCAGCAACGCCAGGTCGGCCGCATTGCCCGAATGGGCCAGCTTGGGGCTGACGTTGAACTGGTCGATACGTATGTCGAGCGCGGTCGGGGCCTTGGTTGTCCCGTTCGTTTCGATTTCCACCGTCATGTCGGGCAACATTTCCAGCAACCGCGCAAGGGCCGGTGCCTGCAACAAGGGTTCGCCCCCCGTGATGACGAGGCGTTTCTGACCCAGCGCAAGGATACGGCCGGCGACCTCCTCTTCCGACAGCGAAAGCTGGTTGGCCTTGCGGTCGAATTCCACGCCATCGCGGTGCGGCCGATCGTCGCCCTCGAAATGCCAGGTGTAGGCTGTGTCGCACCACACGCAGGCAAGGTTGCACCGCGACAGGCGCACGAAGGTGCAAGGGCTGCCCGCGCTCGGCCCTTCGCCCTGGACGCTGGCGAAAATCTCCGGCTCGCCGGGAGCCTGCGTGGCGAGGATCAGCGGCACGTCACCCCAGCCGCGCCAGCGCGGCGTTCAGGCGTTCCACTTCCGCTACGTGATGGGCATGGTCGGCGCGCGCCTTTTCCACCGCTTCGGGCTTGGCGCGTTCCACGAAATTCGCGTTGGACAGACGTCCTTCGAGCGATTTGGCTTCCTTGGCGGAAACGTCCAGCGCCTTGGCAAGGCGGCTCTTCTCCGCTTCGATATCGATCACGCCTTCCAGCGGCAGGATGAAGGCATCGTCGCCAGCGGCAATCTGCATCGCCGCCCCATCCGGTGCATCGGCGAAATGCACTGGAGTCAGCCGGGCGAGCCGTTCGATTGCGGCGGCGTTGGCGTCGACAACCGATTTCGCCAGCGCGCTGGGTGCGGGGCAGAAAGCCTCCAGCTTTGCCCCCGGCGCGATGCCGAGTTCGTTCTTGGCCGTGCGCACCGCGCTGGTGAGCGCGATGATCCAATCGATTTCCGCCTTCGCCTCGGCGTCGATGCCCGCCCCCGGCTCCGGCCACTTGGCCGTGATGAGCGGATAATCGGCGCGGTCCCCCTGTTTCGACCACAATTCCTCGGTGATGAACGGCATGAAGGGGTGCAGCATGACCAGAATCTGGTCGAGCGCCCAACCGGCGACGGCCTTGGTTTCCTCGTCGAAATTGCCCTTGATCAGCTCGATATACCAGTCACAGAACCGGTCCCACACGAAGTGGTAGATCGTGTTGGCGGCGGCATCGAACCGCAGGTCTGCCAGCGCGCTGTCGAGCGCCTGCTTCGTCTCCACCACTTCGCCGATGATCCACCGGTTGACTGCATGGGTTGCGGCCGGCGCTTCCAGCGTATCGCTGGCGCCGATGCCGTTCGACTGGCAGAACCGCGTGGCATTCCAGAGCTTTGTCGCGAAATTGCGATAGCCTTCGATGCGCCGGTCATCCATCTTGATGTCGCGGCCCTGGCTTTCCATCGCGGCCATGAAGAACCGCAGCGCATCGGCACCATACTGGTCGATAAGGCCCAGCGGATCGACCACGTTGCCCTTGGACTTGGACATTTTCTGCCCGTCTGCTGCGCGGACAAGCCCGTGCAGATACAGCTTGGGCCACGGCGCCTTGCCGGTCAGATGCATCCCCTGCATCATCATGCGCGCATCCCAGAAGAACAGGATGTCGAAACCGGAAATCAGCAGGTCGTTGGGATAGTGTTTTTCGAACAGGTCGGTCTTCTCGGGCCAACCCAGCGTGGCGAACGGCCACAGGGCGGACGAGAACCAGGTGTCGAGCACGTCGTAGTCGCGGGTCAGCGTGCGGTCGCCGGCCTGTGCCTGGGCCTCTTCTTCGGTCATGGCGACGAAGACATTGCCTTCCTCGTCATACCATGCCGGAATCCGGTGGCCCCACCACAGCTGGCGTGAGACGCACCACGGCTGGATGTTCTCCATCCAGTTGAAGAAGGTTTTTTCCCACGCCTTGGGGACGATTTCGATTTCGCCGGTCCTGACCGCGTCTATCGGGGCCTTGGCCAGCGTTTCGGCATCGACGTACCACTGGTCGGTTAGCCAGGGTTCGATCACCACGCCGCCGCGGTCGCCGAACGGCGTCTGGATAGTGCGCGGCTCGGCGTCGTGCTCGGTCTCGTTGCCTTCCTTGTCCCTGGTGACGTGCGGGATCAGGAAGCCCAGTTCCTTCAACCGTGCGACAACCAGTTCGCGCGCGCCGTTCACGCCGTCCCGCTTGAACCGGTGGAGTCCGATGAATTCATCGGGCACGAGCCCGTCAGCCGTCTGGCAGACATCGCCATTGGCGTCGAGCATGTTGAGCATGTCGGCCGGCTTCATGCCCGCGCGCTTGCCCACCTCGAAGTCGTTGAAATCGTGCCCCGGCGTGATCTTCACGCAGCCGGAGCCCAGTTCCGGATCGGCGTGTTCGTCGGCCACCACCTTGAACCGGCGACCGGTAATCGGCTGGAGGATATCCTTGCCCACCACCGATGCGTAACGCTCGTCATCCGGGTGAACCGCCACGGCCATGTCGGCCAGCATGGTTTCGGGCCGCGTCGTTGCGACGACGAGGTAATCCTTGCCTTCCGACGTCGTGACGCCATCGGCCAGCGGATAGCGGAAATGCCAGAAGCCGCCTTTGACTTCGTGTGTTTCCACCTCGAGGTCGGAAATCGCGGTCTTGAGCTTCACATCCCAGTTCACCAACCGCTTGTCGCGGTAGATCAGCCCGTCCGCGTGCAGGTCGACAAAGGTCTTGAGCACGGCGGTGTTGAAATGCTCGTCCATGGTGAACTGTTCGCGGCTCCAGTCCATCGAACAGCCGAGACGGCGCAGCTGGCGGGTGATCGTGCCGCCGCTTTCTTCCTTCCATTCCCACACCTTCGCGATGAAATCGTCGCGGGAATAATTGGTGCGCTTGTCCTGTGCCTGCTCAAGCTGGCGTTCGACCACCATTTGCGTGGCAATGCCGGCGTGATCGGTGCCGACCACCCACAGCGCGTCGCGCCCGCGCATGCGTTCGTACCGGATCATCACGTCTTGCAGCGTGTTGTCGAGCGCGTGGCCGATATGCAGGCTTCCCGTCACATTGGGCGGCGGGTTGACGATGGTATAGGGCTGCGCGTCGGGGCGCTCGGGCCGGAACAGGCCGTTCTCCTCCCAATGGGAATACCAGCGCGCCTCGATTTCGGCGGGGTCGAATGTCTTGGGCAGTTCGTTACTCATGGCCAAGGCCCATGCCAGCGCGCATTGTGCGATGCAACGTTGTGTTGATGTCGCGGGCTTAGCCGCTTGTTATGTGCCGTAATTCCCCGCATACCGCGGGCCGCATGAGTGGCTTTGCGCAATATGAATTGAAACAGGGCGATAACGGCGGCGCGGTTCTGGCGCTTTCCGGCCCTTATCTCGTGTCGACCATCGGCGCGGTGGACGCCGAATTGCGTGCGCTCGACGGGCCGATTTCCCAGGTCGACCTTGGCGGTGTGTCCGAAATCGACACCGTCGGGGCCTGGGTTTCCAGCAATCTGGCGACCGCGCACGGCGCCGAAATCGTCGGAGCGAGCGAGCGGGCGACCCGCCTGATCGGCGCCATCGAGGGTGTGGAAGGCGAAGAACGCGTCGCTGCGTCGCGGCAGCCGGTGTGGGAACGTGTCCCGTCGGCGATGGGCCAGAAAGTGTTCAACGCGGGCACCGGCATCCGCGGGGTTGTCGGTTTTCTGGGTGCGGTCATTTCCGGATTTGCCTCGCTGATCCGCCATCCGCGGCGGTTCCGCTGGCTTGCGCTGATCCGCCAGCTTGAACTGGTGGGCGTTACCGCGCTGCCCATCGTGGGCCTGATGAGCTTCCTGATCGGGATCGTGATCGCCCAGCAGGGTGCGGTCCAGCTTGCCCAGTTCGGGGCGGAAACGCTGACGGTAAACCTGGTCGGACGCATTACCTTGCGCGAACTGGGCGTGCTGATGACCGCGATCATGGTTGCGGGCCGTTCGGGGTCGGCGTTTGCCGCGCAGATCGGCACGATGAAATTGACCGAAGAAGTCGATGCCATGCGCACGATCGGCATTTCGCCGATGGAAGCGCTGGTCATACCGCGCATCCTTGCCGCCGTGCTGATGATGCCGTTGCTGGGGTTCTACGCTTCCGGGGTGGCGATCATCGGGGGCGCGGTGATCGGCGATGTGATGCTGGGCATTCCGTTCTGGACCTTCCTGCTGCGTATCCAGGAAGTCGTCCCGCTGTATGATCTGTGGGTCGGCCTGATCAAGGCGCCGGTCTTCGGGCTGATCGTGGCGCTGGCGGGCTGTTATCACGGGATGCAGGTGCACGGGAATTCCGAGCAGGTCGGGCTGCGGACCACGATGGCGGTGGTCACGGGCATTTTCGCTGTCATCGTGATCGACGCGTTTTTCGCCGTGTTCTTTACCGAAATCGGGTGGGGCTGATGGCCGAAGACGAAACCGGCAGGCCGCTGGGCCGGCACGAACGCTATCGCGGCGAATATCCCATCGTCGTGGAAGGGCTGGTAAACCGTTTCGGCGACCAGACGGTGCATGAGAATCTGGACCTCAAGGTCCGGCGCGGCGAAATTCTCGGCGTGGTTGGCGGATCGGGCAGCGGCAAAAGCGTGCTGATGCGCTCGATCATCGGGCTGCAGCATCCGGCAGAAGGCGATATCCGCGTGTTCGGACGGTCGATCACCAATTCCGAGCCGGACGAGGATATCGGCGTGCGAAGCCGCTGGGGCGTATTGTTCCAGGGCGGGGCGCTGTTCTCGACACTGACGGTTGGCGAAAACGTCCAGGTCCCGCTGAAGCAGTTCTATCCCGAACTTTCGCAGCAGCTGCTGAACGAAATCGCCCGCTACAAGACGGTTCTTTCCGGCCTTCCCCAGGAAGCTGCCGGGAAGTTTCCCAACGAACTTTCGGGCGGCATGAAGAAGCGCGCCGGGCTTGCCCGTGCGCTGGCGCTCGATCCCGAATTGCTGTTCCTCGACGAACCGACGGCAGGTCTCGATCCGATCGGTGCGGCTGCTTTCGATCGCCTGACCCTTGAACTGAAGGAAACTCTGGGCCTGACGGTGTTCCTGATCACCCACGACCTCGATACCCTTCACGAAATCTGCGACCGGGTGGCGGTCATTGCCGACAAGCGTGTCATCGCGGTCGACACCGTGCCCAAGCTGATGGAACTCGATCACCCCTGGATTCAGGAATACTTCAACGGACCGCGCGGCAGGGCCGCGCTGACGGCGCAGGCGCTGGACGAATTGCGGCGGCATATGGATGTTCCGATCGCGCAGCACGCGGTCAAAGCGTTGGACAAAGCGGCGCACACAAAGGATAAGACCTAAGGCATGGAAACGAGGGCAAATCACGTTTGGGTGGGGGCGGTCACATTGGCGGTCCTCGGCGCTCTGGCGCTGTTCGTCGTGTGGCTTGCGCGGTGGGGCGAAGGTGCCCAGAACGAATACGACATCTTCTTCAAGCAATCGGTCGCCGGTCTTGCCAATGGCAGCGCCGTTTCCTTTGCCGGCGTGCCCGTGGGGCAGGTCAGCCAGATCGTGCTGTGGGAGAAAGACCCCGAATTTGTCCGTGTCCGGATCAAGGTGAAGGAGGACGTGCCGATCCTGGTCGGCACCACCGCGACCATCCAGGGCAGCTTCACCGGCGTATCGACGATCATGCTCGATGGCGCGCGCAGCGGCGCGCCGGCGATCACGTGCGAAACCACGGCCTGCACCGAAGGCGCACCGATCATCCCGCCGGCCGCGGGCGGGTTCAACGAAATCCTCGCCAACGCGCCTTTGCTGCTGGAACGTCTGGCAACCTTGACCGAACGGCTGACCATGCTGCTGTCGGACAAGAACCAGGGCGAGATTTCGTCCATTCTTGCCAACACCAACCGCATGACGGCCGATCTGGCGCAGGCGACCCCGCAGGTCGAACGCACGATGGCGGAACTGCAGGTCACCTTGCGCGAAGCGAGCGAGGCGCTCGATCAGTTCGAAAAGATCACTGCGTCCACCGACCGGATCATCAACACCGAAGGCGAAGCGCTGGCCAAGCAGCTTCGCGCCACGCTGACTTCGGCCAGCGGTGCGGCCAAGGCGCTCGAGCAGACGCTAGAGGAAGCGCGACCCGCCACCAAGCAGCTGACCGAAAGCACGCTGCCCGCCGCGGAAGCCACGCTCAAGGACCTGCGGGCGACCAGCAAGGCGCTGCGGGACGTGACTGAAAAGATTGACGAGAAGGGTGCCGGCGCGTTGCTCAGTTCGCAGCCGCTCCCCGATTACAAACCGTGAAGGGCACGCGCATGACCAAATTCCCCCTTGCCGCGCTGGCTCCGGCCCTGTTGCTCGGCGGCTGTGTCAGCTTCGGTGAAGATCCGCCGCCCAGCCTGCTGACGCTGACCGCCACGGCAACCGCGCCTGCCGGTGTGGCGGCCCAGGGTTCCAATGCAAGCGCCCTGGCGCTGGTCGAATTCGACGTGCCCCAGGCGCTCGCCGTGACGCGCGTTCCGGTCCACGTCAGCGATACCGAAATTGCCTATCTCCAGGATGCGGTCTGGGTCGAACGGCCTGCGCGGCTGTTCCGCCGGTTGATCGGCGAAACGATCCGCGCGCGTTCGGGCCGGATGGTAATCGACGGGGATGATCCGGGTGCCGGCGCGAACGACCGGCTGCACGGTACGCTGCGCAGTTTCGGATACGATGCGCCGACATCGTCGGTCGTGGTGGTATTCGATGCCGTACGCAGCGGCACCGGTTCGAGCGTGACGACACGCCGTTTCGAAGCGCGCGTACCCGGTGTGCTGCCCGAAGTCGGATCGGTTGCACCGGCGTTGAACGCCGCTGCCAACGATGTCGCAGGCCAGGTCGCGGACTGGGTCGGCTGACCTAGCTGCGCGCTATTTGCGCAAATTCGATCGTCTGAAGGAAATCCCGCCTGCGCTTTTCGCGCAATTCGGCGGCCTGTTCGTCGACGCCCCAGTTTTCCGCCTGCCAGTCCTCTTCGAGATTGGCTGCGTTCCACAAGGCGTCACCATCCGCATCGGGTTCCAGCGCGGCAAGCCCGATGCACAGCGAGGCTGCAAGCGACGTGGCCATCTCCAGCGTCGCCAGCATGAAATCGTCGTAGGTTTCGAGCCGCGCCTGCAACCGTGCCAGCGCATCGCGCGAATGCGGGCGATGGATAATCCCGCTGACCCGTTCGAGAGTCACCCCTTCGCGCGCCTCGAGAGCTTCGAGGAGCGGGTCCCAAATTTCGCGCTGGCGGTGCCACAAGGGCTCGTCCGGCTCGGCGCGATAGCACAGCGTGTCGGTCTCTGCGTAGCGCAGCAGCTTTGTAATTGTCGCGGCGCGCGCGCCGGGCACGATGTCGAGCGAATAGTCGACCAGGTCCCGCAGGACGAAGGCATGGGGGTCGATTTCCTCCCCCTGGTGTTCCCACTCGGCAGCTAGTCGTTCGGCCAATGCGCGCGAGGGTACGCGCTGCGGTTGGCCGCCTTGCGTCTTTACCGGGCGGCCATCCAGTTCGGTCTGGTACCCATCTTCCGTGCTCGTAACCGCGACATCGCGGTAGAAACGCTTCATTCCGCGCTCTTCCACTTGCGGGCCAGGGCAATCGGAAGAACGAAGAATTCCGCTGAGCCCAGCACCAGGAGGATCGGGCCGAGCGGTTCGGGCAGGAAGATGACCTTGGCGATTATCAGCGCGCCCAGAATGGCTGTCAGCATACCGGAAAGGCGGATGAATTGCAGCGTCCAGAACCGCGCCGCGGCGGGATCGTGTCCGTCCTTGTGATCAGGGGCCAACGATCATCTCCTCAAGCTGCGTGATGGTATCGGCAACGGCGCTGGCGCCGGCTTCGAACAATTCCTGGGGTTCGTGGTAGCCCCACGAAACGCCGATGGCGCGCACCCGCGCCGCGCGGGCCATTTCCATGTCGAAACTCGTGTCGCCGATCATCACCGCGTCGCGGGCCGAAACCCCGGCTTCGGCAAGGGCGGCTTCCAGCATCGCGGGATGCGGTTTTGACGGATGCCGGTCGGCGGCCTGAAGCGTCACGAAGCGCGCCTTGATCCCATGCGTGTCGAGGCACGCATGGAGTCCGCGATCGCTCTTGCCCGTGGCCACTCCCAGCAACCAGCCCGCATCATGCAGGCGGCCGACAAGTTCGGCGATGCCGTCATACAGCGGTTCGTGAAGCGCGCCGGTGGTGCGCAGATGGCGATAGCCTTCCTTGTACGCATCGACTGCGCGGGCGCGCTGTTCGTCGCTTGCATGGGGGGCCAGTTCGCGCAGAGCATAGGGCAGGCTGAGCCCGACCATGCGGCGCACGGAATGCCGGTCCGGCACCGGAAGGCCGGCTATGTCGAACGCCCGCTCCATGGTTTCGCAAATGGCCGCCTGGCCATCGACCAGGGTTCCGTCGCAATCGAAAACGGCAAGTCGGGTCATACGGCCCCCTCGCGCATGATCGCGGCCAGTCCGGCGCTGCCGGCTTGATCGTGGCCTTGCGCGATGCGCTCACGCTCGTCTGCGGTACGCTTCTGCGAAAGTTTGAAGGTCGGGCGCCATTCGCGGATTTCCATTTCGAACCCTGTGATGCCGCGAAGCAGGCCGTCCCACAGCGGCTTGCTCGTTTCTTGCGCGCTCCACGCCTGGCCTTCGAGGCGGCCTTCCTGCTTTGCGATGAGATCGTAGAGAAGCTGATCGAGGTCGGACTGGTCGAGCTGGCGGACCTGGCCTTCCATTTCGATAGCGACATAATCCCATGTCGGCACCGTGTCGCGATTGTCATACCAGCGCGGGGACACGTAGCCGTGCGGCCCGTTCACGGTGATCAGCGCGGTTGTCCCGTCCAGATGGCGCGTCAGCGCGTTGGCGCGCGCAAGGTGGAAACGCAGGGTCGGTCCGTCGCCGATCAGCAGCGGTGTGTGTGCAACGCGTGGCCCATCGGGCGTCTGCATGAAAACCATCCCGAAGCCGATGCGGTCGACCAGCGCTTCCATCCTTGCGCGATCATCGCTGCGGAAGAGCGGGTTGGGGTGCATCAGCGCTTTGCCTTGGGCTTGGGTTTGGGCTTGGGCTTGGCGGTCGTCGCATCGCGGCGACCGCGGCGTTCGCCCTTGCGCGATTTGCGATACTGCTTGGCATGCAGCCGGGCGGCCTGTTTTTTCTCCTCGCGGCTCTTGGGCGGCGGATCGTCGCGAATGGGTTCGGCATTGCTCAATCCGATATCGAAACCAAGCTGCTCCATGCTGGCGGCAAAGTGTTCCGGCAGTTCGGCGGTTACATCCAGCTTTCCGCCTTCGGGGCTGCCGATGATCAGGCGCCGCGCGTGCAGGTGCATCTTGCGGCTGATCGACCCGGTCAGAAAGGCGTCCTTGCCGCCGTATTTCCCGTCCCCCACGATCGGGTTGCCCATCGCCGCGCAGTGCACGCGAAGCTGGTGGGTGCGCCCCGTCATCGGTTCCAGTTCGAGCCAGGCGGCCTTCTGGCCGGCCTTTTCCACGACGCGGTACTTGGTCTTGGCCGGTTGGCCGCCTTCGTGGTCGACGTGCATCTTTTCGCCGCCGCTGCCGGGCTGCTTGGCCAGGGGGGCTTCGATGACGCCTTCGTGGACTTCGGGTACCCCGACGACCAGCGCCCAATAGACCTTTTTGGCGCTGCGTCCGGAGAACCGCTTCGAGAAATGGGCGGCGCTGCCGGGGGTGCGAGCGATCAGCAGAACGCCCGAGGTGTCCTTGTCCAGCCGGTGAACAAGCCGCGGGCGCGGTTCGTCCTCGCCCGGCGCAAAGGCATCGAGCAGGCCGTCGACATGGGTCTTGGTACCCGTTCCGCCCTGCGTCGCCAGCCCCGGGGGCTTGTTCAGCACAATGGCGGACTCGGTCTCGGTGATGACCATGTCTTTTGCCTGCGAAATTTCGGCTTCGCTCAGCGCGGGCTTTTCGCGCGGCTTCTTGTGCGGGGCATCGCCGCCCGGCGGCACGCGCAATTGCTGGCCGGCAACCAGCCGGTCGTCGGGCTTTGCGCGCTTGCCGTCCACGCGGATCTGTCCGGTGCGGGCCCATTTGCTGACCGTGCCGAAGCCGATCTGCGGCAGGTGGCGCTTGAACCACCGGTCCAGGCGAACCCCGTCATCGTCGGGGGCGACCGTAAAGGTCCTGACTTCGTCGCTCGTGTTCATCCTACTGCCCGCATAATCGTAAGGCCGAAAATCAGGCCGCTGATACCCAGTGCAAACGATAGCACAGCGTAAAGGGCGGCCAGCGTGAATTGTCCGCGCTGCACCAGCAGCACCATTTCCAGGCTGAAGGCGCTGAAGGTGGTAAACCCGCCCAGCAGCCCGACGCCCAGCAACAGCCGCAATTGATCGCCGTGACCGGCACCATTGCGCGCCAACCATCCGGCAAGAAACCCCATCAGCACGCTGCCGATGGCGTTTGCCGCCAGCGTCGCCCACGGAAAGGTCATGACCGCCTGGACCCCCATCCAGTGGGTCAGCCCCCGGCCGAGCTGGTACCGCAGTACGGCACCCACGCCCCCGCCGATGGCAACATAGAGGCTGGCAAGGTAGGGAGAGGTTGCGGACATTGCTTCACGCCCCTAGCGCCAACCGGTCGACGATGAAAGCGGCCAAAGCACTTGCATTTTGGCCGACGAATCCGTAGGTGGCGCCCGTTCGAGCCGATCCGGAACGGATTCGGCGCGTTTTTCGTTTCTATGACGAACTCGAAATTCAAGGAGGCATACCCCGCTAGAGGCGGGCTCTGGCCCGCTTAGTGAGGTGTTTTAGTTTATGCAGATCATCGTTCGCGATAACAATGTCGACCAGGCCCTGCGCGCGCTCAAGAAGAAGCTGCAGCGTGAAGGCGTGTATCGCGAAATGAAGCTGCGCCGCCACTTCGAAAAGCCGAGCGAGAAGCGCGCCCGCGAAAAGGCAGCCGCCGTTCGCCGTGCACGCAAGCTCGAGCGCAAGCGTATGGAGCGTGACGGCGCCAAATAAGCCGTTGCGACCCAGAACCAGCTAAGCCATGAGGGCGCGGAGCAATCCGCGCCCTTTGCGTATCAGGACCACATGATGACCGAAATCACCCGCGTTCCCCTTCAGCCTATCGCCAAGGGCTCGCTCACAAAGCTGTGGCTTGGTGTGCTCGTCGCGATCCTGCTGGGCGCAGGCCTGGCCTGGGCATCGCTGCCCAAGGGTCTGAGCATCGATACGATCGCGCAAGGCACCGGCGAATCGCCGAAGCTGGGCGATGTGGTGTTCGTCAATTACGTCGGCAAGCTGAAGGACGGCACCGAGTTCGACCGGTCGCAGCCTTTGCCGATCCCGCCTGGCCTGTTCCCCGACGGCAATCCCCTGCTGCTGGAAGAAGGCGCCATCATCGAAGGTTTCATCACCGGCCTGCAGCAGATGCAGAAGGGCGGCAAATACACGCTGACCATCCCTGCTGAGCAGGCTTATGGCGCCGAGCCGCCTGCCGGATCGCCAATCCCGGCCAACGCCGACCTCGTGTTTGACGTCGAAGTGGTCGATTTCATGAGCAAGGACGATTTCCAGGCACGTGCCGCCGCGATGCAGCAGATGATGCAGCAGCAGGAACAGCAAGGCGGGCCTGGCCAACAACAAGCGCCGGCGCCGGCTGAATAAGGCCGCGCGCTGCTTGAAGCGTCGGGGCGCCACTGCTAGCGCTCCGGCTGAAATTTCAACGCTGGAATCGGAGGTCGGCTGATGTCCGTCGACAAGGCCACTGTGGCGAAAATCGCCTCGCTGGCACGCATCAAGATGGGTGACGAAGAGCTCGAGCGCATGGTGCCCGAGATCAACAACATTCTCGACTGGGTCGAACAGCTGGGCGAGGTCGACGTGACCGGAGTCGAGCCGATGACCGCGGTCATTCCAAACACCCTGCGCCTGCGCGACGACGTGGTCGATGCCGATCCCGCAACGGGCGGGGGCCGCCGAGACGACATTCTGGCCAACGCGCCCGCCGCCGAACACGGCTTTTTCGGCGTGCCCAAGGTGATCGAATAATGAGCAATCTTACCGACCTTGGCGTCAAGGATATCCGCGACGGCGTGGCGGGCGGCGAATTCACCGCGCGCGAAGTGGCCGAAGCCTTCAACGCCGCCGTGGAGCAGGCCGCCGGCCTCAACGCCTTCATCGTCACCACGCCCGATCATGCACTGGCCGCGGCGGACAGGGCCGATGCGGCGCGCGCCGCGGGCCAGCCGCTGGGCAAGATGGGCGGCGTCCCCATCGGCATGAAGGACCTGTTTGCCACCAAGTGCGTGCAGACCACCGCCGCCAGCCACATCCTCGAAGGCTTCACGCCCCAGTACGAAAGCACTGTGTCGCAAAAGCTGTGGGACGCAGGCGCGGGCATGTTGGGCAAGCTCAACCTCGACCAGTTCGCCATGGGTAGCTCGAACGAGACATCCTATTTCGGCAACGTCACCTCGCCCTGGCGCAAGGCTGGCGGCGCCAACACCGCCATGAGTCCCGGCGGTTCGTCGGGCGGTTCGTCCAGCGCGGTTTCGGCGCGCATCGCGCCTGCCGCAACCGGCACCGATACCGGCGGTTCGATCCGCCAGCCTGCCGCTTTTGCGGGCATTTGCGGCATCAAGCCGACCTATGGCCGCTGTTCGCGCTGGGGCGTTGTCGCCTTCGCCAGCAGCCTCGACCAGGCCGGGCCGATGGCCCGCAGCGTGGAAGATTGCGCGATCATGCTCGAAGCGATGGCCGGATTCGATCCCAAGGACGCGACCAGCCTGAAGATGGACGTGCCGGCCTGGGAAGCGGGCCTGTCCGGCGATCTCAAGGGCAAGAAGATCGGCATTCCGCGCGAATACCGCATGGACGGCACCGACGATGAAATCCTCAAGAGCTGGGAACAGGGCAAGGAATGGCTGCGCGATGCGGGAGCGGAGATCGTCGATGTCTCGCTGCCGCACACGAAATACGCGCTGCCTGCCTATTACATTGTCGCCCCCGCCGAAGCGTCGAGCAATCTGGCCCGCTATGACGGCGTGCGTTACGGCCTGCGCGACCTGCCGGAAGGCGCGGGCTTGCAGGATATGTACGCCGCCACCCGTGCCGCCGGTTTCGGTGACGAGGTCAAGCGCCGCATCCTGATCGGCACCTATGTGCTGAGCGCGGGCTTTTACGATGCCTATTACAACCAGGCACAGAAGGTCCGCACGCTGGTGAGCCGCGACTTCGAACAGGCCTTCGCCCAGTGCGACGCCATCCTCGCACCGACCACGCCGACCGCCAGCTTCCCGCTGGGTTCGCTGAGCGATGATCCGTTGACGATGTATCTGAACGACGTGTTCGCCGTTCCCGCATCGCTCGCCGGCCTGCCCGCGATGAGCGTGCCCGCAACGCTCAATTCGGAAGGCCTGCCGCTTGGCCTGCAGATCGTCGGCAAGCCCTTCGACGAGCAGGGCGTGTTGAACACGGGCCTGGCGATCCAGCAGCGCGCCGAGTTCGACGCGAAGCCGGAGAAATGGTGGTGAGCCTGTTCGGCGAATCACCCACCGACCAGCGGGATTTCCGCATGGGTCTTGCCGGAATGCTGGCAGGCATCCATTCGCTGCGCATCCTTGCCGAACGCGGCATCGCGTCTCCCGAGGACATTCGCATCAGCCAGCAAGGCATCGTCGACGTCCTCGCGCAGATCCCGACCGCCGAATTTTCGTCGGAGCAACGCGCGGGCATCGAGGATATGCTGGACAAGATCTGGTCAACCGCAGCCATTAAATTCGGACAGTCGAAATGAGCACTTATCGCATCCAGGGCGCAACGGGCGAATGGGAGGTCGTGATCGGCCTCGAAGTCCACGCGCAGGTCACCTCCCACGCCAAGCTGTTCAGCGGCGCGTCGACTGCTTTCGGTGCCGAACCGAACACGCAGGTCAGCCTTGTGGATGCGGCGATGCCCGGCATGTTGCCCGTGCCCAACGCCGAATGCATTCGTCAGGCCGTGCGCACCGGCATGGCGATCGAGGCGCAGATCAACAAATACAGCCGTTTCGACCGCAAGAACTACTTCTACGCCGACCTTCCGCAGGGCTACCAGATCAGCCAGCTTTACCACCCCATCGTGGGTGAAGGGCAGCTGCTGGTCGATGCGGACGAAAAGGCCGGCATCCCGCACGACAAGGTCATCGGGATCGAACGGATCCACATCGAACAGGACGCGGGCAAGCTGATGCACGATCAGCATCCGACCATGTCCTACGTCGATTTGAACCGCAGCGGCGTGGCCCTGATGGAAATCGTGTCCAAGCCGGACATGACCTCACCGGCCGAAGCGGGTGCGTATGTCCGCAAGTTGCGCAGCATTCTTCGCTATGTCGGCAGCTGCGATGGCAACATGGAAGAAGGCTCGATGCGCGCCGACGTGAACGTCAGCGTGCGCCGCCCCGGCGACGAACTCGGCACCCGTACGGAAACGAAGAACGTCAATTCGGTGCGTTTCGTGATGCAGGTCATCGAATACGAAGCCAGCCGCCAGGTCGACGTGATCGAAAACGGCGGAACGGTGGACCAGGAAACGCGCCTGTTCGATCCCGGCACGGGCACCACGCGCACCATGCGGTCCAAGGAAGACGCGCACGATTACCGCTACTTCCCCGATCCGGACCTGTTGCCGCTCGAACTGGAAGACAGTTTCCTCGAGGCATGCCGGGCATCGTTGCCCGAACTGCCCGATGCCAAGCGCCGGCGTTACACCGATGTGCTCGGCCTGACCGAATACAACGCCCGTGAACTGACCGCCGAAGTGGAAACGTTCGGCCGGTTCGAAACCCTGCTGGCCGAAACCGCCAGCCAGATCGGCAAGAGCGAAAAGGATGTCGCCACGCAGGTCGCCAACTGGTCGCTTTCGGTCGCACCGGGCGTGATCAAGGCGCTGGGCGATGAAGCCGACGCGGCCAACGCCACGGCGGCCGCACAGGCCAGCATCCTTGCGATGCAGGACAAGGGCGAAATTTCGGGCGGACAGGCCAAGGAAATTTACGAAATCGTCCTCAGGACGGGCCGCGAACCCGGCGAGATCGCCGAAACCGAAGGGCTGAAGCAGCTCAGCGATACCGGCGCCATCGAAAGCGTGATCGACGACGTGCTCGCCAGCAATGGCGACAAGGTGGAGGAATATCGCGGCGGCAAGGACAAGCTGTTCGGCTTCTTCGTCGGTCAGACGATGAAAGCGCTGAAGGGCAAGGGCAACCCTGCGGTGGTGAACCAGATCCTGAAGGACAAGCTGGGCTGAACCATTTCGTGCCGCCGTTCTGGTGTGAGGGCGATTGTCAGGGTATCCTTGGCGGATTGCAGTTCACACAGGAGAACCGGCCATGAAATGGGCGTTCGTGATCTTCGTGCTTCTCTACACGCTGGCCTTGCTGTTGCTCGCCATCGGTACCTTCGGCTGGTTCGGACAGGAACCGGACCCCTTGTCCGGGGTGTTCCTGGTGCCGCTTGGCCTGCCGTGGAATCTGCTGGGTGACAGGTTGGGGCTGGCCGGCCCTGCGCTTGCCATCCTTGCCCCCGCGATCAACGCCGGATTGCTGTTTCTTCTCTGGAAGCGGTAGGACGGCGCCTATTGGGGCGGGTCTGTACGGGCAACCGGTGCGGCTTTGCCCAACGCGGCCATGTGTTCGTCCGCCGCCTTGAGAACGGTCATGAAGGCGCGGTAATTTTCGTCCATGCAGCCGGAATTCCACGCAATTTCCGTGGTGGTCGCGCCGCGGGTCAGCCGCAGCGTTCCATATGGGGCATCGGTCATGAAGTTTTCGCAGGCCTGCGAATCCGGTGCAGGATCGGGCAGGCGGTGGAGGATGGCTGCCAGCGTTTCGAAGTTCGCGGCATCGGCGGTAATTTCATGCCAGGCAAGCGATGCCGGGACACTGGGCGCTTGCCCCTGTTCGCGCAACGCTTCGGTCCAACTGCCCCCGCCATCGGGAAGGATGCGCCACGAACTGACCGTGCTGCCCCAGCTTTTCACCTCGAATTCCACATAATCCCATGCGGGCCGCGGTTCGGGAGCGTGGTCCTGCGCGGTCGCGCAACCGGCACTGGCAAGCGCGGCCGCGAACACTGCTCCGCGCAGCGCCAGCAACGCGCTCAACGGTCCAGCACCCGTTCGAACACATAGAGCGTATCGCTGCTCGTGATCCGCAGCATCCCGTTCTGCGGCGCTATCGAAAAATCGCGCGCTTCGGGCAGGCCGGCGCTCAGATCGTCGCCGAAGCTGGGTTCGGGGCAGAAAGCCCGGGTCGATGACACTTCGCTGATCACGATCGTACCAGCCTGCTGTCCGGTTTCGCGGGCCTTCCACGTTCCCCGCCCCCGATTGCAGTCGAGGCCCAGCGCCAGCGAACCGTCGCGATTGAAGGTGATGGTGTGGCGTTCCTGCAGCGCGGTCTGAAGCCGCGTAACGGTCGCCTGGTTTTCGATCTGTACGAGGTTCCAGCTGGTTCCGTGCAGCACGGTGTCCCGATCGGAGCCCGGCAGATAGCCGCACGCAGCAAGCGCGAGGGCGGCCCCGCTTGCGGCCAGCATCCGTGCACGTTGCGAGGTTTTGGTAGCGCGGAATAAAGCACTCATCTCGGTTCTCCTTGTCCCGTTTCGCACGATCATCCGCGCCGGGCCATCAATGCAAGCTTAACGGGCAGCGCGGCCAGATTTTCCCACAAAGCCTGTGAGGCGGCGCAAGGCGCACCCTCAGCCCCCTTCGACGAAGGCATCGACAAGGACGTAGGTTTCCGGCCCGAAGCGCACGGTCACGCGGTCACCATCACGGGTCGTTGTGAAGTCCCATCCTGCCGAACCGTCTGCCTGCGCGCTGTCGGCCCCATACGGCTGGGTACCGCGAAGGAATATCGCCCGTGTGAACCCGTCCGGCTTTTGAACTTCGACCAGATTGGTGCCGTCGTCCCCCCAGTTGCGGGTTACGCCCGCTTTGCAGGTTTGAGTCGGCTTTGCGTTGTCGAACCCGCAATCGAGCACGGTTGTGGCATGATAATCCGTTCCGGCGACCTTGGCATCGCCTTCGCCATAGGCCGGTTCGCGCGGTTCGTCAGGGGCCGCGCCGGACGGAGCGATGGCGGACTTCTCGGCATCCCCATCTGCCATTTCGTCCGCGCCGTCGGTCTCTTGCGCCGCGCAGGCGGCAAGGCACGCCGAAAGCAGGCAAAGCGTGAGAGTGTTACGCATCATCCTCGATCCTTCATCCCGATGAACCCGGCCAGACATGGCGTTTGCAAACGCGGTGCAGCTAGAGCGCGCCTTCGCTGCCCGAATACATCACTTCGCCGATCGTCCCATCGCGATAGCCAAGGCAACGCCACGGTGCCTGGGCGCCTTCGACGTTGACGAAGATGGCGATGGCCGCTTCGGATTCCTCGATCCGGTTGGTCCCGATCACGCGTGCGCCCGTTTCGCGCGCCACGCGCGTCGCGCATTTGCCCTCGAGGCCGTTTTCACCGCGCACCGCCACTTCCTTCGCCTGTGCCGCTGCGGTGGTTTCAACCGGCCCGTTTTCCCCGATCGGAGAAGTCATGCCGATATTGGCGTCGCCCATCGGCACACTGACGAGCCGGACACCATCGATATTGCCGACAATGTTGCCGCCGACAGCTTCGGCTGCGGCTTCGCTCGGGCATCCTACCAGCGTGGCGCTGTCGTCGAGGTAGTTGGACGTTGCCGCGCTTTCGCCAAGACGCAGGCACGGATCGCCCGAATTGGGATAGCCGTCACCGAACGGAGCGAGGCTTTCAGGAATAATCGCGATGTCTTCAACCGCCACATCCGGTTCGGAGGTATCCGCATCCGCGCCGCCGCACGCCGCGAGGGCGAGCGCCGAAGCGCCCGCCAGAACGAGTTTGTAACTCATCGCTCGCGTTCCTTTCACCGGGGACACTTGGGATGATTGCCGATGCCCTGGAGGTCGTAAAACTTGCCGTCGGCAATCGTCACCTGGACGCATTGGCGCGATTCTTCGCGCCACTGGATCGAATAACGGGTGTCGCCCGATGTGAAATTATCGACCTGGCGGAAGCCGCGCCGCTCCAGTTCGGACATCCCGCCTGCGGCGCGGGCACCCTTGAGATCCTTGATCTGGGCAGACTGGTGGTAACCGCCATGGCCCTGATGATGGTCGAGCTTTGCGTTACGTTCATCGACACCGGCGGTGTATCCGCTCGAATAGGCGTCGGACCGGTCATAATTGTGATACGCGGCGTTGTGCAGGCCGTCGGTGTAGCCGCGCTCGTACTGCGCTTCGGCCTGCGCATCCGAATTGTGCATGTTGTTATCGTGATGGTTGGACTTGTGGCTCAGCAGCGCGCCGAGAATGGCGGCGCCCGCCACCACCCCGACAGCGGTGCCCGCATTGGCACCCTTGTGATGTCCGCAATCCTGGTCCGTGGCATCGTTGATGGTCGTTACCCGGCCATCGTAGACTTCGACCTGCACGCAATCGTCGTCGCGCTCGTCCCACCAATAGCTGTAGACGTAACCCATCGAATTCTTGTTGGTGGAGACGTGCGCGAAACCGCGCGACTGCAGGGCGCTTTCCGCGTCACGGCCATGCGAGCCGTTGATATCGACCAGCTGGCTGGCCTTGTCTGCCATTGCCGGTGTCGCGATCAACGCGAGCGTGGCCGTGCCAGCCAGAATTCGTGCGAGTTTGGTATGCATAGCGATGTCCTCACCTAAGGGATTGATACGTATTAGGTTGTCGGGGCACCGTGGTCCGGGCCTCGCGACGTGGGCGACCGAATGTGGCATGGTTATCAGTGCATTGGGGGCTGCGCTATTGCCTCCTCATGCCAATCGATTGACATTTTCTGCCAAATGGCCAGCATGGCTCGCAGGTTCCGCAACAGGATTCTCGCCGTGCAGCCTGTCAGGCGTCCAGATTTTCGCCGAACACTCCAGACGCTTTCCACGCGGTATCCCGAGATGGCTTCGGCCATCCTGCCTTCCGGGGTAACGCGGTATTGGGGGCAGAGCCTGGGGTGGCCGGATGCGGTTTTCGGCAGCACCCCATATTCCGAAGCGTCGGCCTTTCCCGAATTCATCACCGTCCGGGACGATCTGCACCTGATCGCCAATCTGATCGAGGAGGTGGGCGAGATCCGGCTGCTGGAACTGATCGTCGCCTGGCCCCGCGCACCGGGGCACACGGCCCTGGTGTTTGCGCCCGATCTGGAAACCGCGCTTTCTACCTGGATTGTATCGATCAACGCATCGAACCCGCACATCGCGGTCGAATTGGTCAGGGAAGGCGACACGGCGTTCCTGGTGTCCGAATTTCATGAAAGCATCGGCGCCTTCCACGGCTTCATGGAATTGGCGCTCCACCTGCTTCTGCTGCGGGCAATCAGCTCCTTCACCGGTTTCGCCAGCCAGGCCGAACAGGATCGGTATGCGATCGAGGCGACGTCGGCGCACGCGAGCGGGGCAATGCTGGAAGCTCTCAATGCCGTGTCCCCTTTCCCCTTCCGCGCCGGGCAGGGCGGGGGCCGCACGTCGTTCTCGGCCAGCGCGCTTCGGGTTCCGAACCCGGAATACAAGCCATCGCGGTGGCTGCGCCAGAAGCTGGAGATGGAGGCCGCGCGCCCCGGCGGGCTTTCCGGACCTGCGATCACCAGCGATGCCGTGCGCGACCTGATCGTCGAAGGGTTGCTGGGCAGCAACCGCTTGCTGCAACTGCCGGAACTGGCCCAGCATTACGGAATGTCGGAACGCACGTTTGCACGAACGCTGGCGGGCACATCGGTATCCCTGCGCGACATTGCGGCCGAGGCGCGCGATCAGCTGGCAACGGACCTGCTGTCGAACACGGACGAGCCCGTGTCCGCGATCAGCAGGCGGCTGGGATACACCAGCGCAACCAGTTTCATCCGGTCGTTCCGCAAACGGGCCGGCGTGGCCCCGGGCGAATGGCGGCGACAGCGACTGGGCTGAGACGTTCCGCGCTTTGAGGACGGGCGGTGGCGACGCCGCGCCTTATCGGCCGTGGCCACACGGCAGACGCGCTCCACCGATGCGACCCAACGAATGCGACCCAACCAAAAGGGGCCGCCGGATCGCTCCGACGGCCCCTTCTAACGTGTCAGGCTGCGATCAGCCCTGGCGCTGGCCGGTCAGCGGCATGTCGCCGAATGCGCCTGCGTTGACCTTGCCGGTCAGCTGGTCGCCATCGACGGTGGCGGTGCAGTTGAGCGTCATCGGCATCGGAACGGTCATGTTCATCTTCCAGGTCAGCGTGTTGCCGTCGATGGTGCCATCGGTGGTGTCCATCGAGCCCATGCCGCCAGCCATCGAGCCGGTGAACGTGGTGCCATCATCGCCGGGAACGACGGTGAAGGTGCCCTTCTGGTCGCCCATCGGGCTCTTGACGACGGTATCATAGGTTCCGGCTACGGACATGGTAGTTCCTCTCTTGGAGTGAGTGTGAATGGTGGGGCTTATTCCGCGTTGCTGACATTCATGTCAACATCGAGATACGTGGTGGGCAAGGCCAGCTTCGCCAGCTGGGCATCGATTTCGCGCCGGTCGCCGACCACCACGATGGTGAGGTTGTCGGGGCCAAGGTATTCGCGCGCGGCGGCATCGATAGCGGCCTTGTCGATGGCGCGGTAACGCTGGGGCAGGGTGGTGTAGTAATCGTCGGCCCGGCCCAAACGGTCGTTTTCCATGATCGCGCCGAGGACCTGGAAATTGGTTTCGAAGCGATTGGGAAGCCCGCGGATGTTGCCATCGGTCACACGGGTGAACTCGGTGTCGTCCACCTTGCGGGTACCCGTGGCGAATTCGCGCGCGGTGTCGAGGATCAGCTGCACCGAATCCCCGGTGCGGTCCGACTGGACGGCCGTGCTGACGGTGAACAGGCGCGGACCTGCGGGATCGTCGATCCCGGTGCGCGCGCCATAGCTCCAGCCCTTTTCTTCGCGGATGATCATGTTGATCCGGCTGAGGAAGCCGTTGCCGAGCACTTCGTTGGCAAGATCCAGCGTTTCCATGCCGGGCGTGGTGCCCGTCAGCGGCAGAACGCGTCCGGCGTAAATCACCGATTGCGGCGAATTGGGACGGTCGATCACCACCAGTCGGGTCTGCGGCGGCGGCACCGCGGCATCGAGCGCCTTTGCAGGGGCGGCCTGGCCGCTTGGCTGCCAGCTTCCGAACGCACTTTCGAGCTGGGCGGTAAGTTCGGGCAGGGTGATATCCCCGACGGCGAAAATTTCCGCGTTGTCGGGCCTGATCCAGCGGGCGTGTTCCGACCGCAGCGTGACCGGCGCGATGCCGCCCATCACTTCGGCGGTGCCCAGCGAACCGACCGTGCCGTACGGATGCCCCGTGCCGAAGACGAGCGGGCGCAGCGTGCGTCCGGCAAGGCCACCGGGCGACGAAAGCTGCTGCGCGATCGCTGCCAGCCGCTGGTCGCGCACGCGCTGCACTTCGCTGTCGGCGAAGGCCGGATTGCGGACGATATCCGCCATCAGGTCGAGCGAAGGGGCCAGGTTGGATGTCAGCGCGTTCATCGTGACGGAACTGGTGTCCAGCGAGCTGCCGGTGCCGATCGACGCGCCAAGGCGCTCCTGCGCCTCTGCGATTTCGACCGCGCTGCGGGTGGCGGTGCCTTCTTCCAGAAGATCCATCATCAGCGACTGGGTGCCGGCGCGTGCCGAACCGTCGGCGGAATAACCGGCGTCGAATTCGATTGAAACGGCGACCTTGGGGATCGCAGTGCGGCGTGCCAGCGTGACGGGGATGCCGTTGGATAGCGTGGCGCGTTCGAGAGCGGGGAAGGTCAGCGGTCCGACATCGGCAACCGGCGGCAAGTCGCGCGGTGGCCCCGTACGGGTGACTTCGACCGGCTCTTTCGCATCGGGGGCAGGTGCCGGCACGGTGCCTTCATCGCCCCAGCCGCCCATCGTCGCGCCGCTTTCGCTGCGTTCGCCCGGAAGAATGGCAAACCGGTAGACCGGGCGCGAAAGCCAGCGCTGCATGGCCTGTGTCACCTGCTGCGGGGTGAGCGTGGCGACACGGCCCAGCGACGCGCGGTAATGCGCCGGATCGCCGGTGTAGAGCAGTCCTTCGGCCAAGGTGGAGCCCTTGCCGCCGAACCCGCCAACGCGTTCCAGCCCATCGATCTGGCTGGACACCAGCTGGGTTGCGGACCGGCCCAGTTCGTCCGCCGTCGGCCCCTTGGCGATCATTTCGGCGATCAGTTCGTCCAGCCGCGCTTCGGCCTGGGCGCGTTCGACGCCGGGCTTGATATCCACCTGTGCCAATAACACGGAAAGCTGTTCGGATTGCCAATTGAAGGCGCTGACGCTGGTGGCCAGCTGTTCGTCGCGAACGAGCGCGTTGTCGAGCCGCGAGCTTGCAAGGCCGCCCAGCACGTTCATACCCAGCGCAAGCGCCTCGGCATCGGGATGGGTCATGCCGGGGCCGGTCCAGATGCGATAGATGCGCGCCTGGGGAACCTGGTCGATCATGTCGCGGCTCTTGTCCGCTGCCAGCGTCACGGGTGCGGCCTGAACGGGCGTGACCTCCGCTCCGCCGGAGATGTCCCCGAACCAGCGTTCGACCATCGGGCGCGCGGTTTCGGCGTCGATATCGCCGGTCAGCGACAGCACCACGTTGTTGGGGGCGTAGTTTTCGATGAACCAGTTCCGCACGTCGGTCAGGCTGGCGGCATCGAGATCCGCCATCGAACCGATAGTGGAATGGCGATAGGGATGGCCAACGGGAAACAGGCCTTCGAGGATGGCGTAAAAGGACAGGCCGTAAGGCTGGTTGTCGCCCTGGCGTTTTTCGTTCTGGACAACGCCGCGCTGCTTATCGAGCTTGTCCTGGCTGATCGCGCCCAGCAGGTAACCCATGCGGTCGCTTTCCATCATCAGCGCCAGGTCGAGCGCGCCCGTAGGCACGGTTTCGACGTAATTGGTGCGATCGAAATTGGTCGATCCGTTGGTGCTGGTCGAACCGGCGGCTTCCAGCGGAATGTCGAAATTCTCCACGTTTTCACTGCCGCCGAACATCAGGTGTTCGAACAGGTGTGCGAACCCCGTGCGTCCGCGCGGTTCGTGCTTCGATCCCACCCGGTAATAGGTCGTCACGCCCACGATCGGGGCCTTGCGATCGGTGTGGATCAGGACGGTCAGACCGTTGTCGAGCGTGAAGCTTTCATACGGAATGTCGACCTTGCCGACGAGTTCGGAAAGCGAGGATGGCTCGGGTGCGGGCGCGACGGCGACCGGGGCGGTGCCGACCGGCACTGTCGCGCAGCCGGAAAGGGCAAGGGCGGCGATGCCGCTCAACAGGTGTTTGCGCATCGGTGTGTCCTATTTGCGATCGGGGTTGTGGGAAACGGTATAGCGGCGCGCTGCATTGGCAAGCACGTCTTCGCGCCAGAAATGCACCGGTTTCAAGCGGTGCTGGACGAACAGCGGTGCCTGATCTGCGTAATGCGGGGAACGGGGGCGGGTGGTGGCCGAACCGTATGGCTGGATCGATTGCGAGCGCACCCGCTTGCCCTGCTCCCACTCGACGAACTGGACGAAGCTGTCGCCGTGCTTGACCGACAATCGCCCGTCTTCCTGCACGTCCCACAAGGTTGACGCGCGCAGCGTGTCCGACCCGCCGTCAAGCGGCAGATCGACATCGCCCTGCCGCAAACGCAGCAATTCGCCCATCGGGGGGTCGATCCGGCCGAAATGGGTGGTCAGGTGATCGACCGATGCCTGCAACTGTTCGCGCGCGTCGGGCAGCGGCTTGTTCTGGTATTCTGCGGACATGAATTCGCGGATCATCAGCAGGGCCAGCGCATCGCCGCGACCCTTACCATCGGCGGAGAAATCCCAGCCGAGCAGCAATTGGCGCGCCTGGCCCAGTGCACCGGCTTCGGGAACGTCGAGCGTTTCGAGCGCGTCCCACAAATCGGCGACATAGCCTTCGCGTTCGTAACCCATGTCGTACTTGATCGCTTCCAGACGCTCGCGGTCGATCATGCCCGGCTGGCTCATCAGCTTCCAAGCACGGCGCGACCGGTTGGTCTGCTTGAGTTCGACACCCATTTCCGGTGCCACGCTGCTTTCCGGCAGATCGCTGCCCGTACCGGCCGCGATGAAGGGGGTGTTGTTGGAATTGAACAGCCAGCCGCTGGCCGGGTTCACGTATTTGGGGAGCGTTTCATACGCCACCGGCTGCGTCCAGATCGCCTTGGGATCATCGCCCGGCAACACCGATCGCCAGTCATATCCCTTGGCCCGTTCGGGCATGGCAGCGTTGTAGACATACGCGATGTTGCCCACCTTGTCGGCGTAGATGAAATTGGTCGACGGGATGTCCATCCGTGCCAGAATGGCTTGCCACTCGTCCAGCGTCTTGGCCTTGTTCAGCCGGTAATACGCGTCGAGCTGGCCGATGTTGTCGATCCCGCCATAACGAAAGGCGAAGGTGCCGTTATCGTTGCGGATGACCGGCCCGTGGACGCTGCGATAGACCGTGCGGCTGATCGGCAGGACAAGCGGCCCCACGCGCACAGGCAGGGTCACGGATTCCTCTTCGAGGTCGAGCCAGCGTTCGCCCATGCGGTATTTCGTGCCGCTTTCGTCCATCACCAGCTTGTAGACATCGACCATGTCGGGGCGGTTGACCGTGTTGGTCCAGCCAAGGTCGCGGTTGTGACCGAGGAAGGGGTAGGGGCTGCCGGGGAAGTTCGCACCGGCATAGTGCCAGCCTTCGCCGCTTTCGACGACGAGTTCGTACCACGCGACACCGCCGCGCAGCGGCTGGTGGCTGTTGGAAACCAGCCGCGTCACGCCATCGCCCGATTTTTCCGGGGCAATTGCAAACGCGTTCGATCCGGACAAAGCGCCCATTTCGCCCCAGGGCAGGGGGAAGGGACGCGACTGAGCGGTTTCCTGGGCGCCGGATGCAGCAGGGCCATCGTTTGCGGACGGCGCACTGCCGTTGGTCGCGGGTGTGGGCGGGCCGAATTCGGGGCGCAGCGGTTCCCCATTGACCAGGGGTTCGATCACGCCGTTGAGGCCGAAGAAGAAGGGTTGGCGCAGGGCAAATCCGGCGGCCACGTCGGTTCCGTCCACGGGGAACAGGTTGGCCAGCTTCACTTCATCGGGATGCTGGCGGGCGTAATCGTTCAGGCCGGTCGCGTAGGCTTCGAACAGCGCGCGCGTATCGGCGGGCAGCTCGGGATAATTGCGCTCTGCCGTGCCGCGCGCATCGAGCAGGTGGAACACGTAATCGATGGCCGCGCCATCCTGACCGGCGATCGCGCCGTAACGCCCGCGAGCCATTGCCACAACGTCCTGCAGCGTGGTGAAATCGTCTTCTGCATGGGCGATGGCCACGCCGTAGGAAACGTCGGGATCGGTATCGCCGTAGATGTGCGGCACGCCGAATTCGTCCCGGATGATTTCCGCCGAATAGGCCGTGTCCGAAAGGCGGACATCGCTGCGCTTGGCCCAGAACGGTTCCCAGCTCGTCAGCGCGACAAATCCCGCAAGCACAACAATCAACAGCGCAAACCCCGCGCGCCCCAACCACTTCCGCATCGATACAATTCCTCTCTTGTCCGGACACCTAGCCCGAAACGGGCGACGCCGAAAGGTATGCTTTGGTTGGGCAAAACCTCACGTGCGCTATTTCGTTAACGGGATTCGGCCCGCTAGCCCCGCGTGCGTGACAGCCCGCATCACCATTGGCCACGAAACGTCCGGCAAGCCGGTCGAATTCGATATCGAGGAGCTTCTCGCGACGCGGCTGCTCGTCCAGGGCAATTCGGGCAGCGGCAAGTCGCACCTCCTGCGCCGCCTGCTCGAAGAATCGGCGCGCATGGTGCAGCAGGTGGTGATCGACCCCGAGGGGGACTTCGTCACGCTTGCCGAACCCTTCGGTCACATCGTGGTCGACGGCGCGGCCTATTCGCCGGCCGAGATCGAAGCGTTGGCCCGCCGCATTCGCGAACACCGCGCCAGCGTTGTCCTGGCGCTCGAAGGGCTGGAGGTGGAACAGCAGATCCGCTGCGCCGCGCAATTCCTGACCGCGCTGTTCGATGCCCCGCGCGAACATTGGTATCCCGCGCTGGTGGTGGTCGACGAGGCGCAGATGTTCGCTCCCGCGGTGGCAGGCGAAATCGCCGAAGATACACGCCGCATGACGCTTTCCGCGATGACCAACCTGATGTGCCGCGGGCGCAAGCGCGGGTTGGCGGGCATCGTGGCCACACAGCGGCTGGCCAAGCTGGCGAAGAATGTCGCAGCCGAAGCGTCAAACTTCCTGATGGGCCGAACCTTCCTCGATATCGATATGGTCCGCGCGGCCGACCTGCTCGGCATGGACCGCAAGCAGGCGGAGCGTATCCGGGAACTGGAACGCGGCCATTTCCTCGCGCTCGGCCCGGCGATCACGCGGCTGCCGCTCGCGGTAAAGATCGGCCCGGTGCAGTCCGGCATCAAGGCGCGCGCCGAAGGGTTGATGGCCATGCCCGATACCGCCCCCGCCGACATGGAAGCGTTGTTGACCACCGGACTTTCCGCCGAAGCCGCCAAGGCATCGCCGCCCCCGCCCGCACCGCGCGCGCCGCGGGTGGAAGAGGTGGAAGAAAGCATTGCCCGGGCGGAAGAACGCCAGGTCGCGCCTGATGCCCAACCGGTGGATACATCGGCGATGGCGCGCCAGATCGAGGCGATAATCCGTGATCTGGCGGGGGAGGAAGGCGTCGCTTTCCAGTCCGCCAGTGCGCAATACCAGACATTCCTGTCGCGCTGCCGGCGGGAACGCCTGATCGGCCCGCTGCCCGACATGCACGGGTTCCGTCGCCGCATTGCGCTGGCGGGCGCCGCGCTCGACGAGCTGTCGGCGGAAACTCAGGCGCGCATCATGCAGCTTGCCGATACGGTCGAAGACGATCTGCTGGCTCCGTTCCTGGTTATCGCAAAGGCCGCCCACGCGGGGGAGACACAGGTCGACGAGGACGAACTGGCGCGCGCCTATGGCACCAGTTCGCCGGGACGTATCCGCCGACTGCTCGACCATCTGGAGCGGCAGGGGCTGGTCGTCGTGCGCGAGGATTTCGGCGGCGGCCGGACAATCATGGTCCCCGGCCTCGAAGGGCAGCCGGCGGGATAAATTACGTATTTCCCCCTCGCCAATTCAAAGCCTACCCCTATATATGACTAACACACCTCGCGATTTTCCGTGGGGCCAGTCTTGTGTTGCATACAGGCAACACCATATCCGAGCGGCACTTTCCATCGAGGGACCAGCATGAATCTCGAAAAATTCACCGATCGCGCCAAGGGTTTCCTGCAAAGCGCGCAGACTGTCGCCATCCGCATGAGTCATCAGCGGATCACGGCCACCCACATCCTGAAGGCGCTGCTCGAAGACAGCGAAGGCATGGCGGCGGGGCTGATGCAGCGCGCGGGCGCGCAGCCGGGCGTGGCGGTGACCGAAGTCGATCTTGCGCTCGCAAAGATACCCGCGGTCAGCGGGGGCGGGGCGCAGCAGACCCCGGGGCTGGACAACGACGCGGTTCGCATCCTCGACCAGGCCGAACAGATCGCCGAGAAGTCGGGCGACAGCTACGTGACGGTCGAACGCCTTCTGCTTGCGCTGGCGCTTGCAGGGACCACACCTGCCGGACAGGCGCTCAATCAGGCTGGGCTCGATCCCAAGGCACTGGAAGAAGCCATCACGCAGCTGCGCGGTGGCCGCTCGGCCGACAGCGCAGGGGCCGAAAACGCCTATGACGCGATGAAGAAGTACGCCCGCGACCTGACCCAGGCTGCGCGCGACGGCAAGCTCGATCCGGTCATTGGACGTGACGAGGAAATTCGCCGCACTGTGCAGATCCTTGCGCGGCGGACGAAGAACAACCCCGCCCTGATCGGCGAACCCGGCACAGGCAAGACGGCGATCGCCGAAGGCCTCGCCCTGCGCATTGCCAATGGCGACGTGCCGGACAGCCTCAAGGGACGCACGCTGATGTCGCTCGACATGGGCTCGCTCATCGCCGGGGCCAAATATCGCGGCGAATTCGAAGAACGGCTGAAGGCTGTGCTCGACGAAGTGAAGGGCGCTGAAGGCCAGATCATCCTTTTCATCGACGAAATGCACACGCTGATCGGTGCCGGTGCATCGGAAGGAAGCATGGATGCGAGCAACCTGCTCAAGCCGGCGCTGAGCCGGGGCGAATTGCACTGCATCGGGGCGACTACGCTCGACGAATACCAGAAGTATGTCGAGAAGGACCCCGCGCTTCAGCGGCGTTTCCAGCCCGTCTATATCAACGAGCCGAGCGTGGAGGATACGATCTCGATTCTGCGCGGGATCAAGGACAAGTACGAACTGCACCACGGCGTTCGCATCACCGATGGTGCGATCGTGGCGGCGGCGCAGCTATCCAACCGCTACATCCAGAACCGTTTCCTGCCCGACAAGGCCATCGACCTGATGGACGAGGCGGCATCCCGCATCCGCATGGAAGTGGAAAGCAAGCCGGAAGAAATCGAAGGGCTCGACCGCAGGATCATCCAGCTCAAGATCGAGGAACAGGCGCTCCAGAAGGA
This sequence comes from Qipengyuania zhejiangensis, assembly GCF_035607565.1. Taxonomy (NCBI): domain Bacteria; kingdom Pseudomonadati; phylum Pseudomonadota; class Alphaproteobacteria; order Sphingomonadales; family Erythrobacteraceae; genus Qipengyuania; species Qipengyuania zhejiangensis. Next base: position 403,661 of record NZ_JAYKGO010000003.1, on the reverse strand, counting down.
AAGCGACCAGGCATCGATGGATCGGCTGGAAACGCTGCGCAAGGAACTTTCGGAACTCGAACAGCAGTCGAGCGAGTTGACCACACGCTGGCAGAACGAACGCGACAAGATCCACGCCGAAAGCCGCATCAAGGAAGACCTCGACGCCGCGCGGCTGGAACTCGAACAGGCGCAGCGTGCGGGCGACCTCGCCAAGGCGGGCGAGCTTTCCTACGGGCGCATTCCCGAGCTTGAGAAGAAGCTGGAAGAAGCCGCCGGGCAGACCGAAAACGCGCTGCTCAAGGAAGAAGTCACCGATGATGATATCGCCGGTGTGGTCAGCCGCTGGACGGGCATTCCCGTCGACCGGATGATGGCTGGCGAGCGCGAGAAGCTGCTGGATATGGAGAATATCCTCGGCAAGCGGGTTATCGGCCAGGCGCAGGCTATCGATGCCGTGTCCAAGGCCGTGCGCCGCGCGCGGGCCGGATTGCAGGACCCGAACCGTCCGCTGGGCAGCTTCCTGTTCCTCGGCCCTACGGGTGTCGGCAAGACCGAACTGACCAAGGCTCTGGCCGGTTTCCTGTTCGATGACGATACGGCGATGGTCCGCATCGACATGTCAGAATTCATGGAAAAGCACGCGGTCGCGCGGCTGATCGGCGCACCTCCCGGCTATGTCGGTTACGAGGAAGGCGGCGTGCTGACCGAAGCGGTTCGCCGGCGCCCCTACCAGGTCGTCCTGTTCGACGAAGTGGAAAAGGCGCACACCGATGTCTTCAACGTCCTGCTGCAGGTGCTCGATGATGGGCGCCTGACGGACGGGCAGGGCCGGGTGGTCGATTTCACCAACACGCTCATCATCCTGACCAGCAACCTCGGCAGCCAGTATCTGGCGCAGATGGACGATGGCCAGAAGGTCGAGGACGTCGAGCCGCAGGTGATGGATGTCGTGCGCGGACATTTCCGCCCCGAATTCCTCAACCGGCTGGACGAGATCATTCTGTTCCACAGGCTGGCGCAGGAACACATGGCCCCGATCGTCGAAATCCAGGTCGCCCGGGTGCAGAAGCTGCTCAAGGATCGCAAGATCGTGATCGACCTTACCGATGCGGCCAAGAAATGGCTGGGCCGGGTGGGATACGATCCTGTCTACGGTGCACGCCCGCTGAAGCGCGCCGTCCAGCGTTACGTGCAGGATCCGCTGGCGGACATGATCCTCAAGGGGGACATCCCCGATGGCTCGACCGTCAAGATCGACGAAGGCGACGGCGCGCTGGACATACAGGTGGCCTGACGCCGCCACCTTGGCGCCGCCGCGCCGCACCTTACCGCACAACAAAAAAGGGCCCCGGTTTCCCGGGGCCCTTTCGTTTGAGCGTTAGCTCGGATCAGAACTTCATGGACGCGTTCGCGAAGAACGTACGGCCGCGATAATCGTAACCCGAATACAGCGGCGCGTTGCCGACGCTGCTGAAGCCAACCGCAGAGATGCGCGGCGGGCGGGTGTTGAAGATGTTGTTCACGCCCATGGTGAATTCAAAATCTTCGAGAGCGAACTGAACCGAAGCCGAGTGCAGGAAGTAATCCGACGCTTCGAGCAGATAGTTGTCGCGATAGATCTGGACCAGGTCTTCGTCGACTTCACCGGTGGTGTTGTCGAATGCGAAGTAACGGTAGGTCTTGTCGCGGTCGCCATCGACCCAATCCATGCCGTAACGCAGGGTTACGCCATCGAAGGCATAGGTCGCGTCGAAGCTGCCGACCCAGTCAGGGTTCGTGACGATGCCGTTGGCGTCATCGAGGAACTCTTCAGGGAACAGACGGCTCGACTGTTCGGTGTACTTCGTGACGTTCGCATTGAGCACCAGTCGGCCGGGGCCGATGTCGCTTGCGAGACGGGCGTTGAATTCAAAGCCCTTCACGATGTCTTCCGACAGGTTGACGTAGCTGCTGGTGACCGTGAGCTGGTCGTTGGCGTTACGTTCGACGAAGCGGCAGAAACCGGCATTCGGGTCGAAGTTCACGTCGTTGTAGCAACGGCTCAGGATCGTGCCACCGGCGAGGTCAGCCACACCGTTATCGACGCGGATGTCGAAGTAATCGAGCGACAGCGAGAGCGTGCCGATCGACTGCGGGATGGGAGGACGTGCAACCACGCCAACCGACCAGTTCTTCGAAGTTTCAGCGGCGAGGCCCGTTTCAGCGCCACCACGGCGGAACACGGTGATGCCGCTGTTCTGCTGGAAGGTGGTCACGTCGATGCCGACCGTACCACAGTTCGCAGCGACGATGTCGTCGTTGGGGCTGTAGTCTGCCGGATCAGCCGGGAAGTTGTCGCTGTCGCACGGGTCGGAACCCGAACCGATGAACCCGCTGGTCGCGCCAAGGAACTGTTCGGCGAGGGCAGGTGCGCGGTACGACGTGCCGTAGCTGGCACGGAAACCGATGCCACGGATCGGCTGCCATTCACCGGCAACCTTGAAGGTGATGTCGCTGCCGTAGGAATCGTAATCCGTGTAGCGAACAGAACCGTTGAGGTTCAGGTTATAGAAGCCGGGAACGTCAGCAAGGATCGGCAGGTAAACTTCGCCGAAGATTTCCTTGACCGAGTCCGAACCGACCGTGGGCGTACCGGCGGTCAGACCGCGCAGGTTGCCGTTGATTGAATTCTCGTCGGGCTGATCGTTGATCGACTGCTTGCGATACTCGACACCAAGCGCAAGCTGGGCATCGCCACCCGGAAGGGCGAAGATCGGGCCGTCGATGTTGGCAGCGAAGGTCGTTTCACGGAACTGGGTGTTGCCGATCGTGTTGTCGACGATCCAGTCACGATATTCTTCCGAAAGCTCGCCACCGATGGTTGCTGCGTTGAGCGCCGGAGCGGCAACACAGTTCGGGTTCACGGCGCGCGTGCGGCAGACGATCGAACCGTCGGTAAGCTGCTCGACGTCGAGCGACTGGGCCAGCCGATCGGTCAGGAACGATTCGATTTCGTAGCGACCGTCGTTCCACGACTTGCCGACATAGAAGTCGTAACGCCAGTCGGGGAGCACGAAGTCGCCGCGAAGACCGCCGCCGATGCGAACGTAATCGACCTGCTGCTTCGAATCGGTGAGACCGTAGCCGATGAAGGCACGGACGCCGAGGAAGCCGTCACCCGTGATTTCGTTCGGGAACGCGATGACCGAGTTCTGGAACTGCGCCGGAACCAGCGGGTTGATCCGGCCGGTCGGGGTGAAGTTCGGGTTCAGATAGATCGGATAGTCGAGCGCCAGCTGGCGATACAGATACGACGAAGACTTGCGGCGGGTTGCCAGCGCTTCGACGTAGGCTTCTGCGTTGCCGAGAGCTTCGAGATCGTAGGATGCGCTCAGGAAACCGGTGTAGATTTCCGTCGGCGTGATCAGGTACTCTTCTTCCTGCTCGGGATCGAAGCTGTCACGCGAGTAGAAGGTCACGCCGCTGTAGCCAGGCGAGTTGGGCCCGGTGTTGCTCGCGTCGGGAACCAGGCGGTTGTACACGCCCAGTGCGCCGCTGAGGCGATCAGGAGCGAAGCGGTTGCTGACGCCGATCGTGTTGATCGTGACGCCGCCGTTGTCGAGGCTGAAGCACTTGGGTTCGCCGGTGTTCGGATCGATGTAATCGCCCGAGCCGAACGCGCTGCCTTCCCCGTCGAGGTAACCGCCGATGGGGCAGTTGAACCAGGGGTTGTCGTTCCGCGAATAGCCTTCACGCTTGAGATACTCGAGCGAGCCGATGACATTCAGGCGGTCGGTCTGGAAGCCGAACGAACCTGCGATGCGGTAGGACATGCCTGCGCCGACTTCAGGGACGTTGGTCTGAACTTCGAGGTTCAGGCCGCGCAGCTGGTCGTCGGTGATGATGTTCACAACACCGGCAACAGCGTCCGAACCGTAAACCGACGAAGCGCCGGCCTTCAGGACTTCGATACGCTCGACGATTGCGGTCGGCAGAACGTTAAGGTCGGCTGCGAGAACCGAACCGCGCGTGCCGCCCGGTGCAAGGCGACGGCCGTTGAGCATGACCAGCGTACGTGCCGGGCCCAGGTTACGCAGGCTCAGCGTGTTCGCGCCGGTGCCGCCATCGGTGACGAAGCCTGCGAAATAGTTGTTGATCTGCTGCGAGCCGGCAGTGACCGCGTTGCCCTGCAGCGCGTCGGTCGACGAGTTGAAACCACCCTGGGTGATTTCGTCGGCCGTGATCACGGTGATCGGTTCGATGGTCGAGAATTCGTCGCGACGGATGCGCGAACCGGTCACGACGATGGCGTTGCTCGAAGCTACCGAAGTGTCAGCGTTCGAAAGCGTGCTTTCGTCGTCGCAGACACCGTCGTCATTTGCGTCCGGGCAATCGACCGGCTCGCTCTGTGCGTACGCGGGCGCGGAAAACGCCACTGCAGCAAGGCCGACACTTGCGAAAAGTGCGGCCCGTCCACCGATGGTGGAAAAAGGATTTTTCATGTTGTCAGTCCCCTAATCGAACCGGAATCGGCCGGCCCATGCCGGACTAAGAGCAATGAGAGTCCTGTTTCGCAAGCAAACTTGGGCCGTTTTTGACTTGCGAAAGGCAATCGGTTGGAAAGGGTCACAAATTTGCCACAGGTCTTGCCCGGCTCGATCGCGCGACTGGTAATTTCTATCAATGCCATGCCTTTCTAAGCATTATTTGCAAAGTCCGCGACCAAAGGCGGTGTCCACCGAAAAGTGCGAGAATCGGTGAAGCAGAGTATTCTCCGAGTGATTCTTGCGGGTTCCGCATGGCTTTTTGCGAAGCGTTTGGTGCGGCCCGCCAGTTCTGGTATCCGCCATCGAAACAACCTCCGGGATGATGGATCAGGATCATGAAAAAGACTGCGGTACTTGCGATTGCACTGTTCACGGGCTCTGCGGCGATGGCGCAGGACCAGGCAGCGCCAGCGGCGAACGCTGCGCTGGAGGCCTGCCGCGCAATCGAAAAGGATAACCGCCGCCTCGAGTGCTACGATGCGGCCATGGACGCCCTGTATGGCGTGGACGAGGAACTGGTCACCCAGCGCGAACAGGTCCGCGAAGACCGCTTCGGCCTGCAGAGCAGCGAAAACAGTCTCGAGCCCGACAGCATCGAGGCGACCATTTCCGAAGTTGCCGCCGATGTGCGGACCGGTTCGGTGATCGTGGCGCTCGACAACGGGCAGATCTGGGACACGACCTCGAACGGTTCCATTAAGTGGCGTCTCAAGGTCGGTCAGCGCGTTACGATTGCTCCGGGCCCGTTTTCAGGTTATCGTTTACGTATTGAAGGCGTTACCGGTTACCAAGGCGTTCGTCGCCAGAAGTAATTTCGCCCATTTTTCCGCGGACGGATCTGGCGCTCAGTGCCGGATTTGCCGATGATGTGACGATCCCTTGGAGGGTCATCCCAGGAGGTTTCCAGAATGATTACGAATATTCTTGCAATCGCCATGCTCGTGGCAACCCAGCAAGCAGCTGAGCCGTTGCAGACCAAGGTCACCAGCGACGGCAAGGCTGATCTGGAGATCGACCAGCAGAACGCGGGTGAAATGGTGTGCAAGCGCTTCACCGATACCGGCAGCCGGATCAGCAGCCGCAAGGTGTGCAAGACCGTGGCCGAATGGGAAGACCAGCGGATCGACAACGCCGATCTCATGCGGACCAAGCGTGGCGCGGCCGGCGGCCCGCAGCCCAACGGAGGCTGATCCGATACACACTTGCCCGGTCCGCCTGCCCGTGATGCAGCGGCCGTGACCCAGGATTTCAACGCTCTATTCGCCGACGCCCAACAGGCGCTGGCGCAAAACGACCTGGCCGGATGCCTTGCCCTGCTCGATCGCCTCGAAGCAGGGATCGGGCCGCATCCGGCCGTTTTGCATTTGCGGGCCTTGTGCCTTGCCCAGGGCGGTAAACTGGCCGACGCCGCAACAGCGTTTGCCCAGGCAATCGATCGGTCCGGCGCGAACCCCGATCCCGTCCTGTTGGCAAATGCTGCTCGCCTCGCGTGGGACAGGATGGATTATGCGGGCGGGCAGCGCCTGCTTCAGGATGCGGCGCGCCTCGCCCCTGACGATGCGGCGATCCAGGCCCTGCACATTTCCGCCATCCGCCGGAACACCGGCGATGACGCTGCCGAAACCGCTTTTGCGGCGGTGCTGAAAGCAAAGCCGGACTGGGCGGCGATGTGGCATTTCAGGGCCCTGTTCCTGCGCGATGCGGGCCGGCATAGCGATGCTCTTTCGGCCATCCGCCGCGCGCGCGCGCTCAATCCGGCGTCGGCCAACGCGCGCCATCTGGAAGCGCGGTTGCTGTTCGATCTCGGGCAGGATGCAGCGGGCCTTTTCGAAGAATTCTGCCGCGCGCACCCCGATGATCAGGATGCGCTGTGCGGTTGGGCCGCCGCGCTGTTCCAGTCCGGCGACCTGGACAGAGCGCTGGCTACGTTGGATGCCGCAATCGAGCGCAGGCCCGATTTTTACGGCGCCATTGACTGCCGCGTGCGGATGACCAGCCAGGCGCGGTCCGTTGACGAGGCCGCGGCATGGTTGACGCAGCGATCCCATGGACAGCCCGGCGATGCCGAACTGGCGCGCTTGCGTACGCAATTCATCTGGCGCGCGAAGGATGCAGTCGCGGCGGCTGCCATTTCCCGCCCGCTCGGCAGCGATGCGTCACTTCTCGACACCGTGCAGCAAGCCGAACTGCTGTCCGATGGCGGCGACTTTCGCGGTGCCGAAACCTTGTTCGAAGAAATCGAGGCAGACTTGGCCCGTGCCCCTGCGCAATTGCGCATGGCTCTGCCGCGGCACTATTTCCGCGCGGGCGAGGCGGAGCGGGCAACGCAGCTTGCGTTCGCGATCGCCAGCCAGACAAATCTTGTCGAAGCCTGGTCCTATGTCGAGGCCGGGTGGCGGCTGACGGGGGATCCGCGCTGGGATTGGCTGATGCGGGGAGGGGACGTGGTCCGATCTTTCGACCTGCCGTCTTTTGCCGAATATCAGGCAGCGCTGGTGCAGGATTTGCATCGGCTTCACGGCCAGATGAAGAACCAGCCTTACGAGCAAAGCGTGCGCGGGGGCACCCAGACCGATGGGTTCCTGCTCGGGCGCGCAGAACGTGCCATACAGGCCTTGCGCCGCGATCTGGACGCCAGCGTCGCGCTGTATATCCAATCGCTCGAGCAGAGCGACCGAGGCCATCCGCTTGCCCGCCTGGCAGGCGGCCATTCGCGTATCGTGGGAAGCTGGAGCGTTGCCCTGCAATCGGCAGGCCATCATTCGGCGCATTTCCACAGCGAAGGGTTGCTCAGCTCCGCCTGCTATATCGCGTTGCCCTCCGCCATGGGCGATGACGAGGCGGTCAGCCGCCACGATGGCTGGATCGAATTTGGACGCCCGCCGAAGGGGTCGGGTCTCGATCTCGAACCGTTCGCTCAGGTCGAACCGGCCGAGGGGAAGCTCGTGCTTTTCCCGTCATTCCTGTTTCACGGCACACGGCCTTTCACCTTTGGTGAGCGCCTGACCGTGGCCTTCGACATCGCTGACATTCGGCTCTGAACAAGGATCGGTGTGAACGCGGCCACAGCCGCCGTTCCGCGTGATTTTTCCTGAGATAAAGGCCCGAGACAAAAGAAAGGGGGCGGTGGTTTCCCACCGCCCCCGATCTGTTTGCAACAGCGTACCGCTTAGAAGCGGACGGTGCCCTGCAGCGAGACGTAACGACCCAGAGTGTCGTAGAAGCCTGCGTAGGTGTTGCCGTTCGTCGAGTACGAACCACCAACCAGCGGCGGGTTCTTGTCGAGGATGTTGTTGGCCGAAGCGGTGAGCGAGAAGTTCTCGGTCACGTCTGCGGTCGCCGACAGATCGAACCAGCTGTACGAGCTGATCTGGTCTGCACCGTTGGCGGCGGGGCCATCAACAGCCGACATGAAACGCCACTTGGCGCTGACGGTCAGGATTTCCGGTGCCTTGTAGGACACGCGGAAGGTGTGACGCCATTCCGGAGCTGCGAAGCAGATCGAGCTGAACGTACCGGCACAATCGTAGGGCGTGCCCGACGGATAGTCCTGGTATTCCTTCTTCAGCAGGTAGCTGCCGGTCAGACCGAAGTTGATCGAGCCGTTACCGAGGCCGAAGCGTGCCGAAGCAGCAACGTCGATGCCCTGGAAGTCACGATCGCCAAGGTTGTCGTTCGTCAGTTCGACATAACCAGCCTGGCCAAGCCAGAGGCTTCCGTTCGGCGCACGCACGATGCGGTCGCAGACGGCCGGGTTCGTACCGGTAGCACAGTCCGTGAGCTGCTGTTCGGCGGGGTAGGTGCCGATAACGTCGCTCATCTTGATCTGGTAGTAGTCGACGCTGAAGCTGGTGTTGCTGGTCGGGGTCACGACGAAACCTGCCGTGATCGTGTCAGCCTTTTCCGGGCTCAGGTTCGGGTTACCACCGTACAGACCGTTGTACTGCGACGCAGGGCTGGGGTTGATGCTGCCATACTGCGTAGCCGAAACGCCGGTGTTGGCGCACTGGGCAGCCGACAGGCTCGGGGTTGCACCCGCGCACGGATCGGTACCGCTCCAGAGACCAATGCTCTGCGGGTTGAACAGTTCAGGCGCATTCGGCGCACGAACTGCACGGTTGTAACCACCGCGGAGACGCAGGAAGTCGTTCACTTCCCAGTTCAGCTGCGCCTTGTACGTGTGCGTGCTGAACGTGTCGCCACCGGTGACGTCGTAGTTCGAGAAGCGATAGCCGAGCTCGAGACGCATGTCTTCGGCGAAGCTGTGACCCTGCAGAAGCGGGATCTGGGCTTCGGTGAAGAGTTCCTTGACGTCGAACGTACCCGAGACGGACGGGGTCGGGCCGCCCTGGCCGGCCAGAAGGCCGTTCTCGTAGATGTAGTCCGAAGTCGCACGGTATGCTTCACGACGGTATTCAGCACCGAACACCACTGCGATCGGATCGTCAGCGATTGCAATGCCCAGGTCGCCCGCGACGTATGCGGAAGCCAGGAACTGCTTGGTGGTGCCGGTACGGGTCGCGGTGGCGCTGAGGGTGCTTGCATACTCGGGAGTAACAGCGCCCGGCGTCCACACGAGGTAGGTACCGTTGTTGATGCCGTCGGCAACCGAAGGCAGGAAGAAGTCGTTCACGTAGCTGTCGGACAGCGACGACTGACCGTACTGCACGTATGCGTCGTACGACCAGTTGTCCGTGATGGAGCCGTTGGCGCCGGTCACGAGACGGAACGAGTCATGCTGGATGATGTTCTGGCGACCACCACCTTCAACGTTACGCTTGCCGATGTAAGCGCTGAAGCCTTCGATGGCTGCGGGCGAAAGGCCGTCGCCATCTTCGTAGGTCGTCGGGTTACAAAGGATCGCGAGCTGCGTTGCGCTGATGGCCGGGTTACCGGTTGCACAGTCGAAGTCATACTGTTCAGCGAAGAACGTGCCCGATTCAGCGATCTGGGCAACCGTGCTGTTGCTGGTGAACATGACTTCGGCATACGGGTTGAACGACGAGCTGACTTCGTAGTTCACCATCGCACCGAGCGAGTAACGCTCGTCCGGACGCTGGAAGTAGTTGATCGGCGCGAAGTTGTAGATGTTCGGGCCGGCGCCGTCGAAGCCGCCGCTCGAGTTGGGCGTCAGGAACGCGTTGTAATCGAAATCGGTGTCGCCAGCGATAATCGGGTACAGGTCGAAGTTTGCGATCGGCGAGTTGTACGAACCGCCGCAGGCCGTGCCAGCACCGTTGAGTGCACAGACCGAGTGGTCACGGTCGCCCTGGAAGATCGGGCTGATCTTGCGGTACGAAGCGTAGACAACTGCGTGGCCGCCTTCACCGAAACCGCCACCGAGGGTGAGGTCGGCGTTGATCTGGCGTCCGTCCATTGCGAAATCGGTCGGTACGTTGAAACCACGTGCCTGCGACTTTTCGGTGACGAAGGTGTCGCCGTTGTCGTGCATGTAGTACGAGATACCAGCGTCGAGCTGGAAGCCTTCGAAGCTGTCGTCGAGGATGAAGTTGACGACGCCGGCAACAGCGTCGGCACCGTACACCGACGAAGCACCACCGGTGGTGACGTCGATGCGCTGGACCAGCGCGCCAGGGATCTGGTTGATGTCGGCAGCGACCGAGTTAACCGAACCCGGCTGCATGCGACGGCCGTTGACCAGGACCAGCGTACGGGTCGAACCAAGACCACGAAGGTCGAGCGTTGCGGTACCGGTTGCGCCGTTCGAGATGAAGGCGTTCTGAGCGGCTTCGATCTGCGGCAGGGTTACCAGCACGTCTTCGAGACGGGTGTAGCCGGTTTCGCCGATTTCTTCAGCGGTCGTGATCGCCAGCGGCGACGACGAGTCGAGGTTTGGTTGGACGATACGCGAGCCGGTGACGATGATCGCCTGGCCCTGAGTCGTCGCAGGTGCTGCGGTTTCTTCGGCGACGTCTTGCGCCAAAACCGGCTGTGCAAACAGCGCCATGCCGAGAACGGCAGGAGCAGTGCTGGCCTTGAAATAAGTTTGGAGTTTCACTCGTAAAAGTCCTTCTTCTATGAACCCACCGAGGATCGGCAGGATACAAGAACCCCCATGGAAGGACCCGATGGCGCGGCAAAGCCGGCCGCACAGGCCCTAAGCGGAACGTGCTCTCTGCATCCGCGGATAGTTACAATGCAAAGCAAATCTGGCGCATTCGTCCAATGGCTCGCACGGTGTTGCGCTGAAGGCACACCCGGTGGTGGCGATGCCATGGTCTTGCGTTGACTACGTATGCAAGGGACATTTTACGTCCGCATCAGACCAGAACTTGACCGGCAATTGCCCGCAACCTAACCGAGTGGCAATTCGAAACCCAAAGGAGAGAGAAACCATGCCTGAAGCCTATATCGTCGAAGCCGTCCGCACGGCCGGCGGACGCCGCGGGGGTCGCCTGGCCGGCGTCCACCCCGTCGATCTTGCCGCGAAGTCGCTCGATGCGGTGATGGAACGCTCGGGTCTCGAGGCGAGGGTCATCGACGATGTGGTGATGGGCTGCGTCAGCCAGGGCGGCGAACAGGCCATGCAGGTCGGCCGCAACGCCGTGCTTGCCGCCAAGCGTCTTGGCGAAGGCGTCCCCGCCGTCACCATCGATCGCCAGTGCGGCTCCAGCCAGCAGGCGATCCAGTTCGCCGCGCAGGCCGTGATGAGCGGAACGCAGGACGTGGTGATCGCCAGCGGCGTGGAAAGCATGAGCCGGGTGCCGATGGGCTCCACCGCCATGTTCCACATGAAAGAAGGGCTGGGTAACTACAAGTCGCCGGGCCTTGAGGAAAAATACCCCGGCATCCAGTGGAGCCAGTTCATGGGCGCCGAAATGATCGTCAAGAAGCACGGCTTCACCAAGGACGATCTCGACCGGTTCGCGCTGTCGAGCCACCTGAAGGCGATCGAGGCGACGAAAAGCGGCGCGTTCGAGGCCGAAATCGTGCCGGTGGAAATCGAAACGCCCGAAGGCATGCAGATGCACACGGTGGACGAAGGCATCCGGTTCGATGCGACGCTGGAAAGCATTTCGAGCGTGAAACTGCTCAACCCCGAAGGCACGATCACCGCGGCCAGCAGCAGCCAGATCTGCGACGGGTCGAGCGCGGTCCTTGTGGTGTCGGAAAAGGCGCTGAAGGAATACGGGCTGACCCCGCTGGCGCGCATTCACAATCTGACCGTGACGGCCGGCGATCCGGTCATCATGCTGGAAGAACCCCTGTTTGCCACCGACCGTGCGCTGAAGCGCGCCGGCATGAGCATCGGCGATATCGACCTTTACGAAGTGAACGAGGCGTTTGCGCCGGTGCCGCTGGCATGGCTCAAGCATACCGGCGCCGATCCGGACCGGCTCAATGTCAACGGCGGCGCGATCGCGCTGGGCCACCCGCTCGGCGCTTCGGGCACGAAGCTGATGGCCACGCTGGTCCATGCGCTCAGGGCGCGCGGCAAGAAATACGGGCTGCAAACGATGTGCGAAGGCGGCGGCGTCGCCAACGTCACGATCATCGAGGCGCTCTGAACCTTTTTTATCTGAGAGGAATTTTTCATGGAAGTTGGTCCTAACACTCCCGCCGTCGTGACCGGCGGCGCCTCCGGCCTTGGCGCGGCAACCGCCCGCGCGCTGGCCGCCAAGGGCGCCAAGGTCGCGATTTTCGACATGAACGAAGAAAAGGGCGAAGCGCTCGCCGCCGAACTGGGCGGCGTGTTCTGCAAGGTCAACGTGACCAGCGACGACGATGTCGACGCCGGTTTCGCCAAGGCCCGCGCGGCACACGGCCAGGAACGCATCCTGGTGTGCTGCGCCGGGATCGGCAACGCGATCAAGACCGCCAGCCGCGACAAGCAGACCGGTGAGATCAAGCATTTCCCGATTTCTGCCTTCGACTTCGTCATCCAGGTCAACCTGATCGGCACGTTCCGCTGCATCGCCAAGTCGGCTGCGGGCATGATGACCCTCGATCCGATCAGCGAACACGACGGTCGCGGCGCGATCGTGAACACCGCTTCGGTAGCTGCCGAAGATGGCCAGATGGGCCAGGCCGCCTATTCCGCATCCAAGGGCGGCGTTGTCGGCATGACCTTGCCGATCGCGCGCGACCTGATGCGCGAAGGCATCCGCGTGAACACCATCCTGCCGGGTATCTTCAACACCCCGCTGATGAACGCCGCACCGCCGCAGGTGAAGGAAGCGCTGGCCGCCAGCGTCCCGTTCCCCAAACGTCTTGGCGAACCCGAAGAATACGCCAAGCTGGCGATGTGCATGATCGAAACCGGCTATTTCAACGGCGAAGACGTGCGTCTCGACGGGGCCATCCGCATGGCGCCGCGGTAAGGGAAAGGGCAGGGATGCCACTTTGCCTATCCATGGGCGAGCGCATAGGCTTGTCCGAATGACGACATCCAGACGCCCCCTTCCGACCGCTATCGACAGCTGCGGAAGGGGGCGTTTCGTTTTTGCTCCGGGGGCGTGTGCCATGTGCTCCACCCAGACGGAGTTCTCCGGGGAGAGACCGACATGACCGACTTTACGCAGATCAAGCTCGACATTGCCGATGGCATCGCCACCGTCACGCTGCATCGTCCCGAAAAGATGAATGCCTTCACCCGCGTGATGATGGACGAATTCATCGCCGCCATGGACATCACCGATGCCGACGACAGCGTGCGGGCGGTGATCGTCACGGGCGCAGGCGACCGCGCCTTTTGCGCCGGGGCCGATCTGACGCCCGAAGGCGGGGGCCATGTCTTTTCCGATCCCAACCCGGTCGATGACCTGTCCGACCAGCGCGTACGCGACGGGGGCGGGCGGCTCACGCTCAGGCTGTTCAATTCGAAGAAGCCGCTGATCGGTGCCTGCAACGGCGTGGCGGTTGGCGTGGGGATCACGATGCAGCTGCCGTTCGATATCCGCCTGTGTTCGGACAACGCGCGCTTCGGCTTCGTCTTCGCGCGCCGCGGGATCACGCCCGAAGCCGCCTCCAGCTGGTTCCTTCCCCGCCTGGTGGGAATGCAGAAAGCGCTCGAATGGTGCATGACCGGCCGGATTTTCGATGCCCAGGAAGCGCTTGCCGGTGGCCTGGTCCGCTCGGTCCATCCGCAAGGCGAACTGATGGATGCCGCCGTGGGCATCGCGCGCGAGATTGCGGACAACACGTCGGCGGTGTCGGTGGCGATGACCCGCGCGATGCTGTGGCGCCTCTCGCCGCTGGAACATCCGATGATGGCCCACCGGATCGACAGCCGCGCGATCTACCGCCTCAGCCGGGGTGGGGATGCGAAGGAAGGCATCGCCAGCTTCCTCGAAAAGCGGGCGCCGCAATATCCCGATACGGTTTCCGGCGACATGCCGGACTTCTATCCGTGGTGGGACGAACCGGGCTACGAATGACGGCTGCGCGCGGCATTTGGCGGAGATAGTTTCAGCGGCAACGGTCTTGCCAATCCGCGAAGTCGATCTAAAGCTGTAACAATGTCGTCACGCCAGCCTGCCCAGCGCCTCGCCGATTTCCTGCCGTATCAGCTTTCGATCGCATCGAATGCCGTCTCGACACGGATCGCGGAACAGTATCGCAAGCGGTTCGCCCTGAAGACCACCGAATGGCGGATCATGGCGGTTCTGGGTGACAGCGGGGTGCTGACCCAGCGCCAGCTTTCGCAGATGACGCTGATGGACAAGGTGCCGGTCAACCGCGCCTGCAAGAACCTGGAGGAACGCGGTCTCGTGCTGCGTTCACCCAACGCGCGCGACGGACGCTCGCACCTGCTCGAACTGACGACCGAGGGCAGGGCGGTCCACGCCGGGATCATGCCGCTCGCGCTCAAGATCGAGGAAGAACTGTTCGCCGTGCTCGACGACGGCGAACGCGAGGCCTTGCGCGACATGCTGGCCCGCGTGCGTGAAAACGCCGGGGACTTCGATGCAGAAAGCCTGGCCGACTAGGTCGACCAGGCTTTCGTGCATCCCGATTGTTTCGGGTTTCCGTTGTTATCCGATGCCGCCGCTGAAGGCGTCTGCGATCGAACAGGCTGCCGGGCCCAGAATAACGATGAACAGCACAGGCAGGATGAACATGATCAGCGGCACGGTCATGATGGCCGGCAGGCGCGCGGCCTTTTCTTCGGCGCGCATCATGCGTTCGTTCCGGAACTCGGCCGACAGCACGCGCAGGGCGGACGCCAGCGGAGTACCATACCGTTCGGTCTGGACCATGGTGGTCACGACACCCTTCACCGCATCGAGGTTCACACGGTACGCCAGGTTGTTGAAGGCGTGCCGGCGTTCGTTGAGGAACGACAATTCGATGGCGGTCAGCGCGAATTCGTCACCCAGTTCGGGATAGGCCCGCCCCAGTTCCTTGGCAACGCGGTTGAAGGCCGCATCGACCGTCAGGCCGGCTTCGGCGCAGATCACGAGCAGATCGAGCGCGTCCGGCAAACCCTTGCGGATCGCGTCCGAACGCTTCTTCGCGATATTTCCGAGGTAGATTTCGGGTCCCTTGTACCCTGCGAACAGGGCCGCAGCGAGCGCCATGACGCGCTTGATCTGCCAGTCGGGATAGATTTCGACCATGTAGAGGAGCACGAATGCGGTGCCGCCCAGGACGATCGGCAGCACAAGGCGCAGGCCGATGATCAGGACCGCCAGTTCCTTGTTGCGGATCCCGGCATGGGCCAGTTTCTGCTGCACGTTTTCGACCTGGCTCTGCTGCAACACCTTCATGTTGCCGAGCGTGTCCTTGATGCGTTCGGTCGTGTCGGTCTTGCGCACCAGGCTCTGGCGCTTCTTGGCCGACGAGGTCACGAGGCCCGCCTTGAGTTCTTCGCGACGGCCTTCGAGGGCCTTCACGCGTTTGCTCATCGGGTCCTTGATCGTGATGGCCGAATAGATCGCCACGAGCACCGCCAGCGCTGCAATCCCCGCGAGGATCGAACCGATGAGGATGACGTCGAAGCCGAGAAGCTTGGGGCCGGTTGAGGGATCCATGATCTACGTCTTCCTGCTCAGATTTCGAAACTGACCATCTTGGCCATGATAAAGCCGCCGATGGACATCCACACGAGGCCGCCGAGGCCGGTGACGATCAGGCGATCGTCTTCGAAGAACCCGCCGATGTAGGAGGGGTTGATCCACCAGATCAGCGTGAACACGATGAAGGGGAGCGAGCCGACGATATAGGCGGACGCCTTGGATTCGGAGCTCATCGCCTTGATCTTGAGTTTCATCTGCGCGCGCTTGCGCAGCACGTCCGCGAGGTTCGACAGCGTTTCCGCCAGGTTACCACCGGTTTCGCGCTGGATCGCGAGCGTTATGCAGAAGAAGTTGAATTCGGGAATTCCGAGGCGATCGCCCGTTTCCTGGAGCGAATCTTCCATCGTCTTGCCGATCTTGATCCGCTCGACGATGCTCTTGAATTCCTGACCCACGGGGCCAGGGACTTCCTGTGCGACGACGCCCAGCGTCTCGGTCACCGGGAGGCCCGACCGGAGGCCGCGAACGAGAAGTTCGATCCCGTCGGGGAACTTAGTGTTGAAGTTCTTGGTCCGCTTCTTGATCTGGCGGTTGACCACGAAGTGCGGCAGTCCGGCACCCATCAGGACGCCCACGCCCAGCGACAGGGCGATCGATCCGCTCTTCAGGAACAGCAGCAGCGAGATCCCGATGGCGATGCCCGCCGAAGTGTAGGCATATTGGGTCAGCGACCAGTTCTTGCCCGTCCGGTCGAGACGCACGGCCAGGGCATCGACGCGCGAACCCGACCCTGCGACGCGGTGCGTGCGGGGCTTGCGCGAGGCGATGGCTTTCTTGAGCTGCGATTCAACCTTGGCATCGGTGCTTTCGGAATGCCGATAGCGCAGTTGCTGAAGGCGGCGCTGGCCGGCCTTGCCCGCGTCGGGCCCGGCAATCAGCGTATAGCCGATCGCGAGCATGGCGAGAACGCCGGCCGCTAGCAATACGAGCTGAATGATATCCATGCGCTGACTCCGTATGTCCCAAATCCGATCCGGTGCCGGCCCCCGCGCGAAGCGGGGGGCCGGTCCGAACGCTTATTCCTGGCCCGCGTCGACGAGCGCAGGTTCCTTCTTTTTCGACAGCAGGTTCTTGAAATCGAGCCCGCCGAGCAGCGACTTCTTCGCACCCAGGCCGGAATCGGCCGAGGAGTGATCTTCGCTGCCCATGCTGACGACCCGATCGGCAACCTGCTTCATCGCGGCCGTCGCCTTGGATCCGGCGTTGGCGTCGATGAAGGTCTTGCCCAGCTTGGCGGCGTTGGCCGCCGCTTTCTGGTCGAACGGGATCGACACATCGATCTTGCGTTCGATCGAGGCTTCGAAATCGGCCTTGCTGATTTCCGCGACGCCCGGCTGGACCTTGTTGGCCACCACAAGCGGCATGGCGTGCGGGGCATTGGTCTTGAGCCAGGACAGGATGCGGATCGAATCCCGCGCCGACGCCAGCGACATTTCGGCCGCCAGAACCACCACATTCACTTCGTTCAGCAAATGCGGGAAGTTGATCATCATGTTGCGCGGAAGATCGACCACGGTCATCTCGAACGCGTGCCGGAACTCGTCCTGCAGCTGCATGAAGGCCGAACCATCGGTCATCAGCGGCTGGTTGATCGGCGCTTCGGCCGACAGGATCGCCAGATTGTCGTTCGCACGGATCATGGCGCGTTCGATAAACAGGCCGTCGATGCGGCTCGGATTGTCGATCGCATCGGTCAGGCCGCGGCCCGGCTCCAGATCGAGCGCGAGAGCGCCGGTTCCGAAGTGGACGTCGAGATCAAGCATGGCGGTGGCCAGCTTGCGCTCGGTCGCGAAATTCCACGCCAGCGAGGTCGCCAGCGTCGATGCGCCCACGCCGCCGCGAGTGCCGATGACAGCGGTGGAAATATGGCGCTTGGCCATTTCTTCATCGCTGAGGCGCGGTGCGGCGAAGATCGCCTGGGCCTGGTTGAGGGAATCGCGGAGCATGCTGGCCGACAGCGGCTTGAGCAGGTAATCGTTGATGCCCGATGCCAGCAGGTCGCGATAAAGGCGCACGTCGTTCACCTGGCCGATGGCGATAACCACCGTGCCCGGCTCGCAGACTTCTGCCAGCGCGTTGATGTCGTTCAGCGGGTCGCCGCTTTCGGACAGGTCCACCATCAGGATGTTCGGGCTGGCCGACACCGACAGCGACTGGACCGCGTTGCGCAGGCCGCCCTTGTTGCACTTTTCAGGCTGCCAGCCGAGTTCGATCACCACCGGACGAAGGACGTCGAGCGCTGCCTCGTCACAGATATAGGCGGCGAATGCGTCGCGGTTGCCCGGCATTCCGGATTTCAAGGAAGCGCTCATTGGATCAATTCCCCCCTTCGCTGGTCTTCACTTCAGCCAGCCCCTGCGAGCCCGTGGGCGGCAGTTCGCGGTACGTGTCGATCGCCTTGTTCGAACTCATGATCACGGTTTCGCCCGTGCCCTGCTGGCCTGCGATGAGGTCTTCGGGATTGGCGATCATCGCCGCCATGTTCGAGTTCACCGAGCATCCGTAATTGGGATAGCTGGCGTTGGCGTAGTTGATGTCGCTCTTGGCCGACCAGTCGGGGCAGCCCGGAACACTGGCCAGAGTGCGCGAGATGACCACGCGAACACGGCCCGGATCGACATAGCCATCGGTTGGGACGACGCCGTCGCTGACCAGGATGCCATAGCGTCCGGCAAGGCGCGAAACCGCGTCGCGCACACCGGCGCTGTTGGTCGGATCGTCGACGGCGACACGGTCACCGTAGCGAAGTTCCATCGACTGGAACCATCCGACCAGACGCTGCTGTTCGCTGACCGGAAGGCCATCGCCCTGGGTCGCCACGTCGAGCGTGTAGTGGGTCCGTTCGACCACAGGCTGCTTGGTCGAATAGAGCGACCGGTTTTCAGGCATGCCGCCGCAGGCGCCGAGGCCCAGCGAGAGCGAGAGGGCCAGTGCCGCGGCCGTCTTGCGGGTAAGATCGTTACGCATCGCTATTTCCTTCTCACTCGAAGCTGAAGCCGGGCTTGGCGGCCGGGTCGGCCTCCGCGCGGCGCGGCTGGACAGGGCCGGTATTCGCCTGGGCATCGCCCGCAGGCTGTGCCTGCGAGATGCCCGGCGTTGCCGGCTGCGTGCTTTCCTTCATGGTCGGACCGGGACGCTTCACGCCGCTCTGGCCGTCATTTTCCATGTAACCGACGATGCTCTGGATTTCGTTCGGAGCCCGGAACCCGTCGGTCGGAAGGACGATGTCGCTCGCGTTGACCGGCTTAACCAGATAAGGGGTCACGATGATGACCAGCTCGGTCTCGCCCTTCTGATAGCTCTTCGAGCGGAACAGATTGCCGAGGATCGGCACATCGCCCAGACCAGGGGTCTTCTCGAGGACATTCTGCGAGTTGTTCTGCATCAGGCCCGCGATCATGAAGCTCTGGCCGGAGCCGAGTTCGATCGTGGTTTCCGCGCGGCGGGTGGTAAGCGCCGGGATCGAGAAGCCGTTGAGCGTGACCGCCCCGCGGCTCGACAGTTCCGACACTTCCGGACGCACGCGGATCGAGATGCGGCCATTCGACAGCACCGTTGGCGTGTACGTCAGGCTGACACCGTAGTTCTTGTACTCGACCGAAGTCGTGCCAAGGCCCTGGCTCTGCGGGATCGGGAATTCGCCACCGGCAAGGAATTCGGCCGTTTCGCCCGAAAGAGCGGTCAGGTTCGGTTCCGAAATCGTGGTGACGAGGCCGACCTGTTCGCCGAGGTCGAGCGTGGCCAGCAGGTCGAGGCCGAGAATGTCCGCGCCAAGGGAAAGCAGTGTGCCATTGCGGCCCGGAGCTGCCTCGAAGCGGCGTTCGGTGGTCACGAAACGCTGGTTGATGATGTCATACGGGCGCAATTCGCTGGTGCAGCCCATGCGGAAAACCGCGCAGGGGTCCAGCGGAACGACCGCACTCGACGGCGTGTCGCCGACGATGCTGCCCGGATTGTTGCGAAGCGCGCCGACGACGATGCCGTTGGACTGGTCGCGCGTCACCAGGTTGGAACTGATGTTGCGCACCAGCGACCGGCTGACTTCGGCGAACCGCACGCGCAGGTTGACCTGAAGCGGGGTTGCCATGCGCAGGCGGCTGATGACGTTGGCGCCTTCGCCGACGAACGCTTCGACCAGGCGCTGGGCCTCCGAAGCGTCTTCGGGGGCGGCAACGGTACCGGTCAGCAGCACGGTGTTGGTGCCCATGGTGGACACGTTGACCTTGGCTTCGGGCATCGCGAGCGCCAGCATCTGGTCGATGCTGCCGATGTTCGAACCGACGCGGACGTTGGCCGACCACACGATGTCGCCGGCAGAGTTGCTGGCGTAAACGGTGGTTTCGCCGCCGGCCTTGCCGAAGACATACAGCTGGCGCTGCGATTTCACCTGGACGTCGGCGATGCTTTCATCGGCGACGAACACGTCGGACATGGTCCCCGGAATGGTGACCAGTTCGCCGCGACCGATCGAAAGTACGACTTCCGTGCTCGGGCGGGCGACCGTCTGGGCGGTGGCGACATTTGCCGGGATGCTGGCCAGTGGCGCGATCGCCAGGCTGGCGAGCAGCATTTTGGTGGAAAGACGACGTTTCATGGAATTGCCCCCTGAATGGCTTCCTGTCTTGATTGCGCGGTTCATCGGATCACCGTCGCGCCGGCGGCAGGAACAGTGTTTGCGGCATCGTTCATCCCCTGAGCCTGCGCCTTCATGGCCGAGCTCATCAGCTGTTCGAACATCGAAGGCTGGGTCGCGGGCATCGCCTTGGCGCTGCCATTGGAAGCGATCGGAACGGCGGTAGTCGTCTTGCCGCGAGTGACGTTGACGGTCGGACCCCTGTGCTGGACAGGCTGGCCGCCAAAGATGTCGGCCGGGCTGGCCGTGTTGCCTGCGCGGACCGGGGTCTGCGAGGGAACCGTGCGGCGCTGGAAGCGCGACACATCGCCGCCCGTTACATAGGTGCCCCTGGCGTCGTCGGGACGGGCCATTGCGTCGCGCAGAAGCTTTTCTTCTTCTTCGGGCGTCGCATCGTCGGGGATGTTGACGTCACCCGAAGCGATAGCGCGTTCCAGTTCGGCCTGGTTGTCCGCGATCGAACGCAGCGACAGGCTGAGCGTGCCGATGGTCTGGGCGACAGCGATCTTTTCAGCGATCACCGGCGTCACTTCCAGCGTGACGGCGCGGAAGGGCTTTACGATGGTCGAGCCATCTTCGGCCTTTTCCTGCACTGTCGACTGGTCGGTGGCGAGGACACGAAGGTTACGAAGGATGGTTTCCGATGCTTTCAGGCTGCTGCCTTCCGCGCCTTCGACCGTCTGGGTCAGGACCATGTCCACCCGGTCACCCGGGAAAACGAAGCCTGCGACACCGGACTGGGCCGAAACCGGCACAGTGATGGCGCGCATGCCGGGCGAAAGAGCCGCAGCAAGGAACCCGCGGTCACCGGGCGCGACGAGCGAACCCTGGGTCACCGGTTCACCGGCAGTAACCGGATGGCGCACGACCGTACCAAGAAGCTTGGTCATGTCGGCTTCGCCATCGAGGAAGTAGGCGTCTTGCACCAGATCCTCGGGCCACTGCTGATAGCCGATTGCGTCGGCGGTGATGATCGTGCCGGCCGGCAGCGCGCGCAGCGCTACAAGCACCTTGGGCCCTTGTGCTTCGACCTGTGCGGCCTCCGCCTGAGGCGCCGAGGCGCCGGCAAACATGCTCCGTGCAACCAGCGCTGTACCGATCGCAATGACCAGCGCACCTACCAGCAGTACCAGCTTCTTCCTGTCCATGGCTATCTAGCCCCCTAGTATGGCCCGCTGAGAAATCCTTTTGCGGGCAAGTATGGTTTCAAGCCTTACGGCCGAATTGGTTAAGATCGGGTTTTCAACCCATTCCCGCCGCGGCCTGAGCCGTGACGAGCTGTTCGGTGCCAAGAACCCACAGGCCGGCTGCGGCGATGGCCAATCCGTAGGGAATGGCGATGCGGTCCTTGCGGCGCCGCATGATGTGGTAAGCGCCGAAAACGATGGTGAGCACGCCGCCGACGATGGCCATGATCACCACCAGCTTGAGAAACGGATACGGTGCGATCCACAGCGCCAGCGCGGTAAGCAGCTTCACATCGCCTCCGCCCATCTGGCGAATGGCGAAAAGCACGCAACACGCGGCGAACACCACGAAGGCAAAGCCGATCTGCATGGCGACGCCAGGCCATAGCGTGAGCCCGTTGGCCCACCACCAAAGCGGGGCGC
This sequence comes from Qipengyuania zhejiangensis, assembly GCF_035607565.1. Classification (NCBI taxonomy): domain Bacteria; kingdom Pseudomonadati; phylum Pseudomonadota; class Alphaproteobacteria; order Sphingomonadales; family Erythrobacteraceae; genus Qipengyuania; species Qipengyuania zhejiangensis. The sequence goes on along the minus strand of NZ_JAYKGO010000003.1, from coordinate 381,871 downwards.
CCAATGCGATGGCCGCATTCAGCTTGTTGCCGATCTGGCGGCTCTTGAGATCGGTGAACGCGGCAAAGACCAGCGCGATTGCCAACGCGCCGAGCAATACGTAGGTGAATTCGAAACCGGCCATGATGCCCCCAGAAATTCCTTCTGAGGGCAGTGCTACAGAACATGGCTTACCAAATGGTAACCATAAGGGACCGCGCAGAATCTTGGATCAGCCAGCCAACACACCTATCGACCGCCGCGTGATTCCGGCCGATGCGACCGAAAGCGTCTGGACGGCTGCCGATGGCCACCCGATCCGCCGGATCGACTGGACCGCCGGCGATCAACCGCGCGGCTCGATCCTGTTCCTGCCCGGTCGCGGCGATTTCTACGAAAAGTACCTCGAGACGCTGGAACATTGGCACCGGGACGGATGGCGCGTAACCGCATCCGACTGGCGCGGGCAGGCCGGATCGGGCCGGCTGGGTTCGGATGCGGTTACCGGCCACATCGGGGATTTTTCCCAATGGGTCGACGATCTGGCTGCGCTGTGGGCCGACTGGAAACAAGCAACGCCGGGGCCGCACATTCTGGCCGCGCATTCGATGGGCGGGCACATCGCCATGCGCGCGCTCATCGCCAGGCGAGTCGATCCCGACGCCGTCGTGCTGAGCGCGCCGATGCTGGGAATGTCGGGACCGCCGCTGCCGCTGCCGCTGCTCCATGGGGTGGCCAAACTGATGACGAAAATCGGGACACCCAGGCGACCTGCATGGAAATGGAGCGAAAAGCCGGGTGAAATTCCCGCCCGCCGCCGCGACCTGCTGAGCCATGACGACGACCGGTATTCCGACGAGCTGTGGTGGCGCGAAAAGCGTCCCGAACTCGTGATGGGGCCGGGAAGCTGGGGCTGGGTCGAACGGGCCTATGCCTCGACCCGTGCGCTCGAGGAAAAAGGGGCGATGGAAGCGGTGCGGACGCCGGTCCTGATCGTGTCCACGCTGAACGACAAGCTGGTCAGCCATCCGGCAAATGTGCGTGCGGCAAGCCGGCTGCCCAACGGCGAACTGGTCGAATTCGGCACCGAAGCGCACCACGAAATTCTGCGCGAAGTCGATCCGGTTCGTGACCGCGCGCTTGGCGCCGTGACCGAATTTCTCGATCGGGTTGCTCCGCGTCGGCCGTGACGATGCATGATTTTGCCATCGTCGGTGCCGGTATCGCCGGTGCCAGCCTGGCCGCCGAACTGGCGTCGGGCGGCGCGCGCGTGTTGCTGTTGGAGGCCGAAGACCGGCCCGGCTACCATTCGACCGGACGTTCGGCGGCGTTCTGGGAAGAATGCTATGGCGGCCCTGAAATCGTGCCGCTGACGCTGGCGTCCGGCCCCTACCTGCGTGACGGCGGATTTCTTTCCCCGCGCGGTGCCCTTTATATCGGGCGAGCGCAGGATGAGGCCGAACTCGATGCCTTCATGGAACGCTTTTCGGCCAGCGGCGCCACCATCGAACGGCTGGATCGCGATGGGTTGGAAAAACACCTGCCCGATCTGCGCCCGGAATGGACCGGCGCGATCTGGGAACCGGCTTGCGCGGATATCGACGTGGCTGGATTGCACGCGCATTATCTGGCGCTTGCCAGAAAGGGTCAGGTTACACTGGAATGCCGGGCGCGGCTGATGCGCGCCGAAAGGACGCAGGACCGGTGGGAACTGATTACCGAAAGCGGGGGAAGTTTTGCGGCCAAGGTCCTGGTCAACGCCGCCGGGGCATGGGCGGATCACGTCGCGCACATGGCCGGGGCGCAGCCCTTGGGAATCCAGCCGCTGCGGCGCACGGTGGTGCAGGTGCGCGTCGATCCCGCGCCCGCGGGTGACCTGCCGCTCGTGCTCGACATAGCAGGCAGCTTCTACTTCAAGCCGGAAAGCGGGCGGTTGTGGCTGAGCCCGCACGACGAGGAACCCAGCGTGCCCTGCGACGCCGCGCCGGAAGAACTGGCGGTGGCCGAAGCCGTGGCGCGCCTTGAACAGGTTACCGACCGGCGGGTCGTCGCGGTGGAACGCAAATGGGCAGGTTTACGCAGCTTCGCGCCCGACCGATGCCCCGTGTATGGCGCGGATCCCCGGCGCGAAGGGTTCGCGTGGTTCGCCGGGCAGGGCGGCTTCGGCATCCAGACTTCGCCCGCCGCCGCGCGCCTTGCGGCGCAGGTCCTTCTGGGCGCGGAGCGGGACGACATGACCCGCGATCTCGACGCAACGCTCTACGCGCCCGACCGCTTCGGCTAGCCATTGGCGCTGTAATTGTTACGGTAGCCTCCCAACCAACGTCAGAATGGGAGACGCGAAACCATGGCGCATCATTTCAAGATCAAGAAAAACAAGGCCGGCGAGTTCGTCGCCTACTTCATGTACAATTCGGAAACGATATTCTGGACCGAAGGATACAGTTCCAAGGCGAGCGCCAAGAACGCCATCGAATCCATCAAGAAGAATGGCCCCGGGGCCGAAACCGTCGACGAAAGCTGATCGCCGACCCGATCTAGACCTGGCTGGCGCCGATGCGATCCGCCTCGGCGCTGGCCAGCTGGTCGACCCGTTCGTTTTCGATGTGACCGGAATGGCCCTTTACCCAGTGCCAGTTTATCCGGTGGCGGGCCGACACGTCGATAAGTTCGTGCCACAAATCCTCGTTGCGCACGGGCTTCTTGCTGGCGTTGATCCAGCCACGTTTCTTCCACCCGTGAACCCACTTGGTGATCCCGTCGATCACGTATCGGCTGTCGGTATACAGATCGACTTCGCACGGTTCGATCAGGGCGTCCAACGCGCGTATCGCGGCCGTCATTTCCATGCGGTTGTTGGTGGTTTCCCGGTCGGCCCCGGAAAGTTCCTTTTCGTGCGTGCCCATGCGCAGCAGCGCGCCCCAGCCGCCCGGGCCGGGATTGCCCTTGCACGAACCGTCCGTGAATATCTCGATCTTCTTCATCGCGGTGGCCTCTAGCGTGGCAACGCCTTCAGGCGAAGGCCTCGCGTCCGTTTTCACCGTAGAAACGCCAGCGCCGGACGAAATCCATCGGGTCCTTGCGCGTCACCAGGGCGTCGGCCGGCGTGTCGATCCAGTCTTCGGTGCGGCTGGCAACAAACCGCAGGCACGCCCCTTGCGCCAGAACGGGCAGTTCTGCACGCTCGCGATCGGAAAGGGGGCGGACGGTTTCGTACCCCTCGATCAGCGCGCGCCCGACCGCCGCATCGTAGTGCGCGCCATCCTTTCCGAAAGCCCAGGCGGCGTGGGTCACGGCCAGGTCATAAGCCATGGCATCGGTGCAGGCGAAGTAGAAGTCGATCATCCCCGACACACGGTCCCCCAGCATCAGGACATTGTCCGGAAACAGATCCGAATGGATGATGGAAACCGGTAGATCGGAAGGCCATCTGCGGGCGACATCGCGGGCCATCCCGATGACGAGGGGCAAGTCCGGATCGATGGCTGCCAGCAAGGCTGGATCGGTTTGCGCCAGCGCGTTGGCGTTGAAGTGCACATCGAGCCCGTTTGCCCGACGGTGGCCGAACTCCAGCCCCGCAAGGTGAATTTGTGCCAGCGCGGCGCCCACTGCACGGGCCTGCCCGGGCGTCGGGACCGTCGGGGAAACGCCGGGCAGGAATTCGATCAGCGCGGCGGCCTTCCCGTCGACCATCCGATAGGCTGCACCATGCGAATCGTGGATCGTGCGCGGGACCGGGCACCCCGCATCGGAAAGATGATCCAGCAATCCAAGGAAGAACGGCAGATCCGACGTCTCGATCCGCCGTTCGTACATGGTCAGGATGAAGCGGCCCGTGGTGGTTTCAACCAGCCAGTTGGAATTGGAAACGCCTTCTGCAATTCCCTTGGCGGAAACCAGGGTCCCCACATCGTAGCTGGCGATCAGCCGCGCGAGCTCTTCCGCGCCGAGATGCGTGTAGACCGCCAATTTACTCGGTCAGCTGGCGGGGCAGTTTGAAGACCATGTTCTCTTCTGCGGCGGCGATGGTTTCTTCGGTTACCGTGCGCCATTCGGACAGCCGGTCGACCACTTCGCGAACCAGTGTTTCGGGGGCGGATGCCCCGGCGGTCAGGCCCACGGTACCCACGCCATCGAGCCAGCTCGGATCGATTTCGTCCGCCCGCTGGATAAGCCGCGAATCCGTGCCCAGTCGCTGCGCCACTTCGACCAACCGCAGCGAATTGGAAGAATTGGGCGCGCCGATCACCAGCACGAGATCGCAGCTGCTGGCGATCTTCTTTACCGCTGCCTGGCGGTTGCTGGTGGCGTAACAGATGTCTTCCGCCTTGGGCGCCACGATCTGCGGAAACCGCTTCTGGAGCGCCACGACGATTTCGTGGGTGTCATCGACCGACAGCGTGGTTTGCGTCAGGAAGGACAAATTATCCTCGGTCGTGAAAGGCAGATTGGCCACATCGTCGACCGTTTCGACCAGCGTTATCTGGCCGATTGGCACCTGCCCCATCGTACCAATCACTTCGGGATGCCCTTCGTGACCGATGAACAGGATATGCTGCCCCTTTTCGATCTGGCGTTCGGCCTGGCGATGCACCTTGCTTACCAGCGGGCAGGTGGCATCGACGTAAAGCAATTCGCGCCGTTCGGCTTCGGCCGGCACCGACTTGGGAACGCCGTGCGCGCTGAACACGACAGGCGCATCGTTGGGCACTTCGTCGAGTTCCTCGACAAAGATCGCGCCCTTTTCCTTCAGCGAATCGACGACGTAGCGGTTGTGCACGATTTCGTGGCGGACATAGACCGGCGCGCCATACTTCTGCAGGGCGCGTTCGACGATCTCGATGGCACGGTCCACTCCGGCGCAAAAGCCGCGCGGGGCCGCGATCAGGAGTTTGAGCGGAAGGCGCGTATCGCGGCTTGCGGGCGCATCGGTGGATGGAAAGGGGGCGTTCATGTCCCGCCCTCTAGCGCTTTCGTCCGACCCAAGCTAGGGCGTCTCGGCGGCCGCCGGGCCGGATGAATTCGAATTTCGTAAAGGGAATGATAGCCGCATGACCAGCCGTAACCGCCTCCTGTCCGTGTTTGCTCTCGGGCTCGCGCTCGCCGGATGCTCGCGGGAAGGCGAACTGGTCATCGACCAGGGCGTGGGTATCACAGCCGTCCGCACCGCCTGCCCCGCCGTCGGTATCCCTGACTATACCGGTGACATCACGACATTCCGCGCGCCCGGTTCGACCACGCTTGCCGATCTCGACGTGACAGCGGCGATCACGAATCTTCGTTCCACCTGCGACGACGGGGCCGAACGCGTCTACACGCAGGCCACCTTCGATGTGGTTGCACGCCGCGCCGATACGCGCGGTGCGCGCACGGTGACGCTGCCCTATTTTTCCACCGTTCTGCGCGGCGGCTCTCAGGTCGTCACCAAGCGCATCGGCCAGGTCACGCTGCAATTTGCCGATGGGCAGGAACGCGCGCAGGCCAGCGGCACTGCGGGCGCATACGTGAACCGGGCGGACGCCACGCTTCCGGCCGATATCCGCGAACAGATCACACGCCGCCGCAAGGCGGGCGATCCCGATGCCGCGCTCGATCCGCTGGCTGATCCGGCCGTGCGTGCCGCGGTGCAGCGCGCAACATTCGAGGTGCTGGTCGGCTTCCAGCTTACCGAAGCCCAGCTGCGTTATAACGCCACGCGTTAAAGCGTCCGCAAAACGGGCGATCCTCTTGCGATTCTGGCCCAATGGGTTAGTCGCGCGCCATGGCTGACATGCAGACTCTTCACGCCGCCTTTGCGGCCCGCATCGATGCGGTGTTGAACGCACTCGAACTGGAAGGTGTACTTCCGGCAGGCACCCCGCGCGATAACGTGGCGGTGGAGCCGCCGCGCGACCCGGCGCACGGCGATCTATCGACCAACGCCGCGATGGTTCTGGCCAAGCAGGCGAAGACCAATCCGCGCGCGCTGGCGGAAAAGATCGTCGACCATCTCAAGCGCGATCCCGACATCACCGATGCCGAAATCGCCGGGCCGGGATTTATCAACCTGCGCCTGTCGGGGGACACCTGGCTGCGCGAATTGCGCGCCATCGCTGCGCTGGGCGCCGATTACGGCCGTTCGTCCATGGGCGACAGTGTGACGGTCAATATCGAATATGTTTCGGCGAACCCCACGGGCCCGATGCATATGGGCCATTGCCGCGGCGCGGTGGTCGGCGATGCCCTGGCCGGGCTGCTCGAATTCGCGGGCCACGATGTGGTGCGCGAATATTATGTGAACGACGCTGGCGGGCAGGTCGATGTGCTCGCCCGGTCCGCGCACCTGCGCTACCGCGAGGCGCTGGGCGAGGATATCGGCGCCATTCCCGAGGGCCTGTATCCGGGCGATTACCTGAAGCCGGTCGGCGAACGGCTGGCGGAAGAATTCGGCGCGACGTACAAGGATGCTTCGGAAAGCGAGTGGCTGGTACTGTTCCGCACCCGCGCGGTCGCCGCCATGATGGACATGATCCGCGAAGACCTGGCGCTGCTCGGTATCCATCACGATCTGTTTTCGTCCGAGGCCGAACTGCAGGCCGCCGGAAAACCCGAAGCGGCCGAAGCATGGCTGCGCGAACACGGCTTCGTGTACGATGGCGTGCTGGAAGCGCCCAAGGGCAAGGCCCCGCCCGAAGACTGGGAACCGGTCGAACTTCCGCTGTTCCGATCGACCCGCTTCGGGGACGACCAGGACCGCCCGATCAAGAAGTCGGACGGCAAGTGGACCTATTTCGGGGCCGATCTCGCCTATCATCTGCAAAAGGCCGAAAAGGCCGATGCGCTGATCGATATCTGGGGCGCCGACCATGCCGGCACGGTCAAGCGTATCAAGGCGGCCGTCGCCGCCCTGTCCGAAGGCGAGGGCAAGGCCATCCCCTTCGATGTGAAGCTGGTCCAGATGGTCAAGCTGCTGCGCGACGGCGAACCGGTGAAGATGTCCAAGCGTTCGGGCACCTTTGTGACACTTGCCGACGTGGTGGAAGAAGTGGGCAAGGATGTGGTCCGGTTCACCATGCTCACGCGCAAGCCCGACGCGCAGATGGAGTTCGATTTCGCGAAGGTTGTCGAAGCCTCGAAAGACAACCCGGTCTTCTATCTCCAGTATGCCCACGCGCGCATCCGCTCCACGCTGCGCAAGGCCGGGGTTGCGCCGTCGGCCGATCACATAGACCGGTTGGGACCGGACGAGCTTGCCCTGGTCCGCGAAGCTGCCCAGTTCCCGCGCATGGTCGAAGCCGCCGCCAAGGCGCGCGAACCGCACCGCATTGCCTTTTTCCTTGGCTATCTGGCCGCTGCGTTCCACAGTTTCTGGAACGCAGGCAACGATGATCCGGCAAAGCGGATCATCCAGGAAAGCGATCCCGAATTGACCGCCGCGCGGCTTTACCTTGCGGACGGTATCGGACAGGTAATTCGCAACGGGCTCGCCATTCTTGGCGTCGAAGCGGTCGAGGAGATGTGATGATGGGGACTTCGCCTTACGACAGCGATCGCGAATGGGACGATAGCGATCAGCTCGATCTGGCCGAAGACGACAGTCTGCCCTGGCTCGACGCCGGGGAAGATGACGAGGCGGCCGGTGGCTTCGATGTGTCGCGGATGGTGATGCTGGGCGTTCTCGCGCTCGTGGCACTTGGCGTGGTGGTCGGCGGTATCTGGTTTGTCGCCAACACGGCTTCGGACGAACCGCCTGCCGATGGCAGCCTGATCGCGGCGCCCGAAGAACCTTACAAGACACGGCCCGACGACGAAGGCGGGAAGGTATTTCCCGGCACGGGCGACACCAGCTTTGCCGTGGGCGAAGGCCAGACGCGCGAAGGCCGCCTGGCGGACAAGCCGGCATCCGCCCAGCCGGCTGCGCCATCCATCGCGTCCACGATCGACGAAGCGCCGCGTGAAACCAAGGTCACGCCCACCAAGGTGCAACCGCAAGTGTCGGGCGTTCCCGTCCAGGTGGGGGCGTTCCCGCGCCGCGAAGACGCCGAAGCCGCCTGGGTTTCGCTCACTCGCCAGACCGAAGCGTTGAGCGGTGTACGCCACCGTGTGGTCGAGGCGCAGGTCGATATAGGCCGCGTCTATCGCCTGCAGGCCATGGCGGGCGATCGCGCATCGGCCAACCGCCTGTGCAATGCGTTGCAGACGGATGGGCTCGCCTGTTTCGTGAAATAGGCACAGCTGGCCGTGCTTTTCCCCACTTCGCGGGCGGCTTGCGCTTGCTAGACCTCGGCAAAAGCCGCATTTTCCCGTCATGACGCCCGCGATTTTCGGCATATCCGGCCTTGCGCTCACACCCGACGAACGCGCCTTCTTCAAGGAGGCCGATCCGGCGGGCTACATCCTGTTCGCGCGCAATTGCGAAACGCGCGAACAATTGCGCCGCCTGACGGACGATCTGCGCGAAATCCACGGGCGCGATCGCCTGATCGTGTCGATCGACCAGGAAGGTGGCCGCGTCGTGCGGATGAAGCCGCCCGAATGGCCGCGCTACCCCGCAGGCGAAGCGTTCGCAAAACTGTTCGAAATCGCCCCGGCGTCCGCGATAGAAGCGGCGCGCGTCAACGCCGAGGCGATGGCCCGCGAACTCGCGCTTGCCGGGATTTCGGTGGACTACCACGCGCCATTCGATGTGCGCCGCCCCGAAACGGACAACGTGATTGGCGACCGCGCCCTTGGCAGCGAGCCGATGCAGGTCGCCGCGCTTGGCCGCGCGGTGCTGGACGGCATGGGCAGGGCCGGTGTGGTCGGCTGCCTGAAACATATGCCGGGACATGGCCGGGCCACGGTCGACAGCCACAAGGAACTGCCGCGCGTCACGGCCACCGCCGAAGAACTCGCGGTGGATATCGAGCCTTTCCGCACCCTTCACGCCCACCCGCTGGGCATGAGCGCGCACATCGTATTCACCGCCTGGGATGCGCAGAACCCCGCCACCCTGTCGCAGACGGTCATCCGCGACATCATCCGCGGTGCCATCGGGTTCGACGGCCTTCTGCTGACCGATGACATCGACATGGAGGCGCTTGACGGCACGATCCCCGAACGTGCGGAACGGGCCATGGCCGCCGGGTGCGACATCGTCCTCAATTGCTGGGCGCGGATCGACGATATGGCCGGCATTGCGGATCGCTGCGGCACGCTGAGCGCCAAGGGTGCCGAGCGGTTGGAGCGGGTCCTCGCGATGATGGGAGATCCGGCCGACGCAATCGAGACGCGGGAACTGCTGGCCAAGCGCGACGCCCTGCTTGCTCTGGTCGAGGAAGCCGCGGCATGACCGCAGACGGCCTTCTTTTCAGCGATCCCGTCGTGGAGACGGACGAAGAATGGGACGGCATTGCCGGAGAGGCAAAGGTAGACGAAAACGCGCTCTACCTCGAACTCGACGGGTGGGAAGGGCCGCTTGATCTGCTGCTCGATCTGGCGCGGCGGCAAAAGGTCGACCTGCGATCGATTTCGATTCTTTCGCTGGTCGATCAATACCTTGGCTATATCGAACAGGCCGAGGCGCTGAAGCTGGAGCTGGCCGCCGATTACCTCGTGATGGCTGCATGGCTGGCCTATCTGAAATCCGCCATGCTGCTGCCCAAGGACGAGCAGGAAGACCCAAGCCCCGAAGAAATGGCCCTCCGGCTCCAGCTGCGTCTTCAACGGCTGGGCGCGATGCGCGACGCTTCGGGCCGCCTGATGGGCGGCAACCGGATTGGCCGCGATGTTTTCCTGCGCGGCAATCCGGAAGGGCTGGAGATCGCGCGCAAGAACCTGTGGCGATGCGACCAGTTCGCGCTGATCGAAGCGTATGGCAGGGTGAAGGCGCGCACCGCGCCGGCGATCCACATGGTCCGCGAACGGCCCGTGATGACGCTGGAAAGCGCGCTGGACCGTGTGTCGAACATGCTGGGCGTGACGCTGGACTGGATGGAACTGCGCGATTTCCTTCCGCCCCATGCCGAACCGCGCCTGCGCAAATCGGCGCTGGCATCCAGCTTCGTGGCGGCGCTCGAGCTTGCCCGGCTGGGCCGTGCCGAATTGCAGCAGGAAGAAACCTTCGGGCCGCTGCACCTTCGCCGGATGACCGCGCGTGGATGAACTGGGCCGCGCCATCGAAGCCGCCCTGTTCGCGGCGGAGGAACCGATGACGCCCGAAGCGTTGGCGGGTTTCCTCGGCGATGCCGCGGTCGGCGACGTTCGCGAAGCGCTGCGCGCGCTTGCCGCCGAATACGACAAGCGCGGTGTCCACCTCGTCGAGCGGGGCAAACGGTGGCATTTCGAAACCGCGCCCGATCTGGCGCATCTGTTGCGGCGCGAAAAGGAACAGGTGCGGCGGTTGAGCCGGGCAGCGACTGAAGTGCTTGCGATCATCGCCTATCACGAGCCGGTCAGCCGCGCCGAAATCGAATCGATTCGCGGCGTGCAGACTTCGGGAGGGACGCTCGACGTGCTGATGGAGGCAGGCTGGGTGAAGATTGCGGGTCGCCGTGAAGTGGCCGGGCGCCCCACGATCTACGCAACCACCGCCGATTTCCTCGACCATTTCGGGCTTGCGAGCCGCCGCGATCTCCCTGGAATCGCGGAATTGCGCGCCACGGGACTGCTCGACCCGGTCGACGATGCGTATGACGCCCTGATCGGCGAGGGCGACGAGGCGGAACCCGCAGATCGGGAAGCCGATAGCGAAGCGTGACTGGCATCGGCGCGCCGGTGAGCCTATATGTAAGCCTACAGCTACGAAGAAGGTATCCCCATGTCGCTCGGCCCCTGGCAGCTCATCATTATCGCCATCGTTATCCTCGTCCTGTTCGGGCGGGGCCGTATTTCCGAAATGATGGGTGATTTCGGCAAGGGTATCAAAAGCTTCAAGCAAGGCATGAACGAGGAAGATGCGCCCTCGAAACCTGCCGGTCGCATCGAAGGGCCAGGCCACGAAGCAAAGCCCGCCGAACAGGCAGCGCAGGATCCGCAGCCCGCGCCGCGCAGCGATACCCCCGACATGCGGGGCTAGGGGGCAAGTCCCATGTTCGACATCGGCGCCAGCGAACTGCTGGTGATTGTCATCGTGGCGATCCTTGTGATCGGCCCGAAAGACATGCCCAGGGCCCTGCGAACAGCGGGCCGCTGGATCGGCAAGATGCGCCGCATGTCCAACCACTTCCGCGCAGGCATGGACGAAATGGTCCGCCAGGCGGAAATCGAAGAAATGGAAGAAAAGTGGTCCCAGCGTAACAAAGAGATCATGGCCCGATACCCGGAAGGCTCGACGCCCGAAGGCGGAGCGCCGGACAATCTCCTGCCGCCGCAGATGGAAGCGCTGCACGATCCCGAAGCGCCCGTCGATGCGGACGCGGCAGCCGAAGCCGCGATAGCGCGCGCTGCGCCGGCCAAGGCCCCCGAGCACACGAACGAACCGCCGCTGCCACTGGACCCGCCGCCCGCACCGCCGGCCAAGGATAGCTGACATGGCGGTCATCAAGGATATCGACGAAACCCAGGCCCCGCTGCTCGATCACCTGATCGAACTGCGTGCGCGGCTGGTGCGCTGTGTCCTCGCGCTGGTGGTCGCCTTCAGCATTTGCCTGTATTTCGCGGACCCCATTCTGGGTTTCCTGATCCAGCCGCTGAAGAACGCCTTTCCCGCCGGGGAAGGGCAGTTGATCTTCACCAAGCTGTACGAGGTGTTCTTCGTGGAACTGAAGGTGGCGCTGTTCGCCGGCTTCTGCCTGAGTTTCCCGATCATCGCGAACCAGCTCTGGGCGTTCATCGCGCCGGGTCTTTATGCCAAGGAAAAGAAGGCGTTCCTGCCCTTCCTCCTCGCCACCCCGATCCTGTTCGGGATGGGGGCGGCGCTGGCCTATTACGTGGTCATGCCGACCGCGTTCGAATGGTTTCTCGGGTTCGAGGGCACGGCCGGCGGGCTGGAAATCCAGGCCCTGCCTACCGCCAACGAATACCTGGGGCTGGTGATGCAGTTCATCCTGGCCTTCGGCATGAGCTTTCTGCTGCCGGTCCTGCTGTTGCTGTTGCACCGCGCCGGTATCGTGACGCGCGCTCAGTTGAGCGGGGCGCGCCGCTATATCGTCGTGCTGGTCGTGACGCTGTCGGCGATCGTGACCCCGCCCGATCCCGGCTCGCAGCTGCTGCTCGCGATTCCGCTGCTGATGCTTTTCGAAGGCTCCCTGCTGCTCATGCGGTTGACCGAGCGCCGCGAGAAAGCCCGCGGCGAGAGCGCCGAAAAGGACGAGGCTCAGTCCGCGTCGTAAACCTTGCGCCCGCCAACCCATGTTTCGAGCACTTTGGTGGCGCGCAATTGCGCCGGGGTGGCCATCAGGGGATCACGGTCGACAAGGACGAAATCGGCGCGTTCGCCAGGTAGAAGCCGGCCAAACCGGCCTTCCGCAAAGCCGGCATAGGCCGCATCGCTGGTAAAGCCTGCCAGCGCCTTTTCGCGCGTGACGCGATCCTGAGGACGCCAGCCGCCGAAGGGTTCGCCATTGGCGTCCATCCGTGTCGTGGCCGCTGCTAGTCCGGCAAACGGATCGGCGGATTCAACCGGGGCGTCAGACCCGAACGCCAGCTTGCCGCCCACCGACAGGATCGTGTTCCAGGCATAGGCACCATCGAGACGATCGGCCCCGAGCCGGGCTTCGGCCATCAGGCGGTCGGATGTTTGATGCACGGGCTGCATCGACGCGATGATACCCTGCTGGGCAAACTTGGGGAGGTCCGCGGGATCGACGATCTGCGCGTGTTCGATCCGCCAGCGGCGATCGCCTGGAAAGCTTTCGGCAATTTCGACGATCGCGTTCAGCGCATCGGCGTTCGCCGCCGTGCCAATGGCATGGATCGCGGGCTGGAATCCGCCCTGCGCGGCGCGCACCAGAACATTGCGGAACTGGGCTTCGGCCATCAGCGGAAGACCGGTGTTGCCCGGATCGTCGGCGTAAGGGCGCTTGAGCCACGCCCCCCGACTGCCGAGCGCACCGTCAAGATACAGCTTCACGCCGTTCATCCGCAGCTTGTCGTCATACAGCCAGGGCGACGGGCGGGCACCGGAAATCAGGTCCATCGCATCGGGACCGTGTGCGTAGGACATGATGCGCAGCGTCAACGAGCCGGCATCCCCGGCGCGGCGAAATGCCTGCCAATCCTCGATCGTGGTGCCCATGTCGGCAACGGCGGTGATGCCCTGGCGATGCAGCACCTTCTGCGCTTCGGCGAACGCCAGATCGCGCTCCACCGGACGGGGCGCCGGAATGGCCTTGCGCATCAGTTCCTCGGCGGCGTCGATGAAGACGCCGGACGGCTGCTGCGAACCGGGAAGACGTTCGATCCGTCCGCCACTGGGGCTCTTGCTCGACGCGGTGACCCCGGCCTGCGTCAGCGCCATCGTGTTTGCCCAGCCGGCATGGCCATCGACCCGTTCCAGGTAGACCGGGCGGTCGGCCACGGCGCTGTCGAGTTCAGCGGCGGTGGGGAAGCGGCCAAGGCCCCATTTTTCCTGGTTCCAGCCGCGTCCCAGTATCCACGGGCGCGAATCGTTTTCTGCCGCGAAAATGCGTATCTTGGCCAGCGCTTCGTCGAGCGAATTGGTGTCCGACAGGTCCAGCGTGAGCGCGCCGATGCCAACGCCCATCACGTGGACATGGGCATCGATAAGGCCGGGTATCATCACGCGCCCATCACCGTCTTCGCGGTAATCGGTCTGCGGTTTCTTGTCGCCGGATTGCAGAATTTTGGCGACCTTGCCTTCGTCATCGATAACCAGGGCGACGAAACGCTTCACCTTGCCCTGTTCGTCGATCGTTATCCCTTCGACATTGTCGATCAGCACATCGGCCAGCGCTGGCGATGCGGTTGCAAGGGCGAGAATGGAAACGAACGATGCAAGCTTCATGGCAGTATGTGACCCCGTGGCTGAGGCCAACCGCGATAAGGCATAGCTTGGCGCGCGCAAACCCTTTCGGCAATTGCGCGCCGGTGCGCTTGACCCTAGGGCATCGGGCATGACCGAGGCATCTCCAGTCCGCGCCGCCGAAAAGGCAACCGATCTCCTCACGCTCGACGACGTGCGCGCCGCCGCGCGCCGTATCCAGGGGGCGATCGTCCGCACGCCGATGATGCATTCGCAGACACTGTCGCAGATTACCGGCGCCGATATCTGGCTTAAGTTCGAAAACCAGCAGTTCACCGCCGCCTACAAGGAACGCGGGGCGTTGAACGCGCTGCTCCACCTTACCGACGAACAGCGTGCACGCGGCGTCATCGCGGCTTCGGCGGGCAACCACTCGCAAGGCCTGAGCTATCACGGTCGGCGCCTGGGCGTTCCGGTGACCATCGTGATGCCGCAGACCACACCGTCGGTTAAGGTCATGCAGACCGAAAGCGTCGGCGGGATGGTCGAACAGTTCGGCGAAACCTTCGACGAAGCCTACGCCTATGCCCGCGAGCTCGAGGCCGAACGCGGTCTGACCTTCATTCACCCGTTCGACGATCCGCTGGTGGCGGCGGGCCAGGGCACGGTCGCGCTCGAAATGCTGGAGGAGAAGGCAGATTTCGATTGTCTGGTCGTCCCGATCGGCGGCGGCGGCCTGATGAGCGGTATGGCTACGGTTGCGCACGCGCTGAGGCCCGAAATCGAGATGGTCGGGGTGCAGGCAAAGCTTTTCCCATCGATGTATTCCGCCCTGACCGGTGACGATCTGCCGTGTGGCGGCGACACGCTGGCCGAAGGCATCGCGGTGAAGGCACCGGGCGAATTCACCCGGCAGGTCATCCGCGAACTGGTGGACGAAGTCCTGCTGGTCGAAGAATCCAGCCTGGAACATTCGGTGTCGCTGCTGCTGCAAATCGAAAAGACCGTGGTCGAAGGTGCCGGTGCTGCCGGGCTTGCGGCCGTTCTTTCCCACCCCGAGAAATTCGCCGGGAAAACCGTGGGTCTGGTGCTGTGCGGCGGCAACATCGATACCCGTTTGCTGGCCAATGTGCTGCTGCGCGATCTTGCACGGTCAGGCCGCCTCGCGCGGTTGAGCATCACGTTGCAGGACCGGCCCGGCGCGTTGTTCAAGGTGATGCGCGAGTTCAACGAACACAACGTCAACATCATCGAAATCTACCACCAGCGCATCTTCACCACCTTGCCCGCCAAGGGGCTGACGGCCGAGATCGAATGCGAGGCCCGCGACTCGGATCAGATCGACCGGCTCGTCCGCGCGCTCGGGGAAAAGGGGTATCATGTGGAGGTGGCCGAACTGGCCTGACCTTCGGCCTACGGGGTTTTTCGCACCGGGAACCGGCATTTCGTCGGGCAGGGCGTGGTTTTCATGGTTAAGGGCCTTTTAACCCGGAACCGCCTGCGCCATAACAAGGTCAACGAAGCGTTAACGCCTCGTTCGACCGCCCGCTTGCGAAAGGATGCCATAAACCGTGACGGCCCCGATCCGCTTCCCCAGGTTTTTCGTGACCAGCCCCGCGCCGTGTCCGTACCTGCCCGGCAAGAGCGAGCGTAAGGTCTTCACCGAACTTCGCGGCGAAAGCGCGGACGAACTCAACGAAGCCCTGGGCCGTATCGGGTTCCGCCGCAGCCAGACCGTGGCGTATCGCCCTTCCTGCCTCGATTGCCAGGCGTGCGTATCGGTTCGTGTCGTCGCGAACGAATTTCGGCCTTCCTCGACCCAGAAGCGCGCGCTGAAGGCCAATGGCGACCTGATTGCCACCGAATGCCGCCCGTGGGCGACTGCCGAACAGTTCGAACTGCTCCAGAAATATCTCGCGGTCCGCCACCCCGGTGGCGGCATGACGCAGATGGAAGAAACCGACTTTGCGGATATGGTGGAACACACGCCTGTATCCAGCTATGTGATTGAATACAGGGAGCCGGGGATCGGCGCCGAACCGGGGCGCCTGGTCGGAGCATGTCTCACGGATTTCCAGGGTGACGGGCTGTCGATGATCTACAGCTTCTATGACCCAGAGCATGAGGATCGCGCCGGGCTTGGTAACTTCATCATTCTCGACCACATCCAGCGCGCTGCAGAGCGCGGGCTGCCTTACGTCTACCTCGGTTACTGGGTCGAAGGGGCGGAGCGTATGCAATACAAGGTCCGCTATCGTCCGCTCGAAAAGCTGGGCCGCGCTGGTTGGGAACGGATGCCCGCCGACGAACAGCGCCGCCTCATCACCAACGCTACCGCTCCTCGGCGCCGCAGCCTGGAAGAAGGGCTTCCGGCCAAGGATGGGCGCGCCGCTGAATACAAGCTCGCCGACTGACGCATTCCGCCACTCGTTGACGATATGTGCGGCCGCGCTTGCGCTGGTCGCCGCGCCACTTGCCGCGCAGGATATCGACGCGCCGCAATCGCTCGAGGACCTGATCCCCGACAGCGCGGTCGAAAATCCCGACGCATGGGCGCAGCAGGGCACTGACGAGGGCGCAGACCTGTCGCAGGCCGATGCCGAACTGGATGCAGAAAGCCCGATTGCGGAATTGCCGGACATGCAGGTTGCATGGCCGGAGGACCTGGAATTCGAACCTTTGGAAGACCTCGAACCCGAAGAGGAAATCCTGTTCGCCGATCTGCTCGAGGATCGCCAGCAAGTCGCCTTCGAGGACGCCGAGCTTGAACAGGTGTCCGACGCGCTTGTGCTCGGATTTCCGCAGACGGAACCGCCCTTTTCCGAACGCGGCGATTTCATCGACCGGTTCAAGGCGCTGTCCACGATCGAGAATTTCGACGAAAGCGAAGCAAATGTCGCTCTGATCGCCGCTCGCGCCCGCGAAGACGAGGAATTGCTGGGCAATTTGCTGCGGGTGTATGGATATTACGACGGCGAGATAGTGCGCAGCATCGGTTCGCGGACCCCCGGTGATGCCGAAGCGGATACCGGCCCGGTCGTGCGGTTCGATATCATCCCCGGCCCGCGCTATACCTATGGGGCGATTGATCTTGGTCAGCTGAACACGGCGCCCGATGCGGAACGCCTGCGCGACAGCTTCCAGATCGCGTCCGGCGATTATCTTCAGTCCGACCGCATCATGACCGAGCGGTACAATCTCGACCGTGCGCTGGGTGAAAACGGATACGCCTTCGCCGAAATCGACGAGCCGCAATTGCTGATCGATCACGAACGGATCGAAGGCGATCTGACCATGCCGGTCCGGCCGATGGGCAAGTATGTCTTCGGCGAAGTCGTCAGCAGCGATCCCGCATTCCTGTCGAACCCGCATCTGTCCCGCATCGCACGGTTCGATGCAGGCGATGTCTACAAACGCAGCCTGGAAATGGACCTGCGCCGCGCCATCACCGCGACCGGCCTGGTGTCGACCGTGTCGATCACGCCGCGCGAAGTCACTCCTCCACAAGGCGATCAGCCCGGTGTTCTGGCGATGGACGTGGCGCTGGAAAAGGCGAAATTGCGGACGATTGCGGGCGCCATCGGCTATGGCTCCGAAGAAGGGGTGCGCGTTCAGGCAAGCTGGGAACACCGCAATCTGTTCCCCCCCGAAGGATCGCTGCGGGTCCGCGGGATCGCGGGAACACAGGAACAGCTGGCAGGGGTCACGTTCCGGAAAAACAATTTCACCGGCCGCGACATGGTGCTCACCATCGACGCCTATGCGTCCAGCGTCCGCAACATAGCCTTCGAAGCGCGTTCGGTCGCCCTGTCGGGGACGTTCGAGCGTACGTCGACCCTGCTTTTCCAGAAACCGCTGAGCTGGGCAGTCGGTGCGGAAATCCTGGCAACCGACGAACGCAACATCGTGCGGGGCGGGGTGCCGCGTCCGCGCCAGGGCTATACCATCGGATCGGTTTTTGGCCGCGCCACGCTCGATACGACCGATTCCCTGCTCGATCCCACGCAGGGTTTCCGGCTCACAGGTTATCTCGCGCCCGAAACGTCGCGCACCGGGGGGGAGCAGTTCTATTATCTGCGAAACCAGGCCGATGCATCCTATTACCAGTCGGTCAGCGATCGCATCGTTGTGGCGGGCCGGTTGCGGTTCGCCAGCATACAGGGCGCCCCGACCTATGCCGTCGCGCCGTCGCGCCGTCTCTATGCAGGCGGCGGCGGATCGGTGCGCGGTTATGGCTACCAGGCCATCGGGCCCAAGAACGATTTCCTCGAACCCACCGGCGGGCGCAGCCTTGTCGAAGCCTCCGTCGAGGCGCGCATCGGCACCGGCCTGTTCGACGGGGCCGTTTCGTTCGTGCCCTTCCTCGATGTCGGCAGCGTGTCCATCGAAAGCCTGCCCAACTTCCGGTACATCAAATACGGTGCCGGTGTGGGCGTGCGCTACACCACCGGCTTTGGCCCGATCCGCCTCGACGTGGGCGTGCCGCTGAACCCTGATCCGGACGATTCTCCGCTGGCCGTCTATGTCTCGCTGGGACAGGCGTTCTGATGGCGAACGAAGGCGGAGACACCGTGGTGACGAAGCGCCGGTCGGGCGCGCGCCGTGCGATGAAGTGGGGCCTTGGCCTGATCGCCGCGCTGGTGCTTGGCCTGGTCGCGGCGGTGGCTATCCTCAACACCCCGCTGGGTGAACGGTTTCTCGCCAGCCAGATTGCGCGCCAGACACTGCCCAACGGGCTCAACATCCGCATCGGGCGGATCGAGGGCAATCTGTACGGGGCATCGGTGCTGCATGATGTGCGCCTGTCGGACCCCCGGGGCGTATTCCTGACCATACCGCGTGTCGAGCTTGACTGGAATCCGGGGGCATGGGTCCGCAACCGCCTCGATATCGACAGTTTCACGGCGCGCCGGGCCACGTTGACGCGCCTTCCCGAATTCCTCCCGAG
The DNA here is from genome assembly GCF_035607565.1 of Qipengyuania zhejiangensis. Classification (NCBI taxonomy): domain Bacteria; kingdom Pseudomonadati; phylum Pseudomonadota; class Alphaproteobacteria; order Sphingomonadales; family Erythrobacteraceae; genus Qipengyuania; species Qipengyuania zhejiangensis. Next base: position 363,062 of record NZ_JAYKGO010000003.1, on the reverse strand, counting down.
CGAGGAGGATACCCCTATCCTTCCGGGATTCGATATCGCCATTGGCCGGCTGGAAATCGATAATCTCACGCTTGCGCCCGGCATCGCCGGCGATCGCGCGCAGAGCGTCGACCTGGCGGCCAAGGTGCTGATCGAGGATCGCCGATTGATGGTCGATGCCGACGGCAGCTTGGGCAAATCGGATACGCTGGCGTTCCTGATCGATGCGGAACCGGATGGCGATGCCTTTGACATGTCGCTTGATTTCGACGCTGCGGCAGATGGACCGATTGCCGGGATCGCCGGTCTGGATGCCGCGCACACGGCGCGTCTCCGGGGCAAGGGCACGTGGACCCAGTGGAAGGGGGCGTTGCTCGTTCGCACGCAGGGCCGGCGCGTTGCAGCGTTGCGGATTACCAACCGGGCAGGGCGGTTTGGCCTGCTGGGCAAGGTCGATCCGTCCCGATACCTTGCCGGAATACCCTTGGCCGCGCTCGGCAACGATGTCGCAATCCGATCCGACATAGCGATCGAGAACCGAGCCATCGACGGGCGAACGGTGCTGGTCGGGCAGGGACTTCTGGCCGATGCGGAGGGCGGCGTGGATCTCGCCGCCAACCGTTTCGACGGACTTGCCGTCACGGCAAGGGTGCGCAACCCTGAACTGCTGGGCCCCTCAATGCGGCTGCGCGATGCGCAGCTTGCGGCGACGCTGGACGGCGAATTTTCCGATCTGTCGATCGTTCACGACCTGACGGTTGGCGAACTGGACGCCGGGGGCACGCTGCTCGCCGATCTGCGCCAGCAGGGAACGGCACGGTTTGACGGAACCCGCTGGACGCTTCCGCTCAATCTCGAAGTGGGGCGTGTCACAAGCGGAAACGCCTTTGTCGATCCGCGCCTTGTCGGCGGGACCGGACGCGGAACGCTGGTGCTGAGCGGTTCAACCTTGCAGGCGGACGATGTGCGACTGGCCTTTCCCGGCACCACGGCCAACCTCGCGCTTCGCGGAAACCTCGACAACGGAACCTACCGCGTCCGCGGCCCGGTTCGGGCGGATCGCCTTGCGCTTGACAATGTCGGCAGCGTTGGCGGGACCGCGACCATCGATCTTGCCCTTGCGCCCGGTGCGCCCTGGCGGCTTTCGGCCGATCTGGATGCGCGGGTCGCGCCTGTGACCAACGCAACGCTGGCCAATCTTGCCGGTACGCCCATCCGCGTGCGCGGCGGAATTGCCGTGGGCGGCAACGCGCCGCTCAGATTCGACCGTGTCCGGGTTGAGGCGAGCAAGCTGGCGATGTCGCTGAACGGATCGGTTGCACAGGGGAAAACCCGTGTCGCCGGCAATGGCCGCCATATCGATTACGGCGATTTCACGGTCGAAGCCACGCTCGCCCAAAGCGGGCCGGAAGCGGTCCTGGTCTTTGCCAAGCCCGTTACCGGCCTGGACAATGTCCGGCTTGCCATTGCGCCGACACAGGAAGGGTTTTCGATCGATGCCGAAGGCGGATCGGTTCTCGGTCCGTTTGTCGGTCGTTTGGGCCTGTTCGCGCCAGCGGGCGGCCCCACGCGCATCGATGTTGAAACGCTGCGCGTTTCGGACACCACCGTCACGGGCGGCCTCGTCCTTGCAGACGGCGGATTGGAAGGGCAGCTCGATTTTGCAGGCGGCGGGGTCGATGGGACCGTTGCGCTGGCACCGCGTGCGGGCGGACAGGGTCTGGATGTCAATCTGATGGCCCGCAACGCAAATTTTGGCGGGGCAACGCCGTTGCGAATTGGCCGCGCGGATATCAAGGCCAGCGGTTTGATCGCGGATGGCAGCACGACGTTCAGCGGGTCCGGCACGGCGTCGGGCCTGTCATATGGCACCTTGTTCGTTGCGCGGCTTGCGGCCCGCGGCGAAATCGAAAACGGCGTCGGTACGGTGGAAGCCTCGCTCGCCGGGCGGCGAAGCTCGCGTTTCGAACTCGATCTCAACGCCCGCTTCCGGCCCGAACAGGTCGCCGTTGCCGCACGCGGCGAATTTGCCGGTCGGCCAATCACGATGCCGCGCCGCGCTGTCCTGACCCGCCTCGACGATGGCTGGCGGCTTGCGCCAACCCAGCTGTCCTACGGGAACGGCTCCATGATCGCTGCGGGGCGCACCGGCAGCGATGCGCTGGAACTCGACCTCAAGCTGGCGCGGATGCCGTTGTCGCTGATCGACATAACGCGGTCGGAGACCGGTCTTGGGGGCACGATTTCGGGGACCGTCGAATTCCGCACCGGCTCGAACCGCTTGCCGGTCGGTACGGCCCGGGTGAAGGTGGATGGGCTGACACGCTCCGGTCTGGTGCTGACATCGCGGCCAGTGGACGTTTCGCTGCTTGCACGGTTGACCGAAACCAGCCTCGAGGCGCGTGCGCTGCTTCGCAACGAAGATATCCGTCAGGGCCGCATGCAGGCGCGGATTACCGGCTTGCCGCAATCGGGCCTGCTGATCGAACGGGTGCGGGCGGGCAATCTGTTGGCACAGCTGCGGTATCGCGGCGCGGCGGAAAGCCTGTGGAGGCTGGCTGCGATCGATGCCTTCGACATCACCGGACCGGTCGCGGTGGCTGCGGACGCCACGGGCACGCTGGCCGATCCCACCGTGCGCGGCACGGTTTCAAGCGACGCGCTCAGGGTTCGCAGTTCCTTGTCGGGCACCGATATCAAGGATGTGGAGCTGCGTGGGCGGTTTTCCGGATCGCGGCTGCAGATCGTGCGGTTCGCGGGCAATACCGGCAATGGCGGACGGGTTGCCGGCAGCGGCATCGTCGATCTTCGCACGCTGGGCGAACAGGTGGAAGGGCGCATCCTCGAGATACGGGGACCGATCATCGATCTGCGTGCCTCGGCAACCAACGCCCGTCTGGTCAACGCAAAGGGCTTGAGCGCGACTGTGACGGGGCCGCTTCGCATCGTGTCCAACGGTTTGGGAGGGACGATTGCTGGCCGGGTTACCGTGAACCGTGCAAGCTGGTCGCTGGGCGCAGCGGCCGACGATCTTCGCCTGCCGCAGATCCCCACGCGCGAAATCAACGCACCCAGTGAAAGGGCACCGCTTGTCGGTCCCGCGCGCCCGTGGCGCTATCTCATCGATGCAAAGGCCAACAGCCGGATCGATGTGGATGGCATGGGGCTGGACAGCGAATGGGGCGCCGACATCATCTTGCGCGGGACGACCGATGATCCGCGCATAGGCGGCCGCGCACAGGTAGTCCGGGGCGATTACACCTTCGCTGGCACGCGTTTCGAACTGACGCGCGGCGAAATCAATTTCGACGACACGGTGCCCATCGACCCGCGCATAGACATTCGCGCGGAAGCCGAAGCCGACAGCGTTACGGTGGAAGTCACGGTAACCGGCAGCGCCACCCAGCCTGAGATTGTCTTCAGTTCCGATCCGGCCCTGCCGGAAGAGGAAATCCTGGCGCGCCTGCTGTTCGGTGGGTCCGTTACCAGCCTGTCGGCCACCGATGCCCTGCAGCTGGGCGCGGCCGTGGCCAGCCTGCGCGGCGGCGGCGGCATGGATCCGATCAACCAGCTACGCAGCGCAATCGGCCTCGACCGGCTGCGCATCGTGAGTGCGGATGCCGCCTTGGGACGCGGGACCGGTATTGCGCTGGGCAAGAACTTCGGTCGCAGGTTCTATGTGGAGATCATCACCGACGGGCGCGGATACAGCGCAACCGAGGTGGAATTCCGGGTCACCAGCTGGATTTCAATCCTCGCGGCTGTCTCGACTGTCGGACGCGATAGCATCGTCGCCGAAATCAGCCGCGAGTATTGACGATCCGGGTTAGCCGGCTTTTTGCGGCATCAGCACCGTATCGAGCGGAATGACCACGCCGTTGTTCGCGGCGATGGCTGTCCCGGTGATCGCAGCCGTCGCGCCGCCGGGCAGCGCGGCGCTCAACTGATCGCCGTTCATCGAGAACGTCACCTGACTTTCGCCAAGGGTCGAAATCGTCACCGGTCCACCCTTGTCGGCAATGGCCTTCTCGATGGTTTCCGGCGTCAGATGGCCGGGTAGCATATGCTCTCGCAGCAGGCCGACGAGCAGGGGCCGTTGATCGTCCGTCAACAGCGCCTTGCCCTCGTCTCCCAGCGCGTCGAACGCAGCGTCGGTGGGGGCCAGCAGAGTGTAGCTGGCCGGTCCGTCGAGAACGCCCGAGAGTTCGCTGTTGGTGATGGCATTCTGCAACGTGTCCATCCCATCTTCAGCGCCGAGGGCCGCTGCAAGGGTGATGGTTCCATCATCCTTGGTGGCGGTTTTCGGGTCCTGATCGTCGACCTGGCTGCACGCGGACGTTAGCGGCAGGGCAGCAAGGGCTATGGCGGCAAGACCGCATTTGAAAATCGGTTTCATGCGATCCTCCTTCAGATCAACAGGTCGATGGCGGCTGCCACGAGCTGGGTTTTGGGGTCCACGCGGTAAACGTACCCGTCGGAATAACGGTAGGACGCTTCCGGCGTGTCGTAGTACCGATCGCGGTAGGCGTAAGGGACGTTATAGACGTCGTATCCGCTCGGCATGGGCTGCCCGATCGAAAACTCGTCTCCGGTCAACAGCGCCGCGACCGAAAGGATGGCCGCGTCTTCGGGATCGACGCGGTAGATCACGTTGTCGGCATACCGATACCGGTCGCTACCGCCCAGATTGTAATAGTCGACATAATAGTCGGGCACGCGGTTGTAAGTATACGAGCTGGGCCACGGGTTGCCGATCGACAGGGCGCCGCCGAGGAGCGGGATATAGCCCCCGATCCCACCACCGCTGCCAAGCCGCAGCAGGTAGCCGTCGTTATACATGTAGCGCCCGCTGGAATAGCTGCTCAGCCCGAACAGGCCTGGCCGATAATCGTAGCCGAACAGGCCGCGGTCGGCGTATTGCTTCTTCGCCTGACCGGGCGGAAGACAGCCGTTGTTCTTCTTGCGAAGGCCGGGAGGGCACCCGTCGATCAGATCGCGCGAACGGTCGAGGCGGAGAAGCTCCCGATCGCGGTTGAACACCACACGGTCGATCAGGCGGCCATCCCTGTTCCTGCTGTCGCCGGAACGGGTTTCGACACGGCGTTCAACCCTGCGTTCGACATCACGTTCGACGCTGTTGATCTCGCGCTTTTCAGCCTTGAGGGAAGGGGTGGCTACACGCCGCTCGGACTTTTCGGCCTTTGCATCGCGCTGGCGTGACGCGTCCGGTGCGCGATCACGTTCGACCGCCCTATTCGGCTCACGGTCGCGCTTTGCGCTGTTGCCGTTACCGTTGCCGTTTACCTGTTTCATCGATGCTGCAGCGGGTTTGCCCCGATCGCCGGAATCTTTTCCGTTACCGTTTCCCGGCTGGGCAAGTGCGCCGCTGGCGGCAAGTGCGACCGCAGCCGCACCGCTCAGTAAATAACGCATTTCAAGTCTCCTTTTGCCCCCTCAACGGCTCGGTTTGGCAACGGGTTCCACGGTTTCGGCGCCTATCCGCTTCGTTGTGCTGCGTTCAGCTGTTCGAGCGGTAAAGCGTGGCTTCTTCGCGACGGCGCCGGACCAACCCTTTCATCACCCGCTCACCCGCGCGGTTCCATCGCAAGAATTCCGCCGCCGCGCCGGTAAAATCGCCAGCGACATGGCGCTTTGCCAGAGTTGATCGGCCGATGGCCCCGGTGTTGAAGTGGAAGCTGACGAGCGCGTCGAACTGGTTCTGGGTGGTCGGCGCATCGCCAAGCGTTTCGGCCACATCGTGCGCGTGGCGGGCAATGTCCTGCACCAGGCGCGCGTCGCATTGCTCTTGGGTCCAGATCGTCGCCGGGCCGATATCCGGACCGGTCGCACCCCAGCCGATGGTCCAAGGCACACCGCCGGTACCCGGGTCGGGATAGGCTTTCACGGTTCCATCGGGCTGGAGCCGCGCGCAGCCTTCGAACCGTTTGATCAGGCGGACACCCGCGCCACCGACCGCCAGCGGCGCCACGGTCGCGGCGTCGCCTTGCGAAACTTCGTCTGCTGCGTCGAGTATCCGGTCGAGCGCATCGACTTCGGATTGGCGAAACCCGCGTCCAAGAAGTGTGCGGACGAAATCGAAAACGCGTTTGCGCTGCATGGCTTTGCCTCTTTCCGGGGAGATACGAGACAGGCGAAGTAGGCGCCAAAGGCGCGAGTAGGAAAATCATTTCGGCATGTGGTGCGGGTGCCGTTGCGGCGCGTGCAGATAATTGATGCCCCGCCGCTGCCGGTATCTCCGCCCCAAAGGTAGGTGGGCGACAGCATGACGGGTTAGCCGGACACAGAAAACGAAAAGGGCGTTCGGTTTGATCCGGACGCCCTCCTCGGTGATTGCCACTCCATGACACGCAAATCTTGCGCGATCATGGAGGTAATCCGTATTCGCGTTGGGATTACGCGCTGTAATACATGTCGAATTCAGCGGCGCATGGCGTGGTTTCGACGCGCATGACTTCTTCCCACTTGAGTTCGGCGTAGGCTTCGATCTGGTCCTTGGTGAAGACATCGCCCTGGAGCAGGAATTCGTGGTCCGCTTCGAGCGATTCCAGCGCTTCACGCAGCGAACCGCACACGGTCGGCACGTCGGCCAGTTCGGCGGGCGGCAGATCGTACAGGTTCTTGTCCATCGCTTCGCCCGGGTGGATCTTGTTCTGGATCCCGTCGAGGCCCGCCATGAGCAGCGCCGCATAAGCAAGGTAGGGGTTGGCCATCGCATCGGGGAAACGGAATTCCACGCGCTTCGCCTTGTCGCCCGCACCATAGGGGATGCGGCACGATGCCGAGCGGTTACGGGCCGAATAGGCCAGCAACACAGGCGCTTCGAAACCCGGAACCAGGCGCTTGTAGCTGTTGGTCGTGGGGTTGGTGAACGCGTTCAGCGCCTTGGCGTGCTTGATGACGCCGCCGATGTAATAGAGGCAGTTGTCCGACAGGCCGGCATAGCCATTGCCCGCGAAGGTCGGCTTGCCATTTTCCCAGATCGACATGTGCGTGTGCATGCCCGATCCGTTATCGTCCTTGATCGGCTTGGGCATGAAGGTCGCGGTCTTGCCATAGGCATGGGCGACCTGGTGCACGACATACTTGTAGATCTGCATGTTGTCGGCGGTTTCGACCAAGGTGCCGAAGGTGACGCCCAGTTCGTGCTGCGCGGCGGCAACTTCGTGGTGATGCTTGTCGCACGGCAGGCCCATTTCGAGCATCGTTGCGACCATTTCACCGCGAATGTCGACGGCGCTGTCGACCGGGGCGACGGGGAAATAACCGCCCTTGGCACGGGGACGGTGGGCCAGGTTGCCGCTTTCGTATTCCTTCCCGGTGTTGGTGGGCAGTTCGATATCGTCGATGGCGTAACCCGAAGCGGCATAGCCGTCTTCGAAGCGGACATCGTCGAACATGAAGAACTCGGCTTCGGGGCCGACGTAGATCGTGTCGCCGATACCGGTCGACTTCAGGAAGGCTTCGGCGCGCTTGGCGGTCGTGCGCGGGTCGCGGGCGTACCATTCACCGGTCGATGGTTCGACGATGTCGCAGAACAAGATCATCATGGGCTCGGCGCTGAACGGGTCGACATAGACGCGATCGAGATCCGGTTTCAGGATCATGTCGCTTTCGTTGATGACCTTCCAGCCGGCGATCGAGGAACCGTCGAACATCAGGCCATCTTCGAGCTCGTCTTCACCCAGGACCCTGGCAACCATGGTCAGGTGGTGCCATTTGCCCTTGGGATCGGTGAAGCGCAGATCGACCCACTCGATACCGTCGTCCTTGATCTGTTTCAGGACGTCCTTTGCACTTGCCATTGGTATTGCCTCCGTTTGAACTGGAATACGTGCCGCGCCGCGTGGCGCGCGGTTGATCAGATTGCGTCGTTGTCCCTCTCGCCGGTTCGAATGCGGAGAGCGCTTTCGATCGGCGAGACGAAAATCTTGCCGTCGCCGATCCGGCCGGTCTGGGCGGCGGCGGCGATGGCTTCCACGGTGCGTTCGGCGATGTCGTCGTTGACGATAACTTCGAGCTTAACCTTGGGCAGGAAATCGACGACGTATTCGGCGCCGCGATACAGTTCGGTGTGGCCCTTCTGGCGCCCGAACCCCTTGGCTTCGGTCACGGTGATGCCGGAAACGCCGATTTCGTGCAGCGCCTCCTTCACCTCGTCGAGCTTGAAGGGCTTGATGATCGCTTCGATCTTTTTCACGTCGTCTACAGCTCCCGCATGGACCGATGCCCATTCTCACCGATCTGCAATCCAAGAATCGTGCCAAGACCGCAGATGGACGGCCTAGACGAAGAAACCGTCCTGTCCAAACCGTGTTGGCGCAATTTTTGCGAAGGGATGGGCGCCTCGGGCGCAATGGGTCAGCGGTGGTGGGCGAGGATGTGCCCAACCATCGGTCGTACCGTGCCTAATTTTTAGGCAGAAGGTAGGCGAAGGCCTGCGATTTCCGGCAGCCCGCACAGCAGGTTGAGCGACTGGACAGCCGCCCCGCTTGCGCCCTTGCCGAGATTGTCGAGCCGCGCGACGAGGCGGGCGTGCCAGCCACCGGCGTTGCCGAAAACGTACAGTTCCATTGCGTCGGATGGCGCCGCGTTCGGTTCAAGGGTCAGTTCGCCGACGGCGCCGCCGTCTGCGACCGAAACGACCGCCGAGCCCTGGTAGAACTCGCGCAGCGCATCACGCAACGCATCGGCCGTCGGATCGCCCTGCATCGCCCCGAGGTGCAACGGTACTTCAACGACCATGCCGCGGTAGGCCGAGGCCACCGCCGGTGCGAAGATGACATCGTGGTCCAGCCCGGCATGCGCTTTCATTTCGGGCAGATGTTTGTGCGCCAAGTCGTAGCCATAGGCGCGGAAGGCGGGTGCGCCCTCGGTTTCGAAGCGTTCGATCAACGCCTTGCCGCCGCCCGAATAACCGCTCACCGCGTTGACGGTATAGGGCCAGTCGGCGGGCAGCAGTCCTGCGCGCACCAAGGGGGCGACAAGGGCGAGGAAACCCGTGGGGTAACAGCCCGGATTGCTGATCCGGCGCGCTTCGGCCACCCGGTCCTGCCCGACGAGTTCGGGAAAGCCATAGCACCATCCCCCCATCGTGCGGTGGGCGCTCGACGCGTCGATGACGCGGGTGCCGCCGGCGGGATCGATCAGGGCAACCGCTTCGCGCGCGGCATCGTCCGGAAGGCAAAGGATGGCGATATCGGCTTCGTTCAGCGCTTCGCGCCGGGCGCCGGTATCCTTGCGGCGGGTATCGTCGAGGGCGATAAGCGTGAATTCGCTGCGGCCCTGCAGCCGCTCGGCAATTTCCAGCCCGGTCGTTCCTGCCGCCCCGTCGATGAAGACCTTATGCGCCACTGTCGGGCGCCAGCGTGTCAAGTTTGACATACCCGCTCGGCCCGTCCGGTCCGCGGGTGATCCAGGCCCAGTTGCCCGCGACGTCCAGCAGTTCGATCGGTTCGCCCGCGTCAAGGGATGCCCCGTCGTCGGCATCGTCGCGCATGGCCAGTTTCATGACCACGCCCGTGCTACCGATCGAACGGATCTGCGGGATCACGTAATGCGCGGCGAGATAGCGTCCGGCCAGCGCGATATGGGCCAGATCGCCGCGCAAGGGCAGCGTCCCGGGGGCGGGCCGGTCAACGGGACCTTTCAGTCCGACGATGCCTTCGGGAAGAGAGTAGCTGGCAGGCCCGGTCACGTAGTTTTCTGGTCTCGACTGTTGGCGTTGCAGGCGCTTAACCTTGCGGGCGCAATCCCGCAAGGCATGGGCCGGTCACGCTCCACCGAAACGCTTGGCCAGCATGTGCCACGCGGCGCGCAAACCATAGGCATCGCCGCCCTTCGGCCGGCCCGGCTTGGTCGCGGGCCGCCACGCGAACGTATCGAAATGCGCCCAGTCCAGCCCTTCTCCGACGAACTTGTCGAGGAACAGGCCTGCCACGCTGGCACCCGCAAACGCGTTGGGGTGCGCGTTGTTGGTGTCGGCGATGTCCGAGTTGAGCCATTCGCGATAGGCGTCGGGCAGGGGCAGGCGCCAGGGTTCGTCATCGTGTGCCTTGCCCGCTTCGATCAGCGCCGCCGCGGTATCGTCCCTGCGGGTCATAAGCGCGGGAAAATCCGGTCCCAAGGCGATACGCGCGGCGCCGGTCAGCGTTGCGAAGTCGAGAATAAGCTCGGGCTGTTCCTCGGTTGCGCGTTGCAGGGCATCGGCAAGAACCAGCCGCCCTTCCGCATCCGTGTTGCCGATTTCCACCGTGATGCCCTTGCGGCTGGCGAGGACATCGCCCGGGCGGAAGGAATTGCCTGAAATCGCGTTTTCGACGGCGGGCACAAGCAGGTGCAGACGAACCTTGAGACCGGCCCCCATGACCAGACCGGCCAGCGCAATGGCATGGGCTGCGCCGCCCATGTCCTTCTTCATCAACAGCATCCCGGCCGAACTCTTCACATCGAGCCCGCCGGAATCAAAGCACACACCCTTGCCGACGATCGCCAGAACCGGATCGGTTTCCTTGCCCCATGTCAGGTGCAGCAGGCGCGGCGCATGATGGCGCGCCGCCGCGCGGCCCACGGCGTGGACCATCGGGTATTCGCGTTCCAGCGCGTCGCCCTTGGTGACCTTGAGCGTTGCGGAGTGAGCCTTGGCGAGCGTTTCGCACTGCGCCTCGAGGGCTTCGGGCCCCATGTCTTCGGCAGGAGTGTTGACCAGGTCGCGGACCAGGCGGACGGCCCCGGCTTCGGCAATCGCACCGTCGATCTTGCCGACTTCCTTGGTCAACAGGACCCGCGCGCCCACGGGCCGTTCGGGTTTCTTGTAACGGTCGAAAACATACTGGCCCAATTGCCAGCCGTGCAGCGCCGGTCCGGGCTCGCCCCCTTCCCGGCGGTACGTGCCTTCGGGCAGCGTTTCGGCAAGCTTGGCCAGGCACCAGCTCGACAGGTTTTCGGGATAGGACACACCGCCCACGGCAAACCAGCTGTCGCCGTCGGGCACGATGCCCACCTGATATCCGCTGCCATCGAACTTCTGCCCGGCGAGCGCGGCGCGCTGGCCTGCCGAAAGCTTCTTGACCCAGGCGGGGAACCCGTCCCGGTTGACGAGATGGATGGCGATGGCATCCTGGCCCTTGTCGGGCTGGATAAGCGGCGTTGTGTCGGCCATGGTCGGGGCGAGCCTCATGTTCGTTCTTGTATGCGAAGGAAATCGCGATGCGTGCGCCCCTGTTCCTGATTTCGCTGGCCCTGTCGAGTGCAGGGTGCAGCGACGCGCAGGACTACAAGGAGAAAACCGGCGTCACGGACAGTGCCGCCCCAGATGCCGCAGCAACTGCCGCTGATGGCGATGCGCGGACGCAGGATGCCCGGGTGATCGAGGAGGAAACCGAACGCTATATCTTCGCCTATTCGTGGCCGCGCGAGGTCGGTGCGAACCCCGATCTGGTCAGCGTGCTGGAAGCCGATGCCAGCGCAATCCGCGACGAACTGAAGGTCGAAGCCGACGATCTTTGGCAGAGCGCCGAAGGGCAGGATTGGGAGCCGCGCCAGGTGAGTTCATCGAAGGAATGGCAAGTGGTTGCCGACATTCCCGGTTACCTTAGCCTGTCGGGCCGCATCACGTCCTATTCGGGCGGCGCGCACGGCATGTACGGCCTCCAGTCGCTGGTGTGGGACAAATCGGCAAAGAAGGCGATGGACGGAATTGCCCTGTTCCGTTCGCCCGTCGCGCTGGAACAGGCGCTGGGTTCGGCTTTGTGCGACAGCCTCGATAAAGCCCGCGAGACGAAGCGGGGTATCCCGGTCGACCGGGGCGGGGACGCGTTCTTCGATCAGTGCCCGGCGGTGAACGAGGCCAGCGTCCTGATAGGATCGTCGGATGGCAAGACGTTCAACCGGATCGCGGTCTATTTCGGGCCCTATGTGGCCGGTCCCTATGCGGAAGGGGACTACGAGCTCGATTTCCCCGTTACCTCTGCCGTCATCGATGCGGTGAAACCCGAATTCGTGCAGGCATTCAGCGTTCGACGCTGACAGTCTCGCAATTTGTAGCGTCAGTCGCTACATGGGCGCGCATGACAGAATATCAGGTGATCGAAGGCGACCAGACCGTTTACCGTGACGGGACCATCAAGCTGCATGGACCCGACGGTTTCGAAGGTATGCGCAAGGCGGGCCGCCTGGCGGCCGAAATCCTCGATGAATTGACCACGTTCGTGCAGCCCGGCGTGACCACGGGCGAGATCGACGATCTGGTCCGCACGATGACGCTCGATGCCGGTGCGGTCCCCGCAACCATGGGATACCGCGGGTATACGCACAGCTGCTGCACGTCGATCAACCACGTGATCTGCCACGGTATTCCGTCCGACAAGGCGCTCAAGGACGGTGATATCGTCAACATCGATGTCACCCCGCTTCTGGATGGCTGGCACGGAGATACCAGCCGCATGTATTTCGCCGGCGATGTGCCGCTAAAGGCGCGCAAACTGGTCGAAGTGACCTATGAATGCCTGATGTTGGGCATCGAAGCGGCTGCGAAACCGGGTGCCCGGCTGGGTGATATCGGGGCCGTGATCGAAGCCCATGCGCGCCAGTTCCGCTATGGTGTTGTGCAGGAGTTCTGCGGCCATGGACTGGGTCGCCTGTTCCACGATGCGCCCGAGGTGATTCACGCCGCGCGCGCCGGAACCGGTCCCGAACTCAAGCCCGGCATGTTCTTCACCATCGAACCGATGATCAACCTTGGTCGGCCGCACGCCAAGATCCTCGGTGACGGCTGGACGGCGGTGACGCGCGACAAGTCGCTTTCGGCGCAGTTCGAACATTCGATCGGCCTCACCGAAAACGGCGTCGAAATCTTTACCGAAAGCCCCAAAGGCCTGCACCAGCCGCCTTATTGAACGGGGCGGATTTCCGGCGCGGGCCACGGTCTGCGCATGGTCAATCGTCGGTAAGGCAGACGAACAGCATCGTTATTGCCGATGCCATCGAATACATGAAGGCACCTTCCATCGATCCCGTGCCCACCTGGGTCTGCCACATCTGGAAGAATGCCGCCCCGAAGGTCATGAAGAAGCCGAACCACACGGCCAGAGCCAACGCCGCGGCGATCACGCCCGAACGCTTGGCCGCGTGAAATTCCTCGGCCGATCCGGTGCGCGCCCTGAACAGGTCGAGGCCGCCCTTGATACCGAAATAGGAAACGGCGAATTCACCCGCGAGCACCAGCGCCAGTGCGGCCCAGCTGAAAGCGGGATTGGCCAGCTTGAAGAACAGGGTCGCCGGATAGACTTCGTGGTCCGCGCCGCTCAACACATAGACCAGCGCCCCGTGGGCAGCCGACAGATTGGCGATGTTCTGAAGCGCGTAGAACAGCGCGTGCAGGCCGATGAACATGACCAGCGAGGCTTTGAGTAAACGTAGCATGGTTCCCCCTCCATGCGACCCGACGGGCAGGGTAGCCAAATGGCCGTGCGCAAGCAAATCAGGCGGGAAATCGCACCGATATGCGCGCCATGCAGGGGCTGGGGCTCAACTCTCCCGCGCAGCCCTGATGGCTGCTCCGGCAGCGATGGGCGAGACCGCGCAAAGCCCCAGGCTGATCGCGGCGGCCAGCATCAAACCGCCCGGATCGGGACGTGCCAGCGCGCCGGCACCGAAGATCAGGATCGGCACCGCAAGCGGGATCACCATCAGCCCCGAAAGCGCCGCCCCGCCGCGCAAGGATGCTGTCAGCGCGGCCACCGCAAGGCCAACGGCAGCAAGGCCGGGCGTTCCGGCCAGAAGCCCGAGAAGCACGGTCCGTGTCGTCTCCGCCGACAGGCCAAGCAAGGCGGCGGCCGGCAGGGTGGCGAGCAACAGCAACGGCGCAAACGCCAGCCAATGGGCAACCAGCCGCACCGCCATTGCGAGTTCTTCCGATACGCCGCGCAGCGAGAGTTGATCGAACACGCCGGCATCCAGATCGCCGGCGACAAGTTTTTCCAGCGGCAGGATCGCGGCAAGCAAGGCGGCGATCCAGATCACGCCGCCGCCTGTCCTGGCAAGCAATTGCGCGTCGGGCCCGACGGCAAAGGGATACAGCATCGCAACCGCGAGGAAGAACAGCAGCGGCAGCACGCCGCCGCCGCCGCGTCCGCCCGGCACCAGCAGCGCAAGGTCGCGGCGAAGCAGGGTTGCGGCCGTGCTCATGCCGCGTAATCCTCGATCGCAAGGGTGTGCGTTCCGGGCAGCGCCATCGGTTGGTGCGATGCGACAACGGCGATGCCGCCTGCATCGCAATGCTGCGCAACCAGCGCTTCCACGCTTCGCGCCGCTTGCGCATCCAGCCCGTTCAGCGGTTCGTCGAGCAGCCAGATACGCGGTGCGCCGTTCAGAAGGCGGGCAAAGGCGGCGCGCTTTTTCTGGCCTGTGGACAGGTATCGCACAGGAATATCCATGAGAGCGTGCAGTTGCAGGATTTCCAGGGCGCGCCCCGGATCGCCGCACCCGTCCAGCCGCTCCCAGAAATCGAGCGCCTTGCCCAGCGGCTGGTTGGGGTCGAGAGCGAGGCGTTCATCGATCAGTCCCACGCTGCCGGTACGCGCAATTTCACCGGCAAAAGGGCGCAGCAAACCGGCCAGGATGCGGATCAGGCTGGACTTGCCGATACCATTTGGCCCGGCAACATGCACCGCGTCGCCAGCGCCGCATTGCAACGACAGTCCGCGAAAAAGCAGACGGTCGCCGCGGCGGCAGGCCAGGTCGTTCGCGGCGAGGTTCGCTTGCATGGTGAAGGGCGATAGGCAAAAGCCGCCCGCGCGACAAGCAACAGGAGATTCGCAGGCGATGTCGGTCGAAAAACTCACCGGTGACGAACGCACCAGCTGGCTGGCTGCCTTGCCCAACTGGTCCCTTGCGCGCGATGGCGAGGCGATTGAACGCACGTTCCAGTTCGGCGATTTCTCCGAAGCGTTCGGATTCATGACCCGCGTGGCGATCCTGGCGGAGAAGCGCGATCATCACCCCGAATGGTTCAACGTTTACGACAAGGTCGAAATCACGCTGACCACGCATGACGCAGGCGGATTGTCGCTGCGTGATGTGAAGATGGCGCGCAAGATCGACGCGCTACTGGCCTAGCGTCCCTTCACGCGGCACCGGGCCAAGGTCCAGCAGCAGGCACCGGTAATAGATCGCCTCGCGCGAACGTTCGGCGGTTCCGGGGGTCATCGGTTCGCTGTTCTCGCGCGCGCATTCCTGTTCGAGCAGCGCATTTTCCGCTGCGCTGCGCTCGGTGATTGCAGGCCCGCCGATCAGCGGATGGCCCTTGTATTCGCGACCCGGCGTTCCGTAGAGCGCGCGAAAGGCGTCGAGCGCCATCGGGTGATAGAGCGTTCCATGCGTTTCCGTTTCGCCGGCGTCGACGAATGTCCAGGTCAGGCCATCGGGCGCGTCGGTGCGCAGCGCCTGCACCAGTCGTTCGGCACCTTCACGGTGCCAGTCGCCTTCGTTCGCCGTGGTCAGGTAAAGACGCCGATTTCCCGCCTCGTGCCGCGCGAAATAGGCACCCGCTTCGCGCCCGTATTTCATTCCTTCCCACCACAGCGATGGGGAAATGGCGATGTAGTCGTCGAACAGTTCCGGGGTTTCCAGAAGCGTTTCGACCACGAACAGCGCGGCCAGCGATTCGCCCATGATCGCATCGTGCCCGTCGGTGCGGAACGTGGCTTCGACCAGCGGCTTGAGTTCTTCCGCCAGAAAGCGGCGATAATCGGGTGACCCGCCCGGCACTGCGCGCAGCATTTCTTCGTATGGTACAGGGTCGACCACCGGCGGTGCCAGTTCATGCCGACGGTTCACGCTTTCGATGCCGACAAGAATGAACGGCTCGAAACTGTAGTTCATCTCGCGGCTCTGGGCGATGCCGGCGATATGGGCGAAGTCCTGGTCCGGCCCACCGTCGAGCACGTAGACGACCGGAAATCTGCGATCGGGTTCGCTTTCGTATTCCACCGGCAGACGGACCGACACCTTGCGTTCGCCGCCCTCCAGGATCTTCGACACGACGGTGTAGGTGGTCGCGATCGCGAACGGTTCGCCGTCCTGCAATTGAGCCGAAGCAGGGGTGCCCGCCACAAGGGCGAGGGCGCCAAGCAACTGTCTGATCATGCTATTTTCCCAAGGGACGCGAACTTTCGCGGTTCTGCTTGCGGAGACGTCCGGGCAGCCAGCGCGCGGCGAAAGCCATCTGCTTGGCCGATTTGCCGACAAGCGTGTGCAGCCTGTCTGAGTGGACCGCTTCCCAGGCAGCCTTGGCGACTTCCTCGACCGGGGTGATTTCCAGTCCGGAGGCAATCACGCGGTCGCGTATGCCCTCGTTGCTCTGCGCGTTGGGGGCCTGGTCCAGAAGCGGCGTGTCGATGAAGCTGGGCATCAGCGAACGCACCACGATGCCGTCATCTGCCCATTCGGCGTCGAGGCTTTCGGTAATCGCGCGCACGCCGAATTTTGTGGCCGAATAGACGCTGGCGCCCGGCGTGCCGTAAACACCCGCAGCGCTGGCGGTGTTGAGCAGGCATGATCCCGGCGCGGTTTTCTTCAGATGCGGGTAAGCCGCCTGTGCGCCGAAGAGGACGCCTTTCAGGTTGATGTCGAGGCAACGTTCGATTTCGCCCGTCGAATTGTCGAGCAACGCGCCGCCCAGCGCAACGCCGGCGTTGTTGAAGACCACATCGATCCGCCCGCCCGCCGCGGTGGAAAATGCGTCCAGCGCATCGTCCCATGCAGCGCGGTCGCGCACGTCGAACTTGTGCGAATAGGTGAAGCCGTGGCCGATGAGCTTGGCCGTTTCGTCCATGCCGGCCTGATCGACATCCCCCAGCCCGACGAACCAGTCACGCGCGCCGAAATACAGGGCCACGGCACGGCCGATGCCGGATCCGCCACCCGTGATGAAAATTGCCTTGCGGTTGCTCATGGTTCCTCCCTCAGATCACAATGCAGGGCTGGCATAGGCGTGCCATGTGAAAATGGCCATCGCCCCGCGATGGGGGCGCCAGCCTTCCGCCAGCTCGCGGGTGTCCTTCTCGCTCGGGCGTTCGGCCAGCTCCAGCATTTTCCCGCACGCCACCTGCACCGCCAGATCGCCGGCGGGCCAGATGTCCTTGCGCCCTTCGGCAAACAGCAGGTAGATTTCGGCCGACCACCGCCCGATCCCCTTGATCCGCGTCAGTTCGGCAATCGCGGCCTCGTCGTCGGGTGGGAGGCTGTCGAGCAGGAGTTCGCCGTTGGCCACCAGTTCGCACAGGCTGCGGGCATAACCCTGTTTCTGGCGCGACAGGCCGCAGGCGCGCAGCGTATCGAAATCGCGGGCCAGCAGTTCGTGGGCCGCCATCTCCTCGCCCAGTTCGGCCTCGAGCTTGTTCCACACCGATGCCGCCGCCGCCACGCTGACCTGTTGGCCCACGATGGTGCGCAGCAAGGTCCGGTATCCGGTGGGGCGGAGTCGTTCCTCGGGATAGCCGCAACGCTCCAGCGCGTTAGCGACCACGGCATCGCGCGCAGCGACCGTATCGAGGTGATCGCGCAATTGTGCGTTGGTCAGACCCATAGTGTGACGCTTGCCTTCCCGCTTCCGATTGAATAGCAGCCCGACGCATACGGCGCGCCGAGGCGCTCACGCAAGACAGGAACCACGCAATGCCCAAGCTGATCGTCACCACCCGCGAAGGCGAAACATCCGAAATCGAGGTCGAGAACGGCCTTACCGTGATGGAAGCCATCCGCGACAACGGGTTCGATGAACTTCTGGCGCTGTGCGGCGGGTGCTGTTCGTGTGCCACCTGCCATGTGCATGTGGATGCAGCCTTTGCCGACAAGCTTCCTGCGATGAGCGAGGACGAGGACGACCTGCTCGAATCGACCGAGCACCGCGAAGCGACATCGCGCCTTTCGTGCCAGATTCCGTTCACCCCCGAACTGGACGGGTTGAAGGTAACTATCGCACCTGAAGATTGATGTTGTTTGCGCCAGCGTCGGCTTGATCCTACCTCGCGCCTTATGACTGCATTACCCGCGACCGAGCATACGCTCGACCTCATCGGCAACACCCCGCTTGTCCGCCTCGAAGGACCAAGCGCGGCGGCTGGCTGCGATATTTTCGGCAAGTGCGAATTCGCCAATCCCGGCGCATCCGTGAAGGATCGCGCGGCGCTGTACATTATCCGCGATGCCGAAGCGCGCGGTGAATTGCGCCCGGGCGGCACCGTTGTCGAAGGCACGGCAGGCAACACCGGTATCGGTATTGCGCTGGTCGCCAACGCGCTTGGCTATCGCACGATCATCGTGATGCCGGACAACCAGTCCAAGGAAAAGATGGACACGCTGCGGGCGCTTGGCGCCGAGCTTGTGACCGTCCCGCCGACCAAGTTCGCGGACTGCAACCACTTCGTACACACGAGCCGGCGGTTGGCCGAAGAAACGCCGGGCGCGGTATGGGCCAACCAGTTCGACAACACCGCCAACCGCAAGGCGCACATCGAAGGCACGGCGCGCGAATTGTGGGAACAGCTGGAAGGCCGGGTCGACGGCTTTACCTGCGCGGCCGGTACGGGCGGCACCATCGCCGGTGTGGGCATGGGTCTGAAGGAATTCGACGAAAACGTCGTCATCGCTCTGACCGACCCGCATGGCGCGGCGCTCTACAATTATTACGCCAACGGCGAACTGAAGGCCGAAGGGACTTCGGTCGCGGAAGGGATCGGCCAGGGCCGGATCACCGGCAATCTCGAAGGGGCGCCGATCGATACCCAGTTCCGGATTTCCGACGAAGAAGGGCTGGAATGGGTTGCGCGGCTGCTGCGCGAAGAAGGTCTGTGCCTGGGGTTGTCGAGCGGGATCAACGTTGCGGGCGCAATTGCGCTGGGACAGAAATTGGTGGCCGAAGGCCGCGAAAACCCCCGCGTTGCCACCATCCTGTGCGACACCGGTTTCCGCTATCTGTCGACCCTGTACAACGGGGACTGGCTGGCGTCGAAAGACCTGCCGGTGTTCGACTGGTTGCAATCGAGCGATTGACTGAACGCGCCCGGAGCCTAATTTAAGGGGCAATGGCGCACTTTTTCGACATGAGCCGCAAGGCGCCCGCTGGCGAACTGACCGATCTTTCGGGCGGCGGCGGCGGGCGGCGCGAACGCACGCTTCAGCGCCTTCAGATCGGCGGCACGGGCGTTCTGCTCATGATGCTGCTCGTTGGCCTTGCCAGCGTGATCGACGATCGCGCCACGCTGACCGACGCGACAGCGGTACCCGAAGCCGCGCCGACCACCGAACCCACGCAAGCCGCACAGCAGAACGATCCGCTCGTGGAAGCGGGTGTCGTGCCGGATCTGCCGGCCCAGCCATCGGCTGAACCCGAAGCATCGCCGACCCCGCTCGGTTCCGCGGCGAACAATGCTTCTCCGCCCCAGTAACAGCCTGCCGATCATCGCTGCGCTGTTCCTGGCTGCCTGCGGCACCGGGTCCGGCAACGCGGTCGAGGAGCCGGCCAGCCGGTCGGACGTGGGGCTGTTCACTACTTTGCCGATCTATTGGGGCGAAGACAGTTCCGTTACCGCGATCATCGATGGCGGAGGCGAAAAGGACTGGGTTCGAACCGTGCTCGAACAACGCTTCCGTATTGCTCCGCTCGACGCGCTCGAACCCGATACGCTGCAAGGGGTCGAAAAGCTGATTCTCGCCCAGCCGCGTCCGCTCGCGCCGTCGGAAAATGTTGCGCTGGACGATTGGGTGCGCGGCGGGGGCAGGGTGCTCCTGTTCGCCGACCCGATGCTGACGCGGCACAGCGATTACGCGATCGGCGACAAGCGCAGGCCGCAGGACGTGGTTCTGATTTCTCCTATCCTGGCCCGTTGGGGCCTCCAGCTCGGCTTCGATGAGGAACAGCCTGCGGGCGAGCGGTGGGAAAAGGCGTTCGATGCCGCTATGCCGGTCAATCTTGCGGGGCGTTTCACACGGGTCGAGCCGGGCGCCCCCGCCGATTGCACCGTTTCCGAAACGGGCGTGCTGGCGCGGTGCACCATCGGGAAGGGCCGCGTCACCGTAATCGCGGACGCCGCGCTTCTCGATCCGGACGGGGACGCGCTTTCGACGGACGGCAAACGACGCTCCGCGCTCGATAGGCTGATTGCCACGTCACTCGATTCCTGACGTTCGGGGAAATTGCGGGATCGACTCGGATTGATTGCGGGGAGTTTCCGATTCACGGCCAAAACACGTGTGTTTTCCGACACCTCGTTAGCGTTTCGGTAACGAGGTCGAAGCTTATCCAGCAAAAAATACGCAATTAAATCAGTGATATGCGGGGTTTTCCCGTGAAATCCCGCAATTTTCCCTTCCATCCCTGCCTCTCCCGCGATAAATCATCAGGACATCGGACAAGACTGTCTATGCGCGTTCCGCTTCGAAGCGGGGCGGCTCGCCCGTTCACGCGGGCGGCGAGGGGGAAGGTCTGTCCGATAGGGAGCTTAAATCGCGTCAGGCGGGGAACGGGACTAGTGTCTTTCGGAGGGTATAGCGGACAAGCCTATTCGCCTGCGGGCGACAAGGGCCGCTTCGTGCTT
This sequence comes from Qipengyuania zhejiangensis, assembly GCF_035607565.1. Lineage (NCBI taxonomy): Bacteria > Pseudomonadati > Pseudomonadota > Alphaproteobacteria > Sphingomonadales > Erythrobacteraceae > Qipengyuania > Qipengyuania zhejiangensis. The sequence goes on along the minus strand of NZ_JAYKGO010000003.1, from coordinate 342,468 downwards.
CCGCCGCTTTTCCGCAAGGCCGTGAAGGACAGCAGCGACGGGCGCGTCCTGTGCCTGATGAAGCACCCGACGTGGAACTGCCTCGTCGGCTTCGGGCTTTCCCGCAAGGAAGAACTCCACGCGCAGCTTGACCGCGAAGAAGAAATGGCGATCCGTCTGGGTCGCGAATTCGACCGCGACACGCGCGCCAGCCAGCTTTTCGGTTTCGTCGAATTACCTTTCGACGACAGCGGCCGTTTCGTCATGCCCGAACACCTGCGCACCCTAGGCAGGATCGACGGTGGACTCTATTTCCAGGGCGGCGGCCGCTTTTTTACACTGTGGAACCCGGAACAGCTCGCCGAAATGGGCGACGACTGGGCCAGCGCCAAGGCAGCATGCGAAAGCCTGCTCGCCGAAGCGGAAGCCAAGGGCAAGGGCAAGTGACCGGCGCCCCGCACATACCCGTCCTGCTCGATGAGGTGATCGAGGCCCTCGATCCGCAGCCGGGCGACGTGGTGATCGACGCCACCTTCGGCGCGGGCGGTTACACCCGTGCGCTGCTGGAACGCGGCGCCACGGTTCACGCATTCGACCGGGATCCCGACGCAATTGCATCGGGTCGCACATGGCGCGAGACGGAGGAAAATCCGCCGCGCCTTTTTCTCCACCCCCACCGTTTTTCCGAAATGCTCGACGTCATGACATCGTCGGGCGTGGCCCGGGTCGATGGTGTGGTGATGGATATCGGCGTGTCTTCGATGCAGCTCGACCAGGCAGAGCGCGGCTTTGCTTTTTCGGTGGATGGGCCGCTGGACATGCGCATGAGCCAGGAAGGCGAAAGCGCAGCCGAATTCCTCAACAACGCGGACGAAGCGGCCATTGCCGACGTGCTCTACACCTATGGCGAAGAGCGCCAGTCGCGCCGGGTTGCGCGGGCAATCGTCGCGGCGCGGCCGCTGTCGACAACCGGTGAACTGGCGCGTGTTGTCCGCAAGGCGCTGGGTTACCGGCCGCACGACAAGAAGGATCCTGCCACGCGCAGTTTCCAGGCCATCAGAATTCACGTGAACGGCGAGCTCGACGAACTGTCCCAAGGCCTGTCGGCTGCCGAACACCTGCTGCGCGAAGGGGGCCGCCTTGCGGTGGTCAGCTTCCACAGCCTCGAAGACCGGATCGTCAAGCGCTTCCTGCGCGAAGCATCCTCGACCCCGAGCGCATCGCGTCACGTCCCTATGGCGGCGCAGGACGATCCGGTCTTCACCAGCATCAGCAAGGCGATCAAGCCGGGCGAAGCCGAGATTGCGCGCAACCCGCGCGCCCGCTCGTCGGTCCTGCGTTACGCGACCCGCACGGCAACTCCGGCACGGGAGGCTGCGTGATGGTCGGTGGATCGCGAGTGCGACAGATCGGCTGGGCTATCGTCCTGGCCATTTGCCTGGGCCTGCTGCTTGCGCTCACGTTCCGCGTGAACGCGGTAAAAAGCGAAGTGCGCCTGGCCGAACGCCACATTATCGCCGCCCAGCAGACGCGCCTGATGCTGGAAACCGAATTTCAGACCCGCGCCAGCCAGCACCAGCTTTCCGCCTGGAACGAAGTCGAATTCGGTTATGGCGCCCCGCGTGCCGACCAGTATCTCGAAAGCGAACGGCAGCTTGCCGCGCTGGGCAGCCCGCGTGGCCTTAACGCGCCGTCGCCGGTACGTGTGGCCTTGAACCACCCTGCGCCCGAAGAAGAAAGCCTGCTGAGCGAGTGGCTCGGCGATGAGAGCGATGAACCCACGCCGCGTCGGTCGGCAAGTCGCGATTTCGGAACCACCGACCTCGCGCGCCGCCTGGCCAGCCCTTCCGGCCCGATCGCGGCCGTCGCAGAGGTAAGCCCATGAACGCCTATGCAGGCTTCGGCCCTGCCATAGCGGCGGGGCGAAGCGGGCACGGGGCCGTCAGCATGGCAGTCGCATCGGGGCGGGTCCAACTCGTCACGGTCCGCCAGCGTTCGCTTACCATGGCGCGCTGGCGCGTGTTGTGGATTGCCGTGGGCTTTGCCTTCGTCGCCCTGCTTGCGCTGGTGCGTATCGGCTATCTCGGCATGTCGGATCAGGGCTCGCGCGCCGCATCGCTCGAAGAAGCGTTGCTGCCGCCGCGCGGCGAGATTACCGACCGCAACGGCGTCCCGCTGGCACGCGCCTTTCCGGCCTATGCCCTGTGGTTCAACCCCAAGGCTCTGGGCGAGGACGGCAACCCGCTGGTGCGTGATCCGGCCGAAGTCGCGGCGCAACTCAAGGCCATTTTCCCCGATCTCGACGAAAAGCGTGTGGCCGCGCAATTTGCCGCGGGGAAACAGGGCTATATTCGCCGCCGCGTCCTGCCCGAAGAAGCCAACCGCGTGCAGGAAATCGGCGAACTGGCGCTGGAAATGCCGATCGAGAACGACCGCCATTACCCGCAAGGTTCGATGGGGGCCCACGTTCTGGGCTATGTCGCTGCCGATGGTACGGGGCGCGTCGGGATGGAACAGGTGCTCGACAAGCACTTGTCCGATCCGGCAACCCGCGGAACACCCGCTGCACTTTCGATCGACGTGCGGGTTCAGGGCGCGCTCGAGGATGAACTCAGGCGCGGCATGAAGCTGACACAGGCGCAGGGGGCCGCCGGTATTGTCCTCGACGTGGATTCCGGTGAAGTTCTGGCGTTGGCATCGCTGCCGGAGTTTGATCCCAACAAAATCGACGCGCGCGGCCAGAAACTGATGTTCAACCGCGTTACCAACCAGGTTTACGAACTGGGTTCGACTTTCAAGCCGCTGGCGGTGGCTGCTGCGATCGATGCCGGCGTGGTGCGCGATTTTGGCCGCCGCTACGATGCCTCCCCCGTGAAGGTCGGGCGGTTCAGCATCAAGGACGGGCACTCGATGGGCGCGTCGCTCAACGTCGTGGAAACCCTGATCCATTCGTCGAACACCGTTACGGCCCGCATCGCCGACGAACTCGGCCCGGAGCGCCAGCGCCAGTACATGATCGACATGGGCATGAACGAGCGTCCGTATATCGAACTGCCGGCCAAGGGTTTCCCGCTGTGGCCCGGCAAGGATTGGGCGCGGCTGACCAACATGACGGTTGGTTTCGGGCACGGCATCGCAGTCACGCCGCTCCATCTTGCCTCGGCGTATGCGGCAATGGTCAACGGCGGGATCTGGCGCCCGGCAACGCTGCACAGGCTGGAACCCGGAACTGCGCCCAAGGGACGCCGCGTGTTCAAGGAATCCACCTCCAGCCGGATGCGCCAGCTGCTGCGCGCCATTGCGGTGTACGGCACGGGCCGCAACGCCGACGCGCCCGGATACCGTGTAGGCGGCAAGACTGGATCGGCCGAAAAGCCGGGCGGCAGCGCCGGCTATCGCAAGACGGCAATCGTTTCGACCTTTGCGGCCGCGTTTCCGATGGATCGTCCTCGCTACGTCGTGATCGCCATGCTTGACGAACCGCGCGGCACGCTGGCTTCCAGCTTCCAGCGCACGGCCGCCTGGAACGCTGCGCCCATCGTGGGCCGGCTCGTCCCGCGCATCGGTCCGTTGATCGGTGTGCGTCCCGATGACACGCGCGATGTCGATATTTCCGATATCCGTCCGCTGATCCCGGAAGCCAACAAGTGAAGCTGATCAAACTCTGCAACGCCGCCGGTCTCGAATGCGGGGCCAGCGATGCCAACGTCACCGGTTTTGCCATCGACAACCGCAAGGTTGCGCCGGGCACGGTGTTCGGCGCCTTTCAGGGACTGACCGCCAATGGCGAGGATTACATACCTGCCGCCATCGAGGCCGGGGCCATCGCAGTCGTTGCCCGTCCCGAAGCAACGGTCGACGGCGCGATCCACATTGCCGCGCCGAACCCGCGTCAGGCCTTTGCCCGGCTCGCCGCGCAATACTTCACCCCGTTTCCCGACCACATCGTTGCGGTCACGGGCACCAACGGCAAGACTTCGACAGTAGAGATGGCACGCCAGATATGGCGCATGTCGGGCGAACGCGCGGCCAGCATCGGGACACTTGGCGTCACGACGCCGGACGAGAGCGTATCGACCGGGCTGACCACGCCCGACATCGTCACTTTCCTGTCGAACATGAGCGGCCTTGCGCGCGAAGGGGTGACGCATGTCGCCTACGAAGCGTCGAGCCACGGCCTTTCGCAGTACCGCAACGAGGGTGTCCCCGTCGAAGCGGCCGCGTTCACCAATTTCAGCCGCGACCACCTCGACTATCATGCCGACATGGAGGAGTATTTCTCCGCCAAGATGCGGCTGTTCGACGAGGTCGTGTCTGGTGATGCGACCGCGGTGATCTGGCTGGGCGAAGGCGACAGCGGATGGAACCGCCGCGTGATCGACCACGCGGCCAAGCGCGGCCTTGCCATCATGACCGTTGGCGAAGCGGGTGACGATATTCGCCTGACCCTGCGCGAACCGACCCAGTTGGGTCAGGTTCTGACGGTCGAACATGGCGGCCAGTCGCGAAAGATTACCTTGCCGCTGATCGGTGCCTATCAGGTGTCGAACGCCCTGTGCGCAGCGGGCCTTGCCCTGGCGAGCGGCACGGATGCGGGGTTGGTGTGGGACGCGGTGGCGCGCCTCCAGCCGGTACGCGGGAGGCTTGAACGCGCGGTGATCGCCCCGTCGGGCGCGCCCGTCTATATCGACTACGCGCACACGCCCGATGCAATCGAGGCCGCCATCAGCGCGCTCAGGCCGCATGTAACGGGTCGTCTCATCACCGTTTTCGGGGCCGGCGGCGACAGGGATCATGGCAAGCGCGCACCGATGGGTGAAGCGGCAGCCAGGTCCAGCGATCTCGTGATCGTCACAGATGACAATCCGCGCGGTGAAGATCCTGCGGAAATCCGGCGACAGGTGCTTGCGGGCACCGCCGGAGCACGCGAGGTGGGTGACCGACGCGAGGCTATTCGCACCGCCATCGCAGAGGCCGGGCCGGACGATATCGTCCTCGTCGCGGGCAAGGGACATGAAACGGGTCAGATCATCGGATCGGGAGAGAACATGAAGGTGTTGCCCTTCGACGACGTCGAGGTCGCGCGCGAATGCGCGGCGCAGATCGCCAGAGGTGACCGGTGAGCGCTGCGATCCTTCGCCACCCGGCCTATGTCGAATGGCCCGCCGACGCGCGTGATCGCCTGCCCCTCACGCTGTGGAACGCCAAGGCGATTGCCGAGGCGGTCGGCGGTGTGGCGAGCCATGATTTCCAGGTTGCCGGCGTCGAAATGGACAGCCGCGATGTGATCAACGGCGATCTTTTCGTGGCCCTCAAGGGCGAAGCGATGGATGGCTACCGTTTCCTCGACAAGGCCTTTGCCAACGGCGCGGCAGGCGCCTTGGTCGATCGCCCGATCGATGGGCCGCATATCCTGGTGGACGACACGACCAGAGCGCTCGAGGCGTTGGGCCGCGCCGCCCGCAATCGCACGGACGCGAAAATCATCGGCGTAACCGGTTCGGTCGGCAAGACCGGCGTCAAGGAAGCCATTTTCGCCGCACTCGAACGCGCCAGTCGCGGCGCAGCCCACCGGTCGGTCAAAAGCTACAACAACCATGTCGGTGTGCCGCTCAGCCTTGCGCGGATGCCCGCGCGCAGTCGGTTCGGTATCTTCGAAATGGGCATGAACCACTCAAGCGAGATCGCCGGCCTGACCACGCAGGTGCGCCCGCATGTCGCCGTGATCACCACCATCGCCCCGGCGCACATCGAAAACCTCGGCAGCATGGAAGCCATCGCTGCGGCAAAGGCCGAGATATTCCTCGGTCTCGAACCCGGCGGTACGGCGGTCATCCCGACCGATACGCCGCATTACGAACAGTTGCGCGAAGCCGCCACGGCACTGGGCGTAAAGGTCGTCAGCTTCGGCGCCTCGCGCCACGCCGACGTGCGCCTGCTCGACGCCATTCCCAGTGCGAACGGCGGCAGCCTGGTGACCTGCGAATTTCCCGAAGGCCGGCTGTGCTACACCGTGGCCGAACCGGGCGAGCACTGGGTTGCCAATTCGCTGGCCGTCATGGCTGCGGTTCGTGCGGCGGGCGGCGACATGGCCGCGGCCGGACTGGCGCTTGCGGAAATGGGCGGGCTCAAGGGTCGCGGTGCGCGCCATGGGATCGACGTTCCGGGCGGCAAGGCGCTGTTGATTGACGAAAGCTACAACGCTAACCCCGCCAGCATGCGCGCCACCCTTGCCCAACTGGGCGCAACCCCTTCGGCCCGGCGCATCGTGGTGCTGGGTTCGATGAAGGAACTGGGCGATTTCGGGCCGCAGTTCCACGCCGCCCTGGCCGAACCGATCCTGGCTGCCGATATCGACTATGCGTTGCTGGTTGGCGACGAGATGGCGGTACTTGCGCGGGAACTGGGGAAACCGCAGAACTCCGCGCTTGGCAAGCCGCTTGCCACCGCGCATTGCCTAACGGCCGACGAGGCGATCGAGCTGCTCGATGACTTCGGCGTCGTTGCGGGCGATGCCGTGCTGGTCAAGGGCTCCAATTCGGTCGGCCTCGGTCGGCTTGTGGATCACTTCACCCGCGCGCGATAGCGCGAAAGAGGCTCGCTTGCTGTATCTCCTCGCCGAATGGTTGAATTTCGAAGGCATCTTCAACCTCGTGCGCTATCAGTCCTTCAGGGCCGGTGCGACGTTGATGACCGCGCTGGTCATCGGCCTGCTTATCGGTCCGCGTTTCATCGACATGCTGCGTGTGCGCCAGGGCAAGGGCCAGCCGATCCGTGAAGACGGGCCGCAAACCCACCTCGCCAAGCGCGGTACGCCCACGATGGGCGGCCTGATGATCCTTATATCCCTGACGATATCGGTGCTGATCTGGATGGATCTCAAGAACCCGTTCATCTGGGCCTGCCTTGCGGTAACACTCGGCTTCGGCCTGATCGGTTTCCTCGACGATTACGACAAGGTTTCCAAGGCCAGCCACAAGGGTGTGTCGGCCCGCGTGCGCCTGGCGGCGGAATTCCTGGTGGCCGGCGCGGCGAGCTATATCGTCGTCAGCCAGATCAACACCTTCGTCTACGTGCCGTTCGTCAACGATTTCGGGGTTGAGCTGGGGCCGTTCTACTATGTCTTTGCCGCCATCGTCATCGTGGGGGCGGGCAACGCCGTGAACCTGACCGATGGGCTGGACGGGCTGGCGACCATGCCGGTGATCATCGCTGCGGGCACGTTCGCGCTCATCGCCTATCTGGTCGGCCGTGTGGACTATTCGGAATATCTGGGCATCCCCCACGTCGCGGGTGCAGGTGAACTGGCGATATTCTGTGCGGCGATCATGGGGGCGGGGCTTGCCTTCCTTTGGTTCAACGCGCCGCCTGCGGCCGTGTTCATGGGCGATACGGGGTCGCTGGCGCTTGGCGGGGCGCTGGGGGCCATCGCCGTGGCGACGCACCACGAGATCGTATTGGCGATCGTTGGCGGCTTGTTCGTGTTCGAAGCGCTCAGCGTCATCATCCAGGTGTTCTGGTTCAAGCGCACCGGCAGGCGGGTTTTCCGCATGGCTCCGATCCACCACCATTTCGAACAGCTCGGCTGGTCGGAAAGCAAGGTCGTGATCCGCTTCTGGATCGTGGCCATCGTGCTCGCATTGTTGGGGCTGGCAACGCTCAAGCTGCGATGATCACTTCGACCGCCTGGAAGGACAAGAAATACGCGGTGCTCGGCCTCGCGCGGTCCGGCCGGGCGACGGTCGATGCGCTGTTGGCTGCGGGCGCGGATGTTCTGGTGTGGGACGACCGCGCCGAAGCGCGCGAGCCTTATGCCGGCCGCTGCGCCATCGGCGATCCGCTGGAAGCGGACCTGACCGGCTATGCCGGCGTGGTCGTCAGCCCCGGGGTCCCGCTCAACACCCATCCGATCAAGCCCCATGCCGACAAGTTCGGCGTGCCGGTGATCGGCGATATCGAACTGTTCGCGCAGGCGAGGGCAGAACTGCCGCCGCACAAGGTCGTCGGCATCACCGGCACCAACGGCAAGTCGACCACCACCGCGCTGGTCCACCACATCCTCAAGACCGCAGGCGTGCCGACGACGATGGGCGGCAATATCGGCCTGCCGATCCTCGAGCAGGAGCCATTGCCCAAGGGTGGGGTCTATGTGCTGGAGCTGTCGAGTTACCAGATCGACCTGACCTGTTCGCTCGATTGCGATGTGGCGGTGCTGCTGAACATAACGCCGGATCATCTCGACCGGTATGACGGGGATTTCGCGAAGTATGCAGCGAGCAAGGCGCGGCTGTTTGCAATGCAGTCACCCCAACGCTTTGCCGTGGTCGACTATCGAGCTGAGGCGGACGAGGATGTCCTGGTCGACGCCGAAGACCCGTTTATCCAGTTCATAGACGATGTCGATCCGGGTGACGCCGCGGCTTGGCCTTCGTTGCAAGGACCGCACAACCGTCAAAATGCCGCAGCTGCCTGGGCAGTGTGCAGCGATATCGGTTTGACCGAAGCCCAAATCTCCGAGAGCCTTCGTACCTACCCCGGCCTCCCCCACCGCATGGAGCGGGTCGCGGAAATCTCCGGCGTCGCCTACGTCAACGACAGCAAGGGCACGAACACCGCAGCCTCTGCGCCTGCGCTGGCGGCGTTCGACAACATCCACTGGATCGTCGGCGGTCTGGCCAAGGAGCCGGGGCTGGGTGAGTGCGAGGCCGAACTGGGCCATGTGAAGGCCGCCTACACCATCGGCAAGGCCGGGCCGGACTTTGCCGCGCTGCTGGAAGGGCGTGTGCCGTTGGAGCAATGCGAAACGCTCGACCGTGCGGTCGCCATTGCTGCCGTCAAGGCCGAGGCGGGCGACACCGTCCTTCTCTCGCCAGCCTGCGCCAGCTTCGACCAGTATCGCGACTTCGAAGCACGCGGCGAGCATTTCCGCGAGCTGGTGGAGGCCCTCACATGAGCGCCACCATGCAGCCCTATGTCCCCGGCAAGCGCCAGCCCGCGCACATGCCCAAGGGCAGGCTCTCGCGTTGGTCGGAACTCAAGATCTGGTGGCGCGAGATCGACCGCGTGCTGCTGTTCCTCATCTTCTTGCTGATGAGCTTTGGCACGATCGCCGTTGCCGCTGCATCGCCGGCAAGCGCCAACCGCCTGTCGACTTCGAGCGCCACGCTCGACCCGTTGTACTTTTTCTACCGCCACATCGCCTGGCAGGTGATGGGCCTGGTCGCGATGATTTCGGTTTCCATGCTCAACCGCGAAAACGCCCGGCGGCTCGGCATTGTTCTGTCGGCGGGGATGATTGGCCTGCTGTTTCTCGTCCCGTTCGTCGGTGTGGAAATCAATGGCGCTCGCCGCTGGATCAACCTGGGCATGCAGTTCCAGCCGTCCGAATTTCTCAAGCCCGCCTACGTCCTGACGATGGCCTGGATCCTGTCCTGGCGCATCCGTGACCCCAATCTGCCGGTTCTCGGCATAGCGACCGGCTTGGTTGCCGTGATCTCCGCGCTGCTCATGCTTCAGCCCAACTTCGGGGACACGATCCTGTTCGGCGGCGTGTGGTTCGTGATGGTCATCCTTTCCGGGGTGGATGCCAAGCGGCTGGTCGGGTTGATCGGCGGCGCACTGACCGGCCTGACGGCCACCTATTTCCTGTACGACAACGCCCGCCACCGTATCGATTCCTTCATCGGCGGCGGCACCGCGTTCGACCAGGTCGATCTGGCCAGCCGCACGCTGCTGGCCGGTGGCTGGACCGGTGCAGGCTATGGCCTGGGCATCCGCAAGATGAGCCTGCCCGAAGCGCACACCGATTACATCTTCTCTGTCATCGGGGAAGAATTCGGTCTGCTGGCCTGCGCCGTTATCGTGATCCTTTTCCTGGCCATAATAGGGCGGGTCCTGCTGCGGCTGATCGACGAGGAAGACCTGTTCGCGCTGCTGGCCGGCGCCGGGCTGATATCGCTCCTTGGCGGACAGGCGTTCATCAACATGCTGGTCAATCTGCAGCTGTTCCCATCCAAGGGGATGACCTTGCCGCTGGTCAGCTATGGCGGTTCCTCGACCATTGCCGTGTGTATGGCGGTCGGACTGCTCCTGGCCGTCACGCGCCGCAATCCGTTCCTGAAAAGCCGGACCAAGGGACTTGGCGACTTGGCTGGATTCGGGCAGGCGAATTCCATGAAAGACACTTCGGCCCGTCCCGCGCGCGAGATCCATCCATGACCGGCGCGAACCGTCATTACGTCCTTGCCGCAGGCGGCACCGGGGGGCACCTTCTGCCCGCTTTCGCTCTGGCGACGGAGCTTGATCGGCGCGGCCACCATGTTGCGCTGATCACGGACGAACGCGGCGCGGAAATTCCCGGCAAGCCCGACTTCCTGCCGGCGCACGTCCTGCCCGCGGGCCGGTTCGGCAAAAACCCGCTGCACTGGTTCAAGGGAATTTCGGCGGTGCTGGAAGGGCGGCGCATGGCGCTGCGCCTGTTCGACAGCTTCGAACCCAGCGCGGTGGTCGGCTTCGGGGGATACCCGTCGCTCCCGGCAATTCTTGCTTCGACATCGGCGGGTATCCCGACCGTGGTTCACGAACAGAATGCCGTTCTGGGCCGGGTGAACCGGATGCTGGCCGGGCGCGTCGATGCGATCGCAACCGCCTATCCCGAAGTCCAGCGGCTTCCGCCCAAGCACACCGGCAAGGTCCACCTGGTCGGCAATCCGGTGCGCGCCGGGGTGCTTTCGCTGCGTGACGAACCGTTTCCCGCGTTCTCCGAAGACGGTTTGCTGCGCGTGCTTGTGACCGGCGGCAGCCAGGGCGCGCGCGTTCTGTCCGAAGTGGTTCCCGATGGCCTCGCCATGCTTCCGCCCGCCCTGCGCCAGCGGTTGCAGGTGACCCAGCAATGCCGTCCGGAAGATCTCGACGCTGTGCGCGAACGCTATCGCACGCACGGTATTCCCGCAGAACTGGCCACATATTTCGAAGACATGTCGACCCGGTTGGCCGACGCGCATCTGTTTATCGGGCGCGCGGGCGCCTCGACCATTGCCGAACTGACGGCGGTAGGACGGCCTGCAATCCTGATCCCCCTGCCCATCGCCACCGACGATCACCAGGCGGCCAACGCCCGCGAGCTGGCGAAATCGGGCGGCGCGCGAATGGTGCGCCAGGAACGTTTCAACGCCAAGGAACTGGCCAAGCAGATCATGGCGCTGGCAGACAATCCGAAGGGCCTGGCCACGGCGGCCCATGCGGCGTGGAACTGCGGGCGGCCCAAGGCTGTCCAGGACCTGGCCGACCTTGTTGAAAGCTTTGGCGGGGCGGAAATGATGGACGTGATCCGCGTGGGCAGGAACAACGCGCGCGGCGCGTCGCAAGGTGCCCCTGCAGGGCAAGGCGCCGCCAAGGAGGCAAGCCGATGAGAGGTGTTCTGACCGATATCGGCACGATCCATTTCGTCGGCATAGGCGGGATCGGCATGTCCGGCATCGCCGAAGTCATGGCGAACCTAGGCTACAGTGTGCAGGGGTCGGACATCAAGGAAAGCCCCACCGTCGAACGGCTGCGTTCGCGCGGAGTAACGGTCGCCATCGGGCACGCGCCGCAAAATGTCGAAGGCGCTTCGGTCGTGGTCACGTCCACGGCAGTGCGGCGGACCAACCCCGAAGTGGCCTATGCCCTCGAAAACCGGATACCGGTCGTGCGGCGCGCTGAAATGCTTGCCGAACTGATGCGGCTGAAATCGACGGTTGCCGTTGCGGGAACGCATGGCAAGACCACCACGACCAGCATGATCGCGGCGTTGCTCGATGCGGGCGGGATCGATCCGACCGTCATCAACGGCGGCATCATCGAACAGTACGGGTCCAATGCCCGCATGGGCGATTCCGACTGGATGGTGGTGGAAGCCGACGAAAGCGACGGCAGCTTCCTGCGGCTGGACGGAACCATCGCGGTGGTCACCAACATCGATCCCGAACATCTCGACCATTATGGCGATTTCGACGGGGTGAAGGACGCCTTCGTCGAATTCATCCATAACGTGCCGTTCTATGGCGCGGCGATCCTGTGCATCGACCATCCCGAAGTGCAGGCGGTGATCGGCAAGGTGCGCGACCGGAAGGTCGTCACCTACGGCTTTTCGCTCCAGGCGGATATCTGCGGCGTCAACGTGCGTCCCGATGCGGGCGGAAACTGCTTTGACGTGATCGTGCGCCAGCGGGGCGAGGAAGATCGCCGCATCGAAGGCGTTCGCCTGCCGATGCCGGGGCGCCACAACGTCCAGAACGCTCTCGCCGCCATAGCGGTCGCGGTGGAAATGGGCTGCGCCGATGACGTCATCCGCACCGGCTTCAGCGGCTTCGGCGGTGTCCGGCGGCGCTTTACCAAGGTGGGCGAAGTGCCTTTGCGCGACGGGTCGGCAACGGTCATCGACGATTACGGCCACCATCCGGTCGAGATAAAGGCCGTGCTCGCCGCGGCGCGCGAAAGCGCGGGGGAAGGGCGCGTGATCGCCGTTGTCCAGCCGCACCGGTTCACGCGCCTGCGCGACCTGATGGACGATTTCCAGAGCTGCCTGAACGATGCCGACAAGGTTTTCGTCACCCCGGTGTATACGGCTGGCGAAGATCCGATCGAAGGGGTCGATGCCGAAGCGCTGGTCGCGGGCCTCAAATCGCGCGGGCACCGTTCTGCCGCCACGGTCGAGGACGAAGGCGATCTTGCGCGCGTTCTGGCCGATGACATCGAGGCTGGCGATTTCGTCGTGTGCCTGGGCGCAGGCGACATTACCCGTTGGGCCGCCGAACTTGCCGACCGTATCGCGCAGGAGCGGGGCCGCTGATGGACCAGCCCGACGATGTCTGGAACCTGGACAGCGGCATGGCGCCCGACTGCGAAGTCGAAGGCGGCGCCTCCGCGCCCGTTCGGATGGATGGCCTGCGGGGCACGCTGACCCACGATGCGCCGCTGGCCAGGCTGGTCTGGTTCAAGAGCGGTGGCAACGCCGACTGGTTGTTCGAACCCGCCGATCTCGACGATCTGAGGCTGTTTCTCGAACGTCTGGAAGGCAGCCTGCCGGTCATGGCGCTGGGCCTTGGCTCCAACATGATCGTGCGCGACGGCGGGGTTCCCGGCGTGGTGATCAAGCTGGGCAAACCGTTTGCCGGTATCGATGTGAAGGACGGCAACGTCCTGGCATGCGGCGCGGGCGCGCATGGCATACTGGTTGCCTCCACCGCGCGCGATGCCGGCATCGCCGGGCTCGAATTCATGCGGGGTATACCCGGCACGGTCGGCGGTTTCGTGCGGATGAACGGCGGCGCCTATGGCCGCGAAGTGTCCGACGTCCTGCTCGATTGCGATGTCATCATGCCCGATGGCGAACTGGTCACTCTGCCAGCATCGGACCTGCGGTACAGCTATCGCCATTCGGCCCTGCCCGAAGGGGCCGTGGTCGTATCCGCGCGGTTTCAGGGCGTTCCCGGCGACCCGAAGGAAATCGGCGCCGAGATGGACCGGATCGCGGAAGCACGCGAGAATTCGCAGCCGCTGCGGACCAAGACGGGCGGTTCGACCTTCAAGAACCCGCCGGGCAAGAAGGCGTGGGAGCTGGTCGATGCGGCGGGATGCCGCGGTCTCAAGCTGGGCGGTGCGCAGGTGAGCGAAAAGCACACCAATTTCCTGATCAACGCCGGCAACGCGACCAGCGCCGATATCGAACTGCTGGGCGAAGAAGTGAAACGGCGGGTTTACGAACATTCGGGTGTGGAACTCGAATGGGAAATCCAGCGGGTGGGAAGGCCCTGACATGACGACCAGCGTTCTCAACCGTAAACTGCATGTGGCCGTCCTCATGGGCGGCTGGGCCAACGAACGCCCCGTCAGCCTGATGTCTGGCGAAGGCGTTGCCAAGGCGCTGGAAGAACGCGGGCACCGCGTGACGCGTATCGACATGGACCGGCAGGTCGCCGCCCGTATCGCAGACGCCGCCCCCGATGTGGTGTTCAACGCCCTTCACGGTGTTCCCGGCGAAGACGGCACGGTGCAGGGTATGCTCGACCTGATGGGCGTTCCCTATACCCACTCCGGCCTGGCCACGTCGGTGATCGCCATCGACAAGCAACTGACCAAGCAGGCGCTGGTCCCGCATGGCATTCCCATGCCCGGCGGGCGGATCGTGAAAAGCGCCGAACTGTACGAGCGCGATCCCATGCCGCGCCCCTATGTCCTGAAGCCGGTCAACGAAGGCAGTTCGGTCGGCGTGGCGATCGTCACCGACGAGGGAAATTACGGCAACCCCATTGCGCGCGATGCCAAGGGGCCGTGGCAGGAATTTTCCCAGCTTCTGGCCGAACCCTATATCAAGGGCCGCGAGATGACCTCGGCGGTGGTCGATTTTCCCGATGGCCCGCGCGCGCTGGCGGTCACCGAACTGAAGCCCAAGAGCGGGTTCTACGATTTCGACGCGAAATACACCGACGGCATGACCGATCACATCTGCCCTGCGGACATTCCGGCGAACATCGAGAAGCTTTGCCTCGAAATCGCGCTCAAGGCGCACAAGGTGCTGGGGTGCAAGGGCACCAGCCGGACCGATTTCCGCTGGGACGAGGAGCAGGGCGAGGAAGGTCTGTTCGTCCTTGAAACCAACACGCAGCCCGGCATGACGCCGCTCAGCCTCGTGCCGGAACAGGCGCGCCATGTCGGCATGGAATACGGCGAACTGGTCGAAACGGTGATCGCCGCGGCGCTAAGGGATCACGGGGTGGCCGATGGCACGGGTTAGCCGCAAACCCCAGGGCGTTCGCCGTTCGGCTGCCGCACGAAGCCGCAGCCAGAAGGCCCACGCCGCCCGCAAGCGCACCAGCGGTCTGCTGGACCGGTTGATGGCGGCGCTGCCGTTCACCGAAGATCAGTGGCACCGCTTTTTCCTGTATTGCATCATCGCTGCGGGGCTGGCGATCGCTTGGACCGTCGCCAGCTATGCCGGCGTCCCGGAAATTGCGCGCACCGAACTCGCCAAATCCGCATCGCGTGCGGGTTTCGAAGTGCGCCGCGTGCGCGTCTCGGGTGTCGAGCGGATGAACGAACAGCTCGTTTACGAACGCGTTCTTGCCGAACAGGACCGGCCGATGCCGCTGGTCGAACTGGACGATGTGCGCAACCGGTTGCTCGAACTGCCATGGGTGCTCGACGCGCGTGTCTCGCGCCAACTGCCCGATACCCTCAAGGTCGATATCGTCGAACGGGTGCCCCATGCGGTGTTGCGCAAGCCGGGGCGGCTGATGCTGGTCGATCCCCAGGGCAATGAACTGGAACCGATCAGCGCGCAAGCGGCCAAGGGCAAGCTGCTGATCGAAGGCCCCGGCGCGCAGATGCAGGTGGAGGAACTGGGCCGGCTGCTCGATGCAGCGCCCGCTCTGAAGCCGCAGATTGCGTCCGCCGAATGGGTGGGCAACCGCCGCTGGAACCTGACCTTCAAGACCGGACAGATGCTGGCTTTGCCCGAAGGTGATGGCGGGGCACCGGCGCTGGTAAAGTTTGCGCGTCTCGACGGAATGCACCGGCTGATCGGCGGCAAGCCGATCGCGATCGACATGCGTGTGCCCGATCGGGCCTATCTGCGCTGCAAGGACGGGCCTTGCCCGAAACAGATGGCCCTGAACGGGAGCGCTGAATAATGGCCGCACCGCTTCCCCGCATCACCCGCGTGTTTGGTGCCGTGAACATCGGATCGTTCCGTATTTCGGCCATGATCATGGGCCAGGCCGAAGGCGGCAACATGATCGTGCTGGGGTCGAGCCACCGGGCCAGCGAAGGGATCAAGCGCGGGTACATCACCGATATGCGCGCGGCCAGCCATGCGATCCGCACGGCCGTCGAAAAGGCGGAAGCGAACGCCAACACCGCCATCTCAAGTGTCTGGATCGGCTGCGCGGGGGCGGGCCTTTCGAGCAAGATTTCCAGCGTGGAAATCGCCATCGGTGGCCGGCGGATCGAAGAAGACGATATCGAACACCTGCTCCACGCGGCCCGCGACCACCTGCACCCGGACGGGCGGATGGTCCTCCATGCCCAGCCTGCGCATTACACGCTGGACGGCGCCCACGGTGTGGCCAACCCCAAGGGGCTTCATGCAGAATCGCTTGGCGTCGATATCCACGTCACGCTTGCCGAAGGTGCACCGGTTCGTAACCTGATCGAAGCGGTGCAGGGCGCGCATCTCGATGTGGACGGGGTGGTGGCAAGCCCGCTTGCCGCGGCTTATGCCTGTCTTTCGGCGGAAGAACGCGATCTTGGGGTGGCGCTGGTGGAAATCGGCGCGCAGGTCACGAATGTTTCGGTCCACGCCGCCGGTATGTTGCTGGGCCTGCGATCGATCCCGGTCGGCTCGAACGATATCACCGATGCGATCGCCTCTTCGCTCGGCATCCGGCGCAGCCAGGCCGAACGGCTCAAATGCGTGTCCGGTTCGGCCATCGCCACGCCGACCGATCATCGCGAGATGATCTCCGTCAACGCTCCCGGCGAAGAACCGGGCGGACGGCTGGCGCGCGGGGCCGACGAACAGAACCGTATTCCGCGCGCCGAACTGGTGTCCATCGTCACCGACCGCCTGGGCGTGATCAGCAGCGAAGTCGGCAAGGCGTTGAAGACCCTTGGCTTTGGCGGGTCGCAAGGCGGGCAGGTGGTGTTGACGGGCGGCGGGGCCGAATTGCACGGCGTGGCCGAATTCATTCAGGGCGCCCTTGGCCGGCCAGTGCGGATCGGCAAACCTCCTTCGTTGACGGGCCTTCCCGAAGCCCACGCCACGCCCGGCTTCGCGACGCTGGCGGGGCTGTGCCTTTATGGAGCGGACGATCCCGTCGATATCCGTTCGGTGGGCCTGACTTACCAGCCGACGCGCCGTTATTCCGGCATGGGACTGGTGAACCGTGTCGTTCAAGCGGTGCGTGAGTATTTCTGATGGTTGATTATGCGCTCTAACCGGTCATTAGCGCTTGTGGATAATGATGGTTGGCCTTTGTGCCTTCGATTCGCTTTGTGCGATATGTGTGACATAATGTTTTCCAAGACTTTCGACTTCCCGGGGGATACCCAATGAGCATCAATATCGGTCCGGCTTCCAGCGACGACCTTCGTCCCAAGATCATGGTGATCGGCGTCGGCGGCGCCGGCGGCAACGCAATCGCCAACATGATGCAGGCGGGCATCGAAGGCGTGGACTTCATCGTCAGCAACACCGACGCCCAGGCGTTGAGCACTTCGCCTGCTGAAAAGCGCATCCAGCTTGGCCCTGATATCACCGGCGGCCTTGGCGCTGGCGCACGGCCCGAAGTGGGCAAGGCCGCGGCTGAAGAAACGGTCGAGGACATCGAAGACGCGCTCGACGGGTGCAACATGGTGTTTATCGCGGCCGGCATGGGCGGCGGCACCGGCACCGGTGCGGCGCCTGTCATCGCGGAAGCGGCGCGCAAGAAAGGCGTGCTGACCGTCGGTGTCGTGACCAAGCCGTTCCTCTTCGAAGGCACGCGCCGCATGCGCGCCGCCGAAGCGGGCATCGACGAACTGCAAAAGCACGTCGATACGCTGATCGTTATTCCCAACCAGAACCTGTTCCTGGTGGCGAAGGCGGAAACGACTTTCAAGGAAGCCTTTGTCCTTGCCGACGAGGTGCTGCAGCAGGGCGTGCGGTCGATCACCGACCTCATGGTCATGCCGGGCCTCATCAATCTCGATTTTGCCGACGTGCGTTCGGTGATGATGGAGATGGGCAAGGCGATGATGGGCACCGGCGAAGGCGAAGGTGAAAACCGCGCCCTTGAAGCTGCCGAACGCGCCATTGCCAATCCGCTGCTCGACGGTGTTTCGATGGCTGGCGCCAAGGGTGTCATCATTTCGATCATCGGCGGCGAAGACATGAAGCTGCTCGAAGTGGACGAGGCTGCGAACCACATTCGCGAATTGGTCGATGAAGACGCGAACATCATCTGGGGCTCGGCTTTCAACCCGGACCTCGATGGCAAGATCCGCGTTTCCGTGGTTGCCACGGGTATCGAAGGCGACGGGACATCCGCATCGGTTGCCCCGCGCGCGTTCACGATGAGCGAACAGCGCGCTCCGGTGCGTCCGGTACTGGACCTCCCCAACGATGCCGAAGGCGATGACGAACCGTTCGAATTGTCGGAAGGCCTTTCTGCCGAACCTGATGGCGACGACGGGTCCGCTCTCGATCTGTCGTCAGCCGTTGAAGTCGGCGATGGCGGCTCTTCGGTCCTTTCCGAAGACCTCGGTTACTCGACCGACGGCGAAGGCGATGACGATTTCGACGATGTCGATGAAATCGTCGATCCGCTGGCCGGCCTGCGCGGCGAAGAAAACGACGATGACGATTATGACGCGATGGATGACGGTCATGACGGTGCGGTTCCGCCGCCCGCCGACAGCGGAAGCTATGGCGCCGAAGCCGGAGCAAACGGCTGGGGCGACGACGCCGACGACGGTTCGCAGGACGAACTGCAGCTTGGCGCCGACCAGTATGCCGAAGGCGACAGCCCGCTGGCCAGCAAGCCGATGCGCAAGCGTCCGGTGCTCGGCGGCGGTGATGGCGGCGATGCCGGTGCGGGTGCCGCTGACTCGCAGGGCAGCACGCTGTTCGAGCGCATGGCCAACCTTTCGCGCGGCGCAAACAAGCCGAGCGACGATGAAGACGACGACGATGACGACGATGGCGGCAGCAGTTCGCTCAACATCCCGCGTTTTCTCGGGCGTCAGAACAACCAGTAAGGCTGGCGTTCGGTAACCGGCGTCAGCGCAGGTTAAAGTGCGCTCAGCCAGGGACAGACCATGACAGCACACTTGCGACTTGCCGGGGCGGCTGTCGCGGCGATCGCAATCGCCGCGGCGCCTTACCGCGCAGAGGCCCAGCGGGAAATCGTCCAGGCCCTGCCGCCCGAAGGGTCTGCCGCGCTCAACGATGCGCTGACCCGGCTGGCGCGTAACTCGCGCGACATCCCGGCGTTGCTCGATGCGGGCGAAGCGGCGCTGATGCTGGGCGATATCGACGCGGCGATCGGCTTCTTTGGACGGGCGAAAGAACTTTCCCCCGATGAAAGCCGGGTCAAGGTCGGCCTGGCCAAGGCGTACACGCGGTCGCGGCGCCCGATCGAGGCGCTGCGGTTGTTCGCGGATGCCGAACGCGCCGGGGTCGATAACGCGCGCATGGCCGAAGACCGTGCGCTGGCATTCGACCTTGTCGGCGATGCGCGCAGCGCGCAGCAGCTTTACCAACTGGCCCTCTCCCGCGGTGGCAACGAGGAAGTCCGCCGCCGCCTTGCGTTGAGCCAGGCCATTTCGGGTAATCGGGCCGCGTTCGAACAGACATTGCTGCCGCTGCTCGAAAAGCGCGATCTGGCCGCGTTTCGCACGCGCGCCTTCGGCCTTGCCATTCTTGGCGACACGAAGGAGGCGATCAAGATTTCCGACGCCATGTTGCCGCCCGCCATGGCGACGCGCATCAGGCCCTATCTTGAATACATGCCGCGCCTGACCCAGGCCCAGCAGGCCGCCGCAGGTACGCTCGGCATTTTTCCGCGCGCGGCCAACATCGGCACCGATGATCCGCAGATTGCGAGCTACACCGCCGCAGAACCGCAGGGCCCCTCCCAACAGGCGCCGGTGAAGATCGCACAGGCCGACCCGGCGCGCGAGGACCCGCGCACGCAGGAGCGCCGCCGGCGTCCCGATCGCACCCGCAGCCGGTCTGACCGGACACCAGGCGCCTTGCTGTCGCGCAGCCGCCAGTCGCAGCCCGCTGTCGCAACCGTAGCGGCGCCTCAACCTGCTGCCGCTCAGCCTCGCGTTGCCGAAGTGACGTCTCCGCCGCCGGCACCACCTCCGCCACCGCCACCGCCGCCACCGCCACCGCCTCCGGTTCCGGAACAAGCTGCGGCCCAGCCCCAGGTTCGGGCGGTGCCCGCGCCAACCAAGGAACTTCCCGCTGTGAGCGGTCCTTCGCTTACCCAGGTGGTCGCGCGCCAGCAAACTGCGGCTCCCGCTCCCGCTCCCGCTCCCGCTCCCGCTCCCGCTCCCGCTCCCGCTCCCGCTCCCGCTCCCGCGCCACAGCCCCAGGTCCAGCCTCCGGCACCGAGGGCCGAACCCCAATCGGTGCCTCCCCTGCCGCAGGAGTCCATTCAACCGGCGCCCGAACCCTTGCCCAGCCTGGAAGAGGCGTTTGCCAGTTTCACGCTCGAGCCGTCACCCCGACCGGCCGCGGCGACCGGCGCGGTCGATATCACGCGGATCGAAATCCCGCGGGAAGTTGCCGAGCCCGAGCCACCCAAACCGCCAAAACCACCGGCGCATCCGTCGCGCCACTGGGTCCAGCTGGCCACCGGAAAGGACCGGACGGCGCTGGGATTCGATTGGCGCCGGATCGCCCGCAAGGCAGAAACGCGGCTCGACGGCAAAGGTCCGTTCGTCACACCGTGGGGCGAAGCCAACCGGCTGCTGGCCGGGCCCTTCAAAACGGCGAAGGACGCGCGCGAATTCATGAATGAATTAAAGGCATTGGAGATCGACAGTTTCACCTTCACCAGTGACGAAGGCGAAGCGATCGACCAACTGCCGCGCCGCTGACCCGGCGGCTTGTGCACAGGCTTTGCACAGCCGAAAAACGTTCTCCCCAGCGCCGATGCATCCGCTCATTGCCAAGCGCCCCCAAGCTTCTCCATCCAGCCTGCATGAAGCGCACGGATCAGGCACGATGAGGTTGGCAGGCGAAAGCTACGAGGCCGAGGAGGACAGCGCGCCCCTCGATATGCTCATGGCGTTGTTCGAAGCGCGCGGATGGCCATGCGAGAGCGGTCAGGGCGAGATGAGCGGCGAAATCCAGGGCAGCTGGACGACCTATCAGGTCAAGGGCATCTGGCGCCCCGAGGACATGACGCTGCAGATCCTGTGCCTGCCCGAAATTCGCATCCCGGATGACAAGCGGCGCCAGGCGCATGAACTGGTTGCGCGGATCAACGAGCAGGTGTGGCTCGGCCATTTCGATGTCTGGTCGAACGGCGGGGTGGTTCTGTACCGCAACGGCACCATGCTGGGCGATGACGGTATGCTCAGCCTGTCGCAGGCGCAGGCGCTGGTGGAAATCGCGGTCGACGAATGCGACCGGTTCTACCCCGCGTTCCAGTTCGTATTGTGGGGCGACAAATCGCCGGCCGAGGCGCTGGAAGCGGCAATGGTCGATGCGGCGGGCGAGGCCTGATTTGGCTAAGGAACACGCTTAACCTGCGTTAGGTTCGTTCCCATCCGGTTTCACTTGAAATTGCGGGGATTCCACCCGATATTCCATATCTGAGGAGCGGGGGCTCGAAATCCTCCCCGCACAAAGGAGTTATGCGATCATGGCCAATTGGAACGACACCGACCAGAGGCAGGGCTTTAACGCCGTGCCACGCGCTGGCGACGCCGTTGCAAGGGGGGCAACCTTCGACGCCGGGCTGCGCAAGCACATGCTGTCGATCTACAACTACATGGCTTCGGGCGTCCTGCTCACCGGCATCGTTGCGCTGCTTACGGCGCGTAGCGGTTTGGCGCTGACATTCGCCAGCGGGCCGCTGATGTGGATCGTCGCGCTCGCGCCGCTGGCCTTCGTATTTGCGATGAGCTTCGGCGTGAACAAGTTCAGCAAGGCAACCCTGAACATCCTGTTCTGGGCGTTCGCCACCATCATGGGTCTGTCGCTTTCGACGATCTTCCTCGTGTATACGGGTGAAAGCATCGCAGCGACGTTCTTTGCCACGGCTGGCGCCTTCGCCGGTCTGAGCCTGTTCGGCTACACCACGAAGAAGGATCTGTCGGGCTTCGGCACGTTCCTGGTGATGGGTGTCATCGGACTGATGATCGCCATGGTGATCAACATCTTCCTGCAGTCCAGCACTCTGGCGCTGGCCGTCAGCTTCCTCGGTGTGCTGATTTTCGCGGGCCTCACGGCTTACGATACGCAGCGCCTGAAGCGTGAGTACGAGTATCTGCGCGGCACCGAATTCGCTGGCAAGGCGATCATCATGGGCGCGCTGAGCCTGTACCTCGACTTCATCAACATGTTCCTGTTCCTGCTGCGTTTCATGGGCAGCCGCGAGTAATCGCGCTCAACTGACCGCAACAGCGACTCACCTGATCGTGCCCGGGGCGTAACTCACGCCCCGGGCATTTTCTTTGTGCGATCGAGGCGCTAGGACTGTTTGCTTCATCCCCCGTCAAGGGTCGGCGGGGCATGATGAATGCCACATGTCTTCGAGGAGGGTCCGCGCGCCATGAGCCGCGTTTCAACGCAAACCATCCGTCTTGCCGCTATCGCCGCAGGACTTGCCGCAATTGCAGCCTGCGCGCCGCCTCCCCCTCCACCGCCGCCGCCACCGCCTCCACCGCCGCCCGTGGTCGTGATCCCGTCAAAGCCACTGCCCCCCGGCGGCGCTACGTCCAGCATGACGATCCCGATGGTCGGTCCCGATGGCGTACGCCAGACGGTGAACGCCAATCTCACCCCGGCGCAGACCACATGGAACCTGCGATCGGCGTTGAACGTGGCCGCGCTGAACTGTCTCAAGCCGCGCCATGCAGGCATCCTGCCGGGTTACAAATCGTTTCTCGACAACAACGTCCGCAAGCTTTCGGCCACCAACCGTGCGCTGCAGAGCGAGTTTCGTCAGCGCTACGGCGCGACCTATCGCGACGTGCAGGATTCCTACATGACGCAGGTCTACAACTACTTTGCGTTGCCGCCCGCGCTTGACGATTTCTGCGACATGTCGCTGGCAGTCGTCATGGAAATGCCCGCCGCCGGAGGGGAGGACCTCGACCTGTACGCAGCGCGGGCGTTGCCCCGTATCGAAGGCGTGTTCGACAGCTTCTTCCGCGCGTACGAGCAATATCGCGTGGATCTGACCGCATGGAACGCGCAGTACGGACCGCCGACAATCACCACGACCGTGCAGGGATATGCCAACCCGCTCAACCCGGCCACCAGCGTGCCGGCCGGTTCCACCGTGGTGGGGTCCATGCCCGCGACCCAGCCGGTCACCGTTGCCAATGATCCGCAGGCACCCGTTGCCATTCCGCCAGCGATCGGGACCGATCAGGTTCTGCCGACGTCGGGTCCGATATTCCGTTCGGGCGAGATCGTTCAGGGCGAGCAACCGGTAACTGTGCCGGCGGAAGGCCCCAACAACCCCTGAGCCGGGGTCCCTGGCCAACTTGTCGCTTTTCAGGCGCCGTTCCGCCGGTTAAATTGCCGTGCCTGCTTGCGCTGTAGCTGACCGTGCCCGCAGGAACGCCAACCTGGAACGGGGCCGTAGCTCAGTTGGGAGAGCGCGTCGTTCGCAATGACGAGGTCAGGGGTTCGATTCCCCTCGGCTCCACCAGGCCCTGATACCTTGCGACAGAGATTGTGCGGATCGCGCTCTTCCCCGTGCGAGGCAGGGCGACTACGCTTGGCCCATGTCCCGATCGGCTGACCCTGTTCTCTTGCTTGTCGGCGCCGGCCACGCCCACCTCGGGGTGATCGACAACTGGCGTACGCAGAGCCCCCCGCGAGCGCGCACGGTTCTGGCCGAACCTCTCGAGGCGATGCTCTATTCCGGAATGGTGCCCGGTTGGGTCGCCGGAGAATACAGGGCCAGCGAACTTTCCATTCCCTTGGCACCGCTGGTCGCGCAGGCCGGTACCGAATGGGTCAGGGAAGAGGTGGCAGCGATCAACCCGCAGGCGCGGATTGCCACATTCGGCGATGGCAGCGAGCTGCGCTTCGACGTGTGTTCGATAGCAACCGGCGGTGCGGGCCGGGCGGCTGACGTGTTGGGCGCTGATCCCCGCCTGCTGGATATTCGCCCGCTGCACCGGTTTATTGCCCGCTGGCAGGAATTGCGCGAACACCCTCCGCAGCGGGGGCGTGTTGCGGTGGTTGGCGGCGGTGCTGGCGGCGTGGAGCTGGCATTCGGCTTTCGCAATTCGTCGCATTGGGATTGCCCGGAAGTGACGCTGGTGACGGGCAGGGGTGGGCTGCTCCCATCCCATCCAGAGGCTGTCCAGCGGCGGGTCATGCGTGAATTGGCCCATCAGGGTATCGAGCTGGTTATCGAAGACGCCTCGATCGACGGGGGCGAGCTTTGCGCGGGCACCCGATCCCTCGAACCCATCGATCTGATCGTGACGGCCCTTGGAAGCGGTGCGCCGCAATGGCCGCGCAAAAGCGGACTTCCGGTTGACGAAGACGGGTTCATCCGCGTGGACGAACACCAGCGTGTAACCGGATTCTCCCATATACTGGCTGCTGGCGATATTGCCCGCCGAACCGATCGCCATGTGCCCCATTCGGGTGTCCATGCCGTCTATTCGGGGCCGGTGCTGGCACGGAACCTGCGGCGCACACTGGCGGGCAAACCGCCGCGGCGCACATACAGCCCGCAGTTCATGGATTTTTATCTGCTCAACACCTGCCGCGGCGAATCCATCGCAAGCTATGGCGTTGCAGGGCTGCAATCCGGCTGGTTGCGGCGGATCAAGGACTGGTTGGACCGCCGCTGGATAAATCGGTTTACCCGCCCAGACGCGCGTTGATCGCTGCGCTCAGCTTGCGGACGCGGGCGGCGTTGTACCCGAGATCGGATACGCCCACGCGGCTTGTCGATCGAATGTCGATGCGCCCTTCGCCAACGCGCGCCACGACATCGTCCTTGAACCCGAACGCAAATGTTTCGGCAGTGCCTTCTACCTGTCCCGCCGCGGCATCGCTGCGAACGTCCGCCAGGCCAATATCTTCCATCGCAGCGGCCACCGCTGCCACGGCATCGGCATCCGAAACCGAGTAGGCGATCGGCTGAAGGTCACCATAGCTTTCCGCGATGATGGCGGCATGGGACTGGGCGGCGATGGGCTGTCCAGCCGTGCGTTCGGCCCACATTTCCAGCTCGCCGATCGGGGTGGCGTAATCGTTGATCGGGTTGGCACCGAAATCGCTGCGGATCGCCATCGTGCCGGGCGAGAACTGCGGGGGATTTGCCGTGTCGGTGGCGACATCGTGGATCGGAGGGACGCTTTCGCCCTGCGATCGTACCGACATCAGCCCGGCAAACAGCGCCGCCGGAATCGCCAGCGCAAGCGCAGCCTTCCACCATTCGCCGCGCGGCCCCTTTACGAACGCCATGACCAGCGCGACCAGCGCGACCAGCGCGACCACGCCCATCAGGATCGGACCGATGGTGACGACCATGGTGAGAAACCCGACCTTCCAGTCGATCAGCCCGAACTTGGGTCCGAAAACCGCAAGGAGGAACCACGCGACCAGCGCAAGCGCCAGCCAGAGTGCGAACTTGGGTAGTTTTGCGATCATGGTGTCCCCCCTTGGATCCGGATTATCCGCGGCCACGATAGGGCGATACGCCCTGATCGGGAAGCCATAGTGCAGGCGGCGGCGCATCGCTCTGCCAGAACACGTCGATCGGGATACCGCCACGCGGATACCAATAGCCCCCGATACGCAGCCAGCGGGGCTGCATCTCGTCGAACAGACGCCTGCCGATGCCGACCGTCACGTCTTCGTGGAAGCCGTTGTGATTGCGGAAGCTGCCTAGGAAAAGCTTCAGGCTTTTCGATTCGACGATCGTGTCGCCGGGGGCGTAATCGATCACGAGATGGGCGAAATCGGGTTGGCCGGTCACCGGGCACAAGGATGTGAATTCCGGCGCGGCGAACCGCACGAGATAGAGTTCACCCTTGCGGGGATTGGGCACGTAATCGAGTTCCGCCTGCTCGGGAGATGCGGGCAAGGGGCTGTTGGCCCCCAGGAACTTGGGTTGAGGTGTGTCGCTCATGCCGCGCATCTGCCGCGAATGCGCTTTCAGCGCAAGGCAGGGCTTGGAAGCGGATGCTTCAGAACCTATTCAGCGCAGCGGCGCGAGATATGTGCGCTTTCATCCACGACAGTAGATCATGTACCCGCGTCACAGCCTTCCCCTTATCGCGATTGCCCTCAGCCTTGCGGTCCCCGCTCAGGCCCAGTCGGTGCAGGATTTTTCGTTGCCACCTGCGCCATCGCCCTCGGCAAGCCCGCAGGCGCAAGGCCCGGTCGACACCGAAGGCGGTGCCGTCCCCGTGCGTCCGCGCGTAATCGGAACGGCAACCCCGGCGCCCGCACCGGCGCCATCCCCCAGCGCGGCCCCAGCGCCGCGAACGGTCGCGGCGCCCACGCCTTCGCCCACGCGCCAGGCGCCAGCCGCGGTTGCCACACCGCGCCCGACGCCCATGCAAACCACGCAGGTCGAGCGCCAACCGGTCGATCCGCGCGAATTCCCGCCTGTCCAACCCCAGGACGGCACGCCCCCGATCCCGGCCCCGCCGCCCGCCCCGCAAACCCAACAGGCACCCGCTTCGGATGAAATTGCCACCCGAGTAGAGCAGGGGACTGACTGGTCCTGGCTCGTCTGGTTGGCGGCCGTTCTGGCCGTTCTGGCGGGCGCGGCGGTGTTCTGGAAGCGGCGGCAGGCCAATGGCTCTGCGCCCGAAATCGAAAAGCCGGTCGTGGGCGGCGCTTCTTTTGGCATCGGGCCTGTGGGTGCCGGGCAGGTATCGGGTGATGCGCTGACCATTCGGTGTTCGGCGGAAAAGCTGATTCGCAGCGCCGCCTTTGCCACGCTGAAATACCGGCTGACGCTGGTGAACCGCACGGACGGCCCGCTCAGCGATGTTTCCGTCGGCATCGACCTCGTGTCGGCTCATGCGGGATCTCCGATGGAAGACCAGGTGGCCACACCGGCCACAGCGCTGGAAATCCGCCACACTCTGGCCCGCATCTCCCCGCGTCAGAACGTGACCGTGGAAGGGCAGGTCCAATTGCCGCTCGCCGGGGCGCAAGTGATCCGGCAAGGCCGCCATCCGCTGCTCGTGCCGTTGATGCGCGTGCGCGTCGATGGTGCGGGGGAAGAACCGATGGTCAAGACATTCGTGGTCGGTCAGGGGGAACCTGGCGGCGGGCGCGTGCAGCCGTTCCGTCTGGACGAAGGGCCGCGCAGCTACGCGCCCATCGCCCACCGCGAACTGGCCTGAGTCGACTTGGGGCAAGGCCAAGGCTAGTCCCGCGCCATGGACATACTGCTTTCGACCCAATCTCTCGAAGACCGGCTTGGCGCCGCAGATCTCGTCGTGATCGATGCGACGATGCACCTTCCCGACAGTGGCCGCGACGCGGAAGCCGAATTTGCCGAGAGGCATATTCCGGGCGCGCGATTTCTGAATCTGGCGACCTTTGTCGATACCGCGTCGTCGGTGCCCAAGGCGCTGCCCACGGGGCAGATTTTTGCCGACAGGCTGGGTGCGCTCGGTGTGGGGCCGGGCACACAGGTGGTTCTCTATGATGACAGCCAGATAAGAAGTTCCGCGCGCGCCTGGTTCATATTCGACCATTTCGGTTTCAAGAACGTGGCGGTCCTCGACGGGGGCCTTGCGAAGTGGCGCAGCGAAGGGCGTGCGCTGGAAACGGGCGTCACACCGGTGGCGCCCGTCGCGGTGCCCGTGCCCGAACCGCGCCGCGCCGTGCGCGCCAAGGCCGACATGCTGGACAATTGCGAAACGTCCCACGAACAGGTTGTCGACGCGCGCGATGCGGCGCGTTTTGCCGGTGAGGCGGGCAGCGGATCGGCAGGGCATATACCGGGCGCTGTGAACCTGCATTTCCCCCGGCTTTTCGCCGATGACGGTTCGTGGAAATCGGCCCCGGCCATCCGCGCCGAATTCGAAGGCGCCGGGATCGACCTGTCACGCCCGGTAACCGCCAGTTGCAACAGCGGCATGACCGCTTGCGTCCTGCTGCTGGGCTTGGAAATCGCGGGAAAAGGTGATGGCGGACTGTATGATGGCAGCTGGATGGAATGGGGCGAGGACGCCGATGTGCCGAAGGAAAAGGGGGCGGGGCGCTGACCATGGCCGGGGGTGACGACAAGAACCGCAAACCGGCGACGCGGCTGGTAACGGGCGGGCGATCGGGCAGCTTTGCCAAGGATGTGGTCAATCCGCCGGTGTGGCGGGCGAGCACGCATCTGTATGACACCTGCGAGGACCTGCGCGCGCGCCGACCGCGCAACGAGGACGGCCAGTTCTATTACGGGCGCCGCGGATCGCCGACCCAGTGGGCGCTGTGCGAAGCCTTGACCGACCTCGAGCCGGGTGCGGGGGGAACCGTGCTTTACCCCAGCGGCCTGGCCGCCATCGTCGGGGCGTTGATGGCGGTCCTGCAAAACGGTGACGTGTTGCTGGTGGCGGACAACGCCTACGATCCCACGCGCAACACCGCGATGGGCGTGCTCAAGCGGTTCGGTGTGGAACACCGGTTTTTCGATCCGCACGATCTGGCGGGCTTCGAAGCCGCCTTTTGCGAACGCACCAGGGCCGTAATGCTGGAAGTGCCCGGCAGCCTAACGATGGAAATGTGCGATATCCCCGCGCTGGCCGCGGTTGCGCGCAAACACGGCGCGGTGAGCCTGGTGGACAACACCTGGGCCACCGCACTCGGTTTCCGCGGGCTGGAGAAGGGGTGCGATATCGTCATCACCGCTCTGACAAAGCATGTCGGCGGGCATTCGGACCTGATGATGGGGGCGGCCACCGCGGGCAAGGCGTGGTATCGCCGCTTGCGGCTGGGCGCGCAGCAACTGGGCCACGTGGTATCGCCCGACGATGCCGCGCTCGCCCTGCGCGGCCTTCGCACGATGGGCCTGCGGCTGGAGCGGGAGACGCAAACGGCGCTGGCTATCGCCGAATGGCTGCAACAGCGCGTCGAGGTGGCGCACGTCCTGTGCCCGATGTTGCCGGGTTCGCCCGGCCACGATCTGTGGCAGCGCGACTTTACCGGTGGGTGCGGTCTGCTCAGCTTCGTGTTGGCGGGCCGCGACGATGCGGCTCGCTGCCGGCTGATCGACAATCTCGACCTGTTCGGGATCGGATACAGCTGGGGCGGGTTCGAAAGTCTTGCGCTGCCATTCGATGTCGAACCGGTGCGCGCGGTCATGGCCTGGCCCAAATCGGGCTGGGGGGTTGAGGACCGGTATGCCATTCGCCTATCGATCGGTCTGGAAGATGCAGACGACCTCATCGCCGATCTGGCGCGCGGCTTTGCCGCAATGGACGAAGGATAGACGTGCAAGGAGAAACCCCACCTGCAGCCGATGCCCCGACGACGGTTGAAACGCCCCCGGTAGAACAAGCGTGGAGCCTGGCGACACCCGCGGCAGAAGAAAGTTCCGTCGCCGCTTCGGAAGGCATCAGGGAAGCGGTCAGTTCCAAGAGCGAAACGGCGGGTTCCATCGTGGACACGCTGGACGCGCTGGCGTTCAGCGCCGGGGATTTCCGGCTTTCGCTGTTCGATGTGCTGATCGTTGCGTTGATTATTTTCGGCCTGATAGTGTTTGCGTGGTTCGTAAGCAGGCTCATCCGGCGTTCGGTGCGGCGCATCACCAAGCTCGACGACACGCAGCAATTGCTGGTCGAGAAGGTTGTCACGATCGTCATCTGGGCGGCAGCGTTCTTCCTCGGCATCGATTTGCTGGGCATCGATCTGACGGCGTTGGCGGTGTTTTCCGGCGCCTTCGGCCTGGCCATCGGTTTCGGCCTTCAGAAGACGTTCGGTAACCTCATCGCAGGCATCATCCTGCTGATGGACCGCTCGATCAAACCGGGGGACGTTATCGCGGTGACCGACATGGCGGGTAACGAAAGCTTCGGCCAGATCCGCAAGATCGGCATTCGCGCAGTATCGGTGACCACGCGTGACCAGCGCGAATACTTGATCCCGAACGAAAATCTGATGATCAACCAGGTCGAAAACTGGTCCTATTCATCGAAGAATGTCCGGATGCAGGTGCCCGTCGGCGTCAGCTATTCGGCGGACATGAAGCTTGCCGAAGAACTGATGCTGGAAGCGGCAAGGGCGTGCGACCGGGTGCTGCAGGCACCGCCGCCCACCGTGTGGATGCAAGGTTACGGCGACAATTCGGTCAATTTCGTGATCCATTGCTGGATCGACGATCCCGAAGAAGGCGTGGGCAATGTGCGATCGGCCGTGCTGAAGAAGCTGTGGTGGCTGTTCAAGGAAAACGACATCGAAATTCCCTTCCCGCAGCGGGACATTCACCTGCGCACCAGCGACCAGCTCGAACGTCTTTTTGCGGCCATGGGAAAGGGTGAAAGCTCTGCCGTGGTTGCAAAAGAATAGGTTGCCGCGCCGGAAGGTCCGATTTCAAAATTACAGCTACTTTGTCGGACACGCATTCTGATTGGCGTGATCGGTTGGCGCCGATCATCTTGGCGTCATGGCAAAAACCGGAACCATATTCCTCGTTGGCGCGGGGCCGGGCGATCCCGATCTCCTGACGATCCGCGCCGCACGGCTGATCGAACGCGCGCGCATCATCGTTCATGACGGGTTGGTAGATCCCGCCATTCTGGCGATCGCGCGACCCGATGCCGAACGCATCAGCGTGGCAAAACGCCGATCACAACACACCATGCCCCAGGAAGACATCAACGCGCTGCTGGTCCAGATCGCGCGTTCGGGCGAGGACGTGGTGCGGCTGAAAGGCGGCGATCCGTTCGTGTTCGGTCGTGGCGGCGAAGAGGCGGAAGCCGCGCGTGCCGCCGGCATTGCCGTTGAAATCGTCCCCGGTATCAGCGCGGCGAACGGCGCCGCCGCAGCGGCCCAGATCGCGCTTACGCACCGCGATGCGTCGAGCATCGTCAGCTTCGTGGCGGGCCAGTGCAAGGGCCTGAAGGAACAGGATTGGGCCGGGTTGGCTGGCAAGGGCCGCACCCTGGTGATCTACATGGGCGTCAAGACGGCACCCCTCATCGCGGAAAAACTGATGGAAGACGGGCTTGCCCCCGATATGCCGGTGGCGGTGATCGAAAATGGCACCCGCCCCGAAATGCGCGTGCTGCGCGGTTTGCTGGCCGGCCTTCCCGACCTTGTCGAGCGCGAACGGGTGGTCAGCCCCGCGTTGATCGTGATCGGTGACGTAACCGCGCGCGGCGATGCCGTCATCGCCTTCGCGGCGCAGGAGGCGGCACGATGAAACTGCTTACCGGAAACGATCTGAAGACCGGAGCGGTCACCTGGTGGAGCGGGACCGACTGGTCGATCCATGTGGAAGACGCCGTCGATGTGGCCGGCCACGAGGACGAGATCGCGCGGCGCGAGGAAGCGGCACGCCGCGTCAACGCACCCTATATCGTCGATGCCGAGGTGAACCAGGGCACCCCCCGTCCGGTGCATATCAAGGAACGCGTACGCGCACTTGGCCCAACCGTCCGACCCGACCTGACCCTCAAGCCGGCCGATCCCGATATCGGTAACTGGGTGATCTGATGTACAAGTATGACAACTACGACCAGGCGATGGTCGATGCCCGTGTCGAGGAATTCCGCGACCAGGCGCGTCGCCGCCTCGAAGGCAAGATCACCGAAGACCAGTTCAAGCCGTTGCGGCTCATGAACGGTCTCTATCTCCAGCTTCACGCCTACATGCTGCGCGTTGCGATCCCGTATGGCACGCTCGACAGCCGCCAGATGCGCGCGCTGGCCGATATCGCGGACAAGTATGACCGCGGGTACGGCCACTTCACGACCCGTCAGAATATCCAGTACAACTGGATCAAGCTGGAAGAGGCGGCCGACATCCTGGCCGATCTCGCCAAGGTGGAAATGCACGCCATCCAGACCAGCGGCAACTGCATCCGCAACATCAGTTCGGACCATTTTGCAGGCGCGGCGGCGGACGAACTGGTCGACCCGCGCCCCTATGCCGAACTGCTGCGCCAATGGTCGAGTTTCCATCCGGAATTCAGCTATCTGCCCCGCAAGTTCAAGATCGCGGTGATCGCCAGCGAACGCGATCGTGCAGCCATGCGGTTGCACGACATCGGCATCCAGATCGTAAAGCAGGATGGCGAACTGGGTGCGGCGTTCTATGTCGGCGGGGGCATGGGCCGTACGCCGATGATCGCCCCCTGCATCAACCCCTTCGTCCCGCTGGACCAGCTGGTGACCTATTGCGAGGCTGCGCTGCGGGTCTACAACCGCCACGGCCGCCGCGACAACAAGTACAAGGCGCGCATCAAGATCCTGGTCCATGAACTGGGGGCGGAGGAATACACCCGTCAGGTCGACGAGGAGTACGCCCACCTGCTCGAACAGGGGATCGAACCGCCGCTGGCCGAACTGGACCGCATCCGCTCCTATTTCGAAGACCCGCTTTTCGACATCAACGCGTCGACCGACGTGGACCGCTCGGACCCAGATTTTGCGCTGTGGGTCGATCGCAACACCGTGCCGCATAAGGCACCGGGTCATGTGTCGGCGGTCATCAGTCTCAAGCCTGTCGGAGGAATTCCGGGCGATGCGACAGCCGAGCAGATGCGCCTCATGGCCGATCTGGCGAAGGATTATTCGTTCGACGAACTGCGCGTCATGCACACGCAGAACATCGTCTTGCCGCACGTCCGCATGTCCGACTTGCACGCGCTGTGGACGGCGCTGGACGAGGCCGGTCTCGGCAGCCCTAATCTGGACACGGTGGAAGACATCATCGCTTGTCCCGGGCTGGATTATTGCAGCCTTGCCAACGCGCGTTCGATACCGGTGGCGCAAAAGATCGCGCAGCGGTTTGCCGATAACGGCAAGACCGGCACGCTGGGCGAACTGAAGCTGAAGATTTCCGGCTGCATCAACGCGTGTGGCCACCATCACGCGGGTCACATCGGCATCCTGGGCGTCGATCGCAAAGGCGTCGAGAATTACCAGCTCCTGCTCGGCGGGAGCGAGGCGGAAGATGTCAGCCTGGCCAAGATTACCGGCCCCGGTTTCGACGAAGACGGCATCGTCGATGCGGTCGAGACCGTGACCGGCGTCTATGAAAGCGAACGCCAGGACGGCGAACGCTTTCTCGACACCTATCGCCGCATCGGCATGAACCCATTCAAGGAGGCGCTCTATGGCTGATACGCTGCGCTATCGCGACGACGAGCCGGTGGATCATCCCGCTGTGACGGTGGATTCCTTCGTCGATCAGTCAAACGCCACTGCCGTGCGGATCGAGCCGGGCGACGACGCTCGTGCGCTTGTCCCGCACCTCGAGCGGCTGGCGCTGGTCGAAGTGAACTTTCCCGCCTTCGGTGACGGGCGCGGGTATTCCTCCGCCCGCATCCTGCGCGAAGCGGGATACGATGGCGAATTGCGCGCCGTGGGCGATGTTCTGGTCGATCAGCTGGCGTATATGCGCCGCTGCGGGTTCGACGCATTCGAACCCGATCAGCAGTTCAGCACCGATGATGTCGATGCCGCGTTTGCGCGCTGGCCCGATGTCTATCAATCGGCGGCGGACGATCGCACCCCGATCTGGACGCGCCGTCACGGATGAACGAACAGCGCGCCATTGATCGTATCGATACCGGACCCCGCTTTTCCGAGCAGGACGCCATTCGCCTGAACCGGATGTTTCGCGGCAGCGATACGGAAGAATGGCTGGAAGCGGTTATCGCGACCGAACTGGTGGGCGATGTGGCCATTGTTTCCAGCTTCGGCGCGGAAAGCGCCGTGTTGCTGCACCTGGTTGCCAGCATCGATGCGCGCGTGCCGGTGCTGTTCCTCGATACCGGCAAGCATTTTCCCGAAACGCTTGCCTATCGTGATGAACTGGCCAGCCGGCTGAACCTCAATCTGGTGAACCTCTATCCCGAAATTTCGGACCTTACGGCACGCGACGAAAGCGGCCTGCGCTGGTCCTACGATCCCGATGGGTGCTGCGAACTTCGCAAGGTCAAGCCGCTGGCCAAGGCATTGGCGCAATTCGATGCCAGCTTCACCGGCCGAAAGGCCTTCCAGTCGAGCACGCGGGCGAACCTGCCGCGCTTTGAAGTGGACACGTCCGATCCGCAAGGACGGCTCAAGATCAACCCGCTGATCGACTGGTCGGCGCAGGATATCGCCGCGTATATGACGAACCATGATCTGCCGCGCCATCCGCTGGTGGAACGCGGTTTTCCTTCGATTGGCTGTTCACCCTGCACGCGCCCGGTGGGCGAAGGCGAAGACCCGCGTGCGGGCCGCTGGTCGGGTTGGGACAAGGTGGAATGCGGCATCCACGAACCGGGCGAAGAACCCTTCCTGTAAAACAGTTCGGGCGCCGCGCACATGGCGCCGCGCCCGATCCGTACGTGCGGTAAAGCTTCAGGCTTCGACGCGTTCGATGGTGTGGCTTTCGCCGGTCTTCTGGTCGACCGACGTCCAAACGCCATCGTCGCCGATGGTTTCGTCGCTGCATTCCTGCTCGGCGCCTTCTTCATCCTTGGTCGTGCAGAAGACTGCAGGAGATTTCTGTTCCCAGGTGCCGGTCTGGTCGGCTTCGCCTTCGGTCATGTTGGTATAGGTGCCGTCTTCGCGCACTTCCTGCGTGAAGAACTTGCCTTCGGCGTCGATGACCTTGAACGTGCCGGTCGATGGGTTGCCATCGGCTGCGACAAGGGCGACCGTTTCCACTGCTGCGGTTTCGGTTGCCTCGGCAACGGGTTCCTGTTCCGCCTGCGAACAGGCGGCGAGCGCGACAACGGCTGCCGCGATTACAAATTTACGCATATATGAATTTCCCTAAGCGAGTTTCTGACAGGGCAGTTTCTGCCCGCGACTCGCGACCCCTGGGGCACGCTACACAGAAACTCGCGCTGTGGCGAATTGGCCTTAAAGCCAGCCTTCGCGGCGGTACCATTCGGCAGTCTGCGCCAGGCCTTCGTCGCCCGGAATTTGCGGCGTCCAGACCGCTTCTGGCACGCGTTTGCCTGAACGGGCCACCCAATTGGGGTGGCACATGTATCCCACCCGGTCGGCTGTGAGCCGTGCCTTGTCCCCGCGCACAAGCCGGTCGATCCTCGCGGCGCCTTCCAGCACCGCCTTGGGCAAATTGGGGGCAAAGACGCGGCGGTTCACAGCCGCACCGATCGCGGTGGCCAATTCGCCATGCGACCAGCCGCCATCGCGCCCATCGTCGGGTTCGAACATGCGCCGACGCACCAGCGCAGGTTCGGCATCGACAAGATCGAGCAGAAGGCGGGCAAGGTCATCGACGTGGATGATCGAACTGGCGCCGCGCGGCGGCAAGGGAACGAAGCCCAGCTTCGCGGTGCGGAACATCTCGAAATAATCCACGTCGCGCGGGCCATAGACACCCGGCGGGCGCACGATGGTCCAGTCCAACCCGCTTTGCTCAACCACCGCTTCGGCCTTGGCCTTGGATGCCCCATAGGCCGACAGGCCGGGTTCCCGCGCCGAGAGCGAGGAGACAAAGACAAGCCGTTTGATCCGGGCGGCCCTAGCCCCTTCGAGGACCGACACCGTGCCGCCGACGTTGGCCGCTTCGAACGTGGCAGGATCGGGCGTGTTGGTAAGTCCCGCGACATGCAGGACCGATGTTGCCCCTTCGCAAAGCCGGTGCAGCGATGCGGTGTCCGACAGGCTGCCTTCGACCCAGGTCACGTTGCTGCGCGCTGGTTGCTCCCTGCGGGTCAGCGCGCTCACCGAAAGCCCGCGCCGTTCCGCCTCATCGAGGACGGCCTGCCCGACAAATCCGGTTGCGCCTGTCAGGGCGATGGTCACGCGCGCACCATGTGATCGCGGTGGACGACGGCGGCGCGCGGCGCATAGCCGAGCCGCTGGGCCTGCTGGTCTTCGCGCAATCCCAGAATCGCCCGGCATTCGGCGGCCGTGTATTCAACCAGCCCCTGACCCAGTCGTTCACCCTTGGGTCCGTGAATGGCGACCAGATCCCCGCGGGAAAATTCGCCTTCGATGTCGGTAAGGCCTGCCGCCAAGAGGCTGGCGCCGTTGTCCAGCGCGTGCGCGCATCCCGCATCGACGCTGACGACACCCGAAGGCGCCAGGCGGCCACCGAGCCAAGCCTTGCGGGCGCTGGCATCGGCCTGCGGCATGAACAGGGTGCCGATCCCGTTATCGAGCGCACGCGCAATGGGTGCCGGATAGGTGCCGTTGACGATGGCGAGCGCGATGCCCGCCCGTTCGGCAATGCGCGCGGCCTGAAGCTTGGCCAGCATCCCGCCCGAACCGAGGCCCGACGAAGAGGCGCTGCTGGCCATGGCAATGATTTCGGGTGTCACGCCTTCGACCCGGTCGATGCGTTGCGCGCCCGTTTCGCGCGGATCGCGATCGTACAAGCCGTCGACATCGGAAAGCAGCATGACGGCATCGGCACCGGCAGCCTGCGCCACGCGCGCTGCCAGCCGGTCGTTGTCCCCGAACCGGATTTCTTCGGTCGCGACGCTATCGTTTTCGTTCACGACGGGGATCGCACCGGCTTCGAGCAGCCGCGCAAGCGTGGCCGAGGCGTTGAGATACCGCCGCCGGTCTTCGAGATCACCGATGGTGACCAGCATTTGCGCCGCCGTGATGCCGTGCCGGTCCAGCGCGTCCGACCACAGGCGGGCAAGTTCGACCTGACCAACCGAAGCTGCGGCCTGCGCATCGGCGAGGCTTCCGCGCCCGCCCTTGGCCAGACCCAGCTTCGCCGCGCCCAGTGCGATGGCACCCGACGACACCACGATCACTTCGCACGATTGCCGCAAGCGGGCGATTTCATCGGCGAGGGTGGCAAGCCATTGCGTGCGCGGCCGACCTTGTTCGACGAGCAGCGCCGAGCCGATCTTGATCACCAGGCGCCGGGCCGTGCGCAGATCGCCAAGTGCGGAAACGGGTGTCATGGCCATCGTTGCTGTTGCGTTCCCGTCAGAGAGGGGACCAGTCGGCCGCATCGGCCTCGTCTTCGACTTCCTCGGCCTGCGTTTCCGTCGACGTGCGGTCGGGCAGATAGGACAGGACGTGGTCGAGCAGTTCGGGAATGCCCTGGCCGGTCGCACCGGAAATCGGGAACACCTTGGCGGCGCCGGCGGCCAGCAGTTCGTCGGCGAAGGCGTCGCCCAGCTCGCTGTCGGCAAGGTCGAGCTTGTTCAGCGCGACCAGCTGGGGCTTGTCCAGCAGGCCCGCGCCATACGCTTCGAGTTCCGAATTGACCGTGCGATACGCGTCTGCCGGATCGTCGCCCGCGATGTCGATCAGGTGGATCAGCACGCGGCACCGTTCGATATGACCGAGGAACCGGTCACCGATGCCTGCGCCATCCGCCGCGCCTTCGATCAGCCCGGGAATGTCGGCAATCACGAATTCGCGACCCTTGTGGGTCACGACACCCAGCTTGGGTACCAGCGTGGTGAAGGCGTAATGCCCGACCTTCGCCTTGGCGTTCGATACCTGGTTGATGAAGGTGGACTTGCCCGCGTTGGGAAGGCCGAGCAGGCCGACGTCGGCCAGCAGTTTCAGCCGCAGCCATACCCACATCTCCTCGCCCGGTTCGCCGGGCTGGTGCTGGCGCGGGGCGCGGTTGGTGCTGGACTTGTAGCTGGCGTTGCCGCGACCGCCCATGCCGCCTTCCATGAAGACGATCTGCTGGCCGACCTCGGTGAAATCGGCGAGGATTTCTTCCTTGTCTTCCGACAGGACCTGCGTGCCCACGGGGACCTTGATGACGAGATCGGGTGCGCCCGCGCCGGTGCGGTCACGGCCCTGGCCATGCGATCCACGCTTTGCCTTGAAATGCTGCGAATAGCGGAAGTCGATGAGGGTGTTCAGGCCCTGCACCGCTTCAAACACGATATCGCCGCCCTTGCCGCCGTTGCCGCCGTCGGGTCCGCCATATTCCACGTATTTTTCACGGCGGAAGCTGACAGCACCAGGGCCGCCCCCGCCGGACTTGAGATAGATCTTGGCTTGGTCGAGGAAATGCATGGGAAGCGCCTTAGGCGGTTTTGCCGGTCAAGGCGAGAGATGGAAGGGGTGAGGGTGTGGTGCCGGCTACAGGATTCGAACCCGTGGCCCCCTGATTACAAATCAGGTGCTCTACCAACTGAGCTAAGCCGGCACGCGATTGCGCCTTTCGTTCACAGCGCGCCGAATGTCCAGCCCTCCGTTTGCGCGATCTGCCCGGTGAGGCCCGGCGGGTCCCAGCGGCGCCGGTCGTGCGCCACCTTTCGCAACCACGCCGCGGTCAGCAGGGCATCTGTAGAATGGTCGTCGATAGGGCCATCGCCATGAACCGGGGCTGAGCCGAGTGCGGCCAGCGCTTCGTTGAGTTCAGCAAAGCTGCGCATCTTGGCCTTGCCCGCGCCGCGCCCGGCTTCGCGTGCGGCCAGGCTGGTGTAGATTTCGACCAGCACCGATCCGTTCGCAGGCAAGGGATCGATGGGCCATACCGGAAGATGTCCGCGCAGGCGGTGAAGCATGCGCATGCCCGTGAGACTGGATTTGCCCACCTGCGCCGCCCCGACAAGGTTGAAGTTGCTGACCGGTCTGACCCCGGAAGATCGTTGCGCGTCCTCCGCCTTGCGAAAGCGCCCTTCGCGGGTCGGCGCAGCGGGATGATGAAACCGGTCGCCCGTACTGTCCTTGCCATGGCGAAAATACCGGGATGCCTGCGGGTGCGCGACAAAGCTCGTCGCCTCGAGATGGGGGTCGCCCGCGCACACGGTGTCGATCAGACGCCACAGTTCCTTCGCATCGCGCGGGCTTTGCGACCATTCGGGGAAGTAGGCGTCGCAATCGGCAAAGGGCAGGGCAATGCCGAGGTCGATCCCGATCAGCGTGTATGGAGGTAATTCGTCGCGCAGCACCGACAGCACGTCTTCGCGGCTCCAACCGTGGTCGACGAGGACCGGCGGTCCGCCATCGCCATGCGCCACCGCCAGCGCGATTCCCTTCTGGACCGCGCCCTTCGCGCCCGACCAGTCGATGGCAACGAAGTGTTCGAACCTAGTCACGCCCGTGGTCGCGATCCCGCCGCAGTTTGTCCCAGTAATCCAGCCGCTTGGTCACTTCGCGTTCGAACCCGCGCTCGACCGGTTCGTAATAGGTCTGCGGTTCCATTTCGTCCGGCCAGTAATTGTCGCCCGAAAACCCTTCGTCGGCATCGTGATCGTAGCTGTAGCCCGATCCGTAGCCGATATCCTTCATCAGCTTGGTCGGCGCGTTGAGGATGTTCTGTGGGGGCATCAGGCTGCCGGTTTCCCGGGCGCTTTTGAAGGACGCCTTCTGCGCCTTGTACACCGCGTTGGATTTGGGTGCGGTGGCCAGATAGGTGCAGGCCTGCACCAGGGCCAGTTCGCCTTCGGGACTGCCCAGGAATTCATAGGCATCCCTGGCCGCCATGCACTGCACCAGCGCCTGCGGGTCGGCCATGCCGATATCCTCGATCGCCATGCGGACCAGCCGGCGGGCCAGAAAGCGCGGCTCTTCTCCGGCGGTGAGCATGCGTGCCAGATAATAGAGCGAAGCCTGCACATCGCTGCCGCGCACCGCCTTGTGCAGCGCGGAAATGAGGTTGTAATGGCCTTCGCGATCCTTGTCGTACACGGCGACGCGGCGCTGGAGGAACCTGCCCAGACCCGCCGGATCGAGCGGGTCGGCGATCTGCGCGTTGTAGAGGGTTTCCGCCTGGTTGAGCAGGAAACGTCCATCGCCGTCGGCACTTGCCACCAGTGCGTCACGTGCCGGGGGCGTGAGGGGAAGGGGGCCTTCGAGGTCTTCCGCCCGATCGAGCAGCTGGCCCAGCGCGTCGTGATCGAGCCGTTGGAGGATCAGCACCTGCGCCCGACTGAGCAACGCCGCGTTGAGCGCGAAGCTGGGGTTTTCGGTCGTCGCGCCAACCAGCGTTACCGTGCCGCGTTCGACGAAGGGCAGGAAGCCATCCTGTTGCGCCCGGTTGAAGCGGTGAATTTCGTCCACGAACAACACGGTCCGCTGGCCGGCTTCGGCGGCCTTGTCGGCAGCCGCGAACGCTTTCTTGAGGTCCGCCACGCCCGAAAACACCGCGCTTACGCTTTCGAACCGCATCCCGACACTGTCGGCCAGCAGCCGGGCAATGGTGGTCTTTCCGGTACCCGGCGGGCCCCACAGGATCATGCTGGAAAGTTTGCCCGCGGCCACCATGCGCCCGATTGCGCCTTCGGGCCCCGTAAGATGGTCCTGCCCGATGACCGCATCGAGCGTGGCGGGGCGCAGCCGGTCCGCCAGCGGTGCGTCTTCGCGCACCTGCCCTTGCGGGCCGGTTGCATGCGGAATGCTGTCAGGAAACAGGTCAGCCATGCGAGGCTATCTAGGGCGGCTGCGCGGAAAATCCATCATGGGACTTGTGTTGGTCGCATTAAGATATATCTTAGACCTATCGTGACACTTACGAAAGAAAGACAATGAGACACAATCGCAGGCACCGCCACGGAGCGGATATGTTTGGACCCATGGCGCTTCTGTTTGCCGGCACCATGGCATCGCGCTGGAGTTCGCACGGGGGGCCGCATGGCGGCCCGCGCGGCGGCGGCGAACACCGGGGTGGGGGCCGCAAGCGGCGCCGTATGTTTGCCCAGGGCGAATTGCGGCTGGTTCTGCTCAAGCTGATCGCGGACGAACCACGCCACGGGTACGAGCTTATCAAGGCGATCGAGGAAATGACGGGCGGGTCCTATTCGCCGAGTCCGGGCACCATCTACCCCACCCTTTCGCTGCTGGAGGACGAAGGCGTGATTGCGCCGGCGGCCGATGGCGAATCGCGCAAGGCGTATCACGCAACCGATGCGGGGCGCGTGGAACTGGATGAGCGATCCGAAGAAGTCGATGCCATCATGGAACGCCTCTGCGCGCAGGGCGAGGAAAGCGAACCCCTGTCGTCGCCCGACCTTTTCCGTGCCGTGGGCAATCTTGCCAGCGTGCTCAGGAACCGGGCCCGTTCGGGACGGCTGAATGAAGACACCGTGCGCGAGATCGTGGACCTGGTCGACGACCTGGCAAAGAAGGTCGAACGCCTCTGATACGCGCCCGCTTGCGCCTTGTGCGGCTTGAGCTAATCTGCCGCACGGGTCGCGAGAGGGAGGACAGTCACATGAACGATATCGCCAGCAAGGCGCCGTGGCATTTGTGGGTCGTCGGCGTCGTATCGCTGCTGTGGAATGGTTTCGGCGGTTACGACTACACCATGTCCCAGTTTCGCAATCCCGCCTATCTCGAGGCGACGATGGGACCGATGGGAATGTCGGTCGAGGAATCGATTGCCTTCCTGGACAGCTTTCCCGTCTGGGCCAGCGTGCTTTGGGCACTGGGGGTCTGGGGTTCGGTGATCGGATCGCTCCTGCTTTTGGCGCGATTGCGCCATGCGGTAACGGCCTTTTTCGTATCGCTGATCGGGGCGGCACTCAGCTTCGCATACCAGGCGACCATCGATCTGCCTCCACAGATGGAAGGCAACACGATGGCAAGGGTGATGCCGTTGGTCATCATCGCCGCGGTGGCGCTGCAATTGTGGTACGCCCGGCGCATGACGGCCGCAGGCGTCCTGCGCTGACTTAGCTTGCGGCTGCGCGAGCGGTGTGCAGCCGCAGGTAGGTGTCCAGCACAGCCTGGTTGATCGCATCCCATGAATAGGCCCGCGCGGCCTGTTCGCCGGCCGCGCCATGCGCGAGACGCAGCGCATCGTCGGTGCAATACGGTGCCAGCGCCTCGGCAAAGGCGCCCGCATCGCCGGGCGGCACGAGATGGCCGGTCTTTCCGTCATCGACCAGGCTGGCTGCCCCCGTCGCCCCGGCAGCCACAACGGGCAGCCCGCTGGCCATGGCTTCCAGCGTCACATTGCCGAAGGTCTCGGTGATCGAAGGGTTGAAGAACACGTCGCCGCTGGCCAGCGCCACGCCCAGGTCCCTGCCGGTCTTGAAACCGGCGAAGACACCGCCGGGCAACGCCTTTTCGAACCAGCCGCGCGCCGGACCATCGCCGATTACCAGGACCTTGTGCGGCACCTGGCGTCGACGCAGTTCGACGATGGCGTCGGCAAAGACATCCAGCCCCTTTTCCATCACCAGCCTGCCGAGGAACACGATCACCACATCGTCGTCCGCGAAACCGAGCGAGCGCCGCCATTCCATGTCGCGCTTGGACGGATCGAACACGTCGCGGTCCACCCCGCGTGACCAGATCGTGATGTCGTCGTGCATCCCCTGGGCGGTCAGTTCCTCGATCTGGCTGGGCGAGGGCGCGACCAGTGCATCGCAGCGGTTGTAGAACCGCCGCAGGATACCCTCCACCGCCGGTTCGAGGAAGCCGAGGCCGTAATAGCGCGGATAGGTTTCGAACTTGGTGTGGACCGATGCGAGGACGGGGATATCGCGTTCGCGTGCCCATTTCAGCGCCGCGTGCCCGGTCGGGTCGGGCGAAGATATGTGGATCATGTTGGGCGCGAACCCTTCCAGATCGTCGCGCGCCGCGCCGTTCAGACCCAGCGGCAGCCGATATTCGCCGCGGTTCTTCACCGGCATGCGGATGTTGGGCACGTTGATCAGGTCACCGGTCGGTTCGAAATCCGCGTCGGGCACCACCGGTGCATAGACGCGCAGATGGGCGCCTTGCCGGATCAGGTATTCCGCCAGCCGGTTCAACGCCTGGTTCGCCCCGTCACGGGTGTAATTGTAGTTGCCGCTGAAAAGCGCGATCCGAAGGTCTTTAACATTCATCGATTGCGCCCATAGGATGTGGGACCGATTTTGGCGAGAGGGCGTTAGTCCTGTCGAACCCTCAACCTGTCGATGCATTCCTATTTCGCATTGACTCGTTGCCCCGCAACATTATTGCGACCGACGGGCCACGCGGTCCCAACGCCGCGCGAGCTCTCTGCAAGGAGAGAATACATGACTGCTGTACCGACGCTCAAGCCAGAGCGCCCTTTTTTCTCGTCCGGACCGACTGCAAAGCATCCGGGATGGGACATCACCAAGATCAAGACCGAATCGCTCGGGCGTTCGCACCGCTCCGCGCTCGGCAAGTCGCGGCTGAAATACGCCATCGACTTGTCGAAGGAGATGCTCGGCGTGCCCGAGGATTACCTCGTCGGCATCATGCCTGCATCGGATACCGGCGCGCTGGAATGCGCAATGTGGACGATGTTGCGCCCCGACCGCGCCGCCACGGTGGCCGCGTGGGAAAGCTTCGGTAACGTCTGGATCCAGGACGCGGTGAAGCAGCTCAAGCTGCCCAAGCTGACCACGATGGATGCCGATTACGGCGAAATTCCCGATCTGGCGTCGATCCCGCAGGACAACGATGTCGTCTTCACGTGGAACGGCACCACATCCGGTGCGAAGATCCCGAACACCGACTGGCTCGCTCCGGGCCGCGACGGTGTGACGATCAACGATGCCACCAGCGCCGTTTTCGCGATGGAGATGGATTGGGCCAAGCTCGATGCCACGACCTACAGCTGGCAGAAGGTCATGGGCAGCGAAGCGCAGCACGGGATGCTGATCCTCAGCCCCAAGGCCGTTGCCCGGATCGAGGAATACGATCCCGAATGGCCGCTGCCCAAGCTGTTCCGCCTCAAGAAGGGCGCGAAGATCAACGAAGGCATCTTCCGCGGCGAAACGATCAACACCCCGTCCATGCTGGCGACCGAAGATTACATCGACGCGCTCGAATGGGCGCAAGCTCTCGGCGGCCGCAAGGCGCTGTTCGAACGGGCCGATGCAAACGCCAAGGTCGTCACCGACTGGATCGAATCAACCCCCTGGCTGCGCAACATGGTTTCCGACC
This sequence comes from Qipengyuania zhejiangensis, assembly GCF_035607565.1. Classification (NCBI taxonomy): domain Bacteria; kingdom Pseudomonadati; phylum Pseudomonadota; class Alphaproteobacteria; order Sphingomonadales; family Erythrobacteraceae; genus Qipengyuania; species Qipengyuania zhejiangensis. The sequence continues at coordinate 298,773 of NZ_JAYKGO010000003.1, read as the reverse complement.
CGGCAAAGCGCACCAACACCGGCGTGTGCTTCGTCTTCCAGGGCGAATGGTACGACAGCCTTTCGGCCGACGCCCAAGCAAACGTGCCCAAGCAGATCGTCAAGCTGCTCGAAGATCGCGGCGTTGGCTACGACTTCAACGGCTATCGCGATGCCCCGCCATCGCTGCGGATCTGGTGCGGTGCCACGGTCGAGCAGGAAGACCTGAAGCGTCTCCTGCCGTGGATCGAATGGGCTTACGAGCAGGTCAAGAACGGCTGAACGGCTGGCGGTCCGTACACCGGACCGCCGCCTCCCCCCTATCATTCCGACCCGGCCGGAAGCCGGGCTGACGGAAGGAATTTCCCATGACGAAACCCAAGGTCCTCATTTCGGACAAGATGGATCCCAACGCCGCCCGCATTTTCGAAGAGCGTGGCTGCGATGTCGACGTGAAACCCGGCATGACGCCTGACGAACTCAAGGCGGTGATCGGCCAGTACGATGGCCTCGCCATTCGTAGCGCGACCACGGTAACCGCCGAAATTCTCGATGCGGCCACCAATCTCAAGGTCATCGGCCGCGCCGGGATCGGCGTCGACAATGTCGACATTCCCTATGCCAGCGGCAAGGGCGTGGTCGTGATGAACACGCCGTTCGGCAACTCGATCACGACGGCCGAACACGCGATCGCGATGATCATGGCGATGGCCCGTCAGATCCCGGCCGCCGATCGCCGCACGCAGGCGGGCGAATGGCCCAAGAACGATTTCATGGGGGTCGAAGTGACCGGCAAGACGCTGGGCCTTATCGGAGCGGGCAACATCGGCTCGATCGTGGCAAGCCGCGCGCAGGGGCTCAAGATGAAAGTCGTGGCCTACGATCCCTTCCTGACCCCGGATCGCGCAGTCGAAATGGGTGTCGAGAAGGTCGATCTGGAAACTCTGCTGGCGCGGGCCGATTTCATCACTCTGCATACCCCGCTGACTGACGAGACCCGCAACATCCTGTCTGCCGAAAACCTGGCCAGGACGAAAAAGGGCGTCCGGATCGTGAATTGCGCGCGTGGCGGACTGATCGACGAAGCGGCTCTGGCCGAAGCGCTCGACAGCGGGCAGGTCGCAGGCGCGGCGCTGGACGTGTTCCAGACCGAACCGGCCAAGGACAGCCCGCTGTTCGGAAAGCCGAATTTCATCTGCACCCCGCACCTTGGTGCCAGCACCAACGAAGCGCAGGTCAACGTCGCCTTGCAGGTGGCCGAACAGATGGCCGATTACCTCGTCAACGGGGGCGTCACCAACGCGCTCAACATGCCTTCGCTCAGCGCCGAGGAAGCGCCCAAGCTGAAGCCGTACATGAAGCTTGCCGAAAACCTCGGCAGCCTCGTGGGGCAGCTGGCGCATGGCAACCTGACCAAGATCAGCATCGAACGCGAAGGCGCCGCGGCCGAATTGTCGGGCAAGCCGATCGAAGGGGCTGTCCTGGCCGGTCTGATGCGCCAGTATTCGGACACGGTGAACATGGTCAACGCGCCGTATCTCGCCAAGGAACGCGGCCTCGATATCCGTTCGGTCCGCCACGAAAAGGAAGGCACCTACAACACGCTGATCCGCGTGACCGTGGGAACCGAACAGGGTGACCGTTCGGTTGCCGGCACCTTGTTCGGTGCCGATGCGCCGCGCCTGGTGGAAATCTTCGGCGTCGGCATCGAAGCCGAACTGGCGGGCAACATGCTCTACATCGTCAACGAAGACGCGCCGGGGTTCATCGGCCGCATCGGGACGTTGCTGGGTGAAAACGGCATCAACATCGGCACTTTCCACCTTGGCCGCCGCCAGGCTGGCGGGGAAGCGGTGCTGCTGCTCAGTGTCGATCAGCCGATCCCGCAGGAAATCGTCAGGCAGGCTTGCGCGCTCGAAGGCGTGAAGGTCGTCACTCCGCTGGCATTTTGATGGACGATCGGGCAGGGGGCGCGGCGCGATGAACAGTCAAGACGATCTCCTGCCCGTCGGCCTCGAAGACGCGCTCCCGGCGCGCGCACGGGCCATCACGATTGCCATGCGCGCGGTCCTCGATGCGATGGACGCGCACGGGTATGACCGTGTCCGTCCGCCCCTGGTGGAATTCGAACGGTCGCTGGCCGGACGGATGGAAGGCGTGGCCACGCGCCGCATGGTGCGCTTCACCGATCCGGAAAGCTTGCGGACGCTGGCGTTGCGCAGCGACATGACGGTGCAGGTCGGGCGTATCGCGGCAACCGGCATGGCGTCGGCGCCGCGTCCGCTGCGGCTGTGTTATGCGGGCGATGTTGCGCTTCTCAAGGCGGACCAGCTCGATCCTTCGCGCCAGCGCTTGCAACTGGGTGCAGAGCTGATCGGAAGCGACAGCGTGGCCGCAGCAAGCGAGATCGTGCGTGTCGCGATCGACGCGCTGAAGGCCGCCGGCATTGCCAATATCTCGGTCGACTTCACCTTGCCGGACCTGGTCGACACGCTGGCGGACAAGGTCTTGCCGCTGGATACAGACCTGCGCGAAGCGGTGCGGCGCGAACTCGACACCAAGGATGCCGGTGGGCTGTCGGCTGCGGGCGGTGCGGATTACCTGCCGCTGCTATACGCCACAGGCCCGTTCGAAGAAGCGATTGCCAAGCTTTCCGCAATCGACGCGGGCGGCGCACTCGCCAGCCGGATTGCGGGATTGCGCGAAGTCGCCGGTGCGATTGGCGATCGTGCGCGCATCACGCTCGATCCGACCGAACGCCACGGCTTCGAATACCAGAGCTGGTTCGGTTTCACGCTTTATGGCGAAGGCGCGCGCGGCGCGCTGGGCCGGGGCGGGACATACACCATCAAGGGCAGCGAAGAGGAAGCGACCGGTTTCTCGCTCTACATGGGGCCCTTGCTCGAAGCGCTGGGCCTTCACAGTGCGGACCATCGCAAGACCCTTTTCCTGCCGCTCGATCATGACCGCGACGTGGCAGCGCGCCTGCGGGCCATCGGCTGGCGCACCGTTGCGGCCATTCTCGGCACCGAAGATCCCGCCAGCCTTGGTTGCAGCCACGTTCTTGAAGGCGAAGACGCACGCGCGATCTAGGCTTCGACCGGACGCCACGTATCGCGTTTGACCATGATCCCGGCGAACAGATCGCTGCCGATCAGTCCCGCCAGCCAGCGTTGAACCTGTGGCAGGGGCTGGGCGTCGAACCAGTCGCGATCGTGATTTGCGAATTGCCGGACGAACGGGAACAGGGCGATGTCGGCCAACCCGCGTTTCGCGCCGCACAGGAACGGCGTTGCCGCCAGCCGTTTTTCCAGTGTTTGCAGATATTCGGCGCAGGCTGCGCGTTCGACCTCGGGGTCGGCATCGTCGTAACGCGTTGCGTATTTGTAGCGATCCAGGTGGTGCTTGAACGGACCGTCGTTCGCCGCGATCAGCGCCGAATCGTCGCGGGTCAACCAGCCTTCGGGGTCACACTGGTCCAGCGCCCAGCGCATGATGTCGATGCTTTCCTCCAGAACGCGCCCCTCGCCGGTCACGAATACGGGCACCGTCCCCTTGGGCGACAAATCGAGCATGGCCTGCGGTTTGTCCCGCAGCACGACTTCACGGTGTTGGTATGCAAGGCCGCTGATGCGCAACGCCATGCGGGCGCGCATTGCATAAGGGCAGCGGCGAAAGCTGTAGAGGATCGCTTCAGCCATCGGCATCCGCGCCGGACCGCGCGCCAATATGTTCCTCTCCGCGCTCTTCCGCCAGTTTCGCCTGCCGGTGCCGTTCGGCATAGCGGGCGCGCTGTTCGTCGGTGCGGGTTTCGTGGCAATGCGGGCAACTGACGCCTTCGACGTAGGTTTCAGCCTTCATGGCGTCCGCGTCCAGCGGCATGCGGCAGGCGCGGCACAGCGAATGCTCGCCTATTTCCAGCCCGTGTTTGACGCTCACCCGTTCGTCGAACACGAAGCATTCGCCTTCCCACAGGCTTTCGCTTTCGGGCACGTGTTCGAGATAGGAAAGGATACCGCCCTTGAGGTGGTAAACCTCGTCCAGCCCTTCGGCCCGGACGAAGGCGGTGGCTTTTTCGCAGCGGATGCCGCCGGTGCAGAACATGGCGATTTTCGGTGCCTTGCCCGCCGCTTCCAGCTGTTTGCGGTGGCTGCGAAACCATTCGGGAAATTCACGGAACGTGGCGGTGTCGGGATCGATGGCCCCGGCAAAGGTGCCGATTTTCACCTCGTAATCGTTTCGCGTGTCGATCACGATGGTTTCGGGGTCGGATATCAGCGCGTTCCAGTCTTCGGGCGCGACATAGGTCCCCACGCCGCCCACCGGATCGAGATCGGGCTGGCCCATGGTAACGATCTCGCGTTTGAGACGCACCTTCATGCGGTGGAACGGCATTGTATCCGCGCGGGATTCCTTCACCTCGAGCGTGTCGCAACCCGGCAGGGCGCGGATGGTGTGCAATACGGCTTCGATTCCCTGATCGCTGCCGGCGATCGTGCCGTTTATCCCCTCACCGGCCAACAGCAGCGTTCCGCGCACGCCGTTCTCCTCGCACGCGGCCAGCAGGCGCGGACGGATCGAGGCGGGGTCGGCAAACCGCGTGAAGTGGTAAAGGGCAGCGATGCGGATGGGGTGGTCGGCCATGATGCTGCGCCCGTAGCACCACGCAGGACGACTCGCACCCCCTTAGCATCGCCGGATCAGCTGAACTCCGAAGGGTCCGGTCCCATCCGGCCGTCCGCGCTGTCCAGCGCGTCGATCCGGTCCATCTGATCGGCATCGAGTTCGAACGAAAGCGCGGCAAAGTTCGCTTCGATGTGGTCACGGCTCGATGCCTTGGGAATGGGGCACAGGCCGTGCTGGATATGCCAGCGCAGGATCACCGCGCTTGCCGGTTGGCCCGTTTCGTCGGCGATGGCCTTGATCGCGCCTGCATCCATGCCGCCGCCCTGTCCCAGCGGGGACCAGCTTTGCGTCACCACGCCCATATCTTCGTGCAGAGCGCGCAATTCGCGTTGCTGGAAACTGGGGTGCAGTTCGATCTGGTTGAGGGCCGGCACCACACCGGTTTCGTCCACGATCCGCTTCAGGTCGTCGACGCGGAAATTGGACACGCCGATGGACTTCGCCTTGCCCGCTTCGCGTAGTTCGATCAGGGCTTTCCACGTGTCCACGAATTCGCCCCGGTCAGGACAAGGCCAGTGGATGAGCAGCATGTCGACATGGTCGCGCCCCAGCCGTTCCAGGCACTTGTCCGCTGCCTTGAGGGTGCGGTCGTAACCCTGGCTTTCGTTCCAGATCTTGGTTTGCAGGAAGATATCCGACCAGTCGGCCACCCCTTCCCCGACGCCGCGCTCGTTCTGATAGATCGCCGCGGTATCGATCAACCAGTAGCCGACATCGATCGCGGTCGACACGGCTTGCGCGGCGTTTTCTTCCTTGATCTGCCAGGTGCCGAAGCCAAGCTGCGGAATCCGGCGGTCATCGTTGAGGGCGAGTGTGGGGTAGTCGGTCATGCATATCCTTTCGCGTGCTGTCCCCTTGCAATGCATGGGACGCGCAGCCGTTTCGGTTTCGCGCAAATTCAGTTTCTGCCGGAAAACCGTTGCACAAGATAGCGGTCGACTATGGCGGTGGCGGGATAGTCCGGTTCGCCGAGCTTGCGGCTGATTTCCGCATGCCCGCGCAGGCCCCGTCCGGCAACGCCCTGCACGTCCGCCGCAGTCCCCGATTTCTGCAGCGCGCTGGCAAGGCCGCGCGCCTGCTGCGCCCCGTCGCGGCGCTGGACATGCAGGATCAGGAAGGATGGCGCGTTGGGCGCGGCCGCATGGAAGGTGGGCGAAAGCGCGCGCTGGCGGGCGGGATCGGTGCCAAATGCCTGTTCGTAGGTGTCGCCTATCAATCGGGCGTTCCGGTCCATCTGCGCCGGCACATCGTAAGCCGCCCCGTCGAGCGGTATTACCCCGGCCATGTCGCGATAGGTCAGGCCCGCCTTGCGCAGATAGGCCGGATTTGTCCCCACCAGCGCGACCAGGTGCGCCCCGGCGCTGTGCCCGACAAGCACGAGGCGTGTGCCATCGATGCCCAGCCTGGTTTTCTCTCGATGCAGCAGCGCCACCGCGTCGGCCACGTCCTGCGCCTGCTGTTCGACCGTCGCATCGGGGACAAGTCGGTAATTGACCGAAGCAACCGCGTATCCTTGCGATTGCCAGTGCGACAGTTTGGCCGATCCCCGCAACATCGCCTTGTCCCCGCGTTTCCAGCCGCCGCCGTGGACGAAAACAACCAGCGGGGCGTTCCTGCCCGGTGCAGGCCAGTAATCGATGCGTTGCAGTGGGCCGGTTCCGTAGGACAGTTCGGAAGGGGCGGATGTCCCGCCATCGGCGTTCGACGCCAGCGCGGTTGCGCTGGCAAGGCCGATGGCCAGGACGGCGGCGATGGTGCGTTTGTTCATTGCGAAACTCCCCGTCGACACGGCTCGACAGGATGAAACCGCGAAACGGGCAGAATTTCCAGTCGCGAATTGTCGCCGATTGTCGCGACAGTTCGCTTGCCCTCCTGCGCCCGAAAGCCTAGGCGCGCACTCGTTTTGTGAACGCGACAGGCAGGTTTTCCAACATGGCCAATGTAACCGTGATCGGCGCCCAGTGGGGCGATGAAGGCAAGGGCAAGATCGTCGACTGGCTCGCCAGCCGCGCCGATGCCGTTGTCCGCTTCCAGGGTGGGCACAATGCCGGCCACACGCTGGTCATCGACGGGACGACCTACAAACTGTCCCTCCTGCCCAGCGGCATCGTGTCGGGCACGCTTTCGATCATCGGCAACGGGGTGGTCCTGGACCCCTGGGCGCTGAAGTCCGAAGTGGAAAAGCTGGAAGGGCAGGGTGTTGCCATCAACGCCGACAATCTGGCCGTGGCGGACAACTGCCCGCTGATTCTGCCGATTCACCGCGATCTGGACGCGCTGCGCGAAACGGCGGCGGGTTCGGGCAAGATCGGCACCACCGGACGCGGCATCGGGCCGGCGTACGAAGACAAGGTCGGACGCCGCGCCATTCGCGTGTGCGATCTGGCCCATCTCGACAGCCTGGAACCGCAGCTTGACCGGCTGTGTGCGCACCATGACGCCTTGCGCGCCGGGTTCAACGAACCGCCTGTCGACCGCGAGCGGTTGCTGTCCGATCTGCGCGAAATCGCGCCGTTCGTGCTGCAATACGCCCAGCCGGTCTGGAAACGCCTGAAGAAAGTCCGCAAGGCGGGCGCCAGGATTCTGTTCGAAGGCGCGCAGGGCGTGCTGCTGGATATCGATCACGGCACCTATCCCTTCGTTACCAGCTCCAACACCGTCAGCGGGACCGCCGCTGCGGGCAGCGGGCTGGGCCCCAATTCGACCGGCTATGTGCTCGGCATCGTCAAAGCCTACACCACGCGCGTGGGCAGCGGCCCTTTCCCGACCGAACTGGAAGACGAAGTCGGCAAGGGTATCGGGGAACGCGGGCATGAATTCGGCACCGTCACCGGCCGCCAGCGCCGGGTCGGCTGGTTCGATGCGGTGATCGTGCGCCAGACCTGTTCGATCAGCGGCGTAACCGGCATCGCCCTGACCAAGATCGACGTTCTCGACGGGCTGGACGAGGTGAAGATCTGCACCGGATACCGCCTGCGCGGCCAGGTTTACGATTACCTTCCCAGCCACGCGGCCGATCAGGCCGGTGTGGAACCGATCTACGAAGCGATGGAAGGCTGGAAGGAATCGACCGCCAGCGCCCGCAGCTTTGCGGACCTGCCAGCCAACGCGGTGAAATACATCCAGCGCATCCAGGAACTGATCGAAACGCCGGTTGCGCTGGTATCCACCAGCCCGGAACGGGACGATACGATCCTGATGCGCGATCCGTTCATGGATTGACCGGCGCGGCTGGGGTACATCCCGGCCATGCGTTTCGCGATTCTCCTCGCGCTGTGGCTGGCTGTCGGCGGATCGCCGATGCCGCAGGCGCACGCCCAGGAAGCGCGGGTCGGCGAGACGGCGGATTTCCTCCTGATCGACAAGTCGGAACGCACGCTGTGGGTTTTTCAGGACGGCGCCTTGCTGCGGACGTATGGCGGCCTGCAATTCGGCGATCAGCCTATCGGGCACAAGCGCTTCGAAGGTGACGAACGCACGCCGGAAGGCCGGTATACGATCAGCTTTGGGAACGACCGGTCCAGCTATTACCTGTCGCTCCAGATCGATTATCCCAACGCGGCGGACAGCGCGTTTGCGCGCAGTCGGGGCCGTTCGCCCGGTGGTCTCATCTTCATCCATGGTCAGCCCAACGGTGTTCCCGAAGGGGTTCGCGTTCCCGGCGACTGGACCGATGGCTGCATCGCGCTGTCCAACGCCGAGATCGCAGAATTGTGGAGCCTGGTGCCCGACGGCACGCCGATTGAAATCCGCCCTTAGTCTTTTGCGTTTTCGAGCATGGCGACCTGGAGTTGCAGGCGCTTCAGTTCGCGCAGCACGCTCAGCATGTTCATCCGGGAATAGAACCATTCCTTGATGAAGCCCTGCATCAACAGCGCACCGAGGCTGACCATCCCCCACCACACCGATTGTTCGAAACCGTCGGCGGTGAAGAAGCGGAACACGCTGTAAACCAGCACGAAGCCAAGCACGAAGGCCACAGCGAAGATCAGCTTGGACCAACCGCCCAGCGGGCCTGCCAGAACATCGCCGATCTGGCTGAACATTCCGCGCCCTTCATCCAGCGAGGCGAGGAAGGCGCGGTCGTCCTCGTCCAGTGCGCCGCGGATGCGGTCATCGATAGGGGTCATGTGTCGTCTCCTGGTAGGTGATCGGTAAGCGCCGCCTTCAACTTCAGGCGGGCGTGAAAGAGGCGCGTTTTCGCGGTGCCGAGCGGCACGTCCTGCACCTCGGCGATTTCGACGAGGGTCAGGCCCTCTACGAAGAACAGCTGCGCGGCGAGCCGTTGGTCGTGCGGCAAGCCCGCAAAGGCATCGCGGATCGCCAGCCCATCGTGCGCGCCGCCTTCCATGGACGGTTCGGCGTCGATCGACGCTTCCCGCGACCGGCGCGCCTGGGACTGGCGAATCCGGTCGACACAGCGGCGGCGCAGGATGCCGAAAGCCCACGGCGCAAACCGCGATGGATCGCGCAGCGACGCGATGCCTTTCACGATTGCAATCCAGGCATCCTGCACCGCGCCGGGTACCTGTTGCTCATTACCCAGCAATCGCCGGGCGGTGCGCGCCAGACGCGGATGCCAACGGGCCGCCAAACGTTCGGAAGCCCTGCGATCGCCGCCCTGCACAAGGGTAACGAGCAGTTCGTCATAAAGCCGTTCGGCATCCGGCGAATGGTGCATCGTTCCCCTCATGCAGCGATAGTCGCAGACGCAGGACAAAAGGTTCAATCGCGATACAATCTTGTGCACGTTTTCTTGACACGATCCGCATTTGTTCTCATCCTGTTCGCAAGTTTTCGGTAAGGAGCGTGAGTCGATGCAGGCGGATTTCCTCTACGAGGCGGCACAGGATGCTGCCGGATGCCAGCTCGGCGTAACCGTGCTTGCCGATCGCGCCCATGTGCGCGGCGAACTGCGCGACGATGCCGAAGCGGCGGGCTTTCGCATCCTTCACAGCTGTTCTGTCGAAGAATACGCCCGCGGGGCCATATCGGCGCTGGGTGATCTGGTGCTGGTCGATTGCGCGGATGACACGGCGGAAGCGCTGGCCCTGCTTGCGCGGCTCGATATGCGGGCGGGCAAGGCGGGGGCGCAGCTTGTCGTGTCCACCACGATGGGAACGCTCGATTCCGTGTTTGGCTGCTTTTCCTTTTCCGCACCCCAGATACTGGTCGATCCTTCCCGGGCGGAACGCGTGATCGCCATAGGGCGGGTGTTGGCGCACATACCCAATCTGCGCCTGCGCGAGCTGGGCGAAGAAGACCGGCTGATGCTGCTGCGCCTTACCGAACAGGTCGGGCGCATGGCGGAACGGCTGGAAAAACTTCCCTCCGGTCAACGGGCTGGTGGCGGGGCGTTTCGTTTCGAATCGCCCGCGACCGCCTGGCGCGGCGAGGGCGAGGATTATCTGACGCAGCGGCGCGACAACATGCGCGCGCGCTTGCCCGACGCGGCCGTGATCCGGGGCATGATCCGGCATCGCCAGGCACGGGCGCGTTTCTTCGACGCCGACCTTTTTGCCGATCCGGCGTGGGACATACTGCTGGACCTGTCGGCGGCGCGGGCCGAAGGGCGGCGCGTCTGCGTGACATCGCTGTGCATTGCCGCGGGTGTTCCGGGAACGACCGCGCTGCGATGGATTACCCAGATGGTCGAAGCCGGCCTGCTGATCCGTGTTGCGGACCCGGATGACCGGCGCCGTGCCTACATCGCGCTGGCGGACAAGACCGCCGATGCCATGGCACGCTATTTTACCGAAGTGTTGGCGGGCGAACCGGCCAAAGCGGGTTTCTGAAAATGCATGCGGCTCGGCGGCAGGTCAACGCCGCAAGATAACGGTAAACCCTTCGTCTGGCACATCACACGGCAGCGCGCATCGTGCCGCGTCGGCGCGCGCACGCACCAGTATCGCTTCCGGTATGCCGGGTTCGTGCAGCACAGTGTCGGCCTTGCCCAGGGCGCGGGCCTGACGAAGAGTAAGATCTTCCGGATCGTCGCTCTGAAGCGTGAATTCGATCGTTCCGGCATCGGCAACCACGCGGTTACCTGCCAGCCAACCGGACACGTTGTGGGCAGCTTGCCCGCTAAACGGATCGAGGATGCCGCCTTCGCCCAAAGCCTCGTCCACTGCCCGCCGGCGTTCGGTTCCGTCCGGGAAACGCACGCGCATGGCATCGCGAGCGCTGGACAACGCCGCCGCCAGCGCGCCGAGCGATTGGGGCAACAACGCTTCGAGCCGGAGGCGAAGGTGCTTTGCAAGTCCCGCGCTCGCCCCTCCCGTGCTCACCGCCACCAGGACGGGGTCCCGGTCGAGAACGCTGGGCAGTGTGAAATCGCACAGTTCGGGCCGGTCCGCCACGTTGACCAACAGACCCAGCCGCTTCAGGCGAAGGGCGGCGGCGGCGGCTGCGCGCGGGTCTTCCAGCGCCACGAACCCGATCCTTGCATGGTGCGCTTCGGTTTCGGGGCACGGGATACCGCCCGCCCGGATCACCAGCCGCGCCTTGGCATCCGCCATCGCGCCGTCGCCCACCACGGCCACGCGAGTGCCCGCGATCCGGTGAAACAGCGGCAGACTATGCATTGGGCGGGCGCATCAGGTCAGCCAGTCCGGCACCCGCTCGGCATCCATGATCGCGCTTGCCGCTATGCGGTCCGCCACCACGGCGTAGCGATCGCCGTCCACCAGGACTTCGGCCACGAAACCGCGTGAATTGTAGGACGACGCCATCGTCGCCCCATAAGCGCCCGCCGTGCGGAAGACGGCAAGATCGCCCGCACCCAACGCATCGCATTCGCGGTCCATCGCGAAGGTGTCGCCGGTTTCGCAGATCGGGCCGACGATGTGCGCCGTCATCCGTTCGCCGGTCGGTTCCACCGCATCGAAATCGTGCCACGCGCCGTACATGGCAGGACGGGCCAGATCGTTCATGGCGGCATCGACAATGACGAAGGGCGGGCCGTTGCCACTGCGTTTCGACCGGATCACACGGGTCAGCAGCACGCCGGCGTTCCCGGCGATTACCCGGCCAGGTTCGAACATCAGGCGCACGTTCCATCCGGCGGTCGCCCGCACCACCATCGCGCCGTATTCCGCGGGCGAAGGCAACACTTCGCCCGCCTTGTAAGGAACGCCAAGCCCGCCGCCCAGATCGGCGTGCGTTACCGTGCACCCTGCTGCGCGCAGATCGGCGATCAGAACGCCAACTTTGGCGAATGCCGTTTCCAGCGGCTCGAGATCGGCCAACTGGCTGCCGATATGGATCGCCACGCCGCGCATTTCCAGCCCGTCTTCGTCCGCCAGGGCGGCGTAGATTTCGGTTGCTCGGTCCAACGGAACACCGAACTTGTTTTCGCGCTTGCCGGTGGAAATTTTTTCATGCGTGCGCGCGTCGACATCGGGATTGACCCGCAGCGCACACGCCGCGGTGGTGCCGTGGCGGCGTGCGGTGGCCGCCAGTTCGTAACCCTCTTCCTCGCTTTCGACGTTGAATTGCCCAATGCCGGCTTCGAGGCCTTGAAGAAGTTCCGCATGAGTCTTGCCCACGCCGGAAAAGACGATGTCTTCCGGCTTCATCCCCGCCGCCAGCGCCCGCGTCAGCTCGCCGCCCGAAACAACGTCGGCACCGTAACCTTCGTTCGCCAGCACTTTCAGAACGGCAAGGTTGGGGTTCGCCTTGACCGCGAAAGCGATGTGCGGATCGTCCAGACCCGACAAGGCATCGCGAAAGACGCGGGCGTGCCGGGTCAGTGTTGCGCGCGAATAGACGTAGACGGGGGTTCCCACCTCCTCTGCAATGCGCGGAAGCGGGACGTCTTCGGCGTGCATGACGCCGTCACGAAGCTGGAAATGGTCCATGCGGTTCGCCCTGCCGCAACCGTGCGAACGGGTCCAGCAAGGCTTGCTTGCGGGGCCAGAAGATTGCGCGGCAGCGCCTATTCCGGGGGCAGGTCGAAGGGATCGTCTTCGCGCTCTTCCGAACGGGTACGCAGTTCCACGCTGCGGTCGGGTGCGGCCTGCGGATCGAGCGCCAGCAATTCGGCGGCGCTTGGCTGGACTTCGGAACCATAAGGGGCTGGCGGCAACGCGCTGCCCTGCGGCGGCTTCAGGTCGGCCTTCTGGCCGCAAGATGCAATTGCAAGCGCGCTGGCGGCTATCAGGATCTTCTTCATGATGCGTCCATTCCCAAATCCTTGCGCGCTTGCCCCACGCGGGCTTCTACCTGCTTCGGCGCGGTCCCGCCATAGGATGCGCGCGAGGCGACCGATGCATCCACCGACAGCGCCTTGTAAACGCGATCGTCGATCCGCGCATCGAAACTGCGCAGCACCTCCAGCGGCAACTGGTCCAGCGCCACGCCATCGGCTTCCGCCCGCTTGACCGCCGCACCGGTAATGTGGTGCGCTTCGCGGAACGGGATGTCGGCTTCGCGGACCAGCCAATCGGCAAGATCGGTCGCGGTTGCGTAACCCAATTCGGCGGCCTGGCGCATCCGCGCGGTGTTGAACGCGCTGTCCGCCACCATTCCCGTCATCGCCGCGACGCTCAGCGCCAGCAAGCCGTCCGCTTCGAAAACCGGCGGCTTGTCGTCCTGCATGTCCTTGGAATAGGCAAGCGGGAGGCCCTTCATCGTAATCATCAACGATGTGGCGCAGCCGATCACGCGGCCTGCGTGGCCGCGCACCAGTTCGGCGGCGTCGGGGTTCTTCTTCTGGGGCATGATGCTGCTGCCGGTCGACAGGCTGTCGGGCAGCCGGACAAAGCCGAACGGCTGGCTGGCCCAGATGATGAATTCTTCCGCCAAGCGGCTGAGATGCAGCGCGCAAGCGCTTGCCGCCATCAGGTAATCGAGCGCGAAATCGCGATCCGAAACGGCGTCCAGGCTGTTGGCGGTCGGCCGGTCGAAACCCAGCGCCTGCGCGGTCGCATCGCGGTCGATCGGGAAACCCGTTCCGGCGAGGGCGGCGCTGCCCAACGGGCTTTCGTTCATTCGCGTGCGGGCATCGGCAAATCGGCTGCGATCGCGCCGGATCATTTCGTAATAGGCCATGAGATGATGGCCGAGCGTGACCGGCTGCGCGGTCTGGAGGTGGGTGAAACCGGGCATGATGCTGGCGGCGTGTTCGCCTGCACGGCTGACCAGCGCGCGCTGCAGGTTTTCTAGGCCGGCATCGACCTGGTCGATCGCATCGCGCACCCACAACCGGAAGTCGGTGGCCACCTGGTCGTTGCGGCTGCGGGCGGTGTGCAACCGCCCGGCAACGGGCCCGATCAGTTCGGCCAACCGGCTTTCGGTGGTCATGTGGATGTCTTCGAGGTCCCAGTCCTCGGGAACGCCATCCTGCGCGTATTCCGCGGCCACGCGGTCCAGACCTTCGGCAATGGTCGCGGCGTCCTGTGGGCTGACCACGCCCTGCGCGCCCAGCATGGCCACATGCGCTTTCGACGCGTCGATATCCTGCCGCCACAACGCCTTGTCGAACGGGATCGAGGCGTTGATTTCGCGCATGATCGCGCTAGGCCCTTCGGCGAACCGTCCACCCCACATGCTGTTGGAGCCTGTATTGTCCCGCTTGTCACTCACGCTTGCTGTCATCCTCGGTCTGTCGCTTGCGGCATGCGATAGGGGGGAGCCGGAAAAGGCGCAAGAAACCACCGCTACGCCCGCGCCAACCGGGGAAATCGACCGGAGCCATGCGGGCGACCTGATGCCGGCGGCAAATGTTCGCGATCCGGATGGGCGCACGCTCAACCTCGGCGCTCTGCAGGGCACGCCTGTCCTGCTTAACCTGTGGGCCACGTGGTGCGCGCCCTGCGTGAAGGAAATGCCGCTGCTCGACAGCCTTTCGGCCGATTACGACGAGATGGTCCATGTCATCACCGTCAGCCAGGACGCGCGCGGCGCCGCAGTCGTCACGCCATTCTTCGCAAAGGGCGGCTATGCCTATCTCGAACCGTGGATGGACGAGGAAGCAGAGCTGGGTTTCACCCTTGGCGGTGCCCAATTGCCGATGACGGTGTTGTATGACGCGATGGGCCAGGAAGTGTGGCGCGTGACCGGCGATTTCGACTGGTCGAGCGAAGAGGCGCGCTCGGCCATCGACGAGGCGGTTTCCTGACCGCAGGCGGTGTTCCGTCCCGCAATCTGACAGTCGGGCGCGATGGCTTGCGCCGCGCGGCGCGATGGGGGACATATTCGTCCCCATGCCCATTCGTCGTTCGACCTTAGCGGGATACCTCTCGATGCTGCTGGTAACGGCGGTTTCCGTATCGCTTGCGGTTCTCAACGCGGGACCGGTGGCCCTGTCCGCGCCGCCGTTCGTCATTTTCGCTGTATCGCTTGCCTTCCTGGGGTTCGTGGCGCGCCCCCTGCATCTGGTGTTTACGCGCCACCCCAAACCATTCCTGCAGCTGCGCGAAGACGTGCGCTCGAACGTGGACTGGTTCGTGGGGTTCTTCGTCATGCTGGTCGCCCTGCCGCTGCTTTTCGATTCGGTGACGCGAATGAAGCAGTCGATTCCCGCGATGCAGCCGTTCTATGCCGATCCGTTCCTGATCGATCTGGACCACACGCTGCTGGCGGGTAACGATGCGTGGGAGCTGACTCATGCCGTTTTCGGCGATTGGGCGACCCGCGGGATCGACATGATTTACGCCGGGTGGCTGTTCGTCCAGGTTGCCTTGACCGTTCTTTTGGCCCTCAGCCGGAATCCGGATTTCAGAATTCGCGTCGGCCTGAGCATGCAACTGGCCTGGCTGCTGATGGGGGCGGGGCTGGCCGTTACATTCGCGTCGGTAGGACCGTGCTTTGTCGATGATTTCTACGGCTCGGACCGGTTCGCGACGCTGATGACGCGGCTTGACGGGTACGGCTCGCTGGTGGCCCTCGATGCCATGGAATACCTCCTCAGCGTGCAGGGCCAGATGGCGATCGGCGGGGGCATTTCGGCGATGCCATCGCTCCATGTCGGCATCGCCGTCCTGATCTGGCTGTGCCTTCGCAAATACTGGCCACGGTGGCAGTATCTGGGCTGGGCGTATGTCGCCGCGATCTACATCGGATCGATCCACCTGGGGTGGCATTACGCAACAGACGGACTGGTCTCCGCAGCGGGTATGGTCCTGATCTGGTGGGCTGTGGGCCGGTATTGCCGCTGGCTGGAAAGCTTCGACCGGGATGCCGAACAGGCCGCAGGCGCTGTCGCCTGATCCACTGGTGGGCGCTGACGGGCTCGAACCGCCGACCCTCTCGGTGTAAACGAGATGCTCTACCAACTGAGCTAAGCGCCCCACTGTGTGGAGATGCGCGGATTTAGCGCGGTTTGCGCGCAGGTCAACACGTCGTCTTCCAGAAGATGCTGCAAACAGGGCAAAGTGCGCCTTTGGGGCCGCTGTCCGGTCGCAAATGCCGGAAAATCAATTGCCGATCCGCGCGCGGGGCGGCTAGGCGCTGGACCCATGAGCACACGGATCACCGTTCTTGCCACCGGAGGCACCATCGCCGGCATAGCCGGTTCAGCCATCGCGAAAGATTATCGCGCGGGCGAAATCGGGATCGACGATTATCTCGACCGGGTCGGTGGCCTCGGCCTCGAGGCGGAACTTTCGGGCAAGCAGATCGCCAACATCGATTCCGCGGACATGGGGCAGGGCACCTGGAATGCGCTGCACGACGCCATTCTTGCCGCGATGGACGATGCCGAATGCGATGGGATCATCGTTACCCACGGCACGGACACGCTGGAGGAAACCGCCTTCCTGCTCGACCTGACGCTCCCTGCAGACAAGCCGGTGGTGGTCGTGGGCGCGATGCGCCCCGCAGACGCGGTCGGGTATGACGGGCTGCGCAATTTCGCCAACGCGGTGCGCGTGGCGGGCGATCCGCAGGCGTCGGGCCGCGGCGTTCTGGTCGTCATGGGGGACCGCGTGTTCGGTGCGCGCGACGTGCGCAAGGTGCGGACGCGAGGAACCGATGCGTTTCGCGGCTTCCCGCGCGAATCGGTTGCGCTGGTTACCCCGGCGTCCCTGGAATGGTTCGGTGCGCCCTGGCGTACCGATGCTCATGCGGCCTTTGCGTGGTGCGACGATCTGCCCGAGGTCGTGATCGTTTACTCCCACGCCGGACTGACGGGTGATACGGTGACGCGGCAGGTTGGCGCTGCGACACGCGGAGTTGTGGTGGCCGGACTGGGGGAAGGCAACATGCCCGAAACCGTACGGCAGGAACTGGTGCGCCGGAACCGGCGCGGTTTGCCGGTGGTTCGCGCCAGCCGGGCCGACGAAGGACTGGTCGATCGTGAGCCTGAGGACGACGCAAACGGTTTCGTGGCCGGACGCGCGCTCAATCCGCAAAAGGCGCGGATATTGCTGCAATTGCTGCTGGCGGGCGGGATCACCGACCCCGCTACGATTCAGCGCGCGTTCGACGGGCGCTGAAACCCGCCGAACGCGCTGCCGTGATCAGCCGTTGGGCAGGACCAGATACTTCTCGCCGGTCTTCATCAGGCGATAATCGAGGATCGCTTCCTTCGTGAGCATCCCTTCCAGATCGACCTTGGTCTTGTAATTGCTGGCGAATGTGGTGGTGAGATTGTCGAGTACGCGCTTTCGCATCCGCATCACCGTTTCCATTCCCGCAGTCTGGAGGAACGGCGTGAGCAGCCAACCCGAAAGCGTCCAGCCAAAGCCATAGGACGGCGTCAATGTGGTTGGCCCGAAATCGAGACGGCCATAAATGAACATGCGCTTCTGCTGGTTCGAACCGTAGCGCGAATATTCGGTCATCTTCGACACGGCGACCTGTTCCATGGCCTTGAAGCAGGTGTCGACCATCTTGCCGCCGCCGATCGGATCGAAGCCGTAGAACGCGTTGGTTTCGTCGATCGCCGCCTTGAGCTGTTCGAGGAAATCGTCGTCGGACGAGTTCACCACATGGGTGGCCCCTTGCGATTTCAGCATTTCGGCCTGTTCGTCCTTGCGAACGATGTTGACCAGACCCATCCCATCTTCGAGGCAGATGCGGTTGAGCATCAGGCCAAGGTTCGATGCGCCCACCGTGTGGAGGATCGCCTTCTGGCCATCCATCCGCGCGTTTTCGACAAAGCCCAGCGCGGTCATCGGATTGACGAAGCTGCTGGCCCCGGCTTCGGCGCTGTGATCGCCCAGCGGCAGGCACATGGCCGCATCGGCAATGGCGTACTGGCTGTAGGCCGAACCCGGAACGCAGGCGACACGCTGGCCCATCAGGGCCTTGGCCATGTCGCTGTCCCCGGTGGCGACGACTGTGCCGGCGCCTTCGTTACCTGCGGGCAGACGCTGTCCGTGGCGGGCCTTCTGACCCGAATTGAACGGTTCGGGCATCTTGGCCACAACCTTGCCCGGCGAATATTCGGCGTTCTCGAAATCCGCTGCACCGGTCAGGATCGCCAGGTCCGAAGGGTTGATCGGCGCCGCTTCCATCTTGACGAGGACTTGGTTGCCGGTCGGATTGGGAAAGCTGCTTTCCGCGATCTCGACGGTCAGCGTTCCGTCGGCTGTGAGAGTGGTGAATAGCTGTTTGCCAGTAGTGGGCATGTCGGTTCTCCCTGAATCCTGTCCCGTCCTTGTAAGGACATCGCTAGGCCGCGCGTTGCCGCTTGGCTAGGGTGACGTGACGTAAACCGCTTCGACGAAATACAGACCGTGCGGCGGGGCGTTGAGGCCAAGTGCCTGCCGATCGCGCGCCGCAAGCGCCTCGGCCACCTGCTCTTCGCGCCACCGGCCCATACCCACCAGCGCCAGGCAGCCGACCATGCTGCGGACCTGGTGATGAAGGAAGCTGCGCGCCGCGGCATGGATGCGCACCTCCTCGCCCTCGCGGATAATGTCCAGCCGGTCCAGCGTCTTCACCGGACTTTCCGATTGGCAATGGGCCGAGCGGAAGGTGGTGAAGTCGTGCAGGCCGACCAGCGCCTGCGCCGCGCGGTTCATCGCCTCGTGATCCAGCGGCGTGCCGATCTGCCAGGCGCGGTTGATGTCCAGTGTCAACGGCGCGCGCCGGTTGACGATGCGATAGACATAGCTGCGACCGGTGCAGGAATAGCGTGCGTGCCAATCGTCCGGCACCACTTCGCAATGGGTCACCGCGACGGGATCGGGCCGCAGGTGCGCGTTCAGCGCCTCCATCAGGCGGAAAGGCGCAATGTCCTTTTCGATATCCATATGGCTCCGCATGGCGAGCGCATGGACGCCCGTATCGGTCCGGCCCGCGCTGTGCAGCCGGGCTTCTTCGCCCGTCACGCGAAAGGCGGCGTCTTCGACCGCCTGCTGCACGCTCGGCCCGTCCTTCTGGCGCTGGAGGCCGAAGAACGGCGTCCCGTCGAACTCGAGAGTGAGCGCAAAGCGGGTCACGTCAGCATCGTGCCCTTATCGGCCTTGTTGCCGCGCAGGAACGTGTCGAGGTCCATGGCTGGCTTGCCTGCTCGCTGGAGCCGGACAGGCCGGATTGCGTCCTTGCCGCAGGCGATGGTCAGGCGTTCGTCGAGAAGTTGGCCCGGTTGCCCCGAGCCATCGACCCGCTCGGCGCGCAGCAGCTTCACGCGCTGCCCCTCCAGTTCGAACCAGGCGCCGGGGAAGGGGGACAGTCCGCGTACGAGCCGTTCGATCTCGTCGGCCGGTCTGGACCAGTCGATCCGCGCCTCGGCCTTGTCGATCTTGGCGGCATAGGTCGCCTCCGCGTCGTCCTGCTCGAGCGGGTGCAGCATTTCGAGATCGATCAGCGTTCCCACCATCAGCTGCGCCCCGATTTCGGCCAGTTCCTCGGTCAGCTCGCCAGTGGTCTTGTCCTCGATCGGCGTGCGCGCGAAGGCGATCATCGGCCCGGTGTCGAGACCGGCTTCCATCTGCATGATCGTGACCCCCGTTACCGCATCGCCCGCCATCACCGCGCGGTGGATCGGCGCCGCCCCGCGCCAGTGCGGCAGGATCGAGGCGTGGACGTTGAGGCAGCCGTGCTTCGGCGCATCCAGGATTGCTTGCGGCAGGATCAGGCCATAGGCCGCAACCACCGCGATATCGGCATCGAGCGCGGCGAACGCTTCCTGCTCCTCCGCCGATTTCAGCGACTTCGGGTGCCGCACTTCCATGCCAAGGTCGGCGGCCCGCTGGTGCACCGGCGTCGGTGTCAGTTCGCGGCCGCGCCGCCCTCCCGGCCGGGGCGGCTGGGTATAGACGCATACCACCTCATGCGCCGCATCGACCAGCGCCTGCAGCGTTGGCACCGCAAATTCGGGCGTTCCCATGAAGATTATGCGCATGGCGTGGGTTCTTGGCCTTTCTCTGTTCCGGCAAGGCCCCTATCTGTCACCCCATGGCATCGCAAGAGATCGAAACCCTGGCATCGGCGCTGGCGCGCCTCCCCGGCCTGGGCCCGCGTTCGGCGCGGCGGGCCGTGCTGTGGCTGGTAAAGCGCCGCGAATCCGCGTTGCCTGCCCTGCTCGAAGCGCTGGCGACAGTGGGTGAGGCGCTGGTGGAATGTGAAACCTGCGGCAATGTCGACACCCGCAATCCGTGCGCGATCTGCGCCGACCCACGCCGCGATTCCAAATCGCTCTGTGTGGTGGAGGACGTGGCTGACCTGTGGGCGCTCGACCGGGCAAAGCTGTTCACGGGGCGGTACCATGTCCTGGGCGGGAAACTGTCCGCGCTGGATGGCGTGAGACCCGAAGACCTCAACATCGCCGCTCTTCTGTCGCGCGTTTCGGAAGGCGGGATCGACGAGGTCGTTCTTGCGATGAACGCGACGCTCGAAGGGCAGACGACCGCGCATTACCTTGCCGAACGGCTTGAGGCATTCCCGGTGCGAATTACCCAGCTGGCCCATGGCCTTCCGGTGGGCGGCGAACTCGACTACCTTGATGAAGGCACGCTGGCACAGGCGTTGCGTGCGCGCAGGCCGGTTGGGTAACCGATCGGGCGGCCGCGTCTAATCTGATTGAAAAACGCCAAGCGCGCGACTATCTGGCGCCCCATGGCTATCCGTGAAATCCTCGAAGTGCCGGATCCCCGGCTCAAGGTCGTATCCGAACCCGTCACCGAATTCGATGACGCGTTGAAGACGCTCGTCTCCGACATGTTTGAAACCATGTATGCCGCACCCGGCATCGGCCTTGCCGCGATCCAGGTCGGCGTGCCCAAGCGCCTTCTGGTAATCGACCTTCAGCCCGAAGACACCGACGCCGAACCCGAAGCGTGCGATCATGACGGGCACCACCATCACCATTATCCGCTGAAAAAGGAACCGCGGGTCTTCGTGAACCCCGTGATCCTCGATCCGGCAGAAGAACTTGCGACCTATCAGGAAGGCTGCCTGTCGGTCCCGGAAATCTTTGCCGATGTCGATCGCCCGGCCAGTTGCCGCGTGCGCTATCAGGACCTCGAAGGCGAAACGCACGAGGAACAGATGGAGGGCATGATGGCCACCTGCATCCAGCACGAGATGGACCATCTCGAAGGCATCCTGTTCATCGACCACCTCAGTCGGCTCAAGCGCAACATGGCGCTGAAAAAGCTCAAGAAGATGCGTGAATACGCCTAAGCCCAAAGCCGGGCTGAAACGAAAAAGGCCCCGCCATCACGGTGGGGCCTTTTTGTATTCGGCGGCGAAGAACGCGATCAGGCGGCCTCGACCATCCCTTTGAGCGCCTTGACGCAATCTTCCATGCATTCGCGGCACATCTTCTCGCACCGGCGGCAATGGGCGTTGTCATGCTTCGCGCATTCTTCCGCGCACACCTTGCACGCGATGATGCAGGCTTCGAGCAGCGATTTGATCACCACCGTGTTGCCTGCCGTGCGGCGCGCGGCAACGGTGCTGACCGCCTGGCAGATATCGGCGCAGTCCGAACATTTGCGGATGCATTCCGACATGTCCATCGGCTCCGCGTTGCAGGCATCGACGCATGAATTGCAGATAGCGGCGCAATACATGGCGTGCTTGACCGCTTCGGCCAGCTGCTCGTTGTAATCGGGACCGACCTGCGGGTGTTCGGAAATCATCTCTTTGATCGACATTGAAAAATTCTCCTTGTGGGTAAGGAGCGGCCGAGGCTGGGGATTGTTCCGAAGCCCCCTTTCGCAGGCAAGGTGTTCCAGCTATGTTCCTGAAATGGATACATCCTCCCTGATTGTCGTCGTCGCTGCCCTGATTATCGGACTTGCAATCGGCTGGTTCGCCGGTTCGCGCCCGGTCGCGGACTGGAAGGCCCGCCATGCGGAACGCGATGGCGACGCTAAGAAATACGCCGACGATGTCGCGCGCATGACCCCCGAACTCGCGACCATGTCCGAACGCGCCGGGCGGGCCGATGCGCTGGCCCATGCGCTGGACACCGCGCGGGAAGAACTGGCCGCCCTCAAGGCGGAACGCGCCGGATTTGAAGAGCAGAAACGCCTGCTCGAGGAAAGCCGCGCCAACCTGCTCAAGGAATTCGAGAATACGGGCGCAAAAGTGCTCGGTGCGGCGCAGGAAAAATTCCTCGCCAGCGCCAGCGAACGCTTCGGCCATTCCGAAAAGGCGAGCGAGGAGAAGCTGCGCGCGCTGCTCTCGCCGGTGGGTGAACGGCTCAAGAAATACGAAGAGCAGGTCGCCGCGCTGGAAGAAAAGCGCACCGATGCGTTCGGCCGCCTCTACCAGCAGATCACCGAAATGCAGCGCGGCCAGGAGGAGGTCCGGCGCGAAGCGCAGCGGCTCGGCCATTCGCTGACTAACGCGCCGAAGGCTCGCGGGCGCTGGGGTGAACGGGCGCTGCAGAACGTGCTCGAACAATGCGGCCTGTCCGAACACACCGATTTCATCCTCGAACATTCGGTGGAAACGGACGAAGGGCGGCTGCGGCCCGATGCCATCGTGAACGTACCCGGCCAGAAGAAGCTGGTGATCGATTCCAAGGTTTCGCTCAACGCCTATCAGGCAGCGTTCGAGGCGGACGACGGCGAGGAACGCCTGCGGCATCTGGACCTCCACGCAAAATCCATGCGCAACCACGTCCAGACGCTGGGTTCGAAAAGCTATCAGAGCCAGTTCGACGATGCGCCCGATTACGTCGTGATGTTCGTCCCGGGCGAACATTTCGTCGCCGCCGCTCTCGAACACGATCCCGAATTGTGGGATTTCGCCTTCCGCAACAAGGTGCTGCTAGCGACGCCGACCAACCTTGTCGCGATTGCGCGCACGGTGGCGCAGGTCTGGCGGCAGGACACGATCGCGCAGGAAGCGGTCGAAATCGGCAAGGCTGGCGCAGAATTGTACGATCGCCTCGCCGTCGCTGCCGAACACATGAAACGCGTGGGCGGCGGGCTGGAAACGGCGGTCAACAATTACAACAAATTCGTCGGCAGTTTCGAACGCAACGTCCTGAGTTCAGGCCGTCGCCTGGCTGAAAAGGGCATCGAGATCGGCAAGCGCGAGATTGACGACGTGCCGCTGGTCGAAGCAACGCCGCGATACACGTCCGACGATGTCACGAAGATCGCGGACAGCTCCGACGTCGCCGGGTAATCGCGCTGCACACGGGGGCGCACGCACGGGTGCGGTAGCGCGAACGGATTTGCCGCGCTACGCAGGGCCGGATCACATGGGGGTGGGATTTGGGCGACGCTGCGGCTGGCTATCGGACTGACAGGTTTTTTCCGCGACTGGCGGATCCGATTGGCGTTGTCGCGGCGGACCGGCGGTTGGTGTTCGCCACCTTGCTGCTATTCAGCCTTGCGCTGCGGATTGCCAACTTCGGGGACTGGAACTTCGAGGTCGATGACCAGTGGTATGCCCTTGTCGGCCACAGGCTGTTGGCTGGCGATACGCTTTA
Source organism: Qipengyuania zhejiangensis (assembly GCF_035607565.1). NCBI lineage: Bacteria > Pseudomonadati > Pseudomonadota > Alphaproteobacteria > Sphingomonadales > Erythrobacteraceae > Qipengyuania > Qipengyuania zhejiangensis. Next base: position 275,265 of record NZ_JAYKGO010000003.1, on the reverse strand, counting down.
CACCGACATCTTCGATCGCAAGGGGCCTGCCCTGTTCCTCACTTACTCGGCGCTCGCCGTGTTCGGGAGTTCGGTCGTCCCCTTCCAGATTGCCGCCACCCTCTGCGCCGCCCTGACGGCCTTTGGCACCGCGCAGATTGCCGCGCGTATCGCCGATGCACGCAGCGGTTTGGCCGCCGGCCTCGTACTTGCGGCAATGATGGTCGTTCATGGCGGCGCCAATGGGCAGACACCGGTGTTTTACAATCCGCTGATGCTTGTTTGCGCCTGGGCTGTCATCACCAGGATCGACCTGCTGTCCCGCGGCGAAATCGACCGGCGGGTGCTGGCGGGGTTCGGGGCCGCTGGACTGGCCATAGCCTTCAAGATGTCGGCCGTTTTTGAAGGCGTCTACTTCGGTCTTTTTGCGCTGACTGTCATGCTGCGAAGCCACGGGCCGAGCCCGCGCGTGTTCCTGAATGCGGCGATGCTGGCGCTGATGGGGGCTGGGCCGATGCTTGCCACGGCGGCGTGGTACTTGCTGACTGGCCACTTCGCCGACCTGTGGCAGGCCCTTGTCCTGTCGAACTTCGAGCGCACGTATTTTTCCGACCTCGAACGGCTCCAGCGGACCAAGCTCTTCCTCACCCTTATCTGGCTGCCGCTGACCCTTGCATCAGGGAGCATGGCGTTGCTCTGGATGCGCGGCGAATTCGACGCGAAGGCCGGGTTCGTTCTGGGCTGGGTGGTTGCCGCCGTCTTTGCCGTGCTCGTCTTTCCGGCATTCTATGTCCACTATATCCTGCCCGCCTTGCCGCCCCTGTGCATCGCGATGGCCCCCATCGTCCGCCGATCGCGCGCGGTCACCATGGTCGCCTTGGGATTTGCCGCGCTGGCGGTCTGGAACAGCGACCAGGTCGATTCGGCATCGCGCACGCAATCCCGTGCGGAATCCGCCCGGCTGGTCAGCTATCTGGCTACAGAATTGCCGAACCGCCGCCTCCTTGTGTGGGGTTCGCCGAGCTATCTCTATGAATTGACAGGCTCCCGCCCGCCAAGTGTGCTGGCTTTCCCGCCGCACCTTTTTCACATGCTGGAAGCAGGGGCGAGCGGGCGCGATGAAGTCGACGAGACACGCAAGATACTGGCAAATCGGCCCGATGCGGTGGTGATCCAGAGCCCGTTGACCACGCCGGTCAATGTGGCCGCCGACGATATGGTCCGATCCTATGTGCAGACATGCGGAAAGGTTCGCCGCTTCACGATGCGGGACCACTTCGGGCCGCAAGCGCACACCGTCTACAGTCGCTGTGGGACCGATCGGGCACGCAGGTAACACTGCCTGCAAAGGGGGCGAGCCGGTCGGAGCGCATGACAACCGCAAGACGCCTGCGTAGCAAGGGTGCAACTGAGCAATCGGGAGGGGCCTTGATGTCGCAAAAGACGAAACGATGGCTGCGGGTATTCGCGGTGGCAGCGCTGATGATCGTGCTGCCGGTGGCCGTCTTCTATCCTTTTGCCGGAAGCATTGTGGATACCGTTCGCGATTTCGGCACCATGTCACCCGCGGGTGCATTTTTCGCGACGATTGCCGTCCTGCTGCTCGATGGCGTGATGGCCATTCCCCACGGCCTCGTCGGCGCTTTGGCGGCTGCTGCGCTGAGCTGGCCGCTGGCTTTCGCCGCCACGTGGTTGGGCCTGATGGCGGCGAGCTGCGTGTCCTATGCGCTCGGGCGTTTTGCGGGCAGGCCGCTGGCCCGGCGCGCTGTGGGCAAAGACGATCTGGAAATCGCCGAACAGCGTGCCGATGGGGTTTCAGCGTGGCTGCTTTTCGCGACGCGTCCGGTGCCGGTTCTCGGCGAAGTGTTGCTGGTTGCGGCAGGGATCGCCCGCTATCCGTTTCGCCGTTTCGTACTGGCGGTTGGTGGCGCGAACACCATCCTGTCGATCGGATATACCGGTATCGGGCAATATTTCGGTGCGCTCGACACGGGGAATATTGCACTGATCGCGGGGGTCGGTGTGCCGTTGCTCGGGGCGATCGGATATGGAATGGCCGTCCTCCTGATGCGAACCGGCAAACCCTAGGCTGACCGGCCGTCAATCGAGGTTTGCGAGGACCTCGTACCCCAGCACCGCGGCGGCGACGGCCGCGTTCAGGCTGTCCGCGCGCCCCTTCATCGGCATGGTGACGCGCAGGTCGCACGCCATTTCGTAGTCTTCTGGTATGCCGCGGCTTTCGTTGCCCACCATGATGAAGCATGGCGCAGCGTAGGCGGCACCGCGATAAGGATGCGCGTCCCGCAGGCTCGCGGCGACCAGCTGGCCGCTGCCCGCGCGCAGCCATTCGCGGAATTCCGGCCAGTCTGCCTGGGCAATCTGCTGCGTGAAGATTGCCCCCATGCTGGCGCGCACCGCTTCGACGCTGAAAGGGTCGGCGCAATCATCGATCAGGATCAATCCTCCCGCGCCAAGCGCATCGCCGGTGCGGAGCATGGTGCCTAGATTGCCCGGATCGCGCAGCGCCTGCGCGACCAGCCAGATGCTGGCCCCCGAGCGGTCGAGATGACCGAGCGAGGTATCGAATTCGGCAAAGACGCCGGCAACCGCCTGCGGATTGTCCTTGCCGGTGATCTTGGAAAGGATGTCGGGCGAGGTCTCGATGATTTCGCCGCCGGCTGCGTCCACCGCGTCTTCCAACGCCGCGAGCAAGGGGTGCGGGTCGCGCCCTTCTGCCAGGACCAGAACCTCGGGGATGCGCCCGCATTCGCGCGCATCGGTGAGCAGGCGGAGGCCTTCGGCGAGGAACCGCTTTTCGCGCTTGCGATGCTTCTTTTCGCGCAGCGCCCTCAGCGCCTTGACGGTGGGATTGGAAAAACCGGTAATCCGGCGACGTTCGGGCATTTACGGTTCCCCGAAGCCATCCTCGATCATGGCGGCGAGGGTGACCATCGCGTCTTCGCCGCCACTACCGGAAACGATCAGTTCGATCGTGTCACCTTTTGCGGCGCCGAGCATCATCAGGCCGAGGATCGAGCCGCCTGCCGCCTCGTTCCCGTCCTTGGACACGCGCACGGCGCAGCCATCGGGCAGTTCGGCAACCGCGTTGACGAATTTCGCGCTGGCCCGTGCGTGCAGGCCACGCTGGTTGACCACGGTGAGGGTACGCCGCAACTCGCTCAAGACGCTTTCCGCGCGCTGTCGAGGTCCTGGCCGAGGAATTCACTGGCCACGGTGATGTAGTTGCGGCCCGCGGTCTGCGCTGCGTGCACAGCTTCTACCACGCCCATGGATTTGCGCGCGCCCGCCAGACGGATCAGCATCGGCAGGTTGATCCCCGCGATCACTTCGATCCTGCCCGCGTCGAGCAACGAGATGGCGAGATTGGAAGGTGTGCCGCCGAACAGGTCGGTCAGGATGATGGCGCCGTCCCCGGTATCGACCGCCGCGATCGCGTCGGCGATATCCTGGCGGCGCTGTTCCATGTCATCGTTCGGGCCGATGCAGATGGTCGCCACGTCTTCCTGCTTACCAACCACGTGTTCCATCGCATCGATGAAATGTTCGGCCAGCCTACCGTGGGTAACGAGGATCATGCCAATCATGCGCGACTTTATCCGATTACGACCTTGGTGCGATTCATGCCGGGTTCTCAACCACTATGTGGTGCGGGAATCAACGGCGTTCGAGCGGATCTGCAGGCCGGCTACCCAAATTGCGGTGGATTACCGTGGGCGAAAACCCCGCCTCACGCAAGGCCTGACCGGCGCGTTCCGCACTGTAAACCGAACGGTGTCTCCCACCGGTACACCCGAAAGCGATGTTCAGATAGCTGCGGCCTTGCGCGGCGTAGCTGGGGAGGAGTTCCAGCAGCAGGTCTGAAATACGTTCGAACGCAGGCGCAAAGGCCGGATCGGCGGCGATGTGCGCGCCCACGGCTTCGTCCAGCCCGGTCTGTTCGCGCAGTTCGTCCACCCAGTGCGGGTTGTCGAGAAATCGCATGTCGAACATCAGGTCCGCCAGCGGGGGCATCCCGCGGGCAAAGCCGAAGCTGGAAATGGTAATCGTCATTTCGCGCTGGGCGCTTTCCCCAAACCGTTCGCGCACCACCTGTTGCAGCTGGTTGGACGAATAGCTGCTCGTCTCGATGACAATCTCGGCCCAGCGGCGCATCGGTTCGAGCAATTCGCGTTCGGCCTTGATCCCGTCATGAACCGGGCGCCCGCGGGCCATCGGGTGCGGCCGGCGGGTTTCGTTGTAGCGGCGTTCTATCTCGCTGCTGGCGCAATCGAGAAACAGCGTCGCCAGCTCGACGTCGGGGCGCTTGTCGAGCTGTTTGCACAATTCGATGATTTCGCCCGGGATGAAACCGCGCGTTCGCGAATCGAACCCGATGGCGAGCGGGGCTGCGCTCCCGTCACCGTTGACCAGGCCGCCGAGCAGGCGCACCGGGAAGTTGTCGATCGCCTCCCAGCCAAGGTCTTCGAGGACCTGCAACGCAGTAGACTTGCCCGCGCCGGAAAGGCCGGTGACCAGCAGGATACGCTGCGGCGAAGGTGGGGGCGAATCATCAGCCATCGGCATCCCTTGTCGACCCTTCGCCGTCCCGGGGGAAGGGCAGTCCGTGGAGCGACAGGGCATATTCCGCCCGAAGCGCCTGCGCCGCATCGCCAGCGGCAAACGGCAGAATAGGAATATCCACGCCTTCCAGCCGGGTGGTCCCCACCTCGAGCGGATAGCGCGCCGCATCGGCGTGGAGGGACAGCACCAGTGCCACTGGCGCGCTGGTAACAGACATCTGCACGATACCGACATTGCGGATTTCCAGCATTCCGGCGGTGTTCGGTGGTGGACCGGCGATCAGAAAGTCCGCTTGCCGGTCGAGCGTGACCGCGTCGTCCCCGATCAGGGTCGCGCCGCGATCTATCAGCGAAAGAGCCAGGGCTGACTTGCCGCTGCCCGGTGCGCCCGTGATCAGCAGCGCCCGCCCGCCAACCGCCACGGCGGTAACATTTGCGTGGACCGCGCCCGTCATCGGCTGGCAGGCAGGCCCAGTACAAGACAGGCGCCGTTCCGGCCGTCAGCACGCGAGGACGCCACCAGGGTCCCGTCGTGCGCTTCTGCGATGGTCCGCGCGATTGCCAGGCCAAGTCCCGAATGCTTGCCGAAATCTTCGCCTTCGGGCCGGTCGGAATGGAAGCGCTGGAAAACTTTCTCGCGTTTTTCCTCGGGTATGCCGGGGCCTTCGTCGCAAATGGTCAGGGTGATCCAGCTGTCCTGGCGCACAAGCGCTGCATCGATACGTCCATCGGCAGGCGAAAACGAGACGGCGTTGTCGAGCAGGTTTTCGATCACTCGCTCCAGCCGCACGGGCACGCCCATCACGGTCAATGGGGCGCCTTCGAACGAGACCGAAAGCACGCGGCCGTCGTTCTCCTCGCGCTCTTCGCGGCTGGCGCAAATGTTGGCGAGCAGCGCCTTCAGGTCCACTGGTTCGAATTCCGCGCGCGAAAGTTCGGCGTCGATGCGGCTGGCGTCGGAAATCTCGGTAACCAGCCGGTCGATCCGCTGGACGTCGTGGGTGGCGATGTCCAGCAACTGGGCGCGCAATTGCGGGTCCTGCACCTTTGCCAGCGATTCGGTGGCGCTCCGCAGGCTGGCCAGCGGGTTCTTGATTTCATGCGCGACATCGGCGGCAAAGCTTTCGACCGCGTCAATGCGTTGGCGAAGCGCCCCAGTCATGTCGGACACCGCCCGCGCCAGCATCCCGATTTCATCGCGCCGATCGGGCAGGCGTGGAACTTCGACCTGGCGATCGCGCCCCTGGCGCACCCGCACCGCGGCATGGACCAGCTCGCGCAAGGGCCGCACGATCGTTCGCGCGAGGAAGAGCGACAGGAGGGTCGACACGAGCAACGCCAGCAGCACGACCATCAGCACGGTCGATCGGGCGTTGCGGACGCTTTCGGTAATGTCGACGGGATTGCGGGTCAGCAACAGGGTGTCCCCGTCCAGCCCCACGGGCGCGGCTGCGTTGATGACATGGGTTCCGTCGGGCGCATCGCGCAGCACGATCTGCGTGAGGCTTTCCTCGCGGGCACGGGTCAGCTCGGGCCAATCGGCCACGTCGTCGGTTTCCGGTTCGCGGTAATCGGGCAGGGAAGGCGCGCCGACAATGCGGTCGAACCAGCGGTCGACACGCAGCGACAGGTCGCCCTGATCGACTTCCGCAGGCTCGGGCAGATCGAAACTGGGCGGGGCAAGGGCAAAACTGTCCGATTCAAGCTTGCCGTCGGGGCCGTACACGCGCAGCCGCAGGCGCTGTTCCTTGCCGATCTGTATCAGCAGGGCTTCCTGGCGCTGCGGCGTTGCGCCGGCCAGCGCCTCGGCCGTGATCTGCGCCTCGACCAGCGCCAGCTTGAAGCGTTCGTCCAGCAATTGCTTGCGATAGACATCGACATAAATCACCCCGCCGCCCAGCAGCACCAGTGGCAGGACGTTGACGAAGAGTATGCGGCTGGTGAGCGATAACCGGCGCGACCACCGCAGCTTTTCAAGCCGCGGATCGCCCTTCAGTACGCTGCCGATTTCGGACACGACGAAGCCGCCGGTCAGCTGTCGGCGAAGCTGTAGCCAGCCCCGTACAGCGTTTCGATGGCGCCGAATTCGCGGTCGACGCTGCGGAACTTGCGGCGCATCCGCTTGATATGGCTGTCGACCGTCCGGTCGTCGACGAACACGTCGTCGGGATAGGCTGCGTCCATCAGCTGGTTGCGGCTCTTGATTACGCCTGGACGCGCCGCCAGCGCCTCGAGCAGGAGGAATTCGGTGACCGTCAGCGACACCGGCTTGCCGCCCCACGTCACGTGGTGGCGGGCCGGGTCCATGTACAATTGCCCGCGGTCGATGACTTCGCCGTGCTGCTCTTCGGCAATGTCGGACACCGGCAGCGGGCGGCGGGCATCGCTGCGGCGCAGGATCGCACGAATTCGGGCCAGCAGGAGACGCAGGCTGAACGGCTTGGCGATATAATCGTCCGCGCCCATTTCCAGACCCGCCTGTTCGTCCGCCTCGTCATCCTTGCTGGTCAGGAAGATGACCGGCAGCGGCGATGTCTGGCGCAGTTGGCGCAGCAGTTCCATCCCGTCCATCTTGGGCATCTTGATGTCGAAGATCGCAAGGTCGGGCGGGTTGTTGAGCAAGGCACCCAGCGCCGCTTCGCCATCCGAATAAAGGCGCGTGGCGAATCCTTCCGCCTGCAACGCGATCGACACGGTCGTCAGGATGTTGCGATCGTCATCGACCAGCGCGATTACACGTTGGTCCGGATCGTTAGGGTTTGCGCCCTGTATCGCATCGCTCGTCATGACCGGATGACTATCGCTTTTCTCATGGCAAGACAACGCGAGCGTGTGCCGCTGATAGGTTAAATCGCGCCCTGCCTATTTGACGCAGCGAAAGCGGCGCATTATGCGCCACTGCGAAAGCCACGCATTCGTATGCGGGGCCGATTCCAAATCAGTAACGCACGCGCGCGCTGGAGAAATTTCGTGACTTTTCCGCTTTCCCGATCGCTGTCCGCCCAAGGTATCGAAACGTCCGCTTCGATCCACCCGAACCTGACGTCCGCCGAACTGACCGAAGCGGCGCTGGCCCGCGGTGAAGGGCGCAAGGCAAAGCACGGCCCGCTGGTCGTCGAAACGGGCAAGCACACCGGCCGCAGCGCGAAGGACAAGTTCATCGTGCGCGATGCCGAGACCGAAGATACGGTCTGGTGGGACAACAACGCATCGATGACGCCGGAACATTTTGCCGCGCTCAAGGCCGATTTCCTCGACGCGCTGAAGGACAAGGCCGACCTGTTCGTGGCCGACCTGTTCGGCGGTTCGCAGCCGGAATACCGCGTCAATGTGCGGGTCATCAACGAACTCGCGTGGCACAACCAGTTCATCCGCACCCTGCTCGTTCGCCCGACCGAGGCCGAGCTTGCCGATTACGCCCCTGAATACACCATCATCGACCTGCCCACGTTCCACGCCGATCCGGCACGGCACGGGTGTCGCAGCGAAACCGTCATCGCGGTAAACCTGTCGGAAAAGCTGATCCTCATCGGCGGTACGAAATACGCCGGCGAAATGAAGAAGAGCGTTTTCGGCATCCTCAATTACCTGCTCCCGGCCAAGGGAGTGATGCCGATGCACTGTTCGGCCAACGTCGGTTCCGACGGCAAGAGCGCGGTGTTCTTCGGTCTTTCGGGTACTGGCAAGACGACCCTTTCGGCCGACGCCAGCCGGACGCTGATCGGCGATGACGAACATGGCTGGTCCGACACCGCCGTCTTCAATTTCGAAGGCGGCTGTTACGCCAAGATGATCCGCCTCAACCCCGAAGCGGAACCGGAAATCCACGCCACGACCCGCATGGAAGGCACCGTGCTGGAAAACGTGGTGATGGACGAAGACGGCATCATCGATCTCGACGACAACAGCCTGGCTGAAAACACCCGCGGCGCCTATCCGCTGTCGTCCATCCCGAACACCTCGGCGGAAAACATGGGCCCGCCCCCGTCGAACGTGATCATGCTGACTGCGGATGCGTTCGGCGTGCTCCCTCCGATCGCGCGGCTCACGCCCGATCAGGCGATGTACCATTTCCTGTCGGGTTACACCGCCAAGGTCGCGGGCACCGAAATCGGGGTTACCGAACCCGAAGCCACCTTCTCGACCTGTTTCGGCGCGCCCTTCATGCCGCGTCATCCGTCTGTTTACGGCAATCTGCTCAAGGAACGCATCGCCAAGGGCGAAGTGCATTGCTGGCTGGTCAACACCGGCTGGACCGGCGGCAAATACGGTGTCGGCAACCGTATGCCGATCAAGGCCACGCGCGCCTTGCTGAATGCGGCACTCGACGGCAGTCTCAACGACGCGGAGTTCCGCCGGGACCCCAATTTCGGCTTCGAAGTGCCCGTTAGCGTGGCTGGCGTCGACAGCGGCATTCTCGACCCGCGTTCGACCTGGGCCGACAAGGACGAATTCGATCGCACCTCACGGAAGCTGGTGCAGCTGTTCGTCAACAACTTCGAACCGTTTGCCGCCCATGTCGACCAGGGCGTGCGGGATGCGGCACCTATCGCCGCCTGACGGTTTTGTGCCCGCGACGCGGGCCTACCAGTTGGAGAGGAGGCCCCCGGCCGCAGCAATGCGGACCGGGGGCTTATTATTTCCGGTCAGACCGCGCATAGTACCCCTTTGTAGCGAATGGAGAAAACCGCATGAGTCTTGCCCAGGTCCTGCAGCAGAACGGCACGATTGCCAGTATCGCGCGCGAACTGAACGTGGATGAGGCCACGGCCCTTTCCGGCGCGCAGGCGTTGCTGCCGGCGCTGGTAGCGGGGATGGGCCGCCAGGCGGTTCCTGCGGCTGGGGCTTCTGCGGGCAACCTTGGCGGGTTGGGCGATATCCTGGGCAGGGCTCTGGGTGGCGGCAGCACTGGCGGCGCGGCGGGCGGCAGTCTGGGCGGTATCTTGCTCGACGCAGTTCTGAACAAGGAACCCACCGCGACCAAGCCGGGCAACGACATTCTCGGCGAGATTTTCGGGAGCAAGGATGTCAGCCGCGGTGTTGCCGAAGAAGTGTCCGGGTCCACCGGTATTCCGGTCGAACTGCTCAAGAAAATGCTCCCCATTCTCGCGATGGCCGTGGTCGGTTACGTGATGAACCAGAAGTCCGGCGGCGCGCAGCCGCAGGGCGGCGGCGCAATCGGCGGCGCGTTGGGCGGCATTCTCGGCCAGGTCGTCACGGGCATGATGCGCCGGTAGGGCGCGCGGGCCTACCCCTTGGCCTGCGCGATGTAGCGGGACACGTTCTTTGCCATCACGTCCAGCGGTGAATTGCCGCCAAGGATGACAGCATCGTTGAACGCCTTGAAATCGTAGGCGCCGCCGAGTTCGCTTTGTGCACGGGCGCGTTGTCGGCCGATTTCGGAATGGCCGATCTTGTATCCGCACGCCTGGCCAGGCCAACTGCAATACCGGTCGACTTCAGACGCCACTTCGTCCGGCTTCGATCCGTTGCGTTCGACAAAGAAGGCGCGGCCCTGTTCGCGGCTCCAGCGCTTGTGGTGCAGGCCGGTGTCCACCACCAGTCGGCAGGCGCGGAAGGCCAGGCTTTGCAGATACCCCAGGCGGCCAACCTTGAATTCGTCATACGCGCCGAGTTCATCGGCGATCTGTTCGCCATACAGCGCCCACCCTTCGGAAAAGGCGCTGAAGGCGAGGATCGAGCGGATGAGCGGCAGTCGGTTGGAATATTCGCCTTCCCAGACGTGACCGGGAATGGTTTCGTGGAAAGTGAGATCGGGCAGATCGTATCGGCGATGCAGGTCGGTGGACCGCAGGTTGATCCACATCCGGCCCGGTATCTTGCCGTCCTTGCTGCCGGCCCCGCCATAGGCCCCCGGCGCGCCGGGCTCTTCTTCGGGAGGAAGGCGGCGAATTTCCATGTTCGGATCAACCAGTGTGTTGAACGCGCGGGGCATCTGCGCCTTGATCCAGTCAACCTGTTTCTGGATGAATTCCATGATCTCGGCGCGACCCCGATCGCCTTCGGAAAACTGGTATCGCGGGTCGTCGCTCAGCGCCTGCATCCGTTCACCCACGGAACCCGACGTGTATCCGATTTCGCGCAGGATCGGATCCATGCGGGCGTGAAGGCTGTCGAGTTCGTCGAGACCGATTTCGTGGATTTCATCCGGGGTGAGCGACGTGGTGGTCGCCGCGCGCAGGGACCATGCGTAATATTCGTCCCCGCGGGGCTGGCTCCACATGCCCGGATCGCTATCCGCGACCGCACGCTGCTTGAGCAGTTCGGCGAGCTGGTTTTCGAGCGCTTCGGCAATCGGTCCGGTTTCCAGCGTCATCGCGCGGTTGGCATGGCTTTCGGGCATTCCTTTTGCCGCCAGCTTGGCGCGCAAGGGCGCAGCGAACAGTTCGCCCTTCATGGCCCGCGTCAACGTTGCCTTGAGCTGGTCGATCGCCTTGTCGATCAGGAAATCGGGCGGGACGCAACCCATCGCCCGCGCCGCTTCGCAACGTTCACGCTCGCCCGCGAAGGCAGAAGGCATTGCCTCCAGTCGCGCCACGAAGGCATCGGCATCGTCGCCATCTTCCAGCGGCTGGGTCGATTCCATGAAGCGCGGAAAATCGAGGTAGGACCCGACGTTCTGGATCACCGCATAGGGCGCGTTGCGCCAACTGCCCACGGCGACATCGCCGTAAGGCAGGGCAAACCCGGCTAGCGCAGTGGAATAGGCGCTTTCGACGACCTCAAAACTGGTGATGGTGTCCGCATCAAGCCCTTCGCGGGGGAAGGCGCGCACCCGCGCCAGATCCTGCCGCAAGGTGTAGGCGTAAGCGTCCTGCCCCGCTTGCGACTGGTCTTCCAGCTTGTAGCGCAATTGCGCGAAGCGGCCGGTATCCACACCCAGCCCGGTGGCGCGTTCCGGTTCGTGGGCAAGGAGGTTGTTGCCCACCACTTCGAGCAAGCGGTTGGCGGCAATCTGCGTCGCCTGCGCCACCCCTTGCGGGCGCGGCATCGCAACGCAACCGCCAAGGGTGAGGGCCGTGGTGGCGCCAAGCCCGGTAAGGGCCTGGCGACGGGTGATTTCGAAAGTGGTCTGGTTCATGGCGGGCGGTGTGCGACGCCCGCGCATGTGTGTCAAATCAGTCGAGAAATTCGGCCGGAACCTTGCCGCCATTTGCCGACAATTCGTTCATCGTCCGGCGGTGAAGCCAGATGTTGTCTTCCGCGCTGCCGGAATAATCCTCGCGGCCCAGTTCGTGGGCCAGCGCCTTGCGGCTTTCGTAATCGGAATCGACACCAATCAGCTTCATCAGATCGACGATCGACGTGCGCCAGTTCAGGCGATCCGCGCCGGGCATGGAATCGAGATTGTTCTCGATATCGATGACGGGAATGGCTTTGGGTTCCACGACCGGGGCATCCGCCCATGCGTTGCCGGTGGTCTTGGGCTGCGGAACTTCCTGCGCGTTCGCCTTCTTGCCGAAAATTGCGTCCTTGATCTTGCTGAAAATGCTCATGGCATTGCCTCCTGCCGGGCAGCCGGAATGGCACGCCGCTTCGCCCGATCAACGGCCAGGCATACCAGACGTTCCGTGCGAAAGACTTGCGGCGCACCGCGGGCGATCTATGGGGAAAGGATGCTCGATGCCGTCCTCTCGCTCACTGTCCTTGCCGCCATCGTCCTGCTTGTCGGCGCCTTTTTCCTGTGGCGGCGGACAGGCAATGTGAAGAACGCGTTGCTGATGGTCCTCCTGGCCCTTGTCGCCATGGTCAATGTGGCGATCTGGACCTTGCCCGATGCCGGCGGGCAAGCCCCGCTCGACAAGCTCGAGCAGGGCGCCCGCTAGGCGTTTATTCGGGCAGTTCCCAGAGGACCGAGCTGGAGTAACTTCCGGTCACCGGCTGGCCATTGCTGCCGCGTGCCGGTTCGAAGCGGGCCCGCCTGCTAACGAGCGTGCAGGTGGCTTCGTCCAGTTCGGCGTGGCCTGTCGATCCGGTAACGGTACAGCCGGTCACCCGCCCGTCCGCAGCAATTTCCAGCCGGAAGCGCGCAAGACCGGTCAGGTCGCGACGTGCCCAACTGGACCGGTAATCGTTGTCGGAAAGCCACCGGGCCGGATCGTTCTTGGGCCGCGCCACCACCGGATCGAAGCCAGGCTTGGGTTCGGGGCGCGGAATGTCGAGCGTGATGCGCGTTTCGACCTGCGGAACGGGCAGCTGCCGTATCACATCGGTCGTGAACACCGTTGGTTCGATGGGCTTGAGGTCCAGTTTTGCGCGTGGTGCCATCATCGGCGGCGCGGTCGGTTCGCTCGGCACCGGATCGCTGGGCGGCGGCGGCGGTGGCGGCGGCGGATCGGTGAAATCGCGGACCTTGAAGCGCGTGATTTCTTCGGGCAGCGCGCCGCTGACCGTGAGGCCGGTTACAAGGGCTGCCGCCAGGGCGGCGTGGATGCCGATAACCGCCACCATGCTGCCGGCGGACGGCCTGCGCGATTGGGTGATGTAGGACATGGGCTGGCTCCTCTTCCAGTTTCGGGAGGCGGCGACCCGACTCCACAATTAGCAATGTTACAACATCACATAGAAAAGGCAAGCTTCTACCGGTTTTGGCGAAATAGCGTTGATTTCGTTGAGTTAAATGCGGCCCAAAGGGCCGCCGATCACTTGATCGGGCAGGCCGGATCGAGCCGGAAGTCGAGGTAATTGTCGACCGCCGCCATCAGTTCGGCCTGTTCGTTCTCGAAGAAGTGGTTGGCCCGGGGGATTTCCTCGTGGTGCACGGTGATGTGCTTTTGCGTGCGCAGCTTTTCGACCAGCTTGGTGACCGAATTGGGCTGTACCACCGTATCCTGCGCGCCATGGATAAAGATGCCACTGGCGGGGCAGGGGGCGAGGAAGGAAAAGTCATACATGCTGGCGGGCGCACCGATGCTGAGCCAGCCGCGGATTTCCGGGCGGCGCATGAGCAGCTGCATGCCAATCAGCGAACCGAAGCTGACACCGGCAATCCAGGTCACCTGCGCTTCGGGATGGATCTGCTGAACCCAATCGAGCGCGGCAGCGGCATCGGACAATTCGCCAACACCGTTGTCGAAGCTGCCCTGGCTGCGGCCGACACCGCGGAAATTGAAGCGCAACGTCGCAAAGCCGCGGTTGACGAAGGTCTTGTACAGACGCTGCGTGATCTGTTCGTTCATCGTGCCGCCGCCCTGCGGATGCGGGTGCAGGATCATGGCCACCGGTGCACGGGGGCGCGGTGCAGGCGAGAAACGGCCTTCGAGGCGCCCTTCGGGGCCGGGGAAGATTACGGTCGGCATCTGAGAATTACCTGTCGATATGGGTCTGTTACGCAGGCCACGGGTGGCGCGCTGGAAGTCGCGGGCTATATAGGGTGCTTCGTCGATTTCGCAATTGTTTCGAGAACCGTCCCATTACGGCCAAGATTTCTCCGCAGCGCATTTATCTCGATCATGCGGCCACCACGCCGCTGCGCCCCGAGGCGCGTGCCGCGATGGAAGAAGGGTTCGAGAGCTGGGCCAACCCCTCCAGCCCGCACGCCCAGGGCCGCAAGGCACGCGAAGCGCTGGAATCCGCGCGCGAACGGATCAAGGCCGCGCTGGGTTGGGATGGGGAGGTCATCCTCACCTCCGGCGCAAGCGAAGCAGCCGCGCTGGCACTGCATCACGCCGATGCGGGGCCCCCGCTGGTGTCGGCGGTGGAGCACGATGCGATCCTGCAGGCCGCCCCCGATGCGGAACGGTTGCCGGTGAGGCCCGATGGCGCTCTCGACCTGGAAATCCTGATGGAAGCTGCCCGGCGCGAACGGCCGCTTGTGGCAGTGCAGCAGATCAATTCGGAAACCGGCAACGGCCAGAATCTTGCCGCCATTGCGGGCGTGGTCCGGCAGGCGGGCGGGCTCTTGCTGGCCGATTGCGCGCAAAGCGCGGGGAAGATGGCGCTTGCGCCATGCGACATGGCAATAATCTCGGCGCACAAGTTCGGCGGACCGATCGGTGCGGGCGCGCTCCTGGTGAAGGATTACGCGATGCTCCGGCCTTCGGGTGGGCAGGAACGCGGATACCGCCGGGGCACGGAAAACACGCCGGGCGTGCTTGGCATGGCCGCTGCGCTGGAGGCGTGTGCTTCGCCCTATGTCGATCCGCGGGTGCTCGAACCGTTCGACGAACTGGCGCAGGAATGCCGCAGGTTGGGCGGCACGTGGCTTTCGGACCGCCTGTCTGACCCCACGCCCTATATCCGCGCGATCGCCATGCCCGGCATGAGCGCCACGGCGCAGGTCATGCGTTTTGACATGGCGGGCATCGCGGTATCCCAGGGCAGCGCCTGTTCCAGCGGAACGATGAAAACCAGCCGTGTGCTCGAAGCGATGCAGGTGGACCCCGGAATCGCCGCGCGCACGATCCGTGTCAGCGTTGGCTGGAACACCAGCCGCGCCGAAGTCGAACGCTTCTGCGAAGTCTGGATAGATAGGGCTGCCAAGGCATGATCTATCTCGATTATCAGGCCACGACCCCGCTTGCGCCCGAAGCGCGCGATGCGATGCTGCGCTGGCTGGACGGGCCGGGCGGCGCCGGTTTCGGCAACCCGCACAGCGCGCACCGCATGGGGCGACAGGCGAGGGCTGCGATCGAACTTGCGCGCCATCGCGTGGCCGCGCTGCTGCCGCCCGGCGGACGGGTGATCTTTACCAGCGGCGCGACCGAGGCGATCAACCTTGCCATTCGTGGATCGGGTTCGCAGGGGACGGTCTGTTATTCGGCTATCGAACATTCCGCCGTGTCCGACACCGCGCAATCGTGCGGCCCTGCGCATGTGCTTGGCGTGGACGCCGAAGGGCTGTGCCTGCCCGACCAGGCTATACCGGGCGGCACGCGGCTGGTGTGCGTGATGCAGGTCAACAACGAGATCGGCACTATCCAGCCGAGCGCCGAATGGCACCGCAAGGCCGCCGGGAACAATGCGCTTTTCCTGTGCGATGCGGTCCAGGCCTATGGCAAGATCGAAGTGACCGGGGCGGATATGATCGCCCTGTCGGCGCACAAGTTTCATGGCCCCAAGGGCGTGGGCGCGCTGTGGGTTCGCGACGGGCTGGACCTGGATGAAGTGCAGACCGGCGGCGGGCAGGAATACGGCATTCGTTCGGGCACGCTCAGTCCGGCGTTGATTGCCGGAATGGGCGCGGCGGCGCACGAGGCACGCGAACGGATGGCCGAAGATGCGGCGCATGTCGAAGCGCTGTGGCGGCGCGCCCGCGAACTGTTCGGCGCATGGGAACTGAACGGCAGCGCGCAGGCGCGCTGGCGCGGAAATATGAACATTCGCCGCGACGGGCTCGACGTGGGGCGCCTGATGAGCGATTGCCGCGACGTGATGTTTTCGGCAGGATCGGCCTGCGCCAGCGGTTCGGGACGGCCCAGCCACGTTCTCAAGGCCATCGGTCTCGACGACCGGCAGGCCAAGAGCTCGATCCGGCTGGGATGGGGTCGTTACACGACCATGGACGAAATCGAACAGGCGGCAGACGCGATCAACGAAGCGGCAGAGGCGCAGGGGCTGTGAAGGTCACATTCACGACAGCGGACGGCGAAGTGGTGGTCGCGCAAGGCGAGAGCGGCGACAGCTTGCTGCGGCTGGCGCAGGCGGCAGGTTTGCCGCTCGAAGGGACCTGTGAAGGCCAGATGGCCTGTTCCACCTGCCATGTGGTGATCGCGCAAGAATGGTTCGACCGGCTGCCCGACGCGAGCGAGGAGGAGGAAGACATGCTCGACCTTGCCGCAGGCGTCCAGCGCACCAGCCGGTTGTCCTGCCAGATCGTGCTTGGAGAGGATATGGACGGGCTCGCGGTCGCCATTCCGGCCGAAAGTTACGACATGCGCCGGTAACCGCCGGTCCGGCGCCATCGGCCATCGGTCGATTGCGCTTTGCCCTCGTGCCCGGCTGGGTTAGCCAAACGGCCATAGCTTTCGCAGACCCCCGGGAGAGAAGTCATGCGCCTCGTGTACGCCCTGTTACTTGCCGCCGCACCGATTGCTGTCGTTGCCCCTGCCGCCCCCGCCCACGCCGAAAACCATGCGGCGAGCCAAAGCAACGCCGAACTGCGCGCCTGGTTCGAAGCCAAGCACGAGGAGCAGGTGCTGGACAGCCCGATCTGGCTGACCACGCTCGGCCGCAAGGAACGCTACGGTGAAATCGACGACCTCTCGCTCGCCGCTGCAGACGAGGATCTGGCCTGGCAGAAGGCCACCGTCGAGGAGATGGAACGCACCTTCGATTACGCCAGCCTGAGTCCGGCAGACAAGCTGTCCTACGATTTGTGGAAATACGAATACGAGCAGGCCGCCAAGAACGCGCAGTGGCGCGACAGCAACTACGTTTTCACCCAGATGCAGGGCATTCACACCGGGCTGCCTTCGATCGTCATTTCGCAGCATCGGGTCGATACGGCGCAGGACATGCGCGATTACATCTCGCGCGTTAGCGGGATCGGCCGGGCCATCGGGCAACTGGTCGACATCGCCGAACCGCGTGCCGCGGCCGGCGTGAGGCCGCCCTATTTCGCGTATGACATCGTGATCGACGAAGCCAGGAAACTGTCTTCCGGCGCGCCGTTCGACGATGGCGAAGACAACGCCCTGTGGCAGGACGGACAGGCCAAGATCGCCAAGCTCGTCGAAGCGGAAACGATCACGGCTGCCGAAGGCGACGTTATGCGCGGCGATCTCGAAGCTGCGCTCAAGGGTGGCTACAAGACCGGCTACGATCGCCTGATTGCCTTCATGACGGCCGACCGGCCCAACGCGTCCGAAGTCGCGACCGGAGTCGGCGCACTGCCGGGCGGCGCGGACTATTACGCCCACCGACTGGCGTCATCGACCACCACCGACCTGACGCCGGAACAGGTACACCAGATCGGGCTGGACGATGTGAAGCGCATCCACGCCGAAATGGTCGCGATCAAGGACAAGGTCGGCTTCGACGGCGACCTCGCGGCCTTCTTCGAGCACGTCAAAACCGCCGAGTGGAACTTCTATCCTCAAGGAGAGGAAGGCGCGCAGATGTATATCGATGCGGCCACTGCCGCGATCGACAACATCGAATCCAAGCTGCCCGATTATTTCGGCCTGCTGCCCAAGGCGTCGCTGGAAGTGAAGCGGGTGGAACCGTTCCGCGAACAGGCGGGCGGGGCGCAGCATTACCGGCCGGGCACGCCCGACGGTTCGCGCCCGGGCGTCTACTACGCCCATCTGTCGGACATGAGCGCGATGCCGAAAAACATGCTCGAAGTGATCGCCTATCACGAAGGCCTTCCGGGCCATCACATGCAGATTTCGATCGCGCAGGAACTGGAAGGGGTCCCGACCTTCCAGACGCAGGTCGGATACGGTGCCTATGCAGAAGGCTGGGGCCTCTATTCCGAACGGCTGGCCAAGGAAATGTCGGGAACCTACGCTGATCCCTATTCCGATTTCGGGCGCCTGAGTTCGGAATTGTGGCGCGCGATCCGGCTGGTGGTCGATACCGGCGTGCACGCCAAGGGCTGGACCGAGGAACAGGCGATTGCCTACTTCACGGCCAATTCGCCGCAGAACACTGAAACCGTCCGCAGCGAAGTGCGCCGCTACATCGTCTGGCCCGGCCAGGCGACAAGCTACAAGATCGGGATGAACAAGATTCTCGAACTGCGCGCCGAGGCGGAACGTGAACTGGGCGAAGATTTCGACATTCGCGGTTTCCACGATGCCGTTCTGGGCGGTGGATCGTTGCCGCTTTCGCTGCTCGAACGGCGGGTCGACGGGTGGATCGCCGAACGCAAGACGAACTGAACCGGAGGCGCAATACCTCCGGCCCGGTTAGGTATTGGGCAGCAAAACCGGCTTCAGGCAATCACGGGCAACGCGCCCTTTGATTGCCTGCCGCCTCGGGACAGTTCCCCAGGTGGGGGCGGTATCCCAAGTGAGTACCAGGCCTTCGGCGCGGGATGGACCTGCGCCGAAAGGCCTTGCGCTCAGGCGGTTTCGAGCTGGGGCTTGTCGGCCGAGGTGGCGAGCATGTCGATCAGTGCCTTGCTGAACGCAGGGATGTCGTCCGGCTTGCGGCTGGTGATCAGATTGCCGTCAACGGCCACTTCCTGATCGACCACGTTGGCACCTGCGTTCTTCAGATCGGTGCGGATCGAGGGCCAGGCGGTTACGGTCTTGCCTTCGATCAGTTCGGCTTCGGCCAGCAGCCACGGTGCGTGGCAGATCGCCGCGATCGGCTTGTTGGTTTTCGCGAACATCTTCACGATGTCGACGGCCTTGGCGTTCATGCGCAGGATGTCGGGGTTGATCTGACCGCCGGGCAACAGAAGCGCATCGTATCCCGCGCAGGATTCGATCTCGTCGACAGTCTTTTCGACAGCGACGCTTTCGCCCCAGTTCTTGTCGTCCCAGCCGGTGATTTCACCCTTTTCCAGGCTGACGACCGTCGTTTCGTAACCGGCGTCCTCGACATTGGCCTTGGGCTTCATCAGTTCCGACTGTTCAAAGCCGTTGGTGGCGAGGATCATGATCCGCTTCGTCATAAGGTAACTCCTTCATTTCGTGTTACCCTCTCAACGCGTGGGAAAAGCCATGCGTTCCGTGCTGACAGGCGAACCGTGCCTCTGGTAGGGCGGAAGCCATGGCCACCACAGACCTGGATGATTCCGGCGCCGATCCGTTCGACGCCATTGTCGATGCACCGTTCGATTCAGCGCTGTCCGAGCGCTATCTCGTCTATGCGCTCAGCACGATCACGGCCCGTTCGCTGCCCGATCTGCGCGATGGGCTGAAACCGGTCCATCGGCGCTTGCTGTGGGCGATGCGCCAGCTGAAGCTCGACCCGTCCAGCGCGTTCAAGAAATCCGCCCGCGTGGTCGGCGACGTGATCGGCAAGTATCACCCGCATGGCGATGCCAGCGTCTATGACGCGATGGTCCGCCTCGCGCAGGATTTCGCCTTGCGGTATCCGCTGGTCGAAGGGCAGGGGAACTTCGGAAATATCGACGGCGATAACGCGGCTGCGTATCGTTACACCGAAGCGCGCATGACCCGGACCGCGCTGCGTCTTATGGAAGGCCTCGACGAAGGGACCGTCGATTTCATCCCGACCTACAATGGCGAGGAGCAGGAGCCGGAAATCTTCCCCGGCCTGTTCCCCAACCTGCTGGCCAACGGGGCGAGCGGCATCGCCGTGGGCATGGCCACCAACATACCCAGCCACAATGTGGCAGAAATCGTCGATGCGACGCTGGAAGTGATCGACAACCCGCACGTCGAACACCCCCGCTTGATGGAACTGTTCCACGGGCCGGACTTTGCCACCGGCGGGCTGGTGGTCGACAGTGCCGACGTGATTTCCAACGCTTATGAAACCGGGCGGGGCAGCTTCCGTCTGCGTGGTCGGTTCCATGCCGCCGAAGCGGAAAAGGCGGAGGATCGCGAAGCCGGGATCGAACGGCTGGGGGGCGGGCAATGGCAGCTGGTCGTCAGCGAAATTCCCTACCAGGTGCAGAAGGGCAAGCTGATCGAACAGATCGCCCAGCTGATCGCCGACAGGAAGCTCCCCATCCTCGAGGATGTCCGCGACGAGAGCGACGAAAGCATCCGCCTGGTGCTGGTGCCCCGCAGCCGCAACGTCGATCCCGAACTGCTCAAGGAAAGCCTGTACAAGCTGACCGACCTGGAAACGCGGTTCGGCCTCAACCTCAACGTGCTGGACCATACGCGCACGCCGATGGTGATGGGCCTGAAGGAACTGCTGACCAACTGGATCGCGTCGCAGATTGATGTTCTCCAGCGCCGCAGCCAGCACCGGCTGGACCAGATCGCGCGACGGCTGGAACTGGTCGAAGGCTATATCATCGCCTTCCTCAACCTCGATCGGGTGATCGAAATCATCCGCACCGAGGACGAACCCAAGCCGGTGATGATGGCGGAATTCAAGCTTACCGACCGGCAGGCTGAAGCGATCCTCAACATGCGGCTGCGGTCCTTGCGCAAGCTGGAAGAAATGCAGCTTCGCGGAGAGCGCGACGATCTTCTGAAAGAGCAGGAGGAGCTTGAGAAGCTGCTGGGTTCGCCCGCCCGCCAGCGCACCCGCCTGAAACGCGATCTGGCGCAATTGCGAAAGGAATACGGCGAGGACACCGCGTTGGGCAAGCGCCGGACCACCATTGCCGAGGCCGCACCCGCGGTCGAATTCAGCATGGATGCGATGATCGAAAAGGAGCCGGTCACGGTCATCCTGTCGCAGAAAGGCTGGATACGCGGTGCCAAGGGACACCTTCCGCTGGATCAGGAATGGAAGTTCAAGGAAGGAGACGGACCGGCCTTCGCGCTGCACGCGCAAACCACCGACAAGCTGCTGCTGGCTGCCGATGACGGACGCTTCTTCACCTTGGGGGCCGACCGTTTGCCGGGTGCGCGCGGGTTTGGCGAACCGGTGCGCAACACCTTGGATATCGACGCCAGCGCCAACATCATCGCGGTGATCGTCCACAAGCCGGGACAGCGCCTCCTGCTTGCCGCCACCACGGGCAAGGGCTTTGCCGCGACGACCGACGATCTCCTCGCCGAAACGCGCAAGGGCCGCCAGGTGGTCAACCTCAAGGGCGATGCGGTTATGGCCGTTGCGCGCCCGATCGACGCGGCGCACGATCATGTCGCGGTTGTCGGTGACAACCGCAAGCTGGTGGTGTTCAACCTCGAGGAATTGCCCGATCTCGGGCGTGGGCAGGGGGTCAAATTGCAAAGCTATCGCGATGGCGGGTTGAGCGATGCGACGACCTTCAGGCTGGAAGAAGGCCTCAGCTGGACGATGGGCGGCAAGGGCGACCGGACCCGCACCGAACCGGAAATGTGGCAATGGAAGGTGGCGCGTGGCGGCGCGGGCCGTTTGCCGCCGCAAGGCTTCCCCCGCGACAATCGTTTCGGTTGATTGGGGCCGCGCGGGGCAAGAAAAAGGGCCGGAAGCGGTTGTCCCGCTTCCGGCCCTTTTCGTGTGGTCAGGCGTGAACCTTATTCGGCGGTAGCGGCCGACGTGCCGCTCATCGCGGCATCGATCTGCGCGTTGGTCAGGCGGGCCATCAGGCCGTGGTCGGTCGCGTCGAAGTGGCTGCGCAGCAGCGTGACCTTGTTCGCTTCATCGCCGCCGCGGGCAATCACGATGTTGTTGCCATCGACTTCGAGGATGGTGCCAAGGGCCGCGTGATCGGCAGCCATCGCTTCGGCGCCGACGATCAGGGCGGCGTCGCGCTTGGCAGCGGCTTCGGCCAGCTGCGCGTCGATCATGCCGTTGATCTGGTCCTTGGTCACGGTGATGGTCGGGCCGGCTTCGCCCTGGCCGTACATGTTCACCGCCAACGGAACCTTATGCTTGCCGGTGTCGAGCACGGCCTGGCCGTTTTCAACCGAAACGATGGTGCCTACGGCGTTGCCTTCGGGACCGGTTACCGTTGCGCCCGCAACGACCTGGTCGTTGGCGAGGGCCGGGGTGGCAGCAAGGGCGACGGCGACAACCGCCAGCTTTGCGAAATTCATATATTAGCTCCAAGACTTGTTATTCGACACATGCGGCCCCGCCACGCGCAAGCGCGCTGGGAAGCCGACCAGAATGGAAAACGCGGGCGAGGCTTTACCAGCCTCACTGCCCGCAGCGCTCCCCTTGGGGGTGCGGGGGTTCTATCCCACGAATTGCCGTTTTTTGCAACCGCAGCCCCCTTATGCCGCCTTGCAGCTTAAGCTGTGATGAAGCGCGTCAGAGGCGCGAAAGTTCTTCTTCGAGCAAGACCTCGACCCGCGACCGCGGGGGGAATTCTTCCGCGATCCAGCGCGCTTCCACCGCCTGCATGACCTGCGCGACGCGGGGTCCCTTGTCGACCCCTCGGGCGACGACTTCGCCGCCCTTGAGCGGCAGCCGGGGGACATCCCAGCCGTCGAGTACCGACGCATCGGCGCCCGCCAGCAACAGCCGGTCGCGCGCACCGGTCAGCCCTTCGCGATAGGCCAGCGCCCGCGGAGTGTCGGCGTCATCGGGCGAGCGTTCCGCCGCGCACACCAACCGCGCGCGCTGGGCACGGGACAGGCGCAGGCGCGCAGCCACCGCTTCTGCGATGGGCCGGATTGGCGGGATGAGCGCCGCCAGCCGCCGGATTGCCTCGGGCGGGCGACCTTGCGCCTGCTCGTTGTCGACCAGCGACACGAGGCATGCCATTTCGTTGCGCCGCGCTTCGGGAAGAATGACCGCCAGGACCCCTGATTTGTCCATCAGTTGGACGGTTTCGACCGGATCGGGCAGCGAAAGGATGCCCAGCAGTTCCATCGCCACACGTTCGCGGCTGAGGCCCTTGAGCGTGCCTGCAAGTTCGCGGCAAGCACCCAGCGCTTCTTCGTCCAGCCTGTCGCCAAAGCGCGCCTGAAACCGGAAATAACGAAGGATGCGCAAGTGGTCTTCGGCGATGCGTTCGCGTGCGTCGCCGATGAACCGCACACGCCGGGCGGCAAGGTCGTCCAGCCCACCGAAGTAATCCGAAACCTCCAGCGACGCCGGGTGCGCATAGAGGGCGTTGATCGTGAAATCCCGGCGCGCGGCGTCTTCGCGCCAGTCGTTCGCGAAGGCCACGGTGGCGCGCCGGCCGTCGGTCGAAACGTCCTGGCGCAAGGTGGTGACTTCGACGTTTCCTTCGTCGAGCAGCGCGGTGATCGTTCCGTGATCGATGCCAGTGGGAACCGTGCGGATGCCCGCCGCGCGGCACAGATCGATGACCGTGCCCGGCCGATGGGTGGTGGCGCAATCGATGTCGGCGGCCTCGATGCCCAGCAAGGTATCGCGCACGCAGCCGCCCACCCAGCGCACGTGATCCATGCCCAGCGCGGCGACCAGCTTTGCCAGGTCGGCGCGCTGTGTCCATTGCGCCGCAGGAAGCGTGTCAGCCATGGATCGATCCGGTCCAAGCGATGCGGCGCGACAGGTTCCAGCAGATCGCGGCGGTCACGCCCCAGATCCGATATCCTTCATATTCCATTTCGAGATAATCGCGCATCGCGCCCTTCCAGAACACCGAATTGCGGTTCCATTGCGACCCATCCATCAGCAGATCAAGCGGGCATTCGAACCAGCTTTCCACTTCGCGCGGGTCGGGCCGCACCGCGAGATCGGCGGGGACGGTGGCCAGCACCGGGGTGATGTCGAAGCCGGTACCGGTCTGGTACCGGTCGGTCGCGCCGATCACGCGAACCTGATCGGCGGCAATGCCCAGTTCTTCCCACGCTTCGCGCAGGGCAGCATCGAGCGCGCCTTCGCCATGGTCCAGCTTGCCGCCGGGGAACGCCACCTGCCCGGGATGATCGCGCATGGTCCGCGGGCGCTGCGTCAGGAGGACACCGGGCCGTTCACGGTCGGTCACGGCAATCAGCACCGCGGCATCGGCGATCCGGTCCGCATCGGCGAAGCGTTCGTCGGTCATGAGATCGGCCATCTCGCGCCCGTGGCCGCGATGGAACAGGTCGCTCAGACGGGTGTGCAACGCACTCATGAGGGGAGCAGGCTGAAGGTCATCCCGCCGCTGGTCACACTCCAGTCGTCGCCGCGAGCCAGCGCGATTTCCGCAAGCTGTTCGTAGGTCGACCGGTTGAGCCGCGCCTCAAGCCCGCGCCGCACGCCGACGTAAAGCGCCGGACTGTCGGCATCGCCCGCCGCGCGGATCGGGTTTTGTGGCCCGGCCACGATCAATTCGTCGGAATTCAGCCGAAAGGCCAGATTATTCTCGGTTTCACGGACGTCGACCGCGATGAAGGCGGCGTCCTCGACCTCGATCGACAGCTTCTGGAACGGGGTGACCAGCCAGTGACCCCCGCTGGCATCGCGGGTCAGCAGACCAGAGAAGGCGCGAACCATGGCCGTGCGGGTGATGGGCGAACCTTCATGGAGCCAGGTCCCGTCCGCCGTGATCCGCATCAAACTGTCGGCGCTTTCCTGCGGGTCCCACTGCTCGACCGGCGGCAGTTTGCGCCGTGCGACCTGCTCCGCAATCTGCGCGAGCGACAATCCGGCGAGTTCGGGGGGCGGTTCGTAGGGCATCGTTGGACAGGCGATGCCAGATGCGGCCTATTTCGCCAAGGGCGCGCTCCACGGTCCCAGCATTCCTTCGGGCGGAAGGACGGCAGGGTTCACCGTGCGGGCGAGCAGGCGATGCTGTTCGAAAGGCCCGGGACAATGCCAGCCACCGGTGTGTTGGGCGGTAAAATCCCAGCGATCGTAGTAGTCGGGATCGCCGATCATCACTTGCGGCAGCGGGGCGGCACCATCCTCGAAACCGGCATCGATCGCGCCAAGGCTGGCCGCCATCAGCGCCTTGCCGAAACCTTCGCCCTGGCGACCCGGCATGACCGCAACCGGGCCGACCATGATCATCGGGTGCGGGCGGCCCTGCGGATCGGTCAGCGCAACGGGCCACAGCTGGATCGAACCGGCCAGATAATCGTCGTCGTCCAGCGCAGCAAAACTAAGCCCTTCGAGCCAGTCCATGCCTTCGCGAATGCGATAGGCGGTGCGCGCATGGCGCCCATCACCGAACGCGGCGTCCAGCAGCTGTTCGACCAGCGCGGGGTCGATTGCGGAAAGGGGAACGAGGCTCGCCATAAGGGCGCCGCGATTAGGGCGGTGACTGCGCCGTGTCGATAAACTTCGCCTTATTGCGGGCGAAGTTCCAGCAAACGCCCGCCTTCGCCGTCTTCCAGCACCCACAGCGCGCCGCCGGGCCCTTCGATGACCGAACGAATGCGCTTTCCCATCGGGTACCGGCTCACCTCGCGTGCCGTTTCACCGGTGATGGCCACACGTATCAGCGCCTCGCTCGACAAACCGGACATGATTGCGTGGCCCTTCAGGCCGGCGAACAGGTCCCCGCGATAGAACATCAGGTTCCCGGGCGCGATGACCGGGGTCCAGGTGATCGCCGGCTGGGCAAACCCGTCGTCGGGCGAATGGTCGGGGATGGCGTCGCCGTTGTAATGGTCGCCGTCCGAACGTTCGGGCCAGCCATAGTTGCTGCCAGCCGAGACAAGGTTCAGCTCGTCACCGCCGGCGGGGCCGTGTTCCAGATCCCACAAGCGGCCTTGCGCGTCGAACGCTAGGCCAAGGACGTTACGATGGCCCCACGACCAGATCTGGTTGGCCGGGCTGCCCTTTTCAGCCAGCGGATTGCCCGCTGCCGGTGTGCCGTCGAGATTGAGCCGGACGACCGTGCCGAGGGTGTTCGACGTGTCCTGCGCGGGTTGCATCTTCTGCCTGTCGCCGCTGGAGACGAACAGGTGCTTGCCGTCCGGGCTGATTGCGATCCGGTGGGAATAATGCCCGCGACCCGTCACCTTGGGCGCCTGTCGCCAGATGACTTTCAGATCCTGAATGTCGCAGGTCTGGTGATCTTCGCACACCATCCGGCCCTTGCCGACCACGGCACCGCGCGTATCGCCGGTGCTGGCTTCGGCCCAGCTCAAATAGATCGTACGGGGGGTCAGCGTGCCCGCCGTTTCGGATGGCAGGAACGCCACGTCGCCAAGGCCGCCCTGGCCCCCGTAATCGACTTCGGGTGCGCCGGTGACGAAGATCTGCTGCTGGTTCTTCGTATCGTACGCATGGATCTTGCCGGGCTTCGTCGTCACCACGACAACCGACGTGCCGGGGACGAAGGCCGCCGCCCAGGGTTCATCGAAGGTGCGGTGTTCGGTGATGGCGAAATTGCCGTCGAATTCGCCGACCGGCGCCGCGGTTGCGGACGGGGCGCTATCCCCGCTTTGGGCGTTGCCACAGCTTGCAGCGAGCAGGAGCGGCGATAAGGTGGCGAGAAGGATCGAAGGTTGTTTCATGTTCAGTGCAACTCCGCAGGACGGATTAGGTGCCGCACCACTTGTAATTGGTGTCGACGAGGCGGGGCGTGGCCCGCTGGCAGGACCTGTCGTGGCAGCGGCGGTCGTGCTGTGCAAGCACCCGCCTGAAGGTCTGGACGATTCCAAGAAATTATCCCCCACGCGGCGCGCGGTTCTGGAACCGCAAATCCGTTCGCACTGTGCGTGGGCGCTGGGGGTGGTCGAGCCCGAGGAGATCGATCGCATCAACATTTTCCAGGCGACGATGCTGGCGATGACGCTGGCGGTGGTGCGGCTGGTGGATGCCCTTGGGGCGGAACCGGAAGCGGTTCTGATCGATGGCAACATGACCCCGCATGGACGGTGCGGCCAATGGCGCTGGGCCGCGCACGCGATTGTGGGCGGAGACGGGAAGGAAGCCTGCATTTCCGCTGCGTCCATCATCGCCAAGGAATACCGCGACCGGTTGATGCGCGAAGCCGCTGCCGCGCATCCGCAGTACGGGTGGGAGCGCAACATGGGCTACGGAACCGCCCAGCACATGGAGGCGCTGCGGGTTCACGGCCCGACGCCGCTGCATCGCCGCAGCTTTGCCCCGGTTGCCCAGCTCACCCTTATCTGACGAGCGTGTCTGACGGGCGGGGGCCGATGGGTTCGTGGCGGCCATCGCCCGGTCTGCCCCAGTTCCCCGACGATTTGAGTCTTCCGCGCCACACCGCATCATGTTGAGTCGTGCGAATCTATGCGGACTCAACATCTTGTGTGGGACTCCTTTCGTTCTCTCTCGGCACGCGGCGTCCCCGCGTATCCGCTCGTCGCTTCGGGCTTGACGCGGACTCCCCAAGGACTCACCCTGTGGATAACTACAGACAGGGGAATACGCATGGGGGTCATCGAGACCACGAAGAAGCGCGTCAAAGCGCTTGAAACGGCAGTTGAATTGCCGCTGGAATTGCCGGTCGGGAAGATTCTCGATGGCGATTGCGTGGAAGCCATGCGTTCCATCCCGACGGCTTCGATCGATCTGGTGTTCGCCGATCCTCCCTACAATCTGCAGCTCGGCGGCGATCTCAACCGGCCCGACGGAAGCCATGTCGACGCGGTCACCGATGAATGGGACCGGTTCGACAGTTTTGCGACCTACGACGAATTCACCCGCGCCTGGCTGACCGAAGCGAAGCGTATTCTCAAGCCGGACGGCGCGTTGTGGGTGATCGGCAGCTATCACAACATCTTCCGCGTGGGCGCGATCCTGCAGGACCTGGGCTTCTGGATTCTCAACGATATCGTCTGGCGCAAGTCGAACCCGATGCCCAATTTCCGCGGCACACGGTTCACCAACGCGCACGAAACGCTGATCTGGGCGAGCCAGGGGGAAAAGGCGAAGTACCACTTCAACTATCGCGCAATGAAGACGCTGAACGATGAATTGCAGATGCGCAGCGACTGGGTTCTGCCGATCTGCAACGGGTCCGAACGGCTGAAGGAAGGTGGCACCAAGGTCCACCCGACGCAAAAGCCGGAAAGCCTTTTGTACCGCGTTCTTCTGGCGACGACCGAGCGGGGCGATGTCGTGCTCGACCCGTTCTTCGGCACGGGCACAACCGGGGCGGTGGCGAAGCGCCTGGGGCGCGAATGGATCGGATGCGAACGCGAAGGCGTGTATCGCAACGCGGCGCTCAAGCGGATCGACAAGGAACTTTCGCTCGACGAAAGCGCGCTGACCACCATGCAAAGCGCGCGGACCGCGCCCAAGGTGGCCTTCGGGGCCCTGGTGGAAAACGGTTACCTCAAGCCCGGCACCGAAGTGTTCGACAAGAAACGCCGCTGGATCGCCACGGTGCGGGCCGACGGTTCGCTGGCGTACGGAAAGCAGACCGGCAGCATCCACGGCCTCGGCAAGGATCTGCAAGGCGCGCCCAGCTGCAACGGCTGGAGCTTCTGGCATTACGAAGACGGCGACGATGTGAAACCGATCGACGCGGCACGGCAACTGTATCTGCTGGCGGTAGAGGACTGAGGGGTACCCCGATCAGTCTGCAAAGTCGGCCTTCACGATCACGGCCAATTTAACGCAACTTGTGCTTCGCCTGCCCGAGAGCGGCGGTCTTTAGTCTCGGAGCTGGGTAAATGGTGGGCAGCGCCTAATTCAGCCGCCTTCGACGTTGAAACGCTTGAAAAAACCCTTCTCCTTCGCATCGGGTATCTCCGCCGTAATGCCGTAATTACCGGGTTGGAGCATCAGCTTGAAATAGCCCGTGGCGCCTTGTGGCATGTCATGGATACCTCCCACGAACTTGGTCGGAGCGGGGGTTTGCTGGCCGTCTATGGGGAAGAAGTCGGGCCACCTTGCCGCGGCCTCGACATCGGTGTCCTCCTCGATGCGGAACACATGCGCGTCGTGTCCAACGAAGTTGTTGTAGAGCTGTTGCTCCTCGAACCTGACCCGCACGGAATTGTCACCGGTGACGAAAGCACCGTCTGAAATCTCGTACCCGCTATTGGTTATGGTCAGCGTCACATTGGCATCCGGCTCTGCCATTCCTCCCTCTTCGGCCAACACCGTCAGTGGAAAGACCATGCCGAATTCGCCCGGTTCCGGGTTGAAGTTGTGTTGGACGCCATTGGTCTTCACATAGCATTCGACGAGATAGTTGCCGGGTTCCAGATACATAGTCGCTTCGCCGGTAACCCCGTCGGACATCATGCCCGGTCCGCCCAGCCACGTCAGGTCGCCTACCCATTCCGGCATCGTTGCCGCGATTTGAGCCGCCTTTTCGGTATCGCCAGCGATCGCGGCAGTCAGGCTCCTCTGGATTGGCCTGACAACTTGCTCGTCGACCATCTCCCCTGTGACCCCATCGGGGAGGCGATAAACGAGAGCGTGGTGTGTCATCCCGCCGGTATTGACCACGCGAATGGTCGTCCACCCGGACCTGATTGTATCCGGCCCGACAAACGACATTCCCTGGACCTCAAGCTCGAGGTCGTTCGCGTCAGGCTGAACCGTTTGGGAAGGCGTGGGGGAACAACTCGATAGCGCCAATGCGAGCGCGGCAGCGACAAAAATCGGCTTCATGATGTTCCCCTACAAGGCATTGCCTACCTGAAGAGAAGAGCATGTCCGGTCCGGTCGCGCAAATCTCAAAGGGTTGCGGAATGCCCACGGCTGTTCGGCAGCGACCTCTCACATGCGGGGACTCAGCTTACCTGCCGTCAGGCACCGGGCTTTTCGGGACCGGACCTTTTCCACCAGCGGGTGATGCTGCCTCACGCGCAAACTCCAGGGCGATTCCAGCATCGAGCTTATCCAGCGGCGTATCCCCCGCTTCGTGCTGTTCCAGCCTGAATGCTTCAGCCTCCCAAGCTTTCGCCGCCTCAAGAGCAATTTTCCGTCGGTTCTCCAGCGGTTCGGTTGCCGCTTTTGCCCGTTGCACGGCTTCCTGTTTCCTGCAGAAATCTGATGTGACGCGCAGGGTTGGCACAGCTAGTTCTTCATATGCTCAAGGCCAGGGACCACTCCCTGCTTACTGGGCAGAGTGGTTGAGCCCACCTTTGGTTTTTCAGCTTTGGGTTTGCGAATTTCGCGATTTGATCTCTTTTGTGATTTGGCCACGGCTTCATCCTTCCTTACAAAAAAAGTAAATCTTCAGTCGTTCAGGCAACAATGAGTTCTGGTGAAGAGGGGCCGGGTACCGGGTTTGGCACATGGGCCGGTGGCCGATAGCTGCTCGCGCCTTGCGACTTGATATGGCCTTCGAGCAACGTCAGGATTTCTGGATCATCTTCCGCATCGAATTTGCGTGCAAAAAGATCGGTACTGCGTTGCAGGTCACCGAAATCCTGCGCTGAATAGTTGCGCGGACGCAGCTTGATATCGCCGTCAGGCACCCAATCGATCATCCGCAGATCATCGTTCATCACCACGCCTTGATCGCCGCTGTTCATGATCACGGTTTGGAAGAACGCCTCGTCGGCGATGAAGCTGTTGCGATAGAACTCCTTGAACCGATCGGCCTTCGGGTCATGGCAGACAAATTCGCAGAAACTGCGGGTCACTGCTTTCCACTGTGTACCGATAAAGGGCGTGGCGTCGGCAAGATAAGGACGCGCCACTCCGGTTTCGGTCATCTTACCGTCTGCCTCCACGAAAAGATGGCTGATGCGGTTCAGTGTTTCCGGTCGCTTCGTACGCTGATCCAGGACGCGAATGAATTGTCTGCCGGGATTTGCGGCAAGGAACTGGCTAATATAGCCTTGGCTCTTGAGCGGGAAATCCTGGCCCGACAGGTTGATGAAATGGGTCCACCGGTCGCCCATTTCGAGAAGGCGGGCCATGCCGCGCAACTCCGCATCAACAAGGCTATAGCCGCCCCAGAGCGCGTCCTTTGACAGAAGGATCTCAGCATTCTGATAGGGGGCGAGAAAGTTTGCAAGCTCGTCTGCCAGTTCGGCGCCCGAGCTCTTGTCGACATGAATCACATAGGCATTGCCCGGCACATAGATAGCCTTGAAGAGGCGTTTGAATTGCGCGGGATACCGATGCACGAGTATGAAATAGGCGATCATATTGATGCCCTTGCCGGATCGCGCATGCCGGGCTGTCAAACTCCAGGCATGGCGATTGATTTTCCTGTCTCAGGAAAGCCAATCAAATGAATTTCTGATCGTGAAGAGACAATGCCGGACAGAATTACGCTCAATGGAGCGAAACAGCGTGTAAATGAAATGGGCACGGCGACATGCCATTACAAGAAGCCAATGTTCTGTTAGATTACTTTGCGAGGGCCGGGTTTTAAATTCGGCCCGAAACCGTATTCGGCCCACGTAATTTATCGCTCCTTTTGTGGCCCGAACCAGCTTGAACCAACGCCCCCAATTCAATCAATAAAGGACGGTCCGCCCGTAGCGTGAACCACGTAGGGCAGGTCGGTCACAAACTGGGAGAGGGGAGCGGCCAACGGACTTGCGTGATCCTAGGGCGCCAGCCCTTCCGACGCTTCAAGCAATTCCATGAAGTTGCGGGCGGCGTTGCGATCCTCTTCGCTTTCGAAGCTGACGTCGAGGTCGGGCGCACCGCCCAGCATGTGCAGGAGAGCCCACAGAGCAAACCTCTTGCCGCGATCCTGTTCGAGACCGAGATCCACCTGACATCTCTCGATACCGGATGCCAGAGCATCAGGTGAAAGCGTGGCGATATCGCTGATGGCAAAGTAGCGGCGCAGAAGATCGTCCAGGTCCATGACCATGCACTAGAGATTTGGAACGGGATCGCCAATGGCGCGGATGTTCTTCGGTTTCGGGTTCGCGACCATCATGACGAACCAGCGGGCGCGCGGTATCGACTTTACCGGGCGTTTCGTCTGGCGCCTCGTGTTGCTCCTGCTCAACGGCACGCTGCATTCGCTGATTTACAGCGGCGATATCCTGCAAGTGCTCGCGCTTAGGGGTTTCTGTTGATCCCACCCGGCCGGGTTCGCAGCAATCGGGTGTCGCTTGCCAGTTTCGCAGTTTTCTTGCCCAGGGCGATCTTCCATGTGTTCCATCCTCTGGGGTTTGCGCTAGGCAGGTCCAACCATGACCCAACACGCCACCATTCGCCCCATCGCCTTCGTCCCCGGTCCCCAGTCAGAGCATGGCAACGCCATCCGCTTGGCAGGGGGTATGCTGTACGCAAGCCGCTTTGCCGTGGTGCTGCGCCGCGATGGCGCGGTGGTTGAGCGGTGGCTGGCCTCGCCCGATACGATCGCGGAAGTGCTTGGGAAATTGCCCGACGATTGCGGGGCTGAGGCTGAAGCGCAGTGGGCCAACCTCACGCTCGCCCATCCGCCGCTGACGTTGGGCGCGCGCACTATCCGGCTCGACCAGCCGCAGGTTATGGGCATCCTCAACGTCACGCCCGACAGTTTCAGCGATGGCGGCGCGCACGACAGCCCCGATGCGGCCCGCACGCACGCCGCAGCCATGGTCGAGGCGGGCGCGGCGGTCATCGACGTGGGCGGGGAAAGCACGCGGCCCGGCACCAAGGCGCTGTGGGAAGGCGACGAGATCGCCCGCGTCGTCCCCGTGATCGAAGTCTGCGCGGCGATGGGCGCGGCGGTAAGTATCGACACACGCAAGGCGGCGGTGATGGAAGCCGCGCTGGAAGCAGGGGCGCATCTGGTCAACGATGTCTCCGGGCTCGCGCATGACCCGCGCAGCGCCGAAGTCGTCGCGCGGGCAGGTGTTCCGGTGGTGCTGATGCACGCGCCGGGTGCCGCGGGCGATGACCTGCACGAAGGTGGCGATTACGAGAACGTGGTGTTCGAGGTCTTCGACGCCCTGCGCGACCGGCGCGATGCGGCGCTGGCTGCGGGGATCGCGGCGGGCAACATCCTGCTCGATCCCGGTATCGGTTTCGGCAAGACCCTGGCGCACAACCTCGCGCTCATCAACGCGCTGCCGCTGTTCCATGCGCTTGGTCATCCGCTGATGCTGGGCGCCAGCCGCAAGCGCATGATCGGCGCGCTTTCGAACGAGGCCGAAGTGGGCGCGCGCCTCGGTGGCAGCGTTGCGCTGGCGATGAAGGGCATGGATGCAGGCGTGCAATTGCTGCGCGTCCACGATGTCCCCGAAACCGTCCAGGCGCGCAACGTGTGGCGCGGCCTGAGAGACGCGGCCCTGACGGATTTCAGCGACCTGCCGGGTTAACCGGGGGACGCGGCGCTGCCCGCCAGCAAGCCGCCGTCAAGCGTCAGTTCGCTGCCGGTCATGTAGGCGCTGTCGGGCGATGCAAGATAGACGCACAGCGCGGCGACTTCCTCCACCGAGCCGAACCGCTTGAGCGGAGTATCGGCCACGAGTGCGGCCATCTTCGCGTCGCGGTCCGGCCCGTCGCCCAGCATCGGCTCCCAGATCGGTGTCAGGATCGCGGCGGGGTGGACCGAATTGCAGCGGATCGCCCAGCCGTTCTGCGCGGCGTACAGCGCAACGGATTTGGTGTGGTTGCGGATCGCCGCCTTGCTGGCCGCGTAGGCCGCCGCCCCGGGGATGCCGACCAGTCCCGAACGCGAACTCATGTTGATGATCGAACCTTCGCCCGCGCCTTTCATCGCCTTGAGCGCATAGCGACAGCCCAGGAACGTCCCGTCGGTGTTCACCGCATGGACGCGGCGCCATTCGGCAAGGCTGGCGTGTTCGGGATCATGGACGAGCGCGCCGTCTTCGAATCCGGTGATGCCGGCGTTGTTGACGAGCACGTCGATGGCGGGAAATTCGCTGGCGAGCACTTCCCAGTCCGCTTCGCGCGATACATCGAGGCTGCGGAATTCGCAGCCTAGCTGCGACGCGGCTCTCGTGCCTTCTGCTTCGTCGCAATCGGTCAGCACGACGCGCGCGCCTTCGGCGACGAAGGCATGGCACACGGCCTTGCCGATCCCGCGCGCACCGCCGGTGACGACGCACAGTTTTCCATTCAGTTTTTGCATGGGTTTACCCCGGAAGTTTCAGATTGACCGGAAGGATCGCTTGCGACCCCGCGTCTGCAAAATCCGCCTTAGCGGCTGCGCTTGTCCATCTGATTTGCTCCCCTGAAAACGTGGCCCCAGGGTAACGGGGTTACGCCGCGTTGTCGATTCCCAGCTCGCCCAGCTTGCGGTAGAGCGTCGAGCGTCCGATTCCGAGGCGGCGGGCCACTTCGGTCATGCGTCCGCGGTAATGCCCGATGGCCAGGCGTATCACATCAGCCTCGATTTCTTCCAGCGCGCGCAGGTTTCCGTCCTCGGTGTACAACAGCACGCCAAGCCCGCGATGGCGGCTTTCGCCGCGATCCGGACTGTCGCCCAGAAGCTGCGAGAGCTGCGGGAAACTGGACGCCGTGAGCGCTTCCCCGTCGCAGAAGACGGCGGCGCGGAAGAGCACGGCCTGCAACTGGCGCACGTTGCCCGGCCAGTCGTAGGCTTCGAGCAGTGTCAGCGCGCTGTCGGCGATGGAGTGATGAGCCAGCCCCGGCTGTTCGCCGATCTTGGAAAGGAAATAGCGGGTAAGGGCGGGAATATCGCCCATTCGGTCCCGCAAGGCGGGCAGGTGAATGCGGTTGGCCGCGAGGCAATTGTACAAGGCGGGTGAAAATTCGCCCATCTGGACCAATTCTTCCAGCGGAAAATCGCTCGCCGCGAACAGGCGTACGTCGATCTTGAAGCCGTGCGTTGCGCCGGTGGGGCGAACAATGCCGGTTTCGATGACCTGTGCCAGACGATCCTGCAGCGTGCGGTCCATCCGGTCGATATCGTCGAGCAGCAAGGTGCCGCCGTCGCAGGTTTCGAGCAGGCCCAACTGCCGGTCGAATGCACCGGCAAAGGCCCCCTTTTCGTGGCCGAAAAGCAGGGATTCCAGAGAAGTCGATGGAATCGAGCCGCATTCGACAAGTTTCATCGCCGTCTTGGCGCGTGTCGATGCCGCGTGCGTCGCGCGCATCAGCATTTCCTTGCCGGTGCCGCTTTCGCCTTCGACCAGGACATGGCCGTGCCCCCGGGCCGCCGTGGCGGCACGCGCAAGTGCGGTGCGGAACGGTGGCTCGGTCCCCACCATTGCGTCGAAATCGAGCACGGTCTGCAGCTTTTCCGTCATGGGCTGTAATTCGTCGCGCGGTGCCTCTGCGCGGGTTGCGCTGCGCAGGGCAGCCAGCAAGCGATCGGGTGCGACCGGCTTGATGAGATAATCGGTTGCGCCTGAGCGCATGGCTTCGACGGCAAGCAGGGGTGACGTGCTGGCGGTCAGCATCAAAAGAGGAATGTCGGGGCGCAGAGCGCGAATGCCCCGAACCAGTTCGCAAGCGTCTTCGCCGGGGACCCTCTGGTCGAGCAGCACAGCGCCGATTTCCGCCCCTTCGAGCGAAGCAAGACGTTCAAGCGCGACATCGCCCGAGGCGACGACGAGCGTGCGCCAGCCCTCGCGCGCCGCGAGCGCAGAGACGGACCGGCTTTGGGCCGGTTCATCGTCGATCAGCAGCATCAGGCGGGTCTCTTCGATCGCCATAGTCCTTGCCTGTCCCTCTCGAATGCGTGGCCCATGCCACCTTTGCCCGGACGTCTTACGGGAAAGGGGTAAAGAGCCGATTAAGCGTGTTGCCGCGTGGATGGATGCCATCGTGGGGCTTGAGCGCGTGGCGCGAGCGCGATAGACGCAGCCACCACACCATTATCCAGATCAGGGGTATCGCATGGATTCCGCCAACGACATGAAGGCGCACGGCAAGACCTATTCTTCTTTCATCGGCATGCTCAAATGGTCGGTGCCGTTGATTGCGGTTATCGCACTTGTCGTCGTTATATTGATTTCGGGCTAAGCGCCCCGGCATGCGCATCGCGGTGCTGAAAGAGCGCGCTCCGGGCGAAACCCGGGTCGCTCTCACTCCGGAAACGGCAAAGAAATTTGCCGCACTCGGGGCCACGGTGGCGGTGGAGGAAGGGGCCGGTGTCGGCGCTTCCATCACCGATCAGGCGTATCGCGAAGCGGGAGCAGACGTCCTCTCTGCCGCTGCGGCGGTCAAGGATGCCGATATCGTGCTGGGCGTTCAGGCGCCCGATGTTGCCGCGCTCAAGGGCGCGAAGGCGGGCGCCTGGGTCGCCGCGACCTTCGATCCCTTCACGCGGCGCGACCGCGTCGATGCCTATGCCGCGGCGGGGCTCGAAGGCCTGTCGATGGAATTCATGCCGCGCATCACCCGCGCGCAAAGCATGGATGTGCTTTCCAGCCAGTCCAACCTTGCCGGTTACAAGGCGGTGCTGA
This sequence comes from Qipengyuania zhejiangensis, assembly GCF_035607565.1. Classification (NCBI taxonomy): domain Bacteria; kingdom Pseudomonadati; phylum Pseudomonadota; class Alphaproteobacteria; order Sphingomonadales; family Erythrobacteraceae; genus Qipengyuania; species Qipengyuania zhejiangensis. Next base: position 239,027 of record NZ_JAYKGO010000003.1, on the reverse strand, counting down.
CGGCAGCGAACGAATACGGCCGCGCCTTCCCGATGATGATGACCGCCGCCGGCACGGTTCAGGCTGCCAGGGTCTTTGTCATGGGCGTGGGCGTTGCGGGTCTCCAGGCCATTGCCACGGCCAAACGCCTTGGCGCGCAGGTCAGCGCGACCGATGTGCGTTCGGCCACGAAGGAACAGATCCAGTCGCTCGGCGCCAAACCGATTTTCGTCGAGAATGTCGCCGGGATCGAGGGGGAAGGTTCGGGCGGCTACGCCACCGAAATGTCCGAAGAATACCAGAAGGCGCAGGCCGAACTGGTATCGGGGCATATCGCCAAGCAGGACATCGTCATTACCACGGCGCTGATCCCCGGCCGCGCCGCGCCGCGCCTGATTTCGGACGCGCAGATTGCGACGATGAAGCCGGGCAGCGTGATATTCGATCTTGCCGTGGCGCAAGGCGGCAATGTCGAAGGCTCGGTTCCCGACAAGGTGGTTGAAAAGCACGGCGTCCGGATCGTCGGCTATTCGAACACCGCGGCGCATCTTGCTGCCGATGCGTCGGCGCTGTTCGCTCGCAACCTCTACAATTTCCTGTCCGCCTTCTGGGACGCCGAAGCGGGCAAGCCGGTGCTGGACGAAGAAATCGGTGACGCCGTGCGGCTGACGCAAGGCGGCCGGGTGGTGAGCGAGCGGCTTAACGCACAATAATCCGGACCCTGGGAGGGCCTGACTTGGACTTCATAAGCATCCTGTCGATCTTCGTGCTGGCGTGTTTCGTCGGCTATTACGTGGTCTGGTCGGTCACGCCCGCGCTGCACACGCCGCTGATGGCGGTGACCAATGCGATTTCCAGCGTGATCATCGTCGGCGCGCTGATCGCGGCTGCGGCTGCGGACGTGCCGGGGGCCAAATGGCTGGGGCTGCTCGGCATCGTGCTCGCCAGCGTGAACATCTTCGGCGGCTTTGCGGTCACCGAACGAATGCTGGCCATGTACAAGAAGAAGGAGAAGAAATGATGCTTCTCCCGATGTTGGCACAAGCCACGAGTTTCCGGTTCGTCGACGATCAGGGGGTCGAAACCGTTGGCACCATGGTTCAGGACGCCGCGGCGCATGGCCCTGTAAATCCCTGGGTTGCGTTGGCCTATCTGGTGGCCGGCGTGTTCTTCATTCTGGCGCTGCGGGGTCTTTCCTCGCCATCGACCAGCCGAACGGGAAACCGGTTCGGCATGGCCGGAATGCTGATCGCCGTGGCGACGACACTCGTCACCCATGAAGTGGCCAACATCGTCGAGATCGGCATCGCGATATTCCTTGGCGGGATCATCGGCTTCAGCATTGCCCGCCGCATCGCGATGACCGCCATGCCGGAGTTGGTCGCTGCCTTTCATAGTCTCGTGGGCCTGGCCGCGGTGCTGGTCGCAGCGGCGGCGTTCCTGAATCCGGGGGCCTTTGGAATCCTGGAAGAAAGCGGCAATATCTCGTCGGTCAGCCGGATCGAGATGATGCTTGGCGCTGCGATCGGCGCGATCACCTTTTCCGGGTCGGTCATCGCCTTTGCCAAACTGTCGGGCCGCATGAGCGGTTCGCCCATTCTGCTTCCCGCGCGGCACATCATCAATCTGGGTACGCTGGCCGCAATCCTGGCAGGAACGGCGCTTTATGCGATGCAGCCCACCGCGGGCGCGGGTGAAGGGTGGCTGTTCTGGGCGATTGTCGCCGCGGCCTTCGTGATCGGCTTCCTACTGATCATACCCATCGGCGGGGCCGACATGCCGGTCGTCGTGTCGATGCTCAACAGCTATTCTGGCTGGGCGGCGGCGGCGATGGGCTTCACGCTCGGCAATACGGCGATGATCATCACCGGCGCGCTGGTGGGCAGCTCGGGCGCGATCCTGAGCTACATCATGTGCCGCGCGATGAACCGGAGTTTCATCAGCGTGATCGCGGGCGGATTCGGCGCTGACGCGAGCGCAGGCGGGGGCGAGGCGCGCGAACAGCGTCCTTACAAAACCGGCAGCGCAGCCGATGCGGCGTTCATGCTCGAACAGGCGGAAAAGGTCATCATCATCCCCGGCTACGGTATGGCGGTGGCGCAGGCGCAGCACGCGCTGCGTGAAATGGCCGATATGCTCGAAGAAAAAGGCATCGAGGTGAAGTTTGCCATCCATCCCGTCGCGGGACGTATGCCCGGCCACATGAACGTGCTGCTGGCGGAAGCGAACGTGTCTTACGACAAGGTCTTCGAACTGGAGGATATCAACTCCGAGTTCGCGCAGGCCGACGTAGCCTTCATCATCGGGGCGAACGACGTGGTGAACCCGGCGGCGAAGACCGACAAGTCATCGCCGATCTACGGCATGCCCGTGTTCGACGTGGACAAGGCCAAGCAGGTCTTCTTCATCAAGCGCAGCATGGGCGGCGTGGGCTATGCGGGCGTCGACAACGATGTCTTCTACATGGACCAGACGATGATGCTGCTGTCAGACGCCAAGAAAATGGTCGAGGAAATCGTCAAGGCGATGGACTGATCCGATGCGCAAGATTTTCATCGTCATGGCGCTCCTGGCGTTGGCCGGTGTCGGCCTGTGGGCATGGCTCGGTGGGGCGGAAAAAGTGACCGCAGGGCGGATCGAAGCCGTGCTGGTCGAACAGGGCATACCGGCACCTGTCGCCGCCTGCATGGGAACACGGATGGCCGACAATCTGTCACTCGTTCAACTGCGCAAGCTGCAGCAGCTGCAACCGAGTGAGGACGAAGGCGCGGTGCCGATCAATATGGCCGAGTTTCTCGAACGCCTGCGCCGGGTCGACGATCCGGAAGCGATCGAAGTCGTCGCCACGTCTGCGGCGATCTGTTCCTTCACCGCCGGCTGACCGCCCGACCTTGTAATTCGCTCTCCCTGCGGCATGATGTCCGCCAAGGGAGAGGGATCATGAAAAACCTGCTTTTGGCATCCGCTGCGCTGATGATGGCGCCGGCGGCGATGGCGCATTCCGGGCATTCGGAGGACACGGACACCACGCTGGAACGGGTCGGCACCGAATACATGGTGATGCAATCCAGCGCGAACGAAGCAGCCGCCCAGCCGTTTCTGCGCGGGCTCGCCCTGCTGCATAATTTCGAATACGATTTTGCGGCAGAGGAATTCCGCCGCGCCCAGGCCGCCGACCCCGCTTTCGTCATGGCGTATTGGGGCGAGGCGATGAGCCACAACCATTCGTTATGGGACGATCAGGATCGCGATGCCGCGCTTGCCGCGCTGGGCAAGCTGGGCGCGACCGCGGCGGACCGCGCAGCCAGGGCGCGCAACCCGCAGGAGGCGAGGTGGCTTGCGGCGGTCGAGACGCTTTACGGCGCCGGCACCAAGGAAGAACGCGATCTTGCCTACATGGCGGACATGCGCGCAATGCTCGCGTCCTATCCCGACGATATCGATGTGCGGGCGTTCACGGGCCTTGCCATCCTGGCCAGTTCGCATGGAGGGCGGCAGCTGCCGATCTACATGGATGCCGCAGGCGTGCTCGAAGCCGGGTTCATGACCCACGAAATGCACCCCGGCATCCTTCACTATCTGATCCATTCGTATGACGATCCGGTTCATGCCCCGCTCGGCAGGCGCATGGCCGCGCGCTATTCCGTCGTCGCGCCCGATGCAGGCCATGCACAGCACATGGTCAGCCACATCTTCCACGCGCTGGCGGATTGGGAGGCGACCGAAAAGGCGAATATCAACGCCGACGCGGTGGTCGACCGGCAACGGGAGGCTTCCGGACGCGGACCAAGTTCCTGCGGGCATTATAACGAATGGCTTGCCTATTCGCTGTTGCAGCAGGGCAAGGATGCGAGCGGGCTGATCGCCGAATGCCGTGTGCAGGCCGAAGCCCAGATCGCTGGCGGTGCCAGGAACCAGCTGGGTTCGGGCCCTGTTGCAAGTTATTCGGGCATGGCCATGTGGAACGGCGTTGCGACCGGCGACTGGGCCGAACCGCTGGACGGCATTGGGGACGGCTTTCTGCTTGCCCGTTTCGATTTCGCCTATTCGCGCCTTCTGGCCGGCGCGGCCCGTCCGGCTAATGTCACGGCCGCCCTCGCCGACATGAAGGCCCTGGCTGGCCAGATCGACGCCGCATTGACGCAGGAATCGCCGTACGACACCTGGATCAGGCCGTGGATGGAGCGTCAGCTGGCGCAGGGCGATGCGCTGCTTGCCATAGCGCAGGGGCGAACGGACGAAGGGATCGACATGCTCCGCGCAGCGTCCCGTGCGGAAAGCGCAACGCCCGTGGTCTATGGGCCGCCCCCGGTCGGGAAGCCGGGTTGGGAAATTCTTGGCGAGCATCTTGCCGCATCGGGTCGCCATGCCGAAGCGGCAGCGGCGTTCCGCGAAGCGCTCGCCTTCGCGCCTGGCCGCAAGCTGTCGATCGATGGACTGGAGCGGGCACAAGCAAGCATGCGTTGAAGCGCCGTCTTGCATTCGCCGGTCCTTGCGGCACAGTGGGCTGCAAGGGAGAGACTCATGTTCAGACTGACGATTTCAGCCGTGTTGCTGGCGGGCGCCGCACCAGCGCTTGCCGAAACCCACACCATCGCCGCGGGTGAAGGTGCGCAGGAACGGTTGCAGGAAGCGCTGATCCTCGTGCAGCCGGGCGACGAGATCGTCCTGGAAGCCGGCCGCTACGCCATCAGCGACGGACTGAGCCTCGATGTGGACGGTGTGACCGTGCGCGGCGCGGGCATGGATGGGACAGTGCTCGACTTTACCGGCCAGCAGGGCGCGGGCGAAGGTTTGCTGGTCACGTCCGATAACGTGACCTTGCGCGACTTCGCGCTGGAAAATCCCAAGGGTGACGGGGTGAAATCCAAGGGCGCGGACAATATCGTCTATCATCGCATCCGCGTAACGTGGACGCGTGGGCCGCATCCGGAAAATGGCGCCTACGGCATCTATCCGGTCGAAAGCGACGGGGTCCTGGTTGACGGGGCCAAGGTTACCGGGGCCTCCGATGCCGGTATCTATGTCGGCCAGTCGAACCGTATCACGGTGCGGAATTCGATCGCCGAAGCGAATGTCGCCGGGATCGAGATCGAAAACAGTCGAAACGCGCTGGTCGAACATAATATCGCCACCCGCAACACGGGCGGTATCCTGATTTTCGACCTGCCCGGCCTTCCGGTGATGGGTGGGGGCAATGTTATCGTGGCCAACAATCTGGTGGTGGCAAACGATACGCCGAATTTCGCGCCACCCGGCAATATCGTGGCGGGCGTCCGCCGCGGTACGGGTATCATGGTCATGGCGAACGATCGGGTGTTGGTGGAAAACAACATCCTGTCGGGCAACCCGACCGCCCCGATCATGGTCATCGCCTACACGCAGGAGTTCGACGATCCGCGCTATGATCCCTATCCGCGCAACGTCACGGTGGGTGCGAACCTGATTGCGGACGGCGGTTACGATCCCCAGCTCGAAGGGGCGGAAGCGCTCCTGGGCGCTTTCGGAGGGGAATTGCCGCCGCTGCTGTGGGACGGGCTCGGCAATCCGGCCACCACGCTGCGTGTCGCACCCGGAATTACCGGCTGGACACTGGGCCTTACCGAACAGGGCAAGGGCCTTGGCGGAGCGCAGCCTGCGCTGCTCCAGAACGCGCCGCGTCCGGTGGACGTGTTCTTCCGCGAAGGTATCGGCGCACCGGCCGAACTGGACGAAAGACTGGGTGGATGATCCGTAAAGCCATCTTCGCAATCGCGCTGGCAAGCGCGGTGACGGCGATGGCGGTCCCGCGGGGCGATACCGACGCCGCCATCACCCAGGAGGCGATGCCGCGTGCGCTTTCGGATTACGGGTTCTTTGCCGATCTGTCGGGCCAGGTTCCCGGACCGGGCGTCACCCCCTACCGGCTGAACACGCCGCTCTATTCCGACGGGGCGGAGAAGCTGCGCTTCGTTTATCTGCCCGAAGGCGCGGCCGCCGTGGCCGATGGTGAAGGCCTGCTTGGCCTGCCCGTCGGCTCTGCGTTGATCAAGACCTTCGCCTTCGGGGACGGCGCACAGCGGCGCCTGATCGAAACGCGGGTCCTGCTGCACCGCGCGGACGGCTGGGTTGCCTTGCCCTACCTTTGGAATGCCGAACAGACCGACGCCCGCTTGGCAATTGTCGGCGCACGGGTCGATCTGGTGACGCCGCGCGGGGAGGCGATCAGCTATCGCGTCCCGAACAAGAACCAGTGCAAGGAATGCCACGGGCTTGACGGCACAGTCGTGCCCATCGGGCCAAAAGCGCGGAACCTGTCGCAGGAATGGTTGTCCGCCATGGTCAAGGCCGGAAACCTCGACGCCGTGCCCGATGCATCGGACCAGCTGCCCTTGTGGGAGGCACGCGATCGCGTTCCAACCGTATCGGCCGCGCGGGCCTATCTCGATGTGAACTGCGCGCATTGCCATCGCCCCGGGGCCACGGCTTCGAACAGCGGGCTCGATCTGCGGTGGGAACAGCAGGACCCGCACGCACTGGGTATCGGCAAACGCCCCGTCGCGGCGGGGCGCGGGGCGGGGGGGCATCTGTTCGATGTGGTCCCGGGATCGCCCGACAGTTCGATCCTGACGTATCGCATGCAAAGCAACGAGCCGGGAATTGCGATGCCCGAAATCGGCAAATCCACCGTTGACGAGGACGGCATCGCCATCGTGCGGCGCTGGATAGAGGAAATGGCTCCATGAAAACCTTTCTCCGAATAGTGGGCGTTCTCGTCGCTCTCGTGATTGTGACCTTCCTGGCGTTCCGGGTGCCCGACACCGATCCTGACGAGATGTGGGCACGGTACGGCAGCGCGCCTTCGCAAAGGCTGACCCTTGACGATGGACGGGCAATCCATGTGCGCGACGAAGGTCCGCGCGGCGCGCCGGTCATAATCCTGCTCCACGGATCGAACGCCGATCTGCACACGTGGCGCGATTGGGCCGACGGACTGCGCGATGAATACCGGGTAATTCGGTTCGACCAGCGCGGGCACGGCCTGAGCGGTCCTGCACCGGACGGAAATTACGAGCTGACATCGTTCATCGGCGATGTCGACAAGGTGGCCGACGCGCTGGGCGTGGAAACCTTCACGCTGGCGGGCAATTCGATGGGCGGTGCCATCGCCATGGGCTATGCGATCGCCAATCCCGACCGGCTGGAAGGGCTGGTGCTGGTGGACGCGAGCGGCGCGCCCGTCATGCGCGAAGGGGGCGGAAACCTCGCGTTCAGCCTCGCGACCAAACCGGTGATCGGCAATCTGATGAGCCAGCTCCTGCCGCGCTCTCTGATCGAAAAGAGCCTGTCGCAGAGCGTGTCGAACCAGTCTGTCGTCACTCCGCAGGCGGTCGACCGGTATTGGGAAATGGCGCGCTATCCGGGCAACCGCGAGGCGACGCGCAAGCGTTTCTCGACCCCGCGCAAATCCTTCCCCGCCGAAACGGTGGCCGCGATGCGGGTTCCGACGCTGGTCATGTGGGGCGAAGACGATGCTCTCGTCCCCTTCGAGGCAGCCGGCTGGTATATGGATCATCTGCCCAACGCGACGCTGGTTGCCTATCCGGGGATCGGACACATCCCGATGGAGGAAGCGCCCGAACGCAGCCTTGCCGACCTGCGGGCGTGGCTTGCCGAAACGGGTGCGGCGCCGGAAAATTCCCCAGCGTCCGGGAATGCTGGAACCGCCCTTTGACCTGATCGTTGTAACCCTCTGATATGAGGGCGGGCCATGCACGGCCTAGAAAATTCGACAGGAAGGAACTGGGGCTTTGCGCAAGCTGGGGCTGATCGGGGGGATGAGCTGGATCTCGACCCGTGCCTATTACGAACGGATCAACCAGTTCGTGCAGAAGCGTGCAGCGCCGATGGCCAGCGCGCCGTTGCTGATCGAAAGCCTCGATTATTCGCAGATATACCAGGCCAAGCAGGCCGATGAGTGGGACCGGGTCGGCACGATACTTGTCGATTCTGCGCGCCGCCTGGAAAGCGCCGGAGCCGAAGGGCTGATCATCGCGGCCAACGCGATGCACATGGTCTATGACCGGCTTACCGAAGCGGTCTCGATACCCGTTCTGCACATTGCCGATAGTGTCGGCCAGGCGATGCAGGAAGCGAAGTGCGAAAGCGCCGCCTTGCTCGGCACGCGCCTGGTGATGACCGAAGGGTTCTATCGCAACCGTCTTGTCGCCCACGGGGTCGACCTGTTGCCGCCCAATCCCGAAACCGTCGAGATGGTCGATGGGATCATCTACAAGGAGCTGATGCTGGGCCGCGTCACCCGCGATGCGGAACGTGCGCTGAAGACCATCATCACCCAGAAGGAAAAGGACGGCGCCGCTGCAATCGTGCTGGCCTGCACCGAACTGGAAATGGTGGTCGACACGCGGGCGAATGTTCTGCCGGTGTTCGATTCAACGTCGATCCATTGCCGTGCGGCGGCCGACTGGATCCTTGGTTGAAGCCTGTCGAACAAATGATGCGTCCTTTTCGCTACACTTTCGAATTTTTCAGCGGAAATTAACTACCACGACATTGATTGATCGTTTCAACCCGTCATGCTGCCCTTCTTCTATTTGAGGGAAGGGACTCGCATTATGAAAATTACGTTCGGTCGCATTGCGGCTGTGAGCGCCGTTGCGCTTGCGGCGGCTGGCTTTGCTGCAACGGGCACAGCCCAATCCGCGCCCGCCAAGGGCTCGAAAATCGAGAATGCCTACATCTGTGTGTTCAACCCAGGCCTGGTCGCCAAGGGTAATGTAACTGCAGAAGCCGCGCGTTCGGCCAAGGCTGCCGGCGGTGCAGTGGGTTTCACCTACAAGAACACCATCCGCGGATTCTCGGTCAACGCTTCGGCGCAGGGTGTTTCCAAGATGCAGGCGAACAACCCGCGGATCGCATACTGCGAGCAAGACCAGATCATGACTGCCGACGGCAAGCCCGGTGGCAGCGCCGGCAAGCCCGGCGGCGGCTCCGCACCGGCTGAGTCCACTCCCTGGGGCGTAACCCGTGTCGGCGGTGGCCTCTCCGGCTCGACCGCGACGGCGTGGGTCATCGATTCCGGCATCGATTACACCCACCCCGACCTCAACGTCGATACCGCTCGTTCGCGCAGCTTCACGCGCGAATCCGACGGCGATGACGCCAATGGCCACGGAACTCACGTTGCGGGCACGATCGCCGCGATAAAGGGCAATGGTATCGGCGTCGTTGGCGTTGCACCGGGCACGAAGGTTGTCGCCGTCAAGGTGCTCACCCGCCAGGGTTCGGGTTCGAACTCGGGCGTGATTGCCGGTGTCGAATACGCGGCCGACAATCACAGCAACGGCGATGTCGCCAATATGAGCCTTGGTGGCGGTTTCAGCCAGGCGCTGAACACAGCTGTCGAAGCCGCTGCCGGTCAGGGACTGAAGTTCGCACTGGCTGCGGGCAATGAATCGACCAGCGCAACGACCAAGTCGCCTGCGTCGGCCAACGGCAACAACATCTACACCATCAGCTCGTTCACCAAGACCAACGATAGCTGGTCGAGTTTCTCGAATTACGGCAACCCGCCGGTCGATTTCGCGGAACCGGGTTCGGCTATTCCGTCGACCTACAAGGATGGTGGCTACGCTACGCTTTCGGGAACGTCGATGGCCAGCCCGCACGCAGCCGGCCTGCTGTTGCTGGGTGCCATTCGTAGCGGCGGAACTGTCAACGGCGATCCGGACGGCAACCCGGACACGATCGGCATCAACTGATCATATTCAAAAAACGGGAAGGGCTGCGCGGCATCGGTCGCGCAGCCCTTTCTTTTTGCCGATAAGGGGCACAGTTCCCGCTCTGTTCACGTTGTCGCGCGGATGGCTCTCACCTAAGCCTCGCACCACCCATGGAACGAGCCCCCTACGCCGCCGACCCCGCTGCAACCCGCGGGCGCGAATTCGCCGAAGAGCGCGAGGGAACCCGCGGGCCGCGCAGCGAATTCCAGCGTGATCGCGACCGGATCGTCCATTCGATCGCCTTTCGCCGCCTGCGATCCAAGACCCAGGTGTTCATCGCACCCGACGGCGATCATTATCGCACCCGCCTGACCCACAGCCTCGAAGTTGCCCAGATAGGCCGTGTGATCGCGCGCGAGCTTGGGCTCGATGAAGACCTGACCGAGGCGTTGTGCCTGGCGCATGACATCGGCCACCCGCCGTTCGGCCATGCCGGGGAAAAAGCGCTGGAAGAGGCGATGGCCCATGCCGGCGGGTATGACCACAACGCGCAAGGCATTCGCACGCTGGCGCGGCTCGAAAGTCCCTATTGCGACCATGAAGGGCTGAACCTCACCTGGGAAACGCTGGAGGGGATGGCCAAGCACAACGGGCCGGTAGTCGCGCCGAACTGGGCCCTGGCCGAAATCGACAAGGCGTTCCCGCTGGCGCTGGGCGAATGGCCATCGCTTGAAGCGCAGGTGGCCGCGATCGCCGATGATATCGCCTATGACAACCACGATATCGATGATGGGCTGCGCGCCGGATTCATCGAAATGGACGATCTTCTGGTGCTGCCATCGGTTGCGGATCAATGGCGGGCCGTCGAACGCCGTTTTCCGCACGCCGGGCGCGATCGCCAGCAACGCGAGCTGGTTCGCACCCAGATCGGGCTTATGGTCAACGACGTGCTGACCCATACGCGCGAGCAGTTGGCCGGCATTGCCAGCGCGGACGATGTGCGTGCGGCAGGTCGGGGTCTTGCAGGATTTTCGCCGTCGATGCGTGAGGAGGAGCGCCGTCTCAAGGCGTTCATGTACGACAAGCTCTATTACCATCCCGAACAGATTGGCACGGCCGAACGTGCGCGCGATGTCATCGCCCGCCTGTTTGTCGCCTACCGCCAGGACCCCAAGCTGCTGCCCGACGAATGGCTCGCCCAATTGCCGGATGGTGACCCGGGCCGGAGCCGCCATATCGCCGATTTCATCGCGGGAATGACCGATCGCTTCGCCATCGAGCAGGTCCGCCGGATTTATGGCCGCGCGCCGGAAGGGTTGAGCAATGTCTGATGCAATCCGCATCGCGTTGGTCGGGGCCACCGGATTGATCGGGCGCGCGGTGATGGAACGCTGCGTCGGACGCGAGGATGTTCGTCTTACGGGCATCGCACGCCGGGAAACGGTGCTGCCGCGCGGCATTCGCATGGAAATGTTCGTGGCTGACCCCGGAAGCTGGGGCGAAGTTCTGGAAGCTGTCCGGCCCAAAGCGATGATCTGCGCGCTGGGCACCACATGGAAGAAATCAGGCGAGGACGAGGCGGCGTTCCGCGCTGTCGATCAGGACCTGGTTCTGGCCGTGGCACGCGCGGCAAAGGAACACGGGGTCGAACGCTTCGTGCATGTCAGCTCGGTCGGTGCCGATATCGCATCGAAGAACCTCTACCTGCGCGTCAAGGGTGAGGTGGAGCGCGATCTGACGAAGGTGCGTTTCGACAGGCTGGACATTCTTCGCCCCGGCCTCCTGCTTGGGCACCGCGAAGGCGACCGGCGGCCCGCAGAACGGCTTGGCATCATGGCCGCGCCGGTGATGAATTTGATGCTGCACGGCAAATACCGCAAGTTTCGCGGCGTACATGCCGAAACGGTGGCCGATGCCGCCCTGTCGCTGGCCAAACGGGCCGCGCGCGGGCGGTTCGTGCACGATCACGATGCGATCCTGCGGGCGGCAAAGGCGCTGCCCCGGATGACGACCGACACCGATTAGGCAGCTGGCAAGGGGGGCGAGGGCATGATCGGACTGGCAACGCGATTGTTCGCCTTCTGGACGGTGGCCGGAACCGTGCTGGCGTGGTTCGTCCCGCCGCTTTTCCTGTGGGTGGTCGATGGCAGCATCGCTCCATTCGGTCAGCCGCTGGTCAGCGTCATGCTGGGCATAATCATGCTGGGCATGGGCCTGACGCTCACACTGGACGATTTCCGCCGGGTCGCGCGCCTGCCGCGCGCCGTGGCCGCCGGCGTCGCGTTGCAGTTCACGATCATGCCGCTTGCCGGAATTGCGTTGGCCAGCGGCCTGAATCTCGAAACCGGGCTTGCGGTCGGACTGGTGCTGGTGGCGTGTTGTCCGGGGGGCACGGCTTCCAACGTGGTGGCGTATCTCGCCAGGGCGAATGTCGCGTTGTCGGTTACCATGACCATGGCATCCACGCTTGTCGCAGTTGTCGTCACCCCGCTGCTGACCGGATGGCTGGCCGGCGTGTTCGTGGAGATCGACCGCTGGGCCCTGTTCCGTTCGATGATCGCGGTGGTTCTGGTTCCCGTTATCGCAGGCGTCGCGTTGCGTGCCCTCGTGCCCAATGTCACGAAACGGATCGAACCGGTCGCGCCGCTCGTTTCGATCCTGTTCGTCGTGCTGATTGTCGGGGCCATCGTTGCCCGATCGAAGGATCTGATCAGCGAATACGCAGGCGTGTTGCTCCTGGCGCTGTTTCTCCTCCACGTTACCGGCTTCGCTCTGGGATACGCGCTCTCCAGGCTGCTGGGGCTGGACGAACAGTCGGCCCGCACGGTCAGCATCGAGGTGGGCATGCAGAACAGCGGGCTGGGCTCGACGCTTGCTTCTGCCCCAAGCTTCGCGGCCCAGTTCGCCAATCCGATGCAGGCCGCGCTCGCACCGGTTCCCAGCGCAATCTCGGCGGTCTATCACGTGGTTATCGGCAGCCTGCTCGCCAGTTGGTGGCGACGGCGCGCGAAGCAGGGGAATTAACGCATGTGGGACACGGTGTTCGGGATCGCCAATGGGTTGGCCATCGTCATGTGGATCGGCCTGATCGTGTTGCCGCGCTGGCCCGCGCTTCTTGCCGGTGTCCTTTATCTTGGTGTTGGCCTCTTGTGCCTGGCGTATGCCACCGGGATCATCGGGTTGATGACCGGCGCCTTCGATCCGGTCGGCGGTGCCGGCGGGGTAGTGGACTTCACCAGCATTTCCGGCGTGCAGTCGATCTTCGCCAGCGACGGGGGTACGACCATCGCCTGGATCCATTATCTCGCCTTCGATCTGTTCGTAGGGCTGTGGATCGCCAGGGACGCCGATGCCAAGGAATTTTCGCGCTTTGTGCAGGCGCCGATCCTGCTTGCGACATTCATGGCCGGACCCCTGGGCCTGCTGGTCTGGCTGATCGTCCGCGAACGCCGCGCCCGGCAAGGGGGGCGGTGGCAATAGCCGCTTGCCAGATTGCCATGAAATGCCATGATGCCGCTCGGAGACTTGAGGAGCGGAGAGAAAATGGCCGAAGCCGGAAAACTGACTTTCGATGAACTGATCCGTCACTGGGCGCAGGAACGGCCCGACCGGATCGCGCTCGAGCAGGAAGGTGACGAGCTTACCTTTGCCGGCCTGGAAGAACGTTCGCGCCGGATTGTGGCGATGCTGGCCGCTCACGCGGTTACCAAGGGCGATCGGGTTGCCTGGCTGGGCAAGAACGACCGTCTCTATTTCGAGCTGTTCTATTCGGCGGCGCGTGTCGGCGTTGTGATGGTGCCGATCGGCTGGCGACTTGCCGCACCGGAAATCGCCTACATCCTCGGCGATACCGGGGCCAAGGTCCTGTTTGTCGACTCAGGGTTCGACGATCTGGCCGCGAAGGCTTGCAGCCAGATGGATGCGGCCCCCGAAGTGATCGGCAAGACCGCGGCTCTGGACGAAATTGCGAGCGCGCCCGCGGACGAGTTCGAGCCCGCCGGCCCAGACGACGCCGTGCTCCAGCTTTACACCTCTGGCACCACCGGCAATCCGAAAGGCGCGGTGCTGACCAACGCCAATCTGTTCTCGCTGCGCCAACCGGCAGAAGCCGCAGGCCAGCCGTGGTCCAGCTGGGACGATAACGAAGCCATCCTGGTGTGCATGCCGTGCGCCCACATCGGCGGCACCGGATTGGGCATCATGGCGATGGCGGCGGGTCTGCGCGCAATCGTTCAGGCCGAATTTTCGCCGGAAGGCGTGCTCGACGGGTTCGAACAGGGCGTCACGCGCCTGTTCATCGTGCCGGCGGCGCTGCAGATGGTGGTGCATCATCCCCGCGCGAAGACGACCGATTTTTCCGCGGTCAAATACGTCATGTACGGCGCGGCACCGATCCCGCTCGATCTGCTGCGCGAGGCAGTGAAAACCATCCCGGGTGCCGGCTTCCTCCAATGCTACGGCATGACCGAAACGACCGGCACGATCGCCATGCTCCCCCCCGAAGATCACGATCTGGAAGGCAACCAGCGGATGCGAAGCGCGGGCAAGGCCGTGCCGGGTGCCGAACTGAAGGTCATTGGCGAAGACGGCGCCGAATTGCCGCGCGGCGAAGTGGGCGAACTGATCTGCCGCAGCCCGTCGAACATGTCGGGGTACTGGAACCTGCCCGACGCCACGGCGTCATCCCTGATCGACGGGTGGATGCACACGGGCGACGCAGCTTACATGGACGATGACGGGTATGTTTATATTCAGGACCGCATCAAGGACATGATCATATCCGGCGGGGAAAATGTGTATCCCGCTCAGGTCGAAAGCGCGATCTATGGCCACCCGTCCGTCGCGGAAGTGGCGGTGATCGGCGTGCCGGACGATACCTGGGGCGAAGCGGTCAAGGCGTGCGTCGTGCCCAAGGAAGGCGCCGAAGTGGACCAGGCCGACATCATCGAATGGACGCGCGAACGCCTGGCCGGCTTCAAGGTACCAAAGAGCGTGGATGTCATCGAAATCATGCCGCGCAACGCGAGCGGCAAGATCCTGCGCCGTGAACTGCGCGCGCCGTATTGGGAAGGGCGCGAACGCCAGGTGAACTAGGCCGCATCGCGCCAACGCGGTGCCTGAAACGAAAAAAGCCCGCCGTGATGGCGGGCTTTTTTGATCGTGGTGGCCTGGTTCAGGTTTCTTCGTCGACTGCGTTTGCGGCCGATTGAAGATCGCTACCGACGCCGCGCACGGTGTTGCACGCTGCGGCAGTCAGGCTCATCGCGGTGATGCCAAGTGCAAGCAGGAACTTCTTCAACATGGTGTATTCCTTCCCTGAGGGCGCCGGAGGGCGCGTCGCGTAGAAAAACCTATGATTTGCACATCGGTTCCCTCCCGTCCATTGCCTGTGTGAAGCGCCGCTCCCATATCCCGCGCGATGAAAGCGCCTGACTTCCTTCTGTTTGCCAGCGAAGCCGAGATCCTGACCCTGTGGGGGGTCGGGTTTCTGCTGGTTGCAGGGTTCTGTTCGTGGATGGAACGGCGGCGGATCAAGCGGGCCGAGTTGAACCGGGTCGGCTGGGTCCCGTGGACCGGGTTGTTCGTGTGTTTCGCGGTCATCGGCGGGGGATGTCTTGCGGTGGCAATACCCGGACTGGCGCAAGGCTGACCTGCCGGACGGGCAGCCTTTCACGAACCTGCGCCTGCGTCATCCGCGGCCGTGATTCGTCACCTGCCGCAGACGCCCGCTGCTTGCTGACTCGAGCTTACAGGCAGGCTTCCAGATACGCCTGGTCGAAACCGAACTGGCGCGCTTTTTCAAGCGTGTAGGGGCGCAGGCCCGAACTGCGGAATTCGCCGATGATCTTGCCGTCGTCGCTTTCGTCGAGATATTCGAACTTGAACAAGGTCTGGGTGACGATCACGTCGCCTTCCATCCCGATAACCTCGGTAATTTCGGTCGTGCGGCGCGAACCGTCACGAAGACGCTTCACCTGAACGATCAGATCGACCGATTCCGCAATCTGACGGCTGATGGCTTCCTTGGGGATCTTGATGTCGCCCATCAGGATCATGTTTTCCATACGGCCAAGGCACTCACGCGGGCTGTTGGCGTGAAGCGTACACATGGACCCGTCGTGGCCCGTGTTCATGGCGGCGAGAAGGTCGAAACATTCCGCGCCACGAATTTCGCCCAGGATAATGCGGTCAGGGCGCATACGCAGGGCGTTCTTCACAAGGTCACCAATCGTGATCGCGCCCTGTCCTTCGAGGTTCGGCGGACGCGTTTCGAGCGGCAGCCAGTGAGGCTGCTGCAGGCGAAGTTCGGCCGCATCCTCGATCGTGAGAACACGCTCGCCCGGGTCGATCATCTTCGACAGGGCGTTTAGCATGGTCGTCTTACCCGAACCCGTACCGCCCGAGATGACAATGTTCATCCGGCAGGCGCCCGCAATCTTGAGCGCGGTACACATCTTCTCGCTCATCGAACCGAAGTCCTTGAGCATGTCGAGCGTGATCGGCTTTTCGGAGAACTTACGAATGGAGATCGCCGTTCCCTTGAGCGACAGCGGCGGAACGATGACGTTCACACGGCTACCGTCCTTGAGACGGGCGTCGGCCAGCGGGGTGGTCTGGTCGACGCGGCGGCCGACCTGGTTCACGATGCGCTGGGCGATCTGGAAAAGATGGTTTTCATCGCGGAACTTGATCGGCGCGATGGTCAGCTTGCCCTTCTTTTCGATGTAGGTCTGGTCGGGGCCGTTGACCATGATGTCGGTCACGTCCGGATCGGTAAGCAGCTCTTCGAGCGGACCGAAACCGAGCAGTTCGTCGACCAGCACCTTTTCCAGCGCGAACTGTTCGCGGCGGTTAAGGGTGACCTTCAGCTCGGCCAGCACTTCCATGATGATGGGGCGGAATTCTTCGGAAAGCTCGTCCTTGCTCAACGTCGACGCGGCTTCGGGGTCGACGCGTTCGAGCAGGCGCGGGAGGACCTGTTCCTTGATCTTGTGAACACTCGCTTCGAACCCGCCTACTTCGGATTCGCCCGAGTGGGTCGTGTTCATGCGGTCGGTAAGGCGCGACATCGCATCTTCGGCGCCGGGCTTGCCGCCCGATGCGGGCGCGGGCTTTTCCGGCAGGGGTGGGAACTGTTCGCCGCCATCTGCCTGGCCTTCGCCCTGCCTGCCGGGCGCAGCGCCGCCGCCGTGCATGGGGCGGGCGACGCCGAATTGCGGACGTGCACCGGTGGCCATCCCTGCCGGTCCATTTTTCCGTCCGAATGCGCTCATTGCATTACCCCCGAGGATACTCTTGTTCTGCCCAGCGCGTACTCAGCCGAATTTTCGGCAAAGTTCGCGTCTCGATGTTTGGTGAATAAAAAAGAAACCTTGATTTTTCCCTAATGGCGACCGGCCGATAGCCGCTTTTGCCTCGGGAAAGTTCGAGGCTGCGGCAGCCTTATACAGCGCAGGTGGTTAACGGCTGGTCACGGGCGCAGTCGACGTATAGCGGGGCCCGGCAACTCGCGGAAATCGGGGCCGACAATGCAACATAGCGAACGCAGCGGGATTATCCTGGCGCTGACCGGCTTTGCCGTGCTGTCGGTGGGCGATGCCGTCATCAAGACGATGGCGGGCGAATGGTCGCCATTGGCCGTGGCCACCTTGCGGTTCGCCCTGGGGGCGGTGGCACTGTCGGCCATGCTGGGACACCGCGAAGGAGGGGCGTCTTTCCGCCCCAGCCATCCGTGGTTGCAGCTGGCGCGCGGGATCTGCCTCGCGGGCGCGACACTTTGCTTTTTCTCCGCGATTTTCGTCATGCCGCTGGCGTCTGCCATGGCGCTGGGTTTCGTGGCCCCCGTGCTGGTGGCGCTGTTGAGCGGTCCCTTGCTTGGCGAAAAAGTCCGCCCGGCCGTCTGGATCGCGTCGATCGTGGCGCTTTGCGGCGTCGCCCTGGTGCTGCGGCCCAACCTTGCGCAACTGGGCGCGGTGGCGCTGTTGCCATTGGCATCGGCGGGGTTCTTTTCGCTGATGGTGATCGCCAACCGGGCCAGCGCCGGGCAGGGCAGTTCCCTGTCGATGCAGGCCTATATCGCGATTGGCGCGATGCCCTTGTTGCTGATCGCAACGATCGGTGGGCATTTTTCAGGAATCGAGGCCCTGGCCATCACGCCCCCTGACTGGACAGTGATTGCGCGATGCGCCGTGGTGGCGGTCACGGCAACGACGGCACACTGGCTGACCTATATGGGCACGATGCGCGCGGGGGCGGCCACCATCGCTCCGACGACTTATGTCCAGATGCTGGTCGCCACCTTCATGGGATGGTGGTGGTTTGACGATGTGCCCGATGCGCTGACCCTGACCGGGGCGGGCATCATAATCGGCGCCGGGCTGATCCTGTGGTGGAGCACCCCTTCGGCCAGGCCGGCAGTGCAGACAACGGCGCCAGCGGTCGATTGATAAGCGCTCAATAGTCGTTAAGTCAGGCGGGCGGACGGAATTCAAGGAACAGCGTTTATGTGCGGAATTATCGGTATTGTCGGCAAGGAAGCGGTCGCCGACAGGCTCGTGGACGGGCTGCGGCGGATGGAATACCGGGGTTATGACAGCGCAGGGATCTGCACGGTCGATGGCGGCCAGCTCGTGCGCCGCCGGGCCGAGGGCAAGCTGGCAAATCTCGCCGCGGTGCTGGCGAGTGACCCCGCATCGGGCCAGATCGGCATCGCGCATACCCGCTGGGCCACGCATGGGGCCCCGACGGCGAAGAACGCGCACCCCCACGCCACCGATCACCTTGCGCTGGTCCACAACGGGATCATCGAAAATTACAAGGAACTGCGCAGCGAACTGAGGGAGGCCGGGCGAACGCTCGAAAGCGACACGGACAGTGAAGTTGTCGCCCACCTGATTTCTCGGCGGGTCGAAGACGGGGAAAGCCCGCAGGATGCCGTGGCCAATGTCCTTCCGCGCCTGCGCGGTGCCTTCGCCCTGGCCATCGCGTTCCGCGATCATCCCGACATGCTGATCGGTGCACGCCGCGGTTCGCCGCTGGTAGTGGGTTACGGTGACGGGGAAACATACCTTGGTTCCGATGCCCTCGCGCTCGCCCCGTTGACCCAGCAGATTTCCTATCTCGAAGAAGGCGACTGGGTCGTGGTCACGC
The DNA here is from genome assembly GCF_035607565.1 of Qipengyuania zhejiangensis. Lineage (NCBI taxonomy): Bacteria > Pseudomonadati > Pseudomonadota > Alphaproteobacteria > Sphingomonadales > Erythrobacteraceae > Qipengyuania > Qipengyuania zhejiangensis. The sequence goes on along the minus strand of NZ_JAYKGO010000003.1, from coordinate 220,176 downwards.
GCGATGGCGCGACGATATTTGATTCCGAAGGGGACCGGGTCGAACGCGTCGTCCAGCAATCCGGCGCATCCGCAGCTGCGGTGGAAAAGGGCAATTACCGCCACTTCATGCAGAAAGAGATTTTCGAGCAGCCGACCGTGGTCGCGCAAACGCTCACATCCTACCTGCGCCAGTCGGACAATTCGGTGGCACTGCCACAGTTCGATTTCGACCTTTCGTCCGTTAAGCGCGTGACCATCGTTGCCTGCGGTACGTCCTATTATGCAGGAATGGTGGCGAAATACTGGATCGAACAGTTTGCCCGCGTCCCGGTCGATATCGATGTGGCGAGCGAGTTCCGTTACCGCGAACCGGTGCTGGAAGACGGTGGCCTGGCGCTGTTCATCTCGCAAAGCGGCGAAACGGCGGACACGCTGGCGGCGTTGCGTCATTGCAAGGAGAACGGCCAGACGATTGGCGTTGTCGTCAACGTGCCGACCAGTTCGATGGCGCGCGAGGCGGATTTGCTGTTGCCCACCCATGCCGGCCCCGAAATCGGTGTTGCATCGACCAAGGCGTTTACCTGCCAGCTGGCCGTTCTGGCCGCACTCGCCGCGCATATGGCGGTGAAGAAGGGGCTGATGAGCCGGGCGGAAGAACAGGAAGTGGTCGCGCATCTGCTGGAAGCGCCCGCGTGCCTCAACGCGGCGCTCGATCATGACGATGATATCGCGTCGATGGCGCACCTTATCGCGCCGGCACGCGACGTGCTCTATCTCGGGCGGGGGCTGGATTATCCGTTGGCAATGGAAGGCGCCCTGAAACTCAAGGAAATCAGCTACATCCACGCCGAAGGCTATGCCAGCGGCGAAATGAAGCATGGCCCCATCGCCCTGATCGACGAGGCGGTCCCCGTGATCGTTCTGGCACCTTCGGGCCCCCTGTTCGAAAAGACCGTTTCCAACATGGAGGAAGTGCGCGCGCGTGGCGGCCAGATCGTGCTTATCTCCGACGGGGCAGGGCTGGAGGCGGCCGGTGAAGGTTGCCTGGCGACGATCGAGATGCCGCGGGTCCACCCACTGATTGCGCCACTGGTTTACGCCATTCCGGTGCAGCTGCTGGCGTATCATGTGGCCTGCGTGAAGGGCACCGATGTCGATCAGCCGCGCAACCTCGCCAAGTCGGTCACGGTAGAGTGAGGCTGCATCGATGAAGGTCGAAGGCGGATGCCATTGCCGCAAAGTGCGGTTCGCGATCGAGATTGAACCGCCGGTCACCTTGCTGGCCTGCAATTGCTCCATCTGCACGATGACGGGGTTTCTTCATCTCATCGTTCCGCAGGAGTGTTTCACTCTCGTTGCGGGCGGCGAGGCGCTGACCTCGTATCGCTTCGGCACGGGCAAGGCAGAACACCTGTTCTGCCAGACCTGCGGCGTAAAAAGCTTCTACCGCCCCCGTTCGCACCCCGAAAGCTTCAGCGTTTCCTTCCATTGCCTCGACAATCCGGAAGCCATCGAAGCGGTTGAGCAGCCATTCGACGGACGCAATTGGGACGCGGCCCGGCAGCTTCTGGCGAAGCAGGAAGCCCCTGATACATAATTGTAAAAAAGCGACGCGGGGCCACCAGAACTTTACGGTCGGCTAACCATTGGCCGTTAACTTTCCAAGGGTGAGCGATCGTGTTGAAATCCCAGCGGGAAAATCCGCGCCGTTGTCGATTCGGCAATCCATCGGGCTGGCAACGCCCGACGGCGGCGACTGGTCGCGTGTTCACGGGCATCAATACTCGCTCCTGCAGCAGCGCCTCATCATGCGCGTTGTGCTGCACGCGGTCGGCTTCGCCCTCGTCTTCGTTGCCTTGTGGGGGCTGGTCTCGCCATACCTGATCGGCTGCTGGGGCGCGGCGCTGGCGTTTGCCGTGGCGCTCGCAGCTATCGAAGATCGCCGAGCCGCCGAAGCAGAGCATTCGAGTTATGGCAAAGACGATATGCGGCGCCACGCGGTTGCCAGCGCTTCGAAAGGCGTGGTCTGGGGCATCGGTCTGATGCTGTTTGCCCGTGCGGGCGGCGCGTATGAACTTCCGATCATCTGGACGATCGTCGCGGTACTCATCCTTGCCACCACTACGAGCCGCTACAGTGCGCCGCTAAGCTCCATCGCGTTCTCTTCGGCGGTGGTCTCCGGCGGCATCGTGTCCGCCATTTTGACCGGCGACTTGATGCTGCTGAGCGTGATCACCTTTTCGGGCCTCCTGGCCATTGCCGGCGTGGTCGAAAATGCCCGCGTGGCTGTGGCCGGGCGCATCACCGACGCGGCCATGCACGAAAAGACCGAAGTCGTTTCGATGCTCTTGCGCGAATTCGAAGAAGGCCAGGCCGACTGGCTGTGGCAGATCGACACCCGCCGCCGCCTCAAATCCGTTTCGCCCCGTTTTGCGTTCGCCTTGGGCCGCAGGGCTGCCGACATCGAAGGCACGTCCTTCCTCGAACTGATCACCGGTCGACACTGGAACAGCGGAGACGTGGCCGAAGGCGTGCGCGAATTTGCGGACAAGCTGAAGCGCAAGGAGCCGTTCTCGGACCTGATCGTGCGGGTTGTGCTGGAAGACGGGCTCCACTGGTGGGAGCTGTCCGGTGCGCCGATTGTCGACGAATCCGGCAAGTTCCAGGGGTACCGCGGGGTCGGTTCCGACGTAACCGAGAAGCGCGAATCCTCCGAAAAGATTGCCTACCTCGCCCGGTACGACACGCTGACCCAATTGCCCAACCGCCTGATGCTCAACGAAGCCTTGGGCGATGCGCTCAAATATGCCGATCATTGGCGCACACGGTGCGCGTTCCTGATGATCGACCTGGACCGGTTCAAATCGGTCAACGATTCGCTGGGCCACCTGGTGGGTGACCAGATGCTGGCTCAGGTCGCGAACCGGCTCAAAAGCCTGGTGGGCGATGGCGAGGTTTGCGGCCGCCTCGGGGGCGACGAGTTTGCGATCGTCATTCGCGATGCGTCCGACAAGAAGAGGATCGAATTCCTTGCCAAGGCGGTCATCGAACAGCTGTCGGCCCCTTACAAGATCGAAAACCAGATCCTGTACGTGGGCGCCAGCATAGGGTCGGCCTATGGCCCGCGCGACGGCAACACGGTGGAAGAGCTGCTTCGTAACGCCGATCTCGCGCTGTACCGCGCGAAGGATGCAGGCGGCGGCGAGCACCGCGACTACGAACCGTCGCTCCATGCCAATGCCGAAGAACGCCGGCAGCTCGAATTCTCGCTCCGCAACGCGCTGGAGAAGGACGAGATGGTCCTTCATTACCAGCCGGTGGTGGATTCGCATACCGAAGAGCTGGTCAGTTTCGAGGCGCTCATTCGCTGGAACAGCAGCGATCACGGGTTCGTCAGCCCGGGCAAGTTCATTCCGTTGGCGGAAGACACCCGGCTGATCGTGCCGATCGGCACATGGGTCATGCAGGAAGCCTGCAAGGAAGCCGCAAACAATTGGCCGCGCGATGTGAAGGTCAATATCAATGTTTCACCCGAACAGCTGCTCGAACCCGATTTCGCCACGACGGTGGTGCAGGCGCTTTCGCACAGCGGGCTCGACCCCAAGCGGCTCGAGATCGAGGTTACCGAAAGCATATTTCTGCGCGACGCCAGTGTGGCCCGCAAGGCTTTGGAACAGTGCATCGCGCTGGGTTGTTCGGTCGCCCTCGATGACTTCGGCACGGGTTACTCATCGCTCGGCTATCTGCGGAAACTGCGGTTCTCGACCATCAAGGTCGACCGCAGCTTCGTTCAGGGGGCCGCGCAGAACAGCCGGGAATCGCTCGCCATTATCCGCGCTGTCGTGGCGATGGCGGACAGCCTCGACATGACGACGACGGCAGAGGGCGTCGAGACCGAGGAAGAAGCGGACATGGTCCGCAACATGGGGTGCACCAAGATCCAGGGCTACCACTTCGGACGCCCGATGCCTGCAGAAGATGCGCGCAAGTTGTTCGCCCGGCGCGCCACCGACATGAAGCGCAAGGCCGGATAGGCAAGGTTTGCAACGCGGCCCGCCATCTGGGCCGCGCCAAAACGCTCAGGCCTTGGCCAGCGCCTTCACCACGCTTTCGAAAAGCGGCAATCCATCGGTGCCGCCATGCGCGGCATCTACCGCGCGTTCGGGGTGCGGCATCATCCCCAGAACGTTGCCGCCCGCGTTAAGAACGCCTGCAATGTCGCGGCGCGATCCGTTGCAGTTTTCCGCATAGCGGAAGGCCACGCGCCCATCGCCTTCGATACGGTCGAGCGTCGCGTCGTCAGCAAAGTAATTGCCATCGTGATGCGCCACCGGGATGTGGATCACCTGGCCCGTCTCATAGCCGGCAGTGAACAGCGATTGCGTGTTCTCCACCGTCAGGGCGACCGTCCGGCAGATGAAATTCTGTCCGGCGTTGCGCATCAGCGCACCGGGCAACAGGCTGGCTTCAGTGAGAATCTGGAAGCCGTTGCACACGCCCAGAACGGGCACCCCGCGTTCTGCCGCGGCCTTTACGTCGCGCATGATCGGGCTGTTGGCCGCCATGGCGCCCGAACGCAGATAATCGCCGTAGGAAAATCCGCCGGGCAGGGCGATGAAATCTAGCCGATCGGGCAAGGCTGCATCGGCATGCCAGACGCGCAGCGGAGCGGTTCCCGATACCTGCTCGATCGCCACCGCCATGTCGCGGTCGCAGTTGGAACCGGGAAAGGTGATGACAGCGGCGCGGAACGACATCAGCCGACCTTCTCGATCCGGTAGTTTTCGATGACCATGTTGGCCAGCAGCTTGCGGCACATTTCGTCGAGCGCTTCGTCCGTCGTCGAGTCGGCGACATCGAGTTCGACGGTGCGACCGATGCGGACATCGTCGACGCCTTCGAAGCCGAGGCCTTCGAGAGCATGGTGAACGGCGCGACCCTGCGGGTCGAGGACACCGGGCTTGAGGCTGACGTGGACGCGGATCTTCATGAACGGGCCTTTCGCTTGCGCGGCTTTGCGCGCGCCTATGCCGTGAAGTGCGCCAGCTTTCAAGCAGTGGCAAATATGCGGTGGGGGACGGACGCGGGATGGCACAGGCTGTAACCGGAGTGCAACATATGAGGCGTTGCGGACACAAATCTGCCCGCAATTGCACGGCGGCAATTCCGGGAATGGCGCAAAACCGCTATCGCGCCGCATCCAGCCTACAAATTTCCCTCCACCTTCCCGCCGCAATTGGCCCGGGATCAAGCAGGATACCAGCCGTGAAAACTAATCGCACTCTCGTTCGCCGCCTCGTCGGCACCAGCCTTGTGGCACTTGCCGCCGCCGCTTCGCAGCCCGCTTTTGCCCAGGATACCGCCACGACCGGCGCTGAAGAGCAGGGCGATGGCCAGCTCAACACCATCATCGTGACCGCCAACCGCCGCGAGGAAAACCTCCAGGACGTGGCGGTTTCCGCCGCGACCCTTTCGGCCGACACCGTCAAGTCGATCTTCGACGGCGGCGCGGAAGTAACCGCGCTTGCCGCACGCGTCCCCGGACTGTTCATCGAAAGCTCGAACGGCCGCGCCGCGCCCCGGTTCTATATCCGCGGCCTCGGCAACACCGATTTCGATCTTGCCGCATCGCAGCCGGTTTCGGTGGTGATGGATGATGTCGTGATGGAAAACGTCACACTGAAGTCCTTCCCGATCTTCGATATCGAACGGATCGAAGTCCTTCGCGGCCCCCAGGGCACGCTGTTCGGCCGCAACACGCCGGCCGGCATCGTCAAGATCGATACCGTGAAGCCGGGTGACACCTTCTCCGTCGATGGGTCGTTCAGCTACGGCAGCTTCAATTCCGTCTCGATCGACGGCGGCGTTACCGTCCCGATCGTTCCCGGCGTGGTTTCGCTGCGCCTTTCCGGCCTGTGGCAACAGCGCGATAACTGGGTCGACAATGGCTTCACCGGTGAAGAGGACGCCTACGGCGCCTACAGCGAGATTGCTGGTCGCGCCCAGTTGCTGCTGACCCCCACCGACAACCTGTCGATCCTGGGTTCCTACTCGGCGCGTGACCTCGACGGCACGTCGACGCTTTTCCGCGCCAACATCCTTGGTCCGGGCGACAACAACCTGAACGACAATTACGACCGCGACACGGTTTTCTACGACGCGGGTGCCGGCAACCAGGCCAAGTACAAGGCAGACATCGCAACGGTGCGCGCCAATTACGATGCCGATTTCGCAACGCTGACCAGCATCACCAGCTGGGCCAACAGCGAAGGCAGCAGCCGCGGCGACATCGACGGTGGATTTGGCGCCAGCTTCCTGCCGGTGATGGGGCCGGGCTTCATCCCGTTCCCGTCGGACACGCAGGACTCGATCGACCTTGAGCAATTCACCCAGGAAGTTCGCCTCGCTTCGGCATCGGGCGGCGCTTTCGAATGGCAGGTCGGTGCATTCTACTTCGACAGCGATTTCAACGTGACCACCGTTGGCTTCGACTTCCCACCGCCGGTCACCGTCAATCACACTAACGAAAGCTGGTCCGTGTTCGGCCAGGTTTCGACCCGCGTGAGCGATGTGCTCAAGCTGACTGGCGGTCTGCGCTGGACCGATGACCAGAAGGATTTCGTCGTCGTGTCGGGTGCGGCGCCGCAGGCCCGTTCGGTTTCCGATTCGCGCCTGAGCTGGGATCTCGCCGCATTCCTCGACGTGAGCGAGGACGCCAGCGTCTTCGCCCGTGTCGCCAGCGGTTTCCGCGCACCGACGATCCAGGGCCGCGACGTGGCCTTTTTCGCTGCTCCGTCCATCGCGACGAGCGAAAAGATCATGAGCTACGAAGTCGGCTTCAAGTCGGAACTGGCCGATCGCCGCGTCCGCCTGAACGGTGCGATCTACTATTACACCATCAACGATCCGCAGTTCTCGGCGGTGGGCGGTGCGGACAATCTGGTGCAGCTGGTCAACGCCGACAAGGGCCGGGGCTTCGGCTTCGAACTTGACAGCGCGTTCCAGATTTCGCCCGATTTCCTCGTTACGGCCGGTGTGAGCTGGAACGATACCAAGATCGAAGACGAAAACCTAGCTGTCGGCATCTGCGCACAGTGCACCGTGGTCGACCCCACGGTCGTCCTGTCGGGCAACACGCGTGCGCTGGTGGATGGAAACCCGTTCCCCAACGCACCTGAATGGATCGCGGACGTAACCGCGCGCTATTCCTTCCCCGTCAGCGCGACCGGCGAATTCTTCGCCTTCACCGACTGGGCCTATCAGGGGAAGACCAACTTCTTCCTGTATGAAAGCCGCGAATTCAATTCGAACAACCAGGTCGAAGGCGGCCTTCGCCTTGGCTATGCCCGCACGGACGGCAGCCTGGAAGTGGCGGCGTTCGTTCGCAACATCACCAACGCGGACAACGTGAAGGGCGGCATCGATTTCAACAACAACACCGCGTTCGTGAACGATCCGCGCGTGTTCGGCCTGTCGGCCCGCGTCAGCTACTAAGCTTCGCACCACCTACGAAAAAGGCCGGAGGGACACGCGTCCCTCCGGCCTTTTTTGTCAGGTTCGGAAAAAGCCGGGGCCTATTCGGCTTGGCTCTTGTGCACGATCCGCACCCGCAGGGCATCCGACGGGTCGAGATAGCGCTGGGCGGCGGCTTGCAGCATTTCCGGGGTCACCGCGTTCAACCGCTGTTCGATGGTGCTGATACGTCCCAGGCGGTCCGGGCGAAGCTGCGCCTCGTCGATGGACGAAATCCACCAGCCGTTCTCGCGCCGGTTCAGCGCCGTGCGTTCGAGCAGAGGCTTGCGCGCGCGGTTCAGCGTATCGGCATCGACAGGTGCCGCCCGCAGCCCCGCCAGAATGGCATCGATTGCGCCGAACACTTCGTCTGCCTGCTGCGGTGCGACCACGACCGACGTCGAGAACGTCCCGTAGCCGTCGAACACATCCGACATGCTCGAACTGGCGTTGGGCGAATAGGTCGCGCCCAGCTCCTCGCGGATTTTCTCGAGCAGCTGCAGCCCCATCACTTCGGACAGAAGCTGCATCGTCACTTCTTCCTGCGCATCGTCGTCGTCGCCCGTCGGCCAGTATGTCTGGACCAGCGCCTGATCGGCAGCGCCGTCATGGTACAAGGTGATCGGGGCACGATCCGTGGCGAAGCTCGCCTTGCGGGCAGCGGTATAATCACCCAGCGCGGCGGGACGCACGGGGAGCGCGCCGAAGGTGGAAGCGACCGCATCGATCACGGCGCTTTCGTCGATATCGCCGACCACGGTGATCTCGATCGGTCCTCCGGACAGCCTGTCTTTGAAGATCGCGCTGGCACCGTCCAGCGTAACACCCGTCAGCTCGGCTTCTTCGGGGAAACCGAAGCGCGGATCGCCATTGGCGACGATTTGCGGAACCTTGAACTGTGCCACGGCGGCCGGCGTGGAATCGGTTTGCGCCACGAAGGGCGGCACCAATGCCTGCCACCGGCTCATCGCTTCGGGGCGGAACCCGGGATCGGTCAGATAGGCTGCGCTGACCTGCATCTGCAGTGGCAGGTCGGCCATCGTCGTGTTGCCGGAAACCTGGATACGGTCGTCTTCAGGGGCGAAACCGTAGGTCAGCTGGCGGCCGGCGAGCACCTGCTGGAGTTCGTCGAAGCTGTGCTTGCCCAACCCGCCGAAGGGCGACATCGCGGACAGGAAGATTGCGTCGGCTGTCTGATCGGGTTTCATGGCCAACTGGCCATCGCCCACGCGGACACGGAACCGCGCCTTGCCATCCTCGAAATCGGTTGTCTTGAGGTTCAACCGGACATTGTTTGCGAACCGGATCGTGCGAACGCCAAGATCGTCGATCGTGGTGTCGCTGGCGATCGTGCCCGCCGTACCGAAATCGGTGTAGGAAAAGGCGGTTGCGCCGCTATCTTCGGGCGGGGCCACAGCGACCTTGGTCGATGCGCCATAGGCAGCAAGGATCGCCGCTTCGCCGTTCGTGATGGCCTGCTTGGTCGAAACGTGGATCAGCGGATCGGACAGGGCGAACTGCCGCTGGAACGCCTGGCTGACGTTCTCGGGCGTCATGTGTGCCTTCAGTTGCCGGAACAACTGGTAGCGGGTTTCCGGTGTGGTGAAGATCTTTTCGTCCCGCCGTGTGGCAAGGATCGCTTCGGCCAGGCCTGCGCTGCGACGCGTTGCCTGCTGTTCGGCGGCCATGCGGTACTGCAATTCGATATTGGCGATCTGTTCGGCGATTTCGCCCGCCGTGAAGCCATGCGTTGCCGCCCGGCGGGTTTCCTGTTCGGCAACTGCCAGCGCTTCGCTCCATTCACCTTCCTTGGCCTGAAGCGTCACCGAGCTTTGTCGGGCAACATCGAAAAAGTCGCTCGCGCTGGCCGCGCCGCCGATGACCGGCGTATCTGGCTGGCTGCTGATCTTCTGGAACCGGCGGTTGAGCACGGCGGTGCCGATGTCGAGCAACAGCTTGTCGCGAAATTCCTCGACCGTGTCGGGCCGCGCCGCATAAGGCGCGAACCGGTCGATCGTGAGGATATACTGCACGTCGGGATCGACGAAATTCTTCGCCGCCGCGCCGCGCGCAAGGTCCACCGTTCCCTTGTCGACAAAATCAATCGGGGCGGCGGGGGCCTGCCAGTCGGCAAAGCGGTCCTTGATCTTGGCCTCGACCAGATCGGGTTCGATGTCGCCGGCGATGACAAGAACGGCGTTGTCCGGCCGGTAGAACCCTTCGTACAGGTCCCGAAGGGTGGCGGCAGAGAAGCTGTCGATGTTCTGCGTGGTGCCATCCGCGCGGAAGCGGGTGGCAAAGCGCGTGGCAGGGGCAATGAACTGCAGGTAATCCTTGATGCGGCGGATCTGGTAATTGTTGCGCGTGCGCGTTTCGGACTGGATGACCCCGCGCTCGCGGTCGATCGCGTCGGGTGCCAGCGTGAGTTCGGAGGCGGTTTCGCGCATCAGCATCAGCGCGGTGTCGAGCAGCGCCGGATCGGTGCGCGGAAGGTCCAGCTTGTAGATCGTGTCTTCGAAACCGGTCGAAGCGTTGGTGTCCGCGCCGAAGGCCAGCCCTTCGCGTTCGAGCAATTTCAGCATCTCGCCTTCGGGAATCGCGGCCGAGCCGTTGAAGGCCATGTGTTCGAGCATGTGGGCAAGGCCCAGCGTCTGTTCCGTTTCATCGACCCAGCCCACATCGAAACCGTAGCGCACCACCGCAGTATCCTTGGGCGTGCCGTTCTTGACGATGGCATAGCGCATTCCGTTGTCGAGTACGCCGTACCGGACCGCCGGGTCGGCGGGTATGTCGTAAACGGGATAACCCCAACCCGTGGTGTTGGCCGCTGCAGCAACCTGGGTTGCGTCCGGCGCCGCTGTCGTTTCGACCGGCGCGTAGGTGGCGCAGCCGGCCAGCGACAAGGCAAAGATCGGCAACGCGGCAAGTGCGCGGCGGCGGGCGTTCGAAAGCATGGTGGTCCCCTGGAAAAATGCCGCAGAACGCGGTGTTTCCCGATAAGCTTAACCCCTGTGTATAGGAATGCAACGGCTTGAGCCGAAAACAGTTTATCGCGCGATTGGGTTCGCTTAACACGTGGTGGTGAGCAGGATCGATCTCGTCTACAATCCGGTTTCCGGCAGCTTCGGCACCGCGCATCTGGAGGCGCTGGCGGATGCGTTGGAGGCCAGCGGATTTGCTGTGACGATGGTGCCGACGGCGCGTGACGGGGTCCGGTTTTCGGGCACGGCCGATCTGGTCTGTATCCACGGCGGGGATGGAACCTTGCGCGATACCGTGCAGGCCATGGGCGCGGATGCCGGCCGCCTGCCGCTGTGCGTCGCGCCATCGGGCACGATCAACCTGGTGGCGAGGGAACTTAGTTATGCGCGCGCGCCGGGCGCGTTCGCCCGGCAGATCGCCAAAGGGTGGAAGGCGGGTGATGCGCGCTGGGTCCACGCCCCGCTGTACCGGTTGGGCGATGTGCCGATCGTGTCATGCCTTTCGATCGGGCCAGACAGCCATGCGGTGGCGCGGGTGTCGGGGCCGCTCAAGAAGCGCATCGGGCGATACGCCTATGTCGTGGCGATGATGCAGCAGATGCGGGATTGGCCGCGCAATCCGGTGACGATCCGCGGCGAACTGTCCGGCGGCGAAGAATTTACGTGCGAGGCAGAGGCCGCCATCGTGTCGAACGCCGCGCTTTATGCGGGGCCGTTCCGGTTGAGCCCGGCAGCCGCGCTTTCGGCGGATTCGATAGAGCTCATCACGCTTACACGCTCCACCCGAATGCGGATCGCCGCCCTCAGCCTTGCATCGATGCTCGGCCTGCCCATCGCGCGGATGGGGCTGGCCGATATCCGCACGGTGCGGCGCATCGAATTCGACCGCTGCGTCACGCCCGTGCAGGTCGATGGCGACCATTTTCCCGACTGCGCTTATGTCATCGCGCCGGCCGGGTTGACGCTGCGGTATGTGGTCTGATTACTTCTTGGGTTTGTTCGGCGTCCGCAGACGCCCGCGGTGCGCGTTCATGTCGAGCACCTCGCCCGGACCCGAATCCTCGTTCTGCAGCAGGCCAAGACGGCGCGCGACTTCCTGGTAGGCTTCGCTTTCGCCGCCAAGGTCGCGGCGGAACCGGTCCTTGTCGAGCTTTTCGCCGGTGTTGATATCCCACAGGCGGCAACCGTCAGGGCTGATTTCGTCGGCCAGGATTACCCGGCTGTAATCGCCGTCCCAGATACGGCCGAATTCCAGTTTGAAATCGATCAGGCGGATATCGACCGCGCTGAACATTCCGGACAGGAAATCGTTGATGCGGATAGCCATGCTGGCCATGTCCTGCATCTCTTCGTGACTGCACCAGTTGAAGCAGGCGATTTCTTCCTCGGATACCAGCGGATCACCGAGGCTGTCGTCCTTGTAACAATATTCGAGCAAAGTGTGCGGCAGCAGCTCGCCTTCCTCGATGCCGAGGCGCTTGGAGAGCGAACCGGCGGCCACGTTGCGCACGATCACTTCCAGGGGAATGATTTCCACCTGACGGATCAGCTGTTCGCGCATGTTGAGGCGGCGAATGAAATGCGTCGGGATGCCGATGTGCGACAGGCGTGTGAACACGTATTCGCTGACGCGGTTGTTGATCACGCCCTTGCCGTTGATCGTGCCCTTTTTCTGGGCGTTGAAGGCGGTCGCATCGTCTTTGAAGTACTGGATCAGTGTGCCCGGTTCGGGGCCTTCATAGAGAATCTTGGCCTTGCCTTCGTAGATCTGGCGGCGACGTGCCATACAGCTGTTCCTTCGCGCTTAAAAAGCTATCGCCCCGGCGGCGGGATCGGCTGGCGTCCGCGGCTCCGGGGCGTGTGAGCCGCCCATACATAAGCGGCGTCACGAAAGCAATTGCGCCTGCGCCGTCATGCGCAGCCGGGCTTGCTCGATCAATGCACCGAGCGCGTGGGCGCGTCCTCGACAGCGGGGGCATGTTGTTCCTTCAACCTTTCGATCAGGCGCCCCAGGGTGGCGCGCTGGACCAGAACGCTGAACAGGACTGCGGCAAAGGTGGCCGCAAGGATCAGTTCGCGGGTTTCACCCGCCGGCAAGGACAGGGCAAGGGCAATCGAAATCCCCCCGCGCAGGCCGCCCCACCACAGCACCCTGCCGGCACCCTTGTCCTGCAACCGCGCGGCGGGAATTGCCTTGGTCGAAACGACGATGCCCACCGCCCGCGCTGCCAGCGTCAGCGGGATGGCAGCCAGCCCCAGGATCATTTCATCGACGCCCGGGACAAGCGCGATCATCTCCAGCCCGATAAGCAGGAAGAGGACCGAGTTGAGCAGTTCGTCCACCAGTTCCCAGAATTTCAGCACGTAATCGCGGGTCACGTCGCTCATCGCGAAAGTAACCCCCTGGTTGCCGATCAGCAGCCCCGCCACCGCCATGGCAAGGGGCCCCGAAATGTGGAAATAGCTGCACAGGGCGTATCCACCCATCACGATGGCAAGGGTGATCAGCACTTCCAGCGTGTATTCGTCCATGCTCGCCAGCGCGCGGTATCCGATGTAGCCGAAGACCAGCCCCACCAGCACGCCGCCACCCGCCTCGATGGCAAACAGTCGCGCGCCTTCCGAAAGGCTGAAATCCGCCCCCGTCACCGCCGCGCCGAGCAGGATCGTGAAGATGACGATGCCGACACCGTCGTTGAACAGGCTTTCGCCTGCCACCGCGCTTTGCAAGGACGCCGGCACGTTTTCTTCGCGCAGGACGCCAAGCACGGACACCGGATCGGTCGGAGCGATCAGCGCGCCAAACACAAAATACCAGATCGGCGCAACCGACAGGCCCAGCAGCAGGCCCATGCCCCACATGGCCAGCCCGACCAGAACGGTGGAGATCACGACGCCGACTGTGGAGAGGAGCAGGACCGGCAGCCAGGCGACTTTCAGCCGCGCCAGATCGACATGCAGAGCGCCCGCAAACAGCAGGAAGCTGAGCATCCCCTGGAGCAACGTGTCGGTGAAATTGAGGTCCACCAGCGTGCGCGCAACCCAATCGTCCAGCGTGATCCCCGGGATGAGCGCGTTGGCCACCATCAGTCCGATGGACGCCAGCGCCCCCATCACCGTCAGGCCGATGACATGCGGCAGTTTCACGAAATGATGGTTGAACCACCCCAACAGGGCCGATGCGACCACGAGAAGGGCGGCGATATCGAAGGCGGACAGCGCGCCGGATGCGGTTTCATGCATGATCCCGGCGATAGCGCGCCCAGACCGCAAGGTGAAGCTTGCGCCGGAACAAAGCCTTGGGCAGCAGGGCTACATGCATCGCTATTTCCATTCCGGTCTTCGCATCGCGTCCGAGATGCACCTGCCCGAATGGGACGCGTTCTCGTGCGACTGGCCGGGCGATGCCGATGTCGAGATCGCGATTTCCGATGGGCAGGCCCCTGCATTCCGGTCCGATGCCAGCACAGCGGTCACGAATGACACGGCGGGCTTTGCCATCGACGGCATCGGGGCATGGGAGCTTGAATCGGGGCGGCGGATGGTCGTCTTTCCCAGCACCGCCGCAGACCCGCGCATGGTGCGCCTGTTCACCCTCGGCAGCGCGTGGGGCCTGCTCGGTTATCAGCGCGGCGATGCCATGTGGCACGGTAGCGCAATCGAGATTGCGGGCCATACGGCGCTGTTCTGCGGCGCGGCGGGCGAAGGTAAGAGCACGATGGCGGGCACGATGATCGCAGCGGGTGCAGCGCTCGTGGCCGACGATCTCAGCCGTATCGGCACCATGGGCGAGGGGGTGTGCATCCACCCGTCGAGCGCGCGGATCAAACTGTGGGGCGAAGCCGTGGCGCACTTTGGTTGGCAGGACCGGGTGATCGAGCGTGACCTCGTCCGCGAGGACAAGTTCCACTGTTCCGTCCCGGCACATCATGCGCGGGGCGGCGCCATGCCGCTCTCGGCCATCTGTGTTCTTGAAACTGGCGATCGCCTCGCGCTCGATCCGCTATCGGGTGTTCATGCCCTCAAGGCGGTGCTGCGGGGCACGATTTACCGTCCCGAAGCTATCGAAGCGATGGGGCGGTGGGGCGAACAGGGCGCCCTGGCCGCCGCCGTGGTGGCGAAAGTGCCGGTGTGGCGGCTGACACGGCCGCGCGATCTTGCCGCGCTTGCGGATGCCGGGGCGCTGGTTGTCGGAATGTTGGATCGGCTCGGATAGCGAAGTGGTGCCCAGGGGCGGAGTCGAACCACCGACACGACGATTTTCAGTCGTCTGCTCTACCACTGAGCTACCCGGGCACATCGCTTCGGCAAACTGGCCCGAAAGGGCCGGCGAGCAATGAGAGCGCGCCTATGGCGAAGCCCGCTTGCCTTGGCAAGGGGGTAATTCAGTCATCGTCGTTGCGAACCACTTCGGCGGCGATTTCTTCCGGCAGCGCGGGACGGCCGGGCACAGCGTAGCCATCGCCGAACCACCGGGCGAGGTCGCGGTCGCGGCATCGCCTGGAACAGAACGGCGTGAATTCCTCTGTCCGCGGCTTGCGGCAGATCGGGCAAGGTCTGGTCAGGCTAGTCATCGGATACCACCTGTACATGGCACAGTTCCGGGTCCCAAGCCTGGGAATCGGCCGATACCCGCACTTTGCGCCCTGTCCGTCGCTCCAGCTGCTCGATCCATGAGGGTTGCAGCGCCTCGGCCACATCGCGCGTTCCGCTGAGAGCAAGTATGCCTGGCCCCTCGAGATGCTCGGCCGAGCGGAGAAGCCGCCGCGCATGGGCACCGGCAGGGTCGGAATGCAGAAGATGCAGGATCGACGGGCGTTCCAGCCGGGATACGATCTGCAAGAAGCCGAAACCGTTGATTGCCGTGCGTTCGTGCGGCCAGCCGGACAGTGCGCGCTCCAGCAGCTCGTCGATTTCCTTGCGCCTGGCCTTTTCGGCAACGGTCGGGAAGTCGATGCCGATATTGCCGCCCAGATCCATCCGCCGCAGCATTGCCGCAAGCGGTGCCACGGCTTCGCGGGCCAGCCTGTCCGGCGCTTGCGAACCGTCGATGTCGATCAGAAGCATTGCAGGGGTGGGGTACGGCACGAGGCTTCCGCCGTCGAATTCGACGAAGTTGCCGCTGGCATCGCTCCACAATTCCTCCCACCCTGCCTCGGCAGGAAAGCGGCGCACGATCTTCGCGCGATCCCCGCACGAACCGATCTGTTCGGCAAGTGTGGGCGCGGGGGCCAGCGGCAGGTAGCTCGGCCGGCATTGCGCCAACTTGACGCGGCCAGCTTCGGCAAGGCGCGATCGGGTTACTTCCAGACGCATCGTTGCGCCTTCACTTGCGGAGGCGGGAAGGCGGTCGATATGCGCCCTTTCGCCGCTTGCGAAAACGGCCACGCCGCGCGGTGAATTTCTTATCCGTTGATCGAGGCGGGCGTCTTCGACCTGTCCGGCGGTCAAGCTGCCCGGCCAGTAAAGCCGCGCCGCCGCGATCTGTCCGTTTTCAGCGAGGCGGATGGCCCGATGTTCGCCGATGCCTTCCTCGACCAGCCATTCCTGGCCGGACGGCGCCCCCTTCGACGGATCAGGCAAGGGCAAAGCCCGCCGCCTTCAGCAAGGCGCGGGTCTCGTAGAGCGGCAGTCCGACAACCCCGGAATGGCTTCCCTGGATGCGGCTGATCAGCCCTTCGGCCAGGCCCTGGATGGCGTATCCACCAGCCTTGCCGTCCCATTCGCCGCTGGCGATGTAGGCGTCGATTTCGTCGGCGCTCAGGCGTTTGAACATCACAACCGTCTCGCTCACCCGTTCACGCAGCGATCCGTCTGGTGCGCGAAGGGCGATGGCGGACAGAACGCGATGCCGCCGACCCGACAACAGGCCCAGGCACTTGCGGGCGGTCGCCTCGTCTTCGGCCTTGGGCAGGATGCGTCGCCCTGCGGCGACCACCGTATCCCCGGCCAGAACATAGGCATCGGGCGAAGCGGCGGCGTGCGCCTTTTCGCGCGCCATGCGCTTGGCATAGTCGCGCGGAAGTTCACCCTTGTGAGGGGTTTCGTCGATGTCGGCTGGTGCGATGGCATCGGGCTCCAGCCCCAGCCGCGCGATCAGGTCGCGGCGGCGCGGGCTGGCGGATGCGAGGACAAGCTTGGGCGAACCCACGCCGGATTACTGCGGGCCGGGGCCGCCGCGTCCGGGCATGAAGCGGTAGGTGATGCGGGCCTTGGTGAGATCGTAAGGCGTCAGTTCGCACAGCACTTCGTCGCCAACCAAGACGCGGATACGGTTCTTGCGCATCTTGCCCGCGGTGTGGCCGAGCACTTCATGACCGTTCTCGAGCTCCACCCGGAACATCGCGTTGGGCAGCAGTTCGACCACCTTGCCGCGCATTTCGAGGAGTTCTTCTTTGGCCATGCAGTCTCTTTTTCCGTAAATTGGTTCTGGAACAGTGGAGGCGCCCTTTAGCGGCAGGCGTGGGAAAAGGGAAGCCTCGCCTGCACCCCACCTTCCGATGAACCGGTGATCCCGCTCGACCGGCGACAAACCGTTACAGGAACGGTCCTTGCTTGCAGTCATTGCAGCCTTCAATGAGTGGCCTTCCGGGGGGAATGGCGCAGCATTGTCCGGTAAGGGATTTCTAGTGAAACATCTGATGCCAATCGCCACTTCGCTGGCTGCACTCGCATGGGCCAGCACCGTACAGGCCCAGGACATCGCGCAGGCGCAGTCGGGGCAGGAAGAAAGCACCGATCAGCCCACGCTCGATCCCGGGACGATTGTCGTCACCAGCACGCGTATTCGCGGCCAGCTGATCGTCGAACAGCCGCCTGTGGCCGAATTCGATTCCGAAGACATCGCTGCGTTCGGCGGCAGTTCCATCTCCGACATCCTCGAGGCTATCGAACCGGCGACGACCAGCGGGCGCGGTGCGCGTGGCGGCGGGCGGCCGGTTTTCCTCATCAACGGCATCCGCGTGTCCAGTTTCCGCGAATTTCGCAGTTACCCGCCAGAAAGCGTCGCCAAGATCGAGGTTTTCGCCGAAGAAGTGGCGCAGCGGTTCGGATTTCCGCCGGATCAGCGCGTCGTCAACATCGTCCTGAAGAACGATTACTCGTCCCTCACCGCCGAACTGGAAGTGGAAGCGCCCGACAGCGGCGGCTACTGGCGCAACGAGCAGGAACTGACCTACCTGCGGATCGCCGATGGCGGTCGGCTCAACTTCAACCTCGACGTGGAAGACGTCAGCTTGCTGACCGAGGCGGAACGCGGGCTTTCTGTTCCATCGAGCATCCCCGGCGTCGTTGACGAAGCGCCTTTCCGCAGCCTGGTGTCCGACAGCTTGCAGGTCGAGGGGACAGCCAATTACGCGCGTGCCTTCATCGACAGCGGATCGTCCATCAGCCTGAACGCCACCGCTTCGCGCAACGAAAGCCTTTCGCTGTCCGGTCTGCGCGAAATTGGCGGCGACGTGTCCGCGCTGGAACGGCGCAACACGACCGATACCTATTCCTTCGCCAGCGCCTACAACCGCTCGATCGGCGATTGGCAGGCAACCTTCACCACCGATGCGGTCCGCGCGGTGAGCGATACGGAAATCGACAGCAGCGACTCTGCCGGATTCGACCTTTCCCAAAGCCGCACGTGGACGATCGCGAACAAGGCCACTTTCATTGGCTATCCGCTTTCGCTCCCGGCGGGTGACGTCTCGACCACCCTCAATCTTGCGTTCGACTGGAAGCGGATCGAAAGCGCCGATACCCGCTCGGACGACGATTTTACCGGAACGAGGCGCCGGCTTGGCTCCGGCCTCAATGTCAATGTTCCGATATCCGAACGCGGCGGTGCATGGGGCGCCATTGGCGGTCTTTCGGCCAACTTCTCGGTCGGTGCCGAAAACCTTTCGGATTTTGGCGGTCTGACCGATTGGAGCGCGGGACTGAACTGGTCTCCGTTCGAACGGCTCAGTTTCCAGGCCACCCGGATCTGGCGCGAAGTCGCGCCTTCGCTCACCGCGCTGGGCAGCCCGAGCATCCACACTTTCAATGTCTCGCTGTTCGATTTCGCCACCGGAAACGATGTGCTGGCCACCGTGACAAGCGGCGGCAATCCCTCGCTTGTCGCCGAAACGCAGGCGGACTGGAAATTCGGCGCGAACTGGGAACTGCCGTTCTGGGAAAACACGCGGCTTCAGATCGATTTCGCGATCAACCGGTCGCGCGATGTCACGCTGGATTCGCCGTCCTACACCGCGGCCTTCGAAAGCGCGTTCCAGGATCGGGTGACGCGGGATGGCGCCGGCGATCTGCTGGCAGTCGATCTGCGGCCCGTGACCCTGTTCGAAACGCGCAGCCGTTCGCTCAGCTTTGGCCTCAACACCCGCGGCACCGTGGGCAAGGCGCAGGAACGTGGCGGCAATGCGGGCGGTGCGCCGTCGGCAGGTGCTTCGCCGCGCGCTGACGCCGGTTCGCGGCCAGGCGGGGACACGGGCGGCGGGTTCGACCCTGCGCGTTTCCAGGCCATGCGGGAGAAATTCTGTGCGGTTCCGGAAGGTGAAGCGCCCGACCTTTCGCAATTGCCGGACCAGATGCGTTCGCGCCTGCTTGGTGCCGACGGTCAACCCGATCCTGCTAAAATTGCCCAGGCGCGCGAGCGGTTCTGCGGTGAACGCACGGGCGAACAATTCGGTGCGCTGCGGGCTGCAATCTGCGCGGACCCGCCGAAGCTGGATGCCCTGCCGCCGGAAATGCTGGAGCGGCTCAAGGGGCCGGACGGCGAGATCGATCAGCAGCGTCTGGCGCAGATGCGCGAGCGTATGTGCGCCGCCGACGCCGCGCAGAACGGCGGCCCTCCCGCAGATACGGGTGGCCGACGCGGCGGTGGTCCGGGTGGCGGAAATCCGTTCAGCCGCGGCGATGATGGACAGGGGCGGTATTTCGTCAGCCTCAACCACACGGTCGCGCTCGAAAACGAGGTGTTGCTGGCGTCGGGGGGACCGTTGCTCGACCAGCTCGATGGCGATGTCATCGGCGGCAGCGTGGTGTCGCGGCACAGTTCGCGTCTGGAAGGCGGGTTGTTCTGGGCCGGTTATGGCGCACGCCTGTCCGGTGTCTATCAGGGGTCTGCCACCCTTAGCGGCAGCGGCCTGCCCGGCAGCAGCGACCTGTTCTATGGCGACCTTGCGACATTCGACGTGCGGTTGTTCATGGATCTGGGGGAGGCGCTGAGCAAGGAAAGCGGCCTGCTGAAGGGGTTCCGCGTGTCGTTGGTCGCCAACAACGTGTTTGACGCGCAGCGCAAGGTCGTCGATTCAGACGGGAATGTGCCTGATGCGTTCGACCCGCGCCGACTCGACCCGGTCGGACGTTATCTGGGTATCGACCTGCGCAAGCAGTTCTAGTGCAGGCGTGACTTCGGAAAGACGAGCTGCGCGAGGCCGCGCGGCGCGAAGCGTTGCCAGCTGCCTTCAGCCTGCGCCAGCCGGTCGGCGATGGCATAAACCGCCGCCGGATTGACGCCCAGACCGCAATGGCTGGCGAAAACCTCAATGTTTTCGCACTGGTCGTGGTCGTTCGCCTGAACCGAACCGCGCCATGCCACCACGCCGTCGGTCTTGGTGAGGATCGAGGTCGTCGGCACAGGCGGTGCCTTGGCCAATTCGCGGAAGTTGCCTTGGCGGACAGGCTCGGGCTCATGGCCGTTGAGATATTCGAACAGGCGGCGCGCGTTGGTGTGGTTGCGATCATCGCTGATCGGGCTTCCCAGGCTGATGACCTGACGCACTTTTTCCGGTGCCAGCTTTGCCAGTTCGCGGGCGAACACACCGCCCAGGCTCCAGCCCACGATGCTGACCTTGCCGCTGGAGCGGCTGTGAAGCTCCTCGACGCAGCCCATCATGGCTTCGATCCGGGCGTTGTCGACTTTGACATTGCGGCCCAGATTCCAGCCCACCGCATCGTAACCGAGGTTCTCGAGCAACGAGCGGAGCGGGCGGGTCGAGGTATCCGACGCCATGAAACCCGGCAGGACGAGGACGCCGTGTCCGTCACCTTTGGGCAACATCCCCATGAGCGGACGAAGCGCGTAGAAACTGGCCAGTTCGCCCATCGCACGGCCCGGCTCGGACAGGGCGAGCAGCGCGTGTGGCGGACGGGCAGAGCCCTTGTCGATGGTGGCGGTTGCGGTCATTTCGTGGATTTTCCTTTCCCTTTCGGGGCAGCCGTTGAACGGCTGGCGACCCCTTTGGTGCCCTTTGCGGGCGCTTTCTTCTTGGGTGCAGCCCGCTT
Source organism: Qipengyuania zhejiangensis (assembly GCF_035607565.1). Classification (NCBI taxonomy): domain Bacteria; kingdom Pseudomonadati; phylum Pseudomonadota; class Alphaproteobacteria; order Sphingomonadales; family Erythrobacteraceae; genus Qipengyuania; species Qipengyuania zhejiangensis. The sequence goes on along the minus strand of NZ_JAYKGO010000003.1, from coordinate 199,430 downwards.
TTTTGCAGCGGATCTGGCGGGATCTGGCCCCTTTTTCGGGGCGGTTTTCTTCTCAGCCGCAGGTTTGGCCGGTGGCTCCTTGCCCGCGCCCAGGGCCGCATCGCGCAGTTCGGTGAAGCTGTCTTCGATGCACTGGGCGTAGAATTCGGGGTCGGGCAGAAGTTCGCGGCACGCGGTAAACGCGATGGTCGCTTCGTCGGTATAGGACTGGACCACGTGGCCAAGGCCCATCCCGTCGGTCAGGCACACAAGCCCCATCTGGCTTTCAAGCCGCGCGCCCGATGAATAGATCGGCACTGGTGGGCCAGGCACGTTGGTGACCACGGTGGTGAACATCGGACCCACGCCGCGATCGGCAAGGCCCAGCCGCGTATAAAGCTGCGCGCCCAGGCTCATCCACAAGGCCGGGCTGACCTTGCTCATCTCGGTCATGTTGCGGGCGCCCATCGCGTCGGTCATGGCCTTGGAATTGCTGGTGCGATCATGGCAGTACCGCAGCCGTTCCAGCGGGTCTTCGATATGGGTTCCCAACGGTGCGACCATGGCGGCAACCTGGTTGCCCATGTCGCCTTTTTCATCTTTCGACCGGACCGAAATGGGGGCCATCGCAGTCAGCGTCTTCTTGGGCAGATCGTCCTTGGAGATGAGGTATTTGCGCATCGCCCCGCCAACGATGGCCAGAAACACGTCGTTGACCTTGGCTCCGGGCGCGGCAGTCCGGATCGCCTTGATATCGGCCAGAGGAACGCTGCGGCCTTCGACAACGCGGTGGCCTGAAATCTTGCGATTGAAGCGTGTCCTGGGCGCAATCATTTCACCCGAAACATCGAATTCCTTTGCCGCCAGACCCTTGAGCGCCTTGGCCAGTCCCGGCGCAGCCTTCGCCGCCACCTCGATCTGCTTGAGGGGGTTGGTGATCGCGTTGAAATAGCTCTTGCCCAGCAATTCGACCGGGCTGGGCACCTTTTCCGGCTTCCATTCATCGGGCGTCTGGGGTGCAGGCTCGTCGGGCGTCAGCGTGTGCATCGCTTCCAGCAGGTCCACCCCGCTCATCCCGTCGATCGCCGCGTGATGCACCTTGGTGACCATGGCGAAGCTGCCCTTGGGCACACCGGGGATGTTTTCCAGCCCTTCGACAACGGTGAATTCCCACGGCGGGCGGGTCAGATCCAGCGGGCGGGCGAAGATGCGCGCCGCCTGGATGCACAATTGCCGCCAGTCCCCCGGTTGGGGCAAGGCAATGTGCCGGACGTGGTATTCGAGGTCGAAGTCGGGATCCTCGATCCAATAGGGATAGTCGAGGTCGAACGGCACGCGCACGAGCCGCTGGCGAATGGTGCGGGACAACTGCATCCGGCTTTCAAAGAAGGCGAGGATGTCCTTGAAGCGCACAAATCCGCCCGGCGCGGTTTCTGGGTTGTAGATGAGGATCGATCCGATGTGCATCGGGGAATTGCGTGTTTCCAGCGCAATAAAGCTTGCATCCATTCCCTGGAGCTGGCGCATCGAGTTCTCCCTCCTGCCCGGACCCGTGGCGCGGTTGCCAGGGGCGGGAACGGCCCGCTTTTGCGGGTCCGAAGAGGGCGAAGGCTACCACACGCAAAGCTGCGGTCAACTTGCCGCCCGCGTCAAAGCCTTCCCTTGCGGCGTGGGCTCACAGCGCGTCCCCCGCGGCAACGCCGCTCGCCCAGGCCCACTGGAAGTTGTAGCCGCCCAGCCAGCCGGTCACGTCAACCGCTTCGCCGATGGCGTAAAGGCCGGCAATCCGCTTTGCTTCCATGGTCTTGGATGAAAGCTCCGCTGTTGAAATGCCCCCCACCGTCACTTCCGCCTTGGCGAAACCTTCGGTGCCGTTGGGGTGGAATTGCCAATGGGCGAGCCGCTCTTCGGCCGCGCGCAGGGCCTTGTCGGGCGCGTTGCCCAGTTCGACCTCGATCCCCAGCTTTTCGGCCAGAATATCGGCCAGCCGCGCGGAAAGCGCCTCTTTCAGCACCGAACGCATTGTGGCGCGCGGCGTGTCGCGCTTGGCGTCCAGCAACCAACCGGTTGCACGTCCGGGCAGGAAATCGATCACGATCGGTTCGCCGGCGCGCCAGTAGGACGATGCCTGAAGGATCGCCGGTCCCGACAGTCCGCGATGGGTAAACAGAGCCGCTTCGGGGAAGCTGGCCTTGCCCGCGCCCGCCACGACATGGGCGGATACCCCCGATATTTCGCGGAACAGAACCTCGTCTCCGCCCAGCGTCAGCGGCACGAGTGCAGGACGCGGTTCGACGATCTTGAGCCCGAACTGGCGGGCAATGTCATAGGCAAAGCCGGTGGCGCCCATCTTGGGGATCGACGGGCCACCTGTGGCAATCACAAGCGATGGTGCGCGATAGCTGCCGTGCTGGGTGGTGACAGTGTAGACCCCGCCGTCATGGCGGACAGCGGCCACGTCTTCGCCGCAGCGCACCGTGACATCGCCTTTCGCGCATTCTTCGAGAAGCAGGTCGACGATCTGTGTGGCCGACCCGTCGCAGAACAGCTGGCCCAGTGTCTTTTCGTGCCAGGCGATGCCGTAGCTTTCGACCAGGTCGAGAAAGTCGCGCGGAGTGTAACGGGCAAGGGCGGACTTGGCGAAATGCGGATTGGACGAAAGGTAATTTCCCGGCCCCGCGCCGATGTTGGTGAAATTGCACCGGCCACCACCGGAAATGAGGATCTTCTTGCCCGGTTTATCCGCCTTTTCGAGTATGAGAATGCGCCTGCCACGCTGACCCGCGCGCGCGGCGCACATCAGCCCTGCGGCCCCTGCGCCCAGGACAATCGCGTCAAAGCTATCCGACATTCAACTTTCCGCGAGCGTTGGCGTGACAGGTGTTTCGCGCGCGGCGAGGAAATAGAGCACCGTTCCGCCGACCAGGATCCCCGCCAGAACGAGATAGGCGTTGGCATCGGCATGGGTTGCCACCCATAGCGAACTGATCACGGCGAACGCTGCGCAGGCGAGGTGGAAGGGACTGTTCATCCCTTCGCGCCGTTCGAGCACCGGCAGCGCCGCGGCGCAGATGACGTAAGTGACCAGGCGGACGAGAGTGCCGGCCATCGCGAGCACCTCGAACCCTTCCCACAGCCCCAGCGCGACGGAGGCAACACCCCCGAAGACGATGGAGTTGGCCGGGGTCAGCCAGCGTTTGCTCAACCCCATGAACCACGCCGGAAGCATCCCCCTTTCCGCCATGCCGAAGCTGAGGCGGGGCAGGGTTGTTGCCCCGGCAAAGGTGTTGGCGCCGATGCTGAAAGCTGCCGCGACCACGATCATGATGGAGCCGAAATCGCCCAACGCCACACGCGCGGTCCCGGCAAGCGCGTTCTTTTCATTCCCGGTGCCAGGACCGATCGCCAGATACGCCCAGATGATCGCCACGTAGAGAACCGTCACCGCCAGCACCATCGACACGATCGCGCGCGGCGCATCGCGCCGTGGATCGCGAAATTCACCCGCCGCCTCGGTCACGCTTTCGAAGCCCATGAAGGCATAGAAAAGCAGCAGCACGACCGTTTCCACCTCGGAGAACTGGGGCAGGGCGAAACCGGTTGCGGGATTGCCTGCGAACAGGGCGGACAGCACAAGGATGATCAGCGGCACGACCTTGATGAAGGTCATCGCGCCCAGTGTCCCGATTGCGCCGCGCATTCCCAGGAGGTTTATGATCGTGGTCGCGGCGAGCACGAAAGCGACCGCGATCGACGCGGTCGTGGGATCGTCCAGGGCCGGGAAGACCACCGCCAAATACGCAATCATCACATGCGTGTTGGCCGCGCCTGTCACGATTGCGCTGGCATACCGCGACCATCCTGCCTGAAACCCGACAAATCGCCCAAAGGCCGCTTCGCCGTAGAGGACCGGCCCGCCGCTGTGATCGAACCGCCCGGCAAGCCAGGCGTAAACCAGCGCCATCGGCATGAACATGATCCCGCCCAGCAGCATCATCCAGGGGGCAAAATTGCCGACGGCGGCCACTAACACGGCGGGCAGGGCGAAAATTCCGGCGCCGATCATGCCATTGAGCGGAAACAGGGATGTACCCCAAAAGCCGACCGTGCGCGGCGGCGCCAGTTTTTCCCCGTTCATCCGCGGTTGAGTGCCCGTTTAAGGGCGTGCGCGCAAGCGATTGAGAAAACCGGCTGCGCCGCCTATCTCCACCACCATGTCGCGCACGAAAGCCGGTTCTCCCCCCGATCCCAGAGGCAAGGAGCGTTTCAACGAGGAACGCGCCACCAACACGATTGCCAGCGCGCAGCCGGACCTGGAAGCCGGGATCAAGGCGATCCGCGAAACCGTGAAGACGCTCAAGCCCAAACCGGGCGTTTACCGGATGCTCGATACGCGCGGCGATGTGCTTTATGTGGGCAAGGCCCGCAGCCTGAAGGCCCGCGTGGCCAATTACACGCAGGTGAAAGGCCTTACCAACCGCCTGCAGCGTATGGTCAGCCAGTGCCGCGCCATGGAAATCGTCACCACCAATTCGGAAGCCGAAGCGCTGTTGCTCGAAGCGCAGCTGATCAAGCGCTACCGTCCGCCGTTCAATGTCCTGTTGCGTGACGACAAGAGTTTCCCGTTTATCCTGCTTCGCGGCGATCACGCCTTTCCGCGCATCAGCAAGCATCGCGGCGCACGGCGCGCGAAGGGCAATTACTACGGTCCGTTTGCCAGCGCCGGATCGGTCAACAAGACGCTGAACGCGCTGCAAAAACTTTTCCTGCTGCGCAGCTGCACCGACAGTTTCTTCAACAATCGCGACCGGCCTTGCCTGCTTTACCAGATCAAGCGGTGTTCCGCCCCCTGCGTGGGTCGTATCGACGAAGCGGGATACGCCAGCCTGGTGCGCGAAGCGAAGGACTTCCTGGGGGGAAAATCCGGCGCGGTGCAGGCGGAAATCGAAAAGCAGATGGCCAGGGCCGCGCAGGATCTCGATTTCGAAACCGCGGCGATCCTGCGCGATCGGTTGCGCGCCGCCACATTCATCCAGGGCAGCCAGGCGATCAACGCCAGCGGTGTGGGCGATGCGGACGTTTTCGCCCTTGCGGCGAAGGGCGGCCAGATCGGAGTGCAGGCGTTCTTCATCCGTGGCGGGCAGAACTGGGGCCACCGGGCGTTCTTCCCGCGAAACACCGGCGAGATCGAGAAATCGCAAGTGCTTTCGGATGTGCTGCTGCAATTCTACGAGGAAGTGCCGCCGCCGCGCACGATCCTGGTCGACCGCGACCTGCCGGAGCAGGACCTTGTGGCCGAAGCCCTGGCCGAAAAGGCGGGACAGGCTGTCGCCATTTCGATCCCGCGGCGCGGTGCCCGGCGCAAGTTGATGGAACAGGCCAGTCGCAACGCGATCGAGGCGCTGGAACGGCGGCTGGCAGAAACCGGCACAAAGGCCCGCCGGCTGCGCGAACTGGCCGAATTTCTCGAACTCGATGACGTTCCGCAACGGATCGAAGTCTACGACAACAGCCACATTCAGGGCGACAAGGCGCTTGGTGCGATGGTCGTGGCCAGTCCCGAAGGGTTCGAGAAGGGGCAGTACCGCAAGTTCAACATCAAGACCGCGCAGACCAACGACGATTTCGGCATGATGCGCGAAGTGATGGAGCGGCGCTTTGCCCGCGCGATGAAGGACGATCCCGATCGCGAGAAGGTCGGCATCTGGCCGGACCTTGTGCTGATTGACGGCGGCAAGGGCCAGATGTCCAGCGTGCGCGATACGCTGGCGGAAATGGGTATCGAGGACGTCCCGCTGATCGCCATCGCCAAGGGCCCCCATCATGGGCGCGAGGGGCGCGAAGTCTTCCATTTCCCGGACGGCCGCGAAAAGACCCTGCCGGTCAATTCGCCGTTGCTGTTCTATCTCCAGACGCTGCGGGACGAAGTGCATCGATTTGCCATCGGGGCGCACCGGGCCAAGCGCAGCCGCGCGATCACCGCCAGTCCGCTGGATGAAATCCCCGGCATCGGTCCATCGCGTAAGCGCGCGCTTTTGCTGCATTTCGGGACGGCCGGAAAGGTCAGGGCCGCCGGCCTGGACGACCTGATGCGCGCGCCGGGCATCAGCGAAGGCGTGGCACAGCAGATCTACGATTTCTATCACGCCGGCGGGTGACGAACGCGCACCGCAAATTTGCGCCAGATCAACGACAGGCGTCCCAGCATACACGATGATCACTTAATTGAGCGAGGGAAATGGCCTCTGATCCAGAGCAGCGCCTCGCTTCGCGGGAGATGCGTGATGAAATCGATTCTCTTCAACGCCCAGTCCGATGCCGGCTTTTCCGGCCGACTTGATGCCGCGCTCGACATCGCGCGGGCCTTCGATGCCCACCTGACACTGGTCCATTCCCTGCCGTATTCGGCGGACGTCTCGCTCGATCCCTATGGCGCTGTGTTTGCCGCGATGATCCCGGTCATGCGCGAAGAAGGCACGAAGCTGCACGAAGCGACGGTGGCCGATCTCGCCAACGAAGATGTCCGTTACGACTGGGTCGAGGAGGCGGGTCCGGTAACCCTTGCGCTGCTCAAGCATTCGATGCTGAGCGATCTCATCGTCTATGGCGAACCGGAAGTGGACCATACCCGGTCCGGTCCGTCCTTTGCCGCTGGCGAACTGGCCTTGTCGGCGAATTGCCCGGTGCTTTTCCTGCCTTACGGTACCACGCGCTTCGATCCCGAAACTCCGGCCGTCGTTGGCTGGGACGGTTCCGCCGAGGCATCACACGCCCTTCGTGCAGCCCTTCCGATGCTGAAGAAATCGAAGGCCGTATATCTCGTCTCGGTCGAAGAGGCCCGCAAGCCGGACACCAGCCACGATCTGCCGCCGGTGAGCGGCGCGGATTATCTCAGCCGGCACGGAATCCGCTGCGAGGTAGTGGCAGTGAAGGCAGGTGACGGCGGCGTTGCCCACGCGCTTGTCGAAGCTGCAAATACGCGCGGTGCAGGCCTGATCGTCATGGGTGCGTACGGGCGTACGCGGTTGTCCGAACGGGTTTTCGGCGGCGCGACCCGCGCCATGCTCAGCAACGCAGGCATCCCCCTGTTGCTGGCGCATTGACGGCGACCCGCGTTACTGTTTCACCAGGTCGAGATCGTGGAAGTCGTACGAGAAATCGGTAATGTCCGACACGGCCTTCATGGTCATCCGCGTTACCGCACCATCGGCCACTTCGAACGTCACCAGGGCGTCGGCCTTGATCGTCCGGTCAGGCCAGATCGCGACGAATGTGTCACCCGCAAACGGGGTGAGAGGCCCGTCGAGGATGGCCGAACGCTGCATGTCGATGAACAATCCGTCCGCGCGCAGACTGATTGTCACGTTGCCGTACCACGGATCGCGGTACGTGCCTGCATAGGCCGAAAGCGGCAGGGACGGGCGCGCTGCATCGGCCGGCGGTGAAATCGCGTCCGATACAAGGGCCAGGGCCGCATCGTTCGCTTCCCGGTTCGCCTTTGCAGCCGCCGCGATCACGTCCTCGTTACGGCCGCCCACCAGATCGTCCGCAATCTGGCGGGTATAGGCGCTGGCGGTGGACATATAGTCGTTGGACGCGGCGAAAACGGCGATGTTTTCCTGCGGCAACAGGATCAGATTGCTGGTGCTGCCAGGTGCGCCGCCGGAATGGGTCACCATCGGCGTGCCTTCCCAATCGCGCACGAACCATCCCAGGGCATAGAGCGAAAGGTTGGTCGATCCGCCAGTCTCGGGAATTGCGCCGCTGCCGACGGGCGTCACACCCTTCCACAGTTCAGCCGCCTGCTTTTCGCTGACAAGCCGCGTTCCGGTGGCGGTTACGCCCCGATCCAGCCAGAGCTTGGACCAGACCATCATGTCGCTTGCCGTGCAGAAAATTCCACCCGCTGCCGCCCATGTCAGGCTGAAATTCATCCGTGGATCGACCGGCGTGCCGCTGGTTTCACCAGCGGCCCTTTCATGCCCGCTTGCGACCGTTCGACCGGGCGCGATCCGCGACTGGTCGGCAGCGCAGTTGGCCATCCCCGCAGGGGTGAAAATTTCGTCCGTTACGAAATCGGACCAGCTCTTGCCCGACACCCGTTCGATCACCTCGCCCGCAATGACGTAGAGCAGGTTGTCATAAGCAAATCCGTCACGAAAACCCGTGGTGGGCCTTAGATGGGGCAGTGCGGCGACAATATCGGAAGGCGCGGCGTTGCCATCGGGCCAGATCAGCAGGTCGCCTGCGCCCAGGGGAAGGCCTGACCGGTGGGTCAGCGCGTCGCGTATCGTGAACCGTTCGCTGACCCACGGATCGTACATGGCGAATTCGGGGATATATTTGCGAACCGGGTCGTCCCAGTCGAGTTCGCCGCGGTCGACGAGAATGGCAAGCGCCGTCGTGGTGAACGCCTTGGAGATGGAGGCGATGGGGAACAGCGTATCCGGGGTGACAGGATTATCGCTGCCTTCTTCGAGTACGCCGAAGGAACCGGTGTAGACCACCTTGCCATCGACCATGACGGCCGCAACCATTCCGGTTGCATCCAGCGCGTCGACGATCCGCCGTGCCTCTCCCTCGTAATCGGGGGCAGGCACGGGCTTGGCAATCGCCAGCGGGGGAACAGGTTCGTGCGCGGCGACGCCTTGTGCGGCCACACCGAGTGTGGCCGCTGCGACCAGGCGGATCAATTTCATCTGCGCAAACTCCATCCCCGAAAATCAGGGCCTGAAGCTAGCGACCGCGTGGTGCGAAACCTAGCGGATAATGATCAGTCGCCCTTGGGCTTGCGCGGACCTTTGAAGGGGCCGCCCTTACCGGGACCGCCAGGCTTACCTTTGAACCCGCCGCCGGGCTTGCTCTTGAAGCCGCCAGGCTTGCCCTTGAACCCGCCGGGCTTGCCCTTGAACCCGCCGCCGGGCTTCAATCCGGCGCCCTTGTCGAAGGGCTTGGGCCGAACGCGCGGCCCGTCGGAATTGTCGCGGTCGCGGCGATTCGTGCGCGCTTCCATGCGCGGACCTTCCGGCGATTCCTCGATCGGGATCGCGTCCTGTTCGTCTTCGCTTTCGGCCGTGCGCTTGAGGGCGTCCGAGAACTTGGGGGCAATGTCGCGCGGAACCTGGAACCAGGTTTCGAACTGACCGACCTTGATCGCGCCAATTTCGTTGCGGGTGATGTGGCCACGGCGGCACAGCAGCGGGAGGATCCAGCGCGGTTCGGCGTTCTGTCGCCGTCCGACACCGATCTTGTACCACACCACGTCTTCGAAACCGGGGCGATGACGATCGGCCTTGGCCTTTTCGCGCGCTTCGGGGGTGTTGGCGAGCAGTTCTTCGGGCTGGGGCAGGCGCATGCGATGGGCATGCACAAGCGCAGCGGCGATATCTTCCGCCGAGCGCTTTTCCATCAGGTCCCGTGCCATCGCACGATCTTCATCGTCGTATTCGACCGATGCGGTCAGTGCGTCCATCAGGCGTTCGCGATCCTTTGCGCGGATCTGGTCCGGCCCGGGTGCGTCCATCCATTCGGCGGCGATGTTGGCACCGCGCAGCATGCCTTCGACACGGCGGCGGCGGTTGTAAGGCACGATGATCGCGGCGGTGCCCTTCTTGCCCGCACGGCCGGTACGGCCCGAACGGTGCTGAAGCGTTTCGGCATCGCGCGGAATTTCGACGTGGATGACGAGGCTGAGGGTGGGAAGATCGATCCCGCGCGCGGCAACGTCGGTCGCCACGCACACGCGAACCCGGCGGTCTCGCAGCGCCTGCAGGGCCTGGTTGCGCTCGCTCTGCGAGTGTTCGCCGGACAGGGCAACGACGGCAAAGCCGCGTTCCTGAAGCGTTGCATGAAGGTGGCGCACATTGTCGCGCGTGGCGCAGAACAGGATTGCCGTTTCCGCCTCGTGGAAGCGCAGCAGGTTGACCACCGCGTTCTCGATTTCGGAAGGGCTGACGGTAATCGCCTGATAGCTGATGTCACCGTGTCCGCGATCTTCGCCGCGCAGCGAAAGGCGTAGCGCGTTGCTCTGATAGCGTTCGGCCAACCGTACGATAGCTTGCGGCATGGTGGCGGAGAACAGGAGGGTGCGGCGGGTATCGGGCGTCGCGTCGAGGATTTCCTCGAGATCGTCGCGGAAGCCCATGTCGAGCATTTCGTCCGCTTCATCCAGCACGACGCCGATCAGGCCCGACAGGTCGAGCGCGCCGCGTTCGAGGTGATCGCGCAGGCGCCCCGGAGTACCGACCACGATGGCCGGCCCGGCACGAAGCGCGCGGCGTTCCTTGCTTGCGTCCATTCCGCCCACGCAGGTTGCGATACGCAGCCCTGCCTTGGCGAACAGCCAGCCCAGTTCGCGGCTCACCTGCAGGGCGAGTTCGCGGGTCGGTGCGATGACCAGCGCCAGCGGCTTTTCCACCAGCGGCATGGAACCGGATTCGGCCAGCAGCTGGTCGGCCAGCGCGAGGCCGAATGCGACGGTCTTGCCCGAACCGGTCTGCGCCGAGACGACAAGGTCGCGTCCGGCGGCATCGGGGGCAATCACGGCAGCCTGCACCGGAGTAGGGGCGGCATAGCCGCGCTCGGTCAGGGCTTCACCGATAATCGGCGGGACGGTTTCGAAAGGCATGCAAACTCACACAGACAAGGGCGCCACGGGTGCGGCGCGGGAGAAACGGGGGTATGAAGGACTGCGCCATCGCAGGCGCCAAACCGGCTGCGGCGGATAACGGATGGGTCCGCGAGCGCCTTTGTCGAACGCCTATAGCGACAAAGTGCGTCTTTGGCTTGCGGTTTTTTTTGCAGGTGCGAAGGCGGCGATGACGGGGCATCTTCGCCCAGCATTCGATAGATCGGCAAATCCGCCAATTATCGTTCAGGCCCAGGAGCCTGCCCCGCACTCAACGTTCGCGCTTCACCCTTTTGCGCATCATGCCTTCCTGGGCAACGCTTGCCACCAGTTCGCCCGCGCGGTTGAATATGCGTCCGCGGTTAAACCCCCGGCCCGAACCGCTCCACGGGGCATCGGTGGCATACAGCAGCCATTCGTCGGCGCGGGCAGGGCGGTGGAACCAGATTGCATGGTCCAGGCTGGCGCCCACCAGTTCGCCGCGCATCCATGACAGGCCATGGGGCAGGGCGCTGGTCCCAAGCAGCGTGTAGTCGCTCGCATAGGCAATCACTGCGCGGTGCAAGGCGGCATCGTCCGGAAGCGGTGCGACCGTGCGAAACCAGCTGTGGGCGCGGGGTTCGCGTGGTTCGGAATTCATCCAGTGCAGCCGGTCAACCGTGCGCATATCGATGGGCCGGGGACGAAGGACGAGCGCCCGCTGCGCCTCGGTCATCCGGTCGCCTGCGCGCTCCACCATCTTGTGCCGCATTTCCATGTCGGATTTGAGTTCTTCGGGCGGGGCGACGTCGGGCATGGCAGCGTCGTCATGGACCAGGCCTTCCTCGGGCCTCTGGAAACTGGCGGTAAGGTTCAGGATCGGCGCCAGTTCGCCGTCATCGCCCGCCTGCATCGCAACCACCCGGCGGTTGGCGAAGCTGCGCCCGTCGAAATCGCGTGCGGTCGTGTAGGAGATATCGACACCTTCCCTGCCGCCGCGCAGGAAGTAGGCGTGGAGCGAGTGCGCCTCCAGCCCGTCCGGGGCGGTCGCCTGGGCTGCCTGCAACGCCTGTGCGATCACCTGGCCGCCGAAGACGCGGCCAACGCCGCCCGGCTGTTGGGGCGCGGTAAAGGCATCGTCGCTGTCGCGGCTGACGGTCAACAGGCGCACGAGGCCTGAAACGAGTTGCTCGGGTGTCTTGGTGTCGGTCACGCGCGGGGCTTTGCGACCGGTTTACGCTTGCGTCAAGCGCGTGTGAGCTTGCGCAAGCCGCGCCATGCGAAGGATTTGGCCCGATTGGAATGCGGCCAGCGCCCCGGCGCGCGCGGAGAAATGCCAAGCCGCCGCAGCGTGCCGTTGAAACTGCGGGCGTAACTTTCGGCATAGCTCCATTCGCTGCGCCAGGTGATCGACAGCGAGATGGAGCTTTGCGGCCCGTTCCTGACGAAATGGGGCGCCATCACGGGCACGAAAACCGCCTGTCCCGGCGCAAGCGCAAACGCCGTGCCACCGTCGAGCAGGGTATCGTCCCACGGCAATTCCCGCGGGCCGCCAAGATGGTAGCTTTCATGGACCGTATCCGGCGCAAACCGTGCGTCGCCTGCCGGAAACTGGGTCATCGTCTTGGTGCCGACAAGCTGGAGCAGGATGTTGTGTTCCGGATCGAAGTGATACGGCGTGATCGCATCGGGGCTGGAAATGAACACAAAGGCTTGCGGCGTCAGCAACGTCCCGGTCTTCGCCTCTATCTGCGGACGGATTTCGCCGAGCAGGTCCATCAGCAGCGCCCGATATTCGGGCACCTGTTCGATGTTCTTCAGCACCGCCCAGCTGTTGCTGGTCGCGATATGGCGGATCGTGTCCTCGATCGACAGGCCATTGGACCCGGGCTTGCCGTCGACGCCCACCGGCAGATCCCCACGGTTGTATTCGATGCTCGCCGGGGGAAGCCTGGCTGCCAGGGCCGCGAGAGTATCGGGTTCAAACCGGCTGTCCGCGCCCAAGCGATGATCGAGCGCATGCGGAATTTCCGGATAGTTTGTGGCAAATGCACCGATGGATTCGGCAGGAAACACCTTTTGCCGGGCGCCGGCTGCGCTGTCGAAAACGGGGTCGGTCATCTGTCCTTCCTTGCACGGCGGGCTTCGATCCGGGTGTAGAATTCGCCCGCTGTGCGCCGCAGGCCGCGCCCGATGCCGACGCTCAGCCAGATCATTTCGCGCCGGTCGCGCCAGATGCGTTCGATCATCGGGTGGTCCGCCGCTGCGCAGCTGTCGCACCATGCGATGGCAGGGTTATCGAGCAAGGCAAGGTTTTCGATCTGCAAGAGCATGCCGGGAGAAAAGCGGGCGAAATCTTCGTCGAAACTGGTTTTGAAGGCGAAGGAACCCGGAGCGCTGATGAAGGTGGCGAGCATCGCGACGGGGCGTCCATCGCACGCAATCGCGAGCCTTTCGAGACGCCCTTGCGCGGCCGCGCCAGCCAGGGCGTTGGTGAAGAACTCCACCCCCCTGGGGTCGGACGCGAGCGCCGAACCGCGCTTGCCCTTCCACCCCCGTTTTTCGAGGTCGATGAATTTCGCGATCCAGTCGTGCAGGCCGCTTTCGTCGCGGCTTCGGATGACCTCGACCGCGCCGTGATCCTCAAGCCGTTTGCGCTGACGGCGCAGCTCCTTGCGCTTCTTGGCGGTCATCGTGTCATCGAGGTGGGCCTGCGGTGTCGGGCCCGCGCGCAGCATCGCGCGCCTTTCGCTCCGCACTTCGCGAAATTGGCGATTGTCTGCGGTGCAGATTTCCACGAGCGCGCGGGTGACCGGGCTTTGCCGTGGAACCGACGGGAAATGGTAGAACCATGCGCCCTGGGCCGATGCGTCCGTATCGGCCAGCAATGCCCGCCAGAAGGCGGTTTCGAACCCGTGCGCGACGAGCGGCAAGGCGCAGAACATGTTCGGGTGGTGCCAGGGCGCAAGGTTTGCGAGTTTGCGGCCGTGGTAATTGGGATCGCGCCAGTGCGTCGTCAGCGCGACGAGCCTTCCCCGTTCGACCAGCAGCGCCAGTCTGACAGCGCCCTGTGGATCGTACGCCTGCAGCGACGGGATAAGGAACCAGTCTTCGAAGAACGGATTTGGCGTGGCGCAATGCGCGGCGAGATGGCGCCATGCGGGAAGCAATGCCGGCAGATCCAGCTCGGTCCACCCACGGATATGCAACCCGTCGGCGAGCGCGCAGGCGGGCACCGCCAAGGCCGCGCCGTGGCTGCGCCCTTCGCCTGTATCCCCTGAATTCAAAGCCTGGCTAGCCGTCAACACCGCGCTTCCGTTCCATCGTGTCAGGCACGCCTACAGCAAGGACGCTGAAAAACGCTTAATGGCGTGATGATCATGGCGGGGTCTGGTGCATGGACACATGGCCAGGAAAAACCCCGCCCGGATCGCTCCGGACGGGGTTTTCATTCCCGAAAGGGAAGTTGCTGGATCAGCCGGCTGCGAGAGCTGCGAGAAGCAGCAGCGCAACGATGTTGGTGATCTTGATCATCGGATTGACGGCCGGACCGGCGGTGTCCTTGTAGGGATCGCCAACGGTGTCGCCCGTTACGGCGGCCTTATGGGCTTCGGAGCCCTTGCCGCCGTGGTTGCCATCTTCGATGTACTTCTTCGCGTTATCCCACGCGCCGCCACCCGCGGTCATCGAGAGAGCGACGAACAGACCACTGACGATCACGCCGAGCAGCAGTGCCCCGAGAGCGGCAAAGCCGTTCTCCTGACCTGCAATCGCCGTGATCACGAAGTAGACCACGATGGGTGCCAGGACCGGCAGCATCGAAGGAATGATCATTTCCTTGATCGCTGCCTTGGTGACGAGATCGACCGTGCGGGCATAATCGGGCTTGCTTGTGCCCGCCATGATCCCGGGATCGCCCGCGAACTGTTCGCGGACATCCTTCACCACGTCGCCCGCAGCGCGGCCAACGGCGGTCATGCCCATCGCACCGAACAGGTACGGGAGCAGGGCACCAAGCAGCAGGCCGACGATGACGTAAGGGTTCTCGAGGCTGAAATTGACAGTCAGATCCGGGAAGAACTCCTTCAGGTCGGTGGTGTAGGCTGCGAACAGCACCAGCGCGGCGAGGCCGGCCGAACCGATTGCATAGCCCTTGGTAACGGCCTTTGTGGTGTTGCCCACGGCGTCGAGCAGATCGGTCTTCTCGCGAACGCTGTCATCGAGGCCCGCCATTTCGGCGATGCCGCCGGCGTTGTCGGTGACAGGACCATAGGCATCGAGCGCGACGACCATGCCTGCAAGCGCCAGCATGGCGGTTGCCGCGTAAGCGATGCCGATGAGGCCCGCGAGCGTATAGGCGATGATGATGCCCGCCACGATGACCAGGGTCGGCAACGCGGTCGATTCAAGGCTGATGGCCAGACCCTGGATGACGTTGGTGCCGTGGCCGGTTTCCGACGACTTGGCGATCGAGCGTACCGGGCGATAATCGGTGCCCGTGTAATACTCGGTGATCCAGATGATCAGGCCGGTGATGACGAGACCCAGCAGCGAACACCAGAACAGCGCCCATCCGTTGAAGGCAGCGATGCCTTCCGATGCGGTGCCGATCGTCGCATCCATTCCGCCCAGCGCGTAATTGATCACGAACCAGATTAGCGGGACCGAAAGCAGAGCGGTGACAAGGAAGCCCTTGTACATTGCGCCCATCACGTTCGTGCCGCCACCGAGGCGAACGAAGTACGTGCCGATGATCGAGGTCACGATGCACGCGCCGCCGATAAGCAGCGGCAGCGCCATCATCGGCAACAACATATCGCCGAGACCCTTGAGCAGCAACGCGGTCAGCACCATGGTGGCGCCGACGGTCACGACGTAGGTTTCGAAAAGGTCGGCGGCCATGCCGGCACAGTCACCGACGTTGTCGCCGACGTTGTCGGCAATAACGGCGGGGTTGCGTGGATCGTCTTCGGGAATACCCGCTTCGACCTTGCCGACAAGGTCGGCGCCGACGTCTGCGGCCTTGGTGAAGATACCGCCGCCCAGACGCGCAAAGATCGAAATCAGCGATGCGCCGAAGGCAAGGCCGACCAGCCCGTCGATCACGTGGCGGTCATTCGGTGCAAAACCGGCAGGGCCGATAAGGTACCAGAAGAACACTGCGATCGCGAGCAGGGCAAGGCCTGCAACAAGCATCCCGGTGATCGCACCCGCGCGGAACGCCAGGGTCAGACCCTGCTGCAAACCGCTTTGCGCGGCAGCCGCGGTACGCACGTTCGCGCGCACCGAGATGTTCATCCCGATAAAGCCCGCAACGCCCGACAGGACGGCGCCGATCACGAAACCGATTGTCGGAATGGCACCAAGGAAAACGAAGACCAGGATGGCCACGACCACACCGACGATGGCGATGGTGGTGTACTGGCGCTTCAGGTAGGCTTGAGCGCCTTCCTGGATGGCGGCAGCGATTTCCTGCATCTTTGCGTTGCCGGCGCCGCTGTTGAGCACCTGGCGGCTGGTGACGAAGCCGTACACGACGGCAAGCAGTCCCAACACGATGGATATGAGAACAAGGTCCACGAAAAAAATCCCCTCCCGTTTGATTATGTCATTTTTCGACCGAACGCGGGAAACGCGCGGCCATATGGCGGGTGGGTATAAGGGTCATCTGTTGCGTGACAAGGCCGAAAAGCGCACAATTCGGCGCTTATCGACTGGCATGATCGTGCAGCTAGTGCGTGTAGCCCAGCGGCGCGTCCGGCGACGGTTCCGAACCGTCGAGCAGCAGCGGCGCCTCCGAACGCGGCAGGACTACGCCGACCTTGCACGACGCCGCGGGTGGGCGGGTGCCTGCGGGCATGGTGAACAGCAGTGCATAGTCATCGCCCCAGCTGGCAGCATGGCGGCGGGCGGCAAACGTGCTGTCGTCACCGATAGCGGCCATGAAGGGGGCGGAAAACGGAATCTGGCCGGATGAGATATCGATCGTCACTCCGCTGGCGCGCGCCATCCGTTCGGCATCGAGCAGCAGGCCGTCAGACACGTCCATCATGGCCGTTACGCACGGTGCGAGCGCCTTCCCTTCGTCCAGCAGGGGCTGGGGGCGAAGGAGTTTTCCGGTGAAGTAGGGGTCAGGCTTTTGCGGCGAACCGCTTTCGCCGCCAGCGTCCTGCCGCGTCAGTTCGAGAAAGCCCTGCGATGCGTCTCCGATCGTGCCGCACACCCAGATCTCGTCGCCCGGCCTTGCACCCGATCTGGAGGGCACCGGTGTATGGCAGGCGCGCCCGATGGCCGTCAGCCCGAAAGTGCGCGGGCCGCGACTGCGGATGGTATCACCGCCCAGCAACGGGACATCGTATCGGGCCAGCACGTCGCGCAGACCATCAACGAAGCGTTCGTCGTCCTGGCCGAGCGAATACCCGAGCAGAACCCCCACGGGTTCGGCACCTTTTGCCGCCAGATCGGACAGGTTCACTGCCACGAGTTTCCAGGCGACGTCGGCCATGTCTGTCCCGGCAAGAAAATGCGTGCCTTCGGCCATCGCGTCATGCGTGAGGACGAGCGTTTCCCCGCCGATTTCGATGACCGCAGTATCGTCTTCCAGCCCGCGCGCAGCCGGTGTCGTCGCCAGCGCCCGAAGCGCGGCGATGAAATCGTGTTCGTTCAGCGCCCGGCCTCTGTGGCCACCGCATCGAGAATGCCGTTGACGAATTTCGCCTCGCGGTCGTCGAAGAACGCCTTGGCCACATCGACATATTCGCTGATCGCCGTGGCCTTGGGCACATCGGCGCGCGCGATCAATTCATAGGTGCCCGCGCGCAGGATCTGGAGCATTGTCTTGTCCAGTCGGGCCAAGGTCCAGCCGGATGCGAGGCGGGCTGCGATCCGTTCATTGATCTCGTCGCTCCGCGCTCCGACCCCGGCGACGATGTCGTCGAAGAAATCGACGTCGGCGTCGGCGTATTCCTCGTCCTCGATCACCTGACCGATACGGTGCTGGTGGAATTCGTTGAGAAGCCGGGTGAGCGGCGTCTTTTCCATGTGCTGCTGATAAAGCGCCTGGACGGCGGCAAGGCGGGCGGCCGAACGGGCCTGGCTGCGAATTTTATGGTTCACTTGAGTCTCACGGAAATCGAAAGGGCGTGGGCGGGCAGGCCTTCTGCTTCGGCCAGTTTGACGGCGGCCGGACCAATCGCGGCCAGCGCGTCGTCGGACGCGTCGATAAAGCTGGTCCGCTTCATGAAGTCGAGGACCGAAAGGCCGCTGGCGAAACGGGCACGGCGGCCGGTGGGAAGAACGTGGTTCGGACCGGCGATGTAATCCCCCACCGCCTCGGGCGTGTGGCGGCCCAGAAACACGCTGCCCGCGTGGCGCAGCTTGTCGAACAGGGCCTGCGGGTTTTCAACCATCAGTTCGGCATGTTCGGCCGCCAGGCGGTCGGACAGGGCTGGTGCCTGATCGAGGTTGTCGACGATCACGATCAGGCCGTGCGCGTCCCAGCTTGCCTTGGCGGTCTTCGCGGTCGAAAGCTTAATCAGCGCGCGGTCGATGGCGTCTTCGACCTGGCGGGCCAGCGCTTCGTCGTCGGTGATGAGAATGGATTGGCTGGAGGGATCGTGTTCGGCCTGGCTCAGCAGGTCGGCGGCAATCCAGTCGGGATTGTTGTTCTTGTCCGCGATGACCAGGATTTCGCTCGGCCCTGCGACCATGTCGATGCCGACAACGCCGAACATCTGGCGCTTGGCTTCGGCGACCCAGGCATTGCCCGGCCCCGTAATGACGTCGACTTTGGCGATGCGCTGGGTGCCATACGCCAGCGCGCCCACGGCCTGCGCGCCGCCGACCCGCCAGATCTCATCGACACCGGCAATATGCGCGGCGGCAAGAACCAGCGAATTGACCTGTCCCTTGGGCGTCGGCGTGGTCACCACGAGGCGCCCGACGCCGGCAACCTTTGCCGGAATGGCGTTCATCAGAAGCGAAGACGGATAGGCCGCGCGGCCCCCGGGGACATACAGCCCCGCAGCGTCCACCGGCAACCACCGCGCGCCGAGGCGCATTCCGATGGAATCGGTGTAATCGCGGTCTTCGGGAAGCTGGCTGGCGTGATAGGCGCGGATACGTTCCGCAGCCAGTTCAAGCGCGTCGCGCAAATCAGCGTCCAGAGCGTCGTAGGCGTCCTTGCAGGCCGCCGCAGGGATGCGCCAATCGTCATCCGTGGCCAGGCGGTGTCCGTCGAACCGCAGCGAATATTCCGCCAGCGCGGCATCGCCGCGTTCGCGCACTTCGTTGAGGATGGCGGCGACATCGCGCGCAACATCGGAGTCGCTTTCGCGGCGGTTACGCACCACGCGTTCGAACGCGCGTTCGAAATCGGGATCGGTGGTTCGCAGGAATTTCATCAGGCGGCCCTGCGCTCGGACGCATCGCGGCGGAACGCCTCGACCAGGGCCGCAACGCGCGGATCGGTCTTCAACGCGGCGCGGTTCACGATGAGACGGGCGGTAATGTCGAGGATATGGCCGGTTTCGACCAGGCCGTTGTCCTTGAGCGTCTGGCCCGAAGAAACAAGGTCCACGATCCGTCCGGCCAGACCCAGCGCCGGGGCAATTTCCATCGCGCCGTTGAGCTTGACGCATTCGGCCTGCACGCCGCGCTGCTCGAAATAGCGGCGTGTCAGATTGGGGTATTTCGTCGCCACGCGGACATGGCTCGCCCCGTCGACGCTCGCAGCGCCTTCCCTGGGTTCGGCAACGGCAAGGTGGCAGTGGCCAAAGTCGAGATCGACCGGCGCGTAAAGATCGGCGTAGTCGAATTCCTCGATCACGTCGGAGCCGACGATGCCGAGCTGCGCGGCGCCGTGGGCAACGAATGTCGCCACGTCGAAGGCGCGCACGCGGATCAACGCCATGTCGTCGCGCGTGGTGGCAAATGTCAGCGAGCGGTTGGCCTTGTCGTGAAACGCATCTTCGGGCACCACGCCGGCACGCGCCATCACGGGCAACGCTTCGTCGAGAATACGCCCCTTGGGCACGGCAAAGGTCAGGGTATCGCTCATCGCTGGCGCAGATAGGCAAGCGCATGGAAAAGGGCAACGTGTATGGGCGATTCATCGCAAAGGCCCGATTACGAAAAGATCGACATGTCCGCTCGCGGGGGTGGCGCGGTTCCCACGGCTTTCGCCAATCAGGTCGCCTATTGCGAAAATGCCGGTGCGCCGATTACCGCCCGCGTGGTTGCCGCGATCTGGGCCGCTATCGAAGGTGGTCTGGATAACGCACTGGCCCGCCGGATTGCACAATGGCAGGGCGCGCCCCTTGCCGATGCCCTGCCATTGCGGATCGCCGGCGGGCTGCATTCGCTGCATCTTTCGGCTGACGAACCGGCGCTTTTACCCATTTACCGGGGCATCGGGGCCGATGATGCCAGCATCGTGGCCAATGCAATGCAGGCCCACGAAGCGCGGCTTCTCCCATGGCTGGACGGTCCGCCGCAAACGAACGAGGCGGGCCGATCGAGCAATTTCATCGCCGCCATGCTGTGGCTTGCGGACCAAGGTTTGCCGCCGCGTTTTCAATGCCTGGAAATCGGGTCGAGCGCGGGGATCAACCTGATGCTCGATCGATACCGCTACGATCTGGGCGGCGTCGAAGTTGGGCCCGCCGATGCCGCCATGCACTTCAAACCGGAATGGCAGGGCGCCCCCCCGCCGGACCATCCCATTGCCATTGTGTCGACCAGGGGATGCGATGTCGCGCCCGTCGACCTTACCGACGCCGCGCAGGCGTTGCGGCTGAAAGCCTATATCTGGCCCGAGCATTCGGTCCGCTTCGAGCGGATGGAGGCGGCCATCGCTGCTGCCAAGGTCGCCAGACCCGATATTGCCGGGATGAACGCCGCCGATTTCGTGGAGGCCGAACTGGCAAAGCCGCAGGAACCGGGCACCACGCGGATGCTGATGCATTCGATCGTGTGGCAATACGTACCCCAGGATCAGCAGGAACGGATCACCGCCGCGATGGAAGCCGCAGGGGCCAGGGCGACGCGCGAAACGCCGTTGGCGTGGGTCAGCGTCGAGGCTGACCGCACCGTTCACCGCCACATGCTTCGCGTCCGGTATTGGCCAGGGGGAGAACGGTCGATCCAGCTTGCCTGGTCACACCCCCACGGTGCCGATATCGACTGGATCGCAGGCTAGGCGGTTCGGGCCAGAAACGATTCCAGCGCGGCGTTGAAGGCTGCCGGTTTTTCCCACTGAACGAAATGGCCCGAACCGGGCACTTTCACCACTTCGGGATTGACCACCACGTCTTCGATCCCGTCGAGATTGGCGGGCGGTAGCGCCGCGTCCTCCAGCGCCCAGATCACCAGGGTCGGGATGGCGAGCCTTGGCAGGGCAAACGGCTGGTAGCCTTCCGGCAATTCATATGGCGCGTCGAGCGTCGGCACTTCCATCGGGCTGGCGCGGTAGTAGTTGAGCATTCCGAACGCGGCGTCCGGGTCGGACCAATCGCGCAGCAAGGCGGCTTGTTCCTCGGGCTCCATGGCTGTCGTCAGATCGCCGCCGAACACCTGCATCAACAGCGCGCCCAGACCATGTTCGCGGATCAGGGGATCATGCGACGGGTCGCGAAACGCGCGGAAATACTGGCTGGCCTCGCGCTGCTGGCGGTTGGTGTAGAGCAACTGGGGAAACAGCACCGGATGCGGCGCATTGGCGATTATCGCACGCGTGACGCGGCCGTTCATCATTCCGGCATACGCCACGCCCCACGCGATCGCGCCGCCCCAGTCGTGACCCACGATCGTGAAGGTTTCCACACCCAGTGCATCGGCCAGGCCGAACACGTCGCCGATCATCTTGTCGGGGGTGTAGCTTTCGACATCCTGCGGCTTGGACGATCCGCGATAGCCGCGCTGATCGGGCGCGATGCAGCGGAACCGGTCGGAAAAATGCCGGATCTGGTTGCGCCAGGTGCGATGACTTTCGGGAAAGCCATGCAGGAAAAACAGCACGGGTGCATCGCGCGGCCCTTCGTCGACCACGTCGAGTTCGATCCCGTTGGCGAGCGAAACACGCGTCTGTTCCATGGTCAGTCCTCGGCCTGCATCTTCTCCATGTATCCGGCAGCGACCATCCCGGCGACCTGGTCCAGCAACTGGTCCGGGGTGCGCCGCATTTCGCCCATCGCCTGTTCCATGCCTTCTGCCACGATGATTTCGCGCTGACCTGCGGCCACACCGTCGACAATGCGTCTCGCCGCTTCGGCCGGTGCAAGGCCGTTGTCGATGACCCCGTCGCTGCGCCCGCGCTTGCTGCCATCGGCCGTCAGGGCGTTGCGGCTGACATCGGTGGCGACCGATCCGGGGCACACGACATGCACCGAAACGCCGCGCTGCGACAATTCTGCGCGCAGCGCATCGGCGTATCCGATCAGGCCATGCTTGGCCGCGCAATAGGCTGTCCGCATCGGAACGCCGACCTTGCCCGCGATGGAGGAGATGAACAGCAGGTGCCCGCTGCCCCTTTGCGTTACGTGCGGGAGCAGCGCCTGCGTGGCGGCGATTTGCGCGGTGAGATCGATGTCGATGATCTCGCGGTAGACATCCATCGCCGTGTCGATGGCCGGGCTGCGCTGGGACACGCCTGCGTTGGCCACGAAGATATCGACCCCGCCGTTCCAGGCGGCAGCCTTGGCCGTGGCGGCCTGCATTGCCGCATCGTCGCGCACGTCGAACGGCAGCACCAGCGTTTGCGTTGGCAGGCTGTCGGCCACCTCGGCCAACCGCGCCTCGTCACGGCCCGACAGGATTATGCGTGCGCCGCGGCCGGCCCATTCGCGTGCCAGTGCGGCGCCGATGCCGCTGCTTGCCCCGGTGATCCATGCGGTCTTGCCTTCGAAACTCATATCGTCCCCCTCAAGGATAGGTCACGGTCTTGGGCGCGCCTTCGGGCAGGGGAATGAATTCCTCTTCATCTCCCGGCACCTTGGGAAAGCGCCCGTCGCGCCAGTCGCGTTTGGCCTGTTCGATCCGTTCGCGGCTGGAACTGACGAAATTCCACCAGGCGTGACGGCTCGTTTCGAACGCCTCCCCGCCGAGCAGCATCACGCGCGCGCCGGTCTTGCTCTGCAAGGTCATGTCCCGGCCCGGCTGGAGGACGGCCAGCTGGTGTTTCACCAGCTCGTGACCATCCACGCTCGCTTCGCCGTCGATCAGCATCACCGCGCGCTCGTCGGCGTCTTCTTCCAACGGGATCGCGCCGCCGGGTTCGAGGATGATTTCGGCATAGATCGTGTCGGCATAGGTGGTGGTCGGCGCGCGTTCGCCCCACAATTCGCCCATGATGACAATGGCTTTCGCGCGCCCGTCCTCGATCACCGGCAGGTTGGTCACGGCTTCGAACGCGGGATCGATTTCCTCGCGCCCATCGGGCAGGGCCAGCCAGGTCTGCATACCGAACAGGCGTGGTCCGGCCTTGCGTTCGGCATCGGGTGACCGTTCGGAATGCACGATACCGCGCCCGGCGGTCATCAGGTTCACCTGCCCCGGGCGAATGGTCGAAAAGGTGCCCAGGCTGTCGCGGTGATCGATGGCGCCTTCGAACAGCCAGGTCACTGTCGCCAGATTGATGTGCGGATGCGGGCGGACATCCATTCCGGCGCCAAGGTCGAGTTGGGCAGGGCCAAACTGATCGACGAAGATGAACGGGCCGACCATGGACCGCGCACGGGCCGGAAGAACCCGGCGAACCTCGAACTGGCCGAGATCATGGGTCGTCGGAGTGATTACCTGTGCGATCTGGCTCATGCGCTGCCTCTCAAACCGTCGGTGCCGAAGCCTGGATGGCGAGGGCGTGGACCCGTTCGCCCGGAATATCGCCCAGTGCCTTGTTGATCATGCGCTGGCGATCGAGTCGGCTCTTGCCTGCGAAGGCGGCCGCTTCGATGACGACGGTGAAATGCGATTCCCCGCTACCGTCATCGCCCGAATGGCCGTGATGCTTTGCGCTGTCGTTGATGACTTCGAGGCGCGTGGGTTGAAACGCCTGGGTCAGAAGGGCTTCCATTTCCTGCTGGACACTGCCGGCCATGCACTAAATCTCCTCTGGTGGGGTTTCCATACCTGAAATCGCTCCCCATCCTAGAGCGAATGCGGCAATCTAAGTTTCACGGACGTTATGAAGAAACGGGACGGCAATGCTCCCACCCCACCTGCAACGAGCCGGGGGAATTCCGCGCGCCCGGAACGCGGGGCCATGGTTTTGACGGGCCGGGGGAATGGCGCTGGATGTGCCTTGTCCACGTGCGCGAATTCAACGCAGGCTACGACTGGTTCGAAGGGATGAGCGCGGAAGAAATCATCGAAGCGCAAGGCCCGGCCAGCGGATGGCGCACCGAAAGTCCCAGCTTCCGGCCAACCGCGGGCGTCGACGGAATGCCGCGCTGGGCCGATTACGTCGACCCGCTCGATGCCATTGCCGCACGCGCCAACGGCATCAAGAGCCGCGCCCGGCGCGAGGTCGAGATGGCGATGGACGGGCGTTTCAGCGCCGACGAAGCCAAGGCGCTCGATGCGATGGGGCTGGGCCTGGAAGTCGACTTGCGCGGATTGCGGCGGCGCTATTCCGAACTCGTGCGCCGGTATCACCCCGACCGCAACGGCGGCGACCGGCGCCACGAAGCGCGGCTGGGGCAAGTCGTCGAAGCCTACCAATTGCTCAGGAAATCGCGCGCCCTCGTCTGAAATCGCCCGGCGGTACGGTCACGCCTCGCACAGCGCCGCCAACTGTTGCGCGCAGGCACCCCAGCCGTCTTCGAAGCCCATGTCCTTGTGCTGGGTGCAGGCTTCCGCGGTCCAGTGTCGTGCGATTGCGGTGTACCGCGTTCCATCGCCTTCGGGTTCGATTTGCCAGATACCGACCATGAACGGGCCCGCAGGATTGAAATCCGCGTCGAGTGCGTCCGTGGTCACGAACCGGCGGCCTTCCTCCCAGGCGAGATAAATTCCCTCGTTCGGAATCACTTCGCCATCGGGCCCCTTCATCACCATCGAACAGCGCCCGCCCGCACGGCGATCCTGCGCCAGGATTTCCGTCCGCCATGGCACCGGGCACCACCATTCTTCCTGGCGGTTGGTGAGGACATCCCACACCTTTTCAGGCGGTGCGTCGATGTATCGGGTGACCGAAAGTTCGTTCACTTCTGCATCTCCGCGATCAGTTTCATGTCGATGGCCTTGGCCGCGGTATAGGCTTGGCGCGCGCGCAAACGGCCGGCGTAAGCCTCGAATGCGGGGCGGGCGGGAATGGAGCCGAACTGAAGCCCCCAATCGACCTGGCTGCCGACATAGACATCCGCCATCGTGAAGCGCGCGCCGCACACGAAATCCCGGTCCGCCAGCATGGCTTCGAACGCGTCGATGGTGCGTTCGTAGGTTCCAAAGCCGGCCATGCCCACCCTGTCTTCGGGAACTTCCCAGCCCATGGCGTTTGCCACCACCGCCTGTTCGACCGGACCGGCGGCGAAGAAGAGATAACGGAAGTAATCGGCCTTTTCGTGTGCATGGGGCAGCAGGTCGGCGTCGGCATGAACTTCGGCGAGATAGTGGCAGATCGCCGCGCATTCGGTGATCACATGAATGTGATCGCCTTCGTGGTGGTGAACCAGCGTCGGCACCTTTCCCATCGGGTTGGCGTCGGTCAGCGATCTTGGCTTGTCGCTCCAATCCACCAGTTCGGTGTCGTAAGCGGCCCCGACTTCATGCAGCGCCCAACGCACGATCTGGCCGCGGCTCATCGGATTGGTAAAAAAGGTGAAATTCGCCATTGCCGGTCTCCTCTTTGCCTTCGCGATGTAGCAGGCAACGAATGCCGTCGCCTGTCAATTCTGGCGAAATGCCCAGCGCAGGGTCCTGCCTACGCCCCAGGTGGCTGCACGGGCCGGAATGCCCCCCAGTCCGGGCCGTTCGAGACCAAGCATCGACCGCGCAAACGGCGGCAGGAGCGCAATCGATTCCGCCACGATCGCCTTTTGCAGGGCAGGCGGGGCGCCTTCGGGTTTCACGTTCACAACGAATTCGGCAACTTCACGCGCTTCGGCGCTTGTCTTGAGATCCTGGCGCAGCTCGCGAAAAATTGCCTCGGCTTCGCGGCGGTCGAGCGGGACGGGATCGGCGCCCAGCGCGCGCGCCACCAGCGCGAACTGGCGGAAATACTCGTCCTGTTCGTGGCCCGGCATGTCAGGGCGTGAGACGCGCATGTAGCCTGCCAGAAAGCTGGTCGATTCCGCTACGTGCACCCACGCCAGCGTGCGCGGATCGGTGGCGGAATAAAGCGAACCGTCGGGCAGCGTGCCGTTCACCGATTTGTGGATCCGGTTGACCCGTTCGATCGATGCCATCGCCACATCGCGATGCGCAAAGGTGGTGTCGGTAATGAAATGCGCGGTCCGGCTGAGGCGCCCGTGCAGGTCGGTCCGAAAATTCGAGAAATCGAGCACGCCTTGCAAGGCGTGGGGATGCAGCATTTGCAGAAACAGGCCCCGTATCCCGCCAACCATCATCCCGATGACATCGGCGTGGACCATGCGGATGGGGCTGTCCTTTTCGAACAGCGCATCGTCCGATGGGGGGCGGGGCTGGGCCGCGGTGTTGCCTTCGTTGAAGGCTGCGCGGACATTGCCGATTATCCGCTGGCGCAGAAATTCTAGGGGGTCGGGGCGACTCACTTTCCCAATATAGGCTTGGCGCGCGCGAGATAAATGCCTACGTCGCAAGCGCGATGAACGAGATGACCGACAAGAGCTTCGACGCGGCCGCCAAGACCGTCCTTCCCGCCCCCGATATCGAGGTCGACGTGCGCGACACCTTCGGGATCGATATCGACTGGAAGGTGCCTGCCTTCAGCAAGCCGGACGAGCGCACACCCGATCTCGACGAAGCCTATGTTTTCGATGCGGATACGACGCTGGCGATCCTGGCCGGGTTTGCCCACAACCGCCGCGTGATGGTCCAGGGCTATCATGGCACGGGCAAGTCCACGCACATCGAACAGGTCGCCGCGCGCCTCAACTGGCCCTGCATCCGTATCAACCTGGATGCGCACATCAGCCGTATCGACCTGGTGGGCCGCGACGCGATCGTGCTTCGTGACGGGTTGCAGGTCACCGAATTTCGTGAAGGCCTGTTGCCGTGGGCCTTGCAGCACCCCGTGGCGCTCGTGTTCGACGAATACGATGCCGGGCGACCGGATGTCATGTTCGTCATCCAGCGCGTGCTGGAACAGCAGGGCAAGCTCACCCTGCTCGATCAGAACCGCGTCATCCGGCCCGATCCGAATTTCCGCCTGTTCGCCACCGCCAACACGGTTGGCCTGGGCGATACGTCCGGCCTTTATCATGGCACGCAGCAGATCAACCAGGGGCAGATGGACCGCTGGAACATCGTCGTCGGTCTGAATTATCTGCCCGCCGAAACCGAACAGAAGATCGTCGAGGCGAAAAACCCCGATATCGACCCCAAGATCCTTTCCGACATGATCAAGGTTGCCGACCTTTCGCGGCAGGGCTTCATCAACGGCGATATTTCCACGGTCATGAGCCCGCGTACGGTCATCACCTGGGCGCAGAATTACGCCATCTTCAAGGATGTCGGATTCTCGTTCCGCCTCTCCTTCCTCAACAAGTGCGACGAGGAAGAACGTATGCTGGTGGCCGAATACTACCAGCGCGTGTTCGGCACCGACCTTCCCGAAAGCGTGGTCGGGAAATCATGATACGAACGGGGCACGCCGGTCCGGTCGCGCTGCCCGCCCCTGACGTGCCTCGCCCATGATTGACGGGGCAGCAAGGCGCAGGCCGCGCTTGCTCGGCACCGCCACGCGAACCGTCATGCCGGTCGTTGAAGGTTAATGTCACAGACCCTATTCATAGCTGTATTGAGTTGCTAACACAGTAGGTTATGGGCGTCATCGATTCCATCTTTCGCAGGCGGCGGAGCGAGCCGGAGGTGCAGGGGCATCGAGGCTACTATTCCCTGCACGACGGGCTAGACGACGATGCCTGGGATGCGCGCTGGGACGATCTCGACAGCGCCGTTGCCCGCACGGAAAAGGAACGGCTGCGCGTCTGGCAGATCGACTATTGGCGTGACCGGCGCAAGCGCTGGTGGGCGGTGCGGATCGTCGCGGCCCTGATCGGCCTGTTCCTCGTCCTTGTCGCCTGGCTGGCGATCACCGCGCCCTTGTCGAAGTCGCTCGAACCCATTGCGCCGCCGCAAATCACCCTGCTCGCCGCCGACGGAACACCGATCGCGCGGAACGGGGCGATTACCGACGAACCGGTGGACGTGTCCAACCTGCCGCCCCACGTGGTCGAGGCGTTTCTGGCGATCGAGGATCGCCGGTTTTACGATCACTGGGGCGTCGACCCCCGCGGCATTGCGCGCGCTGCGTTCACCGGTACGGGCGGTGGCAGCACGATCACGCAGCAACTTGCCAAGTTCACCTTCCTGACGCCCGAACGCACGCTGACCCGCAAGGCCCGAGAGGCGATGATTGCGTTCTGGCTGGAATCCTGGCTGACGAAGGACGAAATTCTCGAGCGGTATCTTTCCAACGCCTATTTCGGCGACAATGTGTACGGCTTGCGTGCGGCCAGCCTCCATTATTTCTATCGCCAGCCGGAAAAGCTCAAGGCCAACCAGGCCGCGATGCTGGCCGGTCTGTTGCAGGCACCGTCCGCCTACGCGCCCACCAAGCATTACGACCGCGCGGAAAAGCGGATGCGGCTGGTCGTCCAGTCGATGGTCGCGGCAGGGTTCATCACCGAAGGCGAAGCGCGGGCGATGCGTCCGCCGCTGCTCGATGTGCGTATGCGCAGCGACGTTCCGACGGGCACCTATTTTGCTGACTGGGCCTTGCCCGAAGCCCGCAAGCTGACCGAAGGCGGATACGACCGCCGGACCTTGACGACCACGCTTGATTCCAAACTGCAGAACATCGCCCGCAAGGTCACCCAGCGCGCCCCGCTTGGCTCAGCCCAGGTCGCGCTGATCGCGATGCGGCCCAACGGCGAGGTGGTGGCGATGATCGGCGGAAAGGATTACGCCAAGTCGCCCTTCAACCGCGCCACGCAGGCCAAACGGCAGCCGGGCTCGACCTTCAAGTTGTTCGTATATCTGGCGGCCCTGCGCGCCGGGTGGGAGCCGGGTGACCGGATCGCGAATACCGAGATCACCGAAGGCAGCTATCGTCCGAAGAATTCGCGGGGGCGCTATTCGGAAAGCCTGACGCTGGAAGATGCCTTCGCGCAATCGAGCAATGTTGCAGCCGTGCGCCTTCTGGGCGAAGTCGGCAGCGACAAGGTGATCGCAACGGCCCGCGACCTTGGTGTCACATCGCCATTGGCCAAGGGCGATCCCAGCATGGCGCTGGGCACCGGAACGATGACCTTGCTCGAACTGACCTCCGCTTATGCGGCGATCGCAGCCAACGCCTATCCTGTCGAACCCCATGCGTTTGCCCGGCCCGAGCAGGGCTGGTTCGAGAAGATGTGGGACGGCCCGTCGAGCTTTTCGTCCTCCACCCGTGACGAAATGCAGCGCATGCTGCGTGCGGCCATCAACAAGGGCACGGGCCGGGCCGCGACCTTGAGCGTTCCAAACTTCGGCAAGACCGGAACCACGCAGGACAATCGCGATGCGCTGTTCGTGGGCTTTGCCGGGGACCTGGTTGTGGGCGTGTGGATCGGCAACGATGACAATTCGCCGCTGGATGGCGGCATCACGGGCGGCGGTCTGCCCGCGCGCGTGTGGCGCGACTTCATGAACGAGGCCCTTGGGGCGAGCGCGGCTCAGCGCCAGCCTGCACCCAGCGATCAGGCCGATCCCGGTGGCCCCATCGAGCCGCTGGACGTGCCGGACATCGAGGATATCCCGATCGGGGATGGCAATTCGCGGCTGCGTATCCGCGATGGAGAGGCGGTCTTCTCGACCGAGATTGACGGTATTCCGATCGACATTCGCGTGGGCGACGACGGCATCGGGGTCGATGAACAATCCATCGAACAGGCGCGCCGCAGGGCCGAACAACGCAGGGATGAAGCCTTGCGGCAGATCGAGGAAAACCAGCGCCAGCTGGAACCGCAATAGCGCGCGTCAGACGTCGGTATCGGCAACCAGGACGTTCATCACCGCCGTGGCAATGGGCCGCGCAGGATCATCCTGCCAGGCTTCCACCGTGATGTTGGCGCTGCGGCGACCGAGCTTGGTGATGCGCCCCTTGGCATAGCTGGTCCGGTTCTTGCCGGCGGCCAGGTACTGCACCGTGATGTTGATCGGTTTCAGCAAGGCTTTGCGCCCGATGCGGTCCAGTTCGCTGCGCAGGATGGCGTAACCTGCGCTTTCGAGCAGTCCGCCCGTCGCCCCGCCATGATAATGCTGCGGCCGCCCTTCGACGGTTTCGTCGAATTCGACGGCCATGACAGGGGCGCCGCCCTCCCACCGTTCGAGCGAAATGCCGAGCGAGGCAGCGTAAGGCGTCAGCGCGTTTGCATCGGACATTTCAGTCATGCGTCACCAGCGGCGCGGCAGAGTCGATCTTCATGAAGACTGCCTGGATATGCGCGACCGGATCATCGGCATCGCCGTCATGCGCAAGCCCGCGCACGAACGCGGCGCTGCGCGTCACGCGGTAGCATTGCGAGCGGCCGAATACGCTCGCGCCTTCGCGTGCGGGGCGCACGTAATCCACCCGCAGGTCCAACGTGGCGATGGCGGTGAAATCGTCCATCGCCCGCCAGATCGCCATGCCGCTGGCCATGTCCATCAGGCTGAGTATCGGACCCGAGGCCAGCACGCGCTGCCCGTTGTCACCCAGCAGATCTTCGCGCCAGGGCAGTTCGAGTTCAACCCAGTCGTCGCCGTGGTCGGAATAGCGCAGCCCCAGCCAGCCCGAGTGCCCGCGCCCCGCGAAGTACGGCGTTGCGGCTTCCGGATCGAATTTGCGTGGCTGGCCGGTCATGGCCGGTGCGATAGCGCCCCCTGCGCAAGGCTTACAATCATTTAATTTCAAGCCGCATCGGCTGCACGCCAAGGCCCTGCCTGGCGGGCGTGGACGAAGGGTCGTGGCTCGCCGCAAATTCGGAGAACACGAATGAACATCCCCAAGATCGATATCGCGACCATCCCCGGCCTGGACACGGCCACCGGCCTGTTCGGAAGCCTGGCAAGTGGCGGCGGAGGCGGCATGGACGATTCGCTGATCGTCATCATGGTCTACGTCTACGACACGACGAATGCCCTGGTCGGGCTCTGACAGCCGGACATGCACATCGGCAGGCAATTGAGGGCGTTGCGCGGCGATCGGGCCGCGCAACGCGCAGCGCAAATTGCGATGGAGAATACGCGCGAAAGCTGGCTGTGCCGTCCCGATGTCGGTGCAATGGTTGCCGAGCTGGGACTGTAC
Source organism: Qipengyuania zhejiangensis (assembly GCF_035607565.1). NCBI lineage: Bacteria > Pseudomonadati > Pseudomonadota > Alphaproteobacteria > Sphingomonadales > Erythrobacteraceae > Qipengyuania > Qipengyuania zhejiangensis. The sequence goes on along the minus strand of NZ_JAYKGO010000003.1, from coordinate 168,381 downwards.
GGTGCGGGTGCAAGCTGGAGGGAATGCGCACGGTTGCGGGAAATCGCCTCGTGTCACGAAACGGCGAGCGCGCTGGTCGATCCCCTGATCGGGCAATTGTGCGCCACCTTGGGCATTCATCCGATGGGGCACGTTCCTTTCCGTCATCAGTTGAGCGGCGGGACTGCCATCCTGCAATTGGCCAGCGTGGGAAGGGCGGTGATCACCCTTATCGCCTTTGACGGGGCAGAACAGCGCCAGCCCGCATCAAGCATCACCTTTTGCGACGATGAGCGCCATGAAATCGTGCTGAAAGGCGCCGCCGATCTGACGATAGGAGAGATCCTGTCCGAGACGATTGATCGGGGCGTAATCGATTACCGATCACGCCGGATCGTGGAGGGCGAAGCCATGGAGTTCAGCGAGCGGGAGGCGCGGCTGATCGCGCGCGTCCACGGGCGTTTCGTCATATTGCGCATCGCGCGATCCGCACGCAATTCCGGGCCATCGCGGGTTTTCCGACTGGACGACGGGGGATTGGTGCATCGTGCCAGCGGCGACCGCGCGGAAAGCCACCGCGAACTGGCGATGGCGTTGCTGGGCCGGATGGGCCGGCGTGATGCCGCCCCTGCAATGGCGCAGCTTGCCCGGGAGGGGAGCGACCATTTCCGGTGGCAGGCCTTGCGCGAATGCCTCGCGCTGGATGCGCACACCGGATTTGCGGCACTGGATCGGACCGCGCAGGACCCGCTCGATCCGTTGTCGGTCCCTGCCGGTGCGCTGCGGGCTCAACTGATCGAAGCCTATCCCCAACTCTCGCGAACACGGGTGTCTCGATGCCAAGGGTAATTGAACATTCCTCGGCCGAGACGGCCACCGTCGAACAGGTGCTCGACCGGCTCGGCGACGGATTCGATCCCGCTGACGAAGTCGGTACGGACCGCGCCGCGGCGCTGCTTGGACAGCTGGGGAACAACCGCACGTTTCTTGGCGACCTGCTGGTCGACCAGTTGAAGGACAATCGCTCCGATGCGTTCGAAGCCAGCGCCTATGGGCCGCAGGCCATCATGCTGTCGCCCGTTCGTGGCAGGTCTTTCCTGCGCGCGAATATCTGGCCCAGCGCGAACGAGTCCTGCTTTGGCGCCAGCGGCGCGCGCAATTTCGTTTACGGCATACCCCACGATCACAATTTCGACTTTCTGACCGTCGGCTATTTCGGCCCGGGTTATGTCAGCGACTACTTCGAATACGATTACGAATCCGTCGCAGGTTACAGGGGCGAACAGGCGCGCTTGCGCTTCGTGGAAAGAAGCGCGCTGCACGAAGGGCGCCTGATGCACTATCGCGCACATCGGGACATCCATTCGCAACTGCCGCCCGCCGCCATGTCCGTCTCGCTCAACATCATGCACGTGGACCCGGCGCAGGGGTGGCATGATCAGTATGGGTTCGATCTCGACAGCGGAACGGTCAGTGCAGTCCTGAACCCGACATCGACCGAGGTGTTTCTGCGCTGTGCGGTTGGAATGGGCGGCGATGCGGCGCTCGATCTGGCGGATACCTTTGGGCGGCGCCACCCCAGCGAACGGATGCGGTTGGCAAGTTACGAAGCGCGCGATGGCCTGGCATCCGATCCCGCCGTCCGCGATGCATTATGGCGCCAAGCGGAACGGTCGGGGAGCGTCCTGCTGGCGCATGAGGCGAAGGTCCGAAGGAAGCGCCTCGAGACGATGCAGATCGGAACGTAACCTAAAGGAAGCCACCGGCCAGCGCGTCGATCGCGCCCTGCAGGATAACCGCCGCCGCGTGGCTGTCGATCCGTTCGGCGCGGCGCGCACGGCTCATGTCCTGGGCGATCATGGCACCTTCCGCACTGGCTGTGGACCAGCGTTCGTCCCACAGCAGAACGGGCAGTCCGAGGGCTGCGGCGATGTTGCGGCCATAGGCGCGGCTCGCCTGCGCCCGCGGCCCCTCGCTGCCATCCATGTTGCGCGGCAGGCCGACGACGACGCCCTTGATCGAACGCTGCTCGACTATGGCCCGCAAGGCTTCGCTGTCCTTGCCGAATTTGCCGCGACTGATCGTCTTGCCCGCGGTGGCATAGCGCCAGCCCGCATCGCAGGTGGCAATCCCGACGGTCTTGGTGCCCACGTCCAGTGCAAGCAGCGCCCCGCCATCGGGCAGCGTGTCACCGAAATCCAGCGCGTTGTCGGTTACGATCGGGTTGTCGTCCACGCCCGCACCCGTTCGACCACATCTTCCTGAAGGTTCTTCCAGAACAGGGGAATATCGTAGACGTGATAATTGCCGCCCGGCAGAACCCCTTCGCCCAGCGTTGGCGGATCGCCGATGTAAAGCAGGCCTCCGACACCGCATCGCGCAGGCACCGCACCTTGGACAAGTTCGCCCGATGCCAGCCCCTCGTCGGGCACCAGAGTCCCCAGATTGGCGCTGGCAGGTGCCTGCGCGCCCGCGCCGCCCGTCAGCGGATTGACGCAAACGATCGGTCCGTCCCCGCGCGGCGCACCGTCATAGCCAGGCGTAGCGCGGTAGCGTTCCATGATGAGCGATGCGTCGCCTTCGTCGGCGAAGGAAGACCAGGAAAGCACGCAGCCGGTCTGGCCGGACGCGGCGCAGGCGGGGAACGGAAGCGCGGGAAGATCGTGTTCGACCGAAATCGGCCAACCGGGCGCGTATACGGCGACCACCCGATCGGCGAGGGCGGTCCCGCCAACTTCATCGCGCAGCAGGCGCAGGACATGCGCGGCGCCCTGGCTGTGGCCGGCAAGCACGATCGGTTTTCCGGGATCGACGCTTTCGACGAAATAGCGGAACGCCTGGGCCACATCGGCATACGCGGCATCGATTGCCTGCTGGGCTTCGGGCTTGTCGGTCAGAAACGCACCGGCGGCGGCCTGGCGGTATTTGGGGGCCCAGATTTCATCCGCCCGATTGAACGGGCTGGCCAGCCCCTTGAGGAAGGTGCGGGCGCGGCTGTCGGTGGTCGGATCGTCCAGAACCGCGTTCCAGTCTCCGCCGGCCTGAATGTAACTGGTCGGCGGGACGAAGAAGACCGCGAAAGACGGCAGTGCCTGCGCATCTGCCGGCTCTCCGGCAACCGATGGGCCGACGTCGCTGAGATCGGGTTGATCGAGGCTGCGTTCCGCAGCCGGTGCATCGGGCGAAGGCGCGCGGGTTGCGGGGTCGACCGGTGGCTGGGCGATTGCCGGCTGGTAGCGGGCCGGATCGTTGGTGCCGATCCCGGGGCGCGAATACCACATCTCCGGGTCCTGATAGGCGTTCGACGCCAGCGGTTCCTGCTGCACGAACTCGCCGCGCGGCACGAACGCGATCTGCGTGGCTTCGCGTGACCAGATCGACAGGGCGATGGCCCCGGCAATGAACACCGCGATGATGACCGCCACGATATAGAGAAACTTGCGCGCCACTATACAGCCTCCGCCGGGGCGCCGTCGGCGGCCCCCTCGTCAACGCTTTCCAGCCGCGCCGAACGCCTTTCCAGCGCAACCTTGATCATCGCCAGCAATGGATCTGCCAGAGCAAGCCCGAGGATGCCGAACAGCACGCCGAAGATCAGCTGGGCCGAAAGCACCAGGGCAGGTGCCAGATCGACCGTCTTCTTCGCAATCATCGGCACAAGGATGTACCCGTCGAAGTTCTGGACCAGGAAATAGACGATGATGGTGTAGACGCCCATGTCGGTGCCGCCGGAAAATCCGATCAGGACCATCAGCACACCCGAAATGATTGCGCCGATGTTGGGTATGAAGGCCAGCAAACCGGTCAGCAGGCCCAGAAGGGCCGCCATCGGCACACCGTAGATCGCCAGAAGCGCCCAGGTGAAAATCCCCTCCGCGACCATGCCGACCAGACGGCCTGCCAGCAGGCGGCGCATGGTGTAGGCCTGATAGCTCAACGTATCGTAGAACGCGCCGCGGCGGTTTTCCGGGATCATCCACGCAACGCCGCGTTCGTACACGCGCGGGTCCACCGCGAGGTATATCCCGATGATGCCGATAAGCAGCACGGTCGTCAGGCCGCCGAACAGGCCACCGATCGCCTTCGTTACCGTGCCTACGCCGCTCATCATGTTGCTGGCGATGCTCTGCACGTTCGCCTGATCGATGGCGAAACCCTTGGACTGCAGATATTCGAACAGGCGGGTCAGCTGGTCGCTGATGATCGTCGGAAATTCTGCGGCCTGCTGGGAAATCTGCGAGCCTGCAAAATAGCCCAGCCAGACAAAGAACGCCGTCGTCAAAAGGAGGACGATCGCCACGCGAAAGCCGCGCCCGATCGGAAGGATGCGACCCAGCAGCCGGGCTCCGCCATCGATCATCGCGGCGAAAACCATAGCGCCGAAAATCACGAGCAACGATTGGGATATGTGGACGGCCAGGACGATGAACCCGATCACCAGGCCCCAGATAAGGGCCCGCGCCGCTTCGAACCGCAGTTCGGGGCTTGAAATGCGTGTCGGGCTCGCGCCAGGGTCGCTCTCGTCGTCCTTGCCTTTGCCGTGTTCGGACGACGATGTGCCTGTCATTGCGCGGTTTTCCTTTCGACCAGCGGAGGTCGCAAAGTGCTCCACGAACGGCCTTCGCGCAAGCTGGTATACCAGCTGACGGGGTTGAGCGACGTGGTTCCGTCGAGCGAAAAGGTGATGAATTCCGCACGTCCGCCGATATTGGCGAGCGGGACAGGGCCCAAGAGGCCGCGGTCGCTGGATACTTCGCGGCTATCGGCGGAATGGTCGCGGTTATCGCCCATCACGAACACCGCATCGTCGGGCACGGTGATTTCGGCGAAATCGTCGAGCGACTGGTTCTCGTGGTCGATGACGAGGTACGTTGCGCCATTGGGCAGCGTTTCGCGCAGGACCGGCACGCGGCAGGTGCGCTTGCCGGCATCGTCGGTGGCGCGAAAATCATCGAAGCCGAAACCGTCGCAGCGTGAATTGGCATCGAATGGAAGATCGAGCGCCGGTTCGACCTTCTGCGGAACAGGCGTACCGTTGAGAATTACCTGGCCGTTTCGCACCGCGATCGTGTCACCGGGAAGGGCGACGACGCGCTTGATGTAATCCTCGTCACGCAGTGGATGAACCGGGATCACGATGTCCCCGTACTCAGGTGTCGAGCCGAAGATCCGCCAATCGCTGCGCGGGGCAAGGTGAAAGCTGATTGAGGACCAGTTCCAGCCATAGGGGTATTTGCTGACGATCAGCCGGTCCCCGACCAGGAGGTTGGGCATCATGGATTCGGACGGGATATAGAACGGCTTGGCGATGAAGCTGTGAAAACCGACCACGGCGAGCAGCATGATCGCCAGACCGCGCAATTCGGCGATCCAGTCGACTTTCTCGTCGGAATTTTCGGGCTTTTTCTCGGAAAGATCGTTCATTGCCGGTGTGCCGGTGCTCATGCAGGGAGGGCCTCGATGATAACGTAGGCCTGCGCCCATGGGTGATCGTCGGTGAGGGTGAGATGAATGCGCGCCTCATGGCCCGCCGGGACCATTTCCGCAAGCCGGATCGCCGCCCCGCCGGCAAGTGCCAGCGTGGGGGCACCGGACGGCGCGTTGACGACGCCGATATCCTTCATGAAAACGCCCCGGCGAAACCCCGTTCCCACGGCCTTGGAGAAGGCTTCCTTCGCCGCGAACCGCTTGGCATAGGTGCCCGCGATCGTGAACGGGCGGCGGCGCGCCTTGGCGATTTCGATTTCGGTAAAGACACGGTTCTCGAACCGTTCCCCAAAGCGTTCCAGAGAGTTCTGGATTCGCTCGATATTGCACAGGTCCGAACCCAGGCCGATGATCATGGCTTGCCGCCCTGGTCGCGCGCTTCGTCCATCAGGGTCCGCATTCGTCGCACCGCTTCTTCCAGCCCGACGAAAACCGCCTCGCCCACCAGGTAATGGCCGATGTTCAGTTCAGCCAACTGGGCAATGGCGGCGATCGGTTTGACGTTCTCGTAGGTGAGGCCATGCCCTGCGTGGGGTTCGACCCCCATGTCGACCGCCAGCGCCGCCATCCGGGCAATGCGGTCCAGCTCGCGCATTTCACGTTCCGCATCCCCATCAAGGCCGGCGTGCGCGTATTCGCCGGTATGAAACTCGACCACTTCTGCGCCGAGGCGCTGGGCCGTCTCGAGCTGGCGTTCGCTCGCCTCGATGAACAGCGATACGCGAATGCCGTTGTCGCGCAGTTTCCACACGATGGGGGCGAGCTGGTTATGGAGGCCCGCAGCATCCAGCCCGCCTTCGGTTGTGCGTTCCTCGCGCTTTTCGGGGACGATGCAGGCAGCGTGCGGCTTGTGCGCGAGCGCGATCGCCAGCATTTCCTCGGTCGCGGCCATTTCCAGATTCAGCGGAAGATTGGTGGCCGCCTGAATGCGCTTGAGATCATCGTCGCGGATATGGCGGCGATCTTCGCGCAGATGCGCGGTAATACCGTCACCGCCGACTTGCGCGACGATCTGTGCGGCCCGCACGGGGTCGGGATGGTCGCCGCCCCGCGCGTTGCGAATGGTGGCGACGTGGTCGATGTTGACCCCGAGGCGCAAGGGCCGGATCAGGACTTGCGGCTCCCCGGCTTGGTAATCGGGATCATGGCCAGACGGGCCGGAACTTCGCCTTCGGCATAGGTCGGAAAGTTCAGAGTGATGAGCGGGAAAAAGGGAACGCCGAGATCCGCCTCGCCGTTCGAGCGGTCGACCAGCGAACATTCCGCGATCACTTCGCCGCCTTCGCGGCCCACGGCCGCAATCGCCTCGCGGCTGGACAGACCCGTCGTTACCACGTCTTCGACCATCAGCACCTTCGCACCCGGTTCCAGCCGGAAGCCGCGGCGCAGCTCGAACACGCCTTCCGGGCGTTCCAGGAACATGGCGTCCTTGTCCAGCGCACGGCCCATTTCGTGGCCGATGATCAACCCGCCCATGGCGGGGCTGACGACCACGTCGATCTGCGACCGAACATCGCGGGGGATAGCCTGAGCCAGAGCGCGGGCAAGATTTCCGGCCCGTTCCGGGTTCATGAGCACGCGCGCGCACTGCAGGTAATGCCCGCTGTGGCGTCCCGAGCTAAGTTTGAAGTGCCCTTCGAGAAGGGCTTCGCTGGCACGAAATTCGTGGATGATTTCTTCTTCGGTCATACGGTGCTGGCTCAAAGCGGTTTGCGACGCGTTGCGCAAGAGGCAAACGATTATGCATATTTTTGTCCCCTCACAGCTTGAGGCGCACGCAAACCCTGCCTATAGGCACCCCAAATCGCGTCCTGCGTCAGGCCATTGCCTGCGCGTGCGCGATCATGACGGGTCCTTCGTGACCCAGCCGAAAACGAGACACGAAAGAGCGTCCAGACGATGAAATTTCTCGGCTCCCGCAACGGGTTCCACCGGAGTGTCGCCAGCCTGTGCATGGCCGGCCTGCTTGCTTTTGCACCGCAAGCCGCAAGCGCGCAGGATGAAGCGATCGCCCCCGCGCCAGAAGCGACCACGGCGGCCGCTCTCGAGTCTGTCGATCCTGCCGTTGCGGCGGACGCTTCGACGACCGATGTCGGCGCCGGCGCCAGCGCGTACACGCCGATGGCCCCGACCGAGGGCAAGGGCATGCCGATTGCCAAGGCATGGGACGTCCAGAAGCAGTATTCGCCCACTGGCGAATATGCGAACGGCCTCCACACCTTCCTCATCTGGGTGATGGCGATCATCAGCATCTTCGTGCTGGGACTGCTCATTTACGTGGTTGTGCGCTTCAACAAGCGGGCCAATCCGGTTCCCTCCAAGACCAGCCACAACACGCTGATCGAAGTCGTGTGGACCGTGGTTCCGGCGCTGATCCTGCTCGGCATCGCGATCCCGTCGATCACGCTGATCGCCAAGCAGTACGAAACGCCGCCAAAGGATGCGATCACCGTCAAGGCGATCGGTTACCAGTGGTACTGGGGCTACTCCTATCCGGACAACGGCGATTTCGAAATCGTTTCGAACATGCTGACCGAAGAAGAGGCTGCAGCCCGCGGCGAGCCGCACCAGCTGGGCGTGGACAACCGCATGGTTCTGCCCGTGGGTGTTCCGATCCGCCTTCAGACCACCGCAGCCGACGTGATCCACTCGTTCGCCGTACCCAGTCTCTGGTTCAAGCTCGATGCGGTTCCCGGTCGTCTGAACGAGAAGATGCTGACCATCAACGAACCTGGCGTCTATTACGGCCAGTGTTCGGAACTGTGCGGCGCGCGCCACGGCTACATGCCGATTGCGATCGAAGCGCTGCCGATGGACCAGTACAACGCCTGGGTCCTGGCACAGGGCGGCAAGATCGCCGGTGCCGAAGAAGCTGGTGTGGAAGCAGCCCCCGCGGCCGCTCCGCTCCAGCAGCCCGAAAGCGCGGTACCCGGTGCCGCCGGTGCAGGCGCCGCCCCGGTCGAAGACGCGACCACCTAAGAATTACGACGATCAGCTCGAGAGTATAGCACGATGGCCACTACCGCCGACAGCTTCCAGGCACACCACGACGACCACGCGCACGATGCCGACCACAAGCCCGGCTTCTTCGCGCGCTGGTTCATGTCCACCAACCACAAGGACATCGGTACGCTGTACCTGATCTTCGCGATCATCGCCGGCATTGTCGGTGGCGCGATTTCGGGCATCATGCGTATGGAGTTGGCCCAACCGGGTATCCAGTACCTCCAGTTCTGGGCCGAGCTGATGGGCGGCAACGCCGACTTCGATACCTCGCTCCACATGTGGAACGTGTTCATCACCGCGCACGGTCTGATCATGGTCTTCTTCATGGTCATGCCGGCAATGATCGGCGGCTTCGGCAACTGGTTCGTGCCGCTCATGATCGGTGCGCCGGACATGGCGTTCCCGCGCATGAACAACGTGTCCTTCTGGCTTACTGTTGCCGGTTTCTTCAGCCTGATGTTCTCGCTCTTCGTGCCCGGCGGCACGGGTCCGGGCGCGGGCGTTGGCTGGACCGTTTACGCACCGTTGTCGACGACCGGTTCGACCGGTCCCGCAGTGGATTTCGCCATCTTCTCGCTGCACCTTGCCGGTGCAGGTTCGATCCTTGGCGCGACCAACTTCATCACCACCATCTTCAACATGCGCGCGCCGGGTATGACCCTGCACAAGATGCCGCTGTTCGTATGGTCGGTGCTGGTAACCGCATTCCTTCTGCTTCTGGCGCTGCCTGTGCTGGCCGCTGCAATCACGATGCTGATTACCGACCGTAACTTCGGCACGACCTTCTTCGATCCTGCCGGCGGCGGTGATCCGATCCTTTACCAGCACCTGTTCTGGTTCTTCGGCCACCCTGAAGTGTACATCATGATCCTGCCCGGTTTTGGCATGGTCAGCCAGATCGTCGCCACCTTCAGCCGCAAGCCGGTGTTCGGCTATCTCGGCATGGCATACGCCATGGTCGCGATCGGTGTGGTCGGCTTCGTCGTGTGGGCGCACCACATGTATACCGTCGGTCTCGACGTGAACACGAAGATGTATTTCACCGCTGCGACGATGGTCATCGCGGTCCCGACCGGGGTCAAGATCTTCAGCTGGATCGCGACGATGTGGGGTGGCTCGATCACCTTCAAATCGCCGATGGTCTGGGCGCTGGGCTTCATCTTCCTCTTCACCGTGGGCGGTGTGACCGGCGTCTATCTCGCCAATGGCGGCGTGGACGACGTGGTTCACGACACGTACTTCGTGGTGGCTCACTTCCACTACGTGCTGTCGATGGGCGCGGTGTTCTCGCTGTTCGCCGGCTTCTACTACTGGTTCCCGAAGATGAGCGGCCGGATGCATTCCGAATTCCTCGCTCACGCGCACTTCTGGGGCTTCTTCATCGGCGTGAACGTGATTTTCTTCCCGCAGCATTTCCTGGGCTGGCAGGGCATGCCTCGCCGTTACCCCGATTATGCGGATGCCTATGCGTACTGGAACGAAATCAGCACGATCGGTTATGAAATCATGGCCGCATCGATGTTGCTGTTCTTCGCCAACCTGGTGTATGCGTTCATCTGGGGCAAGAAGGCGGAAGACAATTACTGGGGCGAAGGCGCCACGACGCTCGAATGGAGCCTGTCGAGCCCGCCGCCGTTCCATCAGTTCAGCGAACTGCCGGTGATCGAGGACCACCACGATCACCACAATCACCTGCCCACTGGCGGCAAGCCCGCATCGGCGTAAGGCCGCGGCAGGACGAACAAGCAGCGGCCGGTCCCTTGCGGGCCGGCCGTTCGCATATCGGCCGTGTGGATCGCGAAGGAGATGACGATGCCGGAAATGCGGACAGTCGACGTTGGTGAACTGAACCTGCGCTGCGCGATCGAAGGGCCCGAGCCGGGCTCTGCCCCGCTGGCGATCATGGTCCACGGCTTTCCGGAAAGCTGGTACAGTTGGCGGCACCAGCTTGGTCCTGTCGCGGACGCCGGGTTTACAGCGTGCGCCATCGACGTGCGTGGTTATGGCGGTTCGGACAAGCCGCAGCCCGTCGATGCCTACGCCATGGAGCGCATCGTCGGAGACCTCGTAGGGCTTCGCAAGGCGCTGTCACCCGACCGTCCGGCAATCCTGATCGGACATGACTGGGGTGCGCCGATCGTCTGGAACAGCGCGCTCACCAACCCCGAGCATTTCAGCGCGGTCGCCGGAATGTCGGTTCCGTTCGCGGGCGTTCCCAGCCGTCCGTTTACCGAGGTGTACGAAGAACACTTCACCTCGCAGGGCAGGTTCTTCTACCAGGAATATTTCCAGGAGCCCGGAGTTGCCGAGGCCGAAGCGGAAAAGGATCCGCGCGACTGGGTCCAGCGGATGATGTATTCCATCAGCGGCGATGTTCCGCCCGGCGATTACTGGAGCAAGCCGCTCGGCGCTACCTTCCTCGAAGGGCTTCCCGATCCGCAACCCGTGGGTTGGCTGACCGAAGCGGACATGGATTTTTATGAAGGCGAGTTTCGCCGGTCGGGCTTTCGTGGCCCGCTCAACCGTTACCGCAACCATGTCGCCGATTTCGAATGGCTTCAGAACTGGCGGGACAAGCGCATCGAACAGCCCGCGCTGTTCATTGGCGGAACGCGCGATCCCGCGACGTTTCTGTTCGGTGCGATCACCGATCCCGTGGGCATGATGCGGATGTTCGCCCCGAAGGTGGAGGGCCACGTTCTTGACGGCGTGGGCCACTGGACCCAGCAAGAGCGGCCCGATGAGGTCAACCGCTTGCTGATTGACTGGTTAAACCGGCTCTGAGCCCCTATATGCAGCCCGATTCCATGACCCAGGCAACCCCGATCCAACTTCCCGCGGAATGGCGCGACTTTTTCGCGCTGACGAAGCCGCGTGTGATGACGCTGGTGATCTTCACCGGCCTGTGCGGATTGCTGGCTGCGCCAGGGTCGATCAATCCCGTGATCGGTTTCACCGCAATTCTGTGCATCGCGCTGGGGGCCGGCGGATCGGCTGTGATCAACCAGTGGTGGGAAGCCGATATCGACGCGGGAATGAAACGCACCGCGAACCGGCCGCTGCCGTCGGGACGCATGAACCGGACCGACGCGCGCGATTTCGGGATACTGATCTCGGTCGCATCGGTGCTGATCATGGGCGTCGCGGTCAACTGGCTGGCGTCGATCATTCTGGCCGTTGCCATTGTCTACTACGCGGTGATCTACACCATGTGGCTGAAGCCGCGCACACCGCAGAACATCGTGATTGGCGGCGGCGCTGGGGCATTCCCGCCGATGATCGGATGGGTGGCGGTAACCGGCGATGTGACCCTCATGCCGGTCCTGCTTTTCACCATCATCTTCATGTGGACTCCGCCGCATTTCTGGGCGCTCGCCCTGTTCGTGAAGACCGATTATGCAAATGTCGGCATCCCGATGATGCCCGTGGTGAAGGGCGAAAAATCCACCCGTCTCCAGATGCTCGCCTATTGCGTGGCGCTTGTGCCTGTGGCCGCGGCACCGTGGTTCATTGGCGGTACGGAGTATGTGTACGGGATCGCTTCGCTGGCGCTATCGCTCGCATTCCTCGCACTGAGCGTACCCGTCGCGTTCCGGACGGCGGGCGAAGGTGACAAGATGGTGCCCGAAAAACGCATGTTCGCCTTTAGCGTGTTCTACCTTTTCGCGTTGTTCGCCGCCCTGGTCGTCGACCGGTTGCTGGCGGCAAATGGAGTAATCGGATGACCCCCGAAGAAAATGCCGAATACAAGCGTCGCCAGAAAAGCCGCAATCTCGTGCTCGGCGGGATTCTGCTTTTTCTCGCCGTGTTGTTCTATGTGATAACCATCGCCCGGATGTGAGGATGCGATGACTGCCGCTACGCTCGAAGCCCGCAAGAACCGCACGGCCTTCCTGGCCCTGCTCGGCGCATTGGCAATGCTCGGCCTCGGGTATGCCGCGGTGCCCCTCTATCAATTGTTCTGCCAGGTGACGGGCTTTGGTGGCACGACCCAGCGTGCAACCGAAAGCGAGGCGGCGCAGGCCGAACGGCTCGGTGCAAGCGCTGGCGGGCGCACGATTTCTGTCCGTTTCGATGGCACGACCGCAGGCGATGTTCCGTGGAGCTTCCGTCCCGAACAGGTCACCGACACGGTGACCATCGGCCAGCGCGACATGGCGATCTATATCGCCCGAAACGATTCGAACGAACGCATCACCGGCACGGCGACCTTCAACGTCGAACCCGAACAGGCCGGGGCCTATTTCAACAAGATCCAGTGTTTCTGTTTTACCGAACAGACGCTGGAGCCGGGGCAGCAGGTGCGTATGCCGGTGCTCTATTTTGTCGATCCAAAGGCGCTGGATGACCCCAATATGGACGGTGTCGAACAGATCACGCTGTCCTATACTTTCCACCGTGCGATAGATTCCGCGGAGTAGGGCCTAGACCCGCGCCCCGCTGCGCGATAAGGGCTGCCACGCAAGCGACACACAGGACGCGAGAATAATGGCTGGCAACGTCAATCACGAATACCACATCCTCGAACCGGACATCTGGCCGCTCATCGGCTCGGTATCGGCTCTTACCTTCACATCGGGCATGGTGCTGTTCATGCACGACATGGCCAGCGCGCACCTGGTGCTGGGCCTCGGCATTGCCGGTCTGATCGCCACTTTCTTCAGCTGGTTCTCGAACATCGTGAAGGAAGCCCAGCGCGGTGACCACACGCCGGTCGTCCAGCTGCACATGCGTTACGGGATGATCCTGTTCATCGCTTCGGAAGTGATGTTCTTCGTGGGGTGGTTCTGGAGCTGGTTCGATTTCTCGCTGTTCCCCTCGGAAATTTCCGAAGTGGTCGGCGGACAGTTCCCGCCGGTCGCGATCGAAGCGGTGATGGATCCGTTCAGCCTGCCGCTGCTCAACACCCTGATCCTGCTGTGTTCGGGCACCACGGTAACCTGGGCCCATCATTCGCTGATCCATGGCGACCGTGAAGGCCTCAAGAAGGGCCTGTGGCTGACCATCATGCTGGGCGCCTTGTTCAGCGCGATCCAGGCTTACGAATACATGCACGCGCCGTTTGCATTCGGCGGCAACACCTACAGCTCGGCCTTCTACATGGCGACCGGCTTCCACGGGTTCCACGTGCTGGTCGGCACGATCTTCCTGATCGTCTGCCTGGTTCGCACCTACAAGGGCCATTTCACTCCGCGCCAGCACTTCGGTTTCGAAGCGGCAGCCTGGTATTGGCACTTCGTCGACGTGGTGTGGTTGTTCCTCTTCATCGTCGTCTACGTCTGGGGCGGATGGGGCGCGACCATCCACTGATGTCTCCGGGCATATCTGATTATCGCGAGGGGCAGTCCGGCTTGGCCGCGGCTGCCCCTCTCGGTTTTGGCCGTGCCTGCGCAACCCCGAAGGACCACCTGTGACACGAGTACCCGTGATCCCCACCATCATCGTCGCCGCCGCCATTGCGACGATGATCGCGCTCGGCGTCTGGCAGCTCAACCGCATGGACGAAAAGCAGGCGATGCTTGCACGCTACGGCGCGGCCCAGACGATGAGCGCGCAAGTCCCCTATCCGGCCGATCCCGCCGGTATCGACGCGGTTCTCTATCGCCAGACATCGGTGACCTGCGCCAGCCTGTCCGGCGCGACGACGGTTGCGGGCCGCAGTGCTGCCGGAGAGCCCGGCCTTGCCCACCGCGCCACCTGCAACCTTCCGAACGGGCAGGCCGTTACGCTGGACTTCGGTTTCTCGCGCGATCCGGCACCGGTGGAATGGGGTGGGGGCGAAGTGCGCGGAACGATCGCGCCGGGTGGCCGGATCGTCGCAAGTCAGGGTGTGGCAGGCCTCGAACCGCTGGCCCGCCCCGATCCGGCGAACATCCCGAACAACCACCTGGCTTATGCGGGGCAATGGTTCTTCTTCGCGCTTACGGCCCTGGTGATTTACATCCTCGCGCTCAGGCGCCGGGGCAGGGACGCTTCGGCCGGATAAAGAGCCGTTTGCTTGCCCGCTCCACCATGCGCCGCTAACCGGCTTGTCCGATGAAATATGTATCCACCCGTGGCAGCGCGCCTGCGCTCGATTTTGCCGGCGTCACGCTGGCCGGCCTCGCCAGCGACGGGGGGCTTTATGTTCCCGAATCATGGCCGACATTCTCGCCCGACGAGATCGCGGCCATGCGCGGTCTCCCCTATGCCGAACTGGCTGCGCGGATCATGCAGCCGTTCGTGGGCGATTGCCTCACACCGGAACGCCTGCGCGAACTGACGGGCAGGGCCTATGGCCGTTTCTCGCACGCTGCCGTGACCCCGCTCGCCCAGCTGGATGAACGCAACTGGCTGCTGGAACTGTTCCATGGCCCTACGCTGGCATTCAAGGACGTGGCCCTGCAAATGCTGGGCCTGCTGTTCGAGGAATTCCTGTCGCGCGAAGGCGGCAGCCTGACCATCGTCGGCGCCACCAGCGGGGATACTGGCAGTGCCGCGATCGATGCGGTCGCCGGGCTCGATCGGGTGGAGATTTTCATGCTCCATCCAAAAGGCCGCGTCAGCGACGTGCAACGTCGCCAGATGACCACCGTGCGTGCGCCCAATGTCCATAATGTCGCTATCGAAGGCAGCTTCGATGACGCACAGGCGATGGTGAAGCGGATTTTTTCCGACACGGACGTGACGGCGAACCACCGTATCGGCGCGGTCAATTCGATCAACTGGGCGCGGCTGATGGCGCAGGTTGTGTATTATTTCGCCGCCGCGCTGCAACTCGGCGGGCCGGAACGCGCGATCGCCTTCAGCGTGCCCACGGGCAATTTCGGTGATGTCTTCGCCGGCCATGTTGCCGCGCGCATGGGCCTGCCCATCGAACGGCTGATCGTCGCGACGAATGTGAACGACATCCTGCACCGCGCGCTCAGCGCCGGCGATTACACCGCTGGGACGGTTACCCCCACGGCTGCACCCAGCATGGATATACAGGTAAGTTCGAACTTCGAACGTCTGCTGTTCGATGTGGGCGGGCGCAACGGCGCCGCCATGGGCGAACAGATGCGCGCCTTCGAAGCCCAAAAAACCATGCGCCTCACCAACGCCCAGCGCGAAGGGGCCGCGGCGCTTTTCACCAGCGCGCGCGTGGATGAAGGCGAAACCGCGCAGTCGATGCGGTGGGCGTACGAACATTGCGGCGAGACGATCGACCCGCATACCGCCATCGGCCTCCATGCGGCGCGCACCGTGCCATTGCCTGCCCAGACTCCGGTGGTCACGCTGGCCACCGCGCACCCGGCCAAGTTCGGCGACGCGGTGGAACGCGCCACCGGCATCCGCCCTTCCTTGCCGACCCGTGTGGGCGATTTGTTCGCGCGCGAGGAAGCCTATGTCGAACTGCCCGGAACCTACGAAGCGGTGCGGGCGCATATCATGGACACCGCTGCCTGATGGCCGATCTGGTACGGGAACCCATGCTCATGGTTGGCGAAGGCTGGGACAGCTATCGCTTGCTCGACAGCGGTGACGGGCGGAAGCTGGAAAGCTTCGGCCCGCACAGCTTCATCCGCCCCGAACCGCAGGCCATGTGGTCGCCCCGGATCGAGGATTGGCAAGCGAACAGCGAATTCGTGCCAGGGGCGGACGAGGATGGCGGCGGCCGCTGGACCGCATCCAGCGACTTGCCCGACGAGGGCTGGCCGCTGGGGTGGAACGAGGTGCGCTTCACGGCGCAACCCACGCCATTCCGCCACCTCGGGTTTTTTCCCGACATGGCCCCCGTATGGGACTGGATGCGCGACCAGCTGTGCGATTCGACCGACGCCGAAACGCTCAACCTGTTCGGTTACACCGGGGTGGGGTCGCTGGCGCTCAGTAAGCATGGCCGCGTCACCCATGTCGATGCGAGCAAGAAATCGGTCGCGCAGGCCCGCGAGAACGCCGAACTTTCGGGAATGGATGACCGTCCCATCCGCTGGCTGGTCGACGATGCGGCCAAATTCACCGCGCGCGAAGTGCGCCGTGAAAACCGCTATGACGGCATTATTCTTGATCCGCCCAAGTTCGGGCGAGGGCCAAAGAACGAAACCTGGCGCCTTGAGGATTGCCTGCCCGGCCTGGTGGCGGATTGCCGCAAGCTGCTGGACGCCGACAGCCGGTTCCTGTTTCTCACCGTTTACGCCGTCCGCATGAGCAGCCTGGCGCTTGCCGGCCTGCTGGACGAAGTGTTCGACGGTTTGCCCGGCCGGATCGAACACGGCGATCTTGCGGTGCAGGAACAATCGGGTGGTCGACTTCTTCCAACCGCGATTTTCGCGCGCTGGTCCAATCCGCGCTAGGGGAGGGGGATGCACGATTCGCTCATCCTCGAGGTCGCCGATTTCGAACACGATGTCCTGACGGGCATTTATTCCGAAGAAACCGGGCGCCCTCAGCCGCTCCGCTTCACGATCACCGTGCGGCTGAAGCCGCTCGACCGGTACGATCCGGACACATCGCTCGACGCCAGCAAGAATTACATGGACCTCAAGTTCGCGGCTTCGGATGCGCTGCCCGAAGGCGTCCATTTCAAGCTTATCGAAGCCGTGGCCGACCATGTGTGCGAAACCCTGTTCCTGCAGGATCGCCGGATCGAAGCGGTCACGGTGAAGATCGTGAAACTGGCGATCGCTGAAGCGCACGAGAAGATCGGCATCACCCTCCACCGCGAGCGCCGCGAATGAAGCAAATTGCGGTGGACGGACTGCCGGACGATCCGCTGGCGGCGGCCAGCCTCTTCCACCAGCATTGGCTCGCGCATGTCGAAGATACCCTGGCCAAGGGGGACGATGTGACGATCGCACTGCCATCTGCCGGGTACGAACACCGTGAATGGCGGTTGGCCGTAGTGGCGGGCCTGGCGCGCAAACACACGCCGCGCCGCGTGAACATGGTCGCCGGCGAAGGGGCGGCTCTCGATGCCACCGCCGAATATCTGGCAATTGCGCCCGGCATTACCGGGCAATACCTGGAAACCTGACCGGTGAGTGTGCGGATCGTCTTTCTTGGCCCCTTGCGGGATATGGCGGGCGAGCAGGAGCGCGAGGTGGCGGGCCCGCTCGACTGGCACGGCCTCCTTCGGGAGGTGGGACCGCAAATTGCAGGGCAACTTGCCGAGAGCAGGGTCAACGTGGCCTGTTCGGGCCGCGTGCTGGCAGACAAGACGGCGCTGTTCGCGAACGATGGGGACGAGGTCGCCTTGCTTCCTCCTGTCAGCGGTGGCTAGGATGCAGATTGCAGCACCTGCCGACGTTCGCCTGCTGGAAAAGGGAATGTCGGTCGGTGAGGGGCTGGCCGCCTTCAGCTCGGCCCATCAGCGCGCCGGGGCCGTGGCCTCGTTTCTCGGAACGGTCAGACCGGACGAGGCCGTACAGGCGCTCGAGCTGACGCATTATCAGCCACTGACACTGCCGGGCATGAGCCAGCTTGCGGACAGCGCGCTCAGGCGGTTCGGCCTCGATGGCGTGCTGGTCTGGCACCGCGTGGGCGTCATGGCCCCGGGTCAGCCGATCGTCCTCGTCATCACGGCGTCCCGTCATCGCCGCGAAGCATTCGACGCGGTGGATTTCCTGATGGATCATCTCAAAAGCGCCGCCTGGTTCTGGAAGCGCGAGAAACGCCCGGACGGCTGGCACTGGATCGAACCGCGGGAACGCGATCACGCCGATCTCGCGCGCTGGAATTGATCGACGGTTCTTGATTTCGGTCAAGGACACCCACCTGCGGCGGCGGCATCCTGTCTTGCGAAACAGGAGCCGAAATCATGTCAAAAAATCTTCCCCGCCATCTGGTTGCCGAACAGGCCATTGTGCATGATCGGGCAAAGCCGCACACGGTGGTCGACCGCAGCTTCGAATTGCCGCAGTCGCTCTATGTGCTGACAGTCGGCTGCTATCTCGGTTTTCTTGTGGTCATGGCGACCGGACTTTCGACGCCGGGCCTGATCCTGCCGATGGTGCTGTTCGCTTTCGTGATTGTCGCAGGTTTTGCGCTTCCGACGATCTGGACCCGACTCGCGCCTGAAGGGGGGCAGATTGCGCCCAAGACCTGGAGCGCGCTGGTCCGCAATGGCATTTCCACTCACACCGGGCGCGTTCAGGCCAAGGATGCGGCGGTGCAGGTCCTTATCCTTCCGGTGCTGGTCTTTGTCTGGGGTATCGTGGCCGTCACGATCGTGGGGAGCGTGACCGCAGGTTGACCTGCCCCATTCTGACCGCACAGGGCGCGGGACCGGACAGCCGGTTCCGCGCCTTTCTTGTAAATCGGGGGTCAGCGCACGCGGGCGCGCAGCCGCTCCAGCACGGCATCTTCTTCGCCGATGAGGGCCAGGACCTGCGCACGGGCCGCTTCGATCTGCGCCGAATCGTCAGCCTGCACCGTGGCCGCGGCGTACAGGATGTCGAGGTCGCCCAGCGCGACAGCCGCAAGGCTGCGTGCCGAATCGAGGTCCGCCAACGCGACCTGGGCCGAAGCCCACGAATCGCTGCCGATTTCGCTTCCGGCCGCTGCCCTGACGCGGGTTTCCGCCTGAGGTGCGGAAGCGGTGAAAGAATCATGGGCATCGCGGGCCTGCGCGACCAGGGCCGCCAATCGCGCGTCCAACCCTCCGGTCATGTCCACGGCAACCTGCGGCACATCGAGGCGCTGCGCAGGGGCAGGATCGAAGCTGCCCTCGACCCGCTCCACATCGCGAATAGCCAGCGAAGGATATTCCCCGGACGCGGTTGAAGCGCATCCCGACAGGACAATAAGGGCAATAGCTGCAGGGAAGGTCTTGCGGTCGATCATCCCACCCGCCATAGCACGCAGCGCAGCGCGCGCCAGCGGGCCTGCAAAATTCGTGGTGCCAGACGTTGACTTGGGGAAGTGTTTCCCCTAACGGCACCCTTCTTTCCGGGGCCGCCATCCGGCGGCTCGACGGGTGCGCCGTGCATTCGCAAGATCACGGCAAAGCTTATTGATTGAGAGACAAGCACCATGTTCGCAGTAGTGCGCACGGGCGGCAAGCAGTACCGGGTTGCCGCCGGAGACAAAATCGCGGTTGAGAAGCTGGCTGGTGAAGCCGGTGAAACCATCACGCTGGGCGACGTTCTGCTCGCCGGTGAAGGCGAAACGCTCGAAGATGCCGCCAAGGTAACCGTTTCGGCGGAAATCATCGCGCAGGCGAAGAGCGAGAAGGTGATCGTTTTCAAGAAGCGTCGCCGTCACAACTATCGCCGCAAGAACGGTCATCGCCAGCAGATGACCCTGCTGCGTATCACCGATGTCGGCACCGGCGGCGCCAAGAAGGCCGCTGCTCCGAAGAAGGAAGCCGCCAAGAAGGACGACGCCCCCAAGGCCGAAGCCAAAAAGGCCGCTCCGAAGTCGGAAGCCGCTGAAAAGAAAGCTCCGGCCAAGAAGGCAGCGCCCAAGAAGGCTGCAGCCAAAAAGACCGAAGACAAGAAGTAAGGAAACCGGACCATGGCACATAAAAAAGCAGGCGGTTCGTCGCGCAACGGTCGTGATTCGGCCGGTCGTCGTCTCGGCGTAAAGAAGTTCGGCAGCGAAAACGTGATCGCCGGCAACATTATCGTGCGTCAACGCGGCACCAAGTTCTACCCGGCGACCAATGTCGGCATGGGCAAGGACCACACGCTGTTCGCGCTGACCGATGGCGTCGTCCGATTCCACAAGGGCAAGCTTGGCCGCAAGTACGTGTCGGTCGACATGATGGCAGAAGCCGCCGAATAAATCGGACGCTCCGATAAAGGGATCGTCCAGACGGAACGGTCCCAGCCGGGTTCAAGACCGGCAGACTTAGAGGGAGATGGGACCGACCCGTCTCCCTCTTGTCGTTTCTCCCTCTGACAAATCCGCGGCGAAATTCGCTTTCGCCATCACGCAATTGTCACGCGTCCGGCCTAGGAGCCCGGGGCGTGGTCCACTGGGGAGAATACCGATGTTCCATGTTACGCAGAGGCTGCTGTTGCGGCCCTCCTGGCCCGAAGATTGGGAAGCGCTGTTCGGCGGAATCGCCGACAAGGGCGTCGTCCGCAATCTGGCGCGCGCCCCATGGCCCTATCTTCCCCAGCATGCGCGTGAATTCGTGGCACGGGAACAAAGCCCGCGTGTCCCGAACTTTCTGATGACGCTTCCCGGCGACCACGGTTCGACGATCATCGGGTCGGTTGGCCTGGGCGAATGCGAGGACGGCATCGAACTCGGCTACTGGATCGCGCGACCTTACTGGGGCAGGGGCTATGCAACCGAAGCGGCGTCCGGTGTGCTCGAAGTGGCAAGGTTGCTCGGCTATCGTACGATCAATGCGGGGCATTTCCTCGACAATCCGGCTTCGGGCAAGGTGCTCCGCAAGTTGGGGTTCACGCCCACCGGCAAGGTTGCGCCGCGGCATAGCTGTGCACGCGGCGAAGCGGTCGACTGCGCTCTCTACCGGCTCGATCTGGAATATGCGGACACGGCGTCCCCGAAGGCTGCATGACATAAAAAAGGCCCCGCATCGCTGCGGGGCCTTTTTCGTCTGGGGCAAGCGCCTTATTCGGCGGGCATCAGGGCGGCCTGGAAGTCACCCTCGTACTTGCCGATCAGTTCGCGATCGTCGTGATCCCACGGGTGGAACCCGGGCTTGAAGTAGGCCAGCCATGCGGGGAAAATGCGGCGAACCACACCCGGGCTGACAGTCAGATATTTGAACAGGCCCCACTTGGCCTTCCAGCCGGTGATGCCGTCCTGGGCAAGCAGTTCCAGCGTATCGCTCCAGCGATTGCGGAAGAAATTGAAGCTTACGATCAGCATCATCAGGCTGCGCAGTTTCCAGCGGCGGAACGGCTTCCAGTCGCGCGTGGCGTGGTTCCAGGTGTCGAAAGCGACGCCCTTGTGTTCGATTTCCTCGACCGAATGCCATTCCCACATCTTGCGAACTTCCGGGTCGGCATCCTTGAAATGCTTCGGATTCGCGAGGAATTCATACGCCATCATGGCAGTGTAATGTTCCAGCGCCATGGTTGCGGCCAGATTCACGATGACGGGGCGGTCCTTGGTCAAAGCCAGCATTTCGCCCACGCGCTTGTCGATCGCCTTGATGTCATAGCCGTGGCTTTCGGCCAGCCGGTTGAAGGCGATATGTTCGCGGGTGTGATTGATTTCCTGCTTCACGAACGCACGAATTTCGGCCTCGAGCTTGGGTTCGGCGCCTTCACGGTGGGCCTTCACGGCTTCGATGAAAAAGGCTTCGCCGCGTGGGAACGTGGCCGACAGCGCGTTGTGCCACGCGGTGCCGAAAGGTTCGCCAGCCCACCAACGCCGCGGCGTGGTGTTGCGATTGAAGCGTTCGTCGCGCACGGTAAGGGTCAGATCCGCCGGGGTCGGGGCGGATTTGCGGGTATCGGCGTCGATTTTCACAGGGGCGTTCATGGTTGCTCCACGGGCTTACTTACATTGGTGTCAATAGTGATTACTGACATGCATGTCAATAACATCCGGTAAACGGCTTCCTCCTTGCGCATCGATGGGTTAACGGTTTTCCATGGCGACCCGCAAAAGATTGTCTCCCGAAGAATCCCGCCTTGCAGCGCTCGAAGCTGCGCGCGGACTGCTGATCGAGGCGGGGCCGCAAGCGGTGACGCTCAAAGCGGTTTCGGCCCGTATCGGCCGCACACACGCAAACCTGCTCCATCATTTCGGTTCGGCCGCCGGCTTGCAGCGCGAACTGGCACGGCACCTCGCGGAAACCGTGTGCGCCACCATCGTCGAAGCCGTGCGCGCCAGCCGTGCGGGCCTTGGCTCGCCGCGCGAAGTCGTCGATCTGGCGTTCGATGCGTTCGACAAGGAAGGCGCAGGGGCGCTGGCGAGCTGGATGATCCTGACGGGAAACGAGGACGCGCTCACCCCCATCGTCGAAACGATCCACGCGCTGGTCGACGAAATCGCACCCGAGGAAGCCGCCCACGGAACCGCTCCCAGGCAGGTGCACGAGGAAACCCTTGCGCTGGTGCTGATGGCGATGGGCGATGCCCTGATCGGTCAGGCGTTGTCCCGATCGCTTGGCCTGCCGCAAACCGCTGCGCGCGACAGGGCAGAGCGGATGCTGGTGAACTCGATCGCGGATCTCGTTCAGCCGGGCTAAGCGTGGTTCATGCGCTGACTGAACTTGGCCTCCAGCGCGGCCATATTCGCCAGGCATTCCATCAGAGCACGGCGGCGGATATCGGCCATGTCGTGTCCGCGCGCCACTTTGTTGCCGGTCTAACTCTCCGTCAGCGCAGCTTTCATCCATGAAGGCACCTGCGACGGATCGATATCCTCCAGCCGCAAATGGTCCACGGCCAGCGCCAACGCTTCGTAAGCGACCTTGCGCCGCTTTTCGTTCGATTTGTCGAGAGGAACGACGACCAGTCTGCGGTTGACCTTGGAACGCCAGTTCATCCGGGCGGTGTTTTCCTGTCCAACATAACAGCCCTTGGCAAAGCTCACTCCGTTCAGCTCGACAGCGTTGGTTTCGAGCCACAGAATATCACCCATTTCCGCCCGCCCTTCGGGCACGCCGAGCGAAAGACGGTGGGCCAGCCAATCGGCATCGGCTGGTTCGTCTGCGTCCTTCGTCGGGGCAAGCCATCGCTGGCCCAGAGCGCCAAGCCGGGGATCAGCCGCCGCCCCGTCGCCTGTGCCCATCTTCCAGTGGACGGAAACATCCGGATCGACGGCGATCGATATCTTGCGGCGCAGGCGATAGAGCGAGAGCCGTTTGACCAGTTCTTCCGCCGCGCTGGCTTCGCAATCGAGGAGCAATTCGCCCCCGGCACCCGGCCATACGATAAAATCGAAGAGCGTCTTGCCCTGCGGAGACAGCAACCCCGAGTAAGCGGGCAACACCCCCTTTACGTCGTTGGTCAGGAGGCCCTGGAGGAAGTCGGCGACGTCCTCGCCACCCTCCAGCGGAGCGAGGCGGACGACGGATCGGTCGAAAAGGCGTGTGGCGGTCATGGGTGACAGATAGGCGCCTGCCCGTCATAGGCAACTTCCCATGAGCCATGCATCCGAATCGCTGACGATCCGCCGCCCCGACGACTGGCACCTGCATTTCCGTGACGGGGCCACCATGCGCGCTGTCGTGCCCTATACCGCGCGCCAGTTCGGTCGTGCGATCGTGATGCCCAACCTGTCGCCGCCGGTCACGACCAGCGCGCTGGCCGCAGCTTATCGTGACAGGATCGTGGATGCCGTGCCCCAGGGCATGGATTTCACCCCGCTGATGACTGCGTATCTCACCGACCAGAGCGATGCGGACGATCTTGCCGCAGGTTTTGCCGACGGGGTGCTGACCGCCGCGAAGTTGTACCCCGCAGGCGCCACCACCAATTCGGCCCATGGCGTTACCGATGTCACCAACATCGCCGGTGTTCTGGAACGGATGGCCGAAATCGGAATGCCGTTGTGCGTCCACGGTGAGGTGACCCATGCCGATATCGACATCTTCGATCGCGAAGCGGTGTTCATCGATCGCGTCCTCGAACCGCTGGTTGCGCGTCTGCCGCAATTGAAGGTGATCTTCGAACATATAACCACCCGGCAGGCCGCCGACTTTGTCGCAGCGTCCGGCCCCAACGTCGGCGCAACCATCACCCCGCAACACCTGCATATCAACCGGAACGATATCCTCGTCGGGGGCATCAGGCCGCACCTGTATTGCCTGCCCGTGGCGAAGCGCGAAGAGCATCGCCTGGCGCTGCGGGCTGCGGCAACCGGCGGTTCGGCCAAATTCTTCCTCGGAACGGACAGCGCGCCGCACCACCGTGGGGCAAAGGAATCGGATTGTGGATGCGCGGGTATCTTCAACGCGCCCCATGCGCTGGAAAGCTACCTCGCCGTGTTCGACGAGGAGGGGGCGATTGACCGGTTCGAAGGTTTCGCTTCGCTCAACGGCCCGCATTTCTATGGGCTTCCGGTCAACGAAGGCACGGTCACACTCGAAAAGGTGGCCCAGGAAGTTCCCGCCGAAGTCGACGGGGGAGGGGCGATGATCGTACCCTTCCACGCTGGCGAAACACTCAGCTGGCGGTTTGCTTCCTAGACCGGCTGGCGAGGTCCCAGACAAAGATCCCGGCGGCCGCCCAGATACACGCAAAACACGCCGCCTGCGCCGGCTTCAGCTCTTCGCCGAAGACGGTCAATCCCAGGACGAAAACGATGCTGGGCGCGAGGAACTGGATAAAGCCAAGCGTGGAATACGGCAGCTTGCGCGCGGCAATGGCGAACATCAGCAACGGAAACGCCGTCAGCGCCCCGCCGAGCGCGATCGCCATGCTCAGGCCGGTGTCCTGTCCGAAGGCCGACCCTGCGGGAAGCGTGGCGTAATACCAGGCAACGGCACCCGCTGGCACCAGAAGCAGAAGTGATTCGATGGTGAGGCCGGGTAACGAGCCGACCGGCACCTGCTTGCGAATAAGGCCGTAAGTGCCAAAGCTGAGCGCCAGGGTCAGGCTGATCCAGAGCGTTGTCAGCGCGCCGCCAAGCAGCATCGAAACGCCGAGCGCCGCAAGCGCAACCGCAGCCCACTGAAGCCGCGTCAGCTTTTCGCCGAGCAGGAGCGTGCCGAGCAGCACATTGACCAACGGGTTGATGTAGTACCCGAGGCTGGCCGCATAGACGTGGCCCGTCTGGATCGCCCACACATAGACCACCCAGTTCACCGCGATGAGCGTGGCGCTGAGCGCAAGCCAACGGAGCGATTTCCGATCGGCAAGCGCGGCACGGACTTCGGGGACCTGTTTGCGAAAGAGCACGATCGCAAGGCACAGTGGAAGCGTGAAAATGATCCGCCATCCGACGAATTCGAATGGCGGCACGCTCTTCACCAGGATCAGGTAAAGCGGCAGAAACCCCCAGATCAGATAGGCTGTAAACGCTGCGCCCAGGCCGGTGCGATCGAGATGGGCGGGTTTCTGCTGCATGTCGCCATGGCGCCTACGGGCCCGCAGATGGCCCGGCAAGCGTCAATTCGTCGCTGCCAGAAACTCGCCTCATCGCAAATCCGGAATCTGACAAGCCTGTTGCATTCCGTTCAGATTGTGGGGGTTAAAGCTGAACCATAACGAACCAACAGTTACCGATCAGAATGATAAAAAGGACGCAGACGATGGCCAATCCCTTCAAGCTTTCCACCATGGTGCTGGCCGCAACCGGCCTCGCGCTTTCGGCCCCTGCAGCCGCCGCCCCAGCCACGCACGCATCGACCTATGCCAGCGCCGACGCCGTCTATGGCGACCTGACGTATGAGCACGGCAAGAAGCATCGCAAGGACTGGAAACGCCATCGCGGCGATCGTCACTACGATGACCGTCGCTACGATGACCGTCGCTACGGCGACCGGCGCGATTACCGCCAGTCGCGCCCCTATTACGTTGGCTATGCGAGCAATTACGGGCAGCCGGTCCACCGTGACACGCGCGTCTGGCGCGGGCAGGATGGCCGTTATTACTGCCAGCGCGAAAACGGCACCACGGGCCTGTTGGTCGGTGCAGGTGTCGGCGCGTTGCTCGGCCACGAAGTGGCGGGCCGCGGCGACCGGACCCTGGGCGCTGTCCTTGGCGGCGTAGCGGGCGCGCTCCTGGGTCGTTCGATCGACCGGTCGAACACCCGTTGCGGATAAGCGTTATTCCATGATTTCAACTTCGGTCGTGCCCACCCACGACCGTGGGCGGTTCCCACCGAGCCGCGGAGGGCGTCGTCTGTTCCCATGAGGGGGACCGGCGGCGCCCTTTTTCTTTCCTGCCATGTTTGTCCCGCTATGATGCAACCCGCGCGATGCCGCTGGAATTGCAACGGTTCGCACCGCAGAGCGAAGCCAACACAGCCGGAGAACACCGATGACCTTCCGTTTCGTTGCCACGATTGCCCCGATTGCCTTGCTGGCCGCATGCAGCGGCGGCGGCGAGGGCGATGATGCGGCAAACGCGATCGACCCGGCCAGCGAACAGGCGTTGAACGACGAGCTGCTGACCGACCCGGATCTTGCCGGAAACAACGAAGCGAACGCCGCGCTCTCGGGCACAGGCAACGCCGCCATTCCCGATATCGACAAGAGCCAGCGCGCAGTGGATGCGGCGCGGACGCGCGCGGCCGAACTCGTGGGCGGGACCGAGAGCCTGAAGCCGGCGCCCGCTGCGCGCCAACTGGCCGAAAATGCGCCCGACAGCGCCGCCATGATCGCGGCGGCACAGGCCGCCGTGGCACCGGGCGGGGCGAATTGCGCCGCGAGCGTCAAATACAGCGCTTCGTGGGCGGCCAGGCTTCCCACCGCATTCCCGGTCTATCCCCGCGGCAACACCCAGGAAGCCGCCGGAAGCGACGAGGGCGAGTGCGCGTTGAGGATCGTCACCTTCTACACGCCGGTTGCACTGGACGATGTGCTGGCGTTCTACAGTTCCCGTGCGCGGGACGCCGGGTTCGGTGTCGACCACGTGGTAAAGGCGGGCGACAACGTGCTGAGCGGGACAAAGGGCCAATCGGCCTATGTCGTGTACGGTCGCCGCCTCGATTCCGGCGTGACCCAGATCGATCTCGTCACCACCAACTGATCGCGCGCGGCGATCGCGCCGCAGGTCGTTGCGTTATTTGAGGCCGACGCCAATCGTTGCGCGGGGCTGTTCCATTTCCGTGCTTGCCACGGGATAGGCGCAATAGTCGGCCGCGTAATACGCCGCCGGACGATGATTGCCCGACAGCCCTACTCCGCCAAAAGGTGCCGCCGAAGATGCGCCATTGGTCGGTCGGTTCCAATTGACGATACCGGCACGGATTTCATGCCAGAAAATCTCGAAATCCTGGGGTCCGCCGCCGATCAGTGACGCCGAAAGGCCGTAACGCGTGTTGTTGGCTTCCTTGATCGCCTCGTCGAAATCGGCGACGCGGATGACCTGCAGCAGCGGACCGAACAATTCGATGTCGGGCCGGTTGGAAATATCCGTGGCATCGAGGATCGACGGCGAAAGGAACGGCAGCTTTTCGTCCGGGCGCTTCATGTGCATCACCGGTTTACCGCCGCGACCCATCAGCGCAACGAAGCTTTCCGACATCAGGTCGGCGGCCGCGTTGTCGATCACGCAGCCCATGAACGGCTGGGGATCGGCGAAGGGTTCGTCGACGATCAGGCGTTCGGCCAGCTGCTTCACTTCGGCGACCATGGCGTCGAACATGGAATCGATTACGATCAGGCGCCGCGCAGCCGTGCAACGCTGGCCCGCCGATGTGAACGCCGATTGGACGATCGTCACGGCTGCGTCCTGAAGTTTGGGCGTGTCGATGACGACGATGGGGTTGTTGCCGCCCATCTCCAGCGCGACGATCTTGCCCGGATTGGTGGCGAGCTTGCGGTTGATCGCGATGCCCGCGCGCGCCGAACCCGTGAACAGAACGCCGTCGACGCCGTCGTGTTCGACCAGCGCCTGGCCCGTGTCCACAGCGCCGTGGATGCACTGGATCACGCCTTCGGGAACGCCCGCTTCGTGGAAGCAGCGCGTCAGGAATTCGCCCACGGCGGGGGTCTTCTCGCTCGGCTTGAAAATGACCACGTTGCCCGCGATCAACGCCGGCACGATGTGGCCATTGGGAAGGTGCGCGGGGAAGTTATAGGGCCCCAGCACCACCATCAGCCCGTGTGGCTTGTGCCGCAGCGCAGCGGTGCCTTGCAGCGCGCTGTTCAATTTCTTCTGGCCGGTGCGTTCGGCGTATGCGGTAACCGAAATATCGACCTTGCCGATCACGGCTTCGACTTCGGTGCGCGCTTCCCACAAGGGTTTGCCCGCTTCGCGAGCAATCAGTTCCGCGAAATCATCCGCGTGTTTGCGGACGGTGTTGGCAAAGCGTCGCATGAGTTCGACCCGCTGCGCCAGCGGCAGGCGCGCCCAGTCGCGCATGGCATCGCGCGCCCGTTCGATTGCGTGGTCGACATTGCCCGCGGCTCCGCGCCAGATTTCAGCACCGGTTGCGGGTTCGTGGGAAACCAGTTCCATTTCAGACACTATCAACCTTCCTGCGGCCCGTTTTCTTGCGCGCCCGGCCTATGAGATACCGGGTGCAGGGCGTCAAATACAGTTTTGACCTTGCTCATTCATGTCCGGCGGGCGCTGGCGGCTCCCCGTGCGCTTCGCCCATTCGGCGCAGCGCGGCCACCTTGCCGTGAAGCGGCTGCCAGTCGTCGCGTTCGTCGATTGCGGACCAGATGGCCTCCACTTCGTCGACCAGCATCGATTGGGGGGCATCGTCGGACCAATAGGGGTGCGATGTGTCGGTCGGTTCGTAACCGGACAGTGCATCGGCCAGCGTTCCGCTTGCGTCACGGCCTCCGCGATGACGCAGGAAAAACGCGTCGGGGTTTTCGCGGCCGGCCTGCAGCGCCGCTTCGCAAGCGGATACGAGCGCGGTGTCCGCTTCGGTGCCGCGCGGCGTCACGCCCAGCCGCCAGCACCAGCGGCGCCCGATGGCTTCCATGTACAAGGCGCCGAACCGCTCCATCGCGGCGATGAGGGGTGCAGAATCGGCCAGCATCCGCAACGCAACAGCAAACTGGCCGCAGTTCCAGTGCAGCGCTTCGGGCTGACGACCAAAGGCATAAAGGCCCGAATGGTCGAAATAGGCGGCGGTGAAGCCGGGATCCCAACGCGGCAGGAATCGCCACGGGCCGTAATCGAAGCTTTCGCCGCTGACGTTCATGTTGTCGGTGTTGAGAACGCCGTGGACAAAGCCTGCGACCATCCAGCTTGCCGCCAGATCGGCCATCCTTTCGACGACGTGGTGCATGAGCCGCACCGCCGGCTCGTCGCGCCCGGGGGCATCGGCGGGCGGAGGAGGGCCGGGGAACTGGGCCAGGCAATAATCGACCAGCTGCGCCATGTGATCGCGTTCCTCCAGCGCGAGCAGGCGCTGGAAGGTGCCGATGCGGATGTGGCCGTGGTTCAGCCGGGTCAAGGCGGCGGACCGCGTCGGCGACGGTTCGTCGCTGCGCCACAATTCCTCTCCCGTTTCGACCACGCTGAACGTCTTCGAGGTGTACACCCCAAGCGCCTCGAGCATTTCCGTGGCGAGGATCTCGCGCACCGCGCCCTTCAGCGTGAGCCGTCCATCCCCATCGCGGCTCCACGGGGTCTGGCCCGACCCCTTGGTGCCAAGGTCGAGCAGGCGTCCATCGCCGCCGCGCATCTGTGCGAACAGAAAGCCGCGACCGTCGCCGATTTCGGGGTTGTACACACGGAACTGGTGGCCATGATACCGCAGCGCCAGGGGCTGCGGCAGATTGCCGTCGAGCGGTTCGTACCGCCCGAAATGGCGGCACCATTCGGCATCGTCCATATCCGCCAGTCCCACCGCGGCGGCGTGGCGGTCATTCCGGAAACGCAGCCGTGTATCGGGAAAATCGGCGGCGGCCACCGGATCTCCCAGCCAGGGGGCCAGGGCGTCGATCGGAGTGTCGGGGCGATAGCTCGCGGCTTGCGGTTCGGCTCGCATAAAGCAATAGTGGGCGGTGAGCGCGTCCGGCACAAGGGCGCGACACGCAATTGCGACGGGACATGCGCCGCCACCCATGGACAAGAGTTACACCGACCGCACGTGGCAGAGCGCCGACGGTCTCACCCTACATTTCCGCGATTATGCCGGAAACGCAGACCGCCCGCCGGTCATCTGCCTTCACGGGCTGACCCGCAACGCGCGCGATTTCGAAGCGCTTGCCGATCATATCGCCGCGCAGGGCTGGCGGGTGATCGTGCCCGAAATGCGCGGACGCGGTGAAAGCGAATACGCGAGCGATCCCGCCACCTATTCCCCGCCGACCTATGTCGCGGACCTGATGGCGCTGCTGGAGCAGGAGGCAATCGACCGGTTCGTTTCGATCGGGACGTCGATGGGCGGCCTGATCACGATGATCCTTTCGCAGTTCCAGCCCGACCGCGTGGTGGGCGCCGTGCTCAACGACATCGGGCCGGTGCTCGACCCCGCGGGTCTCGATTCTATCAAGGGCTATGTCGGGCAGGGGCGCAGCTTCCCGACATGGATGCACGCCGCGCGCGCGCTGGAAGAGGTGCACGCCGCGTCCTTCCCTCGGTTCACCATCGACGAATGGATCGCGATGGCCAAACGCGGGATGACGCTGTCGAGCAGCGGCCGCATCGTGTTCGATTACGACATGAAAATTGCCGAGCCGATCATGGCGGCGGACAGCAACGCGGTTCCGCCGGACCTGTGGCCCGCTTTCGATGCGTTGGCGGCAAAGCCGTTGCTGTTGCTTCGCGGGGCCTTGTCGGGGCTCTTGCCGGAAGATGCCTTTGCCCAGATGCAGAGCCGTGCCCCCGGCGCACGCGCGGTCACGATCCCGGGGATCGGCCATGCGCCCACGCTGGACGAGCCCGAGGCACGCGTTGCCATCGATGCCTTGCTGGCGGACCTTGCGTGAGCGGGAAAGGCAGCGGCGTGCCGCATATCCTGCACCTGCATTCGACGTTTGCGGCTGGCGGGAAGGAAGTGCGCTGCGTCCAGTTGATCAACGCTTTCGGCGCGAACGCACGACACACGATCGTGTCCGCCGAACCGGACCGGCTTGGCGCGGCTGACCGGATTGCCAGGGGCATCAAGGTTACCGTCCAGCCGGACTTCCCCAGCCTGAAGGGCATGCCGTTGCCGGGACGATTGCAGAAAATTGCCAAGGCGATGAAGGGGTATGACCTCGTCCTGACCTACAATTGGGGCGCCATGGATGCGGTGATGGCGCACACCTTGTTCAAGGACGTTCACGGCCTTCCGCCGCTTATCCACCACGAAGACGGGTTTGACGAAACCGAGCTGAAGAAGCTCAAGAAACGGCGGACATGGTATCGCCGTATCGCGCTGGGCAAGGCGGCCGGCCTGGTGGTTCCTTCCGAGCAACTGGAAGAAATCGCGCTGGTCGACTGGCAGCAACCGCTGGGGCGGGTGAAGCGCATTCCCAACGGGATCGATACCAAGGCGTTTGCGATGCGGCCGAAGAAGGAAGCGCTGCGGCTGGTCAAGCATCCGGGCGAAATGTGGGTCGGCACGCTGGCGGGTCTGCGCACGATCAAGAATTTGCCGCGGCTGGTCCGCGTGTTTGCACCGCTTCAGGACCACTGGCAGCTGGTCATTCTGGGCGAGGGGGAGGCGCGCGACGCGATCCTCGCCGAAGCGGACCGGCTGGGCGTAAACCACCGTGTTCACGTACCGGGTGCGGTATCCGATCCGGCACGGGTGATCGGCCTGTTCGACATTTTCGCTCTGTCGAGCGATTCTGAGCAGTTTCCGCTTTCGGTCGTGGAGGCCATGGCCGCCGGCCTGCCGATCGCCGCGCCGGCGGTTGGCGATATCGCCCACATCGTTTCCGAGCCGAATTCCGAGTTCATCTCACTTGCCCGAGACGAGGGTGAACTTGCCGAGGCCCTGCTCCAGCTTTCGATCAACAAGGAACTGCGGCACCGGATCGGGGAGGCCAACCGCGCCAAGGCCCGTGCCCAGTTCGATCAGGACCGCATGATCGCCACCTACCGCCGCCTTT
Organism: Qipengyuania zhejiangensis; assembly: GCF_035607565.1. NCBI lineage: Bacteria > Pseudomonadati > Pseudomonadota > Alphaproteobacteria > Sphingomonadales > Erythrobacteraceae > Qipengyuania > Qipengyuania zhejiangensis. The sequence continues at coordinate 136,343 of NZ_JAYKGO010000003.1, read as the reverse complement.
ATTCCAGCGCGATGCGGCGGGACCTGTGAACCCTTTCATGCGCGGTTCACTCGGACGGGGACAGGGTCGGCAGACCATTGCCCTTGACGGGCGCACTGCCTAAAGACCCGCGAACCTGAATTCACCAAAGCGGAGCCCGCCCAACGTGGCCCTCACACCCAAGTCCGAAATCACCCGCGAAGAAAAACTGGCCCAGCGCGACGCAGCCGAGCGCGAGGCGTTGCTGCGCGAAGTCGACGATGCCGTGCGCCAGGGGGATGCCGAGCAGTTCCTGAACGCATGGGGCAAGCCGCTTCTGGCCGGTCTCGTTCTGGCGCTGGCAGGCTTTGGCGGATATCTTTTCTGGGAAAGCCGCCAGGAAGCGGCGATGGAAAAGGATGCAGAAGTGCTGGTCGCCGCGCTCGATCAGGTCGAGGCCGGCAACCTCAAGAGCGGATACGACCAGCTCGAAGCGCTGGCTGGCGAAGGCGGCGAGGGCGCATCGAGCTTCGCCGCGATGATGCGCGCCGGCATTGCCGCCCAGCAATCGCGCCCTGACGAAGCCGCCAGGCTGTTCGCTGCCGTTGCTGCGAACGAAAGCGCGCCCTCTGCGTTGCGCGATCTGGCCAAGTTGCGCGAAGTCGCCACGAAATACGACAGTATGGGCAGCGCCGAAATTGTCGCCGCGCTGAAACCGCTCGCGGTTCCGGGCAAGCAGTATTTTGCCAGCGCGGGCGAACTGGTGGGTCATGCCTATCTCGATCAGGGCAAGCGGGCCGAAGCTGGCGCGCTGTTCGCGCAGATTGCCCAGGATGAAACCGCCCCCGAATCGCTCAAGTCGCGCGCCCGCCAGATGGCCGGTGTCCTCGGTGTCGATGCCATCAAGGATGTCGACGCCTTGCTCGAGGAACAGGGTGTGACCGAAGAACCTGCGGACGGCGCTGTCGCCGCCGCACCGCAATAAGTGGCCGCCAAGGGCCGGAACGGACGATAGAAATGGTACGGATGGATCGACAGGCGATTTTGCGCGGCACGCTGACCGTGGCCCTGACCTTTGGGCTTGCGGCGTGCAGCGGCGGATTGTTCGGTGGCGGTGACAAGAAGACCACCCCGACGCTCGGCGAGCGCACGCCCATCCTGTCGCGCATCGAAAGCGGCGCGCAGATCGATCCGGCGCTGGCTGGCGTAACAGTCGTTCTGCCACCGGCGACGGTCAACCCGAGCTGGGCCCAGGCAGGCGGTACCGCCAGCAAATCCTACGGCCATCTCGCCCTGTCCGCCACACCCGTGCGCGCCTTCACCGCGCAGGTCGAAGGCGGCAGCGATCGCAAGCGCCTTGGCGCATCGCCGGTAGTCGGCGGCGGATCGATGTTCGTGGTTGGCGGTGACGGCCAACTGTCGGCGTTCGACGCGCAGACCGGCGCGCGGCGCTGGTCCTACGCCGCGGCCATGAGCAGCGACGTACGCCCGTCGGCCTTCGGCGGCGGCGCCAGCTATGACAACGGGAAGGTCTTCCTTACCGCCGGCACCGGCGATGTTATCGCGCTCGATGCGACCAGCGGCGCGGAACTGTGGAAGGTGAAGCCTGCGGGACCGCTGCGCGGCTCCCCCACGATCGCGTTCGGTTCGGTTTTCGTGATGACGCAGGATAACCAGATCGTCGCACTGAACACCGCCGATGGCGCTGTCCAGTGGCAGCAGGCCGGGTCTTCGACCGCTGCGGGCGTGTTCGGCGTCGCCGCGCCGGCCGCTGGCCAGGGCACCGTGATCGCGGGTTACAGCTCGGGCGAATTGATTGCCCATCGTTATGAAAACGGCCGCACCCTGTGGGCCGATGCGCTGGCGCGCACGTCGATCTCCACCTCGGTCGGTTCGCTGACCGATATCGATGCCGATCCGATCATCGATCAGGGGCGTGTTTACGCGCTTGGCCAGGGTGGCCGCATGGCAGCGTATGAACTGGTCACCGGCCAGCGTATCTGGGAACTGAACCTTGCGGGCATTTCGACCCCGGCGATCGCGGGAGAGTGGATTTTCACCCTTACCGACGATGCCCGCCTGCTCGCCATTGCGCGCACCACCGGCAAGGTTCGCTGGCTGACCCAGCTGCCGCGCTGGCGTGATCAGAAAGACCAGAAGGGACCGATTTTCTGGAACGGTCCGGTCCTGGCTGGCGACAATCTCTGGGTCGTGAATTCGGAAGGCGAGATTTACCGCATCAGCACGGGAGAAGGTTCGGCAAGCCTGTTCCACGAGCTGGACAAGCCGGTAACCCTTCCTCCGGTGGTGGCCAACAACACGCTTTACGTCCTCGACGACGGCGGAACGATCACCGCGTTCCGTTGATTTCCGCGCGAATGTGCCCGGTCTGTTAACCAGGATCGGTTACGGCGCAGCGGTATGAGCGCAGAGGATTCAATTCCCACCGCACGGCCGCAAAGCGATGTTTCATCGGCTGTCGGGTTGGTCGGACTTGCCGGGCTGTTTGCCTGGGTTGCCTTTGCGCGCGCCTATCCGCAGTTTGCCGATGCGCTGAACCTGCCGGGGCCGCGTGCGCCGATGGCGGGACCGCACGCCGCACTGGTCGGCCTGGTGGCGGCCGCCTTGCCGATGGCGCTGTGGTCCACCCTTGTCGACAAGGTGCACCGTCGGCCTTCGACCGGGCTGGACTGGTCGTTGGCCAGGGCGCGCAATGCCGAACACGGGATTACGTTGACAAAGCTCGCCGGAATCTGGGCGACATGGGCGATCCTTGCTGCGCTTTACTGCCTGTGCCGCTGGTACTGGAGCGGGAATTACGTTTTCGCGATCAACGTGCTGGCGTGGGCCTCGATACCGATCATCGTCCTGTCGATCCCTTACCTGTTCTGGATCGATCGATACCTGGTCAATCGGCGCGACCACGCCTGGCATTTCGGAGCCATGGTCCTGCTTCGCGAAGGGTGGGACGTGGCGCAGGTCAAGGCGCATTGGCGAACCTGGATCATCAAGGGGTTCTTCACCGCATTCATGATTTCGATCATCCCGTTTGCCTTTCGCAACGTGGTGGAAGCGGAACTTTCGGTCATCGCGCACAGCCCGGAGAAGATGGCCCTGATCGCCATCGAGGCGATGTTCATGATCGATGTGATGATCGGGACCGTCGGTTACATCGTTACGATGCGTCCGCTCGATGCGCACATCCGCAGCGGCAATCCGTTTCTTGGTGGATGGGTCGCGGCGCTCATCTGCTACCCGCCCTTCGTCTGGGGCATTCTGGGTGACGGGCGCGCGATCAATTACGAATTCGACGCTCCGGGCTGGACGCACTGGTTTGCAGGCAATGACGTGGCGTTGGCCGGCTGGGGCGCGGGTCTGGTGCTGCTGACCGGGTTCTACGCCTGGGCGACCTTCGCTTTCGGCCTGCGCTTTTCAAACCTGACGTACCGGGGCGTGCTGACCAACGGGCCGTACCGTTTCACGCGCCATCCCGCCTACGTTTCGAAGAATCTCTTCTGGTGGTTTGCGACCTTGCCGTTTCTGGTGTCCAGCGGTTCGGAAGTGGAAGCCATACGCAATTGCTTCTTCCTGCTGGTGGTCAACGGCATCTACTTCTGGCGGGCGAAAACCGAAGAAGCGCATCTGCTGTCCGAAGATGCCAAATATCGCGAATACCATGCCTGGATGGCCGGCCACGGTGCGATCACTGCACCGCTGACGCGATTGTTTGGCTGGCTGGACCCGCGCCGCCGGTTGGGCCTGCAATCCGCCGGATGATCAGCCCAGAGGCTGACCGTCGTCGGTTTCGTAAATCCTGAGATCGCGGCCGACGGGCGGATTGGCCGCCATGACCTTCTGAAATTCGGCCATATGCGCCGAAGCGCCGTGCGCGGCCAACGCTTCGCGGTCGCGCCACCGTTCGAACAGGACAAGCGTGTCGGGATCGGCAAGATCACGGGCAAAGGTATAGTCGAGGCAGCCGTCTTCCCCACGGCTTGCACGGACCATGGCAACCACAGCGTCGATCAGGGTGTCGTCGGTGCCGGGTGCAAGTGAAATCGTACCGTTGATCTGGATCATCGCCGTGTTCCTCCGCTCAGAAGCTGTACTTGTAGACGCGTTTGATATCGCCCTGCCAATCGCCATGATAGCGATCGAGCAACACTTGCGCCGGCACCTTCCCGGTCGCCACGATTTCGTCGAGCGTCGAGAGGAAGCCCGTTTCGTTGTCGCCCGAGGTGTTCAGGCGCGCGCGCGCGGTCAAACCGGCGCGCGCAATGGCCAGCACTTCCTTGGCCAGATCACGCAATTTGCCGCCGCCCGGAATCGCCGCATCCAGCGCAAGCTTGGGCACTGCGTTCCTCAATTCCTCACGTTCTTCCATCGTCCAGTGCTTCACGAGATCCCATGACGCATCGAGCGCGCCCTGATCGTAGAGCAAGCCGACCCAGAAAGCGGGCAGGGCGCAGATCCGGCTCCACGGACCGCCATCGGCGCCGCGCATTTCGAGGAAGCTTTTCAGGCGCACCTCGGGGAAGGCGGTGGACAGGTGGTCCCACCAGTCGCTCTGCGTGGGTTTTTCGCCGGGTAGGGCTGCAAGTTCGCCCTTCAGAAAGTCGCGGAAGCTAAGGCCCGCGGCATCGATATATTTGCCGTCGCGGAACACGAAATACATCGGCACGTCGAGCATGTAATCGACATAGCGTTCGTATCCGAAATCGTCGTCGAACACGAAGGGCAGCATCCCGGTGCGATGCGGGTCGGTGTCGCTCCAGATGTGGCTGCGATAGGACAGGTAACCGTTCGGTTTCCCTTCGGTGAAGGGCGAATTGGCGAACAGCGCGGTGGCCAGCGGTTGCAACGCCAGGCTGGTGCGGAATTTTTGCGCCATGTCCGCTTCGGACGAATAATCGAGGTTTACCTGGATCGTGCAGGTGCGCAGCATCATGTCGAGGCCCATCGATCCCACTCGCGGCATATGCCGCAGCATGATTTCGTAACGACCCTTGGGCATGATGGGCAGTTCTTCGCGGGTCTTGTCGGGCCACATTCCCAGCCCCAGGAACCCAACCCCGCACGCGTCGCCGATTTCCTTCACCTGCGTCAGGTGACGCCCCGTTTCGGCGCAGGTTTCGTGCAGGTTCTCCAGCGGCGCGCCCGATAGCTCGAGCTGGCCAGCCGGTTCGAGGCTGACCGTTCCGTCATCCCCGCGCATGGCAATCACCTTGCCGTTTTCTTCCACCGGCTCCCAGCCGAACTGGCGCAGGCTCATCAGGATATCGCGGATGCCGCCCTTTTCGTCATAGGTCGGGGCGCGGAAATCTTCGCGCCGGAACACCAGCTTTTCGTGCTCCGTCCCTATGCGCCAGGCGTCCTTCGGCTTTTCGCCAAGCTGCATCGGGGCGACCAGCTGGTCGCGGGATTCAATTATCGGATCTTCAGACCCCGATGTTTCGCGCGTGCTCATGCGGGTTGCGATAGGAAACCCAAAGGGCGCTGGAAAGGAAATTATTCCTCGTCGATCCAATCGCCCGCTTCGGCCATCCACACGGCGATCCCGGCGATGGCGGCGGTTTCGCCGCGAAGGATTCGCGGACCCAGCGAAATCGCCTTGGCGGCGGGATGCGCGCGTATGGCGCTGCGCTCCGCTTCGTCGAAGCCGCCTTCGGGCCCGACCAGCAAGGCCGCCGGTCCATCGTGATAGCAAAAGGCATCGGCGGCCGGTTCGCCCCCGTTTTCGTCCGCGAAGAACAGGGTTCGTTCGGGCGGCCATTCGGCCAACAGTCGATCGAGCTTAGCTGGGTCGCCCAGATCCGGGAGAGCGGTTCGCGCGCATTGTTCTGCCGCCTCGGTCACGATCATCCGTGCACGGTCGGCGTTCAGCTTGTCCGCCACGCAGCGGCGCGTGATGACGGGCGCGATCCGCGCGACACCCAGTTCGGTGGCTTTTTCCAGCACCAGGTCGAACCGGTCCTTCTTGAGCAGCGCCGGACACAGCCAGAAATCGGGCACCGGTTCGCGCGGCCGCAGATGTTCGCGCGGTTCCAGCGACACGTGGCGTTTCCCCGCGTCGAGAACCTCCGCAGCCCATTCGCCGGTAACATCGTCGCACAGGATCACCGCATCTCCGGGTGCCACCCGCATGACCTTGGCAAGGTAATGCGCCTGGTTGCCTTCGATCTGCACGAACGCGCCGAGGGATAGGGTTTGCTCGACGAACAGGCGCGGCGCGCTTTTCGGAGGCCAGGCGGGTGTTGCGGGCATGGCTTTCCTGTTGGCGTCTCGGACGATAGGAAGCAAGCGATGAGCGATACGTCAGCCACATCCGGCATCGTCCCCGATACGCAGCACCGCGGCGTGATCGCACGCCTGCCGCAATTTCCGCGCGATCTGGCGCAGCTGGCGCGATTTGACCGGCCGATCGGCTGGTGGCTGCTGTTCTGGCCCTGCGCCTGGGGGGTCTGGCTGGCGGGTGCCGGTTGGCAGTTCGGCCTGGTCGCCTGGCTGCTGGTGGGCAGCATCGCGATGCGCGGGGCGGGCTGCGTCTACAACGATATCGTGGACGCAGGTCTCGACCGCCAGGTTGCACGGACCGCGGCACGTCCTGTTGCAAGTGGCCGGATTTCCACGAAGGTGGCCTGGGTCTGGCTGCTGGCGCTGTGTCTGGTCGGGCTGGTCGTCCTGTTGCAATTGCGTCCGCTGGCGCAGGGCGTTGCGTTGGCCAGCGTCGCTCTGGTCGCAGCCTATCCGTTCATGAAGCGCATTACCTGGTGGCCGCAGGCGTGGCTGGGCATGGTGTTTACCTGGGGGCTGCTTGTCGGCTGGACCCAGCTGCGCGCCGACAATCTGGATGCGCTGGCCGCGATCTATGCTGGCGCGGCCCTGTGGGTGATCGGATACGATACGATCTACGCGCTGCAGGATCGCGAAGATGACGCGTTGGTTGGCATCCGTTCGTCCGCCCTGCGGTTGGGCGCGCAGGTAAAGGGCGGGGTTGCCCTCTTCTACTGCGGTGCAGCGGCGTTGTGGGCGCTGGGCTTCTGGCTCTATCGCGGAGACTGGGTGGCGCTTCTGGCGTTGCTTCCGGCATTTGCGCATCTCGCGTGGCAGGTCGCCACTCTGGACACGAACGACCCGGAAAATCCCCTCGAACGCTTCCGCTCCAACCGCTGGGCAGGCGCACTGGTGGCGGCGGCCTGTTTCGTCGTGGGCAACGCCTGATGTGCAACCTCTATCGCATGACCAGGAACAAGGACGAGGTCGCCAAATGGTTCGACGCCGTCAACGACCTTGGCGGCGCGAATTTCGGGACGGAGGTTTTTCCCGGCTATCCCGGCGCGGTGGTCGCGCAAGGCCGGCTCAGGCAGATGACCTGGGGTTTCCCGTTGGTGATGAAGGGCAAGAGCGGCCAGCCGCTCAAACCCAAGCCGGTCAACAACGCGCGCACCGACAAATTGCACAGCTTCTTCTGGCGGCATAGCTTCGAAGAGCGGCGCTGCCTGATCCCGGTGACCGTATGGGCCGAAGCCGAAGGTGCGAAAGGCAGCAAAACACGCAGCTGGCTTTACCGCCCCGATGCGGACCTGTTTGCCGTGGCGGGGGTGTGGCGCCGATCCGACGAATGGGGCGAGGTGTATTCCATGGTGATGACCGACGCGGACGGCGCGGCGGCGGAACTCCACACGCGGATGCCGGTGTTGCTGGCTGACGAGGATCGCGGCACCTGGACCGATGGATCGCCCGAGGATGCCTTTGCCCTGTGCAAGCCGTGGACGGGAGATCTGGCGATCGAGCGTACGGGCGAACCATGGTCAGGCCGTGGACAAGTGGGCCTGCTCTGATCCCGAAAACTTGAGCGACTCGGCGCTCCATGCCTAGCTTGGCTGCATGACGGACACCTTCGTCGCCCTTTCCGATCCCACGCGCCGCTTGCTGCTCGACCGGTTGAGCGAGGAAGGCGGGCTTACGCTATCCGACCTCAGCGATAACTTGCCGATGACCCGGCAGGCAGTCGCCAAACATCTTGCGGTGCTCGAATCCGCCGAACTGGTGGCCAGCGAACGCGACGGCCGCTGCAAGCGCCACTATCTCAACCCCATGCCGCTGGCGAAAATGGCGCGCCGATGGCTTGGCCGGTTCGAAGATGTGCCGCTGGGGGCGATGGCCGGATACGCCGGCGCATCGGTTACTCCACCAACGCACCACCCTTGATAACCGCGTCGACGTCGGCCAGTTCGCCTACGTCTGCCAGCGGATCTCCGGAAACGGCGATCAGATCTCCCCACGCGCCGGGCTTCACCACACCGACCTGACCCGTCTGGCCCAGGGCCGCCGCCGCGTTGACGGTGGCAGCGCGGATGGCGTCGATCGGGGTCATTCCATATTCCACCATGACGCGGAACTGGCCGCCGACCTCTTCGTGCGGCATCACGCCTGCATCGCTGGCGAAGACCATTTTGACACCGGCGGCGTGTGCGCGGCGGAAATTGTCCCGCTGGGCCTGCGCGATCTCGCGATCCTTGCGCAAATTCTCCTCGAGCGTTCCGTTCGACTGCCCCACACGCTGCGTGTAATCGGTGTTGTAGATATCCATGCTGAGCCAGGTGCCGTGCTGCTTGGCAAGCTTGATGCCTTCGTCATCGATAAGGCTGGCGTGTTCGATCGTGTCGATGCCCGCGCGGATCGCGGCGTTGATGCCTGCTGCCCCGTGGGCGTGCGCCGCAACCTTGAGGTCCCAGAAATGCGCTTCTTCAGCGATTGCGCGCAGCTCGGCTTCGTGAAGCTGCTGCTGGCCCGGTTCCGTATTGCGTGAGAACACCCCTCCGGTGGCGCAAACCTTGATGACCTCGGCGCCGTACTTGCGTTGCTCGCGCACCCGGACGCGGAAGTCTTCGGGAGAATCGGCCACGCCGGGGCTCTTGGCCTCGAAGCTGGGGGGCAGGAATGTTTCGTCGCAATGCCCACCGGTCGCGCCGAGTGCGTAATTTGCCGTGACGATGCGCGGCCCGATGGCCCATCCTTCTTCGATCGCCTGGTCGATCGATTTGACGTTGTAGTTGCTGTCCCCGACGTTGCGGACGGTGGTGAAGCCCACGCGCAGCATCTTTTCGGCGTTCGTGACACCCAGCACGGTCCAGAAATTATCCGTGAACTGGAGGCCCGAATACCCGCCGTATTCGGGCCGCCCGTCAAGGTGGACATGCATGTCGATCAGGCCGGGCAGAAGCGTGTGGCCAGCCAGGTCGATTACCCGCGAACCTTCAGGCGCGGCCCCGTTCGGCAGCACGCCCGTGATCCGGCCATCGACGATCACGACCACCGGCTTTTCGATGTAACGGCCTGCTTCCACGTCGAGCAAACGGTCTGCCGTGACCGCCACGGTTTCCGCCGAAAGCGGCTGTGCGGCGAATAAGGCGAACGTGACGGCGACCGGAAGGCTCTTCATGAAAATTCCCCTGAACGGGCCTGGATGGCCCGCATGGCGAATTCATACACGAAGCGAATGGCATGGAAATACCGCCCGCTCGCCAGTTTCGGACGTGGGAGGATTGCGCCGCCGATTTGCGTGACACGGGCGGGCAAAAGGGGGCGTGCGCGGCATGATCTCATTCATAGCTCACGACCTCGAATTCGATGCCGTCCCAGTCCAGGAAATAGAACCGCCGGCCCGGCTCGTAATCGCCATGGTTGAAGGGTTCCAACCCATGCGCGCGGACAATTTCCTCGGCTTCGTCGAGATTGTCGACCAGCAGGCCGATATGGTTCAACGGCGCACCCTTGGCAAAGCCGCCCCGGGCGTTGTCGTTCGTGTACACGGCCAGATACGCGTCCTCGTCCCCCACATGGATCGTCGACCCGCCAAGCTGCGAAGGTCCGCGCCAGCGGATGCGCCAACCCAGCAGTTTCTGGAGGAAGGCCGCAATGCGGTCAGGATCGGTGACGGTAATGTTGGCGTGTTCCAGCCGGCCTGTGGTCATTGTGCATCTCCTGCTCTGACGGCCCGATGTCCAGGCCGTCGTTTGCGATGCACAGGCTTATGAAACCTCAAGTTCACTTGAGGTCAAGCGCCAATTTGTCTATCGCCATGATCGATGAAACCGAACGATCTGCTGTCCATCGGGGACCTGGCCCGGCGCACTGGCCTGGCCGTGTCCGCAATCCGTTTCTACGAAGAGAAAGGTCTGGTCGAGCCATGGCGAACGGCCGGCAACCAGCGCCGCTATCTCCGCAGTGATATCCGCCGGATCAGTTTCATCATGATCGCGCAGAAGCTGGGACTGTCCCTGACCGAGGTCGAGGAGGCGCTGTCGCGGCTGCCGATGGGCCGCACCCCCAATGCCGCGGACTGGAAGCGGATCAGCGGGTCGATCCGCAAACGCATCGATGACCAGATTGCCCAACTTGAAAAGGTGCGCGCCGATCTCGACGGCTGCATCGGGTGCGGCTGCCTAAGCCTCAGGAAATGCGCGCTGTACAACGCCGGCGACACCTGGGGGCAGCGCGGCGCGGGGCCGCGGGTTCTGCGTTAGTATTCCGGCCCGAGATCGGGATCGAGATCGCGCGGGCGGGCAAAATGGACGAGCCTTGCGCAGCCATCGCGCAGGTCCGCCCAATCATCGATATCCAGTTCGAACACGGCAAAGGCGGCGGTTGGAAATTTCACCTTCGCTTCATCGTAAAGCGCGTTTTCGTTTCTGGGGGCGACCAGTTCGAACAGCATGTCGCCAAGCCCGGGATTGTGACCTGCCAACAGCACCGAAGCGGCATCGCCGCCGGTTTCGCGCAGCACGTCCATGATGGTGTCCGTCCCGGCCAGGTAAAGCCGTTCATCCCATTGCGGTTCGATGCCGGGAAGTGCGTCCGCAAGGGTCAGCCGCACACGCTGGGCCGGGCTGGCAATCACCCGTTCCCATTTCACCCCGTGCTTGCGGATGTGATCCCCGATGACCTGCGCGCCGCGATGGCCACGGTCGTTCAGCCCCCTGTCGAAATCGCGCTTGTCGCTTTGCCCCCAATCGGACTTGGCGTGGCGCAACAGACCGAGGATTTTCACGAGGCTTGGTTCTCCGCTGGGGTGTCTTCGCGTGTTCCAACACCCTTGGCGACCCGCTGTAAAGCCTCTTCAAGTGTCACGCGCACGACAGGCGTGCCTTCGGGGAAGGCGGAGAGCAGGCGGCTGGGGAAAGCGGATGACAGGACCACGAAATGGCCCGAATCCTGGCGCGTGCGGATCAGCCGACCAAAGGCCTGCGCCAACCGCGCGCGGATAATGCGATCGTCGTATCGCTGCCCGCCGCCTTCCTGGTCGGCGGCAGCCGCGCGGCGGGCGCGGTGCAGGATGGTGGGGCGCGGCCACGGCACGCTTTCCATGACCACGCAGCGCAGCGAACGCCCCGGCACATCGACGCCGTCGCGCAACGCATCGGTCCCCAGCAGGCTGGCGCGGGGGTCGTCGCGGAAAATATCGGTCAACGTGCCGGTGTCGATCGGGTCGACGTGCTGGGCATAAAGCGGCAGCCCGGCCCGTGCGAGACGGTCGGCAATGCGGCCATAGACCGCGCGCATCCGGCGGATCGCCGTGAACAGGCCCAGCACGCCGCCGTCCGAAGCTTCGATCAGCCGGGCATAGGCGCCGGCCAGGGCGGGGATATCGCCGCGCCTGATATCGGTGACGATCAGCACTTCGGCGCGGTTCGCGTAATCGAACGGACTGTCCGCCTGCGCCGTGCTCGGCGTCAGGTCGAGATGCGGCGCCCCGCTCTTGGCGATAGCATGAGCCCAGTCGGCGCCGGTTTCATCGCGGTCGGTCAGTGTTGCGCTGGTCAGCATGACGCCGTGCGCCGGTTCGAGCACCACCTTGGCGAACGGTTTCATCGGGTCGAGCCAATGGCGGTAGAGTCCGACGTCAAATTCGCGCGCATCGTTGCGGTCGACAGCCAGCCAGTCGACGAATTCGGGGTCTGCCGGGCCACCGAGGCGCGCCAGCAACGCTTCCCAGGCGGCCAACAGGTCGATCCGCCACGCCAGCGAGTGTCGTGCGCCTTCGATGCGCGCACGGCCTTGCCCGTCGAGCCAGTCCGGCGCGTCTTCAACGATAGCTTCGAGCCGTCCGGCCAGCTTCAGCAGGGGCGAACGGATCGCGGACAGCGCCTGCGCCGCGTTGCCTGCGGCTGCCACCAGTTCGCCCGGCAGCTGGGATGCCTCGGTTTCGATGCCGTAGCCGGCTTCCTGCCCGCTCTCGTCGCGCGCATAGGTTGTCGCCCGGACCTGCCCCAGAAGCTCTTCGAGCGGACCGATCGGCCCGCCTTCGGCCACGCGGCCCAGCCAGCCGTCCGAGGGCAGAACCTGCGCCGCCTCGACTGCGGCTTCCACGGCCTCGCCGCCCTGCTCGTCATAGCTGGCCACATCGGCCAGACGTGCCGCCAGACCCCGGCGGCGGCCCCGCGAATTGCGTTCCGGACCCACGATCCAGCGCCGCAATTCGATTGCTTCTGCCCCGGTCAGCGCGGCCGAGAACGTGGAATCGGCGGCATCGAAAACGTGGTGGCCTTCGTCGAACACGATGCGGGTGGGGCGGCTGGCCATGTCGCGGCCGCGCGCCGCGTTGACCATGACCAGCGCATGATTTGCGATAACCAGATCGGCCTGCGCCGCGTTGCGCGCGCTGCGTTCGATGAAGCATTTTCGGTAATGCGGACAGCCGGCATAGACGCATTCGCCGCGCTGGTCGGTCAGCGCCGCGATCCCGCGCTTGCGGAACAGTGTGCCCAGCCAACCGGGCAGATCGCCGCCGACCATGTCGCCGTCCTGGCTGTAGGCGGCCCAGCGTGCAACGAGGTGGGCAAGGACTGCCGGACGGCCGGTAAACCCGCCTTGCAGCGCATCTCCAAGGTTCAGCAGGCAAAGATAGTTCTCGCGCCCTTTTCGCACGACGACGGGGGGCGAACCATCGGCCCGCGCGGCAGGCCACGCCCGGCGGCTTTCCTGTCGCAACTGGCGCTGCAGGTTCTTGGTGTAGGTGCTTACCCAAACCGTCCCGCCGGACCGTTCCGCCCATAGCGATGCGGGCGCCAGATAGCCCAGCGTCTTGCCGATCCCGGTGCCCGCCTGCGCCAGATGCACGTGGGGCCGCCGTTGCCGGTCGCGCGGGGCGAAGACACCGCCGGCCCCGCGCGAAAACATGCGCTGCCCGTCGCGCTGCTCGGCCCCTTCGCCCGTCAGGCGGGCAAGCTGGCCTTCGATTTCGGCTTCCTCGATCAGCACTTGCTGGGGTTGCGGCCTCTCGGGCGTTTCCTCCCATTCGGGCAGCCGGGTGAACAGCCATTTTTCGGCCCGCTCGGGCTGCGTGATATGGGGGGCGAGGACTTGCGCCCAAGGCCAGCGAAGCCGGGCCAGCGATTGCAGCCCCGACCACGCGCCTTCGCGCTCGGCCCAGTCCACGCTCTCGCACGTTTCCATCAGCGCGCCCGCCGCCTGTTGCAGCAACAGCGGCACGGCCGCATCGTCGGCCGGTTCTTCAAGGCCCAGGGCATGGGCCAGACCCTTGGGCGTGGGCACGCAGAATTTCGCCGGGTGGATGAACGCGTAGAGTTCCAGAAGATCGAGGCCCGACAGGTCCGGATACCCCAACCGGTTCGCCACCAACGGCGCGTTCATCATCAGCAGCGGCGTATCGGCCGCGGCCATTACGGCTTCGCCCTTCGAACACCCGCGCGTGCCGCCGTTCGCATCGCGCAGCCACGTCCCCGCGTGGCTGGCATGGAGGGCAGGAAGGGGCAGGGGCTGGCTCACCCCGATGCCGTTAGAACACAAACGGAACGGGGGGCAAGCCGCGCTATCCGGTTATGCCGCCAGTGCGATGTCCGATGCGGCAAGCGCCTGTTCCAGATCGGCAAGGATGTCCTCGGCGTCTTCCAGCCCGATCGACAGGCGCAGCAATCCTTCACCGATCCCGTGGGCCGCGCGTTCGTCCGGCGTGTAGGTCGAATGGGTCATCGAAGCAGGATGCTGCACCAGCGTTTCGGCATCGCCCAGCGAAACCGCGCGGATCACCATCTGCAGACGGTTCATGAAGCGGATGCCCTGATCATAACCACCGGCGAGGTCGAACGCGATCATTCCCCCGGGCAGGGCCATCTGGCGGCGTGCCAGACCGCCCTGTGCAAAGCTTTCGAGGCCCGGATAATGCACCGCGGCGACCTGCGGCTGCGCCTCCAGCCAGCGGGCGATCCTGAGCGCCGTTGCGCTGTGCCGTTCCATTCGCAGCGCCAGCGTCTTCAGGCCGCGCATGATCAGCGTGGCGGTAAACGGGCTCATCACCGCGCCGGTCATGTCCTTGAGCCCTTCGAGGCGGACCCTCTGCATCGTTTCGGCGGTTCCGGCGACCAGGCCGCCCACCAGATCGCCGTGTCCGCCCAGATACTTGGTGGCCGAATGCACCACGATATCCGCGCCGCGTTCCACGGGGCGGGTGAGGGCTGGGGTGGCATAGGTGTTGTCGACCACCACCTGCGCGCCATGTGCGTGGGCGACTTCGGCAATCGCTGCAATGTCCACCAAGCGCATATTCGGGTTGGCAGGCGTTTCGAAGTACACGACCTTGACCTGCGGGTTCATGGCCGCTTCCAGCGCAGCCGGCTGCGTCAGATCGACGTGTGTGACCTTCACACCGAATTTTGCCAGCCCGTGGCGGAAGAACGCGAAGGTGCAGCCATACAGGGTCTTGTCGGTGATGATCTCATCGCCTGCCTTCAGCAACGTCCACATCACGGCCGTGATCGCGCCCATGCCGCTGGCCGTGGCGACACCCGCTTCGGCGCCCTCCAGTGCCGCGATCCGCAGCTCCAGCAAATCCAGCGTGGGATTGGAGATGCGCGAATAGAAATAGCCCTGCTGTTCGCCGGCGAAGATCGCCCCGCCTTGTTCCGCAGTCTCGAACGCGAAGGTCGACGCCATGTGCATGGGCGGGGTCAGCGCGCCCTGGTTTTCGGCAGGATCGTAACCGTGATGGATCGCGCGGCTGGTGAAACCGGACAGGGTCGGCTTAGTCATGTGGAGCGGCCTCTTATGCTGTGTTCGCCCGCAACGTAGAGAAGTTCGGATGGAATTTCTCTCCTAAGTATGCCATGATTTAGTTCAATTTTGGCAGATACTGCCAATCAAGGGGGTGATATGGACAGCAAGGACCGCCAGATCCTCATCGAACTGCAGCGCGACGGAAGGCTGACCAATGCGGAACTGGCGGAACGGGTAAACCTTTCCCCCTCTCCGTGCCTGCGACGGGTGCGTAATCTGGAAAAGGCGGGCGTGATCGAACGCTACGTCGCCATCGTGAACCGCGAGGCGGCAGGGTATCCGGTCACAGCCTTCGTCCAGGTGACGCTGGCCCGCCATGACGGCGAAGTCGTCGATGCGTTCGAGAAACGCGTCCGCGAAACACCGCAGATCCTGACCTGTCATCTGATGACCGGCGCGTCGGACTATCTGTTGCAGATCGTGGTGCCCGGGCTGGATGCGTACGAGGAATTCATGCGCAACACGCTGCACAAGACGCCCGGCATCGCCACGATCAACACCAGTTTCGTCTATGGCACGGTGAAGGATACGGTCGAGTTGCCCTGATCCGCCCGGCCCGGCGGGGGTCGCTTTCGCACTTGCGAAACGAACCGGCAGAGGCGAGAGGGAAGGGATGACCGAACAGACCCTGATCGAAGCCGCTCGCGTATCCAAGGCATGGCCGTTCCAGGAGGCGCAGCGCCTGCTCAAGCGCTATCCCGACGGAACCAAGCCGGACGGGTCGCCGGTCCTGTTCGAAACCGGATACGGTCCCAGCGGCCTGCCGCACATCGGCACGTTCCAGGAAGTGTTGCGCACGACGCTGGTGCGCCGTGCGTTCGAAGCGCTAATCGGTGCCAGGCCCGAAGACGGCAAGACCCGCCTTGTGGCCTTTTCCGACGATATGGACGGCTTTCGCAAGGTCCCCGACAACCTGCCCAATCGCGAGCTTCTGGAGGCGAACCTCCACAAGCCGCTGAGCCGGATCCCCGACCCTTTCGAAAAGGGGCACGAAAGCTTTGCCGCGCACAACAACGCCATGCTGCGCGCGTTCCTTGATCGGTTCGGCTTCGATTATGAGTTCGTCGCGTCGAGCGACATGTACAATTCGGGGCATTTCGACGATGCCTTGCGCCAGGTCCTGCGCAAGAACCAGGCGATCCTCGACATCATGCTGCCGACCCTGCGCGAAGAGCGGCGTCAGACCTATTCACCCGTCCTCCCGATCAGCCCCGCCACGGGCAAGGTGCTGCAGGTTCCGGTGGAAATCGTCGATGCCGACGCAGGGCTGGTCCGCTTTACCGACGAAGACGGATCGGTGATCGAACAGTCTGCCCTTGGGGGTATGTCCAAGCTGCAATGGAAGGTCGACTGGGCGATGCGCTGGTATGCGCTCGGCGTCGATTACGAAATGTACGGCAAGGACCTGACCGACAGCGGTGTGCAGTCGGGCAAGATCGTTCAGGTCCTGGGTGCGCGCAAGCCGGAAGGCCTGATCTACGAGCTGTTCCTCGACCAGAACGGCGAAAAGATTTCCAAGTCGAAGGGCAACGGCCTGACGATCGAGGAATGGCTGACCTATGGCAGCGAAGAAAGCCTGGGCTTTTACATCTTCCCCAACCCGAAGAGCGCAAAGCACCTGCATGTCGGCGTCATTCCGCGCGCGGTGGACGATTACTGGCAGTTCCGCGAACGGCTGGCCGAACAGGATCTCGAAAAGCAGCTTGGCAATCCGGTGTGGCACTTGCTGCGCGCGAACGGCGGATACGAAGGGGCAGAAGCGCCCGGTGCAGGGGAAACCTTGCCGGTGACATATGGGTTGCTGCTGAACCTTGCCAGCGTGCTGGGGACCGAAGCGACGGTGTCGAACCTGCGCGAATATCTCGACAGTTACATTGGCGGTGCGGAAACGCCGCCCGAACTGGACCGGCTGATCGAAACGGCGGTCAACTACACCCGCGATTATATCGCCCCGACACTGCACAAGCGCGCGCCGACCGCGCAGGAAGCGGCGGCCCTGGCTGCCCTGAACGATTATCTCGCGAACGCGCCAGCGGATATCAGCGCCGAGGATTTGCAGACCGAAGTCTACGAAATCGGCAAGCGTGAAGAATACGGTTTCGAGAACCTGCGCGACTGGTTCAAGGCGCTTTACCAGACCTTGCTGGGCAGCGATCAGGGGCCGCGAATGGGCAGCTTCATCGCGCTTTACGGCGTGGAAAACAGCCGCAAGCTGATCGCCGAGGCGATCGGGCGCAGCTGACCGGTCACCCGTGGTGGCGGGTGCGATACCATTTGGTCAGGACGTATTTGGACCCGCTGATGACGGGCGTTCCGGCGTGTAGCGTGCCTTCATTGGGTGCGCCTTCGGGCGTGGCGTTGTTCCACGCGAGCAGGACACCGGGCTTCGGTTCGATCATCGCGCCCACGTTCACGAAATGCGTATGCCCGCCTTCTTCGACTTCGTTCAGGAAGGCCATCGCGGTCCAGCAACGCTGACCGCCGCGCTTGCGCTCGATATTCCAGTATTCCTGATCGGTGTAGAACCAGTCGTTGTGCGGCTTGAATTCCTGGCCCGGCAGGTACCGCTGGCCCTGTATACGCTCCCCACAAGCCGGATTCATGCCGAGGAGATCGTCGATCCGGCGCGAAATCATCTTGATGAACGGATCGTGCGGGTCGAAATTGCCGGAATAGGACGTGCGAAACTTGGCGATGTAGGCGGTTTCGTGCAGCTCGCTCGGCCTGGCGACGGCATCGATCATGACGACCAGCCGCTTGCATTCCTCGGGCGTCAGGAAGTCGCCGATGGCGAAGATTTCTGCCTGATCGGTCGGCACCTTGTAGGCCTGCGGATCGGCCTCGAGCCGCTTTCTCACCTGTGCGCCCACACGCTTGAGGGCACCCTGGTCGGGGATTGTCGCTGTCTTGGTCATCGAGGAATGTGTTAGCAATCGAGGGCCAAGCTGCAAGTATCCCGCTTGCCGAAGTCTGCCGAATCGCTAGGTTCGCGCGAGAAAAATTTGGGGAATTCACCATGACCGACACCGCCGCCCGCCGTTATTCCATCGGCGCCATGATCTTTCACTGGGCCATCGCAATCGCAGTCATCGTGAACTGGCGGATTGCGGAATCGGCGGAACACGCGGCAACGCGCGAAGCGGCCGGCGCGATCATGTTCAACCACAAGGCGCTCGGCATCACGATCCTGTTGCTGACCCTTGGCCGCCTGGTCTGGCGCTGGACGCACCCGGTTCCCGCGCTGCCTTCGGACTTGGCCAAGTGGGAAGCCACGCTGGCACGCACGGTTCACGTGATCTTCTATGTCCTGCTGATCGGCCTGCCGATCGGCGGATGGTTGGCCAGTTCGTTCTACGGCAAGGGCGTCGACGTGTTTGGCATATTCACTCTGCCTGCGTTGCCGGTGGGCGAAAACGCAGACACTGGCGAAGCGATTTTCGAATTGCACGGCACCGGCGGGGAAATTTTCATCTATCTTATCGGGCTGCACATTCTGGGCGCGCTCAAGCATACGTTCTTCGACAAGAACGGCGGCATTTTCCGCATGCTGCCTTTCGGTAAGGTCTGACACCCCCGCAAACGAAAAACCCCCGCCGATCGCTCGGCGGGGGTTCGTCTGCCAGCCGGTCCACTCTCAGGCCGGCAGGCAGAATGGTTTACCAGAAGAAGTCGTAGATCACGTCGACCACTTCGCCGCTGTAGACATCGACCAGCAGCACATCGTCGTAATACCGGACCCAGCGATAAGGGCCGTAAACTTCCGGCAGGCGGTAGCGCCAGGGATCGTTGATCCAGTAGCGGCTGCCGAAGAACAGGTTGCCGATGCGGAAACCGATGTTCAGCCTGCGATAGCGGTAATCGCGATAGGGCGCGTAATAGGTGCCCAGACGGAAGATGCTGCGGTTGCTGTAACGGTAGCTGTTCCAGTTGTAGCGACGGTCGTTACGCCAGCTGCGGTCGTTCCAGCGGTTGTATTCATGCCAGCGCCGGCCATCGTAATACCGCGAACGGCGTTCCGAGCGCTGGGCATCGCGGTACCCGTCACGATAGCCATCGCGGCGGACGGTGCGATCTTCGTACTGGTCGCGGCGCTGTTCGGCACGGCGCCCCGCACGATAGGCGTTTTCCCGGATGCGGCGATCTTCGGCAGAATCCTGGCGGCGTTCGTCACGGCGCCCGTCGCGATAACTGCGGTTGCGATCCCCGGTATAGGTCTGGTTGCGATCGTTGGTCGCACGGCGCTGCGAACGGTCGCCGTCACGGTTCGAACGCTGATCGGCAACGTCGGAACGGCGATCCGAGCGATTCCAGTCGCGGCCCTGACGTTCGGCGGCACGCTTGCTCGCATCGCTGACCGCACGGCTGCCGATGTCGCCATTACGGCGATTGTTCTGCTGGCGCTGCGGTTCGGCGCGTGCCGGCTGGGCCTGGGCACGGCTCTGCTGACGCTCTGCGCGACGGTCCTGGCGGGATTGCTGGCTCTGTTCCTTATCGCGCTTGGCACGCTGTTCGCGCTGTTCGCGACGATCCTGGGCCTGTGCCTCGGCTGGCAAGGCGGTAATGGTCATGGCTGCGGCCAAGGCCCCCAGCGCACTGCCCTTCATCAGCTTGGTCATGTTCATGGAGCGTGTCCTCTTCGTCTCGTTAAAGTGCCGCTCCACCACCGCGGCGCGTTGTCGATGTCTCACTTTGTATCATGTCGGCCTGACCCGTATCTGAACCGGTCTGTCGGCCTCCCGTTCATGTTGACGCCCTTGAAACTGAATATCACATCGCTTGGCACAAGTCACATTGCGGTGCATTCCATCAACCATGCTAGACACGCTCGACCAGATTCAACGCGATATCGTGGCCAGGTTGGCTGGTGGTGCCGCAAATCGCAAATCCGCTGTCCACACGCCCATCGTGACAACTGCCGATGCCGATTCGCGCGTCATGGTTCTGCGTGATTTCGAATCGGCCACCTGGACCCTGCGGTTCCACACCGACGCGCGGTCCCCGAAGGTCAGCGTCATAGAAGCGGACCCGCGCGTGTCCGTGATCGCTTACGACAGCGAATCCAAGGTGCAATTGCGCCTTCGCGGTCATGGCCGCATCGAACGGGCGGGGCCGGTTGCCGATGCTGCATGGGCGGCGGGGGACAATTTTTCGCGCCGCTGTTATCTCGGCGTGGAGCCGGGACGGCCGGCGGACGGGCCGACATCGGGCCTGCCGCCGCAATTCGAACGCGCCGAACCCAGCGACGCCGATCTGGTCCCCGCGCGCCAGAACTTCGCGGTGCTGCTGGTGGAACTACGCGAGGCCGACTGGTTCTCGCTTGCCCACACAGGCCATCGGCGGGCCATATTCCGCGCCGATGGCCCTTTGTGGGAGGGGCGCTGGATCGCGCCCTGACGCGTCAGCGCGTCAGCTTCTTGTAAGCCAGGCGCGTCGGGCGGTCTGCCGCGTCGCCCAGGCGGCGGCGCTTGTCTTCTTCGTAGGCTTCGAAGTTGCCTTCGAACCATTCGACGTGGCTGTTGCCTTCGAAGGCGAGGATATGGGTCGCCAGGCGATCGAGGAAGAAGCGATCGTGCGAGATAACCACGGCGCAGCCGGCGAAGTTTTCGATGGCTTCTTCCAGCGCGCCCAGCGTTTCCACGTCGAGATCGTTGGTCGGTTCGTCCAGCAGGAGGACGTTGCCGCCCTGCTTCAGCATCTTGGCAATGTGCACGCGGTTGCGTTCACCGCCCGACAGCTTGCCGACGTTCTTCTGCTGGTCGGCACCCTTGAAATTGAACGCGCCGACATAGGCACGCGTCGACGTGTCGTGGCCGTTGACCTTCATGTAATCGAGGCCGTCGGAGATTTCTTCCCAGACGTTCTTCTTGGGGTCGAGATGATCGCGGCTCTGGTCGACGTAACCCAGGCGAACGGTATCGCCGATTTCGATGGTGCCGCTGTCAGGCTGTTCCTGGCCGGTGATCATCTTGAACAGGGTGGACTTGCCGGCACCGTTGGGACCGATCACGCCGACGATGCCGCCGGGGGGCAGCATGAAGGACAGGTTTTCAAACAGCAACTTGTCGCCATAAGCCTTCGAGATGTTCTTGGCTTCGATGACCTTGCCGCCAAGACGTTCGGGCACCTGGATAACGATCTGCGCCTTGCCGGGCTTACGATCCTTCTGGTTTTCCTGCAGTTCCTCGAACTTGCGGATACGCGCCTTGGATTTGGTCTGGCGCGCAGCGGGCGTCTGCCGGATCCATTCCAGTTCACGGCTGAGCGCCTTCTGGCGGCCGCTTTCCTCGCGGCTTTCCTGTTCGAGACGCTTGGCCTTCTTTTCCAGATAGGTCGAATAGTTGCCTTCGTACGGATAGTACGATCCGCGATCGAGCTCGAGGATCCATTCCACCACATTGTCGAGGAAGTAGCGATCGTGGGTGATCATCAGAACCGCGCCCGCGTATTCCTTCAGGTGGTTTTCAAGCCATTCGACGCTTTCGGCATCGAGGTGGTTGGTCGGTTCGTCGAGCAGCAGGATGTCGGGCTTCTGAATCAGCAGACGGGTCAGCGCGACACGGCGCTTTTCACCGCCCGAAAGGCTTTCCACGCCCATGTCGGACGGCGGGCACCGCAGCGCTTCCATCGCGATTTCGAGCTGGTTGTCGAGCGTCCAGCCGTCGACCGCGTCGATCTTGGTCTGCAGCTCGCTCATCTCGTCGCCGAGCTTTTCGAAATCGGCGTCGGGTTCGGCCATTTCCGCGCTGATCGCGTTGAACCGTTCGACCAGGCTGGCCGTTTCGCGCGCGCCGTCCTTGACGTTTTCGAGCACGGTCTTGTTCGGGTCCAGCTCGGGCTCCTGCTCGAGATAACCGACCGTGATGTTGTCGCCCGGCCACGCTTCGCCCGTGATGTCGGTGTCGATCCCGGCCATGATCTTGATCAGGGTGGACTTGCCCGCGCCGTTGGGGCCAACGATGCCGATCTTCGCCCCGCGGTAGAACTGCAGGTTGATATCGCTCAGCACCGGCTTGTTGGCACCGGGGAAAGTCTTGGTCATGTTCTTCATGACATAGGCGTATTGCGCGGCCATCGTGGCGTATCCTTCGGGTATCTCGGGGTGTCTGGGCATTTGCGCCCGTGATCTCGCTGGCGCAGATAATGTCCGAGGGGCGCCGGGGCAAGCGCGGGATTGGCTTGGCGGCCCCTTTGCCCTAGCGCGCGACAGATGGACAGCGCCGTGACGGACGAAATGGGCGGGTTGCCGACGATCGCAATCCTGCACACCCATTTCGCGCCTTACCATATCGACCGCATCGAAGCGGCTGCCGAACGGCTGCATGGGCGCGCCCGGGTTATCGGCGTGGAATGCGCCGGCGCAGAGCGCACGTATGACTGGGAAGCGAAGCGTGCGACCAGCCACGCCGAATACCGTACCCTGTTTCCCGACCGCGTTTACGACGACATCGGCCGCCTTGAACGGTTGACCGCCTATGCCGGCGCCCTGCGGCATTGCGCGCTGGTGCTGTCGGGCATTCCCTGGTCGGAACCCGATATCGTCGCGCTGTCATGGCGTCGGCGCGCAAAGGGGCGCCAGATCGTCGCGATGACGTGCTCCAAATTTGACGACAAGCCCCGAAATCTCATGCGTGAGCAGGTAAAGGCCCGGCTTCTGGCGGGGTTTTCCGCCGCCTTGGTCGCGGGGCCGCGCCAGCGCGATTACCTGCGTTTCCTGGGTTTCGACGACAAAGCCATTCTGCCCGGGTACAACACCCTTTCGATGGACCGCATCAGGGGCCTTGCGCCAAGCGGGTCGCCTGCGTGGAACGACCGCGCGTTCACCTATGTCGGCCGATTGGTGCCGAAGAAGAACCTTGCGACACTGATCGAAGGCTACCGGCGCTATGTTGCACAAACGGGGGACGGGGCGAGGCGGCTCGTGATGGTCGGCGACGGGCCGCAGCGCATGGAGCTGGAGCAGTTTGTTCGGGACCAGGGGTTGGCGGGCCATGTCGAATTTGCAGGCCAGAGAGACAGCGCGGGGGTTGCCGCACAGCTGTCCCGCGCGCTGGCACTGTGCCTCGTTTCGACCGAAGAACAATGGGGCAATGTCGTCAACGAAGCGGTCGCGCTTGGCATCCCGGCCATCGTTTCGACGAATGTGGGCGCCCGCGATGCGTTGGTGCGCGGCGGGGCAACGGGCCACGTCGTCGAAGCGTCGTCTCCCGGCTCGATCGCGCGCGCAATGGTGGCGACCGCTTCGGACGAAACGGCATGGAACGCGTTGAGCGCCGCCAGCGGCGAGCGCGCCTGGCTGGCCGATTGCGACAGGTTCGCCGACGCGGTCGAACTGCTGTTCGATCCCCTGGCAGGTCAGGCGGCAGCGAATGTGGAACAGTTCTGGGACCTGTGCGAACAGGAATGACAGGGCGGTTACGAGCTGAAATCAAAACGACTTGTTAAGCATCTCGCGTTACGGGTTTTCGCCAAGAGGCCTGAATCGAAACGATGCGCGAACAGATACTTGGACTTATCACGCCAATGATGGCGATCGTCTTCGTGACTGTCTTTCTTGTGCTGTGGCAGCGCGGGAAGATGGGGCGGTACGTGCTGGCGTTCGCCGGGGCTTATTTCTTCTTCGCCCTTGGTTTCGGTGCAACCCATATTCTGCCCGATTCCGGGGCGTTCTATGTCTTCCATCTCACCCAGGCGTTCTATGCGGCGGGCAGCGCCTGCGTCATCTGGGGTGCCGTCAATCGGGTTGGGCAGCGGGTTTCGCTTCCGGCACTGGGCCTGACCTATCTGATTTCGGCAATCACCCTGGCAGTAGCGGTGTCCATTTCTGCGGAAACCGGGCCGCGGCTGTACATTGTGAACACTGCCTATGGGGTCATGTTCCTGCTCGGCACCCTTGCCTTGATGCAGGCACCCAAGAGCACGGCGATCGACACGCTGATCATCGTCCTGTTCGCAATTTCCGCGACCCAGTTCTTCGTGCGTCCCGTGCTGACCTTGCTGATCGCAGGCGGATCGAACGCGACCGATTACCGCGAAAGCATCTATTATTCCGTGCTCAGCGTAGCGGTAACGATCCAGTCTCTGATGACGGCGGTGACGTTGATCGGGGCGTGCACGTGGGACAAGCTGGTCGCCGAACGCGAACGGGCGGAGCGCGATGTCCTGACGGGCCTGCTGGCGCGCCGCGCTTTCGAACAGGATGCGTTGGCGATTATCGAACGGGCGAAACAGGAAGGCGTCCCGGTCGGCCTCGTGGTGGCCGATATCGACCACTTCAAGGCGGTGAACGATGTTTACGGTCACCAGGCAGGTGACAAGGCGATTGCCGCATTCGGGACGGTGATATCCAGCATGATCCGCAACAGCGACATCGCAGGGCGGATCGGTGGCGAGGAATTCTGCATCCTTGCCTGGAACTGCGACACGGACCGCGCCAACGCGATGGCCGAACGCATCCGGCGCCGTATCGGCGAAACCGTGATTGCGGGAATCCCAGCCGACCACCGGCTCACGGCCAGCTTCGGCGTTGCCGGGCGCCGCGAAGGTGAAGGCTATGGCAAGCTCTTCGCACGGGCCGATGCGGAATTGTATCGGGCCAAGGATTCGGGCCGCAATCGCGTGTGCGGCGAAGATGGTAGCGCCGCGCCGATCGCGCTTTCCGTGACCGGCGGGCTTCGCGAAGCGACCGCCTAACGGCTCAAGAGGCGCGGCATCAGCGCCAGCTGAAAACCGGCCCGAAGAAGCAGGAACGCGACGAAAGACAGCCACAGGCCGTCGTTGCCCAGCGGCCAAGTCAACCACAGCAAGACGCCGTACAGGGCCGCAGCACCCGCCATGCTGATCATCAGGGCGCGGGTCCAGCTAGCGCCCACGAATACCCCGTCGAGGACGAAGCTGGCCACCCCTGCGAACGGAATGGCGATCAGCCAGGGAAGCAGGCTCTGCGCCTCGCGGGCGACCAGGGGGGTCGCGGCAAAACTGGCGATCACGGCATTTCCGGCAACCGCAAACAGCCCTGCAAGCAGGGCCGCGGCCACCATCCCGCGCCACATTATCGCCCGGATATACGCGAGAAAGCCCGCCCGATCGCCTGCACCATGGCGTTCCCCGTTGAGAACCTGGGCCGCGTTCTCGAAACCATCGAGCAGCAAGGCGGACAGGATGAACAGCTGGTAGACGATACCGTTGGCCGCAAGAACCGTCGGCCCGCGTTCGGCGCCAAGTCGGGTCAGCACGGCAATCGCGATCATCAGGACCACCGTTCGCAGGAAAAGGTCGCGGTTTATGGAAAGAAATGGGCGCAAGGCAGCCAGCGAGAACTGGGTTCGCTCTCGCAGGATAAGGGAAAGGCTGGCCCCGTCGCTGCGCAGGACCAGCGCGGCGCAGGCGATCAGCTTGGCGTATTCCGCAACGAAGCTGGACCAGCCGATACCGGCAATTCCCCAGTCCATCCCAAGGGCAAGCAGCAGTCCCAGGGCCACGTTGACGAGATTGTACGCAACCTCGATCACCAGCACCTGCTTCATGCGCCGCTGGCCCACAAGGAACCCGACGATGGCGAAATTGGCCATCACCGCAGGCGCGCTCCAGTACCGGATTTCGGCGTATGTCGTTGCCGCATCGCGCACGCTGCCTTCGGCGCCCAATGCGCCCAGCAAGGCCGGCAGCAGCAGGGGTTTGGCGATGATGAGCAGCGCGGCAATGGCCAGCCCTACGATCAGGCCGCGCAGCAGGACTGCCGCCTGTTCTTGCCGACCCGTCCTTGCTCCGGCCTGCGCGACAAGTCCGGTCGTCCCCGTCTTGAGAAAGTTCATCACGGTGAACAGCACGGCAAACAGTTTCGCGCCGATGTCGACGGCGCCCTGCGTTGGCGCGTCGCCCAACTGGCCCACGATCCACATGTCGCCCACACCGATCAGCGCGGTTGCCACGTTGGTCACCATCGCGGGCAGGGCGATTGCCCAGATTACGCGGGTGTCGATGGGCTGGTTTGCGGTGGAGGCGGAGGGCGAGGGCATGCGATTCGCGCGATCCTCCGGCTGGGTGGGTGAAACTGGTCGGGGAGACAGGATTCGAACCTGCGACATCCTGCTCCCAAAGCAGGCGCGCTACCGGGCTGCGCTACTCCCCGACACTGTTTCACAACCGCGTCGCTATACTGGTGGGCCCGGCAGGATTCGAACCCGCGACCTAGCCGTTATGAGCGGCCAGCTCTAACCGCTGAGCTACAGGCCCCCAGAATCCGCTAGCGGATGCACGCGCCTAGCCGCGCTCTGGCAGAGTGGCAAGCGGCTATACGACAACAGCGTCCATGATTTGCGAAACTGTCGTCGGCCGCACGTCGCGCATGTCCAGATAGGTATAAATTGCGCGCAACCAGTCATACAAAA
Source organism: Qipengyuania zhejiangensis (assembly GCF_035607565.1). Classification (NCBI taxonomy): domain Bacteria; kingdom Pseudomonadati; phylum Pseudomonadota; class Alphaproteobacteria; order Sphingomonadales; family Erythrobacteraceae; genus Qipengyuania; species Qipengyuania zhejiangensis. Next base: position 109,923 of record NZ_JAYKGO010000003.1, on the reverse strand, counting down.
GGTCCAGATCCTCTTCGCTGCGCACATAGGGCGTGTGGCCCGGCGCGAGAGAGGGGCTGTGGAAGCTGAGAACGATAATCGGCAAGCCATCGTCGAGCGCGATATCGATGCCGCGCAGCGCCTCTTCGCGCGAAACGCCCTCAGGCGTCAGCGCGATCCGTTCGAGCAACCCGAGACGAGCGAGCGCGCCGCCCAGCCACGGGACGCTATCCACCAGCGGGAAGAGCGTTTCGCCCTGGCGGCGCAAAAGCCCCCAGAAGACGGTCGTCAGCGGCAGCTCGATGAGCTTTCGGTCCGGATCGGTCCAATAGGGTTCGACCGGATGCCGGCTGTAATCGGGGCCATGGTCATGCCGGTAATCGAAACGGGCGCGCACGGACGAATCGATGGCGATCCCTGTTTCCGCCAGCATTTTCGAAGAACTCGGCCCCAACCCGTAGCGGCCGGCGCGATAGATGCGCGGGACGGCACCGAAACTCGTTTCTATCGCGTCACGCAGGCGCAAGAACTTTTCCCGCTCGAGTTCGGGCGAAAGATTGCCCGCATAACTGGCCCCGGGTCCGACGGCTTCCTCGAGTGGCGGATTGACCCACGGATGCAGCTGAACGCCGATTTCGGCCTTGCCCGCCTTCACCGCGGCGCCGATAATTTCCTGTGCGCCTTCCGAATTCGCGATCGGCCAGTCCATCAGATAGACGGGCGAAACCTCCAGGCCTTCGCAAAACTGCTGGAACTTCGCGATCCGCCGGACATGATCGAGGCCGTATCCATCCGCGCGAAAGTCCTGCGACCAGTCGAATTCCTCTTCGGCGTCCACGGTCAACAAGGAGCGCTGGCCGAAGCCCGGCGAAAATTCGACCCGCTGCCGCTTATCCGGGGGATCAAGAAGGTTGGCGTGGGCGATAAAAAGACCGTCCTTGCAAGCGCATGGCCTTGGCGAGCTTAGCCTGCGGCGCGACCCGGTGCATCGACCGGGCTAGGCAGTGCATCTTCGGGCGTCAAGAGCGGCAGGGTCAGGACAAGCCAGCCCCCATCGCGCGCCAGCTCGCCTCCCGCTGACCGCGCTTCGGCCCGGGCGAGGCGCAAGGAGAACCCGGCTCCGAATATGCCTGAACTGAGCGTGCTTCCGCCGGCTCGTGCTTCGGATGAAAACAGGTCTTCGGTGGCCGCGAGCTTGGCGGGCAATTGCGCGCGCAAGAACACCTGTTCGTCTTCGGTCCTGAGATCGAGGTTCACCGTTTCCCCGGCGCCCGTGGCCCCGGCCAGCGTCGCCAACACCCGCCAGGCAAGCATCTCCGCCTCGCTCTGGTCGAGGGGCAGCATTGCCGCGTTGGCCTGGATATCGGCATCGAAACGCGCGACGCGCGGACTGAGAACCGTCTGAAGCTGGGTGATCTGCGCGCGGGCGATGCCGGCAAAATCGCTGCTGCCCGGTTCCAGGTCGAGCGCGCCCGTTTCCAGCTTTGCCAGCCGGTCGAGTTCGTCGAAGCCGGCAAGAATTCGCGCCGAATCCCCGGCGATAGATGCAGCCAGCGCCCGGTATTCGTGCGGTGTGGGGCCGAAAACCTGCTGCTGGATAACCTCGGCGTAGCCCTGCATCGCGTTAACCGGCGTCCGCAGTTCGTGGAGCAACTGGCGCAGCCGGTCGGCGCTCTCCTGGCCGGTGTCCCGCGCATCTTCGGCGGCGCGGCGGAAACGGCCGACATAACCATAGAAGCGCCCGTCGCCGCGGGTGAAACGCGGCGCCGCATCCACGATCCAGTCTCCCGCAATCGGGCCCGCGCCGCGCAATGTGATACGCCCCCGGCGGACCGGGCGGCGGTTGTGGAATGCAGCCGCTATGTCATCGTCGCCGCTTGCGGCTTCGGTACGTGCGGACAGCATGGTGCCGATGATCATCGGGGCGACGCCGCCTTCGGCCCAGTCGACCCGGCCTTCCGAATCGGTGCCGAAAATGAAGCTCTGCAGTGGTTTGCGCCGTGGCGCATCCTCGAGACCGGCGAGGGGGAGCGAAGGGGCATCCTCGCCGCCTGGCGCGCCGCGGTTGCGCTTGAACGCTTCGATACGTTCGACCAGCGCACGGATACCTTCGCCATCAGGCGTCGAGGATGGTGCGCGTGGCTGGATTTCCGCGATTTCTTCGCTGGCCTTGGTCACCAGTTCCGATTCGTCGTTCGCGGCGGACAGTTTCAGCGGATGCGGTTCGTCGGGAAGCGCGCCGATCTGGGGCGCCTCAGCGGTCTGCGGCTGTTCGTGTTCGACCAGAATTTCGACCACGTCGGGCAAGGGCAGGGCGCGATCCTGCACGCCAAGCCGATCGAGGATTCGCACAGCTTCTTCTGGAAGGTCGCGCCGATGGCGCAGGAAGCCCCGGGCCCGGATCGGCAGACGGGGTATCAGGGTTTCCCATTCCGCGCCGGTCAGATGGGCGCGTTGCAGCGCGGCGGCAGCGATGGATGGGTGCGCCTCGCCGAACCAGCGAACCAGTTCGGGATTGCGGAACCGCCAGCCGGTTTCGCCAACGATTCCGGCACGTTCCTTGGCGGGGATCATTTCCGCCAAGGCGATGAGGCGCAGATATGCAGCGGCTTTCAAGGCCGGATCGCCCGCCTGCGGGCGTTCGCCCAGCAGGTCTATCAACTGGCGAAACTGCGTCTTGCCCGCACGCTCGCCCGTGGCGCGGTGGCGCAGCACTGTGGCAAGGCGGTCATCGAAATGCATTGGTTCTCCGAGCGAAGCGGGGTTTATCGGTCATAAACCATCGCAGGCCGACGTTTCTATCTGTGAAAAACTTGTGATGAACGAGAAGTTGCCTTCGCGTTGCAAAGCGGGACAATTGCTGGCAAAGATAATAATGTTAGCCAAGCAGCGGTGTTCGCGTTGTCAACATTTCATGTAATGACTCGCGTCGCGTGGCTCTCAACGCAAATTTCCAAGGACGTACGGTGATGGCTAATCTGGATGATATCGACCGCAGGCTCTTGGCCGAACTGCAGGCCGAGGGGCGGATTACCAATGTCGAACTGGCACACCGTGTCGGTCTGACAGCGCCGCCGTGTCTCCGCCGCGTTCGTGCGCTGGAAGAAGAAGGCGTGATCAGGGGTTATCATGCGGATCTCGAACCGGGAAAGCTCGGCTTCTCGATCACGGTCTTCGCGATGGTCAGCTTGCAGAGCCAGGCGGAAACTTCGCTGCGAGAGTTCGAAGCGGCGATGACCGACCTGCCCGAAGTGCGCGAAGTCCACATGCTCAACGGCGAAATCGACTTCATTCTCAAGATCGTCGCCAAGGACTTGCAGGCGTTCCAGGAATTCCTGACCAGCAAGCTCACGCCGGCGCCCAATGTCGCCAGCGTGAAGACGTCGCTGACGATCCGCACGAGCAAGAACGACCCCGGCGTTCCGCTGGGCTGAAGCCATCGGCATGGCTGAACCTGCCTCGATCGACGGCCATTGCCTGTGCGGCGGGGTTCGCATCGAATTGCATTCACCATCCCCTGAGGTTGAAATTTGCCAGTGCGGCATGTGCCGGCGCTGGGGCGGGGCGTTCTACAGCGCGCAAAGCGGAAAGGAAGCGGTCGTCCACGGCGAGGGATCGGTAACCGTCTACCGTTCCAGCGAATGGGCTGAACGCGCCTTTTGCAGCGCCTGCGGCAGCAATTTGTGGTTTCGGTTCCTGCCCACGGGCAACCGCAGTTTTTCTGCCGGCTTGTTCGACGCCGCGGCAAAGGCGGAGATCGAACTGGAAATCTTCGCCGACGAAGCGGCCGAATGGTGTCGGCTTGCGGGCGATCATCCCCGGCAGACGGGTGCGCAGGTTATAGCCGAAGCCAAAGCCGCGGGCTTCAGCTTCGACTAGGCGACGCCGATCAGCTTTCGCGTTCCTTAAGCCATTCTTCCAGCCACTTGATCGAATACTCGCCGCTCTGCACGTCCGCCTGCTTGAGCAGTTCCTGGTGCAACGGAATGTTGGTCTTCACACCTTCGACGACCATTTCCTCGAGCGCACGGCGCAGGCGCATCATGCAGCCCTGGCGGGTGCGGCCGTACACGATCAGCTTGGCGATCATGCTGTCGTAATAGGGCGGGATTTTATAACCGGCGTACAGGCCGCTATCGACGCGGACATGCATACCGCCTGCCGCGTGGAAATACGTCACCTGCCCGGGTGATGGTGCGAAGGTGAACGGGTCTTCGGCGTTGATGCGGCATTCGATCGCGTGGCCGTGGAATTCGATTTCGTCCTGCGTAACCGAAAGCGGACGGCCTTCCGCGATGCGAATCTGTTCGCGCACCAGGTCGACGCCGGTAATCGCTTCGGTCACGGGGTGTTCGACCTGCAGGCGCGTGTTCATTTCAATGAAATAGAACTCGCCGTTTTCCCACAGGAATTCGATCGTCCCCGCGCCGCGATACCCCATCTGGGCCATCGCATCGGCGCAGACGGCGCCCATGCGCATACGGTCTTCTTCACCAAGCACGGGCGACGGCGCTTCTTCGAGCACCTTCTGGTGGCGCCGTTGAAGCGAGCAGTCGCGTTCACCGAGGTGGATCGCATTGCCTTCGCCATCCCCGAACACCTGGAATTCGATGTGACGCGGATTGCCGAGGTATTTTTCGATATAGACGGTCGCATCGCCGAACGCGGCTTTCGCCTCGCTGCCGGCCTGCTGCATGAGCGTTTCGAGCTGATCTTCGCTCTCGCACACCTTCATGCCGCGCCCGCCACCGCCGCTGGCGGCCTTGATGATCACCGGATAACCGATTTCGTGCGCAATTCTTTGCGCTTCGTCGATATCGGAAACAGCCCCGTCCGAACCGGGCACAAGCGGCAGTCCAAGCTTGCCTGCCGTCTGCTTGGCGGCAACCTTGTCGCCCATCGTGCGGATATGTTCGGGCTTGGGGCCAATCCACTTGATATCGTGCGCTTCGACGATTTCGGCGAACTTGGCGTTTTCCGAAAGGAAGCCGTAGCCTGGATGGATGGCGTCGGCCTGGCTGATCTCGGCTGCCGAAATAATCGCGGCAATATTCAAATAGCTGTCCGAAGCAGGCGGCGGCCCGATACAGATGGCATGATCCGCCAGGCGCACGTGCATGGCATCGGCGTCGGCGGTCGAATGGACGGCGACGGTTTCGATGCCCATTTCATGGGCCGCGCGATGAATGCGCAGAGCGATTTCGCCACGGTTGGCGATCAGGATACGTTGGATTCCCACGGGCAGCCTCAGCCGATAACGATCAGCGGCTGGTCGAATTCGATCGGCTGCGCGTTCTCTACTAGGATGGCCTTCACCGTGCCCGCCTTGTCGGCCGCGATCGGGTTCATGACCTTCATCGCTTCCACGATGACCAGGGTCTGACCCACCTTCACGCTGTCCCCGACCTTTACGAAGTCGGCGGCGCCCGGTTCGGGCGCCAGGTAGACGGTTCCGACCATCGGAGATTTCAGTGCATCGGCGTGGTCTTCGGCGGCAGGCGCGGCAGGGGCCGCGGCTGCGGGGGCTGCCGCAGCAACTGGCTGCTGCGGCGAGGCGAGCATTTGCGCTGGGGCGGCCATTGCCATTCCGCCACCGCGCGACACGCGAATCTTGCGATCGCCATCCTCGACTTCGATTTCGGTAAGCCCTGTGTCGTCCAGCATCTCGGCGAGTTCGCGGACGAGTGCGGTATCGACGTTCATGCCGGACGTGCCGGCGCTACGCTTGTTGTCGGCCATAGGTACCCTGTTCTGCTATTCGCCAGCGCCTATGCGCCCGCGGGCCGCGTGTGACAAGGGGTGGGGGTGCCGGTCAGAGCGCCGCAGCGCGTTCAAGCGCAACGATATAACTGCGTGGGCCAAGGCCCTGCACGCAATCCGCCGCTGCCATGCCGACATAGGAAATGTGGCGGAATTCCTCACGTTCCTGCGGGTTGGACAGGTGGACTTCGATAACCGGAACGCCAATGGCCTTGATCGCATCGAGCAGGGCAATCGAAGTGTGGGTATAGGCGCCCGCGTTCAGCAGGACCGCCTTGACCCCTGTTTCCCGGGCTTCGTGAAGCCAATCCACCAGGACGCCTTCATGATTGGTCTGGCGCATATCGATGGCAAGCCCGAGCGCGGCAGCCCTCTCATCGAGCATGACGGCGATATCGTCGAGCGTATCGGAGCCGTAGATTTCAGGCTCGCGCGTGCCGAGAAGGTTCAGGTTCGGGCCGTTGAGGACGAAGACGGTTTCCATGCCGCGCTTCTACGCCCGATGTCGCGGCGCGCAAGAGGGGCGAAGAAGGCGGCAGGTGAGGCGATCAAGGTAGGTGATCCAGGGCAGCGTCAGCCGTCCACGCCCTTGACCTTCCCCCATTGGCGGGCGGCCGTGTAACCAAGGTAGCCCGTGCCGAACAACGCATAGAGCGCATCGGGAAGGGCGCCGAGATAGCGGGTCATTCCTTCCCCGATGGCCTGGGCCGCAATCGGATCGAAGGCGGCAATGACGCCCATGGGCACGCTGAGCAGGATCAAGGCATACATCACATAGAGGAAGCTGGGGCGCGCCCGGCTGGTCCACGGATCGGGCGACTGCGCTTCTGCGATGATGGCGGACAGCCGCGCCTCGATTGTCTTGAGTTCATGGGTCCCCTCAAGGGCGAGCAACTCCAGCTTGGCGCGGGCGCGGGCTTCCTTGTCGGGAATGATCTTGTCGATGATCGAAGCGATCGGGCCGATCAGCGATTCGGCGAAGGGCATGGGCGGTCTCCGGTTAAAGAAACCGAGGCACGTAACCATATTGGTTCGTGTAGGAAAGTTCGCGCAGCGTGCGCGGCAGACCTTAAGCGGTCTGGGCCCTAAGGGGTGAACTATCAGGAGGGTTGCCACTGGTCGGGACGACTGGATTCGAACCAGCGACCCCCACACCCCCAGTGTGGTGCGCTACCAGACTGCGCTACGTCCCGAAACCAGTGGAGGGCGGCCCTATAAGCCGGGCTTTCGGGCATGGCAAGCACCTGTCTTACCCATTTCATTGCCCTGCGCCTGCATAGCTGCTAACCGCGCCCGCACCTCGGCCTGAGAGGATGCACAGGGGCGCTTGAACACGGCGCGCCCGTCTCCCATCTGCGGCCAGCCGTACCATTAAACCGACAGGTAGTTCCTCGATGCTCGATCTTCTCGCCGCCGCCAGTTCCACCGTGGCTCAGCCGCCTGCATGGACCGGTTGGATCCTGCCCCTCGGCATGCTGCTGATTCTCTGGTTCCTGATTATCCGTCCGCAGATGCGCCAGCAAAAGCAGCATCGCGAAAAGGTCGAGAGCCTCCAGAAGGGCGATGAAGTCGTCACCGCGGGCGGTCTTGTCGGCAAGATCACCAAGGTCGAAGATCATTTCGTCCATGTCGAACTGGCCAAGGGTATGACCGTCAAGGCGGTGCGCACCACAATCGGCGAAGTGCTGTCATCGCGCAGCAAACCTGCAGCGAACGACTGAACCGAGGGCGGATTCCCAAAATGCTCGATTTCCCCACCTGGCGGAAAGTGTGGCTCTGGCTGATTACCGGCCTCGCCTGCATGGCCGCGCTTCCCTCGCTGCTTTCCATGACCAGCGTCCGCTGGCCCGACGCGCTGCCCGATCCGATGGTCAACCTCGGCCTCGACCTTGCTGGCGGTAGCCATATCCTGCTCGAAGCCGATAGCAGCCAGGTGGCGACCCAGCGGCTCGAGAACATGGAAGAAAACGTTCGCGGCATAATGCGTCAGGCCGAACCGCGGATCCGCATTGGTGACGTGTCGACGCGTGGTGGCCGGTTGAGCTTCATCCTCGACGATCCGTCGGAAATCGACCGTGCGCGCGAGCTGATGTTGCCTTCCATGAACGGCGCCGGGCTGGTTCGCGAATGGGATCTTGCCGTCGAAGATGGCAACCGCATGATCCTGACCCCCACTGCCGAGGGTATCGACCAGGCCGTTTCGGACGCGATGGAAAGCGCGACCGAAGTGGTTCGCAAGCGCATCGACGCCTTGGGCACGCGCGAGCCGACGATCATCCGTCAGGGCGATACGCGCATCGTGGTCCAGGTGCCGGGTCTTCAGGACCCCGAACAGCTCAAGGCCTTGCTCGGCCAGACCGCGAAGCTGGAATTCAAGCTGGTCGACCAGAGCGCACTGCCGAGCGACGTGGCTCAAGGCCTCGCCCCTCCGGGAAGCGAGATTTTCCCTTACGCCGAAACGTCGGCCTATGCGGGCAATTCGCTGGCTGTTCGCCGGCTTGGCGGCATTCGCGGTGATAATCTCACCGGCGCACAGCAAAGCTTCGATCCGCAGACCAACGAACCGGTTGTGAACATCCAGTTTGATACCGACGGTGGGCGCCGCTTCGCCAAACTGACGACCGAGAATGTCGGCAAGCCGTTTGCCATCATTCTGGACGGAAAGGCGCTCTCGGCACCGAACATCAACGAACCGATCCGCGGTGGCACGGCGCAAATTTCCGGCGGCTTTTCGGTCGAAACGGCCAACCAGCTCGCAATTTCGCTTCGCTCGGGTGCCTTGCCTGTCGATCTGGCCGTGATCGAGGAGCGGACAGTCGGCCCCGACCTTGGTGCCGACTCGATCCGCAAGGGCATGTTCGCCATGGGCATCGGCTCGATGCTGGTCGTCCTGCTCATGATCGCCAGCTATGGCCGGTTCGGCATTTATGCGACGGTTGCTCTGGTCATCAACGTGTTCATGATCCTCGGGATCATGGCGGCCATGGGCACCACCCTGACGTTGCCCGGCATCGCCGGCTTCGTGCTGACCATCGGTGCGGCCGTCGACGCCAACGTGCTGATCAACGAACGTATCCGTGAAGAACGCAAACGCGGGCGCCGTGTCGTTGCCGCGGTCGAAACCGGTTACAAGGAAGCGAGCCGCGCGATCTACGACGCCAACGTGACCAATTTCATCGCCGGCGTCTTGTTGTTCCTGTTCGGATCGGGTCCGGTTCGCGGCTTCGCGGTCGTCCTTATCATCGGTTTGTTCACTTCGGTGTTCACCGCTGTGACCCTGACCCGGATGTGGGTCGCAGGATGGCTGCGCAAGGCGCGGCCAAGCGATTTGAACCTTTAAGAGGAGACGGGACCCATGAAACTGCTCAAGCTCGTCCCTGACGATACGAACATCAAGTTCCTGAAATGGCGCGCGCCGTTCTTCATCGTCAGCATTCTGCTGATCGCTGCCAGCTGGGCCTTGGTCTTTACCAAGGGCCTGAACTACGGCGTCGATTTCGCCGGCGGTCTGGAAGTGCGGGCAACCTTCACGCAGAGCACGCAGGCACCTGTGTCGGAGCTGCGCGAGAAGGTTGAGGAACTCGGCTACGGCTCGCCGGTCGTCCAGCGCTTCGGTGCCGATAACCAGGTTTCGATCCGTGTTCGCTTGCCGGACGAAGTGTCAGCCGACAAGGAGGCCGCACAGCAGGCTGCCAACCAGATCGTGTCTACCTTGCAGGGGGAGTATTCCGATTTCCGCCTCGACGGGAACGACAACGTTTCGGGTAAGGTATCGGGCGAATTCAGGCAGACGGCGATCTATGCGCTTCTGGCCGCAATGGCGGCGATCGCGGTCTATATCTGGATCCGGTTCGAATGGCAGTTCGGTGTCGGTGCGCTGTTTGCCCTGTTCCACGACGTTTCGTTGACCTTGGGCATGTTTTCGCTGCTGCAGATGGAATTCAGCCTGCAGATTATCGCCGCGATTCTGGCGATCATCGGTTACTCGCTGAACGACACCATTGTCGTTTATGACCGTATCCGTGAAAATCTGAAGAAATTCCGCAAGATGCCGCTTCCGGAACTGCTCGATCTTTCGGTGAACGAAACCCTGGCCCGCACGGTCATGACCTCATTGACCCTGTTCGTGGCGCTGATCCCGTTGCTGTTCTTCGGACCGGCAAGTCTCTTCGGCATGGTTGCGGGTATCACGCTCGGCCTGTTCGTGGGCACCTACAGCTCGGTCTATATGGCGGCACCGATCCTGGTGTGGCTTGGCGTGACGAGCGACAGCTTCATCCCGGCCGAATCCGTTGCTGACAAACAGGACAAGCTGGCTCGCGGCGAGGTTTAAACCAAGCTGTCGTAATATGCGGCGAGCGCTTTGCCGTTCGCTTCCCAGCTGAAATCCCGGACCGTTTCCGCCACCGTTTCCGGTGAGCGGGGACGGTCTGCCACCATCCGGATCCCATCCCGCACCGCTCGCACGGTCCGCGCCACGATCACGCCGGCGTCCGGCCCGGTCACCACCGCGCGTGATCCGCCTGCATCGGTTATGACCAGCGGTGTTCCGCACGCCAGCGATTCAACCCATGCGTTCGCAAGACCTTCGCTGGCCGACGGCAGCACCATCACGTCCGCTGCCGAATACAGCGGTGGCAAGGTATCGGGCTCCAGACTGCCGAGAAAATGCACCCGGTCCGCGACGCCGCATTCCTTGGCCAGGGCGCGCAAACTGCCTTCATCCTCGCCTTTCCCGACCAGCAGCAGCCGCGCATCGGGCAGGTCCGAAATTGCCTTGATCACAAAGGCCTGCCCCTTGCGTTCGATCAAGGCGCCAACGGTGAGGAGGAGTGTCTCGCTCCTTGAAAACGGGAAGCCGAACGTCTCCGCCAGCCGCGCCCTCAGGCCCACGTGGTCCAGCGGCCGAAACAGGTCGCGGTCAAGGCCGGTGTGGTGAATATCGATCTTTTCGCGATCCATGCCCAACGCCGCCATGTCGTCGGCCAGCGCCTCGCACACGGCCAGAACGCCGCTGGCGGCTTTGGCCGTGTCGAGCAGAGCCTCACGCCCATAGCTTCGCGCACCCCAGTAATGCACGTCCGCCCCGCGGGCCTTCACGCAAAACGGGAGTCCCAATTCTGCGGCAATGATCTTTGCAGCCGGACCATCGGGATAGAAGAACTGGGCATCGATCAGATCGAACGGATCTTCGGCATGGAGCTTGCGGGCAAGCGGCAATACGGCGCGGGCAAGCATCGCCGGGTTCAATCGGCCGCCGACCTTGGGGAGCAGCCGGAAGGTCGGCCGATATACCTGAAGGCCGAATTCGCGGCCGTCCTTCGCGGCTTGCGCCAGGGCCCGGTATCGCCCGAAAAGCACCGGCGGCAAACCGATGGGGTTTACGACCACCGGTTCCCAATGCGTTTGGCGCTGCAAGGCTTCGAGGGACTTCGCCACGAAGATGCCGAACCGCGGGCTGGCGCTGTTGGGGAACAATGTGGCCAGCGAAAGCACGCGCCGGTTTTTGGGCGGGTTCACAGCGCGCGGACCAGCATTTCCGCCACGGCGATCCACGGCGCGTCCTTGATCACGTCCTGTTTCTGGCCCTGTCCGGTCGGAAGTATGCCCAGCAAGTCCCCCTGGCGGTCGATCAACCGACCGAACGCAAAGCGTCCACCCTTCTTGGGCACCAGCACATCGCGATTGATGGCCTTCGATGCATCCTCGATTGCCAATTGCCGCAGCCAGAGGTGATCGCCCGGACGATACTCTCCACTTGGATAATCAATCGCGAGGACAACAAGCGCGCCTGCGCCGCCAAGATCGGTGGCGAGCATCGCGTCGCGCGTGCGGGATAATGCTTCGGGACCGTTCGCGCCCAGACTGGCGACGATCTGGGGTTGGTCCGCCTTGTCCGAACGAACAAGCATTTCCGGTTCGATGTCCAACGCGGCCGCAATGCGTTCCATCCAATTGAGCGACAGGTTCCGCATTCCTGTTTCCAGGCGACCGATCGTTTGCGGCGTGGTGGGCGGGGCGCATGCTTCGGCAAGATCGGCAAGCGTCCAGCCTTTTTCACGCCGGATATCGCGGATACGGTTGATCAATCGACGGCTCCGATAACCAAATTGGTTTTTTATCTTTCCTACACGAACCGCAGACATGCAAGGGCTTTCCCGCAATTCGAAGGAGAAACCCGTGCAGCGCAGACTGGTCGAACGAGAATTAACCGAGGAAGGCCCGCTTCGGGGGCAGGGCGCGAAGGGCAAGCGGCGCAGCGTCACGGTAAATCTGGCGGAATCACCGCTCACATGGCTCCATGCGCGGGGGCATCTGTCCGAAAGGCAATTCGATGCCGGCGAACGGATCAGGGCCGATTACGAGCGCGCGCAAATGGCACCTTCAATCACCATGCGCTGGGATCCGATCCGCGTCGATGGCGGTGGAGGCGATGGATTGACGCCGTCGGAACGCCAGCTTGCCGCAAAGGCCCGGTTTGACGGCGCCATGCGCGAAGCCGGGCCCGGTCTTGAGGATATTCTGTGGCGGGTCGCTTGCGCCTGCGAAGGACTTCCGGATGCGGAAAAAGCGCTGCAGTGGCCGGCGCGCAGTGGGAAGCTGGTTCTCAGGCTCGCGCTCGACAGGGTTGCCGAATTCTATCGTATCCGCTGATCGATTTCGCTGCGAAGACGCGGCAGGACCTCTGCTTCGAACCAGGGGTTCTGCCGCATCCAGGTCGCCGAACGCCATGCCGGGTGGGGCAGCGGGAAATGGGCTGGCAGGAATGCGCGAAAATTCCTCACCCGTTCGGTCAGGGTGAGCTTGCGCGAGCCGGGCAGATAGTAGGCCTGGGCGTAGGTTCCGACCAGCAAGGTCAGGCGGTTCTGCGGCAGTTGTCCCAGGACCTGTGCGTGCCATGTCCTTGCGCATTCGGGACGCGGCGGCTTGTCCCCTCCACTGGATTTTCCAGGATAACAGAAACCCATCGGAACCAGCGCGACCTGGGCAGGATCGTACATCTGTTCGCGCGAAAGACCGGTCCAGTCGCGCAGGCGATTGCCGCTGGCGTCATCCCACGGGATGCCGCTTTCGTGGACCTTCGAACCGGGCGCCTGTCCGATAATCAGGAGCCGCGCAGTCGTGGAGAAGCTGACGATGGGGCGCACGCCGTGCGGCAGGTGTTCCGCGCACAGGCGACAGCCTGCGATTTCGCGGCCCAGCGTCACCCTTCGACCATCTCCGCCAGTTCGAGCCAGCGTTCCTCAGCGGCATCCTTTTCGGCGCGGGCGTTTTCGATTCCCTTGGAAATATTGGCGAATTTCTGGGGGTCGGACGTGTAGAGCGCCGGATCGGAAAGTATCGCTTCGCCCTTGGCGATGGCCGCTTCCAGTTCTTCTATACGCTGCGGAAGCAGCTCGTAATCGCGCAGGTCCTTGTACGAAAGTTTGCTGGATTTCGGAGCCGGCGGAGGTGGGGGCGCCGCCTTTGCTTCCGCTTTATCCGCCTTGGCCTTGCCACCTGCGGCCTGACGGCGCTTGGCCTCCCAGTCTTCGTAACCGCCCGCCACAACATCGACATTGCCGCTGCCATCGAGGCCGAGGGTGATGGTGACAGTGCGATCGAGGAAGTCGCGATCGTGGCTGACGATCAGGACGGTGCCTTCGTAATCCGCAATGACTTCCTGCAGCAGGTCGAGCGTTTCGAGATCGAGATCGTTCGTCGGTTCGTCGAGCACGAGCAGGTTGGATGCCTTGGCGAATTCGCGCGCCAGCAACAGCCGGCTCCGTTCCCCGCCGGAAAGCACCGAAACCTTCATGTCGACGATCTTGGGGTCGAACAGGAATTCCTTGAGGTATCCCTGCACGTGCTTGCGGACGCCGCGCACATCGATCCAGTCGCCGCCTTCGGCCAGGACCTGCCGAACGGTCTTGTCGGCCGTCAGCAGGGCGCGTTGCTGGTCGATCATGACCCCGGTCAGGGTCTTGGCAATGTCCACCGTGCCGCTGTCCGGTTCAAGTTCGCCGGTGAGCATTTTCAGCAGGGTCGTCTTGCCGGCACCGTTCGCCCCCACCAGGCCGATGCGGTCGCCGCGCTGGATGCGCAGGCTGAACGGTTTGATGATGGTCCGTTCGCCATAGGCCTTGGTGATCTTGTCGGCGACGATGACCGATTTGGACTTGAAGTCTTCTTCGGTTGCCAGTTTCAGTTTGGCGGTACCCGCGCTGGCGATCATCGATGCGCGCTGGGCGCGCATCTGCCACAGCTTTTCGAGACGGCCCTGGTTCCGCTTGCGCCGTGCGGTGACGCCGCGTTCCAGCCAGTGGGCTTCAAGCTTGAGCTTGGCGTCGAGTTTGTCTGCCGCACGGGCCTCTTCGGCGTAGACCTGTTCTTCCCAGGCCTCATAGCCGCCAAAGCCGACTTCCTTGCGCCGGAGATTCCCGCGATCGAGCCAGATCGTGACTCGTGTCAGGCGTTTGAGGAAGGTACGATCGTGGCTGATCACCAGGAACGCGCCCTTGTAACGGTCCAGCCACTGTTCGAGGAAATCGATCGCCGCCAGATCGAGATGGTTGGTCGGTTCGTCCATCAGCAGCAGATCGGGATCTTGCGCCAGCGCGCGCGCAATCGCCGCACGCCGTTTTTCGCCACCGCTGGCGCCATCGGTCTTGCGGCTCATATCGATGCCGAGTTGGCCTGCGATCGCCTCGATCTCGTGCTCTGCCGGTGCGTGTTCGCCGTCTAGCGCCCATTCCATCAGCGTGGCGTGACCGGTCAGGTCGGGGTCCTGTTCCAGCAGGACGACACGCGTGCCGGGCTTGATCTTGCGCAGCCCGCGGTCGGCTTCGATCTGATCGTCGATCAGGCGGAACAAGGTGGTCTTGCCAACGCCGTTGCGGCCGATCAGGGCAATCCGGTCGCGCGGTCCGATATGCAGGTCGAGAGGTTCGTTATCGGGCCCGCCGAACAGCCATCGGCCGCCCTGCTGCAACGCAATGCCTTCGAGGCTGAGGATGGGGGGCTGTGCCATAGGGGGCGCGAGGTAGGCGCGCGGCCCTCGGCCTGCAAGCACCCAGATGCGTTCTAGCGTTCAGCCTTCTCCGCTTCGACCATCGCCGCGACATCGGCAAGCAACTGGCGGGCATCGTAAACGACGCCGTCCTTTACCGTCCAGCGGACGCCGCCGACCTGCTCGATCAGGCCCGTTTCCCGGTTCAACCTGGTATGCCCCGTGCCGTACAGAATCTTCAGGTTATCGAGCGGGTTTTCCGGCACGATCACGAGATCGGCCAACATGCCCACAGCAACACGGCCCATCGGTGGCTCTTCCCCGCGCGGCGCGTAGATTTCCCGCGCGCCGTCGATCGTCGCTGCACGGATTACTTCAAGGGGTGTCAGGCCGGCTTCGCGCAGCATCTCGAGTTCGCCGATGTAGGCAAAGCCCCACGTCTGGTAGATATAGCCCGGATCGGAACCGGCGGTGACGCGCCCACCCTTGCGGTGGAAATCATGCGTCATGTCGAACCAGGTCCGGTAGAATTTGCGCCAGGCGACCTCGTCCTCGGTCGACCAGTCCTTGTAATAGCTGCCGTGGTTGGTCGCGCTTGGGGCGTAGAAATCCATCAGCGAAGGCAGGGTATATTTTTCGTGCCAGTCGAAGGCGCGTGCCCGCATGACATCGCGGCTGGCGGAATAGATGTTGAACGTGGGACTAAGCGTCACGCCGCTGTCGACCATGAAGTCGATGTATTCGTCCCATTTGTCGCTGCCCGGTTCGACCACCTGATCGGCAAGCCGCGCCACCCATGCAAACCGCGATTGCTCATCGAAATAATTGTAGTTCGCCGGGTAACGAACCAGTTGACCGTCTTTCAGCAGGCTTTCGAAATGGCCGTAGAAATGCGTTATCCCGTCCAGCCCCAGTTCGGTGGCCTTGCGGGCGTTCACTTCGGCCACGCCGGTCTGCGCGAGGTGGGCCACCGTGCCCATTTGCAGTTTTTCCGCTTCGTCCAGTGCCGCGGCGAGCACGGCTGGCGTCGAGGAGTTGAAGAACTTCACCCCCCAAAACCCTTGCGCCTTGGCCCAGCGAACCCATTCGCGCGCCTCGGCCGGGGTGGCCGGTTCGCCGCGTGACCATTTGTCGCCAAACACGGCGTAGGGGATCAGGCGCGGCGCAACGATGGTGTTGGCCGCGCTGCGCGACGTGTCGGAAAGGTCGGGCGTGCCCGGACCGAAATAGAACGATACGCCGCGCACCGTGGTTACGCCGTGCGCCAGCCACAGCTTGTATCCGTAGGACGGCTGGGGGGCCTTACCGGGATCGCCATTGTGGCCATGCACATCCACGAAGCCGGGCAGCACATACATCCCGCGCGCATCGATTTCGCGTTGCGCGCCGCCCGTGACATTCTCTGGCGCGCTGCCAGGATAAAGGCCGGTGATCCGGTTCCCTTCCACGACGATGTCGACCGGGCCGGCGGGCGGTGCGCCTGTCCCTTCGATCACCGTGGCACCGCGAATGACCAGCTTGGCGAAAGGTCCGTCGCCTTCGCCCGACTGGCGGGTGGGCACCGGTTCCATTTGCGATTGCGCTGCGACCGATTGGCCCAGAACCAGTGCGAAAGCGGCAACGGCAAGCTTGGCGATGTGCATCGAGTTGTCCCCCTGGATCGGCGCCCTATCTTCAGAATCGTCCGGTGTGAAGCGGGAGGTGCGAGCGCCGAGCCGGGAACTTTGCCGTTCAGCAATGGGTAAAGCTGCAAGGAACACATTTTCATCTTCGAACGAGGAACATGTCCATGAAGAATTTCGCTTTTCCCATAACAATCGCTGCCGCCATCGCCGCACCCGCGCAGGCCGCCGAAATCCAGATCGCCAGCCAGGGTCCGGTTGTGGAACTGACAGTCAACGAAGTGGTGCGTTCGGCCCCCGACGTTGCCCAGGTCGGGGCAGGGGTGATGACCCGTGCCAAGACCGCACAGGAAGCCGTGCGCCTCAACGCGCAGCAAATGGAACGGCTGATCGACAAGCTCCGCGCGCTCGGTATTGCGCGCAAGGATATCCAGACATCGAATTTCAATCTCAACGCGCAGTATTCGTATAATAACGACGGTACTCCGCCGACCTTCGTGGGTTATGATGTCAGCAACCAGGTCAGTGTGAAGCTGCGCGACCTCAAGCGCGCCGGTGAAGTGCTCGATGCCCTGGTCGGGGCTGGCGCGAACAATATCTACGGCCCCAATTTCATGCTGGAAGACGATGTCGACGCGAAGGCGCAAGCGCGCAAGGCCGCGTTCGAGCGTGGCCGGTTGATGGCCACCGATTATGCCCGGATGGCCGGTTATGCAGGCGTCCGCCTGCTCGAAGTCTCGGAAAGCTTCCAGTCGTTCGGCCCCATGCCCGTGATGGAACGAGCCATTGCCGTAAGCGCTTCGTCCGCCGATACGACAACGCCGATCGAACCGGGCGAAGTCGGCACGGGCGTCAGCATCACGGTAAAGTACGAGATGACCCGATAAAAATGCTGAACACCCGTCGCTGCGAACATTCACATCTTGTTCAATGCGACGGGCCTAGGCATCAATACATCATGAAACCCATTCTCGCCTCGATCCTCGCGCTCGGCCTCGTTGTCGGCCCGATCCTTGCCGAACCCGCTGCAGCCCAGCGGCGCACGGAACAGGGCGAGGCCCGCCGCGAAATGAATGCGGGCAACATCATGCCCTTGCGGGACATTGAATCGCGCATCCTGCCCACGATGAAGGGGGCTGAATATCTCGGCCCCGCTTACGATCCCACGGCCATGGCCTACAGGCTGAAATTCATCCGCGACGGGCGCGTGTTGTTCGTCGATGTCGATGCCCGCACGGGCCGTGTGCTGCGCCGCAGCAGGTGATTTTTCGGATCGTGGGCGAAGATTGTTCGCGCACGCGAAACCTTCGTTCAGGTTGACGCGTTCATCTACATGAACGAAACGCGTCATGCGAAGACAGGGATGGTGCCTGAATGAGAATTCTTATTGTCGAAGACGAGCCCACGCTCGGCCAGCAGCTTAAATCGACACTCGAACAGAACGGTTACGCCGTCGACCTGTCGACCGATGGGGAAGACGGTCATTTCCTCGGTACCACCGAGGATTACGATGCCGTTGTCCTCGATCTCGGCCTGCCGGAAATTGACGGGCTGACGGTGCTGGGGATGTGGCGCAAGGAAGGCCGCGGCTTCCCGGTGCTGGTCCTTACCGCGCGCGACAGCTGGAGCGACAAGGTGGCCGGTCTCGATGCCGGCGCGGACGATTACCTCGCCAAGCCGTTCCAGACCGAAGAGCTTATCGCGCGTCTGCGCGCACTCATCCGCCGGGCTTCGGGGAACACGTCTTCCGAACTGACGGCCGGCGGTGTGCGCCTGGATACGCGTTCGGGCCGGGTGACGCTCGGCGGCGAACCGGTCAAGTTGACGGCGCAGGAATACAAGCTGCTGAGCTACCTCATGCACCACAAGGGCAAGGTGGTCAGCCGCACCGAACTGATCGAACACATTTACGATCAGGATTTTGACCGCGATTCCAACACGATCGAGGTCTTCGTCACGCGCATCCGCAAGAAGCTGGGTGCGGAGGTAATCACGACGATCCGTGGACTTGGGTACAGCCTCGACGACCCCGCCGATCAGCCGCGCGCCTGACGGTCCCGCAACGCGGGCACCGGCTGGCAACGCGCGCGCTGTGGCGCAGGACGATTCCCATGTGACCGTGTCCGGCCCGCCGGGCGCGGGTCGCAGCCTTGCCGCGCGCATGATGGCCATCGCGGCGATATGGATCGGCGTGTTGCTGCTGGGCGGCGGTTTCGCTCTCGACCGGACGCTGACGCGCATGGTCGAAAGCAATTTCGACGATCAGCTGGAATATCTGCTCAACGCCATGATCGTCACTGCGGAAATCGGGCCCGATGGCGAAGTGTATTTCAACCGTCCGCTGGGAGAACCGCGTTTTCTTGAGCCGAACAGCGGGCTGTATTGGCAGATCAGCGCCCAGGGGCAGGAAGACACGCCATCCTATTCGCTGGCGACCAAGCCGTCGCGATCGCTGTGGGATACGCCGCTAAGGCTGCGCGAAGACCATATCGATACCGATCCGCATTTCTATAATTCGGACCAGTTTACCGACGAACCTCTCAGGATTGTCGAACGTTCCGTCATCCTGCCCGACAGCGAAACGCGGTGGACCTTCGCGGTCGCATCCGCGCGCGAGGAACTCGATTTCCAGATCAACCGTATCCGGTCGATCCTGATATGGAGTTTTGCCGCGCTGGCGCTGGGCCTGATGGCGATGGCGATGCTGCAAAGCTGGTATGGCCTGTCGCCGCTGCGGCGTGTGCGCGCCGCCATTCAATCCATGCGCAGCCAGGGCACGAACCGTATCACCGAACCGCTCCCGCTCGAGGTCGAACCCCTGGTGGAGGAAATCAACGCGCTGCTCGCCCATACGGAAAAGCAGGCCGAGGAAGCGCGAACCCATGCGGGCAATCTGGCCCATGCGCTCAAGACCCCGCTTACGGTGCTGACCAACGCTGCCACGGCGCGGTCACCCGATCTCAACGAGGCGGTGATCCGCGAAACGCGCACGATGCAGCGCCACGTCGACCATCATCTTGCGCGCGCCCGTGCCGTGGGGCGGCGTGCCGTGGGACACGCGCGTGTCCCTGTCAGGGAAAGCGCAGAGGCGGTCCGGCGCGCCGTCGAGCGCCTCTATCACGGCACGCGGTTCGACATCGCCGGGGGGGAAGAATCGACCGTGGCGATCGAACGGCAGGATCTCGACGAGATCCTGGGCAATCTGATCGAAAACGCCGCGAAATACGGCGGCGGCAGCGTCTTCGTGACCATCGACGCGGAGCCGGGGTCCGAACAATGCGTGATCTGGGTAGAGGATGACGGCGTCGGCATTCCCGAAGCCGAACGCGTTCGCATCTTCGATCGCGGGGCGCGGCTGGACACGGGCAAACCCGGCACCGGCCTTGGCCTGGCCATCGTGCGCGATGTGGCGGAAATCTATGGCGGATCGGTCGAGCTTGGCGAAAGCGAAGATCTCGGCGGTCTGCTCGTCCGGCTCAGCCTGCCGCGGGCCGGTTGATCAGGCGTCGCGCGCGCGTTCGTGGTGGCGGATCACCTCGTCGATGATGAACCGCAGGAACTTCTCGCTGAATTCGGGATCGAGTTCGCTTTCTTCCGCCAGATGACGGAGGCGGGCGATCTGTTCCTTTTCGCGGTTGGGATCGGCAGGGGGTAGGGCGTTCTTCGCCTTGTATTCCCCCACCGCTTGCGTGATGCGAAAGCGTTCGGCCAGGATATGGATCAGCGCAGCATCGATGTTGTCGATGCTCTTGCGAAAGCCGGCTAGGACCGGATCGGACGTTGGCGCGTTGGTCATATGAAGCACGCTAACACCAATTCCCCGCTTGCCAAGAAAGCAAGTGCAGCCCATGGCCAAGCCGAAATGACAGCCGAAGTCGTAACCCTGCCGCGCAAGGAACCCGAAGCCTCGATTGAGCCCATGTTGGCTCTCACCGCTCCGGGCATGAACCAGGTCAACCAGGTCATCCTCGACCGGATGCAAAGCGAAGTGCCGTTGATACCGGCGCTGGCGGGGCATCTGATTTCGGGTGGCGGCAAGCGGTTGCGGCCGATGCTGACTCTCGCCGGTGCCGAAGTTGTCGGGTACAACGGCGGCCGCCATTACAAGCTGGCCGCTGCGGTGGAATTCATCCACACCGCCACGCTGCTTCACGACGATGTCGTCGACGGCAGCGATCTCAGGCGCGGGAAAGCGGCAGCCAACATCATTTTCGGCAACCCTGCCACCGTGCTGGTGGGTGATTTCCTGTTCAGCCGCGCCTTCGAACTGATGGTCGAGGACGGCAGCCTGAAGGTTCTGAAAATTCTTTCGGGCGCCAGCGCCATCATCGCCGAAGGGGAGGTCGACCAGCTCACCGCCCAGCGCAAGATCGATACGAGCGAAGAGCGCTACCTTCACATTATTCGCGCCAAGACGGCGGCCCTGTTCGCTGCAGCCAGCCGGATCGCTGCGGTCGTTGCCGAATGCGACGAGGAAAAGGAACGTGCGCTCGACGAATACGGCCGCAACCTCGGCGTGGCCTTCCAGCTTGTCGACGATGCGCTCGATTACGATTCCAACGCGGCAGCGATGGGCAAGGACCGCGGCGATGATTTCCGCGAGGGCAAGATGACCCTTCCGGTCATTCTCGCCTACGCTCGCGGCAACGAGGAAGAACGCGAGTTCTGGAAAGCGGCAATCGGCGGTTTCCGGACCAGCGATGCGGATCTCGACCATGCGGTCGAACTGATCGATCGCCACAACGCCGTGGCCGATACGCGGGCACGGGCACGGCATTTCGCCCAGCGCGCAATCGACGCCTTGTCGATATTCCCCGACAGCAAGGCTCGCCAGGCAATGGGCCAGGCGGCGCTGTTCGCGGTGGCGCGCGGGTACTGATCCGTCCTAAGGGCACTGGCCGTGTCCAAACTGCCGATCCATTCCGTCCTTCCGGACCTGCTTGCGGCTTTGCAGCGGGGAACGGGCGCTGTGCTGGTCGCGCCGCCGGGCGCGGGCAAGACCACGGCTGTGGCGACGGCGCTGCTGGATCAGGAATGGTGCAGCGGAACGGTTATCCTGACATCGCCCCGCCGTGTCGCGGCCCGTGCCGCGGCCGAACGCATGGCCGAACAGCTGGGTGAAAAGCCCGGCGAAACCGTCGGCTACCTGACCCGTCTCGACAGCAAGAAATCGGCCCGGACACGGGTGCTGGTCATGACCGAAGCTATCTTCGTCAACACCATTCTGGCGGATCCGGAACTGACCGGCGTATCCGCCGTGCTGTTCGACGAAGCGCATGAACGGCATCTCGACAGCGATCTCGGCCTCGCGCTCGCGCTGGAAAGCCGCGGCATCGTGCGCGAGGATCTGCGGGTTGTTGTCATGTCCGCCACGATCGACGGTGCGCGCTTTGCCAGGCTTCTCGGCACCGACGCGCCCGTTCTGGAAAGCGAAGGCCGCGCTCATCCGTTGAGGATCGAATGGCTTGGTTCGTCCCCCCAGCTGCGCGTGGAAGACGCCATGGCGGCAGCGATTGTCACCGCGTGGCGAGCCGAGGAAGACGGAGACATTCTCGCCTTTCTGCCCGGCGTCGGCGAGATCGAACGCACGCGCGAACGGCTTGAGCAACGTCTCCCATCGGCGTTGGTGCTGCCGTTGCATGGTCAGGTTGATCCGGCCGGACAACGCGCAGCCATTCGGCGCGATCCGTCAGGGCGCCGCCGCATCGTGCTTGCCACGGCGATTGCCGAAACGTCGCTGACGCTGGACGGTGTTGCGATCGTCGTCGATGCGGGCCTGTCCCGGCGGGCGGAATTCGACCGCGCAGCCGGCACCACCCATCTTGTCACCCACCGGGCCAGTCAGGCTGCTGCCGCCCAGCGCGCGGGCCGCGCCGCGCGCCAGGGACCGGGCGTGGCTTATCGCCTGTGGGAGCAGGGGGGGCATCAGGGGCGCCAGCCGTTCGATCCGCCGGAAATGGCGACGGCCGATTTGTCGCCGCTCGTCCTGGCGCTGGCGCAATGGGGGTGCGGCGATCCGGCGCAACTGGCGTGGCTCGACCCGCCGCCTGACGCCTCCGTCGAAGCCGCGCGTACGACATTGCTGGCCCTCGGCGCGCTCGACCTGGATGGCCGCATTACCGCGCGCGGGTCGAAGCTCGCCCAGCTTCCGCTCGATCCCCAGGGCGCGGCGACGGTTCTTTTCGGGGCCGAGCATGGCGCCCAACGGCACGCGGCGCGGCTGGCCTTATTGCTGCAGGAACGCGGGTTGGGTGGACGCGGGGAAGATCT
The DNA here is from genome assembly GCF_035607565.1 of Qipengyuania zhejiangensis. Taxonomy (NCBI): domain Bacteria; kingdom Pseudomonadati; phylum Pseudomonadota; class Alphaproteobacteria; order Sphingomonadales; family Erythrobacteraceae; genus Qipengyuania; species Qipengyuania zhejiangensis. Next base: position 87,303 of record NZ_JAYKGO010000003.1, on the reverse strand, counting down.
GGAAGCGCGTCTGGCGCGGTGGAACGCCGCCCGGTCCCCGCGCGCCGAAGCGAGCCGGAAACTCGCCGATCGGTGGGCGAAGAAGGCGCAGGAACTGGTGCAGCCGAAACAGGTGTCCGATCAGCCGCCCTCGGCGATTCTTCTGGCCGCAGGTCGTCCGGAATTCATTGCCAAACGCCGCGATAGCCGGGGGGAAAGCTGGATTGCGGCGGGCGGACGCGGCTTCGCGCTCGATCCGGCTTCGCCGCTGGCCCGCGCCCCGTTCATCGTGATCGGCGACGCGCAGGGGCAGGCAAAGGGCGCGCACGTCACATCCGCGATTGCGCTGGAGGAGGCCGATATCGAGCGTTGGCTGCCCGAACGGATTGAACGCCGTCAGGTGGTGCGATGGAATGGCGAACGGGTCGAGGCGCTGGTTCAACGCGCACTCGGTTACATCACCCTGGCCAGCGGGCCGGACGACGCCCCCGATGCACAGGCGATTGTGGATATCCTTGAGGATAAGGCGCGGGATAACCTTGGGAAACTTTTGCCATCCGATCTGCTGGCCCGGGCGCGGTATGCGGGGGCGGACACCTTGTCGGCGGAGCGGCTGGCGCAGGACACCTCGCTTTGGCTGGCGCCCATGCTGGCGGGCCGGCGCGACCTTGCCTTGCCAAGGGCCAGGCTTGTCGACGCCCTTCTGGGGATGCTGGACTGGGACACGCGCCAGCGTCTCGATACGCTGGCCCCACGCGAATTCACGTCACCGGCGGGGACGACGCATCGCATCGAATACACTGGCGACGATGCGCCGAGCGTAGAGGTGCGGGTGCAGGCGCTGTTTGGTCTCGAACGCCATCCTATGATTGGCAACACGCCGCTGTTGCTGAAGCTGACCAGCCCGGCGGGGCGGCCGATCCAGTCGACCAGGGATCTGCCCGGATTCTGGCGAGGCAGCTGGGCGGATGTCTGCAAGGACATGAAGGGCCGCTATCCCAAGCACCGCTGGCCCGAGGCACCCTGGACCGAGAAACCCAGCCTGAAGACCAAGAACGCCTTTTCCAAGGGCTCCAACTGAATTACAGGGCAACCCCATGGCAGCACGAATCTATCAGCGACCGAAAAACGCAATGCAGTCGGGCCGCGCCCGTACCGATGAATGGGTGCTCGAATTCGAGCAGTCTGAAGCGCGGCGTGCCGACCCCCTGATGGGGTGGACCGGCAGCGGCGATACGCAGGCGCAGGTGCAGCTTACATTCGGCTCCGTGGATGAGGCCAAGGCCTATGCCGACAAATATGGCATTGTTGCACGTGTGCACGCGACCCCGCCAAAGGGTCTGAAACTACAGGCTTACGCCGACAATTTTCGCTGATTTCCAGCCCGGTGCCACCGGGCTGACGCACTCGGCGAAATGCCGGGCAATTGCATCGGGACCGCACTCGGCTGATCCCATACGCATCCGCGCTTGCATCCCCGCGCCCGCATCGCCATATGGCGCCCCGGGAGTCGGTCGGACGTTTGCGTTCGCTCACCGGGTCAGGTCCGGAAGGAAGCAGCCCAGGTGGATTGCGGCGGGTCGGCCGGCTCCTATTTCCAGTCAGTCATGGGTCAACCGTCTCTCGCATTCGCGAGCGTGCTTCGTTGCGTGAACCGACCGCGGGCGTCAGGCCAGCGACCTTGCCTAGACCCCAATCGGGCATGTTTCCGTAAACGGTTTCGTATCCGCCCGCAGGGACCGTGTATGTTTCGTGGAATATGCCCACGGTCCCGTTGCTGCCGATGGCCTTGTTGAAGGCTGTCCACGCAGGCAGGTGCTTTTGATCGCGGTCACGCGCATAGGCTTCGAGGCTGCCGAAATCCTTCCAGTACTGTAGCAGCATGATGGTACGCAGCCCCTGGATCATGGTTTCGGCCCCCAGGAAACCGCTTTGCGGATTGGCCGACAATTCCTCGATCATGGGCCGCATCGACCGGGCGACGGGCACCCACTTGCCCGGTTTCAGGAAGCGGTTGATCCGCATCCCGATGACGAAGACGACCAGCGGACCCCTGTGGTCGGCGGTAAAACGTCCCGAATTCACCTTCATACGATCGTGCCCCCATCCCGAAATTTGGAGCATAGATACCAAGGAGGGCTTCGACAAACCACGCTGTAGCCCCTACCTATCCAGCCATGGGTGATTCACCGGACAATCCCGACTCGCTTCCATGGGCGAGCGATGATGAAGAGACCGCGCCGAGCGCTGCCGAGCTTGAGCAGGCAGGGCAGGAATCGATGTTCGGCGCCGAACCGCCACAGCCGGAGGTCGCACCGTCCGTGACGGCTCCGGCCACCGACCCGCAAATTGCCGATTCGGCCACGCCGGAGGTGACGACAACGGCCCCTGCAGCCCCGGTTTCGCCCTCGGCTCCAGCCCCTGCCACCCAGCCGTACCGCGTTCTGGCTCGCAAGTACCGACCGCAAACCTTTGCCGAACTTATCGGACAGGATGCGATGGTCCGCACCCTGGCGAACGCCATTGCACGCGATCGGCTGGCTCATGCGTTCTTGATGACCGGCGTTCGCGGGGTGGGCAAGACATCCACCGCGCGGCTTATCGCCAAGGCTCTCAACTGCATCGGTCCCGACGGGCAGGGCGGCCCGACGATCAGCCCGTGCGGCGAATGCGAGCCGTGCCGCGCGATTGCCGAAGGCCGCCATATCGACGTGATCGAAATGGATGCCGCGTCGCACACCGGTGTCGACGATGTGCGCGAAATCATCGAAGCCGTGCGGTACGCTGCGGTCAGCGCACGGTACAAGATCTACATCATCGACGAAGTTCACATGCTGTCACGCAACGCGTTCAACGCCCTGCTCAAGACGCTCGAAGAACCGCCGGCGCATGTGAAATTCCTGTTTGCCACCACCGAAGTCGACAAACTGCCGGTCACCGTGCTCAGCCGGACCCAGCGGTTTGACCTGCGCCGTATCCCGGTGGACCTGCTGCAATCGCATTTTGCGGAAATCTGCCGCAAGGAAGAAGTCGAGGCAGAAGATGAGGCGCTGCACATCGTTGCCGGTGCGGCCGAAGGTTCCGTGCGCGACGGGCTGTCCATCCTCGATCAGGCGATCGCCCATGCGGATCTGGACACTGAAGGCCGGGTCACCGCCGCGCGCGTGCGCGACATGCTCGGCCTTGCGGACAAATCGGCCCAGAGGCGCCTGTTCGGATTCATGCTGGACGGCGACGGAAAATCCCTGCTGGCCGCGATAGACGAACAATACGCCCTGGGTGTCGAGCCGCTGGCCCTGATGCGGGCGCAGATGGATTTGGCGCACCGGATTGCCCTGGCACAGATTGCCGGCGGCGAAGCGGACGCCACCACGGCGGAAGAACGCGACGCGCTCACCGGCTGGGCTGAACAGCTCGCAATCGGGCAGATTCATCGGTTGTGGCAATTGCTCCTCAAGGGCCACGATGAAGTGCGGCTGGCGCCCGATCCTCTCGTTTCGCTGCGTATGGCGCTGCTCCGGGTACTTTATGCCGGGCAGATGCCCGATCCGGGCAAGTTGGCGAAGAAACTCGAAACCCTCGCGTCGCAGGCTCCTGCCCCGGCGGCGGACGGCGCAGCGCCTTCGTCGGCGCCAACCGCCAAGGCAGCCCTTGACTGGAAAACGCTGGTCGATACCGTGGATGCGGCGGGCCAACCCCTGGCGGCCAGCGTGATGCGCCTGCAGGTGCGGGTGATCGAACTGGCGGACGGCACGTTGCGCTTTTCGCGCGACGGGAAATTCACCGACGATATCGTTCCGATCCTTCGCGATGCCCTTGCTTCGATCAGCGGCAAGCGATGGATCGTGGAGGAACTGCCGGGCGGTTCGGGCATGGTTTCGCTGGTCGAGCAGGCCCAGAATGAACGGGCCGCCGCTGCCGCGGCCACCCGCGCGCATCCTTTGGTGAAGGCTGCCTTTGCAGCGTTCCCCGATGCCGAACTGATTGAAGATGGCGCCGATCCCCCCGTTCGGCGCGAAACCCCTTGGAGTAGAAACGCATGAACATGGAAGAAATGCTCGCCCAGGCGCAGAAGGCCGCCGAAACGATCCAGAAGCAGATGGGCGAGGCGCAGGCCAAGCTCGACGAAATCGAAGTCGAAGGCACTGCCGGCGGCGGCCTGGTCAAGGTTCGCGCCAGCGCGCGCGGCCGCATAATCGGTGTCACGATCGACGAAAGCATGATGAAGCCGGAAGAAAAGCAGATGGTCGAAGATCTTGTGACCGCCGCGTTCAACGATGCGCGCGACAAGGCCGACCGTGTTTCCGGCGAAGAAATGTCCAAGATCCAGCAGGGTATGGGCCTTCCGCCCGGCATGAAGCTGCCCGGCTTGTAAGAAGGGTGGGGCGGGGTGATCCCCCGCTCTTCCACACCCTTTAAGCCTGGCGCGTTGCGAAGCGGGGGCCGCGTCACCATATTCCGGGAAACGGCCCTCAAGGCCTCTACGGATTGGACATATGACCCCCAGCTTACCCCTCCTTCCCCTGCGCGATATCGTTGTTTTCCCCGGCCTCGTCGTTCCGCTTTTCGTGGGCCGCGACAAATCGGTGGCGGCGCTCGAAGCGGCGATGGAAGGTTCGAAGGACATTTTCCTTCTCGCCCAGCTCGATCCCGGCTGTGACGACCCCGAACGACACGACCTTTACGATATCGGCGTGGTCGCGCAGGTTTTGCAGCTGCTGAAATTGCCGGATGGCACTGTGCGCGTGTTGGTGCAGGGTACCCGCCGCGCCACGCTCGAAGAACTGGTAACCCAGGGCGATCATGTCGTCGCCGAGCTTTCCTACCGTGACCCGATTACCGCATCGGGCAGCGAAGTGGTCGCGATGATGCGGCAGGTTGTCGAACAGTTCGGCGAATACGCCAAGCTCAACAAGAAGATCGGCGAAGAAGCGGCCGAGCAACTCGCCGGCATCGACGACGCTGGCGAACTGGCCGACACGATCGCTGCGGCCATCAACGCCAAGGTTTCGGACAAGCAGGCATTGCTGGTCGAACACGATCCGCTGAAGCGGCTCGAGATGGTCATGTCGTTCATGGAAGGCGAACTGTCCGTGCTCCAGGTGGAGCGGCGGATTCGTGGCCGTGTGAAGCGCCAGATGGAAAAGACCCAGCGCGAATATTACCTCAACGAACAGCTCAAGGCGATCCAGAACGAACTGGGCGATGGCGATGAAGACGGCGGCAACGAGATTGCCGAACTGACCGAGAAGATCGCCAAGACCAAGCTTTCGAAGGAAGCTCGCGAGAAGGCGGAAAGCGAACTCAAGAAGCTGCGCACCATGCAGCCGATGAGCGCGGAAGCCACCGTCATCCGCAATTACCTCGATGTGTTGCTTGGCCTGCCGTGGGGCAAGAAGAGCAAGGTCAAGAAGGACATCGGCAAGGCTCAGGAGATCCTCGATGCCGATCACTACGCCCTGGAAAAGGTAAAGGACCGGATCATCGAATATCTCGCCGTGCAGGCGCGAACCAACAAGCTGAAGGGGCCGATCCTGTGCCTCGTCGGCCCTCCGGGCGTGGGCAAGACCAGCCTCGGCAAATCGATTGCCAAGGCTACCGGGCGCGAATTCGTGCGTCAGTCGCTGGGCGGCGTTCGCGACGAAGCGGAAATCCGCGGCCACCGCCGGACCTATATCGGTTCGCTGCCGGGCAAGATCGTCACCAACCTCAAGAAGGCCGGAAAATCCAACCCGCTGTTCCTGCTCGATGAAATCGACAAGCTCGGCCAGGATTTCCGCGGCGATCCGGCCAGCGCGTTGCTGGAGGTTCTCGACCCCGAACAGAACAGCAAGTTCCAGGACCATTACCTGGAGCTGGATCTCGATCTGTCCGACATCATGTTCGTGACCACGGCCAACAGCCTCAACCTGCCGCAGCCGCTGCTGGACCGGATGGAAATCATCCGGCTGGAAGGGTACACCGAAGACGAAAAGGTCGAGATTGCGACCCGCCATCTGCTGCCCAAGCAGATCAAGGAGCATGGCCTCAAGGACGGTGAATTTGCGCTTAGCCAGGACGGTCTGCGCGATCTGATCCGCTATTACACCCGCGAAGCGGGCGTCCGCACGCTGGAACGCGAACTGGCCCGTCTCGCGCGCAAGTCCTTGCGCCAGATTCTCGAAGGCAAGGCGACGAGCGTCGCGATCACGGCGGAAAATCTCCACGAATTTGCCGGTGTTCGCAAGTTCAAGCACGGCATGGGCGAAGAAGAACCCCAGGTCGGTGCCGTGACCGGGCTGGCGTGGACCGAAGTGGGCGGCGAATTGCTGACCATCGAAAGCGTGACCACGCCGGGCAAGGGTGAAATCAAGACCACCGGCAAGCTGGGCGAAGTGATGACGGAAAGCATCGCCGCCGCCTTCAGTTTCGTGAAGGCGCGGGCGCCACATTACGGCATCAAGCCCAGCCTGATCCAGCGCCGGAACATCCACATTCACCTTCCGGAAGGGGCCGTGCCCAAGGATGGCCCGAGCGCGGGCGTGGGCATGGTGACCTCCATCGTTTCGACGCTTTCGGGTGTCGCGGTTCGCGCCGATGTCGCGATGACGGGCGAAGTGACCTTGCGTGGCCGCGTGCTGCCCATCGGGGGCCTGAAGGAAAAGCTGCTTGCGGCGCTGCGTGGCGGGATCAAGAAGGTCCTGATCCCGGAAGACAACGTAAAGGATCTCGCCGAGATTCCCGACAACGTGAAGCAGGGTCTCGAGATCGTGGCGGTGTCCCACGTCGATGAAGTTCTGGCCCATGCGCTGTGCAGCGTGCCCGAACCGATCGAGTGGACCGAAGCCGACGATCTGGCGAGCCAGCCGAACCCGTCGCAGGCAACGCCTCCGCCCCCCACCGCGCATTAGGAAAACATGCTGCGCTGCAGCGAATCGTCGCTGTGGCGCAGCTGATTTTCAGTTGCTGTTGAAGACCTGTGTGCAGGCGGTTCGTGGTGAACACTCGGTTCACCGTGATTTGGGTTCCGATTGGGTCAGGAATGGCTATTTTTAGCCGATTTTGCCTTTGACACTTGCGCCAAAAAACTCTCAATTCGCTCCCCTTCGCAGAGGCGATTCATCTGACACACATCCCAATACGAACGAGGGGGTTCCAAAAATGAACAAGAACGATCTGATCGGCGCGGTCGCCGACGCCAGCGGCCTTTCCAAAAGCGACGCTTCCAGCGCAGTCGAAGGCGTTTTCGATTCCATCACCAAGGCGCTCTCGGGCGGTGACGAAGTTCGTCTCGTCGGCTTCGGCACATTCTCGGTCGCCAAGCGCAAGGCTTCGACCGGCCGTAACCCGCGTACCGGTGAACCGATGACGATCAAGGCATCGAACCAGCCCAAGTTCAAGGCCGGCAAGGGCCTCAAGGATGCCGTCAACTAAGCACGGATATCTTGGGGAACGCGCGGCCTACGCCTCGTCGCGCGATCCCGATACGAATTACGCCGCACCAGCCATCAGGCCGGTGCGGCGTTTTTCATGTGTCTCGTGTGCCAAAGGGTTGGCGGGCGCGCTTCAGTCGAAAGCGATGAGCGCGGTGGGGGCCTGTTCGGTGCGCGGGGTGATTACCCACTTCAACACCTGACCGCGAGCGTGGAGCTGGGGGCCTTCATCGGTGTTGTTGGCCAGGATCCGGCCGTCGGTGACGATCGCAAAGGTTCCGTCCGCCATGGCTATCTTGGGCGCGGCTTCTTCGCCCTTTTCTTCCGAGAGCGCGGCCAGCCCGAACATCCCCGCCAGCATGCCCTGCATGGGGTTTCCACCGCCTTGTGCGGCAAATCCGGGCGCATCGACACGGATCTGGCCATTGTTCCGCAGGATGGCGGTCACGAACATGTTGGCCATCGGCAGCTTCTCGATCGTGGGAAACGCAAAGTCGTGCGACAGGGCACCGGAAATCGCGAAGTCGACATCGAATGTGCCGTCACCGCGGTATTCGACCGTGTTCCACCCGCGCTGCCGTTGCAGGCTCTTGGCAAGATCCTGTGCCGCTTCCGGGTTCGCCGGGTCGATGCCGCCCAGCATCGTCTTCATCTGTTCGGCCTCGGCAGCCTTGCGCGCCATGCGCTCTTCGCGCCCGGCCTCCCACGTTTCCTTCTGTTCGCCGATTTCGGCGGCGGTGCATTCGCGCTCGTCCAGCTCGTCGTCGTAACAGGCTTCCGCTTCGAACGGCTCTTCCGCCTTCGCACCCATTTCCGCCAGCGCACTGAGGGCGAGCATCTGGATTTCGCCATCATAGGTGAAAGCGAAGCTGCCATCCTTCATCAGGTGAAGTTCGCTGCTGAACTGACCTGGCGTCAGCAGACACCCCGATACCATGAGCGCGCTGGCCCCGGCCAATGCCGCTGCGCGAATTCTAGTGGCGATCATTGTGCCCCCCTTTTTCGATCAAACCTTCCGTGTCGCCACCGCGTATAGCGCAATTGCGCCGGCGTTCGAAACGTTGAGGCTTTCGATCGTCTCGCCAATCGGCAGTTTGGCCAGGGCATCGCAATGCCCTTCGATGTTGTGCCGCATGCCGTCACCCTCTGCGCCCAGAACCAGCGCGACGGGCCCGGCAGGCAGGGCTTCGGCCAGCGTCGCCTCGGCAGCGCCGGTGAGACCGATGCGCCAGTATCCGCTTTCCGCCATTTGCTCCAGCGCGCGCGCCAGATTGACGACCCGCACCCAGGGAAGAACTTCCAGGGCGCCCGATGCGGCCTTGGCCAGCACGCCGCCTTCGGGCGGGGAATGCCGGTCCTGCGTTACCAACGCGGATGCACCGAATGCGGCGGCCGAGCGCATGATCGCCCCGACATTGTGCGGATCGGTGACCTGGTCGAGCACCACGATGGGGCGCGCGGCATCGCCGTCGAGAACCTCGTCCAGATGAATATCCTCGAGCGGGGCGCATTCGAGCACCAGCCCCTGATGCGGCGCGTCCTTCGCGACCAGCCGGGCAAGATCGGCGACCTCGGCGTATTCGAGGGGGAAATCGGCCGGCAGCTCGCCATCGAGCGATTCGATGCCTTCGCGCGTGGCCCACAGCTTGCGATGGACGCGGTCCGGGTTGTTGAGCGCAGCCTCCACGGCATGGCGACCCCATATCCGCACCTGCCCGGTGCCGGCCCTGCCGCTTCCGCGGCCGCCGTTCATCCGGCCGGCCCGTCCCCTGAGTGCGCGCTTGCGTTCGCCTTTAGCCATCATTCTTGTCCTGTTCGATACATCGGTAGCGGCTCCTGCCAGTGTGCCCATTGACAGGCAAGCGCAGCTTCGCCAAAGGGGCGCCTCTCGGCCGGGGAGCCATACGGTTTCCCCAGCATTTCTCCCTAGCGAGATCAGGCGAGCCCGTGTGGACAGGTGGCCGAGTGGTTAAAGGCAGCAGACTGTAAATCTGCCCGCGCAAGCGTACGCTGGTTCGAATCCAGCCCTGTCCACCACCGCCCTTTCTCAAGACATCCCCGAAAAGCCCTAGAAATCGCAGAAAACCAAGGGTATTCTGCTTTACATCGTCCGCACTCGACCGCTTCTGTTTGCTTGCAGCCGGAGCGTAGTGTGGGAGAGGTGTGGGAGTAAAGTGGCTTCCTCCCACACTTGGTTTCTCCCACAATGGCGGCCAAGATGTGGGAGTAACCTATGGGCAAACTCACGGCGGTTGCGGTTAAGGCCGCTCTGGCGAATCCGGGCACCTATCAGGATGGCGACGGATTAGTTCTCAGAGTCGACAAAAGAGGAGGAGCTTATTGGCTCCTGCGAATCCAGCGTGATGGCAAACGTCAGGATATTGGACTGGGCAGTCCGAAGCTGGTCACGCTGGCCGAAGCGCGCGCCAAGGCGGCAGAATTGCGCAAGGCCGTAAAGGTCGAGAAGCGCGACGTGCTGACCGAGCGCAAGGACGAGGAAGCCGCCAAGGTCACCTTCCGTGAAGCCGCTACCCAATATCACTCCGAGAATGAGGCTGGCTGGAAGAGTGATGTCTACGGTCGCCAATGGCTCGCCAGTCTGGAAAACTACGCTTTTCCAAAGCTGGGAGACATGACGACTGGCGGTATCACCGCTGCCGACATCATCTCAATCCTCACCCCGATCTGGCAGGAAATTCCCGAAACAGCCCGCCAGGTCCGCAACCGGATTTGCGCGGTCCTCGATTACTCACATGCAAAGGGATGGCGCTCCACGGAGGCTCCATCGGGCAACAGTAGCCTGAAAGCGGGGCGGGGGCTGCCGCGACAGATCAAGAAACCGGCAAACCGCAAGGCGATGCCATACGTCGCCGTTCCTTCATTCCTGACCGCGCTGCGTCGCAAGCCATCCTATTCGCGTTTGGCGCTCGACCTGCTCATTCTGACCGGCGTTCGCTCACAGGAAGTGCGGCTCGCGAAATGGGACGAGTTCGATCTCGACCAGCGCCTTTGGACAATCCCAGCCGAACACATGAAGCGCAGCAGGGCGCACATTGTGCCGCTGTCAGAGGCAGCTCTGACGGTGCTTGTAAAGGCGGACGCAATGCGGCTCGAGGGGGCCGAAGTGGTCTTTCCCGGCATGACCGGCAAGGCAATGTCCAACATGACGCTGCTGAAGGTCATGCGCGACATGCAGGAGCCGTTCCATGTCCACGGTTTCCGTTCCAGCTTTACCGACTGGGCTGCCAACGAAGGCTTCCCCAATGCGGTTGTCGAAGCGGCGCTGGCGCACAAGACGCCTGATGCGGTGCAGGCCGCCTATAGGCGCACTACCTATCTCGGCACGCCGGACAATCCAGGGGCGAGGGTGAAGTTGATGGAAGCTTGGGGGAGCTATTGCTCGGGCGTTGCTTCGCCGTCGGAGGGCTAACTCTTGAAAAGCGACGCATCGTCCTACTCTTGATCGCGAGCTAATCGCCGTCGCCAATTGGATCGTTGGCCGTCTGCCAAAGGGAGGGCCATGTCCCTGGCTGCGCACCGCTACATACTTCGAGCGAGCGGTATGCAGTGAGCCGAAATATTTCTCCATCCCAAGCCCAAGAAGCTGAGGTTCCGCAATCGGCAAGGCCGCGTCCTTTGGACCATTCCGTGAGTAGCCGATCCTCGCTGCTATAGCCCGCTCCGGTTAGCATGTGTTGCCAGGGTGAGCCTAGGCGATACTCTGCCATCTCTTCCGGCAATTCGATGGGTGCAAGGTCCCAGCTTCCCTCCTCATCAATTACCACGATGACAGAGGGGCCTTGATAGGCGCCCAGGAAGCACCCAACAATTCCAACTGTGTACGTGGAATCCAATCGGTAGGTTTCGACACCTAACGGAAAGTCTTCGGGAGGGTTCTCCTCGCAGCCTTCCCCAAGGCTACGTATCGTTCTGACATCAGACGAGCTGAGCAAGCGGGGTGGAGCGCTGGACGTTGCAGGCTGAGCAATTCGTGGAAGTACAGGAGCGGGAGGGACGTCAGTTGCAGGCTGTTGGCCTCTGGCGACGATCGCAGTCACTGTCCCGGCTCGTCCTTGCTTGTCATCGATCCAACGCAAGGCTGCGCTGGCACCGCTAGAAGGCAGAGTGCCAATCACATTGCCATGATGGCTCATGACCTCGACAATGCGCGCTCGCGCTAAAGCGCTCAAAAATGCATACGGATCGCCGACAAGCTGACCATTGTTCTCGAACTTAAAACCTTCTTCGCGACCATCGAATCTTATGCGTCCTGATTCAATCGGTCCACCAAACGCTGGAAACCCTTCCACCTGAGGGGCTGCCTGAGGGAGCGCACTACGGGTGACGTGAAGTGTCCATTCGTCCGCACTGCCGCCAGATGCAAAGCCCGCAATTGCTTCGCAATGCAGGACATTGTCACAAGCAACCGTCCAATCTGAAAATTGTGATGGCTGGGGGATCGAAATGACCCCCGCCACGAACAACGATAGCATCGCTGTGCATAAGGTGATCGTCTTTGCGAGGATGGTACTGATCATTAGGAAGAATTATCTCTAGTGAATGAGGGCCGCAACTGGATCGTCACCTTGCTTTGCTTGATTATTCGTTTGGATCAAGAATCCGTCATGTTTTCCTGTCTTACTTGAACTGAACACCGCACTGGACCGGCCGCCTTTTGCGCCCTTTCGTTACATCGCTCCAAGGCTTCGCGGTTCGCGCTAAGGATCCGTTGCGCATCCACCAATTCCTCCCATGCTTCGGGATTCTGTGACCGGATCAACCGAATGCCTGCTTCCAAGGTCGTGGGTTCGCCAACGGCTTTGCGAGCCATCCGTTCGGGCCAATGCCAGCTTTCAGGCATGGCGCGCGCGATGGTGCCGGGCAGGATCGACCATAGCAACATACCGGCAGCCAACCCCATTCCTGCAAAGCGCCATGTTTGGCGCTTCTGTTCGTCCTCGGCGCGGACACGCCCGACCATCGCGCTGAGCTGCATGGCGGCGCTGTCAAAGTGCCTGCGGCCCTGCCGGAACAGGTCGCTGCTGTCCCGCAGCATGTCGAGCGAGGCGCGCTTGATCTGAACCGCGATGTCTTCCGGCGTCAGCTCGATGGCAGGCTTGTTGCCGATCGTGCTCAACGTCTTGGAGACCTGCGCCAGATGATCGGCCATCTGGGCGAGCGTAGCTGTGTAGTCCGGGATCACGATGTCGGCTCGTTCCCTGGCCATGTTCTGGACCGTATGGCGCACCATTGCCATTTCACCTTCGAGGCGAGCGAAGGCTTCCGTTGCCGGATCGGACGCTTCCGCCGCTTCCATCTCCAATTTCAGCTGCGGGGCGGGCGGTTCCTCGACTTCGAGGTCCAACTGCACTTCTTCGATGTTGTCGTCGTCCATGGTTCTTTCTCCTAGATGCCCATGTCGAAAGCGCGGGTGCGCTCGCGGGTGAGGGTTGCGGTAAGTTCGTTTGCGATGGTGCGTTCGGGCTTCGGATTGATGCCGAGTTCGCGGGTCTTGCCGCGCAGCAGGCCTTCGACCTGCGGATCGCGTTCAAGCCCCTTCGCCAGTTCGGTCAGCTTTGCCGACACACGAGCAGCGCCCGCGCGGTCACCTTGCTGCTCAAGCTGCTTGCGCGCCGTGCTCAACCCCTGCCAGTCGCTAACAAAGCGCTCGGTTCGCAGCGCCGGATCGGTGCGCACGGCGGCTTCGTGCTGCATGGCGCGCATGGCCTCCTGACTGCGCCCGCCAGCGGCTTCTGCAATCAGCTCAGGACGCCGATCCAGCGCCTTGGCGAGATCGGTGGCGGCATGGGGTCGGATCGCGTCGAGCGCCTTTCCAGCCTTCTCCAGCGCGTCTTTCTGGTGCGGAAGGACGGGCAAGCCCTGGGCCTGCATCGTGCCGATATCGCCAAGCGCACGGGCGAAGCGTTCGGCCGCGCGACGCTGGTCGTCTTGCATGTTCGCCGATGCCGGGATTGGCTCAAGCTGGCGGGCCTGCGGACGGAAGTTTCCGAAGATGGACTTGGCCTTCTGCGGCACCTGCCGAACCATCTCGATGATCCGCTCGCGGAAGCTGATGCCGCGCAGTACGGCGAAGGCCTGTTCGGGCTTGTAGTCGCCTGCCATGTCCTTTCCGCGCTCGCGGCTCAGCATGCGAACAAGTTTGGACTGATCGGCAAAATCATCGCGGCCATAGTGGAGCGCCAACCCGTCGCGGTGTCGCGACATGGCAACATAGGCGGAATGGCTATCCATGCCCGGAGTGGCGAGCACATGCGTGCGGTCCACGGTCATGCCCTGCGCCTTGTGGATCGTGGCCGCGTAGCCATGATCGATATGGGCATAGTCCTTGGTGTCGAAGGCGACTTCCCGGCCATCCTCGGTGCGCACGGCCATGCTCTGCGGACTGGCCATTGCGACCGTGCCCAGCGTGCCGTTCTTGACCCCAAGCCCGCGTTCGTTGCGCAGGAAGATGATGTGGTCGCCAGATGCAAATTGCCGCTCGCCGCGTGCAGCCTTGATCGTGGCATCGGTACCCAGCGCGCCAGCCTCGCGCATCTTCTCGCGCGCCATTGTGTTCAGCTCGCGGACCTCGTCATTGGTGTGGGTGAGGATGATCCGGCTGTCGGCGGGGCTGGCCTGCCGCTCCCGATCCCAGCGCTCGATCAGCTCTGTCCGTGCAACTGCGCGCGTGTCGGCGGCATGGACCATCCCGCGCTCCTCATAGGTGCGGATCGCTTCTCCGGTGCGGCCCGTGGCGAGCTGCCGCGTCGCATCCTGCTGCCATGCCGATAGCTGGCGGCGGACTTCGCTGATCTCGACCCCGCCGTGGCGCTCATGGATCGCCCGGAATGCCGCGCCTGCCTCGATGGCCTGAAGCTGCTGCTGGTCGCCAACCAGAACCACCTTCGCTCCGGCCCTGGCGGCAGCGACGAGCACGCGCTCCATCTGGCGCGTGCCGACCATGCCTGCTTCGTCTATGACGAGCACGTCGCGGGACGTGAGCTGTTCACGCCCTTTGCTCCATTGATGCTCAAGGCTGGCAATGGTGCGCGATGCGATGCCTGAGCCGTTCTCCAGCCCCTCGGCGGCAATGCCAGAGAGCGCTGCGCCGCGCACATTGTAGCTCGCGCTTTCCCAGGCCTCACGCGCCACGCCTAGCATCGCGCTCTTGCCGGTCCCCGCATAGCCGACGACAACCGATAGACCCTTGCCTTTCGTCACATGCTCGAAAGCGGTTTTCTGCTCGCCAGACAGGGCCAGCCCGCGCTTCGCAGCGCTGTGGAAAGCGGCGTTCCGCTGCACATCATTGACGGCGTGACCGGTGCGCTGCGCCATCGTGTCGGCGGCGCGATGCAGGCGCTGTTCGGTCTCGATCATTGCTCGCGAAGTGAACCGGTCCTGCCCGCGTCCATCCTTGCCAAGGGCGACTATGTCAGTTGATGCTCGAACGGCCTTGTAGGCAGCGTCGAACTGCTCTTTGCCGTCGCTGTGCCGGTGAACGAAGGCCGCAAGGTCGCGCTTGGTGAATGTGGCTTGCTGGTGCGTGATGGCATCCAGAGCCAGCTCCGGATTGGCGATGATCCGCTCGCCGTTGCGCTGCGCAATCGCGCGGTGTTCCTCGATCCGCTCGGCTTCCAGCCCGCGTCCGCCGATGCGCGAGGCAGCAGGGCCGATCTTGTCCTGCGGTTCCAGCGCAATACCCTGCGCTTCCAGGCTGCGGTGATCGATCCGCGCATCTATTTCGCGCTCTGCCAGGGCGCGGTTCACATGATCGGCCCAGCGCTCGCGCCATTGCTCGATCAGCGTAGTCTTGTTCCAGTCGCGGACCTTTGCGCCAAAGTCGCCCTTGGTGACCTCCCGCATCGTCAGCATGACATGCGCGTGCGGCTTGGCCTTGCCGTCTTCGCCGATATCCCAATGGACATTGAGATCGGCGATCATGCTTTTCTCGACGAACTCGGCTTTGACGAACTCGCGCGCCAGCTTGATGTTGTCTTTCTTCGACAACTCGCGGGGCAGGGCGAACTCCACCTCGCGGGCAAGCTGGGCATCCTTGCGCCTCTCGGCAGCCTCGACCGCGTTCCACAAGGTGGTGCGGTCGGCGAAGGCTTCGGGCGCGCCCTTGGGCAGCAACACCTCGGAATGGAGAACGCCTGCCTTGTTGGTGAAATCATGGGTTCTGTCGATGCGTTCATCGTGCAACCGTTCGCCTGCCCGATAGGCTGCCGCCGCCACGGCACTGCGACCGCTCGACCGTCCGATGACCTTTGCGCTGAAGTGAAAGATTGCCATGACGGCAATCCAGTTACACTCCAAACGCCACGTCGGCACGACGTATAAGCGCGCCCTCTCATGATAAAATCCTGATCGGGACTAGGCCGTATCACACTGTCCCGGCGACCTTACTGCATTGGATTACAAGCACGATTATCATGGCTCCATCACACCAACGATGGAGATGTCCCATGCGCAAACCCCGCGATTTTGATTCGGAACTCAAGGCACTTGCCGACAAGGCAAAGCAATTGAAGGAGCGCCGGGTGCGCGACCTTGGTGCGCTGGTCACGGCAACCGGAGCCGACGCGCTCGATGCCGATATCCTGGCAGGCGCATTGCTCGACGCTGCCGCCAATGCCGACAAGGCCATAGGGGAGGGCTGGCGCAAGCGCGGCGCGGCCTTCTTTCAGGGCAAGGCACGCGACACTGCGAGCGGACCTCGCCAGCAGCAGGAAGGCACTCTGCCGCTCGACGGCGGCGCGGCATCGGCTTGACGCGGCAAAGGCACGAACCGACATGCGCGAATGGCAAGTGAAACGCCGCGAGCGGACCCGGCAGCTGATCGAGCTGGGCGGCTTGGTCGCCAAGGCCGATCTGGTCGAGCTGACCGACGATGATCGCGCCGCACTCTACGGCGCATTCCTTACCGTCGCCGCAAAGCTGCGCGGACCGGATGGGGCGCAGGCACTGGTGCTGTTCCGGCGCAAGGGGAAGAGGGCGTTTGAGGCGGAGAACTCAGCTCAGTAAGCGCGGAGCGCAACTCCCGTATCTCGCCTTTGAAAGGTGCTTTTTCGCGTCAGCTTTGCGCCCCACAGTATGCCGTTGCGGCAATGGGCATGAAGCACCAAAAGCTGACATCCACTCCAACCTCACTGAAGGCTATAAAAGCGGGCTCGTTAAACGGGCCAAATTCTCTACAACTCGAGCCAACTTCGGCCGAGCATCCCATTCTGTCCGTGAGATAGGCCCCGCACTCTCGATCATCCGTTCGACGGTTTCGGCAAGCGCTGCGATCGATGCTTCATCATAAATGACGAGACTCAGCTCATCGTTCAATATGAGAGATCGAATGTCCAGGTTCCCGGAACCGACAACACCCACTTGCCTGTCAGAGACTACGACCTTGGCATGCAGCAGACCATCGCGCGCCGCGACAAGCTGGACACCAATATCGAGTAACTCGGAGTAGTATGATTCCTGTGCGAGATGGACGATGGGATGGTCGCGCACGCGCGAAACCGCAATGACAATTTCGACACCGCGCAATCTGGCAAGCTTCATGGCGGCCAAGACCGATGGATCGGGTATCAAGTACGGCGTGACTATGAGTATCCGCGAACAGGCGGAATGAATGACCTGAAGTAGCAGTGAGCGAAATCCCTCCGGAGAGAAGTCTGGACCACTCGCGAGAACTTGAAGCCTGGCATTTCCGGCAGCCTTGGGGATGGAAATCTTGTCCCCTAACCATTCTCCAGTCTCATTCTGCCAGTCGACGGCAAAGATCGCTTCCAGCTCCGCCACGACGGGGCCTTGCGACCGAACAACCACCTCTTGATTGACAATGCCGGGTCGGAAATCTGCAGCCACAATATTCTGCGACCCCACGTAAGCGGTATCGCCATCGATCAAATAGAGCTTGCGGTGGTTGCGAAGGTCCCGACGGGTCCAGCGTCGAAGCGAATGCAGGGCCAGGGTTGCCCGCACGTCCACTCCTATTCCCCTAAGCATGGACTGGATTTCACGAAACCAGTGTGCCGATCCGATGGGATCGACCAGTACGCGGCATTGGACACCGCGCTTCACTGCTCTTTCTAGAGCCGCCACGACCTTCTTGCCTGTGCTGTCGCTGGCAAAGATATAGGCAACCATGTGGACGCGCTCGCTAGCTTCGTCGATATCGGTGACCAGCTGATCGATCATCGCCTGGTAGTCGACGAGCAATTCCAGATTGTTTCCGCCGATGGCGGGCATCAGGCCGCTGTTCGCTACGACTTTTTCTGTCAGATCTTCGGACTTGGAACCGTCAGGGTCTTCCCGTGCGATCGAGTTCGCCAGCTTCGAGAATTCGGGGAGGCGGGCGGTGAACTGCCGTGTTCTCCAGCGTGGAAGCGACGCACTGCCAATGGCCAGATACAAGACGATGCCGGGGACGGGCAGAAAGAAAATGAGGAGAAGCCAGCTTGTGGCAGTCGCGGCGGGTTTCCGGACAGGAACGATCAACAGCGCCGTAATGCGGATCGCCCATTCAAGCGCATAATAGGCAAGGCCCCAGCTCAATGTCTTAGATGCTGGGGTTCTTGCGTAGCATCCAGCCGAACATCAGAATCGAAATACCTCTGAAGGCGAAGCCCGCTCCCACCAAAATGGCCAATAGGACCAGCGCAAGCTCAGGGGAAGAGAACAGGAAATACAGGCCGATCAGGACATCAACGATGCCAAGAAACAGTAATAGCCCGCGATGCCCACCCCCTCGAATGGCCGAGACGACTTCCATCACGCCGGAAACCACGAACATGGCGCCCGCGATCCAGGCGAGCGTCACAGCTCCGATCAAGGGATTGATGGCTGTCAGAACGCCCGCAGCGATGGAAAGCAGGCCGAAAATTATGTCGACCAGGCGGTGAGAAAGTCCATTATCCGTGAAGCCGACCAATAGAGCGATTCCTCCTCCAAGGAGGAATATGAAACTCAAGAACAGGCCGCTCACAATTCCGGTTGCAACCGGGTTGAGGACGGCCAGCAAGCCAACCACGATCATCGCCAACCCCAGTGCGACAACCCAGGTCCATGCCCTCTCGTTTCGATCCTGTGTCAAGGCGGTTCCTTCCTTGCCCTTGTCAGGCAATCTTTGAAGCTGCGCAAACCTGCTCTGGCACATGAGAGGTGCGAGGCATCTAATCGACAACAAGGAATGGACTGCTAGAAGCGCAAATTCAAAGAAATTGTGCGAGGGTTGATTGCCGACCGTTTCAATTCGTCCTGAATTCTTCAGGAAAGACGTGTTGGCCGGACTTGCCGTGGCCGGACTACTGCTGCCCGAAGCTGCAGCCTATGCCGCCATAGCCGGACTGCCACCCAGGGCGGGGCTGACCGCCGCGATCATTGGTGGCCTCGTTTATCTGATTGTCGGGCGAAGCCGGCTAGCGATCGTTTCGCCGACATCCTCCGCTGCGGCGATCCTTGCCGCGTCTCTCGCGTCGCTTCAAACAAATGTCGCGGGATATACCGGAGCTGCAGCGGTGCTCACGGCCCTCGTGGGCCTGATCTTCATTACTTTGTCGCTCGCGCAGATTGGCGTCATTACGGGGTTCATATCCCGTCCGGTTCTGCGCGGCTTCGGCTTTGCCCTCGGGCTAACGATTATTGTCGGGCAGTTGCCGCACATGACGGGGATTGACACTGGGTACGGCAGTGTCTGGCATACGCTGAGCCAATTGTGGAGCCAGATCGGCGCGACCAACATTGCGAGTCTCGCCACGGGCGTTGCAACGCTTGGACTGTTCCTGTCGCTGCGCCGCTTCCGGTCGATCCCCGCCGGGCTTACGGTTCTCCTCGCAGGCATCATGGCAAGCAGTTTCTTGGGGCTACGTGAGCTCGGCGTCGAAATGGCCCCGGCAGTCGATTTCGCGCTCTCTTGGCGCCAAGGTCTCCAAGGTCAGCTCAGTGCGATACCCGAGCTTGCGCGCATGGCAGTACCGATTGCGCTCATCCTGTTCGCGGAGAGTTGGGGAACGATGCGAACTCTTGCCATTCGGCACGGCGAGCAGCTTCAAGCCTCGCGCGAGGTTGCGGCATTGGGCCTTGCCAATCTTGCCTCGGGGGCAATGCAGGGCATGCCCGTGGGAGCCGGCTTCTCCGCTGGCTCGGCGAATGAAGCGGCTGGGGCGCGATCCCGTCTTGCCGGCGCGACCGCATGTTTCGTGCTGGTTCTCGTCCTGATGCTCGCACCAGGGGCGGTTTCGCTGATCCCGGCACCCGTGCTCTCAGCGGTCGTCATTGCAGCCTTGCTGCATTCCCTGTCGATCGCCCCCTTCGAACAGCTGAAGCGGCTACGCCGCGACTACCCGCTCGCGATCGCCGCAGCTCTGGGTGTGCTGGTCTTCGGCGTGCTCAATGGAATGCTTTTCGCCATTGGACTCTCGCTGGCAGACCTGTTGCACCGACTGGCTCGACCCGTAATCAGCGAGCTCGGTCGGCAACAGCCACACAGCCACAATTTCGTTGATCTCAATGCCCATAAGGAAGCGCAACGAATAGTCGGGCTGGCGATTTACCGGCCCAATGCCCCGCTGATCTTTGCGAATGCGGAATCGGTACTTGGCCAAGTCGGCGAAGCGGCTCTCGCAGCGAATACGGAGGTCGTTGTTTTAAGCCTCGAAGAAACCGATGATCTGGACAGCACCGCCATCGAGGCGTTGCTCGAACTGGAAGTGATCCTCCAACGTAACGGGATCGAACTGGTGCTTGCTCGCTTGCACGACCGGGCGCGCGAGGGTCTCAGAAATGCCGGCTCGAAGCTGGCAGAGGAAGGTTCCTTCAGTGTGATGGACGCGGTATCCGGAGCCAGATCGCGGCTGCAGGCCCTATCGTCATGACTGCCTTTACTCCACCTGCCCTGCGCTTTCCCGTAATCTCAGACTACGATCACCGCTTCTTCGAGGTGGTCCTTCGAACCTCTTCGCGCAAATCGGCAAGTCGGCTTTTGTATCCTTGGGCATCACCGTAATCGGGAAATCCCTGGTAGCGATGATGTGGGCTGAGGGGGGCTCTCGCGTGCTTGATCGGACACCAATACTGCTCGGTCAAGCTGGCAATCTCGCGGACATAGGAAATCACGCCATTGCCATAGCTGCAATAGAGGCAGTTCAGCTTCTCCAGCAGGTTGAGATAGGGCAAATATTGCCGATCGATTACCACAAATGCGGACCGTTTGACACGCGGGATACGGTAGGCGCGGAAACAAAGCTGCTGATACAGCGTGGCCCACAGATCGAGCAGAACGAGCGGCACGATCATGGAATAGATCACCGGAGCCGTGAGCACTGATGAGATCTGTGCCTGACCGACATATGTTACCAATTTCGTCTTGAGAGCGCGCTGCCCCTGCCGAAATTCATCTTCGAGAGTCCGGGCCTTGGTGAGGATTTCCGATCGCGTAGGCAGTTGCGCGATTTCCTCGCGTAGTTCGAGCTCGAGCCTGTGCATCTGGCCCAGTATGTCGGCAATTCTTTCGTTCATCCGATTACCCCAACAGCAACGTGATCGCCATTACACGAAGGTTGGGCCCTTCGCATTTCCCTACTGGCCAAAAGAGCTTCACAGGCCTGTTTCGCGCTCGATGGACCGCTCTTCGTTGACAGTTTGATGATATTTCCGGCGAATGTCATCCAGGTCCACCCGGGGAGGGGGTATGTGGAGCTGCAGGCTTTCCATCTCCTCCGCAATGATCTTTGAAATCGCCAAATCGCGAAACCACTTGTGGTTCGAAGGTATTACGAACCAAGGCCCCCATTCGGTGCTGGTCCGTTCCAGTACATCTTCATAGGCCTTTACGTATTCCGGCCAGTTTTCCCTTTCGGAATAGTCGCTTTCGCTGATCTTCCAGTTTCTTAGCGGGTCTTCGATCCGTTTCCGAAACCGTTCGAGCTGCTCTTGAGGACTGATATGCAGAAAGAATTTCAGGATACGTGTTCCGTTCTCCGCAAGTAGATGCTCGAACCGATTGATCGCATCGAACCTCGACGTCAACTTTGCCTCGGGTGCCAGACGGTGGACGCGGGCGACCAGAACATCCTCATAATGGGAGCGATTGAATATCGCGACTTCGCCTTGGGCGGGCACTTGGGCATGGACGCGCCAGAGGAAGTCGTGAGCAAGTTCAACCTGCGTCGGTTGCTTGAAGCTATGCACACGGGTCCCCTGGGGATTGAGGCCGGTAAACAGATGCCGGATCACGCCATCCTTGCCCGCAGCATCCATTCCCTGAAGCACGATAAGAAGCGATGACTCGGCCGCCGCATAGAGCAGGTATTGAAGGCGATCGATCTGTTCGACAGCAGCCCGTTTGACATTCTCGGAGTCCTCGCGGCGCAAATCATGACCGGTATACGCGGGGGCACGGTCAGCCAGACGCACGGACTGTCCAGTCACGATTCGAAATTCAGATCTATATTCCAAGCTCACCGAACTCCCTCTTCATCCGTCCTGCGAGATGTCTCGATATTCGATTTGTGATCAATTGAGCAGACGGAATCGTGTCTCTTCTTGCCAAGATCGCTATCACCGGATGGATCAGCCAACACTATTACGTAAGCGCACGTCAAAAGCGGCGCGCCGAGGAGAAAACCGGATGCCCAACTTAACCCGTCTCACAGTCGATCTTGCGCGCAAGCATTTGGGCCTGACCCCCATTGATGCCGAAGAGCGGCGCGTCATGGAACATATCGAGCAACGACGCCCCATAAGTCAGGATGCAGGTGAACTCGCCGAACGGGAGGATACGTTTTGGGATCGCCTTGCCGACGGTGTCGCCCGCGTGGGTGGATCATGGCCATTTATCGCCACATTCCTGCTTTTCCTTGTCGTATGGACCGCAATCAACGGATATTTCCTGACCTCGCAGCAGGCATTCGATCCATACCCCTATATTTTCCTCAATCTCATCCTTTCGATGCTTGCCGCGCTTCAGGCGCCGGTGATCATGATGAGCCAGAACAGACAGGCCGAAAAGGACCGTATCGCCGCAGCGCACGATTACGAAGTCAATCTGCGTTCCGAAATCGAGATCCTGGGCATGCAACAGAAGCTTGACCGGCTCCGCGGCGAGCAGCATGAAAAAATCCTGACTCAGCAGGACGAAATCCTGCGTCAGCTGAAAGCAATCGACAGCCGTTTGAAAAGCGCGTCATCCGAATAGTTTGCGGCCAAGCGTCCGATCAGACGCTGACACCGAACAGCCAGCCAACGCCGGCTGTGATGGCCATCGCGAACAAGCCCCAAACGACGACCCGCAAAGTCGCGCGCGGGATCGGCGCGGCACCGGCTTTCGCGCCCAAGGCCCCGAGGGCGGCGAGCGTGACGACAGTCACTGCAAGTACGACAGGGATGATCGCATCGGCAGGGGCAAGCAGCGCCGCCAGCAGCGGGACAGCCGCTGATACGCTGAAAGTCGCTGCGGACGTTAGCGCGGCTTGGAAAGGCCTTGCCGCGTGAGCGGCAGACAAGCCGAGTTCGTCACGGACATGCGTGCCGAGCGCATCGCGCGCGCTGAGCTCCCTCGCAACGACGAAGGCGGTTTCATCGCTCAGACCCTTTTCTCGGTATATGTCGGCCAGCTCGGCCAGTTCGGCTTCGGGATCCTCTTTCAACGCTGCGGTTTCACGGGAGATATCGGCTTTCTCGGTGTCGGATTGCGAGGAGACCGAGACATATTCGCCTGCAGCCATCGACATCGCGCCAGCCGATAGCCCGGCAAAGCCAGCGGTCAGCACGGTACCGGGGGTCGGATCGGCTGCGGCGACACCCACGATTAGAGAGGAAATCGATACAACCCCGTCATTTGCGCCCAGAACGGCGGCGCGCAGCCATCCGCTTCGTGTGACATAATGCGGATCGTCCGGATGTGCCGAGGCTCTGGGCAAGTCGTTATCCATTCATGAAGTATCCACTTCTGGGCGAGCTTTGCACTAGAACATGACTTTCGCAACGTCCCTGAAGAATGAATTCCCGACTACGGGCGTCTTTGTTCAATCGAACGCAAAGGATCACGCCTGCGCAGGCCTACACTGTTTGCCTCGTAAATATGTTCGCGTTCAACTAAACCGCGTGCGTCTTGGTTGTTGAAAGCGGGAAGAGGATTTGATGAAGAGCGGTGGACCGGATGATTCTGCAAAACCACCCAACGGCTCGGTTCAACCCGACCTGTTGCAGATCGAAAAACCAGCGGAGTCAGCCGGCTCGCAGATATTCTCGATCGATCCGTTGCCGATCGACAATCGCGAGGCGTTCAATCTTCTCTTCTTCAACCTGAAATCCCACTGGAAGCTGCCATTCGCCCTCATGCTGGCCATGAGCGCCTGCATCGCGACGCTCGGCCTGTCGGAGAATTCAGCCGCTGTCGTTATAGGCGCCATGGTTGTTGCTCCGCTGGGCCAGCCGATCCTTGCCCTGGGGGCATCCATTGCCCTTGGCTGGAAGCAGGAGATGCTCCGACTGTTTGGCCTCGTCCTGGCTGGTTCGGTTGGCGTGATGGCTGTCGCCTATCTCATCAATCTTGTCCTGCCAGTAGCAACTCCGAACGAACAGGTGCTCGCGCGAACTGCGCCCGACCTTCGCGATCTTGGCATAGCGCTGGCGGCTGGCGTTGCAGGTGCCTACGGCTATTACCGCTCGGAGTTCTCGACCGTTCTTTCCGGCGTTGCCATCGCCGTTGCCCTTGTTCCGCCGCTCTGCGTCGCAGGAATGATGCTTGAGGACCAGCGGTTCCTGCTTGCAGAGGGGGCGTTGCTCCTGTTCTTCACGAACCTTGCCGGGATTGCGGTTGCGTCCCTGCTGGTATTCTTCCTTTCGGGAACGTTTGCAGCGCCTGACCGGCGGAAATGGTTTCTTGGAGGTACGATCGCGACGGCCCTGTTTACCCTCGCCCTGTTGGACCCCTTGGCATCCAATTATGCAAATATCGCACAGCAGGCGAATGCGCAGACCCTTCGGTACCAGCAGGTCCAGAACACACTGCGGTCAGATCCGGCTACGCGTAATGTGACAGTCCTGAGCATTACGGGAGGGCAATTGGTGTTGCTGCTGGACCGCTCGCTCGAAGCTGACCCCGAGCTCGAAGCACTACGCCAGCGGGTCGAGGGCGCGACAGGTATGGAAGCCCGCTTTGTTTCAACAAATTAGATCGCCGCTGGGCCAATTGCGAATTCTCGTAATTGCTCTTCCTTTGCGCTAGGACTGCGCCCCATGAAAATCAGACATCTGCCGATCGATACGCATCCTGAGAATACGGCATTCATGCTCCGTGGCGGAAATGGCTATTCACCTGAACAGTTTCAGGCGCTGCGCAAAATACGGGTTCATGCTAGCGGGCACGAAATCCTTGCGACACTCGCGCTGATCGATGATGGCGGTCTATTGGAGAATGGCCAGATCGGACTGGGCGAGCAGGCTTTTCGCCGCCTCGCGCTTGCCGAAGGTACAGAAGTCGAGATCGAGCAGGCGCGGCCTCCTGCCAGCCTCGAATGGGTCAAGCGCAAGATCGATGGAGACACGCTCAGCGACAGCGAGCTGGAAGAGATCATCGCAGACATTGCGGCGCATCGCTACTCTCCGATGGAAATCGGGGCATTCCTGGTCGCCTGTGCAGGGTTCATGACGACGGAGGAAACGCTCGGCATCACCAATGCCATGATCGGCGTCGGCCAGCGCCTGCACTGGGATTCAAGACCCGTCGTGGACAAGCACTGCATCGGCGGAATTCCCGGAAACCGAACCTCGATGATCGTTGTGCCCATTGTTGCTGCTCACGGGCTGCTCATGCCCAAGACCTCCTCGCGCGCGATCACCTCGCCTGCGGGGACAGCGGATACGATGGAAGTGCTGGCGAATGTCGACCTTCTGCACGAGGACATGATACGCATCGCGCAAGAGGAGAACGCCTTCCTTGCCTGGGGTGGCAAGGTGCAGCTTTCGCCTGCAGACGATATCCTCATATCGGTGGAACGTCCGCTGCGCATCGACACGCATGAGCAAATGGTCGCGTCCATTCTCTCCAAGAAGGTATCCGCCGGCTCGACGCATCTCGTGCTGGACA
Source organism: Qipengyuania zhejiangensis (assembly GCF_035607565.1). NCBI lineage: Bacteria > Pseudomonadati > Pseudomonadota > Alphaproteobacteria > Sphingomonadales > Erythrobacteraceae > Qipengyuania > Qipengyuania zhejiangensis. The sequence goes on along the minus strand of NZ_JAYKGO010000003.1, from coordinate 61,824 downwards.
TTCCCGTCGGGCCGAGTGCCAAGGTCAGGTCGCAGGACGACGCCGTCCGATTGCGCAAGACCTTCGAATATGTTGCGCGGCATCTGGGGCTGGAGACCGAGATCGTCATTTCCGACGGTTCGCAGCCGGTCGGCCGTGGCATCGGTCCGGTTCTGGAAGCCCGTGACGTGATGGCGGTTCTGCGTAACGAGGAAGATGCGCCGCAGGACCTGCGCGAACATGCCCTTGTCCTCGCAGGCCGTATCATTGATTTCGATCCGGCGCTTGAAGGCGGGAAGGGCTATTCCCGGGCGCTCGAACTGCTGGCGTCGGGCGCCGCCCTTGCCAAGATGGAGCGAATAATCGAGGCGCAGGGCCGTCAGGTGAAAGAGTTTCCTCTGGGTGCCCACCAGCACGATATTCGCAGCCCTGCCGCCGGTCATGTGCGTGCCATCGATTGCGAGCGCATGGCACGGATTGCGCGGATCGCCGGGGCGCCAATGGACAAGGGTGCCGGTATCCACCTGCTGCGCAAGGTCGGGGAGAGAGTGCGCAAGGGTGAGGTGCTCTACCGTATCTACGCCAACTCCGAGACGGGGCTGGCCTTTGCCGCAGACCTGGCTGCCGAAGATGGCGGCTTCGAGGTGGCCTGATGGGCGCGGCAGTCCATCATTTTGATCGGGATGCGGAGCCTGCGCGACGGCTCGCCGACATATTGGGTGCCGGCAGCAACCCTATCGCCCTGCATCGCTTCCCCGATGGTGAAAGCCTTGTGCGCGTGGCTGCGCCAGTCCAACCCGCCGCTATCCTCTATTGCTCGCTCGATGATCCCAACGCGAAAATCGTGGATGTTCTGCTCTCCGCTTCGGCCCTGCACGAGAACGGCGCCACCAGGGTGATCCTGGTTGCGCCCTATCTCGGCTACATGCGGCAGGACATGGCATTCCATCCCGGCGAGGCTGTCAGCCAGCAAGTCATTGGAAAACTGATTGCTGGCGCATTTGACGGTTGCGTCACGGTGGATGCCCATCTCCATCGCATCCACGATCTCGGAGAAGTCATGCCCGGAATTCCTGCGGTAAACCTGTTCGGCAAACAGGCCCTTTCGGCTTCGCTCGACTTGTCCGTGAACCCGCTGATCGTTGGCCCTGACGGCGAGAGCGAACAATGGGTCCGGGCGATTGCCGAACCGCTCGGCCTCGACTTTCTGGTGGGTCGAAAGATGCGGGACGGGGACCGCTCGGTCGATATCGAGTTCGCCGATATCGGGCATGTTGAGGGGCGGCACGTTGTGCTGGTCGACGATGTGATTTCAAGCGGTGTGACGCTGGCCGTTGCGGCGCGGATGCTGCGCGAGGCGGACGCTGCAAAAATCGAGGCGTTGGCAACGCATTGCCTGGCAAGCAGCCAGGACCTCGCTGCCTTGCATGAGGCAGGGATCGAACGGATCCGTTCAAGTGATTCCATTCCCGGTCCGACCGCTCAGATAGAGCTGGCAGAAACGCTGGCCCACGGCATCCGCGAAAGAGGATTGATTGCATGAGTGCTTCTCCAACCGTTACCTTTCACGGCGCGGCTCAGACCGTGACCGGTTCATGCATGCAATTTTCCTGCGGTGACCATTCGATCCTGGTCGATTGCGGATTGTTCCAGGGTTCACGCACGCTGGAGTCGGCCAATCATCGTGATTTCGAGTTCAAGCCATCGCAGATCGATGCCGTTATCCTGACCCATGCCCATATCGACCATTGCGGCTTGCTTCCCAAGCTGGTCGCACAGGGCTTCGACGGGCCGATATACTGCACGCAAGAAACTCGCGACCTGCTGGAATTCATGCTCGCCGATGCGGGACGCATCCAGGAAATGGAGGCCCAGCGCCACAATCGTCGGCGTGACCGGCCGGGCGATCGGCAATTCGTCCCGCTCTATACCGAAAGTGATGCAATGCAGGCCTGGCGCCAGTGCCATCCGGTGAGCCTTGAACAATCCTTCGCGCCGGTTCCATCCATGCGCGCCACATTTTGGAATGCCGGACACATTCTCGGTTCAGCATCGGTCGAGCTTGAGATTGATCGAGTCCGGATCATGTGTTCGGGCGACCTCGGGCCGGAGCACAAGGTTTTCCTAGCCGACGCCGAGGGGCCTTCGGGCCTCGATTACGTCATTTGTGAGTCCACATATGGCGACCGCGATCGCGAGGAAACAACGGTCGAAGATCGGCGCAAGCTGCTGCAGGCCGAAGTGCTTGGTGCAATGGCGCGCGGCGGTAACCTTGTCATTCCGACCTTCGCGCTCGAGCGGACGCAGGAGTTGCTGCTCGATTTCGCCGTCCTTCTCGACGAAGGCAAAATCGGAGACGTAAACGTTTTTGTCGACTCTCCGCTGGCGAACGAGGTCACGGGTGTTTTCGCTCGCCATGTTCGCGAAATGGAGGACACCGGCGGCGCCAACATCTTCAACCGATCCAACTTCAAGTTCGTCAATGAAACGCAGGAATCCATCCGACTGAATTCGGTCTCCGGTGCTGTGATCATGGCGGCTTCCGGCATGTGCGAGGCAGGACGCATCCGGCATCACCTGATCCATAACCTCCATCGTCACGATTCAACGGTCCTGTTTGTCGGCTACCAGGCGCAGGGTACATTGGGACGGACCATACTCGACGGCGCGCGATCGGTGCGGATTTCGGGCAACGACATTCACATAAGGGCGCAGATCAGGCGTATCGACAGCTACTCGGCCCATGCCGATCAGGGGGAACTGCTCGAATGGATCGCCGCCCGTGCACCCATTGCCGGAAACCTGTTCCTCACCCACGGCGAGCCGGAAGCGATGGAGACGTTGCGCCGCGAATTGCAGCGCCGCGATCCGGATCTTACGGTCAAGCTGCCCTTGCTCGGGGAAACCTATGCGCTCTCGGCCGGAGCAGCGGCAAAGCGGGTTTCAACTGGCCGGGCGGATTTGCAGCAGGCGACCGGACGCGACTGGCAAAACAGCTATGCGGAATTCGTGTCCGACCTGAAAGGCCAACTGCACCGGATCAGGGACGAGAAGCGGCGGCAGGAAGCCCTCGAGGAAATGCGGCGTGTGCTCGATTCCTATGCCGAGTTCAAACGCAATCATGGCCAGCGCCAGTCACAAAGGCTCGACAAGTAGATGATCGCGAGATGACTCCTGAAGGCCAGGGCCAGAACGCCCCAGTAAAGGGAAGCAGGTTTTCTCGGCGTCTTGCCATCGCCCTGGCCATCGCCGGTGCTGTTTTCGCAGTCATGCATTTTGGCGACCTCGAGCATTTTCTGGCATTGCTGCGTCAAGCGGAACCAATCTGGCTGCTGGTCGCGATAGCCCTGCAGTTCGGAACCTATGCATCGGTCGCCTATGGTTGGAAGTCTGTCCTGAAGCGCGCGGCTTCGCCTCGCCCGCTGATACAGCTGCTTCCGATCGCAGTGTCCAAGCTGTTCGCCGACCAGGCCATTCCCAGCGCCGGCATCGGCGGTCACGTCTTGCTCATCGACCGGCTCACGAGCCTAGGAGTACCGAGAAGTGCTGCAGCGGCAACTCTCATTATCTCGCTGCTAGGCTATTATGTCGCCTATGCCGTTCTGGCAGTCGTTATGCTGGTCGTCCTGTGGCTGCACAAGGATGCCACCCCGCTGCTGGTTGGACTTGTCACTGCATTCCTGTTGGTGGCGCTTGCGATTCCCCTGCTTGCGCTGTGGTTGCGTAATCGCGGCAGCAAACCGCTTCCTCCGCGGATCGAGCGCTTCACTCCGATCGCCAAGCTCTTGACCGTAATTGGCGAAGCCCCGGCGGAACTCGTCCGGGATCACGGGTTGCTGGGCCGCGTGGCGGTTTGCAACGCGGCCGTCTTTCTCGCCGACTCGATGACCCTCGCAATCATCTTCATGGCGCTTGGCATGCCATTCGAACCGGGGACTGCGTTTCTTGCGCTCATGGCCGGTTCGATTTCTGCAACCTTGTCTCCCATTCCGATGGGCCTTGGCAGTTTCGAGGCGGCTGCGGTGGCCATGCTGGTCTCGCTTGGCGTCGCATTCGAGGGAGGACTGACCGCTGTCCTGCTTCTTCGCGGTCTCACGCTCTGGCTGCCGCTCATTCCAAGCTTCTTTCTCCTCCGGAAAGGGATGCATGCTTCGAATGGCCGCGATGGGAGGGGCAGGGCGTGAAGGACGAATTCTGGCAGTTGCCGGTCGACCAGGCCCTTCGGCTGGCTGATAGTTCGCCGTCAGGCCTCACAGTTGGGGAGGCCGAGCGCAGGCTGGCTGAAGATGGGCCGAACAGCCTGCAGGACAGGCACTCAGCGCCGGTTCTCGCTCTGCTTGGCCGCCAGTTCAAAAGTCCTCTTGTGCTTATCCTGTTGTTCGGAGCGCTCGTCGCGGCCTTCCTGCGCGAATGGATGGATGCAGCCATCATCCTTGCGATCGTGGTGGGGAGCGGAATCTTGAGCTTCTCGCAGGAGTTCCGGGCCTCGCGTGCGATGGAGGCCCTGCGCGGGAGCATTGCCCTGCGTGCCAGGGCCTTGCGGGGAGGCACTGAAGCCGAGGTTCCGGTCAAAGAGCTTGTCCGGGGCGACCTTGTCAGGCTGTCAGCCGGAAACCTTGTTCCCGCCGACGGGCTGGTGATCGAGGCCCAGGATTGCCTGGTTACCCAGGCCGCGCTGACAGGGGAATCGATGCCCGTCGAGAAAGCGCCGGGCTTGACCCCGAAAGACACACCAGCCGCGCAACGAAGCAACTGGCTTTTCATGGGGTCGTCGCTTCGCAGCGGGACTGCCACGATGCTGGTCCTGCAACGGGGCCAGGAGACGCAGTTCGGCGCGATCGCCCAAAGCTTGCAGGCAGGGGCTGAGGAAAGCGATTTTGCGCGCGGGGTTCGCAAATTCGGCGCGATGCTGATGCGGGTGATGATCGTGATTGTGATCGCGGTTCTGACGGCGAACCAGCTGCTTGGCCGGCCGGCGATCGACTCGCTCCTGTTTGCGGTCGCGCTGGCGGTGGGACTGTCGCCGGAGCTTCTGCCCGCCATCATCAGCGTGACCCTGTCCGCCGGAGCGCAACGCCTGTCGAAGCGCGGGGTGATCGTCCGCCGGCTGGAAGCGGTCGAAAACCTGGGAAGCATGAACCTCCTGTGCACTGACAAGACCGGCACGCTCACACAGGGCGTGGTCATGCTCGATGCGGCGATCGATCCTTCTGGTGCGGCCAGCGACACAGTCCTGCGCGCGGCCTTCCTCAACTCCCATTTCGAAAGCGGCATTGCCAATCCCCTGGACGAGGCGATCGTTGCGGCTGGCAAACGCGCGGGGCAGACCGGCGACGGATGTCGCAAGCTGGGCGAAATTCCCTACGATTTCAGCCGGCGGCGGCTCAGCATCGCTGTTGCCGGGACGGACGCGGCAGACAAGGCACTGCTCGTGACCAAGGGCGCCTACGCTGAGGTTGTGTCGGTTTGCAGCCATATCCGGATCGGGTCGGAAACACGGCTGTTATCATCGCAAGAGCGGCTTGCGCTCGATGCATTGTTTCGCAAGCAGGGCGAGGCTGGCTACCGCGTGCTTGCCCTCGCCGAGCGCGAGATCGCCCCTGATTGTCAGATCGGCAGGGATACGGAACGCGATATGGTCCTGACCGGCCTCCTCCTTTTCCGTGATCCGCCGAAAGAGGATGCGGCGCAGACCATTCGCGAGCTTGCGGAGCTGGGCATTGCCACCAAGGTCATCAGCGGCGACAATCGGTACGTAACCGCCCATGTGGCAAGCGAAGTGGGTCTTGATCCCAAATCGATCCTGACCGGCGAGGCGATTACACGCATGTCCAGTGCCGCCTTGCAGCAGCGGGCAGTCCAAACTTCGATCTTTGCCGAGATTGATCCGCAACAGAAAGAGCGGATCATCCGGGCGCTGCAGGAAACGGGGAATTCCGTCGGCTATCTGGGAGACGGCATCAATGACGCTCCTGCGCTGCAACTGGCGGATGTGGGGATTTCGGTTGAGCAGGCCGTCGATGTTGCGCGCGAGAGCGCTGACCTTGTCCTGCTCGAGAAGGACCTTGGCGTAATCGCGCAAGGCATCGTTTCGGGAAGGCGGACTTTTGCCAACACGCTGAAATATATATCGATCACCACCAGTGCAAATTTCGGCAATATGGTCAGCATGGCGGTCGCCACGCCGCTCCTCCCGTTCCTGCCGCTCCTTCCCAAACAGATCCTGCTCAACAACTTCCTGTCCGACGTGCCTGCCGCGGCAATCTCGTCTGACAAAGTTGATGAAGAACGGATCGACACTCCGCAGCGCTGGGATGTGAAGTCCATCCAGCGGTTCATGATCGTGTTTGGCTTGCTAAGTTCCCTATTCGACCTGGTCACGTTCGCAGCCTTGCGGCTGGTCATGGAGGCCGGAGAGACCGAGTTCCAGACGATCTGGTTCGTGATCTCGCTGCTTACCGAACTGGTCGTCCTGCTCATCCTGCGTACGCGACGTTTCAGCTTCGCCAGCAGGCCTTCTGCGCTGCTCGTGTGGCTGACAGTGGTGCTAGCCGTCGCGGCGGTCGCAATGCCCTACCTCCCGGCGGCCGACTGGCTGTTCGGCCTTTATGCGCCGAGCGTCAGGATGATGCTGTTCTGTAGCCTCATCGTCGCCGCCTATGCCCTGTCGACGGAGATTGCCAAGCGGTTCTATTTCCGCAGATTTCCTGGGGGCTGACGCACTCCCGCTTCTCCATCTAGGGGTGGAAGCAGGAACGAAAATGAGCCGGATAGCTCGCGGGATTACGGTCAATATTCTTTCTGTCACCGCTCCAGTCGGCTAAGGCGAATTGCTGTTTCTAGCTCAGCGGAGGCTCTGGATGAAGAACATCCTGGTGTTCTTGCATAATGATCGCGAACAGGAGGCACGATTGCAGGTCGCAATCGACCTGACGCGGCAGCTTTCAGGTCATCTGATCTGCCTGGACATTGTCATACCGCCGGAATGGGGGGACGAGAGCATCACGCGCTGGGGCCTCAGCACACTTTTGCAGTTAGCACGGGAAGGCGAAGCGTCGAACAAGTCGGCAATCGAGAAACGGATGGCTTCGGAAGGTGTGAGTTGGGAGATGCTCGGGGTCACTGGTGATCCCGGCGATGAGATCCCAAGAGCGATCGGGTTTGCTGACCTTGTCATCCTGACGAGCCAGGCACCATCGCATGACCTGGATCATGCCCTGCGGATCGCGGGTGAAGTGATCGTCAAGGCGAAGCGACCGGTACTCGTCGTGCCCCCGAAATGCCGGGGGTTTGACCCTTGCGGGAAAGTCCTCGTCGCCTGGGACGGCGAAGCGGAAGCGAACGAGGCGATGAGGGCGGCGGTCCCTTTGCTTGAAAAGGCGTATGGAGTGACGGTGCTCCAATTCAATGGACCCGGCGGGCCGCTCGAGCTTGATGACGCGGTCGGCTATTTGCGTAGGTATGGAATCAATAGCGGCCCGCTGTCTCGTGAAACTGATGACAGGATCGCAGACGCCATTCTGGAGCGAGCGCAAGAGGAAGGCGCGAGATACGTGGTGATGGGAGCCTATGGCAGCGGGCGGATCCCTGAGGCCATCTTTGGAGGGGTCACGAAGCGACTGTTGAGAGAAAGCAATGTGCCACTCTTAGTGTTTCACTAAACACTAACGAGCCCAACCAGACTGACGGTCATTGTCCTGTAGCTTCCCAATATTTGTCTGTTGACCTCGCCAACTCTGCAAGGTGCCCAAAAATTAGGTGACCGCCGGGATCGAGCGCTACCAGACGGATGTCAGAAACGCGACGCGCCAAATCCACGGCAATTGCAAAGGGATCAATCTTGTAGACATTGCCCAGGAAAACATTGAAATAGTGGCTCCGTCGGCTTTCACGTCACGCTTAGCCAAAAGCAGACTTTCCGCTACCGGCCCAGTTTCGGCCATTTTAGGTAGACAGGATCGACTGCACATAAATCACTCGCCTCATGCCAATTCGAAAACAGCGAGGATCGCGATAGCATTGTATTTTCTTAATACGATTCGCGCAGATTCTGGTACCGCTGGCGCGGGATTACGTCCTTGCCCTCGCAATTTCGGCCGCGTGAATCACAAATTCGCGCTGGGCGCGAAAATTTTCAGAACCGACAGATGTTGAGCGGTTTGTCCGCAAAGGTCTCGGACCGTCCATAGCCGTTTCATATCATGCAAATCGTTGAAGATTTGCTCGAATTTCAACTCAGACTGACCCTTGCGCTGCACCAAAAAGTTCTCATTATGTTCCGTAGAGGGGCTGCCAGTATCAATAATGAGAACGCCCAATGTCCAATACCGAACGCATCATCCGTTTGAAGACCGTGCTCGACCGCACCGGTCTTTCCCGTTCCACCATCTACCGCAAGATCGCCGAAGGCACTTTCCCCTCGCAGGTGAAGATCAGCGTGCATGGCGCGGGATGGCATGAGTCAGCCATCAATCGCTGGATCGCCGATCCCGCTCACTATCGTGAAGAGGAACCGGCAGAATGAGCGGACGGCAGCTCGTCGAGCCAATCTGCGTCCGGGTCAATGACGCCGCCCGCATGATCGGCGTTGGCCGAACAAAACTCTACGAGTTGATTGCCAACGGCGAACTAGAAGCGGTGAAGATCGGCAAAGCAACGCGCATCACCACATCCAGTTTGCACAGGCTGGTGGAGCGGCATCGGGCATTGAACTGACCAGGTCGCTAACCCGCAAATGGACAGTGTCAGAACGTGCCATTATGTGGCGATCACGCGCCCTGCGAACGGCCCATTTATTCAGTTTTTTGGTCGAAACGCTGAACCGAACCACCGTTAAATGAACGAAAATGTGGGGGAGAGTGTGGGGGAGGCCTCCCGCTCATTCCGAGAACAGGATTGATATCAAAGCGTTATTTTTCCGGTTCGAATCAAGCCCTGTCCACCACCGGCTCTCCCTCGGCACTTCGCAAACGTTTCTATTTTGCCTCAGGCGTTGCGCTGGCCCCAATACCCATTAAGTGATGTCCTCCAATCGAAGGTCGCGGTCATTTTCCCGTGACGCTGATGTGCGCAGAGTTGAGATCCCGGTGAATTCTAATACTAAAGAGGTATGTGTGTCGCAGTCCGATGACGGTTTTGGCGACGCCCGCGTTGACGGTTGCGGGCACGTTGCGAACAACGTGCCGGACCCGCGCAAACTGGTCCGCGAACTGAACGCTTTCCGGGATCCCCGCCGCAGCCGGAGCGCCTGGGAACTTGCCGTTACCGTGGTCCCGTTCCTGGCATTGTTCGCAGGCATCCTGTTTGCCGTGCAAGCCGGTTACCTGCTTGCGCTGGCGCTCACGCCCCTGGCGGGACTTTTCCTGCTGCGGCTGTTTATTATCCAGCACGATTGCGGGCATGGATCGTTTTTCCCGAACCGGTCCGGAAACGACTGGCTTGGCCGGGCGCTCGGCGTGTTCACTCTCACGCCTTACGATTGCTGGCGCCGGTCGCACGCGTTGCATCACGCCGGCACCGGCAATCTTGACGCGCGCGGATTTGGGGACGTGGACACCCTTACGGTGCGGGAATTCAGCGAACGCAGTTTCCTGCAACGGCTGTTCTATCGCCTCTATCGCCAACCGCTGGTGCTGTTGGGCATCGGGCCAGCCTACCTGTTCATCGTGCGCCATCGTCTGCCGATTGGGCAGATGAAAGACGGCTGGCTTTACTGGACGAGCGCGATGGGAACGAATGCGGCCACAGCCATCCTGCTGCTGATCCTGGGACTGGTCTTCGGAGCGCTTGTGACGACGCTGGTTTTCCTGCCGGTGTTGCTGGTTGCCGCCTCGCTTGGTGTCTGGCTGTTCTATGTCCAGCACCAGTTCGAAGAGGCGCATTGGGAAACGGCGGCGGACTGGTCGTTTCACGACGCGGCCCTGGGCGGAAGTTCCTATCTCCAGCTGCCCGCGCCCCTGCGCTGGTTCACGGGCAATATCGGTATCCACCACGTCCATCATCTGGCCAGCAGGATACCGTTCTATCGCCTGCCCGAAGTGCTGAAGGCGCACCCCGGACTGAAGACGGTGAACCGGATCACGCCGCGTCAGGCCATGCGTTCGCTTGGCCTTGCCCTGTGGGACGAAGACCGGCGCCGGCTGGTGTCCTTCCGGGAAGCGGCACGACGCGCAGCCTGAACCCGGGGTGTCCGACGCGCAACCACGCGCCTTGCACGCCACCCCGATCAATCGTTCTCGATAGTCTCCAGCTGCTCGCCAAGCGCCAGCCATTCGGCTTCGGTTTGCTCCAGATCGCCGGAAATCTGCGCCCTTAAGGCCAGAAGATCGCCCGGAGATTTTTGCGCGAAACGATCGGTCGCGCTGGCAGGGTCGATCAGCGCCTTGTCGATCCGGCTGCAATCGGCCTGGAGGCTGGCCATCTCCTTTTCAAGCTTGCCGATCTCCGCGCGGACTTTCTTGAGCTGATCGTTCGCCTTGCGCGTCTTGCCCTTGGATCGTTTGCCACCCGCTGCGCCATTGTCGGACTTCGGCTGGTTACGGCCCAGGATGAAGTCGATGTAATCCGACATGCTGCCATCGTAGGCCCGCGCCGTGCCTCCATCGACGAGGATCAACCGGTCGGCGGTCAGTTCGACCATGTGGCGATCGTGGCTGATCAGGATGACAGCACCGGTATAATCGTTCAGCGCCCGAATGAGTGCTTCGCGTGCGTCGACGTCGAGGTGGTTCGTCGGTTCGTCCAGAATCAGCAGATGCGGCGCGTCACGGGTGATGAGCGCCAGCGCAAGGCGCGCACGTTCGCCGCCGGACAGCTTTTCGACCTTCTGCGTGGCGCGGTTCCCGGAAAATCCAAACCGTCCCAACTGCGCGCGCACGGCGGCGGGCGATTTCCCGTCCATGATGCGCGTCATCAGTTCCAGCGGGGTCGCTTCGCTCGCAAGCTCTTCGACCTGGTACTGGGTGAAATAGCCGACTTTCAGTTTGCCGGGCGCGTTCACCTCGCCTTCCATGGGCTGGAGCTGTGCAGCCAGCAGGCGCGCCAGCGTGGTCTTGCCGTTGCCATTGCGTCCCAGGAGCGCGATCCGGTCATCGGCATCGATCCGCAGGTCGACGCGCTTCAGAACCGGCGAAGCGTCGTTATATCCCACCGCGACCGCTTCGGTCACGATCATAGGCGAACGCATTTCAGCCGGATCGGGAAATTCGAAGCTGAGCGACGGATCTTCCATCAACGCGGCGATCGGCTGCATCCTGGTCAACATCTTGGCCCGCGACTGGGCCTGTTTCGCGGTGGATGCACGGGCGCTGTTGCGCGCGACATAATCTTCCAGGCGCGCACGCTGCGCGTCCTGGTTGGCCTTGGCCGAGGCAAGCTGTGCGGCGCGTTCGGCGCGCTGTTTCTCGAAACTGTCGTAACCGCCGGTATACAGGTCCAGCTGACCGCCCTGCAGATGCAGGATATGGTCGACGACCTTGTTCAGAAGATCGCGTTCGTGGCTGATGACCAGCAGGGTTCCGGGATAGCTCTTGAGAAAATTCTCGAGCCACAGCGTCGCTTCGAGGTCGAGGTGGTTCGACGGTTCGTCCAGCAACAGGATATCGGGTTCGGAGAACAGCAGCGCCCCCAGCGCCACGCGCATTTTCCAGCCGCCTGAAAAACTGTCGAGCGGGCGCGCCTGCATTTCCTCGTCGAAGCCAAGCCCGGTCAGAATGCGGGCGGCCCGCGATGGCGCGCTGTAGGCATCGATTGCGATCAGGCGATCATAAACGTCGCCAAGCCTGTCCGGATCGGTGCAGGTTTCCGATTCTTCCAGCAACCGGGTGCGTTCGACGTCGGCGGCCAACACCGCTTGTTCCGGGGTGATCGACCCGTTCGGCGCCTCCTGTGCGATATAGCCGATGCGGCACCGCGACGGCTTCGTGATTTCGCCTTCGTCGGGCTCAATCTCGCCGATGATGGCCTTCATCAGCGTGGATTTTCCTGCGCCGTTGCGCCCGATCAGCCCGACCCGCGCATCCTTGGGTATGGAGGCACTTGCGCGTTGGAGGATGGGTCGCCCGCCAAGGCGCACAGTAAGGTCGTCGATCTGAAGCATGGCGGCCCCTTAACAGGGCTTTGTGAAGTGCCCAACTGCGAAAGGTGGGTCCGGCACCGATAAGTGGCCGTCAGGACGGATCAGCCAGCCCTGTGTTCCAGTTCGGCAGGCTGAAGGATCGCGATTTCGCGGCGCGACGGAAGGTCGATGAGGCCATCCTTCTTCAGTTTCGTAAGCTGGCGGCTGACCGTCTCGATCGTGAGGCCGAGCACATCGGCAATCTGCTGGCGCGACAACGGAAGATCGATGATCCGACCGGTCGCCCCATTACCTTCTTTCCATCCGGTTTCGCCCAGTCGGCTGGCCATTTCGAGCAGGAAGGTCGCCAGCTTCTGTTCGGCATTCATCCGGCCCAGCAGCAACATCCAGCGCCTCGTGCGGTCGAGTTCGGCCAGCGTGCGCTCGAGAAGCTTGTGCTCGAGCCGGGGATGTTCGCGTGCGAACCGGTCGAAATCGCGCCGCTCGAACACGCAGACGTTGGCTTCGGTCAACGCTTCGACTCCGTAAGGCGTCGTCTGGCCGAACGGGCGGCCGAGGAAATCCGATGGGTACACCAGCCCCAGTATCTGTTCCTTGCCGTCCACAGTCTGGGTCGACAATTTCAGGACACCGTCGATCACATTGGCGACGAGCACGGCTTCGTCCCCTTCCCAGAGCAGCTGTTCGCCGGGAACGAGCACCCTGCGGCGACCCAACTGGTTGAGAACGCCTATTTCCTTGTCGTCTAGCTCGGAACAGATCGCACGATTTCGTATCGCACAAGCCTGGCAGAAATTAGCGGCGCGCTCGGTCGTGGAGAGACTCATGATGAAATGCTTAGTGCGTCACGGGGAAAGTGCCAACTCTTGCTCGCAGCGATACGCACGCGTAACTGGGCCGGCATGAGTCACGATACGCAAATGACCGGTCGCCCCGTCATCTCGGCCACCGGTCTTTTCACCCCTGCGGACAGCATCTCCAATGAAGAACTGGTCGCAAGCTTCAACGAATTCGTCCGTCGGCACAACGCCGCCCACGCCGACGTCATTGCGGCGGGCGAGGCGGAGCCGCTGAACGAAAGCTCGGTCGAATTCATCGAGAAGGCGAGCGGCATCAAGTCCCGGCACGTGATGGCCAAGGAACCGGTGCTCGATCCTGACTCGATGGGTCCGCGCTGGGCCGAACGCAGCAACGATGAACTGTCGTTGATGGCCGAAATCGGTGTGGCAGCGGCCCGTCAGGCGCTTGAGCGGGCAGGGCGCAAGGCCAGCGATGTGGACGCGGTCCTGTGCGCGGCCTCCAATATGGAGCGGCCCTATCCCGCCATGGCGATCGAGATTCAGCAGGCGCTGGGGATCGACGGCTTCGGTTTCGACATGAACGTTGCGTGTTCTTCGGCCACCTTCGGCATCCAGACCGCCGCCGATTACATTCGCGCGGGTAACGCCCGCAGCGTGCTGGTCGTCAGCCCCGAAATCACCAGCGGGCACCTGAACTGGCGTGATCGCGACAGCCATTTCATCTTCGGCGACGTGGCCACCGCGGTCCTGGTCGAGGATGCCGCGATCGCCCCTGCCGCGCACTGGGATATTCTCGGCACAAAGCTGAAGACCGTGTTCTCGAACAACATCCGCAACAATTTCGGATTTCTCAATCGGGCTTCACCCGAAGGGCAGGGCAAGGCCGACAAACTGTTCGTCCAGGAAGGCCGCAAGGTGTTCAAGGAAGTGGTGCCGATGGTGGCCGAGATGATCGTCAGCGAAGCGGAGCGGCTGGGCATCGATCCGGCTGGTTTGCGCCGCCTGTGGCTGCATCAGGCGAATGCCGGCATGAACCGCCTTATCGCCCAACGAGTGCTCGGCCACGAAGCGAACGCGGACGAAAGCCCGACCGTGCTGGATACGTATGGGAATACGTCGAGCGCAGGGTCCATCATCGCGTTTCACCTGCACAGCGACGATCTGGTCGCGGGCGATACCGGCCTTATCTGCAGCTTTGGTGCGGGGTATTCGGCTGGGACGGTGTTCGTTCGCAAAGCCGCGTGATGCCTTGTTCCACCGCGATCCAACGCGTAGGTCAACATCATGGCAGGTGATCTTCTAGACAACCGGGGCCGCGGCGAAGCCCGCTGGTCCTGGCCCGCAATCCACCCCGAGGGGCGCAAGTTCGGGCTGATATCGGTGGTGGTGAGCCTTGGGTTCCTGTTCGGCCTGGACTGGGAAATCGTCGGCTGGCCGCTGCTGCTCCTGTCGCTTGGCGTGTTTGCGTTCTTCCGGGATCCCGAACGCGTGGTGCCGCAGGACGAACGCCTGATCGTCGCCCCGGCCGACGGTCTCGTTTCGCAGATTGCCGAAGTCGAACTGCCAAACGAGTTGTCGATTGACGATGGCACCGAACACACGGGACTTGCCCCGGGCAAGGTCACCCGCGTTTCGATCTTCATGTCGGTGTTCGACGTTCACATCAATCGGGCACCCGTTGCGGGCACGGTGCGGCGGGTGATCTATATTCCCGGAAGCTTTGTCGATGCAGGGCTGGACAAGGCGAGCGAGGAAAACGAACGCCAGCACATCCTGATCGAACGGATGGACGGGGTGAAGATCGGCTTCACGCAGATCGCGGGCCTTGTGGCGCGGCGGATCGTTCCGTTCGTGAAGCCGGGCGATACGGTCGGGGTGGGGCAACGTGTCGGCCTGATCCGGTTTGGCAGCCGGGTTGATGTTTATTTGCCTGCGGGGACCGATTCCAAGGTTTTGCTGGGGCAACGGACCATAGCGGGCGAAACCGTCCTGGCAGAAATCGGTACGCAGAAACTTATCGAAGGTGTCGCCCAATGAACCTGCCGCACGAACCTGAAGAACATGCGCGTCTCGGGCCAAAGGCGGCTGAGGATGAACGGCCGATCCTGGGTCGTTCGCGCGGCCTGTCGTTACGGGCAATGGTACCGAACGCAATCACCGCTGCGGCCCTGTGTTCGGGTCTGACCGGCATTCGCTTTGCCATTGCGGAAAACTGGGGGGCGGCTGTCCTTGCCGTTCTTCTTGCCGGCGTGCTTGACGGCATCGATGGCCGGATCGCGCGCGCTCTAAACGCGCAGTCGCGCTTCGGCGCCGAACTCGACAGTCTTGCCGATTCGCTCAGTTTCGGGACGGCGCCCGCGATTATCGTATACCTGTGGTCGTTGCAGTCCGAACCGCGCCTCGGCTGGTTTGCGGCCCTGGCCTTCGCAATCTGTTGTGCGCTGCGACTGGCGCGGTTCAACGCACAGATCGACACGCAGGATCAGCCCCACAAATCTTTGGGGTTTCTGACCGGCGTTCCCGCGCCGCTTGGCGCGGGTCTGGCGTTCGCGCCATTCTATCTGTGGATGGCCACGGGTCTGGATGAATTGCGCGAGCCGATCTTTGTCGGGATATGGCTGGTCGCAATTGCGGGCCTGATGATTTCGAACATGGCCACGCCAAGCTGGACATCGCTGCGCCCACGGCGCGGAATCAGGCTGGAAGTGCTGGCCTTCGTCGGCCTGCTGTTTGCCGCGCTGCTGCTGGAACCATGGTGGACACTGAGCGCGATCTGCGCGGGGTATCTGTCACTGCTTCCTTATTCGCTGATCAAGTACACGCGGATCAGGCGGCGCGGCTGACCGAGATCACCGGCAACGGGCGCAAGGACGGACGCCCAAGCCCGGTGCATCCCCCCGATACGACGGGCGAACGCAGTGCGGGCAGAGCCGCATATACACCCTCGTGCCGAATCTCGCGCCGGAGCTGGCCGAAAGCGGACCACCAACGCAATCCGCTATCGGCAAGCACGCCCAGGGCCGCGATTGCGGCGAGGGCGAAAAGGGCGACGAGGAACAGTGCGAACATCTGAAATTCTCCTGGCCCGGCTGTCGACAACCTTGTTGACAGGTCGGGGATATATGGTGGAAAACCCTTATTGCCCGCCGGAAGTTCCGGCGATGAGAACAGTGTTCTCGTTTTGTTCTGGCCTGTCAAGCGCTTTTCGCGCCAGATTTCCCTTTTTTAGCGGTGAATCGAGGCTGGATTTCCAACCGAATGGGGGCTAAAGGCCCGCCGTCCGCGCGAGAATCGGCCATTCCGGCTGTTCTTCACGACGGGCAAATCCACATGGAAGGCGCTCATACCGGTGCCCGTCGCGGGATACTCCGCAACACGGGTTCCAGCTTTCCAGAGGCACAACCGGAAAGGAATACTATTATGGCGGCTCCTACCGTCACGATGCAGCAGCTGATCGAGGCCGGCGCACACTTCGGCCACCAGACCCACCGCTGGAACCCGCGCATGAAGCCGTATATTTTCGGCGCGCGCAACGGCATCCACATCATCGACCTGTCGCAGACCGTGCCGCTGTTCGCGCGCGCTCTCGACTTCGTGAACCAGACTTCGCGTTCGGGCGGCAAGGTTCTGTTCGTTGGCACCAAGCGGCAGGCGCAGGACGCCGTTGCAGAAGCAGCCCGCGCTTCGGGCCAGCACTTCGTCAACCACCGCTGGCTGGGCGGCATGCTCACGAACTGGACGACCATTTCGAAGTCGATCAAGCGTCTCAAGACGCTCGACGAACAGCTCGGCGGCGAAATGTCCGGGCTGACCAAGAAGGAAGTCCTTCAGCTGACGCGTGAACGCGACAAGCTGGAACTTTCGCTCGGCGGTATCCGCGACATGGGCGGCATTCCCGATGTCATGTTCGTGATCGACGCCAACAAGGAAGACCTGGCGATCAAGGAAGCCAACGTTCTCGGCATTCCGGTCGTCGCGGTGCTCGACACCAACGTCGATCCCGAAGGCATCGCGTTCCCGATCCCGGGCAACGACGACGCTGCGCGCGCCATCAAGCTTTACTGCGATGCGATCGCCCAGGCTGCCCGCAGCGGCAAGGGCGAAGGCATCCAGGATTCGGGTGCAGACTTCGGTGCGATGGAAAATCCGCCCGAAGAAGCCATCGAGGCCTGAGCCGTTTCGTGACCGGGCGCGGAAACGCGCCCGTCACATTGCAACGCTACGCACCGGGCCGCTTTCCAGCTGGCCCGGTGCCCGCATACCAATTTCAGAAGGAATTTGATCATGGCTGCATTCACTGCCGCTGACGTGAAAGCCCTGCGCGAGAAGACCGGCGCGGGCATGATGGACGCCAAGAAGGCGCTCGAAGCCGCAAACGGCGACATCGAAGCCGCTGTCGACGCGCTGCGCGCCAAGGGCCTCGCCACCGCACAGAAGAAGTCGAGCCGTACCGCAGCCGAAGGCCTCGTTGGTATTGCCGTCGAAGGCACCACCGGTGTGGCGGTCGAAGTGAACTCGGAAACCGACTTCGTGGCCAAGAACGACCAGTTCCAGGATTTCGTTCGCAAGACCACGCAGGTTGCCCTGGCTGTCGGCGGCACGGATACCGACGCCTTGAAGGCCGCGGCCTATCCCGACGGCGGCACCGTTGCCGAAAAGCTGACCAACAACGTGGCAACCATCGGCGAAAACCAGCAGGTCCGCCGCATGAAGGCGGTTTCGGTCACCAATGGCGTGGTCGTGCCCTACATGCACAACGCTGTCGCAGCCGACCTTGGCAAGATCGGCGTGCTCGTCGCTCTTGAAAGCGAAGGCGACAAGGACAAGCTGGCCGACCTCGGCAAGAAGCTTGGCATGCACATTGCGGCCGCTTTCCCGCAGGCGCTGACCGCTGAAGGTCTCGACGCCGAAGTGATCGACCGTGAACGTGCGATCGCCCGCGAAAAGGCTGCCGAAAGCGGCAAGCCCGAGAACGTCCAGGAAAAGATGGTCGAAGGCGCCGTGGCCAAGTACGCCAAGGAAAACGCCCTGCTGAGCCAGGTCTATGTCATCGACAACAAGACCCCGATCTCGCAGGTCGTCGAACAGGCTGCCAAGGAAATCGGCGCCAAGGTCGAGCTGGTGGACTATGTCCGCTTCCAGCTGGGCGAAGGCATCGAGAAGGAAGAAAGCGACTTCGCAGCCGAAGTGGCTGCTGCCGTCGCCGGCTAAGCGTTCTTCGCTTCGAAAATTCTGCGGCCGCCGGACTTCGGTTCGGCGGCCGTTTTCGTACCCGCCCACTTGGCAGGCGCGCCCCTGCGCTCTAAGGCCGCGCAAACCCTGAAAACCAGAAAGTCCTGCATGAGCCTTCCCCCGATGAAACGCGTCCTCCTGAAATTGTCGGGCGAAGTGTTGATGGGGGATCAGCAGTTCGGCATCGATCCGGCCTTCGTTCTGGAACTGGCAAAGGAAGTGAAAGCGGCCAAGGAGCAGGGGCTCGAGATCTGCCTCGTCATTGGCGGCGGCAACATCTTTCGCGGAATGTCCGGTGCAGCCCAGGGGATGGACCGCGCGCAGGCCGATTACATGGGAATGCTGGCCACCGTCATGAACGCGCTGGCGATGCAGAACGCGCTGGAACAGATTGGCGTGCCGACACGCGTTCAGTCTGCCGTGCAGATGGACCAGGTGTGCGAACCGGTCATCCGCCGCCGTGCCGAACGCCACCTGGAAAAGGGCCGCATCGTAATTTTCGCTGCGGGCGTTGGCGCACCCTATTTCACCACCGATTCCGGTGCCGCGCTGAGGGCTGCGGAAATGGGCTGCGACGCATTGCTCAAAGGCACCAGCGTCGACGGTGTGTATGACAGCGACCCCAAGAAGAACGCCCAGGCAACGCGTTATGACACCGTAACTTACGACCGTGTCCTTGCAGACAATCTCAAGGTCATGGACGCCAGCGCAGTGGCCCTTTGCCGCGACAACGACATTCCGATCGTCGTCTTCTCCATCCGCGAGAAGGGCAATCTGGCCCGCGTTCTTGCAGGCGAAGGCGTGCAGACCATCGTCCAGAGCTGAAAACACAAGAAGTCAGAGGAAGCCGAACCATGGCAAAGTACGACAAAGCCGATATCGAACGCCGCATGAAAGGCGCCGTCGAAAGTCTCAAGAGCGATCTTGGCGGCTTGCGCACAGGGCGTGCGAACACCAGCCTGCTCGATCCGGTGGTGTGCGAAGTCTATGGCGCGATGATGCCGCTGAGCCAGGTCGCCACCGTTTCGGCGCCCGAGGCGCGGATGCTCACCGTGCAGGTGTGGGACAAGTCGAACGTGAGCGCGGTCGAAAAGGGTATCGCCAAGGCCAACCTCGGGCTCAACCCGATGACCGACGGCCAGACCGTCCGCCTGCCGATGCCCGACCTGACGCAGGAACGCCGCAAGGATCTTGCCAAACTGGCCGGCCAGTATGCGGAACAGGCCAAGATCGCCATTCGCAACGTCCGCCGCGACGGTATGGAAGCGCTCAAGGAAGACGAAAAGAAAAAGGAAATCTCCGAGGACGAGCGCAAGCGGTCCGAGGACGAGGTCCAGAAGCTGACCGACACCTATGTGGCCGAGGCCGACCAGGCCGCGCAGGCGAAGGAAAAGGAAATCCTGACGCAGTAAAGGGCCGGATGGGGATCGGAGCGAGAGGATGACATCGGAGGGGCCGCAGGCACGGCACGTCGCCATCATCATGGATGGCAACGGCCGCTGGGCAAAGCGCAAGCATTTGCCGAGAGTGATGGGCCACCGCAAGGGCGTGGAGGCCGTGCGCGAACTCGTGCGCAGCCTCAAGGACACCTCGATCGAATGCCTCACGCTTTATGCCTTCAGTTCGGAGAACTGGAAGCGGCCGGACGAGGAAGTCGACGATCTGATGAACCTGATGCGCAAGTTCATCAAATCGGACTTGCCCGAATTCATCGCCAACGATGTCAGGTTGCACATTATCGGTGACTGGCAGTCGCTTGCGCCCGACATCGTCGAAATGCTCGAAGATGCGCTGGAGCAGACAGCCAGTGGATCGCGCACGCTGGCGGTTGCGCTCAATTACGGGGCGCAGGCGGAAATCGTGCAGGCGGCGCAGCGCGCTGCCGAGCAGGGTCCGATCACCGAAGACAGCCTTGCCGCCAATCTCTACACCGCGGGGCTGCCGCCGCTCGACCTGTTGATCCGGACCAGCGGCGAAGTGCGCCTGTCGAACTTCCTGCTCTGGCAAGCGGCCTATGCCGAGATGCTCTTCACCGATGTGCTATGGCCGGATTTCACGCCGGAGCATTTGCGTCAGGCGCTCGAGGACTTCACCAACCGGGAGAGACGATTTGGCGGACGTTGAAACCCCGCAGGCCGCACCAGCCCGCAAGAACGCCGATCTTCCGGTACGGATCGTATCAGCCATCGTGATGTTGGCGATCGCGATAGGGGCGCTTGTCGCGGGCGATCCCTGGCTCGACTGGCTCATCGCCGCTGTCGTGCTGGCGGCCTTTGTCGAATTCGTCCTGCTGGTGGTGAAAGCCACGCAGAATGTGCCGTACCGCCTCGCCGGCATCCTTGCGGGCGCGGCCTATATCGGACTGGCGGGGGCTGCACTGACCCGTTTTCCGCCGGCGATGATCGTCGGCGTGGTCGGGGCGGTGATCTTTGTCGATACCTTCGCCTATTTCTCCGGCCGTACGATCGGGGGCCCGAAAATCGCCCCATCGATCAGCCCGTCCAAGACCTGGGCCGGGCTGATCGGCGGGATTATCGGCGCCGCGATCTGGGTGGCGGCGTGGATATACGTGGTTGGCCGCCGCACGGCAGGCGACGCTACGCTGATGTTCGATGCAACCGAAGTGGGCCAGATAATGGTGATCGGTGCGGTCATCGCCGTGGCCGCCCAATCTGGCGATTTCTTTGAAAGCTGGTTGAAGCGCAAAGCCGGTGTGAAGGACAGTTCGAAGCTCATTCCCGGGCATGGCGGGTTCTTCGACCGGGTCGACGGGATGATTCCCGTGGTCCTTGTCGCCGCGTTCTTCGGGGTCGGTTCTTGACCCGCTCGATCACGATCCTGGGCGCAACCGGTTCGGTCGGCGAACAGACGCTCGACCTGGTTCGCCGCAATCGCGACGACTGGCGGGTGGTTGCCTTGACGGCCAACGGCAACGTGGAAGGGTTGGCGCGGCTGGCCCGTGAATTCGGGGCGCAAATTGCGGTTGTCGCCGATGAAACCTGCCTCGACGATCTTCGCGCAGCGTTGGACGGCAGCGGCATCGAGGCCGCGGCAGGCAGTTCCGCCCTTTGCGAAGCGGCGTCGCGCCCGGTCGACATGACAGTGGCGGCCATCGTCGGCTGCGCGGGTCTGGGCCCGGTCATGGCGGCGATCGAGCAAGGCGGCACCATTGCCCTGGCCAACAAGGAAGCGCTAGTTTCCGCCGGTGAGGTGATGACCGCTGCCGTGGCCCGACACGGTGCCACGCTTCTGCCGGTCGATTCCGAACACAACGCTATATTCCAGTGCCTGCAGGGCGGGCGGATCGAGGATGTGCGCTTTATCACGCTGACTGCCAGCGGCGGGCCGTTGAGGCTGGTCGAGGATCTGGGATCGGTCACTCCGGAACAGGCCGTGGCCCATCCCAATTGGGACATGGGCGCAAAGATCAGCGTCGACAGCGCGACCATGTTCAACAAGGGCCTTGAACTGATCGAGGCGCACCACCTGTTTCCCGTAGGCCTCGACCGGATACGGATTGTCGTCCACCCGCAAAGCGTGATCCATTCGATGGTGGAATACCGGGACGGATCGACCTTGGCCCAGTTGGGGCCCAGCGATATGCGCGTTCCCATCGCATCGTGCCTTGCCTGGCCGCAGCGCATGGACACACCGTGCAAACCGCTGGACCTGGCCGCGATCGGCGAACTCAGTTTCTTTGCCCCCGACGAACAGCGCTTCCCCGCAACCCGCCTTGCGCGCGCAGCGGCAGAACATGGCGGGGCAGCCCCGGCGGTGCTCAACGCGGCCAACGAGATTGCGGTTGCCGCGTTTCTGGCGCGTAAGATTGCGTTCAGCCGCATCCCCGTAGTGGTCGAAAGCGTTCTGTCGAATGGCGAACTTCCGGCCGCGCCGCGGACCCTGGAAGACGTTCTGCGCGTTGACCAGGATGCACGCCGCTGTGCCACCCGATTGCTGGAGCCTGCCTGAGTTGGAATTGAACCTGCCCCTGTGGCTGTATTACGTCGTCGGTTTCCCCTTGTTGCTGGGACCGCTGGTGACCGTTCACGAGCTTGGCCATTACCTGGTCGGCCGCTGGTTCGGCGTCCATGCCGAGGCATTTTCCGTCGGTTTCGGTAAGGAAATCTGGGGCTTCACCGACAGGCGTGGCACGCGCTGGAAACTTTCCGCCTTGCCGCTGGGAGGTTACGTCCAGTTCAAGGGCGACATGAACCCTGCCAGCATCCCCGACGCCGACGCGATCGAACGGGCGTCGGCGGACGAACGTGAAGGCAGTTTCCACCACGCGTCGCTTGGCCGTCGTGCGCTGATCGTCTTTGCCGGACCGGCCACGAATATCCTCGTGACGCTGGCGATTTTTGCCAGTTTCTTCGCCTTTTACGGCAAGCCGGTGCCCGCAGACGCCGAAAGCCAGCTTACCATTGCCGAATTTGCACAGCAGTCTCCTGCGCGCGATGCAGGCCTTCTGGTCGGGGACAGGATCGTGTCGATCGCGGGCGAAACCGTGGCCGGTTTCCGCGATGTGCAGGACGCCATCATGATGTATCCGGGGCGAACGCTGGATATCACGGTGGCCCGTGAAGGCGCGCAGCGCACCTTCGCTGTCCCTGTCGGCAGCCACGAATTTACCGACAATTTCGGCAATGTGTCCAAGATCGGGCTGGTCGGCATCCAGGCCGCGGGTGCGGATTACGAATACGAACCGCAGGGTATCGTCGCCAGCGTCGGTCTTGCGGTCGACCACTCCATCGGCATTGTCGACATGATGCTGACCGGAATCGGCCAGATATTCACCGGCGAACGTTCGGTGAAGGAACTGGGCGGTCCGGTGAAAATCGCAAAGTTTTCTGGTGAACAGCTCAGCATGGGGGCGCTGTCCTTCATCAACTTCGTTGCGCTGATCTCGCTTAATTTGGCATTCATCAACCTGCTGCCAATCCCGGCCCTCGACGGTGGGCACCTGGCTTTCTACGCGGCCGAAGCGGTCCGCCGGAAGCCGGTGGGCCTACGCGGTCAGGAAGTGGCGTATCGAGCCGGCGTGGCCCTTGTGCTCATGCTGATGATATTCGTCACGGTAAACGACCTCGCCGGACTCCCGATCTTCGGGAATTAGCGGGGGAAATGGAGCGCACGAAGCCGGCATTCACAGTTGCAGCGCTTGATTGGCGGGTGCGCTTCGGGCAGGGGACCTTCGGGCCGCCCTGCACAGGGTGGCACACCGCCGGATCGGGCCTATCGCCAGCCGGCGCCGTGACATTTTAACGAGGACGGGACCTTCCTTGTCGATGACTGATTTTGCATCTGCCGCCACGCGCCGCAAGGCACCCTCTGCGCGACTGGCGATCGGCCTGCTTGCCGGAACCATGCTCGCCGGGATGCCGCAAATCGCGGTCGCCCAGGAAAGCGATGATCCCGCCCAGGCTCAGGCCGCAGCGCCGGTTGTCCAGCAGGAGATCGTTCGATCGATCGTGGTGACCGGGGCCCAGCGCCTCGAAGCCCAGACGATCCTGTCCTATATCCGGCTGCGTCCCGGCGAAGTCTGGACGCAGGCGGTCGGCGACGAGGTCCTGAAGGACCTCTACGCTACCGAACTGTTCGCCACCGCCAGCGTGATGAACACCAACGGAAACGTGGTCATCACCATCGTGGAAAACCCGGTTATCAACCGGATCATCCTCGAAGGTAACAAGCGCATCAAGAACGACAAGATCCTGCCCGAGATCAAGCTCTCGCCGCGCCAGATCTTCACGCGTTCCAAGGTCCGTGCCGACGTTTCGCGGATCATCGAGCTTTACAAGCGCCAGGGACGGTTTGCCGCTACGGTCGAACCCAAGATGGTCGAGCTGAACCAGAACCGCGTTGATATCGTGTTCGAGATCAACGAAGGGCCCAAGTCCAAGGTTCGCCAGATCAACATCATCGGAAACGACGAGTTTTCGGATGGCGAACTGCGCAGCGAAATGCTGACGAAGCAGGCGCGCCTGACCAGCTTCTTCAGCTCGAACACCAGCTACGATCCCGATCGCCTCGCGTTCGACCAGCAGAAGCTTCGCCAGTTCTACCTCACCGAAGGCTACGCCGATTTCCGCGTGGTTTCGGCCGTTGCCGAACTGACGCCCGACAAGCGCGACTTCATCATCACCTACGTGGTCGAGGAAGGCGAGCGGTACAAGTTCGGGGACGTGAAGGTCGAAAGCCAGATTCGCGATTTCGACAGCGAAACCATGACGGGCCGCCTGCCCATGAAGGGCGGCGATTTCTATGACGCGAAACAGGTCGAAGATACCGTCGAGCAGCTGACCGAGCTGGCCGGTACCTTCGGTTATGCGTTTGCCGATATCAGCCCCGACTTCCGCCGCAATCCCGACGATCTGACCATGGATGTCACGTTCGTCCTGCGCGAAGCGCCCCGCGTCTATGTCGAACGCATCGACGTCAACGGCAACACGCTGACGCAGGACAAGGTTCTGCGCCGCGAGTTCCGTATTTCCGAAGGTGACGCGTTCAACTCGCTCGGCGTGGCGCGTTCGACAGCGCGCATCAATTCGCTGGGCTATTTCCAGGAAAACTTCGAGATCACCCAGGTCGAAGGCAGCCAGCCAGACCGCATCGTGCTCGAAGCGAACGTGGAAGAACAGGCGACGGGCGAATTGCAGCTTTCCGCAGGCTTCAGCTCGTTGGAAAGCTTCATCCTTGCCGGCTCGATCCGCCAGCGCAACTTCCGCGGGCGCGGCCAGACGGTCGGTCTCAGCCTGAATTATTCGCGCTATTCCAAGTCGGCCCAGGTCAGCTTTACCGAACCCTACGTGTTCGACCGCAATATCTCGGCAGGCGCCGACATCTACCGGCGCGACTTCAACAGCTTCAACACCCGCAACCAGCAGCGCAACACCACGTTCCAGCAGGCCACCACGGGCTTCTCGCTGCGCGCCGGTGTTCCGCTCACCGAGTATATCTCGGCGGTCGGCAGCTACACGTTCAACTATGACGACGTGACGCTGGGGCAGAGCTACTTCTCGGATCGCGACGGCGATGGCGTCGCCACCTGCGACCCGATCAAGGCCAGCCGGTTCCTGTGCGAAGCGATCGGTCAGCGTACCAGTTCGATCCTCGGCCTGACGCTGAACTTCGACACGCTCGACAGCCGTCTGCGTCCCACGCGCGGCGAAACGGTCAGTTTCACAACGGAATTCGCCGGTCTGGGCGGAGATGTGAAATACGCCCGTATGCGGACACGCATGGCGAAATACTGGGGTCTCGGTTCGGGCTTCGTCTTCTCCCTCGCGGGTGAAGGTGGCTGGATTCGCGGCTTCGAAAACAACAACCAGGCAGGCCAGGACGATGTTCGCCTGACCGACCGGTTCTTCCTTGGCGAACCGCAGATCCGCGGCTTCGACATTCGCGGCGTCGGCCCTCGCATCGTCCGTCTGAACTATGTCGATGATGATAACGACGCGACCACGCCCGCCGTGCCGCAGACCCTCGAGGATGCGCTCTCGGCCGATCGCCGGTTCGACGATGCCATTGGCGGCAAGGCCTATTACCTGGGCCGCGCCGAAATCGAAATTCCGCTGGGCAGCGGCGCCCGTGAAATGGGCCTGCGCCCGTCGGTATTCCTCGATGTCGGTTCGCTGTTCGGCATCAAGCAACCGATCCTGCAGGATTTCCCGTCCGGCGTGCCCGATATCAACGATGCGGGTGCCCCGCTGTACGATCAGGTCACCCGCGATGCCGATGGCGTGGTTGTCAGCACGGAAATCGTGACCAGCCCCACCGCGCCTGATGGAACGGACAACACCCCGCGCATCGTTGCCGCTGCCTTCAAGGAAGTGTTCATCGGCGACAGTGCAGCTCCGCGTGTATCCGTCGGTATCGGCGTGAACTGGAATTCGCCCTTCGGTCCCTTCCGGATCGACATCTCCAAGGTTCTCAAGAGCCAGGTCGGGGATGACACCAAGACCTTCTCCTTCAACGTAGGAACCCAATTCTGATGAATATCCATGCAAAGACCATCGCGGCCGCGGCGCTTGCCGGTGCGGCGTTTGTCGGCACCCCCGCAGCTGCACAGGTAGCCGGGATCGCAACCAGCAGCCCCGAAGCCGTCTTCGTCCGCTCGCAGGCCCGCATCACCGCATACCAGCAGATCGAGCAGCAGTACGCGGCACAGATCCAGCAGCTTCGCACCATCCGTCAGGAAGCCGCGACCCTTCAGCAGAGCCTCGACACAGACAAGGACGGTCAGCTGACCCAGCAGGAACTGCAGGCGAACCCGACGGTCGTTCAGCAGATCCAGCAGAAGGAACAGCAGGTCCAGCAGGCTTCGCAGCCCATCGTGCTGGCCCAGGCCTATGCGCTCGAACAGCTGGTCAACGATTACAACAACGCCCAGCAGCAGGTGATCGGCCAGAAGAAGATCCAGATCATGCTGAACCCGGATGCCATCCAGTGGGCGCCGGACGCGGTCAATGTCACCACCGATATCGTCAACGCGCTCAACCAGCGTATGCCGACCGTCCAGATCACGCCGCCGGCCAACTGGCGTCCGCGCCAGGAATCGATGCAGATCCAGCAGACGGTTTCGCAGATCCTCGTGGGTGTGGCGCAGCAGCAGGCCGCGCAGGCGGCTCAGCAGCAGCAGCAGGCACAGCCGACGGGTCGCTGAGCGACCTTTCGTGACGAAGGAGCAGGGGATGGCCGAAGCAACCAGCGGTTTCGACGTAGTCGAGGTGCTCAAGCGCCTGCCTCACCGCTATCCCCTGCTGCTCGTCGACCGGGTGAAGGAACTCGTCCCCGACGAGAGTATCCACGCGGTCAAGGCGGTCAGCTTCAACGAAGATTTCTTCCAGGGCCATTTCCCCGGCGCGCCCATCATGCCGGGTGTGCTTCAGATCGAGGCGTTGGCCCAGGCTGCCGGCGTGCTCGCGGTCGAATCGCTCGGCCTCGCGGGGTCGGGCAAGCTGGTCTATTTCATGGCTATCGAGAACGCGAAGTTCCGCGCCCCGGTAACGCCGGGCGTGTTGCTCGATCTCAAGGCCACCTTTGTCCAGAAACGTTCGCGCGTCTGCAAGTTCGCGGGTGAAGCCAGCGTCGATGGCAAGGTCACTTGCGAAGTCGCCTTTACGGCCATGATCGCGGACGCGCCCGAATAGGGTTGCCAATTGGCGGTGCCGCCGGTAATGGCGCCGCTTTCCAAACACACAGCTGGATCGGTCGGAACCGCTCCGATGCTAGAAGGACGAATATCATGAAGGCCGAAGGTCACCCCGCTTACCACACCATCAACGTCAAGATGACCGATGGTTCCGAATTCCAGACCCGTTCCACCTGGGGCAAGGAAGGCGACACCATGACGCTGGAAATCGACCCGACCAGCCACCCGGCATGGACCGGCGGCAAGCAGCAGCTTCAGGAAGGTGGCCGCGTTGCAGCCTTCAACAAGCGCTTCGGTGGCCTCAGCCTCAAGAAGTAAGCGCTTCGCTTCCAACCGAATTTACAAGGGGCGGTCCGCAAGGGCCGCCCCTTTTGCATTCAGAGCTGCGCGTTTGGTCAGGCTGCGCAGTCGATGCAGCGCGTGGCGATAGGCCGTGCCTCGAGGCGTTTGCGCGCGATCTGCTTGCCACACTGACTGCACGTTCCGTACGTCCCGTTCTCTATCCGCAAGAGAGCGAGCCGGATCTGTCCGATTTCGTTGCGGAGCACCGCATCGACGCCTTCAAGCGCCTCGTCATCGGCGAGGTCCACGGCCTGTTCGCTGAAATCCGGGTCGAGCGGGTTTCGCAAATCGTCCTCGATCACGTCCGTGCGATCAAGAAGGGCGGCAAGACGGTCGCGCAACTGTTGGGCCAGGTCGTCGTATTCGGTCATCACCATCTCCACTGATATTCGCGGTATTGCATCACTTTAGCGTATTTCAGCCTTCCACGCACCATCCTGCCATTTTGGTTGGTGCGCGGATGTTGATGTCCGCGGCACCTGCGCCTTTTTCCGGCAAGGCAATCTGTCGGCTTGCGACCGGCCAGTATCACCCATCGCTGTTCGCCAATGGGCCGCCTCAGGCACCCTCGTCATTGAGGTAGATCATGAAACTCCGGCCGCGCTGCCGCCCCCGCGAACCTGGGGGAACCACCGGATTCGTCCGCTTGCGCCACCATCGCAACGGGGAAGCGTATTTGGCCCCGCGAAAGATAGTTACGCAGGACGGCCCGCTTGCGCTTTTTCCCTTCCCATTTGGAACATGTTGTGCAACAGGCACGCGCCGTCGCGCGAGACGGGTTGACGCTCCCTCGCGCAGGCGTATCAGGCCCCCTTCCCGGGCGGTTCCGGGGGCTTGTGGCGATCGTAGCTCAGTTGGTTAGAGCGCCGGTTTGTGGTACCGGAGGTCGGGGGTTCGAGACCCCTCGATCGCCCCATTTCCCCCTTGATCTGCCGCCCAAGCTCATGGGGGCATTTACGCGATGACGGCTTTCTGGACCGAAGCGGATTATGACGATCACGAGCTGGTTCAGCTCGTTCGGGATCCGAAGAGCGGCCTGACGGCGATTTTCGCCCTCCATTCGACGCATCTCGGCCCCGGCGCGGGCGGTACGCGGTTCTGGCACTATGCCGAACCGGGCGATGCCATGCGCGACGCCCTGCGTCTGAGCCGCGGCATGAGCTACAAGAACGCGATGGCTGGATTGCCCATGGGCGGGGGCAAGGCCGTTATCCTCGCCGACAAGAATCGCAACAAGACACCCGAAATGCTCGCAGCGTTTGCCGATGCGGTCGAATCGCTTGGCGGCCGGTATGTCACCGCCGAAGACGTGGGCATTTCCGAAGCTGATATGGCCGCCGTGGCCCAGCGCACCCAGTATGTCTCCGGCCTCCCGGTCCAAGGGCTCGACGCTGCAGGGGGCGATCCCGGCCCGTTCACCGCGCTTGGCATATTCCTCGGCATCAAGGCTGCCGTGAAGCACAAGCTCGGCAAGGATTCGGTTGCGGGCGTCCATGTGGCGATCCAGGGCACTGGCAGCGTGGGCGGCGGTGTCGCCCGGCTTCTGGCCCGCGAAGGTGCCCGTCTGACTCTGTCCGACATCGATGCCGAGCGCGCTGCAAAGCTTGCTGCCGAACTCGGCGCGGAAACGGCGGCATCCGATGCGATCATGTCGGTTGCCTGCGATGTCTTCAGCCCGAACGCACTGGGCGCGATTCTCGACGACGAAGGCATTGCCCGTCTCGACTGCCAGGTGGTGGCAGGCGGCGCCAACAACCAGCTCAAGCGCGCCGAGCACGGGCCGCTGCTGGCAAAGCGCGGGATTCTTTACGCACCGGATTATGTGATCAACGCGGGCGGGATCATCTCGGTCACGCTGGAATATCTGTGCCGCGTCGAAAAGACGCCGTGCGACATCAACGAAGTGCGCAAGCGTATCGCGCTTATTCCGGGCCGGCTGGAGCAGATCTGGCAGGAAAGCGACACCAGCGGAAGTTCGCCCGATCAGGTTGCCGACCGCATGGCGCAGAAATTGATCGGACGATAACCCTCGAAAGGGCCGGGCAGGCCTTTCTCAAGGCCATTGTTTCCGGCCCAAACCGCTGCCAAAGCGTTTGACGGACGGATATTCGATGCACGGCTTTGCCAATCCCAAGCGTTTTCTGGCGCTCGCCCGCTGGTTGACCCCTCTTCTTTTGACGAGCGGGCTGCTGGTGAGTGCGGCTGCGCTGTTCTGGGGCCTGTTCCATGTGCCGCCCGATCGCTTGATGGGCGATACCGTGCGGATACTGTTCCTGCACGTGCCCGCCGCATGGCTGGGGATGGGCGGCTGGACCGCCATCGCCCTGTCGAGCATGGCTTTCCTCGTATGGCGCCACCCGCTGGCGGCCCTGGCTGCGCGCGCATCGGCCGTCCCCGGCCTGGTGTTCACAGTGATCTGCCTCGTGACCGGTTCGATATGGGGGCGTCCGACCTGGGGAACCTGGTGGGTCTGGGATGGCCGGTTGACCAGTATGCTGGTTCTGGCGTTTCTCTACGTGGCCTATATCGCGCTGGCTCAGGCTGCCGAACGGGAAGGGGTCAGCCCCCGCATACCGGCAATTTTCGGGGTTCTTGGCGCCATCAACATCCCGATCATCAACCGCAGTGTCGTGTGGTGGAATTCGCTTCACCAGCCACCCAGCATAACCATGGGCAAGAGCGCGATCGACGCCGAATTTCTGGTGCCGCTGCTGGTGGCGGTTGCGGGTTTCTCGCTGCTGTTCGGCGGCGTGGTGCTTGCCCGGATGCGCGCGCTGCTGGCCGATATCCAGGCGGAAGCGCGTCTGCGTCGCCGCGCGATGGAGACGAACTGACATGCGCGAGGCGCTGGACCAATGGGATTTCGTGATTGCCGCTTATGCCGTCGGGATCGTCGGCACGCTTGGCATGGTCGCATGGAGCTGGGCGGCCATGAAGCGGGCCGAGCATCGGCGAGAAGAGGCACGGCGTAAATGAACCGATTGAAACCGAAGCACCAGCGCCTGGTGCTCGTTGTTCTGGCGCTGGTCGCACTGGTGGGGGCAGGCCTGCTTGCCGCGTACGCGTTGCGGAACCAGGCGAGCTATTTCTACCTGCCCGAACAAATGGTCGCCGATCCGCCGGAAGTGGGCCAGGCCGTGCGCCTTGGCGGCATGGTCGAAGAAGGTTCGCTCAGCACCGATGCCGACGGTGTGACCTTGCGCTTCACAGTGACCGGAAACGAAGGAAGCGGTGTGCCCGTGCGCTTCAGCGGCATCGCACCCGATCTGTTTGTCGAGGGCTCCGGCGTGGTTGCGGAAGGACGGTTGGGGGCTGACGGCACTTTCATCGCCGACAATCTGCTGGCCAAGCATGACGAGAATTACGTGCCCCGCGAGCTTCAGGAAATGGAACAGCATCAGGCCGCGAAAATGGCCGAAGAAACCACGGTTGGCATCGAATGATCGCCGAACTTGGCCTCGCCGCCCTCTGGCTCGCCGCTGCATTGGCAGCCATGCAGATGATCGCCGGTTTCCTGGCCGTGCGGGCCGGACCGGATACCGAACTCGCCGCCCTCATCAGGCCGGCCGCCATCGTCCAGGGTGCCCTGGTGTCGGTATCCTTCGTCATGCTCGTCTGGTTGTTTGCGATCACCGATCTTTCGGTGAAACTTGTTGCGGCCAACTCGCATTCGATGAAGCCGCTCGTGTTCAAACTCGCGGGCGCATGGGGTAACCATGAAGGTTCGATGCTGCTGTGGGTCACCGTCATGGCCCTCGCCGGGGCGTTGATCGCCGCGGTAGAACGCCGGCTACCCGAACGTACGATGCAGGCGACGCTGGCGGCCCAGGGGGTGGTGTCGCTCGGTTTCTACGCATTCCTGTTGCTCAGCTCGAACCCGTTCGAACGTCTTCCCACCCCCGTCGCCGAAGGGATGGGCCTGAACCCGCTGCTGCAGGATCTCGGCCTCGCCTTCCATCCGCCCACGCTTTATCTTGGCTATGTTGGTCTTTCGGTCGCCTTCAGCTTTGCCGTCGGCGCCCTTCTTACAAGGCAGGTTACCCCCGATTTCGCCCGCGCAATGCGGCCATGGGTCCTTGGCGCCTGGGTCTTCCTCACCATCGGCATCACTGCCGGTTCGTACTGGGCCTATTACGAGCTGGGCTGGGGTGGCTGGTGGTTCTGGGACCCGGTCGAAAACGCGTCGCTCATGCCGTGGCTTGCGGCCACCGCCCTGCTGCATTCCGCCAGCGTCCTTGCCAGCCGCGACGCGTTGCGGGTGTGGACGATCATGCTGGGCGTGGTCGCCTTCTCGATGAGCATGGTGGGCACATTCCTCGTGCGATCCGGCATCCTGACCAGCGTCCATGCGTTTGCCGTGGATCCGGAACGCGGGACTTTCATCCTTGCGTTGCTGGCCCTGTTTATCGGCGGTGCGCTGCTGCTCTTTGCCTTGCGCGCGGGCACGATCAACGAAGGCGAACGCTTCTCTGTCGCCAGCCGCGAAGGCGCGCTCGTGTTCAACAACGTGATGTTGAGCGCAATTCTGGCGATCGTGTTGCTCGGCACGCTTTATCCCTTGTTGACGGAAGCGTTCGACGTGCGGGTTTCGGTGGGTCCGCCCTATTTCAATCCGGTTGGTGCGATTTTCGTGATGCC
Organism: Qipengyuania zhejiangensis; assembly: GCF_035607565.1. Taxonomy (NCBI): domain Bacteria; kingdom Pseudomonadati; phylum Pseudomonadota; class Alphaproteobacteria; order Sphingomonadales; family Erythrobacteraceae; genus Qipengyuania; species Qipengyuania zhejiangensis. Next base: position 29,606 of record NZ_JAYKGO010000003.1, on the reverse strand, counting down.
CATGCTTGCCGTCATGGCCGTTGGCCCGCTGCTGCGCTGGCGGCGTGACCGGTTTGACCGGATTCGTAACGAAATGGCGCTGTTTGCGGCGCTGGTGCTGGCGGCGTTGGTGCTGGTCAGTCTGCTGGGCGACATCTCCTTCTTGCCGCTGCTCGGCCTTGCTTTTGGCACCGGTTTGGCTGTCGCCAGCCTGCTGCCCTTACGCGGACGGCGGTTGAGCCGCATCCCGCTTGCCACGTGGGGCATGGTCGTGGCGCATTTCGGCATCGCGGTGGCGCTGCTGGGCATGGCCAGCGAAAGCGCTTTTTCCGAAGAACGACTGGCCGCCGTGACGGTGGGCGACAGCGCGGACGTCGGCCCCTGGCGGGTCACCCTGCTGGGGGTAGAACCTGTTGCCGGTCCCAACTGGACCGCGATCGAAGGGCGAATGGAAGCCCGGTACGACGGCGGTGATCCCACGATCCTTGGTCCGCAGGCGCGCAGTTTCTGGGCGCCGCCCCAGCAGACGACGGAAAGCGCGCTGGTCACCCGCTGGAACGGACAACTGTACGCGGTGATCGGTGACCGTGCGCCCGATGGGCGGTGGCAGCTTCGGTTGTGGTGGAAACCCTTTGTCACGCTGATCTGGTATGGCGGCCTGCTGGTGGCCTTGGGCGGTGTTCTGGCGCTGATCGGCCGTGTTATGGCGGACCTTAAACGGCGTAGCGTCACCGCACGGATGGCGGCACGCCGCCGCGAACAGGAATCGCTGACATGAGCTGGAAAGTCTGGCTCCCGCTGCTGGCTTTCTCGGCCTTTATCGGCCTTGCCGCGTATCAGTTGACGCAGCCCAAGGACGAATTCGTCGAAAGCGGCATGATCGGCCAGCCGCTGCCCTATTTCGACCTTCCTCCGGCGATGGACGGTGCAGGCGGGGCAGCCAGCGCACGCTTTGCCGACGGAACGCCGCGCCTGCTCAACATATGGGCAAGCTGGTGCCTTCCCTGCATTGCAGAGGCCCCGCACCTCGAGCGTTTGAAGAGCCAGGGCGTCGAAATCGTCGGTGTGGCCATCCGCGACCGTCCCGAGGATGTCGCACGTTTTCTGGCCAGGCACGGCAATCCCTACAGCGCGATTGGGCGCGACGATCTTTCCGAAGTGCAGTTGGCCATCGGTTCGTCAGGTGTGCCCGAAACCTTCGTCATCGATGGCAAGGGCATGATTCGTTACCAGCATATCGGTGACGTGCGCGCCGACGACGTGCCGCTGCTTCTCGAAAAATTGCAGGAGGCGCGCCAGTGATCCGCATCATCGTGGCCTCGATCGCGCTTGCGTTGTCGGCGCCGCTGGCGGCGCAGGACACGATGCCGCCGGCACCGTATGCCTATCGCCAGCTCGATAATCCGGCGCAGGAACAGGCGGCACAGGAATTGATGGAAACCCTGCGCTGCCTGAAATGCCAGTCGCAATCCATCGCCGACAGCGATGCGCCGATGGCGGGCGACATGCGCCACCAGGTTCGCATCCGGATTGCCGCGGGGGAAAGCCCGGATTCGATCCGTGGCTGGCTGATGCAGCGCTACGGCGATTACGTCAGCTACAAGCCTGAAGTCAGCGCCAGCACCTGGCCGTTGTTTGCAATCCCGATCCTTCTGATCCTTGTGGCGGCGGGCATCCTGTTCGGTCGCCTGCGGAGGCGCGCATGAGTTGGCTTCCCATCGTTGCGCTGGCCGCGCTTGCCTTCATCGGCGCGATCTTCATCGTCAAATTGCCCAAAGCCATGTGGATGCTGTTTGGCGCCAGCCTGTTGTTCGGCCTTGCCGGATACGCGCTCCAGGGCTCTCCCGGACAGGCCAGCGCGCCTGCATCGGGGCAGAAGGAACGTTCGGTAGAGACGGGCGAACTGCTGGTTCAGGCGCGCCGTGAATTTTATCCCGAAGGCGCCCTGCCGTCACGCTTCGTCATTACGGCAGACGCCTTTGCCCGTCGCGGGCAGTTCGACCAGGCGGCCAATTTCCTGCGGAACGCGGTTTCGGAAAACCCGCGGGACGGCGAAGCGTGGCTGGCGCTGGGCAATGCCCTGGTGGAACATGCCGACGGGCAACTGACCGCCGCTGCCCTGTTCGCCTATTCTCGCGCCGAAGAAGTCGATCCGTCCAACCCCGCACCTACCTATTTTCTGGGCCTGGCATCCCTGCGCGCAGGCGAACCTGGCCGAACGCGCCAGTTGTGGCAGGAACTGCTCGAAAGTGCGCCCGAAGACGCGTCGTGGAAACCGTTGCTGGCCGAACGTCTGGGCCGCCTGGACCAGCTTTTGGGCATCGCGCCGCAGGGCGCAGCGCCGCCCACGCCCTGATACACGGTTCACGCATTGTGTTGCGGGGGCAAGGCGATGCTGCTAATCGCCGCGGCCTTCTGCGGGGCACAGCGCCCACCATCCAGGCAAACTGAACTATGCAGCCGGACCGAACCAACCCATGAGCGACAGCACAGACGTGCAGGGAACCGTGCCCGAAGGCCTGCCTTCGCACGGTGAACGCGGCCATGGCCATGGCCATGGCCATGGTCACGGGACCTCGAAGGGCGCCCTTGCCCTTGGCGCGATCGGCGTCGTCTTCGGCGATATCGGGACCAGCCCGCTTTATGCCTTCCGGGAAACGTTTTCCGGCGCAAACCACATATCCATCGCGATCGACCGGATGCACGTGCTGGGGGTCGTCAGCCTGATCTTCTGGTCGATGCTGATCGTGGTTTCGCTCCAGTACGTCACCATTCTCATGCGCGCCGACAACAAGGGGCAGGGCGGAAGCCTTGCGCTGGTCGCACTGCTTTCGCGCCATATCGGCAAGACGAATTACGGCTGGCTGGTGGTTCTGCTGGGCGTCTTCGCCACGTCGCTTTTCTATGGCGACAGCATGATTACTCCGGCCATCTCGGTGCTTTCCGCCGTTGAAGGGTTGACCGTGGTGGACCACCGGCTGGACCCGCTGGTCATACCTATCGCACTGGTTTTGCTGGTCTTCCTGTTTATTCTGCAGAAGCGGGGTACGGCCAAGGTCGGGATGCTGTTTGCGCCGGTGATGATCATATATTTCGTGACCATTGCCGGGCTTGGCCTGAACCAGATTGTCCAGAATCCCGACATTCTCTGGGCGCTCAATCCCTATTACGCCGTCATGTTCTTCGTGACCGATGGCGCGATTGCCTTCTTCGCGCTGGGGGCCGTGGTTCTCGCCGTGACCGGGTCCGAGGCGCTGTATTCGGACATGGGCCATTTCGGGCGCGGACCGATGCGCCTTTCGTGGTTCGGCTTCGTCATGCCATGCCTGTTGCTGAATTACTTCGGGCAGGGTGCGATGATCGCCGACCTTCCGCCCGAACTGGCGGCCGAAGTGATCCGCAACCCGTTCTTCCTGTTGGCGAGCGAAGAGTTCCGCCTGCCGCTGGTGATCCTTGCCACCATGGCGACATTCATTGCCAGCCAGGCCGTCATCTCGGGTGCGTTCTCGATCACCCACCAGGCCATGCAGTTGGGCTTCATCCCGCGTTTGTCGATTCGCCACACGAGCGAAACCGAAGCGGGGCAGATATATATCCCGTTCGTGAACTGGGCGCTGATGGTGTCGGTGATCCTGCTGGTGCTGACCTTCCAGAATTCGTCCAATCTGGCGAGCGCCTATGGCATCGCGGTCACGGGCGCGGTCACGATCGACACCTTGTTGATGGGCGTGCTGTTCGTGGGCGTGTGGAAGTGGCGCTGGTGGGTCGCGCTTCCGGTCGTTGTTCTGTTCCTGATCGTCGACGGCGCGTATTTCGCCGCAAACCTCGTGAAGATCCCCGATGGCGGCTGGTTCCCGCTGGTGATCGGCCTCGTGGCCTTCACGCTGCTCACCACCTGGGCGCGCGGGCGCAAGCTGATGCGTGACCGGATGAGCGAAGTGGCCCTGCCGATCGAGATATTCGCCAAATCCGCCAAGAACAGCGCGACGCGGGTTCCCGGCACGGCAATCTTCATGGCCAGCCAGACCGCCGGTGTGCCGTCGGCGTTGTTGCACAACATCAAGCACAATAAGGTGCTGCACGAGCGTGTGGTCATCCTCACCGTGCTGATCGCCGAAGTGCCCTACGTCCCGGAAAGCGAACGGTGCGAAATCGCCGATCTGGGCGACGGGTTCTACCGCGCCGTGCTGAATTACGGCTTCATGCAGGAAACCGACGTGCCGCTGGGCCTCAAGCAGATGGAACGCTGTGGGGGCAAATTCGACATGATGCAGACCAGCTTCTTCCTCAGCCGCCAGACGCTGCTGCCGAGCGAGAAGCCCGGTATGCCCATCTGGCGCGAGAAGATATTTGCCTGGATGCTGCGCAATGCGGCAACCGCGATGGACTTCTTCCGGCTCCCGACAAACCGGGTCGTCGAACTGGGCAGCCAGGTCGAAATCTAGGCTTCTTTTGGGCCCAACGACTTCGTGAGATAGTGCGTCGCGTGCCCTTTCGGCCGCCCGTCGAGCGTCGCCAACAGGGCATACCCGTTTTTCTCGTAGAAGGGCCTTGCCTGCCAGCTGGTGGTTTCCACCAGGGCTTTTTCACACCCACTCTCGATTGCGAATGCCTCTGCGCGGGCGATTACCTGCCGGCCCAGACCTGATCCGCGCGCGGCGTCCGACAGCCAGAGCAATTCGATGTGCAATGTGTTCCAGTAACAGGCCGCCCGCAGACCGCCGACAAGTTCGCCTGCCGCATCGGTTGCCAGAACGTGAAACCGGATTTCGTCCTCGTTCGGTTCGAGGTCGGGTATCGTCTTGCGATTGAAATCGGCAATGCCCCGGCTCAACACCTTGGCGAACGCGTGAGCCGGGTCGAGACTGATCTCGAAATTCAGCGCGTCATTTCCTGCCACGATTCCTGCCTCATCCGGTTGGCGGTTCGTCTTTCAGGACTTCGTCGGCGTCTTCCAATGCCAGCCCGTGCCGCAGCAGCATCGGGATCTGTGTAAAGGTGAACAGGAAGCTCAGCGGCATGAACACCCATAGCTTCGCCCACAGCCAGCTTTCGAAATCGAGCTGCGCGCGAAGCACTTCGTTCAGGCCGGCGAGAGCGAGGAAGAACACGCCCCAGTTGCGCGACAGCTTGAGCCAACCTTCGCGGTCCACGCCCTCGAACGCCGCTTCGAGCAGTATCTGGAGAAGGGCCTTGCCCCGTATCCATCCCCCGATCAGCAGAATGCCGAACAGGATGTAGATTGCGGTTGGCTTGATCTGGATGAACCGTTCGTCCTGCAACCAGATCGTCAAGCCCCCGAACGCGACGATCAGCGTGGTCGACAGGATCAGCATGGGCGATATGTGGCCGAACTTGAACTTGCTGAAGAGCAGCGCGACCACGGCTGCCACCATGAACGCGATTGTGCCGTAGATAACGGCCGCAATTTCGCCGAATGTCGACGTCTCGGGCGGCTGGTAGAACTTGTAGACGCCCAGGAACACCAGGAGCGGCCCGTAATCGACCAGTATATGGAGCCAGCCGGTCTTGGGCCTGGGTTTCGCAGTATCGTTCATCAGGCAACTCCTGCGATGACGCGGGCGACCAGATCGGGGTCGAAGGGGCGCAGATCGTCAAGTTTCTCGCCAACGCCGATGGCGTGGATCGGCAGGCCATATTGTTCCGCCGCAGCGACCAGAACGCCGCCGCGTGCCGTGCCATCGAGTTTGGTCATCACGATGCCGGTGACGCCTGCCACTTCCTTGAACACATCGATCTGGCTGAGCGCGTTCTGCCCGTTCGTGGCATCGAGGACGAGCACGACATCGTGGGGCGCTTCGGGATTGAGTCGACCCAGGACTTTGCGGATCTTGGCCAATTCATCCATCAGCTCGCGCTTGTTTTGCAGGCGGCCTGCGGTGTCGACGATCAACACGTCGGTGCCGATATCGGTCGCCTTCTTCACCGCATCGAACACGATGCTGGCCGGATCGCCCCCTTCAGGCCCGCGGACGAGCGGTACGCCCACGCGCTCGGCCCAGGTGGCCAGCTGGCCGATGGCGGCGGCGCGGAAGGTATCGCCCGCCGCAAGCATGACGGCGTAATCGTCTTCCTGGAAAAGGTGCGCCAGCTTGGCGATGGTGGTGGTCTTGCCGCTGCCATTGACGCCGATCACCAGCACCACCTGGGGGCGCGGGAAAGCCGTAATCTCCAGCGGTTTCGCGACGGGCCGCAGGATGGCGGCGATTTCCTCGGCGACAGCTTCCTTCAGCTCGCGTTCGGTAATCTCGAGGCCAAAACGCTTTTCCGCCAGCTTGGCGCGGATACGCGCGGCGGCAGACGGACCGAGGTCCGACAGGATGAGGGCATCCTCGACATCGTCGAGCGTGGCGTCGTCCAGCTTGGCCGTCCCGACCACTTCGGTGAGATTGCTCGTCAGCCGCTCGGACGTCTTGCGAAAGCCTCCGAACAACCGGTCGGTCCAGCTCGTCTCGCTCATATCAGCAGGCCATCCTCGAATTTGGTGGGGGTGACGGTCACGATCGTGCCACGCGCCGTGCCTTCGGGCAGCTCCACGCGGGCGAAGTTGGGCGCATAGCCCGTGCCGTCGCGCTCGGCGAGGACGCTCAGCGGTTTATCGACGAGTGACGCCAGCCAATCGCTGCGAACCGCCGCAGTTTCCGCCCGCAGTTCGTTTGCGCGCTGTTTGATCGTCGCGCGATCGATCTGCGGCATCCGTGCGGCGGGGGTTCCGGGCCGGGGCGAATAGGGAAATACATGCCCGTGGACGATCGCAAGTTCGCGGATGATGGCACGATTGGCGGCGTGATGATCGTCCGTCTCAGTCGGAAAACCGGCGATCAGATCCGCCCCGATCGCAATGCCGGGACGCCGGGCTTTCAGTCCAGCGACAAGGTCGAGCGCGTCGGAGCGGCTGTGGCGCCGCTTCATGCGCTTCAGAATGAGATCGTGCCCATGCTGCAAGGACAGGTGAAGGTGCGGCATCACGCGATCTTCGCTGGCGAACAGGTCGAACAGCAAAGGATCGATTTCCACCCCGTCGAGCGAGGACATCCGCAAGCGGGCCAGTTCGGGAAACGTATCGAGGATGGCGCGCACCAGTTGGCCGAGCGGCGGTTTGTCGGGCAGATCATGCCCCCAACTGGTCACGTCGACGCCGGTCAGGACTACTTCGGAAGCGCCCAGATCAAGGTGGCGCTCAACTTCGGCAAGAATCTGGGCGACGTTCAGCGAACGGCTCGTCCCGCGCCCCTGCGGGATCACGCAAAACGTACAGGCATGGTCGCAACCGTTCTGAACCGCGATGAAGGCGCGCGTGTGGCGCGGGAGCACCGGCTCGCAAGGAACCGGCACATTCCAGGCGCGCGGGTCCAGTTTGGTGCCGTTTGCGATCAGGCCATCGACTTCGGGCATGGCGGCGATCTGATCGCGTTCTATCTCGGCTGCGCAGCCTGTTACCAGCAGGCGCGCTTCGGGGTTGGCACGGCGCGCACGGCGGATTGCCTGGCGCGTCTGGCGCACGGCTTCCGATGTGACGGCGCAGCTGTTCACGACCACGACCCCGCGTTCATCCCCAAGAAGGGCGCGGATGCGTTCGCTTTCGGACAGATTCAGGCGGCAACCGAGAGAGATCACTTGGGCTGCGCTCACACGAAATCGTCCCACTCGAACGTGCCGCGAAAGGATTCTGTCGCGGGTCCGGTCATCTCGATACGGTTGTCGGCATGCCAGGCGATCCTCAGATCTCCGCCGGGAAGCGTGACGGTCACCTCGCGGTCGACGATCCCGCGCCGCATCGCGTGAACCGCGGTGGCGCACGCACCCGTGCCGCACGCCCGCGTGAGGCCCGCGCCGCGTTCCCACACGCGTAAACGGATGCGCGAACGGTCGACGATGGTCGCGACGTTCACGTTGACCCGTTCCGGGAAAAGCGGGTCATTTTCGATCTGCGGACCGATCTGGTCCAGCGGTACGGCATCGGTATCCGCCACGAAGAAGATCACATGTGGATTTCCCACGTTGACCGCGCCGGGTGCGTCCAATCCGTCCCATCCGACGGGCATGGTCAATGTGTCCATCGGGTAGGCAAGCGGGATTGCATCCCAAACGAAACGCGGTTCGCCCATGTCGACGCTGGCGCCGCCATCGCCGGGTTGAACCCGGATGATCCCTCCTGCTGTTTCCACATTTGCGTCCACGCCATGAAGCAGGGCAACCGCGCGGCTGGCGTTGCCGCAGGCGCCAACTTCGCCCCCGTCGCAATTGTAGATCCGCATGCGGAAATCGGCGCTGTCGCTCGGTTCGAGAACGATGAGCTGATCGCAGCCTATGCCGGTGCGCCGGTCCGCGATGCCTTTGGCAAGCGCTGGGGTCATGGCGGGCAGGGGCGTTGCCCGCGCGTCGAGCACGACAAAATCATTGCCCAGGCCATGCATCTTGGTGAAATCGACGCGCATTACGCAGCGCATCTATGCACTGGCGCCCGCAGCGTCCAGTGCGCACGGGTCTCAGCCCGCCTTGGCGTCGCTTTCGTGTTCGGTGCTGCGTTCGGCCAAACCGATTTGGGCCACGCCACCGGTTGACGGTCTGGCCAGAAGGTTTTGCTTGGCCAGGCGTTCGATGACCAGGTCGGCGGGTTCAGGGCGGCCATAATGGTATCCCTGACCCTTCAGATTGCCCATGCGCTTCAACGCTTCGAGAACAACTTCGTTTTCAACGCCTTCCGCCGTGATGGGCAGTTTGAGCCCGTCACCCATCGAGATGATCGCATCGACCAGCTTGCCGTTGTGTTCTTCTTCCTTGAGCTCGGAAATGAAGCTGCGGTCGATCTTGAGGCGGTCGAAAGGCAGGCTGCGCAATTGCGACAGGCTGGAATAGCCGGTGCCGAAGTCGTCGAGGCTGATGTGGACGCCCTGGTTGCGCAGGCTGGTGATCATGGTGCGGACCATGCCGATGTTTTCGTGCAGGCAGCTTTCCGTGATCTCGATGTCCAGGCGATTGGCCGGGAAATTGTGCTTCACCATCAGTTTGAGCAGCTTTTGCGCAAACCACGGGTCGCGCATTTGCACGGGCGAAATGTTCACCGACAAGGTGATTTCGGTGCTCCACGCTTTCGCGTCTTCGAAAGCCTGCGCGATCAGGCGTTCGCTCATGTCCCCGATCACGCCGATTTCTTCGGCGATGGGGATGAAAATGTCCGGTCCGACGACGCCCATTTCGGGCGATTCCCAGCGGGCCAGCATTTCGAACCCGACAAGTTTGCCCGATGTCAGGTCGATCTGCTGTTCGTAATACGGCTTGAATTCGCCCAGCGCGATACCCTTGCGGATGCCGGCTTCCAGCTCGTTGCGGAATCGCAGCTCGTTTTCCATCGGCGTTTCGAACCAGTAGAAGCGGTTCTTGCCCTGCTTCTTGGCGTGATACATCGCGATATCCGCCTTGTGCATCAGCTTCTGCGCGGAAATCGGGCCAAGACCCATGTTGTCGAGTTCGGTGCTGGAAGCGATCCCGATCGAAATGGTCACGTCGATGGCGACGCCGTCATGCCGCACGGGCGACGACATGATTTCCACCATGCGCGTGGCAAGATGGTCGATCCGGTCGGGAACCTGCGGATGAAAGGGCACCACGCAAACAAACTCGTCTCCGCCAAGCCGGGCGAGCAGACCACCTTCGGGCAGCAGCCCTGCGATACGCCCCGCCGTTACGCAAAGCACCTCGTCGCCGGCCTGGTGGCCGTTGAGGTCGTTGACCTGTTTGAAATTGTCGAGGTCGACCGCGATTGCGGCAAAGGCACGGTCGGGACGGGTCTGGCTGGCCAGCAAGTCGCCGAGCGCCGCGGTAAAGCTGCGGCGGTTATGGCAACCGGTCAGGTGGTCGATTTCCGCCAGCCTGCGGGCCTCTTTTTCCGAGTGGCGCCGCTGGACGAGTTCCGCATTCAGGATCTTGTACCGGTTCCATCCCAGAAGGATCAGCGCGATGTTGAGCAGAAGGGCGTTTGTCAGGATCAGATCGGGGGAGGGCGCATTGCCGTTCCAGGCGCGAAACAGGGTGGGCAGCGCGACACCGGCGGTGCCGACGAAAAGGATGATGGCCGCGATCGCGATCCCAAGCGTCACGAAATCGTGCTCCTTGCGAGCGAAGGCCTGCTTCGAACCGCGAACCTCCGTGCCGTCTTCCAATGTCGATCCTGCGACCAAGCCCGCCCCCTGTAGATAGAGCCTGCGGACCTAGCCAAAGAGAGCTAAAAACCCGTTAATCGGCGGTCGGGGCAGGGTGGCCACCGGAAGGTCGGCACGCTAGGTCGCGGTGCCGATCAACTGGCATGTGCTGACAAGGAGAACCGCCCGATGCGTTACTGGCTGATGAAGTCCGAACCCTTCAAATACAGCTGGGACGACCTTGTGGCGGAGAAAGAAGGCACCTGGGACGGTGTGCGCAACCACCGCGCGAAGAACAATCTGGCTGCGATGGCGGTCGGGGACCAGGCGTTCTTCTATCATTCGCGGGAAGGGCTGGAGATCGTCGGCATCTGCGAAGTGAGCGTGGCGGGGATTACCGACCCGACCGATCCCGAAGGCAAGTGGGCCGCTGTGAAAATCAAGCCGAAGACCAAGCTGCCGAACACGGTGACGCTGAAGCAGATAAAGGCGGAACCCCGATTGGCCGATTGCGAGCTGGTCAAATTGTCGCGCTTATCGGTGGCTGAGATCAAGCCGGAGGAATGGTCGATCATCCTTTCGATGGCCGGCGTCTGAAATCTGGTCCCGCAGCAGCCCCGGTTCGCCGCATAGGCCGGAACGACTTTCGAGTTGGCCAGTTATCTCCTTGTAACTGCACGAAATTCAGTGCGATCACACAGCAAGGAGATACCCCATGGGTGAACTGACCGAAAAGCTGAAAGGCAACGCAAACGAACTGGCCGGCAACACGAAGCAGGTCGTTGGCGACGCAACCGACAACAACAGCATGGAACGCGATGGCGAACGCCAGGAGCGCAAGGGCGAAGCCCAGCAGCTCAAGGGCGAAATCGAAGGCAAGCTCGGCAACGATATCTGACGACGCTTTAACGCCTGATCGAACACGAAAAGGGCTGCCCCCAAACAGGGGCGGCCCTTTTCTTTATCTATCGGTCGCGAAGGCCGCTGATCGTAGCGCCGGAAGCCGCCAGCTGTTCGATATCGATCACGCAATGGATCAGGCGCAGGCCGGTTCGGCCCTTGGCTTCGGCCAGGGCAGTCTCGAATTGCGCGGTTGTTTCGGCGCGGGTCGACCAACCGCCAAACGCATGACCAAGCGCGGCAAAATCGGGATTGGCCAGCCGCGTGGCACTGATCCGGTCTTCGCCCGGAAATTCGCGTTCCTGGTGCATGCGGATGGTACCGTATGCCCCGTTGTCCACCACGATCACGATCAGGTTCGCGCCGTGTTGAGCGGCGGTGGCCAATTCCTGCCCGTTCATCAGGAAATCGCCATCGCCGGCAACGGCCACCACAGTGCGTTCCGGGTGACGCAGCGCCGCCGATACGGCAGCGGGCACGCCGTACCCCATGGCACCGCAGGTGGGGGCCAACTGGCTGGGGAAACCGGCATAGCGCCAGTACCGGTGCCACCAACCGGCAAAGTTGCCGGCGCCGTTGCACACGATCGTGTCGGCAGGCAGCGTATCGCGCATGAACTGGACGCATTGGCCCATGTCGAGCCGGTGTCCGTTGGGGTGGGCTGTGGCCCACGCTTGCCATTCCGCATGCGCCTGCGCCCCGGCATCGAAATCAATCGCTTCGCCTTCGTCCCACAAGGCGGCGCTTTCGGCGAATTCGCCCATGTCGGCGCATATCGCCAAGGTTGCGGGATAGACGCTGTTGAGCTCGTCGGCATCGGGGTGGACATGGATCAGGTGGCGATCCGCAGCGACCAGCGGCGGCACCGTGTAACCGTCGGTCGTCGCTTCGCCGAGCCGCGCGCCCACGGCAAGGATCAGATCCGCGTTCTTGACCCGGTCGACCAGCTTGGGGTTCGGTCCATAGCCAAGATTGCCCGCATAGACCGGGCTGGAGGGGGAAATTGCATCCTGACGGCGGAAGGCCGTGGCGACGGGGATGCCCAGCCGTTCGGCGAACAGCTGGAAATGCTCTCTCGCCCTGGCGTTCCAACCCGCGCCGCCAATGATCGCGACGGGCGACGCAGCGTCAGCAATCAACGCCATCATCGCCTGCATTGCATCGGGACAGGGGGCCTGCGCGGGCCGTTCGACGCGCGCGCGCGGGACCGCCTGCGTGGCACGGCTCAACATATCTTCGGGCAGGGCCAGCACGACCGGGCCAGGGCGCCCCGAAATCGCGGTTGCGTATGCCCGCGCCACGTATTCGGGAATGCGGTCTGCGGAATCGATCCTTGCGGCCCATTTGGCGATGGGGCCGAAGAAGGCGGCGAAGTCGACTTCCTGGAAGCCTTCGCGATCGCGCATCGACGAATCGACATCGCCCACGAACAGGATCATCGGCTGCGAATCCTGCATCGCCACGTGGACGCCGATGCTGGCATTTGTGGCGCCCGGACCGCGCGTTACGAAAGCGACACCCGGACGGCCCGTCATCGCGCCATCGGCGCAGGCCATGAACGCGACCCCGCCTTCCTGGCGGCACGTGACCACTTCGATCGTGTCCTGCTGGCCAAGGCCATCGAGAACCTGGAGGAAACTTTCCCCCGGAACGGTGAAGATACGGTCGCATCCCTGTTCGACCAGACAGTCGACGAGGAGGCGGGCGGCGGCGGGTGTTTCGGGCGCTTTCATGGCCTGCGCGAGTAGCCCGATGGCCTGCGGCTGGCAATCGGCCATGAGGGCCGCACCCTGCGATTGCGTACCGTTTTGTGACACGCACATTTGTTCGGGATCGCTTTGGGTTAAAAAAGCGTTAACCCGGCATCATGAGACGCGCACTTGTCCTTTCGAGCGAAACGGCCCGGCACTGGTTCAGGGCCAGCCTTCCCCAACGGCGAACCGCGTTTGCGGACCTTCCGGCGAACGATACCGTCGACTGGAAGCTGACCGCGAGCGATATTCGCGGTGTCGCGACGACCTATTTCGCGACGTTTGCGGCGGTCCTGGCCTTCATCATCTGAACGATTACGGGCCGGCCTGAAGCGCCGCTTCGGCGGCCACCTGTTCCGCTTCGTGAAGCCGCTTGCCTAGCCATGCGGAAAACAGGCACATCGCGGCGCTAATCAGCACCTGCTCCACGATGGGGACGCCAATCGCGCTCATGCCCATCGCCAGCAAGGACCCGCCGACCATCGCGCCAGAATTCACGATGTTGTTCGCAGCGATCGTTCGCGACGCCTTTTCGGGCGCGACCCGCGTGGTTAGAAATGCGTATAGCGGAACGACGAACATGCCGCCAGCAACCGCGACCCCCAGTAGGCACATCAGCAACAGCGTCGCCATCGGCCAGGAAATGAACGCCGGGACATCGAGCAATTCGGTCGGCGCGTCGGCCTGCCAGAGCTTGCAGACGACATAGAAGGCCACGACGAACAGGCCCATCACGAGAACGGATCGCGGGGCGTAGCGCGCCGAAACCGTGCCCTTCAGCAACCTGTTCACCGCAATCGACCCGATCGCCACCCCGACGGAAAACACCACGAGGAAGAGGCTGGCCACTTCCTTCGATGCCATGATCACGTTCTTGGCGAGAGGCGGGAACTGGATGAACAGCACCGCACCGATGGTCCAGAAGAAACTGATCGCGAGGATTGCGTAGAACACTTCGGGGTTGTGCATGGTGTCGCGCACCAGCTTCACCGATGCGCGAAGGATGTGCCAGTCGAGCTTTTCCGGTTCGCCCTGCGCGGGCGCGGTCGGGATTTGCAGGCTGACCAGCCAACCCACGACGGCGGTGCCGACAATTGCGATTGCAGCGACTTCTACCGGTATCCATCCGGCGATGATCGTCCCTGCAAGGATGGCAATATAGGTCCCGGCTTCGACCCAGCCCGTACCCGCCAGGACTTCGTCCTTGCCGAGGTGTTGGGGAAGGATCGCGTATTTGATCGGCCCAAAGAAAGTCGAATGCACACCCATCGCGAACAGCGCGACCAGCAGCAGCGGGATGGCCACGGTATCGACCGCGATGCCCTTCCACGCCATCGTCAGGCCGACTGCCCCCACCATCATGATCAGGATTTCGCAGAATTTCACGATGCGGATGATCCGCGCCTTGTCGCGCATGTCGGCAAGCTGACCGGCGAGCGCGGAAAGGATGAAGAACGGCAGGATGAACAAACCCGAAGCCAGCCCGCTGAAGGCGGCCTCGGTGCTTTCGTCGTTGTACACCTGGTACACGACGAACAGGACCATCGCTGTCTTGTAGAGGTTATCGTTGAAGGCGTTGAAAAGCTGTGTGACGAACAGCGGCAAGAAGCGCCTGGAGCGCAGCAGATGCGTAGTAGTAGTCATGACCCCCCGGGCACTGCCGCGATAGGGAGCCGATTGTAGAGCCATCAGAAAAGCGGACAAGGCAAAACCGCCACTTTTGCGGCGGGTCGCAACGCGCTAGGGGGATTTCACGATGCTGACGCTGCCGAACATGCTCACCCTGTCGCGGATCGTTGCGATACCTCTGCTCGCCTTCCTGCTGTGGTGGCCCGGCTGGGAAAACGGCTATCTGGCGGCGTTCGTGCTCTACTGCGCCATGGCGATCACCGACTATTTCGACGGAATGCTGGCCCGGTCCAGTGGCGCGGTTTCGAAACTCGGCATCTTCCTCGATCCCATTGCCGACAAGATCATGGTCGCGGCGGTCATTCTCGTTCTTGCTGCCCAGAACGTCCTGCGCGGCCCCTATGTGGGCGACATGCACGTAATCGCCGGACTGATCATCCTCATGCGCGAAATCGCGGTTTCGGGCCTGCGGGAATTCCTCGGCGGATTGCAGGTTTCCGTGCCGGTCAGCCGACTTGCGAAATGGAAGACTACCTTCCAGCTCGTCGCGCTGGGGTCGCTGATCCTTGGCGAAGGATTGCCGGGCTGGACGTTGATGATCGGCACCGTGGACGCCAACGTGCCGCATACGGTCGGCCTCGTCACGCTGTGGGCCGCGGCCGTGCTGACGGTGGTAACCGGCTGGGATTATCTGCGGGTCGGCCTCAAGCACATGGATTGATGCGGGCGAACCGCAGTTTGGCGGTCAACGAAAAATCAACTTCTGCCCTCTAGACAACGGGGCATGACCGCTACACTTCACATGTTGCTCGCCGCATTGCTCAAGATCGGTGCCGTCGCTTTCGTATTGAACGAAATTCGCGGCCTCGTGCTGGCAGCGCCCGTGATTTACGGTCTGTACCTTTCGGGTGGCACCCCCATGGCGATCTGGATTGCCGCGTGTTCGCTTGGCGGCATCGCGCTCAGCGTGATTGTCCCCATGATCGCCGTGAAGAAGATCGACGGTTTCATGAAGCGGCGCGTAGCCGCCTAGAACGGTGCGTTTTTTCCGCGTTGTTCGCTGACCGCGAGCATCACGACCGGGCCGGTTTCACGGCACGCCTTGTTCCATCAGGACAGCCGTCAGGACGAAATGGGCTAACCACCCTTTCGTGTAAACGAAGACGCCCAGGCCGGTTCAACCGGCGCGCAATTCCTCGGCCAACAGTTCAAAATCGTCCCGTCGGGGCGAATTCTTGCGCCAGATCAGGGCAATTTCCCGCATAGCATTCTTGCTCTTCAGCGGGCGGGCCACGACATCCGTTCCGTTCAGGATTCCGGCGTCGACCGCCATCTTGGGCAGCATTGTCAGCCCGAGGCCGTTGTCGACCATCTGCACCAAAGTGTGCAGGCTGGTGCCGATCATGGTTGCAGACGCGCGCAGTTCGGGCCGGTCACAGGCGGCCAGAGCGTGCTCCTTCAGGCAGTGCCCATCTTCGAGCAACAGCAACCGACCTTCGTCGATCATGCTCGGCGGAATAACTGCGGGCGGGTCACGGGGATCGTTCTTGGGGAAAGCGACGTAGAGTTCATCGTTCGCGATATGCGCGCTTTCGACTTCGCCGGTTGCAAAGGGCAGGGCAAGCAGCACGCAGTCCACCCGGCCATGCTGCAAGGATTCGACCGCGTCGTGACTGGTTTCCTCGCGCAGGAACAGCTGCAAATCGGGGCGTTCGCGGCGCAGACGCGGCAAGAAACGGGGAAGCATGAAGGGGGCGATCGTCGGTATCACGCTCATGCGGAGTTGACCGGCCAACGGCTTGCCCGCCGCCTGGACCATGTCCACCAGTTCCTCCGCCTCACGCAGTATCCGATGCGCTTTTTCCACCACCTGATTGCCAAGGGCGGTAAACCGCACAACCCGTCGGCTGCGTTCGACGAGGGTGACGCCAAGCAGGGATTCGAGTTCGCGAATGCCGGCGGAAAGGGTCGACTGGGAAACGAAGCTCGCCTCTGCGGCGCGTCCGAAATGCCCGTGCTCGTGCAGCGCAACCAGATACTGGAGCTGTTTCAGCGTGGGAAGATAGGTGCTCACCCGGCGCGACTCATTCCGCCACCTGCGTTTCGGCCATTTCGTCGCCCATGGTGTCGACATGGGTCATCAGCAGCTTGCCGTCCTTGACGGCGAAGGCGGTCTTGCCCTCGACCAGTGCCAGCGCATCCTTGCCGAAAACCTCGTAGCGCCAGCCTTCCAGGATCGGCAATTTGCGAACGCCCGCCGCAAGCGCTTCCATTTCGTCCGAGCGGGTGAGCAATCGCGCCGCCACATCGATTTCGCGCGCGCGGATCTTGAGCAACAGCTTGAGCAGATCGGCCACCAGCGCGCCTTCCTTGCCCAGCGGAGCGCCCGGCTTGGTCTTGATCGGCATTTCTTCCTTCGGAAGCGGCTCTGCCTTTTCGAGCACTTTCATAAGCCGTTTGCCGATGTCGTTGTCTTTCCACGCATTCGACAGGCCGCGCACCTTGATGAGGTCGGCCTGCTTCTTGGGCGGATGGCTGGCGATATCGGCCAGCGTCTCGTCGCGCATGATCCGTCCGCGCGGGATGTTCTTGTGCTGCGCTTCGCCTTCGCGCCATGCGGCCAATGCCTTGAGGCGACCGAGGATCGTCTGGTTGCGACCGGGCGAGCGGATGCGCTTCCAGGCAAGGCCCGCGTCGTTGGCGTAATTCGCCGGGTCGGCCAGCTTGTCCATTTCGGCATCGAGCCACACGCCGCGGCCCGTCTTGATCAACTTTTTCAGTATCTTCGGGAAGATTTCCGACAGGTGGGTCACATCGCCGATGGCGTATTCGATCTGCCGTTCGGTCAGTGGCCTGCGGCTCCAGTCGGTAAACCGCGCCCCCTTGTCGACCGGTATTCCGAGCCAGCTTTCGACAAGGTTGGCATAGCCGATCTGTTCGGACTGGCTGATGGCCATCATCGCGATCTGCGTGTCGAAGATCGGGTGCGGCGTCTTGCCGGTGAAATTGTAGACGATCTCGACATCCTGCCCACCGGCATGGAAGACCTTCAGCACGTCTTCATTGTCGCACATCAGGTTCCACAGCGGGCTGAGATCGATGCCGCTGGCAAGCGGGTCGATCGCCGCGGCTTCTTCCTCGTTGGCTATCTGAACCAGGCACAGTTCCGGCCAATAGGTGTTCTCGCGCATGAATTCGGTGTCGACCGTGACAAAGTCGCTTTTCGCCAGTCGTTCGCACAATTCGGCGAGCGCGTCCGAGGTCGTAATGAGGTCATGTATTTTCATCGTATCTTTTCTGTCCGTTGAGCGGAGTACCGCTCTCGGCCCGGCCGACCTTGACAAAAAGTCGCCCTTGCCCTGTTAGCGCGCGCGATTCCTGCTAATGGCTGCCCGCGCGCCGCGCCCTAGCGCCATAGCTCCGAAAATGGAAAGATTTTAGATGCACGCCTATCGTACCCACAACTGCGCACAGCTGACGAAGGAAACCGTCGGCGAAACCGTCCGCCTTTCGGGATGGGTGCACAACAAGCGAGATCACGGCGGCGTGCTGTTCGTCGACCTGCGCGATCACTACGGCATCACCCAGATCGTTGCCGATAGCGACAGCGAAGCCTTGCCGGTGCTCGAAAAGCTCAAGCTGGAATCGGTCGTCACGATCGACGGCACGGTAAAGGCGCGCGCGGACGTGGCGGTGAACCCGAACCTGCCTACTGGCGAGATCGAGGTTTTCGCCCGCAGCATCACGGTTCAGAGCCGGGCGGAAGATTTGCCGCTGATCGTCAATTCGGCGGAAGATTATCCCGAAGAAACGCGCCTGAAATACCGGTTCGTCGATCTTCGCCGCGAACGCGTTCATGCAAACATCATGCTGCGCAACCGGGTCATCACCAGCCTTCGTCAGCGTATGATCGCGCAAGGCTTCAGCGAATTCCAGACGCCGATCCTCGGCGCATCCTCGCCCGAAGGCGCGCGCGATTACCTGGTCCCCAGCCGTCTTCATCCCGGCCGTTTCTATGCGCTTCCACAGGCGCCGCAGATGTTCAAGCAGTTGCTGATGGTCGCCGGATTCGACCGGTACTTCCAGATCGCGCCCTGCTTCCGCGACGAAGACCTGCGCGCCGACCGCAGCCCCGAATTCTACCAGCTCGATTTCGAAATGAGCTTCGTGACGCAGGAAGATGTCTTCCAGGCGATCGAACCGGTGCTCGCCGGTGTGTTCGAGGAATTCTCGGGCGGGAAGACGGTTACGCTAGCGGGTGAATTTCCGCGCATCCCCTATGCCGAATCGATGCTGAAATACGGCACCGACAAGCCAGACCTGCGCAACCCGCTGGTCATTAGCGATGTCACGGCCCACTTCGAGACTTCGGGCTTTGGCCTGTTCGAGAAGATCGTTGGCGGCGGTGGCCGCGTGCGCGTGGTACCTGCGCCCGAAACGCACGAGAAGAGCCGCAAGTTCTTCGACGAAATGAACGACTGGGCCCGGCGCGAAGGTTTCGCCGGCCTCGGTTATGTCACCCGCAAGGGCGGCGAGTTCGGCGGCCCGATCGCCAAGAACCACGGCACCGAAGGCATGGAAAAGCTTTATGCGGAGCTGGGCCTTGGCGAAAACGATGGCCTGTTCTTTGCCGCCGGCAAGGAAAAGGACGCGGCCAAGCTGGCCGGTGCCGCGCGCACCCGCGTTGGCGACGTGCTGGGCCTGGTCGAGGAAGGCTGCTACAAGTTCTGCTGGATCGTCGATTTCCCGATGTTCGAATACGACGAAGACGCCAAGAAGGTCGATTTCAGCCACAACCCCTTCTCGATGCCGCAGGGCGAGATGGAAGCCCTGGAAACGCAGGACCCGCTCGACATCAAGGCCTGGCAGTACGACATCGTCTGCAACGGGTACGAACTTTCCAGCGGCGCGATCCGTAATCACCGTCCGGACATCATGTACAAGGCGTTCGAAATCGCCGGTTATTCGCAGGCTGACGTGGACGAAAACTTCAGCGGGATGATCGAAGCGTTCAAGCTTGGCGCGCCGCCGCATGGCGGTTCTGCTCCGGGTATTGACCGGATCGTGATGCTGTTGGCCGACGAGCCGAACATCCGCGAAGTCATCGCCTTCCCGCTCAACCAGAAGGCGCAGGACCTGATGATGGGCGCGCCCTCGCTCGTCAGCCCGCGCCAGCTGCGTGACGTGCATATCCGGACGATCGACGCACCCAAGCCGGAAGGTGCAGAGGCAGCCCGCGCCGATCGCTCGGGCGACTGATCTCTCGGGAGCGCGGCCTCGCGCCGCGCTCCCCACACTCGAAATTCCGGATGACTTCGGGCCGGATGCGGTCGGATATGCCGCGACTTGTTCATATTCGGATCACTTTTCCTGACTAAGAATGGTGCAAACAGATTTTGCACGGGGGCAGGAATGACCATTCGCCAAACTGGGCTGGCAGTTTTCGCAGCGGGGAGCTTCGCCCTCCTGTCGACGCCGGCGGCGGCAGAAACATTGCCGATCTCAGGGACATACGCAGCCGGATCGGATGCTCCTTCGGAATTCCGGACCATCGTGATCGAGCGTTTCGACGGCAACGAAGGCACGAAATTCGAACTTGAACTGCGCGACGCGATGGCGCGCGCAGTGATCGACGGAGCAGCTTACTACGATGTCCGCCGTGGCATAGGTCCGGGTGAGGGCGCAACGCAGACAGCGTGGATCAGCGGAGCGGCCCTGTCCGAAGTGGAGCGCCTGCCGTCGGGCACCGCGGAAGAACGAAAGTGCGTTCGTGAGGACAAGGACGGCAAATGCGTGGAGCGGCGCACGTTCACGTACAAGTGCCGCGAGCTCGCCGTGCGGTTCACAGGCGAAGTCCTGATGCTCGATGGACGAGATGAGCTGGTATACGACCGCGGGTATTCGACCAGCGGATCGCAGCGATACTGCGAGAACCAGTCCTCGGTGCCGTCGGCCAGCGACATGGTCACAGGCATGATCGAGCGCTTCGCCGGGGAAGTGCGCCGTGACCTTGCTCCGACCCAGCGAAACGAGGATATCCGTGTCCTCGAAAGCCGCGACGGCATGGCAAAATCGCTTCGCAAGTCATTCAAGAAAGCCCTGAACCTGACCAAATCGGATTGGGGTGCTGCCTGCGCCGAGTTCGACCGCCTGAACGCGCTACAGCCCGACCATATCACCTTGACCTTCAATGCAGGGCTTTGCCGCGAAGTGGTGGGCGACCTGGACCGGGCGCAGGAACTTTATAGTCGCTCGCTCGGACTGGAGCCGGGCAAGGACTACCCTACTGCGGGCCTATCCCGCATTGCCTCGCGACGCCGGGCGCAGCAGCAGTTGGCGCTGCATCATGCCGGGCCTGAAGACGCACAGCTGGCACATGAGGATCACAACGGGGCGTAGCTGGAGAGCGGTCTCGAAATGGCCGGTTTCGGCTCGCGACCGTCGTCACTTTTTCACCGATCCGTCCTGACGCAAGAAGGGCGCGGATCGCTCCGCGCCCTTCCGGTGTGATTGAACGCGAGATCAGTCGTACTGTTTCGCGATCATGTCGCCAAAGCGTTCGCCTTCGCAGATCTCGCTATAGGCTTGCTGCACGACCGAGCGTTCCGAAGCTTCGAGCTGGTCGCTTTCGAGCGCGGTTTCGAACTTCGACTTGATGTAGTCTTCGCCTTCTTCGACACGTTCGGCGGCGGCTTCGTCACCGCTTTCGAACAGGTCGGTGATGCTGACCCACATCTGGTGCAGCTCGCCGGTCATCGTTCCCTTGGTGACGAGTTCGTCGCCCTGGAGTTCGAGCTGTGCATTCATCTGGCGCAGCGTTTGCTCGCGCGACTGGAGGCGCTGGTTGAGCGCCTGCTGCAACTGCGGGCTGTCAGCTTTTTCGGCGGCTTTACGATAGCCTTCGACAGAATCGAACGTGGTGTCGGTGAGGCTCTTGTATACGGTACTGCTCATGATTTGCTTCCCTATTTGAATGGGTTAATGCCCATACAACGGTGCGGGAGAGCTTGGGGTCCGAGGTTTTTGCCTCGGACCCCTCGACATGGCGCGAAACCGTTTCGCTTCAGCCCGCATCCTCGGTGAAGACATATTCGTGCTGCGCGTCGATGAGGGTCAGCACACGCTTCCCATCGCGTTCGCCGGCGATCAGCGGGAAACCGAAGAAGCCGGGCACCATGAACAGGATCGAGTGCGTGCCGTCGTCGTTCGCCTTGGTGCCAACGGGCGATTTGCCCGAAGTGACGGTGATCCACGTGGCGTCGCCGTCACGGCTTACGGTCAACGGGCCGAGTTCGGGGCTGACGTAACGCGGGGCGAGGGCGGCAAGAACCGCAGGATCGCCCTGTTCGACAATGCCTTCCCGGCCCTTGGCGCGCGCTTCTGCGCCCAGGCGCACGGAAGCGGACAGGTTTTCCGCCGCTTCATCGTTCCCGTCATACAGCACTTCGAGCAGTTTGCGCTGGAACAGGCCGAGCAGAGCCTGTCCGGTATCCGAATTGGTCAGCAGCACCGCGCCAACCTTGTCTTCGGGAATAAACCAGAAGTTGCTCTTGTACCCTATCAGGCTGCCGCCGTGGAAATAGACCGACTTGCCCATCGAGGCGCTTTCCATGAGGCCCATGCCGTACCAGCTATCCTCGCCGATCGGGACATAGTGTTCGCGCCGCTTGAGCAGGTTCTCCTTCGATACCAGCTGCGTGCCATCGGGCAGCGTGCCTTCGTACAGTTCGTTGAGGGCATAGAGCGCCATGTCGTGCGCGCTCGACCAGACGCCGCCAGCGGGACGATAAGGATAGACCATGTAGTTCCAGTCCATCGGCGCCATTTCGACCGGGCCGTCGTATCCCCGTGCATGGGGACGCGCCCAGTTTTCGGCCATCGCCGCGTCGAAATCGAACGTCGTGCGGGTCATGCCCAGCGGGGCGAAAATCCGTTCTTCCATCGCTTTGTCGAAAGCCGCACCGATTTCCATGTCGGGGTGGACCAGATGGCCGCCGATATACCCGGCCGCGCTGGCCATCAGATTGTTGTACTGGAAGACCTCTCCAAAACCGCTCGTCGGTTCGGTGGCCGCCAGTTGAACGAAGGTGTCGCTGGCCGGGGTTTCGGCGCTTGTGTTCATCACCCACTGCATGTCCTTGCGGGGCAGGCCCGTGCAGGCGCAGATCAGATGTTCTATCCGGACATTCGCGGTCGTTTCCGCGCTGCCAAGGCGGAATTCGGGGTAAACATCGGTTACCGTTTGGTCCCACCCCAGCTTGCCTTCATCGACCAGGGTGGAAAGCAGCAAGGTGGCCATCCCCTTGGTGTTGGAGGCGACCATGAATTCGGTGTCCTTGTCGACCGCTTCCGTGCTGCCGAGAGCGGTCACGCCGAGTCCGCCTTCCCACACGATCTTGCCGTCATCGATCAGCGCAAGACCCACGCCCGGAATTTCGAGGCCCTTCATGGCTTCGCCCACAAACGCGGTGATTTCGGCGATTCGTTCGGGGGTGAGGGCGTTGGCTTCCTTGCCGGCGAAGGTTTCCTTTTCGAAATTTGCCGGGCGAAGAGATCCGAATGCCTGGCTGAGCTGCGCCCCACGCTTGGCGACGGTGGCGATGGCTCCGTTGATCAGGACGACTGTCCAGCTGTCCCCCTTGCGCAGCGCGATCGCCTGGATGGCGATCTTTTCCGCCGGGGAGCTTTCGTAATTCACCACCGTGATGCTGTCCCATCCGTCGCGGGCGGGCGGATCTTGCGCGATCAGAACGGTGCGATCGAAGTCGGGGTCGAACCTCGCCCAAGCCAGCTTTACCGCTTCACCGCCGTCCTGCGCGGAATCGATACCTACGATTGCGGTGGTCGCGTCGCCTTCGGGCGCGGTGAACAGGAGCATTCCGTCGCGGGATTCGCTCGCCCAACCGGGAACGGGCACCATTTGTGCGCCAGTGCCGGTGTCCACCAGTTCCGTTTGTGCGTCGTCCTGCGCCATCAGGGGAAGGGGGGACGCGGTCAGCAGCAAGGCAGAGGCGGCGAGGGCGAAGCGCTTCATATTTATGAGTTCCTTCTGTGTAATAGCCGGACAATACACTTGTGCCGGGCAAGGTCAATTTCCAAGGTCCTGCGTCAGACCCTTGCGCTTGCCGCGCCCGTTCATTAGGGCGAAAGGCAATTTTCAAACCCCCAGAATTCGAGAGGGAATAAAATGAGCGATACTGCCGACCGCGTGCAGAAAATTGTCGTCGAGCACCTCGGCGTCGAAGCCGACAAGGTTACCCAGGAAGCCAGCTTCATCGACGACCTCGGTGCAGACAGCCTCGACATCGTTGAACTGGTGATGGCCTTCGAAGAAGAATTCGGCGTGGAAATTCCCGACGATGCGGCTGAAAAGATCACCACCGTCGGTGACGCGACCAAGTACATCGAAGAGCACAAGGGCTAAGCACCTCTCTTCTCGACCCGTCCCTTGCATGGGGCGGGACCGGACAGGCCCGACCCGTCAGAGGGCCGGGCCTGTTGTCTTTTAAACGGAGAATTGCATGCGTCGTGTGGTCGTAACCGGTCTCGGACTCGTCACCCCTCTTGGCGGCGACGTCGAAACCAGCTGGGCGAACCTTATCGCCGGCAAGAGCGGAGCGGGTCAGATTACCCGCTTCGATACGTCGGACCAGAAGTGCACGATCGCGTGCGAAGTGAAGCCCAAGGATCACGAATGGGGCTTCGATCCGGACAAGCGCGTGGATCACAAGGTTCAGCGCCAGGTCGATCCGTTCATCATCTACGGGATCGATGCGGCTGGCCAGGCCATCGAAGACGCCGGTCTTGCCGAAATGGACGATGACCTGAAGCTGCGCACCGGCGTTTCGATCGGTTCGGGCATCGGCGGCTTGCCGGGCATCGAAAGCGAATCGATAGTTCTCCACGAACGGGGCCCGGGGCGCGTTTCCCCGCACTTCGTCCACGGACGCCTGATCAATCTCATCTCCGGCCAGGTGTCGATCAAATACGGTCTGATGGGGCCGAACCACGCCGTGGTTACCGCCTGTTCGACCGGCGCACACTCGATTGGCGATGCGGCGCGCATGATCAAGGACGGCGATGCCGACGTGATGCTGGCGGGTGGTGCAGAAGGCACGATCAATCCGCTGGGCGTGGCCGGCTTTGCCCAGGCGCGCGCGCTCAACATGAGCATGAACGACCGTCCGACCGAAGCCAGCCGCCCTTATGACAAGGGCCGGGACGGGTTCGTCATGGGCGAAGGCGCGGGTGTGGTCGTTCTGGAAGAATACGAACACGCCAAGGCGCGCGGCGCCAAGATTTACGCCGAAGTCGTGGGCTACGGCCTGTCGGGCGATGCGTATCACGTCACCGCGCCGCACCCTGAAGGGAAGGGCGCGGAACTGGCCATGCGTATGGCACTGCGCAAGGCGGGCATGGAAACGACCGACATCGATTACGTAAACGCGCATGGCACCTCGACCATGGCGGACACGATCGAGCTGGCCGCCGTCAAGCGCGTGCTGGGCGACGATCTCGGCGGTGCATCCATGAGTTCGACCAAGTCGGCTATCGGCCACCTCCTCGGCGGCGCCGGCGCGGTAGAGGCGATCTTCTGCATTCTTGCAATTCGTGATCAGATCGTTCCGCCGACGCTGAATCTCGACGATCCCGATGACGGCACCGAAGGCGTGGACCTTGTGCCCAAGCAGGCAAAGAAGCGTGAAGTGAAGGCCGCCCTCAACAACAGCTTCGGATTTGGCGGCACCAACGCATCCTTGATCATCAAGAAAGTCGACTGACGTGAAGAAAACGGGCGCGCTGGGCTTCGGCGCACTGGTTGCGCTCGCGCTGCTCGTCGGCGCGGCATGGTTCCTGTCGGGCTGGTGGGGCTCGTCCGGTGTCGAGGAAGACACGAACTTCATCGTTCCATCGGGGGCATCGTTGACCTCGGTTGCGGACAAGCTCGAGGAAGAAGGGCTGATCGATTCAGCCGAAGGCTTCCTCCTGCGGGCGAAGATTTTCGGCTCGGGAGACCCGATCAAGGCCGGCGAGTTTCAACTGCCGGCCGGTGCCAGTCCGTCGCGAATCCTTGGCACCTTGCAGAGCGGCCAGGTGATCCGCCGCTTCGTTACCGTGCCCGAAGGTCTGCCTTCGATCATGGTGTACGAACGGCTGATGGCCGAAGACCTGCTGACCGGCGAAATACCGGTGCCGGTCGAAGGGTCCGTTCTTCCCGACAGCTATGATTTCGAACGCGGCGAAACGCGCGCCGCCGTGCTCGCGCGCATGCAGGCGGCAATGCAGAACTACCTCGCGGAAGCGTGGCCGAAGCGGGCGAAGGATATTGCGGTCGACAACGTCAAGGACGCGGTCATCCTGGCGTCCATCGTCGAGAAGGAAACCGGCGTGGCGCGTGAACGGCGGATGGTTGCCGGGCTGTATTCCAACCGCGTGAAGGATGGGATGCTGCTGCAGGCGGACCCGACGATTATCTACCCGATTACCAAGGGCAAACCGCTGGGGCGCCGGATTCGTCAGTCGGAAATCGCCGCGATCAACGATTACAACACCTATTCGATGGTCGGCCTGCCCAAGGGACCGATCACCAATCCGGGCCGAGAATCGATCGCCGCGGTGTTGAACCCCGCCGATACAGACGCGCGCTATATGGTTGCCGATGGGACAGGCGGCCATGCATTCGCGCGGACCCTGGACGAACACAATCGCAACGTCGCCAAATGGTTCGAAATCCGCCGCAAGCGCGGAGAGATGTGAGCACGTCAGGTTCCGACGGGGGCGATGCACCGCTCATTCTGACGGCGCAACTGCCCGAAGATCTGCATGCGCGGTACACCGCTTTGCGAACGGCGCATTTCCCGCCCGAACGCAATTTCCTCGAAGCCCATGTCACGCTTTTCCACGCACTCCCCGCGATGAGCGAAGGCGAAGTCATATCGTGCTGCAAGCGCATTGCCGCCAACGTGGCGCCGGTGCGGGGCCAGGTGGTCGGTCTGATGTCGCTCGGCGGCGGAACCGCGATCAAGCTGGAAAGCGATGGCATGTTGCGCCTTCGCGAACGGTTGGCGGAGAATTTCCATGGCCTGCTGACGGCACAGGACCAGCATCGTCCGCGGCTGCATGTCACAATCCAGAACAAGGTCACCAGCGCCGAGGCCAAGGCGCTGCAAGCCGAGCTTGCCGAGTTTATCGTGCCGCGACCGTTTGCCTTTCCCGGGCTTTCCCTGTTCCGTTATCGCGGTGGGCCATGGGAACCGGTCAGGTCATTTGCCTTTCGCGGCCGCGAGGAATCATGACGCTTTCAATTGCGAACGGTTCACGGGGTTGGCGGCCAAGGGCGAGCGGATAAATCAGGCTGCAACCCGCGATCGCGCATAAACTGAGAGGCCCGATCAATTGGGCGGTTGACCGCCACACCGCCGCGCCCTAAATGCGCCGCCTGCCGTGCTGACCAATGGTCCCGGTATGCCTCTCGGGGCGGAGTAGCTCAGGTGGTTAGAGCAGCGGAATCATAATCCGCGTGTCGGGGGTTCGAGTCCCTCCTCCGCTACCAATCTCGAATCCGCATGGGTTCGCTTGCTTCCGCATGCATCCGTAAAACTCAATTAAAACAGAATGATGTGAGTGATTCGCGTCCGCCTGCGTGCGCATGCATTCGCTTGAAGCCGGATTTGGTGTGGGGGTATTTTGGGGGTATTTTCCGGGGGTAGCGAAAAGGAGCGATACCCCCAATGGCCTTGAGTGAGATTCAGATCAAAAAAGCGAAGGCGGCTGAGCGTCCGTACAAGCTTGCGGATGGGGAGGGATTATTCCTCCTCGTGCCAAAGAACGGCTCGAAGCTCTGGCGGCTGAAATACCGGTACCACGGGAAAGAGAAGCTGCTTTCTTTCGGTGCCTACCCCGAAGTCGGAATAGCGGCCGCAAGAGAACTCAAGAGAGCTGCCAAGGGTGTGCTGGCCGAAGGCAGGGACCCGATGGTTCACAAACCGGGTCGGGACTTCGAAGAGGCTAAGACCTTCAGGGCGATTGCCACCATGTGGCATGAGAACAGAGCAAGTAGTCTCAATCCCGCCCATGCGAAGCGCGTGTGGTCGCGGATGGAGCAGGACGTGCTTCCTGTCTTAGGCGAGCTCATGATGCATGAGATAACTCCACCAGAAGTCCTGAAGGTCATTCGGAAGATCGAGGAGCGCGGCGCGCTGGACATCAGTCGACGGGCCAAGCAATGTATTGGTCAGGTATTCCAGTTCGCGATTGCCAGCGGACTTTGCGATTCCGATCCAACGGCGCATCTTCGGGGGGCTTTGAAGCCACGTCCTCGGGTCAAGCATATGGCGAAGCTGCCTCTGGCACAGCTACCCGAACTCATCATCAAGATGGAGCGATACCAGGAAGAGGGTGAGAGACGATCCGAAATTACGCGGGCGGCATTGACCTTTGCTCTTCTTACATGGGTCCGGACCAAGGAACTCCGGTTCGCCAAGAAGCACGAGTTTGAAGGTCTAGTCGGAGATTCACCAGTTTGGCGCATTGGCGCTGATCGGATGAAAATGGGCCGCGAGCATATCGTGCCTTTGTCGCGACAAGCCGCTTCTCTTGCTCAAGATATGATCAGCAAGTCCGAAGGCGAATACGTCTTTCCAGGCCAGAAGCCCAAGATGCCGCTTTCCGAGAATACGATGATCTATGGCCTCTATCGGCTCGGTTACCACGGGCGACAAACTGTTCACGGCTTCAGGGGTCTGGCGAGCACCTGGGCGAATGAGCAGCTGGTCGAGGTCGGCGAACCACCGATGTGGATCCGCAGATATCATGAAGACTGGGTCGAACTGCAATTGGCACACAGCGAAGAGAACGAAGTTCGCGGAGCATACAATGCTGCCGAATATCTCGCTCCTCGGCGTGCAATGCTGCAGGATTGGGCAGACTTCCTCGATTCCATCGGCGGCAAAGCGCAAAACATTGCAGTTTTGAGAGCCGCGTGACCTGCTCCTAGACGGGCACCTGCCCCAGCCATTCGACGCGAAGGCGGTCGAACCCGACAACGATACCCTCTGCGGTAACCTCAAATCCAAAGTCTTCGTTTGAGGGTTCGTAGTCTTCGAGAACCCAATGATCTCCGGCATCGGTTACAATTACAGCTCCCCGAGGAAGGTGCTCGAGCCGTCCGCTGATCCTTTTCCGATTCGTAGTCATATCGAACTGTATGCCATCCATCGGTCGATAACGCTCTTCACATATCCAGGTGTTTCCCGATTTTTCGGTATCCCGCCGGCTCGCGACACAGCGCCGGGTCCAGCATTGTATGCGGCCAGCGCGAGATGGATCGCACCGAAGCGCTCTAGCATCTGCTTCAGATACCGCGCGCCGCCATCGATGTTCTCAGCCGGATCGTGGCGATTGCTGACACCAAGTTCTCTTGCCGTTCCCGGCATGAGTTGAGCGAGCCCAGCGGCGCCAGCCGGACTGATTGCCATCGGGTTGAACCGCGATTCCTGCCAAATCAGGGCCTGAAGCAGTCGAGGCGGCAATTGGTATCGCGCTTCAGCTTGCCGGATGAGTGGCTCATACAAGGCTTCCTTGAAGCTTCTATCGATATAGGCCGCGCCGCCATCTGGCTTGCCCAAGTGGATTGCAGTCGGGTTGAAAGCGCGCCCTTTGTCGGTTGTAACCTCAACTGTGCCGAGGTCATGGTCGAAGACCCGAAACTCCTGCGCGTGCGCGGATCCCGAAATCGCAATCGCGAGCGCACCGCAACCGCAAGCCACCAGAGACATTCGCATTGAATTACCTTTCACCTTGCCTCGATCCGCAAGAGAACATAAATAGAACACGTGGGTGTAGGAAAACGTTTTTTGCAAGTTTAGCCGAGAGAAGAGGGGGTCGTCTGGAGGGGGCAATTGTGAGGCTATGGAGCTGGTATGCCCGTTTCGAATTCAACCCTGTCACGTCATTCGCTCGAGGACACCGCCCGAAGGATCTGTGAAAGCCGAGGGGGCAAATGGTCAGGCACAAAGGGGATGGCCTGCTGCCCCGCACACGAAGACCGCACACCTTCGCTCGGCGTGACGCTCGGCCGAAAGGCTATTCTCTTCCATTGTTTTGCGGGCTGCGATCAGCAGAGCGTGCTTTCCGCTCTGGCCCGCGAAGGTTTCGAGGTGGCCAGGTTTTTCTCGGGTTCTTC